>NZ_JBITHH010000003.1:0-337661 GCF_044457795.1 Streptomyces sp. NPDC050528
CCGCGGTGTCCGCCCCGGGCCCCCCACCCCCCCCCCCCCCCGTGGGGGGGGGCCCCCCCCCCACCCCCCCCCCCCCCCCCCCCCCCCCCCCCCCCCCCCCCACCCCGGCGGGGGGGGGGGGGCGGCGGGGGGGCCCGCCCCGGCCACAGTACGAGAGTGCCCCAGAACGGACATCCGGGGAGGGTGAAAGCACCCAACAGCCCGGATTGTTGGGCCGGATCGGCCCGTCAGACGACCGCGGGATCGAGCAGCCCCGCGCGGAGGCGGCGGAGCATCCGGCTGATGAGCCGGGACACGTGCATCTGGGAGATGCCGAGTTCCTCGCCGATCTCGGCCTGGGTGCGCTCCTCGACGTAGCGCATGTGGATGATCTTCCGCTCGCGCTCGTCGAGTTCGGCGATGAGGGGGGCCAAGGAGCTGAGGTCGTCGACCAGTTCGAGCCCCGGGTCGTCCTCGCCGATGACATCGGCCAGCACGGTCTCGCCCTCGGCGCCCGCGTCGGAGCTGAGCGCCGCGTCGAGCGAGGAGGAGGTGTAGCCGTTGGACGCCTTGCGGGCCTCGATGACCTCTTCCTCGGTCAGGCACATCAGCTCGGACAGTTCACGCGTGGTGGGCGTACGACCCAGGCGGGACCGCAGTTCCTCGGTCGCCTTGGCCAGCTCGACGCGGGCCTCCTGCAGCCGGCGCGGCACATGGACGGCCCAGCTGGTGTCGCGGAAGAAGCGCTTGATCTCGCCGACGATGTAGGGGACGGCGAACGAGGTGAACTCCACCTGGCGGGTGAGCTCGAACCGGTCGATCGCCTTGATGAGTCCGATCGTGCCGACCTGGACGATGTCCTCCATCTCGTTGTTGCTGCGGCTGCGGAAGCGCGCGGCCGCGTAGCGCACGAGGGAGAGGTTCATCTCGATCAGGGTGTTGCGCACGTACTGGTGCTCGTGGGTGCCCTCCTCCAGCGAGGTCAGCCGGTCGAAGAACTGGCGCGACAGCTCACGCGCGTCCTTCGGGCTCACCTTGGACGGCTCCGCGATCATCGGGAGCGCCTCCCCCGCCGTCGTCCGCCGCCCTGCCGTGGCCGGTGCCTCCGCTGCCGTCACGGCTGCCATAACGCCCACCCCATTCGTCCGAAGGAACTACCGACAAGAGCCCCCTGCCCCGCTTCTCGCGCCTCACTCCCCCTCATCCGGTCAAATTCGGGGCGCGCACCTCGTTTCCGTCGCACGTCTTGACCCGGCGACCCCACGCCTCTACTCCTGTCACGTCTACGACAGTTCAGCATGCTGACTCCCGTTCGACATACCGAATGAAGTGGGTGGGGTGGCCGACATGACGACGACCGGAGAAGACCGCGACGGCGACGGCACAACGGAGTTGGGCGGTGTGACACGCCGCCGCGCGTTACAGCTCGGCGCGATCGCCGCGGGCGCGACCCTCGCACAGCCGACCTCCGCGGCCGCCAACGACCAATCCGCCGCGTCGAGTTCGGCACGTGAGCAATCGTTCGACGAGGGCTGGCTCTTTCGCCTCGGCGACCCGACCGGAGCCGGGACACCGTCCTTCGACGACACGTCCTGGCGACCGCTCGACCTCCCGCACGACTGGAGCATCGAGGACCTCTCCTACGGCGGCTCCCCCGACGGCGGCGCGACGAGCGACCCGTCCCTCCTCGTGCTGAAGGACCCCGACCCCACACTGCCCCAACCTCCGCAGGTGATCGGCCCGTTCGACACACAGCACAGCCAGAACGGCGGCTCGACCGGATACACGGTGGGCGGAATCGCCTGGTACCGCAAGCACTTCACGACACCGACCGGCGAAGGACGCCACACCGAGCTGCGCTTCGACGGCGTCCACCAGAACGCCGACGTGTGGCTCAACGGCGTCCACCTGGGCTTCCACCCCTACGGCTACACGGGGTTCGCGTACGACCTGACCCCGCACCTCGCCCCGACGGGGCCCAACGTGCTCGCCGTGCGCGTCGACAACAGCGGCCGCAACAGCCGCTGGTACTCGGGCTCGGGCATCTACCGCCACACCTGGCTGACGGTGACGGGCGCCGTGCGCATCCCGCTCTGGGGCGTCCACGTGACAACACCCGTGGTGGACAAGGGCCGTTCACTCGCTCGCGTGGAGGTGTCGGTCGCCAACCTCGGCACCCGGCCCACGTCGGCACACGTGCGGGTCACGGTCCTCGATCCGGACGGGAACGCCGTAGGCGTACGGCAGGCTCCCGCGCAGGCGATCGCGTCGGGCGGCGCAACTGCCGTTTCCTCTCTGGACGTTGACGTCGAGCGGCCGGCTCTGTGGTCCCCGAGATCTCCGAACCTCTACACCGCACGCGCCGAGGTGGTGGTGCGTGGGCAGGTCGTCGACACCGTCACCACCCGGTTCGGAATCCGTTCGCTGGTCTGGAACGGCCAGGTCGGCTTCCTGCTCAACGACGAGCCCGTCAAGATCGTCGGGGGATGTGTCCACCACGACCACGGGCCGCTGGGGGCCGTGGCGCTCGACCGCTCCGAGGAACGCCGGGTCGAGATCCTCCAGGAGGCCGGCTTCAACGCGCTGCGCACCGCCCACAATCCACCGACGCCAGCTCTGCTCGACGCCTGTGACCGGCTGGGCATGCTGGTCATGGACGAGTTCTTCGACATGTGGGACACCGGCAAGAACCCCGACGACTACTCCGTGTACTTCGCCGAGTGGTGGGAGCGGGACCTGACCGGCACGGTGCTGCGGGACCGCAACCATCCCAGCGTGGTCATCTGGTCGCTGGGCAACGAGATCACCGACGCGACGAACGGCGTCCGGGGAGCCCAACTGGCCGCCCGGCTCCGTTCGTTGGACCGGACCCGTCCGATCACCTTGGGCGGCGGCTCGACATTCAGTGCGGACGATCCGTCCTGGAGTTACGTCGACGTGGGCGACGTGCACTACAACGCGAACGGCAAGGGCTACGGCCCGATGCACGACGCGCATCCCGAGCGCGCGATGACGCAGAGCGAGGGCTTCCCCGCGACGATCCACCAGGACACGACGTTCGTGAACGACAACGCCTGGGCGGTGGGGAGTTGGGTCTGGGCCGCCTGGGACTATCTCGGCGAGTCCGGCATCGGCAAGACCCCGATGGCACCCGAGGGAACGGCCGCGGGCATCGGCGACCAGAGCGTCATGCCCGGCTGGTCGATCGCCCGCACCCTGCACCACTCCTGGGGCGGCTTCGGCTACCCGTACCCCTACTTCCAGGGCAACTGCGGGGACATCGACCTCATCGGCAGCCGCAAACCGCAGAACCACTGGCGGGCCGCGGTCTCCGGGCTCAGCCCGGTGGAGTTGCTGGTGGAGCGCCCGACACTGCCCGGCACCGAGCAAGTCGCCGTCTGGTGGGGCTACTTCGACGAACTGCCGAGCTGGACCTGGGACGTCGAGCCCGGCCACCCGATGACGGTGCACGTCTACACACCGGGCGACAGCGCACGGCTGCTGCTCGACGGCGCCGAGCTCCCGGGCGGGTCCGCGACGACTCCGGAGCGGGCGATGGCCACCTTCACCGTGCCTTACGCGCAAGGGGAGTTGACGGCGGTCGCCTCGCGCGACGGTAGGGAGATCGGCCGTACGACGCTGACGACGGTCGGCGCCCCGGCGGCCCTGCGGCTCGTGTCGGACGTCCCCCACCTCACCACGAGCCGTGACGACCTCGCGCATGTACGCGTCGAAGTCGTCGACAGGCATGGGCGGTTGGTGCCGGACGCGACGGTCCCGGTGACGTTCCAGGTCGCCGGAGCGGGCGAACTCGCCGCCGTGGGCAACGGCAACCCGCACAACGTGGACAGCTTCCGGCAACCCCGCCGGCACACCTGGCACGGGCGGGCGCTGGCGATCCTCCGGCCGGCCAGGAGACCGGGCCGGGTGACTCTCACCGTGAGCGCGCCCAGACTCCGTTCCGCGACAAGCATGTTGACGGTGCGTCAGAGCAGAGGCCGGTAGCCCGTGTTAGGCGCTCTTGCGGCCGACGCCCGCGTAGACCCAGTACTCGGACGGGTTCTCCGGGATCTCGTCCGTCGGGTCGGGGCGCCACAGGGGGACGTAGGTCAGGCCGGGCTCGACGAGGTCGAAGCCGTCGAACAGGCCGAGGATCTCGTCGTAGGAACGGGCGGTGACGGGCGAAGTGGCCCTGGAGCTGTACAGCTTGCCCACGGCGGCCGCCGTGTCCGGGCGGTCCTCGTTGGTGGCGTGACTCATGGCCAGCCAGCCGCCGTCGGGCAGTTCGTCGCGGAAGGCGGCGACGATGCCGGCCGGGTCCTCGGCGGGTGTGACGAAGTGCAGGATCGTGATCATCAGGACGGCGACGGGCTGCTCGAAGTCGATCAACTTCCGTACCTGCGGCGAGGACAGGACGTCGGCCGGTCTGCGGATGTCGCCGTCCACGATGTCCGCGTCGGGGTTGTCGGCGAGGAGGGAGGTGCTGTGGGCGACGGCCACCGGGTCGTTGTCCACGTAGACGACGCGGGCTCCGGGGCTGGCGGCCTGCGCGACCTCGTGGACGTTGCCCTGGGTGGGGATGCCCGAGCCGAGGTCGATGAACTGCCGTACGCCGGAGGCGACCAGGAAGCGCACGGCCCGGCCGAGGAAGTCGCGGTTGGCGCGGGCCAGGGTGCGGACCTGGGGGTCGATCGCGGTGAAGGCCGCCAACGCCTCGCGGTCTATGGCGAAATTGTGTTCACCGCCCAGCATCGCGTCGTACATTCGGGCGACACTCGCCTTGTGCGGGTCGATCCCCTGCGGCAGGCCTCCACTGTCCGGCACCACAACTTCCCTTCGCCCGAAGATCCTTGACGCGTCATCATATAGTTGCCGAGGAAAGCACGGCAGACCGCTTGCCCCCCACGCCACGCGGCCGGTCCCCCACCCGGAAAGGCACGACCCTGCGGAACGATGCGCGCAGTCACCGCGGTGACGCCCCCTCTGCCGGGCCCCCACGCCGCAGGCAGGTCTTCGCCCCCGCCGCGGACGTGATCGGCTCGGAGCTCGACCTGCGGCTGACCGGCAGCCATGTCGTGCACGCGCTGACGCCCGGGTTCTGCGACGCGGCGTCGGTGTATCTGCTGGAGCGCTGGGTGTTGGAGGAGAACGCGTATCCCGCCGTGGATCCGCCCCAGATCGAGGCGCGTCGGCTGGCGGTGCGGGTGGGCACGGAGGCGCCCGAGGCCTGGGACGGTGTGCTGCCGGTCGGCGAGGTGGTCGTCTTCCCGCGCGAGACGCCGTACGCGCGCGCCCTCGCCAGTGGTCATACGCAGTTGCTCGACGCGGTGGACAAGCACACCTCCGAGCGGCTGCTGGCCTCCGCGGGCGGCGATGCCCAGCGCATAGACGATCTGCTGGGGACGGCGTCCTTCCTCGTCGTCCCGCTCCAACTGCGCGGCGCCACCGTCGGGTTCGTCGCCTGCACGCGCGGCCCGGACCGGGACCCGTTCCTGCCCGGCGAGGCCGTGGCCGTCGAGTCGCTGGCGGCCCGGGCGAGCGTCGCGCTGGACAACGCGCGCCGTTACGAACGCGAGCGCCGCACCGCGCTGGCCATCCGCAACAGCCTGCTCCCGGACCCGGCCCAGGCGTTCCACGGCTGCCGTATCGCGCACGGCTATCTCCCGGCCGGCCAGGGCAACATCATCGGCGGCGACTGGTTCGACGTCCTGCCCCGCCCCGGCGGCCGGGTCGGCCTGGTCGTCGGCGACGCGATGGGCCACGGCCCCGAATCCGCCGTGGCCATGATCCAGTTGCGTACGGCCGTGCGCACCCTGGCCCGGCTCGACATGGAGCCGCCCGAACTCCTGCGAAGACTCGACGAGTTGGCGTACGACACCCCGGGCGCGTCCTTCGCGACCTGCATCTACGCCGAGTGGGACGCGCAGGCGCACACGTGCACCCTCGTCGGCGCCGGGCATCCGCCGCCGCTGCTGCGCGGCCCGCAGGGACCGGCCGTACCGGTCACGCTCGCCAGCGCGGGTCTGCCGCTGGGGCTCGGCACCGGCAACTACGAGGCCACGGTGCTGACCATCGACGAACCGGCCCTGCTGCTGTTGTACAGCGACGGGTTGGTCGAGTCGCGGCACGCCGACATCGACCAGGAGATCGCCGGCCTGGCCCGGTCCCTCGACACGGCCGCCGCCGAGCCCACGCCCGTCGGCGGCCCCGAGGGGTTCCCCTCGCTGTGCGAGCGGTTGCTGAGCGCCCCGTACGCGACGCCCGGGGCGGACGACCGCACGCTGCTGCTGGCCGAGTTGACGCCCGCGACCACCTGAACAGGCCGCGGGCGTCCTCGCCCCCTCCGGGTGTCCGGCGTCAGTAGCCGGTGGACAGGGTGGCCCACACGGCTTTGCCGCCGGTGAGCGCCGACCGGTCGACCCCCCAGGTGTCCGCGATCGCCTGCACGATGAACAGGCCGCGCCCGCTCTCGTCGTCGAGGCACGGCTCGCAGCGGGAAAGATCACTGCCCGTGTAGTCGTGGTCATGGACCTCGATGCGCAGACTACGGTCGGTGACGAGTCCTATACCGCACAGGAGTCTCGCGCTGGGTGTGTGGCACACGCCGTTGGTGGCCAGCTCGGAGATGAGCAGGACCGCGTCGTCGCGCACTTCTTCGGGCAGGCGCCACTTGGCCAACTGCGCGCCCATGGCGTGCCGGGCGACCCGGACGCCGGAGCGGTGCGCGGGAAGTTCCATCCAGTGCGCCAGGTCCGGGCGGACGACGTCTAAAAGCTGCGGGGAGGGAGTCGTGTGGGGGGACACGGTGGTTCGCCTTCCATCGGGGGCGGGCGCAGGCGGGAGACGCACAGCATCAGCAACAGGCCTGCCGGACTTGGGGAGTTCCGGCGGGCGGCCTAGATCGCTCACACAAGTAACTATGCCCATAGCTCAGTTCAAGCTGCAACCGACTCCCTGATAATTTCAGAACGACGGATTCTGTCTGGCGGCATCAGCAAGTCGCTGTCAGACTAATGCCGGTGACAGTCCCTCAGGAGGTTGGGCGTGAGCGAAGCTCGGTCGAGTACCGGCGCGGGTGCACCCACGGTTCTCCGCATGATCCTCGGCCGGCGGCTGCAGGAGTGGCGACAGGGTGCGGGGGTGTCCCTGGAGGACGCCGCCAGGGCGCTGCGGGTGACCTCGCTGACCATCCGCCGCCTGGAGAAGGCCGAGGTAGGCCTCAAACCGCTCTACGTCGAGAAGCTGCTGGAGACCTACGGCGCCGACCGTCAGGAGATCGAGGAGTTCGTCGCCCTCGCCGACCGCGCGAACGAGCCCGGCTGGTGGCACGCCTACCGCGATGTGCTCCCGGGCTGGTTCACGGCCTATGTGAGCCTGGAGACCGGCGCCAAGACCCTGCGTACCTATGAACCGCACTACGTCACGGGACTTCTGCAGACGTACGACTACGCGCGAGGCGTACTGAGCGGCGGCTTCCCGAACGACAACGACGAAGACCTCGAACGGCGGGTGCAGTTACGTCTGCGCCGCCAGAGTCTGCTGGAGAAGCCGGACTCGCCCACGCTGTGGGCGGTGCTGGAGGAAGCCGTGCTCCACCGGGTGGTGGGCGGTCCCGCGGTCATGCGGAACCAGATAGACCGGCTTCTGGAGGTCTCGGAACTGGACCACGTCAGTGTTGACATCGTCCCGTTCTCGGCGGGTGCCCACGTGGGGGCGTGCGCACCCTTCACCTACTTCCGGTTCGAGGAACCCGAGTTGCCCGATGTCGTCTACAGCGAGATCCTCTCCGCCTCCATGTACCTGGACCAGCGTTCCGACGTCGTGGCCCACCTGGAAGCGCACAACAGGATGTCGCTGCTGACCTCGTCCGCGGACAGCAAGGCGATCTTGAACCGCATGCGCAAGGAGTACTCATGACCACCACCGACGACAAGGTCTACAACGGGATGCCCGCGTCGAACCTCGGCGACCAGGGCTGGGAATGCCCCTGGAGCGGTCCCAACGGGGGTCAGTGCGTGGAGACCAAGCAACTGGCCGACGGGCGCGTCGCGTTGCGCCAGTCGACCGATCCCGCCGGACCCGCCTTGATCTACACGCCCCAGGAGATGGCCGCGTTCGTCGACGGGGTCAAGCGGGGCCTGGCCGACCATCTGATGGCAGGCTGAACCGGACCACGGGCGTGGGGAATTGGAGCCGGCCCGGCTGCGACCTGCCCGAGACGCCGACGTACACCACTTGAGAGGGAGAGCATGACCAACGCCAGCGCGCGGGAGATCGACACCAGCAGGCCGCACTCCGCCCGCATGTACGACTACTACCTGGGCGGCAAGGACCACTTCGAGGTCGACCGGCAGGCGGCCGAAGCGGTCTCGAAGATCTTCACCGGCGTCTTCGTCGCCGGCCGGGAGAACCGCGCGTTCATGCACCGGGCCACCCGCGTGCTCGCCCAGGAGTACGGCATCCGCCAATGGCTCGACATCGGCACGGGCATCCCCACCGAGCCGAACCTGCACCAGGTCGCCCAGTCCGTGGTGCCCGAGGCCCGGGTGGTCTACGCCGACAACGACCCGTTGGTCCTGAAGTACGCCGAGCGCCTGATGCGCAGCACCCAACAGGGGCGCACCGCGTACGTCCAGGCGGACGTGAACGACCCCGATACGCTCCTCAACTCCCCCGAAGTGGCCGAGATACTCGACTTCGACCAGCCGGTCGCGCTGTCCCTGAACGCGCTGCTGCACTTCGTCACCGACGAGCAGGACCCGTACGGGCTCGTGGACCGATTGCTGTCGGTCCTGCCTTCGGGCAGCGCGCTGGCCATCAGCCACGTCACCGCTGACTTCGACCCCGAGCCCTGGGCGAAGGTCACCGCGATCTACGAGGAGGGCGGGACACCGGTGAAGGTCCGTACGCGGGACGAGGTCGCGCGTTTCTTCACCGGGCTCGACCTGCTCGACCCGGGCATCTCCGTCGGGCACCGCTGGCGCCCCGAGCCCGTGACCGAGGAGTGGTCCGAGGACCAGGCGCCCACGGACGCCAAGGTCAGCCTGTGGACCGGGGTGGGCATCAAGCCGTAGCCCCGCCGCGGGACGCGGGCGACGTTACGTGCGGGAAACCTTGACGACGGCGGTGCCGGATGCCACGATTCCGGCGCCGCCATGTTTGCGTAAACATCTCCAGTCCGGCCCGGCCGACAGATCCGGTCGGTGCTGCGACCGCAGCATGTTTACGTAAACATCGCGTCGCGGTCGGTGGAGGAAGGGGGACAGGAGGCTCCCGGCGAGCAGGGCCCACCGAGCCCGTACTCCCCCAACACCACGGAGTGCACCGGGACTTGGGACGACGAGCCGACGTCATCCGTCCCGCCCGGTATCCGTTCCGACGGCCGCTCAGCCGCGCGCAGGCCTCGCCATGCGCGGAGTCGCCATTCCTGAAAGGGCAAGTCGATGCGCACCAACCCCGCCAGAACCCGCCTGCGGGCCACCTTCGTGGCCGTCGCGATCGCCGCGGTCACCGGCACCACACTCGCCGGCAGCCCCGCCTCCGCCGCGCCGAGCACGAACACCTCCCAGTTCAAGGGCGTCAACTGGGCCGACCCGCGCGACAATTACGCCGACGACCCGGTCGTCCTGTCCGGCCTGTCGCTCTCCGACAGCTACGCCCAGACGTATGCGAAGGCGACCCGGGTGATCGCGGCGTTCCGCGCCAACCTCGGCGCCAACACGGTGCGGCTGCCCATCAACCCGTACACGGTGAACGGCAGTTACTGGAAGTCGTACCGCGGGGTGATCGACGCGGCGACGGCACAGGGGTTCAAGGTCATCGTCTCGTACTGGGAGGGGACGGGCGCCAACAAGGACGGCTTCATCGACGACCCCGCCACGTACTGGCCCATGTGGAACACCGTGGTGAAGGCCTACCAGCACAACCAGCGCGTCTACTTCGAGCCGATGAACGAGCCCCACGGATACACCGACACCGAGTGGGCCGACCTCGCCGCCAAGTGGCTGGACACCTACTCCAAGGTGCCGCGCAACCGCGTCTTCGTCAGCGGCGCCGGCTACAACGACCACGTCACCACGGTCTGCGCCGACCCGCGCCTGAAGGGCACGTACCTCTCGCTGCACCACTACGGCTTCTGGAAGGACTACGCGACCTACGACCAGTGGGTGAGCGACCTCAAGGAGCGTCTCGGCGACTGCGCGAACCGCACGGTGGCCGACGAGTTCGGCGCCCCGATGACCACGGGCCTCAACTACAACGTCCCGACGCCCACGGACAATTCGGTGAACTTCATCCAGGCCGACACCGACACGTTCCGCAAGCTCGGCATGGGCTCGGTGTACTGGCCCGGCCTGCGCACCGACGACACGTACTCGATCCAGAAGCTCATCGGCGACGCGGCCCGCCCATGGCTGGTCACCACGAACCAGTCCGGCGCCGACCGCCTGGCCTGGGCGTGGGGGCGCGGCAAGCCCGTAAAGTCCTGAACCGGCGCCCTGACCCGCTACACCTGATCCGCGTCTCCCGTACAACGGGGGCGCGGATCAGGTGCGTCGGGCACTGACGGCAGCGGCAGTCAGGCGTCCCCCGCCTTGACGCCGGTGACCTGACGCATTTCCGAGATCTTGCCGTCGGCGATGGAGAAGATCGCCATCACACGGAATTCCCGCCGGTCGGCATCCGCACCGTCCGCGGCACCTTC
Source organism: Streptomyces sp. NPDC050528 (assembly GCF_044457795.1). NCBI lineage: Bacteria > Bacillati > Actinomycetota > Actinomycetes > Kitasatosporales > Streptomycetaceae > Streptomyces > Streptomyces sp. NPDC050528. The sequence goes on from NZ_JBITHH010000003.1 coordinate 10,682, forward strand.
ATGACGTCGTCCGCGGATCAGGATGTCGTACTCGATGACGACGTCGTCCCCCGACTCCAGATATCTGTACGGCTCCCGGATCTCCACCTCTTCGTACTGCTGTGGATAGATCCCGAAATGCTTCCGCAGCTCCTCGACGCCGGCCGCCCTGACGTGACCGCAGGTAATGATGCGCGCGTCGGCTGCCCAGAACCGGTGAATGTCGTCGAGGGTGCCGCGATTCCCGGCGTTACACAGACCGGATATCCACGTGAACACACCGTGGAAGAAATCCTGATAGCGCACATTCGCATTCATGGCCGGGAATGATCCTTTCACACCAAAATAACCTTGGTCGCCGACCAGGACCGTAGCGCACCGCTTGGTCACCGCACAAGGGGCCCGTTCCAGGTTGACATCTTGGTCACTGACCAAGTTAACTTGTCGTGTTGGTCACCGAACAAGAAAACGCACCCCTGGAGGAAGATCATGGCGAAGACGTGGTTCATCACCGGAGCCTCGAAGGGATTCGGCCGGGAATGGGCGGAAGCCGCGCTCGAACGGGGCGACCGGGTCGCGGCGACGAGCCGTTCCGCATCCGCCTTCGACGACCTGGTCGAGAAGTACGGCGACGCGGTACTCCCGCTGCGCGTCGACGTCGCCGACCGCACGGCCGCGTTCGACGCCGTGCAGCAGGCGATCGACACGTTCGGCGAGCTCGACGTCGTCATCAACAACGCGGGCTACGGCCTGTTCGGCATGGTCGAGGAGGTGACCGAGCGGCAGGCCCGCGACCAGATCGAGATCAACGTGTTCGGCGCGCTGTGGGTCACCCAGGCGGTACTCCCCCACCTCCGCGCCCGCGGCTCCGGCCACATCATCCAGGTGTCGTCCGTCGCCGGCGTCACCTCGCTGCCCGGACTCGGCCTCTACCACGCGTCCAAGTTCGCCCTCGAAGGCTTCACCGCGAGCCTCGCCGCCGAGGTGAAGGACTTCGGCATCAAGGTCACCCTGGTCGAGCCGGCCGGATACGCCACCGAATGGGCGGGCCCCTCTGCCGTGCAGACCGAGCGCCTTCCGGCCTATGACGATTTCCGCGCGTCCATGTCGGGGATCTCCTCCCGGCGCGGCGATCCGACCGCGACGCGCGCCGCGATTCTCATCGTGGTGGACGCGGAACAGCCGCCCCTGCGGATCTTCTTCGGTCAGGGCCCGCTGGAAAGGATCACCAAGGAATACCAGGCGCGACTCGACGAGTGGCGGGCCTGGGACGAGGTGTCCAAAACCGCGTTCGGATCCTGAGGCGCGACCGCACATCCTCAATCAGCACGCAGCGAGCGCTACGACACCCCGACGCACCGTCAGCTCCCGTCGCGAGGGCGGGGTTTGGTCGTCGGGGCCGACTGAAGGATCTGCTCGATCCCGAAGTCGAAGCGCTCGCTGTAGTCGATCGAGACGTAGTCCTCCAGCACCGAGTGGAGGCCCGGGAAACGCTCCGCGTCCACCGTTTCCCGGAGGCGATCGTGGAACGCGGCCGGTGTCGCCTGTTCTTCCTGAACAAGGCCGAGCGTGAAATAGAAAAGGCTCCACGACGTCCACGCGGCCGACTTACGGGTGGGGCACCCTTCGAAGAGAAGGGTCACCATCCGCTCGGAAAAGGCCAACGTGCTCGGCTCGACCGGAAAGGTGCCGGCGACGAGCAGCGCGCCGTCCCGGTGTCCGAGCATCGCCTGCCGCAACCGCCGGACCAGTTCGGCCACTTGCTCGCGCCAGTCGCCGTGCAGGTGGTCCAGGTCGACCTCGCCCATGATGGATTCCGCCATCAGGCCGAGCAGCCGGTCCTTGGTCCGGATGTGCCACATGACCGTGTTCATCCGGACATTGAGTTCGGCCGCTATCGCCCGGGCCGACAGCTTGGCGATGCCGTCCCGATGCAGGACATCGAATGCGGCCCCGACCACACGATCGAGCGTGATGCCGACCTTGGTCGGGGCAGCTCCTGGCGTCTTGGTCACCGAACAATGCTACCCGGGGCAGCATGGGTGAGCGATCCCACCGCTCACAAGGTCGCGACCACCTCGATCTCGACGAGATAGCCCTCCGCGAAGAGAGTCTCCACGCCCACGCAGGTACTCGCGGGAGGAATCTGCCCCGCTCCCCGGCAGCCGGCGATGAGCGAGATCAATGCGGCGGAGTTGTCGGGGTCGTACCCGACGAGATGGATCGTCTCCTTGATGATTTTGCTGCGGCTCGACCCTCCGGCGGCCAGCACCGCGTCGATGTTCTCGTAGGCCTTGGTGAATTGCGCCGCCAGATCGTCCCGGCCGACGAGTTCCCCCTTGGCGTCCCATGCGACCTGCCCGGACGTATAGATGAGACCGAGGTCGGGAAGGGCCAGGCCGTGGGAGATCACGCCGGTGAGGGGCGGGAGTTCGGCAGGATTCAGCGCGACGAGTGACGACATCGTGAGTCTTCCTCTTTTTCCTGGAATGACCGACGTGCACCCTGCGCGTTCACGCCATACTCAGCGCTGTTCCGCCGAGTTGCGCCGTGACGACGCCGGAATGGGGTGCCGCATCGGAACGGTCGCCGCTGTGGATGCGATCAGGACGGTCGCGACGGCATCGTCCTTGCAGGTGAGGCGATGCTCCTTCGACGAGTCGAAATGCACCGAATCCCCGGTGTCCAGCTCCAGCGATACACCCGAGATGTCGAGAGTGATCGCCCCCGACAGCACATGCAGCCATTCTTCGCCGACGTGCCGTGCGGTCTTGGTGTGTTTGCCCGGTGTCAGTTCGACCCGGATGACGGACATGGTTTCCCGAGGTCCGCTCAGTACGGTGTACCGGCCGTCCTGCCCGTCACGCGTCATCGCCGCGTCGGCGCGCACCAGATGGAAGTCGTCCTGATCGGGTTCCTGGACCAACTCACTGATGGATACGCCGTAAACGCGGGCGATCTGCAGCAGGGCGCCGATGGACGGCTTGCGCACACCCTTCTCCAGGCGCGACAGATGCGCCGAGGAAATGCCGGTCTGTTCGGCCAGTGTCGTCAGGGTGATGCCCCGCTCACCCCGCATGTCCTTGAGGCGTTGGGCAACCCAGAGATCAGTGTCCTCGATCGGCATTCCGGCACACTAACATGCCCCAGAGGCAATAGAGCGAGCCTGTCAGGTACATCGGACGGCCTCTGTCTATACGAGGTTCAGCAGTTCCCGCCCAAGAATGTGCGGGCTCGTGAGCAGGCCGACATGCGTGATGTCGTGCAGTGCCACGACCCGGAATCCCCGTTTCTCCGCCGAGGCGGCGATATCGGTGAAGAGGGCCTGATCGGCGCAGTAGATGTAGGTGACCGCCTTGCTCGCCAGGGCTTCCTCACTGCCGGGTCCGAGCGGCTCCTCGTGGGTGAGGCGCGGCATCGGCGTCATCCTGCTCGACAGCCATGCCGCCGCCTCGTCGTCCGCCCCGAGCAACCCGGGGTCGAGCGCCGCCACCTCCCACTCGGCGGGCCCCGGCGACTCGGAGAACGCCTTCTCCAGCCACGGCAGCATCGTGAACGCCGACTCGCCGGTCACGGGGGCGAACGCGTCCGCGTACACCACCTGCCCGACCCGGTCCGGGGCGAGCGCGGCCGCGCCGGTGATCACCATCCCGCCGTAGCTGTGCCCGACCAGGATCGCGTCCACCACCCCTTCGGATTCAAGGAGTTCGGCGATTTCCCGCGCGTGGACGCCCAGGCCGACGTCCGGTGCGGAGAGCTCGCTCCGCTCGGCAAGGCCGGTGAGTGTGGGCGTGAGAACCGTGTGGCCGGCGCTCTCCAACAGGGGGCGCAACCGGTCCCAACACCAGCCGCCACCCCATGAACCGTGTACGAGTACGAACGTAGCCATAGCCCGCTCCTCCTGGGATTCCAGAGCCCTCGCTCTCCCCACAGAGTCACGGTCCGGCCCCACCCACGTCAACCTCATGGGCAAATTAAATTGCCTCTTAGGCCGCCATGCCGTCCGGCACGGCGACCGTCACAGCATCGCGAGCCCAGGTTCGTTCAGGATCTGCGCGGTATTGGCCAGCAGCTCGGAGCCCTGCCGGCCGTCCATGAGTCGATGGTCGAAGGAGAGCGCGAGCTGGGTGACCCAGCGAGGCTCGATGCGTTCGTTTCCGTCGCCGTCCTGCACGACCCAGGGCATACGGCGGACGGCGCCGACCGCGAGGATGGCGGCCTCCCCCGGGTTGAGGATCGGCGTACCGGTGTCCACGCCGAACACCCCTACGTTGGTCAGCGTGACGGTGCCGCCGCTCATGTCCTGCGGGGACGTGCGGCCGGCGCGGGCGGTCGCGGTGAGGTCCGCCAGCGCCTGGGCCAGTTCGAGCAACGACATCCGGTCCGCGCCCTTGATGTTCGGCACGACCAATCCGCGGTCCGTCGCCGCCGCCACACCGAGGTTGACGTAGTGCTTCAGGACGATCTCCTGCGCCTCCTCGTCCCAACTGCTGTTCGCCTCAGGGGTCTTGGCCAGCGCGATCAGGAAGGCCCGGGCGAAGAACAGCAGCGGAGTGACCCGCAGATCGCGGAACTCCCGTCGCCCGGCGACGAGTTCACGAAGCCGCATCGTCGCGGTGACGTCGACGGTGATGAACTCGGTGACATGCGGTGCAGTGAAGGCGGAGGCGATCATGGCGGCGGCCGTGTGTTTGCGAACCCCCCTGATCGGTATGCGTGTTTCGGAGGTTCGAGCGGTTTCGGGGACGGGAGCGGGCAGCGTCTCCGGGACCGCGCGCCGGACGTCCTCGCGGGTGATGGTGTTCCCGGGGCCGGTGGGGGCGACGGTCGTCAGGTCGACCCCGAGATCCTTGGCGAGCTTGCGGACCGGCGGTTTGGCGGCCGGCCTGACTCCGCCTCGATCCGGGGCACTTCGCTCCCCGCCGACCGCACGTTGCGGCTGGGCGTGAGCGGGGCGCCTTCTGCGACGGCCGGTGCCGGTGCCCTGCGGGCCGTATCCGACGAGCAGTTCCGCCTGTTGCGGTTCCGGCTGCCGCACAGCCGGGGCGTCGGGTTCTCCGCCCTCCACGCCTCCCGCTGACGTGCCGGTGTCGATCGTGATCAGCGGTCTGCCGACCGGAAGCAACTCCCCCACCTCCGCGTGGAGGGCGCTGACCACCCCGGCGTAGGGCGAGGGAAGTTCGACGGCGGCCTTGGCCGTCTCCACCTCGACGATGATCTGGTTGACCTCGACGACATCGCCGGGCTGTACCGACCAGGCGAGGATCTCCGCCTCCGTCAGACCCTCGCCGACGTCGGGGAGCAAGAACTGCTGCGGGCTCGTCACGACGGCGCCCCTCCTAGTAACTCAGGCTGCGGTCAATGGCGTTGAGGATCCGGTCGACACCGGGAAGCCAGTCCGACTCCAGGCGGCTGGGCGGGTACGGGGTGTCGTATCCCGTGACCCGCACGACGGGCGCTTCGAGGTAGTGGAACTCCTCGTCCTGCAGCCGTGCGGCGACCTCCGCGCCGAACCCGTGGGAGAAGGCTGCCTCATGGACGACGACCGCCCGCCCGGTGCGGTGCACGGACGCGCGGACCGTCGTGACGTCCCACGGGGACAGACTGCGCAGATCCACGACCTCCACGCTGCGGCCCTCCTCCGCCGCGACGTCGGCCGCCTCCAGGGCGATGGGCACGGTCGGGCCGTAGCCGATCAGTGTCACGTCCGTCCCCGCGCGGCGGACGACGGCCTGCTCCAGCGGGAGGGGCGAGGCCGGGTCGATCTCTCCCTTGGTCCAGTAGTGCCGCTTGGGTTCGAGGAAGACCACGGGGTCGTCGTCGGCGACGGCCTGTTGGATCATGTGGAACGCGTCGTGCGGGGTGGCGCAGGTGACCACCTTCAGCCCGGCCGTGTGGGCGAAGTACGTCTCCGGCGACTCCGAGTGGTGCTCGATCGAGCCGATGCCACCGCCGTAGGGGATGCGGATCACGACGGGCAGGGAGATGCGGCCGGCCGAGCGGTGTCGGAGCTTGGCGAGTTGGGTGATGATCTGGTTCGCCGCCGGGTAGACGAAGCCGTCGAACTGGATCTCGCAGACGGGCCGATAGCCGCGCATCGCGAGTCCGATCGCGGCTCCGACGATGCCCGCCTCGCCCAGCGGGGTGTCGACCACTCGCAGGTCGCCGAACTCCTTGCGCAGTCCGTCGGTCACGCGGAACACACCGCCGAGCCGGCCGATGTCCTCGCCCATGAGCAGGACTTGGGGATCGTCGGTCAGGGCTTGACGCAGGCCGTCGTTGAGGGCCTTCACCATGGAGACGGTCATTTGCTCTCCCCGTCCTGCGGGCCGGTGGAGACGAACTCCAGGTGCTCGCGCAGCTGTTGGCGCAGACCGGCGGGCATCTGCGCGTAGGTGTGCTCGAAGGGCGAGGAGGCGTCGGGGTCCGCCAACTCCCGGCAGTCTGCGCGCAGTTGCTCGGCCAGAGCTCGCTCGCGCTGTTCGAGGTCGGTGAAGTACTCGTCGTTCACGGCGCCCACGGACCCAAGATGCGCGCGTAGCCGTTCCAGCGGATCCCGGGCCGTCCAGTCCTCGGTCTCCTCGGCGGCCCGGTAACGCGTCGCGTCGTCGGCCGTCGTATGGGCGTTGACGCGGTAGGTGACGGCCTCGATCAGCGTGGGGCCACCGCCGGTTCGTGCCTGGTGCAGGGCGTGGCGCGTCGCGGCGAGGCAGGCCAGGACGTCGTTGCCGTCCACGCGGATGCCGGGAAAGCCGTATCCGGCGGCCCGTTGAGCCGCGGGGATCCGGCTCTGCACGCTGTAGGGGGCGGAGATGGCCCACTGGTTGTTCTGGCAGAAGAACACCACCGGCAGGTTCTGGGCGGCGGCCCAGATGAACGCCTCGTTCGTCTCGCCCTCGCTCAGCGCGCCGTCGCCGAGGAACGCCAGCACGGCCGTATCGCGGTCGGGATCACCCGAGCCGGTGCTGCCGTCCCGGTACAGGCCCATGGCGTAGCCCACCGCGTGCAGGGTCTGCGCGCCGATGACCAGCGTGTACAGGTTGAAGTGGTGTTCGTAGGGGTCCCAACCGCCCAGCGTGGTACCCCGGAAGAGCCCGAGCAGCGACACCGGGTCGAGCCCTCGGCACCAGGCCACACCGTGTTCGCGGTAGGTGGGGAAGACCATGTCCCGTTCGTTCAGCGCGTACGCCGCCCCGACCTGTGCCGCCTCCTGCCCGCGCAGTGACGGCCACAGGCCCAACTCCCCTTGCCGTTGAAGGGCGATGGCCTCCGTGTCCAGACGGCGGACGAGCGCCATGTCGCGGTAGAGGGCGGGGAGGTCGACGGTCGCCAGGTCGAGAGGCAGCCGGGTATCTGTACCCAATGCCCCTGATGGGTCAAGCAGTTGAACGGGCGGCTCGGCCAATGCCGTTTCCGACGACAGGTGTTGTACGGCGTGTGCCATGCGGGTTCTCTTTCCGGGCGACGCTCTCGACAGGGAGAGCGGGTCAACGGGCCTTGTCGGTGCGGGGGTTCAGCGCGGGGGCATGCGCAGGGCGCCGTCGAGGCGGATGACCTCGCCGTTGAGCATCGGGTTGTCGAGGATGTGGGTGACCAGGGCGGCGTACTCGTCAGGTGAGCCGAGCCGGGACGGATGCGGTACGGCGGCGCCCAGTTGGGACCGCGCCTTCTCCGGCAGGCCCGACAGCAGCGGGGTGTCGAACAGCCCCGGCGCGATCGTGACGACGCGGATGGCCGAGTCGGCGAGGTCCCGGGCCGCCGACAGGGTCAGTGAGACCACCCCGCCCTTGCTCGCCGCGTACGCGGCCTGGCCGATCTGGCCGTCGTAGGCGGCGATGGACGCGGTGCAGACGATGACGCCTCGATCCCCGTTGTCCGGGGTGTTGTCGGCCATGACGGCGGCAGCGCTGGAGAGCACGTGGAAGGTGCCGAGCAAGTTGATCTCGACCACGCGCCGGAAGTCCTCGGCCGGCAGTACTCCCCGCTTGCCCAGGATGCGGCCGGGTGTCGCGACTCCGGCGCAGTTGACGGCCGCACGCACCGGACCGTGCTCCGCCGCGTGTGCGAAGGCCTGCCGGACCTGGTCCGGATCGGTCACGTCCGCCGCGACGAAATGGGCCCGCTCCCCCAACGCGGCGGCTGCCGCCTCCCCTTGACTGTTCGGGAGGTCCAACAGCACGACGGTACGGCCCTGTCGGTGGAGCCGGTGTGCGGTCGCCCGCCCCAGCCCCGAGCCGCCTCCCGCTATGACGGCAACAGCATCGCGAGATGTCACGGTGCCCGCCTTCCTTCAAGTCGTCGGAACGTGCAAGTCGTAGGGAACGTGCAAGTCATCGGAAATACGGTCGAGTTCATGAGTCGGCGAGATGGCGACCGATGACCATGCGCTGGATCTGGTTGGTGCCCTCGAAGATCTGCGTGATCTTCGCCTCGCGCATATAGCGCTCCACCGGGTGCTCGCGGACGTATCCGGCGCCACCGAGAACCTGTACGGCGTCGGTGGTCACGGCCATGGCCGTGTCCGTCGCGATGAGTTTGGCGATGCTGGCCTGGCGGCTGAACTCCTGGCCGGAGTCCTTGCGTCGGGCGGCGACCAGGTAGGTGGCGCGGGCCGCTTCGGTGCGCGCGGCCATGTCGGCGAGCAGGAAACCGACGCCCTGGTGCTCGATGATGCGGCGGCCGAACGTCCGGCGCTCGCGGGCGTAGTCGACCGCGTGGTTCAGCGCCGCCTGCGCGATCCCGACGGCGACCGCGGCGATGCCGAGCCTGCCCGCGTCGAGTGCGGACAGTGCGATCTTCAGGCCCTGGCCGGGCTCGCCGATCAGTCGGTCGCCCGAGATGTGCACGTCGTCGAAGTGCATCACCGCAGTGGTCGAACTGCGCAGCCCCATCTTGCGCTCCGGGGCACCCGCGCTCAGGCCGGGCGACCCGGCGTCCACGTGGAAGCAGGAGATGCCGTTGCGCGGGTCGGCGGACGTGCGCAGAAAGGCGGTGTAGAAGTCGGCCTCACCGCCGTGGGTGACCCAGGCCTTGGCGCCCCGGGCCACCCACTCCTCGCCGTCAGGCACCGCCCCGGCGCGGATGGCGCTGGGGTCGGACCCCGCGTGTTCCTCCGAGAGGCAGTAGGCGCCGAGTGCGGCGCCGCTCAACTGCCAGGGCAGCAGCGCCTGTTGCTGCGCCGCCGTGCCGAAGGCGGAGACCGCGTGGCACGACAGGGTGTGGACGCTGACACCGACGGCGACGGCGGCCCACCAGGCGGCCAGCTCTTCGAGTACTTGCAGGTAGACGGCGTAGGGCTGGCCTCCTCCCCCGACGTCCTCACCGAACGGAAGGGTCAGCAGGCCCACCTCCCCCAGGAGGCCGAACACCTCGCGCGGGAAGCGGCTCTCCTCCTCGAACTGGGCCGCGCGCGGGGCGAGTTCCTTGTCCGCGATCTCGACCGTCAGCTCCAACAGCTCCCGGGCCTCGCCGGAGGGTAGTTCGCGCTCAACCTTCACCGCTGGGTCCCTTCCTCACGCCCTCGAACGGCGGTCGCCGACCAGTTGCAGGCGTTGTCAGTGGACCGGCGGGACACGAGCGATGGCAATTAAGTTGCGGGTATCTTGCATGCGATGCAAGAAAGTAGAGCGAGACTGATGTCAACCGCAAAAAACAGGCGCGAGGAGGAGATACGAATGACCGACACAGGACTCATCGACAGCGTCGACCGCGCGATTCTGGAGCTGCTGGTCGAGGACGGCCGTCGGACGATGACGGAGATCGCGGAGCGGGTCAGCCTCTCCCCGTCGGCGGTCAAACGCCGGGTCGACCGGCTGGAGCGGGACGGAGTCATCGCCGGCTACACGGTCACCCTCGACCACGGCAAGCTGGGCTCCAGCTTCGAGGCGTTCGTCGAGTTGCGGTTCGCCGGCGACGTCAAGGTCGAGGCGATCACCATGGCCGCCACCAGCGTGCCGGAGGCCCTGGAGGTCTTCACCGTCGCGGGCGACCCCGACGCCCTGGTCCGCGTCCGGGTGACCAACGTGCAGCACCTGCGCGATGTGATCGACCGGCTCCGGCGTACGGGCGCCGTGATCGGCACGAAGACGCTGATGGTGCTGGGCGCCTGGCGCAGGGGTGACTGACGGGCCGGGTCACTGGTACCCAGGAGGCAATATTTCTTGCCTGTGAGGTTGACACGAACCGGAAGATGGTTGCAGCCTGAAAGAAATTCCTCGTGACCCGTGACCGTGACCCGTGACCGTGACCCGTGACCCGCGCACCCTGAGCCGCACCCCGGAAAGGACGTACCGATGTCCATCACCACCGGCAGCAACGACATCGACTTCGAGAACACCGAGGAACTGGACATTCCCCGGCTGGCTGAGAGCCGCGAGACCATCGAGGCCGAACGCGCCCACCGCAAGCGGCAGTTGGCGGCGGCGTTCCGCATCTTCGCCCGCTACGGCTTCGACGAGGGCATCGCCGGACACATCACCGCGCGGGACCCCGAGTTCCCCGACCGGTTCTGGGTCAACCCGTACGCGGTGCACTTCTCCAAGATCCGCGTCAGCGATCTGCTTCTCATCGACGAGGAGGGCCGGGTCGTCGAGGGCGAGCGCCGGACCAACAAGGCGGCCTTCTGGATCCACTCCTCCATCCACCAGGCCCGCCCGGACGTCGTGGCGGTCGCACACGCCCACACGATCCACGGCAGGGCCTTCGCGTCACTCGACAAGCTCCTGGACCCGATCGTGCAGGAGTCCTGCGCCTTCTACGACGACCACATCGTGTTCGACGAGTACAAGGGCCTGGTGCTGGAGCGCACCGAGGGCGAGCGGATCGCCGCCCGGCTCGGCGAGCGACGGGCCGCCATCCTCCGCCACCACGGCCTGCTGACGGTCGGCCGGTCCGTGGAGGAGGCCGCGTGGTGGTTCATCACCATGGACCGCGCCTGCCAGATGCAGCTTCTCGCCGACGCCGCCGGCACCCCCCGCGTCATGACCGAGGAGGAAGTCACCCTGGCGCACCGGCAGTTCAGCAACGCCAACATGGCGCGGCACAACTTCAACCTTCTGGCCGACCTCGTGGTGGAGGAAGAACCCGACGTCCTGGGCTGATTCCGGAACGCCCGCGGCTACACATCGGGCGCGTAGTGCTTGCCGTCCCCCCGCCGCTCCACCGGCGGCAGATTCCGCCGCGGCGTCTCGACCGGTCCTACGACGAGACCGCGCGCCCGGCGCCAACCGGCCCTGGCCCGCGGGTGGTAGCGCCGCTCGAACGGCACGAGGTGCCAGCCGAACGCCACGGTACGCCCCACCAGCCACAGCCCGACCGCGCTCCGACGCGACCAGCGGTAGCCCAACTTGGCGCGCACCGCAGGCGGATACATCCCGACCGTGAGCCACACGAAGGGTCGGGTCAACGGCCCCCGGATCACCCGCCACACCACCTCAGGCAGCCACTTCAGGAAAGGTGGCCTGCCTATGCGGCGGATGTCCAGCACGGCACGTGCCGCCCAGTTGTCCTCCAGGGTGTCGACGCACATCCGCTCGAAGTACCCGGTGAATTCCGCCCAGTTGGCCGGAGCGTGCCGGTCGCTGACCCCGTAGAGCCGGTACCACTGAAGGCTCTCGGAGTAAAACTCCTCCTTCTGTTCCTCCGTCAGCGGCCGGCCGAAGTACCGGCACACCAGCACCGGCACCATGACGAAGGTCGCGTGCGCCCAGAAGAATGTGTCCGGGTCGAGGGCGTGATAGCGCCGCCCCTGGCTGTCAACTCCCTTGATACCGACGTGATAGTCGCGGACCTCGCGGGCGGTACGGGCCGCGTCCGGGCCGTCGTAGATGACTCCGGCTATGGGGTAGAGCGAGCGGAGCAGCCGTTCCCAGCGCTCCTCGAAGAACTGTGAGTGTTCCTCGACTCCGGCGCCGAGGGCGGGATGCATGTTCTGCATCGACCCGGCCCACAGGCCGATCAGCATGCCCCGCCAGTCGCTGAAGTACCGCCAGGCCAGCGACGACGGCCCGAGCGGCTCGGGTGTCGACGGGTCGCCGGGTGGGGTCAAAGGAGGCTCCTGACTGCCGAGTTGAGGTTCTTACAGGGCCCACCAGCAGTACAGGCGCCGGTTCTCCGCTGCGGCTCTCCGGGCCAGGCCGGACAACCGATGGAGCAGTTCCGACGTCTTGGTGGGCGTGAATCCCAGTTCTTCGACAGCCGCGAACGGCCCTGCCGCCAGGTCCAGTCGCTTACCGGACGCCGTGGCCAGGGCGTCCCGGAGCGTGTCGGAGACGCTGACGACGAAGGCTGCTTCGGCCTCGGGGTCCGAGAGCAGTTGCCCGGATCGGGGGCGGGCGCGGGCCTCGTCGTAGGTGGAGTCGGTGAGGATGCCTTCGAGCCGCGCCAGCACGACCACCGGGTCGATGCCGTTGAGCGGCAGCACGTCGAACACCGACGCATCGGGGCCGCCCGGTCCGTCGAGGACACCGACGGCAGCCTCGTCACTCGCGGCCGAGAAGTACTCGCACATCACCATGCCGTAGAGCGTGCCCTATGCGGCCGCCCGACGGCGACTGTCGTACGGTGACCGCTCATTGCGGGGGAACGAAAGGGTGGGAATGGGAATTTACGGGGGCGAGTCGGTGCGTACACTGCCGGACATCCTGCGGGAGCACGCGGCTCGGATCGGCGGGAAGACCGCGTACCGGGACGACCGACGGGCCGTCACCTACGGGGAGTTGGAGCAACGCACCGCCCGAGTGGCGGGCCATTTGGTTCGGCTCGGGGTGCGGCGTGGGGACCGGGTCGCGATCCATCTGGGCAACCAGGTGGAGCTGGTGGAGACCTGGCTGGGGGTGCTGCGCGCCGGGGCGATCGGCGTGCTGCTCAACCCCACCGCTTCGGAAGAGGAGTTGGCGTACTTCCTCGACGACTGCGGTGCCGCGGCGGTGGTGAGTGAGGGACCGCTCGCCCAACTCGCCTCCGTGCAGCGGGTGATCGTCGTCGGACAGGACGACCCGACCGAGGGCGCGATCGCCTTCGAGAGCCTTGCCGGTACGGAGTCGGGTACGGCGCCCCGTGACGACCTCGATCTCGACGAGCCGGCCTGGATCCACTACACCTCCGGCACCACCGGACAGAGCAAGGGCGTTGTCTCCACGCAACGTTCGGGACTGTGGTCGGTGACGGCGGCCTACGTGCCGGCGTTCGGACTGGAGCAACAGGACCGACTGCTCTGGCCGTTGCCGATGTTCCACGCCCTCGGCCACTCCGTATGCCTGTTGGGCATCCTCTCGGTCGGTGCGACCGCACGGGTCCTCACCCCCGGCGCGAACGTCGCCGAGGCGCTGGCCGCCGAGCAGTTCACGATTCTGGGCGGGGTGCCCGCCACCTACCGCCTTCTGCTGGAGTCGCTGCGGGAGACCGCGCGTCCGGTGCCGCCCTCGCTGCGAGTGTGCGTGAGCGGAGGCGCACCCTGCTCCCCCGAGCTGCGATCCGAGGTCGAACTGACCCTGGCCGCACCCCTGTTGGACGGCTACGGCTCCACGGAGACCTGTGGCAAGATCGCGATCGAGCGTCTCGACGGCCCCCGCGACGATCCCTCGCGTGGCTTTCCGCTGCTGGTGCTGGACGTCAGGATCACCGATCCGTCCACCGGTGCCGAGATCGGCGAAGGGGACGAGGGCGAGATCTGGGTGCGCGGGCCCGGGCTGATGGCCGGCTACCACAACCGCCCGGACGCGACCGCCGAGGCGTTCACCGACGGCTGGTACCGCACCGGGGACCTCGGTCGACGCGACCCGAACGGTCATCTCCATGTCACCGGCCGGGTCAAGGAGTTGATCATCCGGGGCGGCGTGAACATCAACCCCGCCGAAGTGGAGCGGGTGCTGCTGGCCCGCCCCGACATCACCGACGCCGCTGTGGTCGGCCGACAGCACGATGTGCTGGGCGAAGTGCCGGTGGCGTTCGTCGTGCCCGGCCCGGACGGTGTCGACACGGCGCTGGCCCTCACCGCCTGCCGCGAACGGCTGTCCGGGTTCAAGGTGCCGGACGAGATCTACCCGACCGCGTCCCTCCCCCGTACCGCCTCCGGCAAGATCGCCCGGGCCGTACTCGCCGAGCAGCTGCCCGAGCGTCTCGCAGCGGAGCGTACGACCGCGTCGGCTGCCCTGCGCAAGCGGCTCGCGGCCGCGTCCGACGCCGTACTCGACCTGGTTCTCGAAGTGACGGCCCGGACTCTCGACATGGATCTGCGGGAGCTGGCCCCCGAAGTGCCGTTCAACGAACAGGGGTTGACCTCGCTCGGCGCTGTCCTGCTGCGCGACCGCCTGGGCACGGCGACCGGCCTCGCGCTGCCCGCGACGCTGGTGTTCGACCACCCCACGCCCGCCGCCGTGGCGACCCTGGTGCGCGAGGCGCTGCACGGCGACGGCCCCGCACGTACCACCGGAATCGGCCATGACGCCGAACCCGGAGAGCCGATCGCCATCGTGGCCATGGCCTGCCGCTACCCGGGCGGAGTCGAATCCCCGGAGGATCTATGGCAGTTGGTCTCCGACGGCACCGACGCGACCTCCGACTTCCCCGCCGACCGTGGCTGGAACGTTGCCGACCTCTACGACCCGGACCCCGACCAGCTCGGCAAGTCCGTCACGCGCCGGGGTGGATTCGTGGACCGCGCGGCCGACTTCGACGCGGCCTTCTTCACCATGTCGCCCCGCGAGGCCCTCGCCACCGACCCCCAGCAGCGACTACTCCTGGAGACCGGCTGGGAGTTGCTGGAGCGGGCGGGCATGGACCCCGCCGGTATGCGCGACAGCGACACCGGCGTCTTCGTCGGCGTCATGCACGCCACCTACGCGAGCCGTCTACTGCACCGCGGCGGCCACGAGTTGGAGGCGCACCTCGCCCTCGGTTCGGCGGGCAGCGTGGCCTCCGGCCGTATCGCCTACACGCTGGGGCTGCGCGGGCCCGCCGTGACGGTGGACACCGCGTGCTCGTCGTCGCTGGTCGCGATGCACTCGGCGGTACGGTCCCTGCGCGACGGGGAGTGCTCGCTCGCCGTGGCCGGCGGGGTCACGGTGATGGCCTCGCCCGGCCCGTTCATCGCGTTCAGCAGACTGCGCGGACTGGCCCCGGACGGCCGCTGCAAGCCCTTCTCGGCGGCGGCCGACGGCACCGCCTGGGGCGAGGGCGTCGGCCTGGTCCTGCTGGAACGGCTCTCCGACGCACAACGCAACGGCCATCCCGTACTCGCCGTGCTGCGCGGCTCGGCCGTCAACTCCGACGGCGCGTCCAACGGCCTCACCGCGCCCAACGGCCCTGCCCAGCAACGGGTGATCCGCTCGGCACTGGCCGACGCGGGACTGGCTCCGGCCGACATCGACACGGTGGAGGCCCACGGCACGGGCACCGCACTCGGCGACCCGATCGAGGCACACGCGCTCCTCGCGACCTACGGCCAGGAACACACCGCCCAACGCCCTCTGTGGCTCGGCTCGTTGAAGTCCAACCTCGGGCACACCCAGGCCGCGGCCGGAGTCGGCGGCGTCATCAAGACCGTGCTGGCGATGCACCACGACCGGCTCCCCCGCACACTCCACGCCGACGAACCGTCCCCGCACGTGGACTGGTCATCGGGCACCGTACGGCTGCTGACCCAGGACGAGGAGTGGCACCCCGAGCCCGGACGCCCGCGACGCGCGGCGGTGTCGGCGTTCGGCATCGGCGGGACCAACGCGCACGTAATCCTGGAGGAGCCCGAGGCGGCCGTAGCCGACGGACCGCCCCTTCGCCGCCCGGTGACACCCCCGCTGCTGCTCTCCGCCGCGAGCCCGGCGGCCCTGCGCGAACAGGCCGCCCGCACTGCCACCTTCCTGCGCGAGCACGCTGAACTCCCCCTGTCAGACGTGGCATTCACTTACGCCACCACCCGAGCAGCACTCCACCACCGAGCCACCGTCCCGACCGACGACCGTACGGCGACGCTGACCACCCTCGACACCCTGACGGCATCCGCCCCGCCACACACCAGCAACCCCTCCGCCCGCCTGGCACTGCTCTTCACCGGCCAAGGAGCCCAACGGACGGGCATGGGCAGCGAGTTGTATGCAACCTTCCCGGAGTTCGCGACCACCTTCGACGCCTTGTGCGCGCGCTTCGACGCGCACCTGGAGCGTCCGCTGCGCTCAGTTCTCTGGGATGCCGACGCGAGCGCGCTGCTGAACCGTACGGACTTCGCCCAGGCGGCCCTGTTCACCTTCGAGGTGTCCGTCTTCCGGTTGCTCGCATCCTGGGGCGTACGGCCGGAGTTCCTCGCCGGACACTCGGTCGGCGAGCTGGCGGCGGCCCACTGCGCGAGCGTGCTGTCCGAGGCGGACGCCGTCGAACTGGTCGCTGCGCGGGGGCGGTTGATGAGCGAGTTGCCAGAGGGCGGTGCCATGGTGGCACTCGACGCCACCGAGGCGGAGGTGACGTCCGAGCTGACCGACGGGGTCGCGATCGCGGCCGTGAACGGCCCCCGTGCGGTTGTCGTCTCCGGCGCGGAGGCGCCGGTCCTCGCGCTCGCGGAGCGGTTCGCCGTACGCGGCCGTCGTACCGTCCGGCTACGGGTCAGCCACGCCTTCCACTCCCCGCTCATGGAGCCGATGCTCGCCGAATTCGACCGTGTGGCACGCGAGTTGACGTACAGGGACCCCACCATCCCGGTGATGTCGGGCCTGACCGGGCTCCCGGCCACCGGAGACGAGCTGCGGTCGGCCGAGTACTGGGTACGGCATGCCCGTGAGGCCGTGCGGTTCGGGGACGCCGTGCACTGGCTGGCACACGAGGGACGGGTGACCGCGTTCACCGAGATCGGTCCGGACGCCCAGCTCACGGCCCAGGTCGCGGCGAGCCTGGCCGGGACCGGCAAGGAACTCCTCTTCACCCCGGCGGCCCGCCGAGACGGCGCCGAGGCGCGGACGGTGTTCGACGCACTCGGCCAACTCCACGTCCACGGTGTGCGGTTGGACTGGCGCCGTGTGTACGCGGACAGCGGTGCCCGACGGGTCGACGGGCTGCCGACCTATCCCTTCCAGCGGCAGCGCTACTGGCTGCCCGACACCGGTACGAACGCGACCGCCGGTACCGGACACCCGCTGCTCACCCAGACGGTCACGGTGCCGGGCACAGAACGCCTGCTGTGCACGGGCCGGTTGTCCGGGGCGGCCCAGCCATGGCTGCGCGATCACGTCGTGGGCGGCCACACTCTCGTACCTGGCGCCGCGTTCGCCGACCTCGTGCTGCACGCGGGCGACCTGTGCGGTCTCGCCGCATTGGAGGAACTCGCCCTGCTCAACCCGCTGTTCCTCCCCGAGGACGACGAAGCGGGCGTCCAACTCCAGGTGGTCCTGGGCGAGCCCGACGACTCCGGGCGTCGAAGCGCGGACGTGTATGCACGGCCCGAGGAATCCGGTGCGCTGGGCACTTGGACCCAGCACGCGACGGGTCGGCTCGGCCCGGGTGTCCTGGCCGACGCGGTCTCCCTCACGGCGTGGCCGCCGGCGGGTGCTACGCGGGTGGATCTCGCCGGTGCCTACGAGCGGGTGGCCGAGGCCGGGCTGGCATATGGTCCGGCGTTCCAAGGCGTCACGGCGTTGTGGCGGCGGGACGCTGAACTGTTCGCCGAGGTGCGCCCGTTGCCGGTCGCGGACGCCCGGCACCACATGCTCCACCCGGCCCTGCTGGACGCCGCCCTGCACCCGGGGCTCCTCGCCGAACCCCCGACCGGGGCACCCCGACTGCCGTTCGCCTGGCGGGGGTTGACCCTGCACGTCACGGGTGCGACGGCACTGCGCGTCCGGATGACGACGACCGGCCCGGACTCGATCACCCTCGACCTCGCCACTCCGACGGGCGCACCCGTGGCCCGGTTGGAGTCGATGACGACCCGCCCCGCACCGGAGATGGGGCCCACTCCGGCCGGAGAGCTGTACCGGCTGCGCTGGACGAGCGTTCCGAGCACCGGCGAGGCACCCACCGTAGCGATGTCGGAGACGGATGACCTGAACCTCGCCGCGTTCCTCGCCTCCGCCGACGACGAGTCGTCCTGGTCCGAGAAGACGCCGGAGTTGGTCGTGGCCTCCTTGTCGGCTCCCGGCGGCGCGAGCGCGGACCCGGCCGCCGCAGCGCACGAACTGACCGTGCGGGCAATGGAGTTGCTGCAAACACATCTCGCCGGTTCCGGGCGGCTGGCCGTGGTCACACGCGGCGCCGCCGAGGCCTCCCCCGACCTGCCCGCCGCCACGGTCTGGGGCCTGCTGCGGACCGCGCAGTCGGAGTACCCCGGGCGCCTCACCCTGGTGGACGTCGACGGCCGCCCCGAGTCACTACGACAGGTGTCCGCGGCCCTCGCCACCGGCGAACCCCAAATCGCCGTCCGCGAAGGCATGTTGAGTGTCCCCCGACTGGCGGCCGCACCCGGTTCCGCGACCAACGGCTCGCTCGGCGACGGCACCGTCCTCATCACCGGTGGCACCGGGTCCTTGGGGGCGATGCTGGCCCGGCACCTGGTCGACCGGCATGGAGTTCGGCGGCTCGTGCTCGTCAGCCGTCGAGGCGAACAGGCGCCGGGCGCACGGGAGTTGCGGGACGACCTCCAGCGGGCGGGCGCGCAGGTGGACCTCGTGGCCTGCGACATCGCCGAGCGGGACCAACTCGCCGCCGTAGTCGAGAGGTTCGGGCCCGACCTGACCGCCGTAGTGCACGCGGCCGGGGTGCTGCACGACGGCGTGCTGGCTTCGATGACACCCGAGCGACTGACGGCCGTACTGCGGCCGAAGGCCTACGCGGCCTGGCAGTTGCACGAGTTGACGAAGGATCTGCCACTGGCGCGGTTCGTGCTGTTCTCGTCGGCGGCCGGGCTGCTGGGCAACCCCGGTCAGGCCAACTACGCGGCGGCGAACTCGTTCCTGGACGCGCTCGCCCGCCATCGCGCCGAACTCGGCCTGCCCGCGCTGTCGTTGGTCTGGGGTGCGTGGGCCGACGACGAGGGTATGGCGGCTCGCAGCGGCCGGGTTCACGGCGGGCCGGTGCGTGCGGTCTCTCCTGAGCAGGCGTTCGCGCTCTTCGACGCCGCGCTCGGCAGCGGTGAACCGGTCCTCGCGCCACTGCCGTTGGACCGTTCGCCGAATGCCGTTCCGGCCGGGACCGTCGTCCCGCCGCCCCTGCGTGGGCTGTTCCGTGCGAACCGGCAGTCGGCCTCTTCCATCATCCCGGCGGAGGGTGTCGCCGGATCCTGGCGGGACCGGCTCGCGGCGCTGCCCGTGCCCGAGCGGCTACCCGCGCTGCGGGCGCTGATCCGGACCGAGGTGGCCGGTGTGCTCGGTCACACCGACGCCGACGCGGTCGACCGGGACTTCTCGGAACTGGGCCTCGACTCCTTGATGCGGGTCATGCTCTGCAACCGGCTGAGCCTGCTCACGGGGACACCCCTCGCGGTCACCGTGGCCTACGACTGGCCGGACACGGAGCAGCTCGCCGAGCATCTGTACGGCGAGCTGCGGGGCGGCCTGTCCGACGAGGTCTCCGTCGCGACCGTCCCGTCGCCGGTGGGGCCAGGGCAGCGCGGGCGCGGTGCCGGGCGGTCACTGCCGGCCCTGTACCGGAAGGTCTGCGAGACCGGTGATGTCGTATCGGCCATGCATCTCCTGGTGACCGCGTCCATCGGCGCGCCCGCGTTCGGTCCCGAGGAGGCTGCCCGGCACGCGCTGCCGCCGTTGCGGCTGGCCGCCGGTACCCGGGGGCCGGCCCTCGTCTGTGTTCCCGGTTTCGCCAGCAATCTGGGGCGCCCCTGGTACGCGGGGCTCGCCCCCTGTTTCGAGGGCGAGCGGGACGTCTTCGAGGTGCGGCACCCCGGGATCGACGACGGAGACGCGGTGGCACGGGACCTGGAGTCGCTGACGGAGGCACACGCCACGGCCGTAGGGGATCAACTCGGCGACCGGCGTTACGTGTTGGTCGGTCATTCCATGGGCGGTACGGCCGCCCACGCGCTCGCCACTCGGCTGGCGGACCTCGGTGCCGCCCCGGCCGGGCTGGTGCTGATCGACTCGTACCACGTCACTCCGGACCGGGAGGCCGAGCCGTGGCTGCTGTCCCTGCCGGCCCGGATTCCGCTGATGGCCGGCGAGACGTTCGACACGATGGTGGACGATCTGACGTTGCTGTCGCTGGGCGCGTACACCCGGATGTTCCGGGGGTGGCAGCCCGAGCCCGTCGAGGTGCCCACCCTGTTGGTGCGTGCCTCCGAGCCACTGGCGGACATGCCGCGGGAGTGGCGTTCGTCCTGGCCGGGTGCAGGGGACACGGTGGACACCGCCGGCACGCATCTCAGCGTGTTGGAGGAGGACGCCGCGACGACGGCCAAGGTCATCCGTGACTGGATCGACGCACCGGCGTAGTCCGGCACGAAACCCAATATCTACGTCGGCGACATGAGAAATGAAATTAACGACCGCACACGGCCGATCGCGCCGTGCTACTATTGATCTCAGTTGCAGTTGTGGTTGCCAAACCCTTCAGATGCCCGCACCGCCCTCCGGGACGGTGGAGCATTTTTTTGTGTGTCCGGTTTTATTCCGGCGGGGTGATCATCACGGCGACACGGAGTCCGCACACTGTGGGCTCCGGTGACCGCCCCGAAGGAGAACAAAATGGCTAGTGGCACCGTGAAGTGGTTCAACGCGGAAAAGGGTTTCGGCTTCATCGAGCAGGACGGTGGCGGCGCTGACGTCTTCGCCCACTACTCGAACATCGCCGCCCAGGGCTTCCGCGAGCTGCAGGAGGGTCAGAAGGTGACCTTCGACATCGCGCAGGGCCAGAAGGGCCCGACGGCCGAGAACATCGTTCCTGCGTAACGACGACGTTTACTTCGCAGCTGGGGCCCGCACCTTGGGGTGCGGGCCCCAGCTCGCTGCATTTCCCATGCTTTCGGCGATATTCCGCCGAAGCCACCGGCTCGTTCTTGCGATTCTCTGCGCCGTTCATTCACCGCGGGAATTCCTTGATACGTGCCATATCAAGGAAGGTTCCACATTTTGAACCGCGCACGTACGAATGACCGTTTCTCGCGAAAGCGTAATGGGAATCCGGAATCCGGAAAGAGCGGCGGCGGCTACCGCTCGGCAGCTCCGTCCGGCAACCGCGCCGGCGCGCCGCGCCGCTCCAAGGGCGGCGGTGGCCGACCGGTCGCCCTCCAGGGCGAGTTCGCGCTGCCGAAGACGGTCACCCCCGGCCTGCCCGCCGTGGAGTCGTTCGCCGAACTCGACATGCCCGCAAAGCTGTTGGCCGCGCTCGGTCACGAGGGCGTCACCGTCCCGTTCCCGATCCAGGCCACTACGCTCCCCAACTCCCTTGCCGGGCGCGACGTGCTCGGCCGCGGCCGCACCGGCTCCGGCAAGACCCTGGCCTTCGGCCTGGCGATGCTGGCGCGTACGGCGGGCCGCCGCGCCGAGCCGCGTCAGCCGCTCGCGCTCGTCCTCGTCCCCACCCGTGAGCTGGCCCAGCAGGTCACCGACGCGCTCACCCCGTACGCCCGCGCCGTGAGCGTGCGGATGACCACCGTCGTCGGCGGTATGTCGATCGGCCGTCAGGCCGGGGCACTGCGCGGTGGCGCGGAGGTCGTGGTCGCGACTCCGGGACGCCTCAAGGACCTCATCGAGCGCGGCGACTGCCGGCTCGACGGTGTCACCATCACCGTCCTCGACGAGGCCGACCAGATGGCCGACATGGGCTTCATGCCGCAGGTCACCGCGCTGCTCGACCAGGTGCAGCCGGGCGGACAGCGGATGCTGTTCTCGGCCACCCTGGACCGCAACGTGGACCTCCTGGTCCGCCGTTACCTGACCGACCCCGTCGTCCACTCCGTCGACCCCTCCGCGGGCGCGGTCACGACGATGGAGCACCACGTCCTGCACGTCCACGGCACGGACAAGCAGCGGGCGACCACCGAGATCGCGGCGCGCGAGGGCCGGGTCATCATGTTCCTGGACACCAAGCACGCGGTGGACCGGCTGGTGAAGCACCTGCTGAACAACGGTGTCCGTGCGGCCGGTCTGCACGGCGGCAAGTCCCAGCCGCAGCGCACCCGCACGCTCGCCCAGTTCAAGGACGGGCATGTGACGGCGCTGGTGGCGACCAACGTCGCGGCACGCGGCATCCACGTCGACAACCTCGACCTGGTCGTCAACGTCGACCCGCCCACCGACCCCAAGGACTATCTGCACCGCGGCGGCCGCACGGCCCGTGCGGGCGAGTCCGGCAGTGTCGTCACGCTGGTCACCCCCGACCAGCGCCGTGACTTCACCCGTCTGATGGTCGCGGCCGGCATCACCCCGGAGGTCACCTCCGTGCGCTCGGGCGAGGAGGAGCTGACCCGGATCACGGGCGCTCAGGCTCCGTCCGGCGTCCCGGTCGTCATCCAGGCCCCGGTCGTGGAGCGCGAGCGCACCCGTCGCCCGTCCTCCTCCTCGTCCCGGGGCCGTCGTGGCCGTCCGGCCGGCGAGGGTGGCCGGTCGTCCGCCGGTGGCGCCGCGCGGCGCAGCGGCGGCGCCAGCGGAAGCAGCAGCCGGGGACAGCGACGGTCGTCCTTCGGCCCTGCGGCCTGAGGACCAACTCGGCGCCTTCGGGCGCCCGTTCAGCCCGATCCTCCTTCTCTCTGTGAGGCAACATGCGCTGTGTCATCGCCCGGTATCCCTTCGACCTCACCAAGATGGGTGTCCTGGAGACGATGAAGGGCATCAAGCCCGAGCTGATCACGGGTGAGTCCGTGACCATCGGGCGGCGCCGCTACCCCGTCAAGCAGGTGGGGCAGGTCATCACCCGGCAGGACCCCCGTGACTTCAACAGCGGTGAGGTCGTCCGGGCCATGACCCGGCTCGGCTTCACCTGCCACGGCCTGCCCGAGGCGGCGCCCGTGCACGAGCTCACGCCGTTCGAGAACGCGTCGGCGCTGCTGGGCAGCGGCGCGGCCCAGGACGTGTCGGAAACCGTGTAGAAGTACCACCAGTACAGCCGAGAGGGACCCCTGGGCGCAGGCTGCGGCACCCCTACGGAACGAGCGGATGAACAGCGGGTTAGCATATGAGCGCCGTCTAGCTCGAAAGAGAAACCTGTGCCTGTCAACGAGGACTCGTTCACCAACTGGAAGACCCGCGAGGAGATCGCGGAGTCGATGATCCCGATGATCGGGAAGCTGCATCGCGAGCGGGACGTCACGGTCCTGCTGCACAGCCGCTCCCTGGTCAACAAGTCGGTGGTCAGCATCCTCAAGACCCACCGGTTCGCCCGCCAGATCGACGGCGAGGAACTCTCCGTCACCGAGACCCTGCCGTATCTGCGCGCCCTCACCGTGCTCGACCTGGGCCCCTCGCAGATCGACATCGGCATGCTCGCCGCGACCCACCGGAGCGACGAACGCGGCTTGTCCGCCGAGGAGTTCACCGCCGAGGCCGTCGCCGGTGCCACCGGCGCCAACAAGATCGAGAGCCGGGAGGGCCGCGACGTCGTCCTCTACGGCTTCGGTCGCATCGGCCGCCTGGTCGCGCGCCTGCTCATCGAGAAGGCCGGCTCGGGCAACGGGCTGCGGCTGCGCGCCATCGTCGTACGGCGGGGTGGGGGGCGGGCCGAAGAAGATCTCGTGAAGCGGGCCTCGCTGCTCCGTCGCGACTCGATCCACGGCCAGTTCCAGGGCACGATCACCGTCGACGAGGCGAACGGCACGATCATCGCCAACGGCAACGAGATCAAGGTGATCTACGCGGGCGACCCGTCGGAGGTCGACTACACGGCGTACGGCATCAAGAACGCCATCCTCATCGACAACACGGGCAAGTGGCGTGACCGCGAAGGACTTTCGCAGCATCTGCGGCCCGGCATCGACAAGGTCGTGCTGACCGCGCCCGGCAAGGACGACGTCCCCAACATCGTGCACGGCGTCAACCACGACACCATCAAGCCGGACGAGCGGATCCTGTCCTGCGCGTCCTGCACCACCAACGCGATCGTGCCGCCCCTCAAGGCGATGGCCGACGAGTACGGTGTGCTGCGCGGCCATGTGGAGACCGTCCACTCGTTCACCAACGACCAGAACCTGCTGGACAATTACCACAAGGCCGACCGGCGCGGCCGTTCGGCGCCGCTGAACATGGTCATCACCGAGACCGGGGCCGCCTCCGCCGTCGCGAAGGCGCTGCCCGACCTCAAGGCGCCGATCACCGGCAGCTCGATCCGGGTCCCGGTGCCGGACGTGTCGATCGCCATCCTCAGCCTGCGCCTGGGCCGCGAGACCACCCGCGCCGAGGTCCTCGACTACCTGCGTGACGTGTCGCTGACATCCCCGCTGAAACGGCAGATCGACTTCACCACCGCCCCCGACGCGGTGTCCAGCGACTTCATGGGCTCGCGCCACGCCTCGATCATCGACGCCGGCGCCACCAAGGTCGACGGCGACAACGCGATCCTCTACCTCTGGTACGACAACGAGTTCGGCTACTCCTGCCAGGTCGTCCGGGTCGTCCAGCATGTCTCCGGGGTCGAGTATCCGACCTACCCCGCACCGGCTGTCTGACGTCCTCTGCCCCGGCACGCGAACGTGTGACGGCCCGGCCTCCCCCAAGTGCGGGCGGCCGGGCCGTCGTTGTCACCGACGTGCGCTGTGTCAGCGTGTACTGCGCTTGCCTCGGTACAGCACGACGAATCCGGCGACGAGCAGCAGCGCGCCGGCCACCGCGGGCCACAGGTTCGCGCCGGTCTCCGCCAGCCCGCCCTGCGCCTGCGGTTGGTTCGGGCCTACGACGCCGTAGCTCTCCCCGCCCGAGGACGAGGCGGGCGGTGTCGTCACGGCGCTGCCGACCTCGCCGCCCGAGCCGTCGTCCGAACTCCCCTGCGTCTCGGACGACTTGGAGCCTTCGGTCTTCGTGTCCGCCTTGGGGATCGAGACGGCGGTCGTCAGGTCACCGGGGTCGGTGCTCTGGGTGTCGGTGGGCTCGGGGGCGTTGGTCTCGGTGTCCGGGGCGCTCGTCGCGGGATCCGCGCTGACCTGGCCACCGTTGTCGCCGTTCCCGCCGTTGTCACCATTCCCGGCGTTGCCGCCGTTGTCGCCGTTCCCCTCGTTGCCGCCGTTCCCGGCGGGCTCGTCGGACGCGGTGTCCGTGGGCGCCGCCGTAGCGGTGTCGGTGGCCGACGGGGACTCCTGCGGCTCACCCGAACCGCCACCCGAACCCGAGCCGCCACCGGAGCCGGAGCCGTCGCCCGAGCCGCCGGGGTCGTTGTTCGTCCCGGCGCCGCACTTCTCGCCGTCGTTGATGCAGGTGACCATGTCCTTCATCAGGCCCTCGTCGAAGACGTTGATGAAGTCGCCGTGGTCCGTGACCGGCTTGTGCTGCTGCTCGGGGAAGGAGTCCACCGCGAACAGCGGGGTCGTCTTGCCGCCGTCCTGGAGGCTCGGCGCGTCGACGTCGTAGACGATCCGCTGGACCAGCTGCGGGATGGCCTCGAAGCCCGTCGGGCAGGAGCCGTCGGCGGCCTCGAAGGCCACGTGGGTACGGTGGTTGGCGCTGTCGATGTTGCGGCCGTCCCAGCAGCTCTGGAACTTGAAGGTGCGCACCACGTCGCTGCCGGCCGGGCAGAGCGGGTACTTGTCCTTGAGCTGCCGGTCCTCGAACCCGGTGCAGCTCCAGGAGGCGTTGGCGTTGGCCGGGCCGTTCACGAAGGCCTTGGCGTCGCCGGTGATGATGCGCAGGAGGCGCGGCATCGCGACGACCTTGCTCTTCGGGTTGCCCACGAAGGTCAGCGTGGCCGCCTTGGCCGTGACGATCTGCCCGGAGTTGCCCTCGGTGCCGCCGCCGGGCTTGTCCGCGTCCCGCTCCTGCTTGCCGTTCTGGAGGCGCAACACGGGCCAGTAGTACGTGGACTTGTCGCCCGGGTTCTCACAGCTCGTGTTCGCCTTCGCCAGGTCGTCGTCGCTGGCGAACGCGTTGTTGGACTGGTTGCCGATGTAGTCGTGGAAGTGGTGGGCGCCGTTGGTGACACCGGGGGCGACGATCACGTTGTCCGAGTTGAACAGGCCGTTCTCGTTCACGCCACACGCGGTGACGAACGTGCCGCGGGAGGCGTCGGCCTGGTCCTGCGGGGTGTTCACGTTGGGCTGTACGGAGGTGATGTCCGCGTAGTCCGAGGCGACCGGCCCATTGGCGACCGGCTGGTTGCCCTGGCCGCCGGCACTGGCACTGGCGCTCGCGCTCGCACTGGCGCTCTGGTCGTCGCCGTTGCCGTTGCCGTTCCCGTCGCCGCCCTGGTCACCGTTCTCGTTCGTGGGGGCGATCAGAGTGCAGCCGGCGAGCGCGTCGAGTCCCTCCGGGCGGTCGCCGACACGGTCGATGGCGTCGTCGATCCGGCTGATCGTCGCGGCCCGCTTCTCTTTCAACGGATTCATGATCGCGTTGTCGGCGAAGGAGGCGTCCTGGCGTATGGACTCCGTCGAGTCCCTCAGTTTCTGGTAGGCCTCGGTTATCTGCTGGTCCAGAAGCGCGAGTTGGGCGTCGACCTCGGTCTTCGCCTCGTCCGGGACCGTCGTCAACTGGGTGCCGATGTCCGGGCAGTCGATCGTGGCGGCGTCCGACGCCGCGTCCGGAGACCCTTGTTGGGCGGAATCACCACCCCAGCCTTCGGACGCCGACGCGTAGACGTTCGCCGCCACCAGTCCTCCGCCGCCCAGCATCAGGGCGACTGCTGCCATCGTCGCGCGTCGTGCGCCCGTGGGGCGTCTGCGCGTGTTGCGTGCCAAGGAAGTTGCTCCTACACGTATCGGTCGGCCCGGATCGTCCCGGCATGGAAATCCCCCGTTCCAATACGGAGCCGGATGCCGGTGTGTTCAACCGTCCCAAAAATTCATAGCGACCTCATATGGATCACCCGGCTCGGCGGGCTCATGAGCCCGGGACACGTTTGGGAGAGGTAAAGGTCACAAAAACGTATCGGACATATCGCGCTTCAACCTTCACACGAGGCACACACGTTGGCTAAGTTGACGCTCAGACCGTACGACCTACTCCGGCGATCAGCGCCGGGCCGCACGGTTTGCGCCGAATCCGGTGTGTCGCTCGCGACAGCCGGAACCGGGGACCCAACCGACTTGGGGTGAATCGGCCCAACTGCCCGTCCGGGCAAGGGTCGTAGGGCAATCCTTCCGTGATCGGCCGCCCGAACCCGACAGCTAACCCGGTAGGCGCGATACGGAAGGAGCACGTCTGCCATGCCGGCAGAACGACGTACGCGCACCGGAGGCAGTGGCCCCACCGTGGACGACCGACCCAGCCGTGACGAAGTGCAGCGGCGGATCAACTCCCTTTACGACAGGGCCGAGACAGCCACCGGAAACTACAACGCCACGCGCAAGATGTCCGGGGGTCCGCGTCAGCGCGTCGAGCCCCGTCCTGGCGCGTCGCGTCCTTCCGACCCCGCTCTCGACGCCGTCACCAAGCAGTGGTTCGACCGGGCCCGTGCCCAACTCGGCCCGACCGTACCGGCGGTCCTGCCGCCGGGCAGGACTCCCGCGCGTCCGGCGGCACCCCGTTCCGAGCGGTCCGAACGACGCCCCGAGACCGAGGGCGGCGGCCGAGCGCTCGAAGCGCCGCCCGGCCGCGCCGTGGCCGAACTGACCGCAGGCACTTCTGCGCCGGCGCTCGCCACCCCGCAACTCGCCTCCCCGGTAGCGGAGTTGACTGCTCTGCCGGTCGCCGCGCTGCCGCCCGCCGCGCCGCAGGCACCCCAGATGCAGCAGATGGCTCAGATGCCGCAGGCGACCGTCCTCGACCTGCCGCCCGTGCCTGCCATCGAAGTACCGCCCGCACCCGTCGTGGAACCGCAGCAACTCACCCTCGCGGCCGCCGCCCCGGCGCCGGTCTTCGACCCGCTCACCGCGGACCTGGAGCTGCTCCCGTACATCGCGGCGCCGCGCACCGAATCGGCCCCAACGGGTGCCACCTGGCCGCCCGCGCAGACCAACTGGCCCACCCCGGAGACGACTTGGTCGACCGGGTCCATGCCGATGGTCCCGGAGCCGCAGGCGTGGTCGACCGGCCAGATGCCCGTCGTGCCCGAACAACAGGCGTGGGCCACGGGCCAGATGCCGATCGTGCCCGAACAACAGGCTTGGGCCACCGGGCAGATGCCCGTCATCCCCGAGCAGCAGGCCTGGTCCACAGGCCAGATGCCCATCGTCCCTGAGCAACCAGCTTGGTCCACGGGGCAGATGCCGATCGCGCCCGAGCAACCAGCTTGGTCCACCGGCCAGATGCCGATCGTCCCCGAGCAACAGGCATGGTCCACCGGCCAGATGCCCATGGTGACCGAGCAGCGGACCTCGTACGCCACGCCGGAGCCGGACTGGCGTCCGCCGCGGCAGGAGTGGCAGCCGACCCCGCCCGCCGCCGAGGTCTCCTTCGCCGCGGCCCCGGCCGTCGCTCCCGAGTTCACCCTGCCCACGGCTCCGACGATGGCCCCGGAGATCATTCTTCCCCCGGCGCCGACCATCAGCCCGGCGCCCGCGGCAGCCGTACCGCAGGACCCCAGCACGCTCAGCAAGACCAGCACCGCGCTCGCCTTCGCCCGCGCACAGATCGGCAGGCCCTGCCTGTGGGGCGCGGCGGGACCGGACGCGTACGACTGCTCCAGCCTCACCCAGGCCGCCTGGAAGGCCGCCGGCGTCCTCCTCCCGCGCACCGCTCAGGAACAGTCCGGCGCCGGCGCCCTCGTCCCGCTCACGGACATCCGCCCCGGTGACCTGATCTTCTTCCACGACAGCATCGACCACGTCGGCCTCTACACCGGCAACGGCCTGATGATCCACGCGCCGAGCCCGGGGACGCCGATACGCGAGGAGTCGATCTTCTACGCCGGTGCCGCCGCCATCCGGGGCGCCGTACGGCCCGCCTGATCCGATCAGGGCCGGGCATTTCCCGGCCCTGACCGCACACCCCGCGACACTCCCGGCCAACCGCGTCGTCGGCCTGTACAAGTGGTGCATCCTGGGACACGGTCGTAGCGTCGACAGAGACACGACGACCGTGCCCCGGCAGGCGGGCCCACCGCCGGTGCGGGGCGACGAGGACGAAGAGGCGGCCGGGAGCGGACATGTACAAACACACCATGGTGGGAGTCGTCACGCTCTGTGCCGCCGCCCTGCTCGCGCCGGCCGTCGGCACCTCGTCCGCGGCCACGGCGGACCCCACGCCGACCGCCTCGTCCCGGCAGCCCCAAAGTCCCGTGCTCGTCGACTGTCTGTGGCACCCCGAGGTGCGCCCCACCGACTTCATGCTCGCCTGCGGCGACGGCAACAGCCGCCTCACGTCGCTGCGTTGGACGTCCTGGAACGCCAACTCCGCCACGGCCACGGGCGTCAACGTGGTGAACGACTGCAAGCCCTACTGCGCGGTCGGCAAGTTCCACTCGTATCCGGTCGCCGTGCGGCTCGACACCTCGCAGACCTGGAAGCGGCACCCGCAGGTACGGCAGTACGGCGAGATCACCCTGACGTACCCCGGCGCGAGGCCGGACAAGTTCCAGCACACGGTGACCTACCCCCTCTGGAACTGACTCAGAGCGCCAGCTCCACCACCAGCGGCCGGTGATCCGAGATCGCCGTCCTCGGCACGTCCACCGCCCCTACGGCGTCCACGCCGAGCCCGTTCAGCAGGATGTGGTCGAGCTGGACGAGCGGGCGGTGCGAGGGGAAGGTCGCCTGACGGGCGGACCCTCGCCAGACCCGCCGCGAGGTCGCGTTGAGCGTGGCCCGGGGCAGCGCGCCGATCAGGTTGAAGTCGCCCATCAGGACCTGGGGTTGGGGCAGATCGGCGATCCAGCGGCGCACGGTGCGCAGTTGCCCGAGGTTCCACCCCGGCACGAACGAGAGATGGACGGCCACGACGGTGAACGGGCCGTGCGGCCCTTCCAGTACGGCGGCCAGGGCGGCCCGCGGCTGATCCCGGGCCAGCACCGGAGCGGCCCGCCCGGCCACCCGCAACGGCATGCCGAAGGGCGCCGGCGGAAGCCGTAGCGCCCGCCACTCGTGGACCGGGAGCCGGGACAGCAACGCCACTCCGTGCGAAGAGACTTCGGGCTGCCTCTCGGGACCGTAGACGCGCATCCCGGGCTCGGCCGGGTCGGGGACCCAGCCCCGGCCGGGTACGGAACGGCAGTGCAGCGCCGTCGCGTAGCGCCAGTCGCGTGCGCCCATCGCGGCGGCGGCGACGGCGGCCTGATCGACACCGCCCGACCGCTCCTGGAGACAGTCGATCTCCTGGAGTGCCACCACGTCCGCGTCCAGGCCCGCGACGGCCTCGGCGAGGGGTCCCGAGGGATCGCCGGGGGCAGCGGTCTCCGGCCGGCCGTCCGGCCCGATCCGCTGACCGTGCAGCACGTTGAACGTCGCGCATCTCACCAGTAACTCACCCATGGTCAGGCCGCATTGTACGGAGCCCGCCCCGGCGAGCGGACGGCAACCTCCGAGGACGACACGCCCCGGCCCACTCGGCTCCCGTTGCCGCACCCCGGCCGTCGGCTACGCTGACCGTTTCCAAAACACGGGCGGCGGGGGCATGTTCACCAAACGACTGATAGCGGGCGGACTCACAGCACTTCTGATCGGAGCGCTCAACGCATGCGGGACCGGTGACAGTTCGGGTTCCACGTCCAGCGTGGTCCAGAGCGGTGCGAGCACCACCGCGCCGAAGGCCCAGCCCACCCCCGACACCGTGACCGGCCTCCGCGATGCGGTCCGGCACCTCGCCGGACAGACGACGAAGGCCACTCGGCCGCACACCGTGACCAAGTGCACGCCCGCCACCAAGAAGGTGCAGCACAAGTCCAGTTCGGGGTCGGGCACCAAGAAGAAGACCCGCACCTGGACCACCACGGAGCAGTACCGCAAGTGCGCGAAGGTGCGCAGCGGCACCGAGACGTACACCCGGACCGTCCGCAAGGAACGCTGGTGCGTGAGCCTGGACGACGTCGGCGGCAACACGGCCAAGGACGACGTCTGGTACCAGGTCACGCGCGCCGCCTACGACGAGGTGCGCGGTGCGGACGAGCACGCGCGCGTGGAGTTCACTCCGACCGGTTCGGGCTGCTGAGACCGGGTTCCGGCGACGCGCGGCCGTAACGAATTACGAATCGGGGGCCTGTACTTCGAGTCTTTTCGCGATCACAGACGTACCTGCGGTCATGGGCGCCCAGCGCCGACCCGCCACGTCACCGACTCGGAGAACAGGCACCCCATGAACGCATCCGCACCGCACGACCCCGCCGCCGACGGAACCGCCCAGATCGGCGTCACCGGCCTCGGCGTGATGGGCCGCAACCTCGCGCGCAACTTCGCCCGCAACGGCTACACGGTGGCCGTCCACAACCGGTCGCCGCACCGCACCCACGAGTTGATGAAGGAGTACGGCGACGAGGGCGCCTTCGTCCCGGCCGAGACGGCACAGGAGTTCGTGGCCGCGCTCGAAAAGCCCCGCCGCCTGATGATCATGGTGCAGGCCGGTCCGGCCACCGATGCCGTGATCGACGAGTTCGCCGCGCTCATGGAGCCCGGCGACATGATCATCGACGGCGGCAACGCCCACTTCGCCGACACCCGCCGCCGCGAGGCCGCCCTGCGCGAGCAGGGCCTGCACTTCGTCGGCGCCGGTGTCTCCGGCGGCGAGGAGGGCGCGCTGAACGGGCCCTCCATCATGCCCGGCGGTTCGGCGGAGTCGTACGCCGTGCTGGGCCCGATGTTCGAGTCCGTGAGCGCGAAGGTCGACGGCGAGCCCTGTTCCACGCACATCGGGACCGACGGCGCCGGGCACTTCGTCAAGATGGTGCACAACGGCATCGAGTACGCCGACATGCAGCTCATCGCCGAGGCGTACGACCTGCTGCGCCAGGTCGGCGGCTACAGCCCGGCCGAGATCGCGGAGATCTTCCGGCGCTGGAACGAGGGGCGGCTCGGTTCCTATCTGATCGAGATCACCGCCGAGGTCCTCGCCCACACCGACGCGGAGACCGGCAAGCCGTTCGTCGACATCGTCACCGACGCGGCCGGCCAGAAGGGCACCGGGCGCTGGACCGTGCAGACCGCGCTGGAGCTGGGTTCGCCGGTCACCGCGATCGCGCAGGCCACCTTCGCCCGCGCCTCGTCCAGCCAGGGCGACCTGCGCGCGGCCTACCGCGGCCTGCCCGGCGGCACCACTCCCCCGCTGAGCCGCACCGAGGCCGACCGGTTCACCGCCCAGGTCGAGCAGGCGCTGTACGCCTCGAAGGTCATCGCCTACGACCAGGGCTGGAAGATGATCCAGGACGCGGCGACCGAGTTCGACTGGTCGATCGACCTCGCCGCGGTCGCCGGGATCTGGCGCGGCGGCTGCATCATCCGCGCCTCCTTCCTCGACCGCATCCGCGCCGCGTACACGACGGACCCGGGGCTGGTCAGCCTGCTGGGCGAGGAGAGTTTCGCGCGGGAGATCGGCGACGCGCAGGTCCCCTGGCGCGAGGTCGTCGCCTCCGCGGCCCGCCGCGGCATCCCCGTCCCGGCGTTCTCCGCCGCGCTGTCGCACTACGACACGCTGCGCGCCGACCGGCTGCCGGCGGCCCTGCTCCAGGGGCAGCGCGACTTCTTCGGCGCGCACACCTACGGCCGCACGGACCGCACCGGCATGTTCCACACGCACTGGTCCCGCCCCGGCCGCCCGGAGACGACGGCCTGAGTCACCCCGCCAGGAGGGCCCTCCCGCGTGGTTCGCGGGAGGGCCCTCCTGCCTATGCGACGGGCGGTGCCGTGCTGTCGCGTATGACGAGTTTCGTGGGCACCAGCGTGGTGCCGTGTTCGTCGCCGCGGTCCCGCATCCGCCGTAGGACACCCTCGACGCACAGGCGGCCGACCTCGGCGAAGTCCTGGTGGACGGTGGTCAGTGGCGGCAGGAAGGAACCGGCCTCCGGGATGTCGTCGAAGCCGATGACACTGACGTCCTCGGGGATGCGCCGACCGCGCTCGTGCAGGGCCCGCAGCAGACCCAGTGCCATCTGGTCGTTGGCCGCGAACACGGCCGTACAGTCGGCCTGTTGGGCGAGTTCCAGGCCCACGCGGTAGCCGGACTCCGCGGACCAGTCGCCGCGTACGACGGGGGGCACGGACCGCCCCGCGTCGGCGAGTTCGGCGCTCCAGGCGTCGGCGCGGCGCTGGGCGGCGAAGGACTCCTCGGGGCCCGCCAGGTGCCAGACCGTGCGGTGGCCGAGGTCGAGGAGGTGGCGTACGGCGGCCCGGGCGCCGCCGTTCTGGTCGGTGTCGACCACGCTGTAGCGGTCGCCCGCGTCGGAGTCGGCGACCACGACCTGGACGTGCGGCGGCAGGGAGATGGTCGCCGCGTCCAGGAGGTGGACCTCCATGATGGCGATGACCGCGTCGACGGCGAGTTCGCCCAGCCGGGAGAACGCGCCGCGCACCTCGTCCTGGGTGGGCACCGCGACCGGCAGCAGCGTGACGGCGTAGCCCTCGTGCGCGGCGGAGGTGGCGATCGCCTCCAGGGTGCGCATGTTGCCGGTGGTCGAGAGGTTGAAGGTGATCACGCCGATGGTGCGGAACTCGCCGCGTTTCAGCGCCCGGGCCGCGCTGTTGGGCCGGTAGCCCAACTCCTTCATGGCGGCGAGGACTTGCTGCCGCGTCTCCTCGTTGACGCCCGCGAAGCCGTTCGACACGCGGGAGACGGTCTGTGACGACACGCCGGCGACGCGCGCGACATCCGCCATGGACGCGCTCGGGGCGCGTCTCGACGACCGTTTCCCGCTGCGTCTGCGTGGCTTCTCCGTACCGCCCGAGGCACCGTCCACTGTGTCCACCTGTATCCCTCACATATCGATCCGATCGCCTCGGCCGTGTTTCCCCAAACGACCCTTGACCACCGACATTGGGGCAGTGTAGACATGCCGCCATCAGATGTTTACGTAAACATAACAGGCCGGGGCCGTTCCGGACCGTGCTGTTTACGCGACATCGCGACGGCGTGTGACGCCGGTTCCGAGATGGACGAGCGAGGAACTACATGACGACGCTTCAACCCCCTGCGGCCGCGACTCGGCCTCCTACCAGGCCGTCGGCGAAACGGGACCGACGATCCTGGACCGGATGGGGTTTCATCGGACCCTTCGCGGTGGTCTTCGCCTTCGTCTTCCTGGCTCCGATCGCGTACTCGATCTATCTCAGCCTCTTCCGCGACCAGCTCATCGGCGGCAATCACTTCGTCGGCCTGGACAACTACACGCAGGCCTTCCAGGACGACCAGTTCTGGTCCTCCCTGGAGCGGGTCTCGCTGTTCCTGGTGATCCAGGTGCCGATCATGCTCGGCATCGCCCTGTTCGTGGCGCTCGCCCTGGACAGCGGCCGGCTCTTCGGCCGGGACTTCTTCCGGATCTCGATCTTCCTGCCGTACGCCGTGCCCGCCGTGGTGGCCACCCTGATGTGGGGCTTCATGTACGGCACCCAGTTCGGTCTGGTCGGTGACATCAACAGCGCGTTCGACGTCACGCTGCCCGACCCGCTCTCCGCGCACCTGGTGCTGGCGTCGATCGGCAACATCGTGACCTGGGAGTTCGTCGGCTACAACATGCTGATCTTCTACTCGGCGCTGCGGGTCATCCCGACCTCGCTGTACGAGGCGGCGGAGATCGACGGTGCCGGGCAGTTCCGCGTCATCACGGCCATCAAGCTCCCCGCGATCCGCGGCGCCCTGGTCATCGCGACGATCTTCTCGATCATCGGCAGCTTCCAGCTCTTCAACGAGCCGAGCATCCTGCGACCGCTGGCACGCAACGCGATCACGACGGACTACACGCCGAACTTCTACACGTACTCACTGTCCTTCAACGGACAGCAGCACAACTACTCAGCGGCGGTCGCCATCATCATGGGGCTGATCACCATGATCATCGCGTACGTCGTGCAGCTCCGCGGCATGCGCAAGGGAGCCTGAGCCATGAGCACCCCCGTCACCACCGCCTCTCCCTCCGCGTCCACGCCGACCGGCGGAGGCCACAAGGGCGCGCCCCGCCTGCGCACACCCCGCAAGAAGCACACCCCCGGGCGCCCCAAGCGCAGCGTGCTGCTGACCGTGCTGACCGGTCTGGTCCTGGTCTACACCGTGGTGCCGCTGCTGTGGCTGGTCATCAACGCGACCAAGACGCAGCAGGGACTCTCCGACTCCAACGGCCTGTGGTTCGCCCACAAGTTCGCCCTCTGGTCGAACATCCACGACACGTTCACCTACCACGACGGCATCTTCGGCCGCTGGCTGCTGAACACCCTGCTCTACGTCGTGCTCGGCGCCGGCGGTGCCACCTTCCTGTCGATCCTCGGCGGCTACGCGCTGGCGAAGTTCAACTTCCCCGGGAAACGCGCCGTCTTCGCCGTGGTCATCGGCGCCGTGGCCGTACCGGGCACAGCCCTCGCGGTGCCGACCTTCCTGATGTTCAGCAAGGTGGGGCTGACGGACACCCCGTGGGCGGTGATCATCCCGTCGCTGGTCTCGCCGTTCGGCCTGTACCTGATGTGGGTGTTCGCCACCGAGGCCATCCCGGTCGAACTCCTCGAAGCCGCGCGGATCGACGGCGCGGGCGAGATCCGCACCTTCTTCCAGGTCTCCCTGCCGCTGCTCGCCCCCGGTGTCGTGACGGTGCTGCTGTTCACCACGGTCGCGACCTGGAACAACTACTTCCTGCCGCTGATCATGCTCAGGGATCCGAACTGGTACCCGCTGACCCTGGGCCTGAGCGCCTGGAGCTCCCAGGCCCAGACCATCGGCGGCGACGTCATCTTCAACTTGGTGATCACGGGTTCGCTGCTCACCATCGTGCCGCTGATCGCCGCGTTCCTGCTGCTGCAGAAGTACTGGCAGTCGGGTCTCGCCGCCGGAAGCGTCAAGGAATAACCCAACCCTCAAGAAGTCCCACCCACGAAGAAGTGGAAGCACCTCCATGCGCAGAACCACCAGCCGCCTGCTGCGCGGCCTCGCCGTCCTCTCCGTCCTCTCCCTGGGCGCGACCGCGTGCGGCAGCTCGGACGACAGCAGTTCCAGCAGCAAGGCAGTCTCCGCGTCGGACATCCAGGCGGCCCTGAAGAAGGGCGGCACGGTCAACGTGTGGGCCTGGGAGCCCACGCTGAAGACGGTCGCCGCCGACTTCGAGAAGAAGTACCCGAAGGTCAAGATCAACCTGGTCAGCGACAAGTCCGGTGACAAGTACTACACCGCGCTGTCGAACGCGATCGCGGCCGGCAAGGGCGTCCCCGACGTCGCCCAGGTCGAGTACTTCGCGGTGAGCCAGTACTCGCTCACCAAGGGCCTGACCGACCTGGCGCCCTACGGCGCCGACAAGCTGGCCTCCAAGTACACGGCCGGTCCGTGGAACGCGGTGAGCGACGGCTCCAAGGTCTACGGCCTGCCGATGGACTCGGGCCCGATGGCGATGTTCTACAACAAGAAGGTCTTCGACAAGTACAAGATCGCCGTCCCCACCACGTGGGACGAGTACGTCGTCGCGGCCCAGAAGCTGCACAAGGCCGACCCGAAGGCGTACATCGCCAACGACGCCGGTGACGCGGGCTTCACCACCAGCATGCTGTGGCAGGCCGGTTCGCGCCCCTACAAGGTCGACGGCACCAAGGTGACGGTCAACTTCGAGGACGCGGGCGCCAAGAAGTACACGGAGACCTGGCAGAAGCTGATCGACCAGAAGCTCCTCGCGCCGATCAACGGCTGGACCGACGACTGGTACAAGGGCCTCGGTGACGGCACCATCGCCACCCTGACCACCGGCGCCTGGATGCCCGCCAACTTCGTCAGCGGTGTCGCCGGTGCCTCCGGCGACTGGCGCGCGGCCCCGATGCCGCAGTGGACCGCGGGCGGCAAGTCCAGCGCGGAGAACGGCGGTTCGTCCCTCACCCTGCCCACCCTGGGCAAGAACAAGGAACTCGCCTACGCGTTCGTCCAGTACGCCAACGCCGGCGCCGGCGTCCAGACCCGCGTGAACGAGGGCGCCTTCCCGGCCACCAAGGCCGAGCAGCAGTCCGCGGCGTTCCAGAACAAGGCGTTCCCGTACTTCGGCGGGCAGCAGGCGAACAAGATCTTCGCCCAGTCCGCGTCCGAGGTCGCTTCCGACTGGTCGTACCTGCCCTTCCAGCAGTACGCCAACTCGATCTTCAACGACACCGTCGGCAAGGCCTACATCTCGGGCACCACGCTGGCCCAGGGTCTGAAGAGCTGGCAGGACGCCTCGGTCAAGTACGGCAACGAGCAGGGCTTCACGGTCAACAAGTGACCCGCTCGAAATAACGGCTCGAAGAAGTAACCGGCACCACCCCGGGAGCCGCCGCTGAGCAGCAACCGCTCAGCGGCGGCCCGCCCGGAATCCACCACGCATCTCGTACCGCCTGTGCAGTAACCGGAAGGACCACCATGATCTCCACCCTCCTGTCCCAGTTGCGGCACGGGCCGGACGGTGAGCCCACCACCCCCCGCCTCGCCTACGGCGCCGACTACAACCCGGAGCAGTGGCCGCGCGAGGTGTGGGACGAGGACATCCGGCTGATGCGTGAGGCCGGTGTCAACATCGTCTCGGTGGGGATCTTCTCCTGGGCGCGCATCCAACCGGCCCGGGACGAGTGGGACTTCGGCTGGCTCGACGAGGTCATGGACCTGCTGCACGCGGGCGGCATCGGCGTCGACCTGGCCACCGCGACCGCGTCCCCGCCGCCGTGGCTGAGCACGGAGCACCCGGAGATCCTCCCGGTGACCGCCGCCGGCGAGACCCTCTGGCCGGGAGGCCGCCAGCACTGGCGTCCCACCTCGCCCGTCTTCCGCGAGCACGCGCTGCGCCTGGTACGGAAGTTGGCCGAGCGCTACGCCGACCACCCCGCGCTGGTCGCCTGGCACGTCTCGAACGAGCTCGGCTGCCACAACGTCTACGACTACTCCGACGACGCGGCCCGCGCCTTCCGCGACTGGCTGCGCGCCCGCTACACGACCATCGACACGCTCAACCAGGCCTGGGGCACGGCCTTTTGGTCCCAGCGGTACAGCGACTGGGAGCAGATACTCCCGCCCCGGCTGGCCGCCTCCTTCCCGAACCCCACCCAGCAACTCGACTTCAAGCGCTTCTCCTCCGACGCGCTCAAGGACCATCTCCGCGCGGAACGCGACCTGTTGCGCGAGATCACCCCCAACGTGCCGGTCACCACCAACTTCATGGTGATGGGCAACACCAAGGGCATGAACTACGCCGACTGGGCGAGCGAGATCGACTTCGTCTCCAACGACCACTATGTGCTGCCCGGTTCGCAGGACCGCGACGAGCTGTCCTTCTCCGCGAACCTCGTCAGCGGGATCTCCGCCGGCCGGCCGTGGTTCCTGATGGAGCACTCCACCAGCGCCGTCAACTGGCAGCCCGTCAACGTCGCGAAGCGCCCGGGCGACCTGGCCCGCGACTCCCTCCTGCACGTAGCGCACGGCGCCGACGCCGTCTGCTACTTCCAGTGGCGCCAGTCGGCCGCCGGTGCCGAGAAGTACCACTCGGCGATGGTCCCGCACGCCGGGGAGGACAGTGAGGTCTTCCGCGCGGTGGCCGAACTCGGCCGCACGCTGCGGGCGTTGGCCCCCATCGCGGGCACGGACCGGGAGACGGCCCGGGTCGGCATCGTCTTCGACTGGGAGTCCTGGTGGGCGAGCGAGCAGGACTCGCACCCCACCGACCGCCTCGACTACCGCCAGGAAGCGCTCGACTGGTACTCCGCCCTCCTCGACCTCGGCGTCCGCGCCGACATCGTCACGGCGCAGACCGCCCTGGACCGCTACGACGTGGTGATCACGCCGGTGCTGCACATGATCCCGGCGGCCCTCTCCAAGGAACTCACGCGCTACGTCGAGCAGGGCGGTCACCTCGTCTCCACCTACTTCTCCGGTGTCGTCGACGAGAACGACCACATCTGGCTCGGCGGCTACCCGGGCGCCCTGCGCGACCTGTTGGGCATCCGCATCGAGGAGTTCGGCCCGCTGCTCGACGGCGACACGGTCGAGCTGGACCTCGACGGCACC
The DNA here is from genome assembly GCF_044457795.1 of Streptomyces sp. NPDC050528. NCBI lineage: Bacteria > Bacillati > Actinomycetota > Actinomycetes > Kitasatosporales > Streptomycetaceae > Streptomyces > Streptomyces sp. NPDC050528. The sequence goes on from NZ_JBITHH010000003.1 coordinate 49,798, forward strand.
GCCACCGGCTCCCTGTGGACCGACCGGATCACGGTGACCGACGCCGAGGTGGAGGTGCTGGCCCACTACCGCAGCGGTGCGTACTCCGGCCGTCCCGCCGTCACCCGCCGCACGGTGGGCGGGGGTTCGGCCGCGTACGTCTCCACGCGCCTGGGCCGCGAGGGCCTCGCGGGTCTGCTCCCCGAGCTGCTCGCGCCGGCCGGTGTCGGCAGTGAACTCCCGGACACCGCACGGGGAGTTGTGGAGCTGACCGTGCGCCGGAACGCCGAGAGCCGCTATCTGTTCCTGGTCAACCGCACCGACGGGACAGTGCCGTTGACCGGTCTCACCGGCGAACTCCTGGTCGGCAGCGCGGGCGAGGACGGCTTCCCGGTCCTCTCCCCCAGGGATGTCGCCGTAGTACGCCGGCCCGCGAACTGACCGACGAATCAAGTGAGTTCGAGCAGCCCCCGGCGGACGGCCTCCGACACGGCCGCCGCCCGGTTGTCGACCTCGAACTTGCGGTAGATCCGCACGAGATGGGTCTTGACCGTGGCCTCGCTGAGGAACAACGCCTCGGCGATGGCCCGGTTGCTGCGCCCCTCGGCCATCAGCCGGACGACATCGATCTCGCGCCGGGTCAACTCCTGGGCGGGGCTGACCACTTGACCGACGAGTTCACCGACGACGTCCGCCGCCAGCCCGACCGATCCAGCGGCGGCCGCACGGACGGCCTGGAACAGCTCCTCCGGCGGCCCCGCCTTGAGCACGTAACCGCGCGCGCCGGCCTCCAACGCCCGTACGACATCGGCCCGTCCGGCGTAGCTGGTCAACATCACCACCGCCACCCCGGGCGCCTGCACACCGAGCCGCCGGAGGGCCTCGACGCCGTCGATCCCGCTCCCCGGCCCGGCGAACCGCAGATCCATCAGTGCGACGTCAGGCGTCAACCGGGCTGCCAGGCGCACGGCTTCCTCGCCGCTCCCGGCTTCGCCGATCACGTCGAGGTCCGGTTCGCCGTCGAGGAGGGCGCGCAGTCCGGCCCGTACGACGGTGTGGTCGTCCGCGATCAGGACGCGGAGCGGTCCGGCGGTCATGAGGTGGTCGCCGTGGCGAGGGGGGCGACCGGCTGGATCCGTGGCACGGCGGACACCGTGGCGCGGATCCTGGTCCCGCGCCCCGGCACGCTGCTCACGTCGAGGTCTCCCCCGCACTCACGCAGCCGCGCTCTGGCGGCGGGCAGCCCGAAGCCGCGGTCCGCTCGGGCACCGGCCGCGAAGGCCGCCGCGGGGTCGAAGCCCCGTCCGTCGTCGCTCACTTCGAGTTCCACCCGGTCCCGGTGCTGCCGGTAGGTGACCAACACGCTTGCCGCGTCGGCGTGTTCGCGTACGTTGGCCAACGTGCTCTGGGCGACGCGGAAGAGGACGGTGGCCGTGTGGTCGTCGAGTACCGGTTGATGCGCGCCCACCGCGCGGAACTGGACCCGAGCCCCGGCGCCCTCCGTCCGCGACCGGGCGCACAGCAGCCGTAGCGCGTCCTCCAGGCCCGCCTCGGCGACGGCGGCGGGAGTCAGGTCGCGGATGATCCGCCGGGTCTCCGTCAGATTGGCGCCGAGTCCGTCGGCCACGGCGCGGACCCGGGTGCGGGCCACGTCGGGCCGCTCGTCCCAGTCGCGTTCGGCCACCTGCAACAGCATCACGCTGCCGGCGAGTTCCTGGGCCAGGGTGTCGTGCAGGTCGCGGGCGATACGGGTGCGCTCCGCGAGCACGCCGGCCTGGCGCTGTTGCTTCGCCAACGTGTCCCGGGTGGCGCGCAGTTCCTCGACGAGCCGCTGTCGTACGGCCGCGTCCCGCTGTTGGGTCCGGTAGAGGGCGACGGTCGCCCACACCGCCGCCACGGGGACCAGCGCGACCTCGGGGTCGAACCCGCCGGTGGAGCGGACGAGCGAGCCGACGAGTACGACGGTGATCACGGCCACCGTCACCACGGCGGCCCGGCGGCCGAGCACGCGCAGGGCGGCGCAGGCCAGCGGAACGGCGCACCACACGTAGGCAGTTGTCAGCGGCGGCTGGGTGAGGAAGGTGAGCACGGTCCACAGCAGGAGCAGGACGGGGACCCAGGCGCGCCGGCCGAACGGCCCGAGCCGGTCCCACCACGTCAGTCCGGCCGCGTACACCAGGGCCAGCGCTCCGCTGAGGCTCACGATGTACCAGCACAACGGGACGTCGACGAGGGCGAGCCGGACGAAGCCCGCCCCGACGACGAGGAACAGCGCGAGATGGGAGACGTGCTCCAGGGTGAGCCGACTGCCGCGAGCGGTCAGCGGAGCGCGAGCGGACACGGCAGATCCCCTTGGGCCACTTGATCCGGACAGGGCCCCCGAGTCTATCGACCACCTGTATGACCGGTGTGAGCAGTGGGGCTCGTCACGCGCCCGGGTGCAGCCCCAGCCAGCCCGGCGAGGGATCGCCCTTGACCTCGCCGAAGTAGAGGGCGAAGGTCTGCTTCCAGCGCTCGACCTGAGCGCGGTCGGCCATGAAGCGGGGGAAGCCGTCGATGTTCGCGTTCGGGTACTCCCAGAGCGGCTTCAGTCCCGCCGGGAGCGTGGTGTCGGTCCGTACCGACCAGCCGTTGAAGGACGCTCGCTGCTGGGTGTCGGACAGCTGCCAGTTGAGGTAGAGCTTGGCGGCCGTGGTGTTCTTGGCCTGCTTGAGGATGGCGGCGCGCTGGCCCCAGGCCATGAAGGGGTCGCTGTCGGGAACGACCCACTTCACGGGAGACGTGGAGACCAGCGTGCCCGATGTCGCGACGCCGATCGCCTTCTGGCCGCCGCGAACCGCGTCTCCCGGGGAGTTGCTGCCCCGGGCGAACCGCACGTCCTGCCCGGCGAGCGCGGCCACCCACTCCCAGCCATAGCGCTGCGCGTACAGCGAGTAGAGGTAGAGGGACGCGTCGTCGTCGTGCGGGTAGGACGAGGCGATCTTCCCCTTCCACTTGGGGTCGATCAGGTCGAGCGGGGTCTTCGGGGCGTCCGCACCGACCGCGGCGACGTCGTACAGGAAGCTGAAGGCGACCGCGCCGATGGCGACCCAGGCGCCCTGCGGGTCCTTGAACTTGTCGTAGACCTTCGAGAACCCGGCCGGCCTGTAGGGCAGCAGCCGGCCCTGCTCCTTCCACCGCGTGAAGTCCTGCAGCGTCTGGAGCTGTACGACATCGGGGACCAGGGTGTCGGTCGCGAACTGGTTGTCCACGCGGACGTCGTGGTACTTGCTGTAGTCGACGATCAGCGTCAGTTCCATGTCGGGGAAACGCTTCTTGAAGGCCGCCTTGGTGGCGTCCTGCTGGGTCGGTGTGTCACCTCCGGCATAGACGACCAGCTTGCCGCCGTCCGCGAGCGCGTCCCGGTACAGCTCGTCGAGCGTTCGGCTCTCCTCGGCTCCGGAACCGCTCCGCGAGGACCGCGCGGCCGAGGTGGCGGAAGCGGGCGTGGCAGCGAGCACACTCATCCCGAGGGCGGCACCGGCTCCACCGGCGAGAACACGTCGTCTGCTGAGAAAACTGGACACGATGGGGGCCTCTCTGAGGGGGGCGTGAGGCCATGTGCCGCGTGGGCCGGAACCCTGCGTGCCATGGTCATCCGTGATTCTTCAGCCGCCCGGGGGCCGCTCGCGTCGTCCGTACGGAGCGAGGGATGTGCGTGAGGTTGAAGTCCCGTTCAACCGATCGGTTGAACGGGATGTCGCCAACCAGGGAGTTCCGTCACTCCTGCGCCGGGCGCAGCCCCGTGACCGTGACCGACACGAGGCGTCGTACCGCCGCCTTGGACGGCAGGACGCCGGCCGCGGCGAGGGCGTGGAGGCAGTAGGTCGCGAGTTCGTCCGGGGAGACGTCGGCGCGGATGTCGCCGGCCTGGGCGCCCTCGGCCAGGAGTTCGCGGAGGAAGCGGTGGAGGTGCTGCTCGGCGCCGACGACGTGGTCGCCCTGGTGGAGCAGCGCGCCGAGTTCGGGGCCGTGGCCGTGGCGCCGTTGCTGGATGAAGGCGTACGCCTCCAGTACCGCTCGCAGCCGCTCCCCCGCGCTGCCGGAACCGTCCCGGAGTTCGGCGAGTTCGCGGAGATGACCGGCGATCTGCTGCTCGTGCCACGCCGTCATGATCGACTCGACGTCCGGGAAGTACTTGTACAGCGTGGCGCGGCCGATACCGCTCTCCTCGGCGATCTTCGACATCGTCACCGAGCGCAGCCCGCGCTCGGTCACCAGCACCGCCGTGGTCTCCAGCACCGTGTCGCGTACGGCGCGGCGGTGCTCCTCGATGGTCTCGTTCCAGAGCTTCGGCACCGCCTCAGCATACGTCTTGCCGCCATCGAGACACTATGCATTGACAGCGACACAGTGTCTCGATAAAGCTGCCGAAGCAGCCGAAGCAACAGACGGGCCGACCGAACCGAGGAATCGAACCCATGCTCACCGCCGAAGCGCACATCCCCACCGACCGCGCCAGCCGCTATCTCGTACAGCTCTGCAAGCACTTCGCCAACAAGGGCCGACACCTGGGCCATCGCCCGCGCGCCCACGCACTCCCGGAGGTTCCTCTAGACCGGATCGAGGTCGAGTGGACGGACGACGAGGGGCTGCTCCGCCTGCCGTGGGGCCAGTGCACCCTGCGGGCCCTTCCCGGCACGCTGCGCGTGCGCGTCGAGGCCGACGACCAGGAGAACCTCGAACGACTTCAGGACCTCGTCAGCACCCACCTGGCGAGGTTCAGCAAGCGCGATCCGTTGAGGGTGGAGTGGGGGACGGGTCCCGCCACGCACACTTGATACCCCCAGGGGGTATAGTCCTGCCGACACACATCGGAGAGGGGCGGGTTCATGGGAGCCATCGGGCACGCGTTGTCCATTGCCGGTTCGATGACCTGGGAGGTCACCTGGGCGTTGATCCTCGGGTTCACACTCTCGGCTGTCGTGCAGGCGGTGGTGCGCCGGTCGACGGTCGTACGGCTGCTCGGTGACGACCGGCCGCGCACGCTCGCCCTGGCCGCCGGGCTCGGCGCGGCCTCGTCGTCCTGTTCGTACGCGGCCGTCGCGCTCGCCCGTTCCCTGTTCCGCAAGGGCGCGAACTTCACGGCGGCCATGGCCTTCGAGATCGCCTCCACCAACCCGGTCGTCGAACTCGGCGTGATCCTGGCCCTGTTGATGGGCTGGCAGTTCACCGCCGCCGAGTTCGTCGGCGGACCGATCATGATCGTCGTACTCGCGGTGCTGTTCCGGCTCTTCCTGCGGCAGCGTCTGCTGGACCGGGCGCGGGAGCAGGCGGAGCGCGGGCTGGCCGGTTCCATGGAGGGGCACGCGGCGATGGACATGTCGATCGGGGGCGAGGGGAGCTTCGTCCGTCGGCTGTTCTCGCGGGACGGGTTCACGTCCGTCGCGCACATCTTCGTGATGGAGTGGGCCGCGATCCTGCGCGACCTGGTGGCCGGGCTGCTGATCGCGGGCGCGATCGCCGCCTGGGTGCCGGACAGCTTCTGGCACACGTTCTTCCTCGCGGACCATCCCCTCGCCGCGAAGCTGGTCGGCCCGCTCGTCGGACCGTTGGTGGCCATCGCGACCTTCGTCTGCTCGATCGGCAACGTGCCGCTCGCGGTGGTCCTGTGGAAGGGCGGCATCAGCTTCGGCGGGGTGATCGCCTTCATCTACGCCGACCTGCTGATCCTGCCGATCCTGAACATCTACCGGAAGTACTACGGCGCCCGGACGGCCGGCTTCCTGCTGGTCACCTTCTTCACCGCGATGGCCGTCGCCGGGTACATCGTCGAGTTCGCCTTCGGCGGTCTGGGGCTCATCCCGGACCAGGCCGACGCCAAGATCCCCGACGACGGGATCACCTGGAACTACACGACCTGGCTGAACATCGTCTTCCTGCTGCTGGCCGCGAGTCTGGTCGTACGGTTCCTGCGCAGCGGCGGTCCCGCGATGCTGCGGATGATGGGCGGTTCACCGGATCACGGCGAGCAGGAGCAGGAGCACGAGCACCACGACCACCACTAGCCAGGGACGCACCGACCGCCGAATTCGCGGGCCGTCACGGTCAGTTCACTGTAAAGAACCTTGACAGACGATTGGTCTAGTCCAAATATGGTCGCTGTTCGTCCCGGTCAGGGGCGGCTTCTCTCCTTTCAGCATGGGAGCGTCAATGAGACGACCTGGGCCTCTTCGCGCGTCGCTGTCCTGCGCGGCCGTAACCGCCTTGTCCACGGGGCTTGTTGCTCTCGGCGGGGGTGACGCGAGCGCCACGCACCGCGTGCCGCCCATGCCGGACCATGTGGCGGCGCCGTACTTCGAGGCATGGACCGGTGAGAGCCCGGCCGCGCTCGCGGCGGCCTCCGGCAACAAGTACCTCACGATGGCCTTCCTGCAGACCGAGGCGGCCGGCTCCTGCACGGCGTACTGGAACGGCCTGCCCGCGCAGCCGATCTCGAAGTCCACGTTCGGCAAGGACATCGCGACGATCCAGGCGCGCGGCGGCAATGTCATCCCGTCCTTCGGCGGGTACAGCGCCGACACCACCAACACCGAACTGGCCGACAGCTGCACCGACGTCGACGCCATCGCCAAGGTCTACGAGAGCCTGGTCACGACGTACGGCGTGAGCCGGATCGACCTCGACATCGAGGCCGACTCCATCAACAACACGGCCGGCATCGACCGCCGCAACAAGGCGATCGCGAAGGTGCAGCGCTGGGCCGAACGCACGGGCCGCAGCGTGGAGTTCTCCTACACCCTGCCGACCACCACCACCGGTCTGGCACCCAACGGCGTCGCCCTGCTGCAGAACGCGGTCGACAACGGCGCGCGCGTGGACGTCGTGAACATCATGACGTTCGACTACTACGACGGCGCCACCCACGACATGGCGGAGGACACCAAGACCGCCGCGACCGGGCTGCACGCCCAACTCGCCGCGCTCTACCCGAAGAAGAACCCGGCGAAGCTGTGGAAGCGGATCGGCGTCACGGAGATGCCCGGCATCGACGACTTCGGTCCGGCGGAGACCTTCACCACGCAGAACGCGGTCACGGTGAGCAAGTGGGCCGCCGCCCGGGGCATCAACACGCTGTCCTTCTGGGCACTTCAACGCGACAACGGCACCTGTGTGGGCACCGGGGGCGCCAACAACTGCTCCGGGATCGCCCAGGACACCTGGTACTTCAGCCACGCCTTCGAGTCGCTTACCCGGAGGTGACGGGGAGCGTCAACTCCCAGGTGTCGACGCCGTAGTCGAGGGCCATGCCGTGCCGTTCGTACAGCGCGAGCGCGTTGCTGGTGTTGTCGGTGTCCACGCCCAGGCCGATGCGGTCGCGGCCCAGCGCCGCGTAGTGGCCGAAGGCGTGGCGGAGGAGGTGGCTGCCCAGGCCCCGGCCGCGGGCCTGGCGCAGGACGGCGATGTTGCTGATCCAGGCCATCGAGGCGCGGTCGCCGTGGGTGCGCAGCATCGCGGCGTCCCCGAGGCCGTCGACGTGGGCGGTCCAGATCAGTGACCAGTCGACCCGCTCGGCGTCGATGTCGTCCAGCCACTGGGCGTAGGTGCGGTACTGGAAGTCGAAGTGCTCGGTCATCGCTTCCTGGAGCAGCGCGTGGGCACGCCGCCGGTCCGGTTCCGTCAGGCAGGGGCGCAGAGTCACGCCGGGCGGGGCGGACGGCAACGGGTCGGCTGCCGAAGAGAGTTGACGGGCCATCACGTTGTAGCGGCGGACCGGGCGCCAGCCTCGGCCGCGCAGCGCGTCCGTGTCCATGGTGGGTGCGAGGGTGAGGTGCAGGTGCACCACCGCTCGCCGTGCCCCGTTGGCGGCGGCCCGTTGCGCGGCCCGGGTCTCCATCAGGTCGAACAGGTGGAGAGCGCCCGGGAGTTGACCGGGCACGATGTAGTGGTCGATGTCGATCCGGTCGCCGCCCGAGTCGTCCCACAGCAGGCCGTATCCGATCAGGCGGGCACCGTCGAAGAGCAGCCAGGAGTCGTGCTCCAGGTCCACCTCGGGGTGCTTCAGGTCCGCCTGGATCTCGGACAGTTCGGTGTCCTCGCGGCCGATCTCCAGCAGGTCGATCGCACAGAGCAGGGCGCACACCTGCGCCGCGTCGTCCGGTGTGGCCGGGCGCACGCTCAGGCCGGGCGGCGGAGGCGTAGGGGCGGTCATGGAGCCACTGTCGGCCGATCGCCCCCAACTCGCAACGGAGTTTCCGGGAGCCCTCCCCGGGGCGGCGGCGCGTCAGTCCTGCATCATCTCGCGCACCAGCGGCGCCACCTTCGTGCCGTAGAGCTCGATGTTGGTCATGAGGGCGTTGTGGGGCATGCCGGTGATCCCGTACTTCAGGTTGAAGCGGGTCGCGTCGAGGGTCTTGAGGGTGGCCGCGATCTTGCGGGCGACGGTCTCGGGCGAGCCGACGTGCAGGGCGCCGCCGGGGCCGACGTCCTGCATGAGGCTTTCGCGGGTCGGGGTGCGGAAGCCGCGTTCCCGGGCCACGCTCGCGATCAGTTGCTGGAAGGCCGGCACGAATTCCTCCACCGCCTGTTCGTCGGTCGCGGCGACATGGCCGGGGGCGTGCACGCCGATGGGGCGCGCGGGGTGGCCGAACTCGGCCAGTGCCCGCCGGAACAGCTCGGAGAACGGGGCGAAGCGGGCCACGTCGCCGCCGATGATCGCCAGCATCAGGGAGAACCCGTACTGGGCGGTGCGGACGACCGACTGGGGGCTGCCGCCGACGCCGATCCAGGTGGGGATCGAACCCGTCTCGCTGTGCGGGTAGACGGAGATGCCGTCGAGGGCGGCGCGGGTGTTTCCGGACCAGGTGACGGGCTTCTCCTTGAGCAGTTCGGCGAAGAGCGCGACCTTCTCCTCGAAGAGCTCCTCGTAGTCGTTCAGGTCGTAGCCGAAGAGCGGGAAGGACTCGGTGCTCGATCCTCTGCCGAGGATGACTTCGGCGCGGCCCGCGGAAACGCCGTCGAGAGTGGCGTAGCGCTGGAAGACGCGGACCGGGTCGTCCGAACTGATCACCGTAACCGCCGAGTTGAGGCGGATGTGCTCGGTGCGCGCGGCGATGGCCGCGAGGACGACGTCGGCGGCGGACAGCGGCATCGCCTCGGTGTGGTGCTCGCCGATGCCGAAGTGGTCGACGCCCACCTGGTCGGCGAGAACGCCTTCCTCGACGAGCCGGCGGATGGCCTGACCGTGGGTCAGCGGCGTGCCCTCGGTGTCGTTCGTGACGTCACCGAAGGTGTCCAGGCCGAGCGTGATGTCGAAAGGAGTGGTCGGGGTGGTCATCTCGTGCTCCTTGGGTCTGCTCGGTGGGTCAGGTGGCGATACGGCGCATCACGCCGAGGAGCCGGGTCAGGTCGGAGGCGTCGACGTGGTCGAGGACATGGCGCCGGACGCTGGACAGATGGGCGGGCCAGGCCTCCCGGAGGCGGGCGAGGCCCTGGTCGGTGAGGACGGCGTTCCAGCCGCGGGCGTCCTCGGCGCACCGCTCCCGGCCGACCAGCCGCTGCGTCTCCAGGCGGGTGACGATGCGGGTCATGCCGCTCAGCGAGAGGTTGCAGACGTTCGCCAGCTCGCTCATGCGCATGCGCCGGTCGGCGGCCTCGGAGAGGTGCATGAGGGTCGTGTACTCGGACAGCGGCAGGCGCTGCTCGCGCATCATGTCGGCGTCGACGGCCCGGGGCAGCACGAGCATCACCCGGGCGAGTTCGCGCACCAGTTCCTCCTCGTGCGGACTCATGGGGCGCAGGGGCTGCTCGGGCGTGGTCATGCCACCAGTTTACTTGATTGACGAAACAAGGAAGTGGCCCGAAGACTGCGTCCGCCTCCGACCTCCCGTGCTCACCGGACGGGCGGCTCGGCCCCCGTCGTATCCGCATGGTCGTGGTAGCGCAGCAGGAGCATCGCCGCGTCGTCGTGGAGCGGTCCGGCCGTGTGGCGGACCAGGTCTTCGCGCAGGGTGTCCAGGGCGCTCTGCGCGTCGGTCTCCTTCAGCAGGTGCGCCCGTTCGCCCAGCGGATAGAAGGTGCCGCGATCGTCGCGGGCCTCGGTGACGCCGTCGGTGTACAGCAGCAGTTGCTCGCCCGGGGCGAAGCGCACGGGGAACGGCTTCGGGCTCTCGCTGCCCTGCGCGCCGCCGAGGCCGAGCGGCGGGGCATAGGAGGGCGGGACCGGGAAGTCGGCGGTGCCGTTGCGCCGGACGACCATCGGGGGCGGGTGGCCGTAGTTGAGGAAGAGCACCTCGTGGTCCGTGTCGATCTCGGCGAGGACGGCGGTCACGAACTTCTCGTCGGACAGGACGCGGGAGACGCTGCGTTCCAGGCGTTCGCCGAGTCCGACGAGGTCGGGTTCGTCGTGCGCGGCCTCGCGGAACGCGCCGAGGACCACGGCGGCCGTCTCCACGGCGGCCAGGCCCTTGCCCTGTACATCGCCGACGATGACCCGCACGCCGTGCGGTGAGGCGACCACCTCGTACAGGTCACCGCCGATTCGGGCCTCGGCGACGGCCGAGGTGTACGACACCGCCGCCTGAAGGGGGCCGGCGGTCAGGGGCACGGGTCGTAGCAGAACCCGCTGCGCGACCTCCGCGATGGAGCGAACGCTGGCGAGTTCGGCCTCGCGGCGGCCTCGCATGACGGCGGCGGCGATGCCCGCGCCGGTCACGCCGACCACCGACACCATCGCCAGGAAGCCTCGGCGTTCCTGGAACAGGCCGTCGTAGAGGCCGAGTCCGACGCACAGGGCGAGCGCCGCCGCGCCGAACCAGGCGGTACGGCGCCAGCCGCCGACCAGGCCCGCGAAGGCCGGTCCGAGGGAGGCCAGCGGGAGGAACCCGAGGCCGGGGCCCGTGACGAGGTCGCCGACCGCGACCACCGCCATGACCGCGGCCGGGAGCCAGGTCAGCACGGAGAGACTGCGCTGCGGCTTCGCTGCGGCCATGGTCCACTCCAAGGGCGTCGCGGCTTTCGGGGGCCGCCTTCCGCAGGGGCCCCTCCCCCACCTTTGGACATCGCAAGGCTGCCAGGCAATCCCCCGGGCGTGCCCGGCGCTTTACCCAATTGAGTCCGAGAACGGACATTTCCTGATCGGCGACAACCAACTGGCGCCGCCTGGTTGCCGATCACGGACTCCGGGCAAGTGAAGTGTGTAGGACCGGCCGCGCAAGGTCTGCGGCGGCCCCGGTGCGGTGGCGCCGCGGGGATACCGGGTTGTCCTAGGAGGGGAAGTGATTCGCCATGCGTACGCATCGGCGTACCCATAGGCGTTCCGTACGCGTGGAGTACCTGCTGCCCGACGAGGCCGCGTCGGCCGGTCAGGCACGGAAGCTGACCTCGGAGTTCCTCGCGCGTTCCCGCCATCAGCTGGCTCGGGTGGACGCGGAGCAGATCGACGACGCGACGCTCATCGTGTCCGAACTCGTCGCCAACGCGACCGAACACGGCCGCGGCGAGTGCCGGCTGCGTCTCCAACTGTCCGACGAGCGGGTCACGGTCGAGGTCTACGACGACAACCCGACCCCGCCCCGCGTACGGCCGTTGACGGCCGAGGGCGAGAGCGGACGCGGCCTGGCCATGGTCCGCTGCCTGGCCAACCGCCTGGACGTCACCCCGCTCACCGGCGGCGGCAAGCGGGTCCGCGCGATCCTGGCCATCTGAACCGGCCTCGCGCGGGGTCGCTCAGCGGACGACCAGCGGCGGTACGACGGGCACCTCCGGGGCGCCGTCGATGTCGGCCTGCGTCATCCGGAACTCGACGGGGTACGCCTCGCGCCGGGTACGGCGGTCGGGTTCGGTGGTGCGCCACATGTAGAGGCAGCGGGCGCATTGGAGTACGTCCCATACGCCGGGTACCGGCGAGGTGGTCACGGTGTCGACCGTGTCGTGGGCGCAGCGGGGGCAGATCATTACGGGTGACTCCTGAGGTCGGGTCGGGTCGGTGCGCTGGGCGTTCGGCGGGCTTTCAGCGGGCGGCGATAAGGGCGCGCAGCCGGTCGGCCCACTCCGGGGTCTCGGGCAGGTCGCGTACGGGTGTGTCGAAGTGGCCCCTGTTGTCCGGTGCGACCGGGGTCGTCGCGTCGATGATCATCTTGCTGGTGATTCCCGGGGTGTTGGCGGCCGGCGCCAGGGCCATGACCGACAGGTTGGGGACGATGACCACGTCGTCCTGGGGGTTCACCTTCGCGGACATCGCCCACATCACCTGGGGCAGGTCGAAGGGATCGACGTCCTCGTCCACGACGATGACCTGCGTGACGTAGCCAAGGCCGTGCGGTGTCGTCATCGCGCGCATGCCGACCGCCTTGGCGAAGCCGCCGTAGCGCTTCTTCGTCGAGACGATCACCGCGAGGCCGTGGGTGTACATGGCGTTGACGGCCTGCACCTCGGGGAATTCCGCGCGGAGTTGCTTGAGGAGGGGGACGCAGGTGTTGGGGCCGACGAGGTAGTCGACCTCGGTCCACGGCATGCCCAGGTAGAGGGTTTCGAAGACCGGGTTCGTGCGGTAGGAGACGCGGTCGATACGGATCGTCGGCATGCGTCGGCCGCCGGAGTAGTGGCCGGTGAACTCGCCGAAGGGGCCCTCGATCTGGCGCTTGCGGCTCTCCACCACGCCCTCGATGACGACCTCGGAGCCCCAGGGGACGTCGAAGCCGGTGAGCGGGGCGGTGGCGATGGGGGCGGGGGCTCCGCGCAGGGCGCCGGCCATCTCGTACTCGGACTGGTCGTAGCCCATCGGCATGCCGGCGACGATCGTGATCACCGGGTCGTTGCCGAGGGTGATCGCGATGGGCAGGTCCTCGCCCGACTCCTCGGCGACGTGCAGGTGTTGAGCCACATCGTGCATGGGGACGGGCTGGAAGGCGAGGCGGTCGCGGCCGATGACCTCGATGCGGTACGTGCCGACGTTCTGCTTCCCGAAGTGGTCCGGGTCGCGCGGGTCGCGGGAGACCACGGCGGCCTTGTCGAGGTAGAAACCGCCGTCGCCGTCGTTGAGCCGGAACAGCGGGAGGACCTTGAACAGGTCGATGTCGACGCCCTGTTGGGAGTTCTCCCGCCACGGCGCGTCCTCACGGCGTTCCGGTGCGACCGGGAAGGCGTCCCAGCGGCGGGCGAACTCCTCGACCTGCTCGCGCACGGAGGTGTCCGGGGGCAGTCCGAGGGCGAGGGCGTGGTTGCGCCAGGAACCGTGGACGTTCATCGCGATGCGGGCGTCCGTGAAGCCCTTGACGTTGTCGAAGTAGAGGGCCGGGGCGCCTTCGCCGATGCGTCCGGCCGCGTTGGCGGCAGCCGCCAAGTCCGGTTCGGGCAGGACCTGTTCGGTGATCCGCAGCAGCTGGTTCTCCTTGTCCAGGGTGTCCAGGAAGCTGCGGAGGTCGTCGTAGGGCATGGGGGCTCCGTACGTGAAGGGGCGTGTGGCGTGGGTCTGTTGAGCGCCGCGGATGTCTCGGGTGGTGTCTCAGGCGGCGGGGTGGATGCGTGCGTCACGGGCGGTGCGCATGCCTTCCCAGCGCCGGGCGGCGGGGGCCGGCAGGTCGAGCTGGTCGAGGACGCGGGAGGTGATGTGGGTGACGATGTCGTCGACCGAGGCGGGGTGGTTGTAGAAGGCGGGCATCGGCGGCACGATGCGCACGCCCTTGCGCGCGAGGTCGAGCAAGTTCTCCAGGTGGATCTCGCTCAGGGGCGTCTCGCGCGGTACGAGGACCAGCGGGCGGCGCTCCTTGAGGATCACGTCGGCGGCCCGGCCGATCAGCCCGTCGGCGTAGCCGGTGCGGATGCCGGCCAGGGTCTTCATGGAGCAGGGCACGATCACCATGCCGTCGGTGCGGAACGAGCCGGAGGCGATGGTGGCCCCCTGGTCCTCGGGGTTGTGGACGACGTCGGCCAGCTCGGCGACCTCGCGGGCGGTGCGTCCCGTCTCCAGTTCGACGGTGGTCCGGGCCCAGCGGCTGAGCACGAGATGGGTCTCCACGTCGGGCAGCTCGGCGAGCTGCTCCAGCAGCCGGACACCGAGCACGGCCCCGGTCGCTCCGGTCATCCCCACGATCAGTCGCACGTCGCCAGCTCCTTGCCCAGTCCGGTCTCTGCGCTTTCGACCGTAGGAGCGGTTCGGTGTCCGGCAAGGGTAGGCTCGGGACTCACCATGGGAAAAAACGGACAGCCCCGCCTTGAGATCACCGACGTGTCGTACCGTCCGTCACTCAGCGCGCCCATCGGTATGGACGTCCTGGACTTCACCGAGCTGCTGGCCCGCGGTGAGCGCCGGGGCATCGATCTGTCGGCACCGCAGCGGCCGGACTTCCATCACCTGATCCATGTCACCGAGGGCACGCTGCGCCACCGCGTCGACTTCACGGACTGTGTGGTGGAGGCGGGCGGCTGGCTGTGGGTGAGCTCGGGGCAGGTGCACCAGTACGTCCCCGCCGACCTGACGACGGCCCGGGGCACGATCGTCATCTGGCAGCCCGGCTTCGTCCTGGCGGAACCCCCGTTCGACCAGTCACCGCTGCTCCCGACGGAACCCCACGCCAGGGCAGCTCGCCTGACACTGCGTCACCTGTCAGACGAATACGCCGACTTGACGTCACTCCCCCTGGACGCCCACCTCCAGACCCTCCGTATGCTCCTCTCGGTCCTGCTGCTGCGCCTCTCGCACGTCCGCCCGGACCCGGTGTCGTCCGCCCCGGCCGACGACACGTTCCGCCGCTACAGCGCCGCCCTGGAACGCGACTTCCGCACCAGCCACCAAGTCGCCGACTACGCCGCCGCGTTGGGCTACAGCCCACGCACCCTCACCCGCGCGACCCTCGCTGCCACCGGCACGACCGCCAAGCAGTACCTCGACGCCCGCATCCTCCTGGAGGCCAAACGCCTCCTCGTCCACACCGACGCGACGGCGGCGGCCGTCTCCCGCACCCTCGGCTTCGCCGAACCGAGCGACTTCGCGAAGTTCTTCCGCAAGCGGGAGGGACACACCCCGCTGGAGTTCCGGGCGGCGGCACGCGGACGGAGATGAGGCACGCGGGCAACCGGGGGCGGGTATGCGGGAGTTCAGCCCGGTGGGACCGCCGTACGGCGTGATGTGTTCCGGGGGAAGGACCGCAAACGCACGTCGTACCGCCCCGTCTCCCAGCCGTCCCCAACAGCACTGATCCCCCTGTGCAGTTGGCCGCCGAACAGCAAGCCGCCCGGCGCCAGAGAGCGGTCCTCCGCTCCTCCGGCACCGGGCGGCAAACCCCCCGTACGTTCACCTATTCCAGGTCAGGACTCGACCCCGGCCTCCTCAAGCGCGCCGACCTGCTCCGGCTTCTCCTCCTCCGCTGCTGCCTGCCGTACGGCGGGGATCGCCGCCGCGACCAGGGCCGCCAGCAAGGCGACGCCGCCGCCGATGATGAGGCCCGTGCGGAAGCCACCCTCGGACGTGAAGGTGTAGCCGCCGGCCGTGGTGGTCATCTGGGCGAGGACCACGCCGATCACCGCGGCGCCGATCGAGGTGCCGAGGGAGCGCATCAGGGTGTTGAAGCCGTTCGCCGCAGCGGTCTCGGAGAGGGGGACCGAGCTCATGATGAGGGCGGGCATCGCGCCGTAGGCGAGACCGACGCCGCTGTTGATGACGATGCAGACGACCATGAGGCCCCAGGCGGAGCTCATCAGGCCCATCGACAGGGCGTAGCCGGCGGTGATGACCAGGACGCCGCTGATCAGCGTGAACTTCGGGCCGCGGGCGTTGGTGAGCTTTCCGCCGAGCGGGGAGACGATCATCATCATGATGCCGCCGGGCGCCATCCACAGGCCGGACGCGAGCATCGACTGGCCCAGGCCGTAGCCGGTGGCCTCGGGGAACTGGAGCAGCTGCGGGACGACCAGCATGCTGGAGTACATGCCGACGCCGACGAAGACCGAGGCGATGTTGGTGATCAGGACCCGGGGGCGGGCCGTCGTACGGAGGTCGATCAGCGGGTCGCCGGTGCGCAGTTCCCAGACGCCCCAGGCGAGGAAGGCCACGATCGCGACGGTGAACAGGCCGAGGACGGTGGCCGAACCCCAGCCCCAGTCCGCGCCCTTGGAGATGCCGAGCAGCAGGCAGACGAGGCCGACGGCCAGGCCGAGGGCGCCGGGGGCGTCGAAGCGCTGGCCCTTGGCGGCGGCCGGTACGTCCGGGATCAGGAACCAGATCAGCGCGGCGACCACGGCAGCGAGGGCGGCCGAACCCCAGAACAGGGCACGCCAGTTGGCGTACTGGGCGATGGCCGCGGCGATCGGCAGGCCGAGGCCGCCGCCGATGCCCATCGAGGCGCTGACGAGAGCGATGGAGGGGCTCAGTCGCTCCTGCGGGACCACGTCCCGGAGGAGGGCGATGCCCAGCGGGACCATGCCCATGCCCATGCCTTGCAGACCGCGTCCGACGATCATCGGGACGACGGACGAGGAGAGCGCGCAGACCACCGAGCCCACGATCAGCGGGACGGAGCAGGCGAGCAGCATCCGGCGCTTGCCCAGCAGGTCACCGAGGCGGCCGACGACCGGCACACAGACCGCGGCCACCAGCAGCGTGGCGGTGATCACCCACGCGGCGTTCGAGGACGAGGTGTGCAGCATCTCCGGCAGGTCGGCGATGAGCGGGGTGACCAGCGTCTGCATGATCGCCGCGGTGGTGCCGGCGAAGGCGAGCGTGGCGACCACGCCGCCTGCGCGGGCTGAAGGCTGGGGGGCGTCCATGACGGGACTCCTCGGCATGTCTGTTCAGTCGGGATGTGAAGGAATATGCATCGTACACATCGTATGTATCAGCCATGTGATGGGGATGATGCATACCGTCGTGCGAGGATGGGCCGGGCCGCCCCGGAGCGCAGGACCCGACAGCGGCATCGGCAGGAAGCAGGAGGCAGCGGACCGATGGACAGGCGCACGCGCGAGATCGAGTACGAGCAGATGCTCCTCAGCCGGCACGGGCTTCTCTCGCACAAGGGCGGTCGCCGCAAGGACGGCGTGCTGGAGCGCAGCGCCTACATCCTGCTGAGCCGGATCCGCGTCCAAGGACCCATGTCCATCGGCGAGTTGAGCGACGCGTTCGGTCTCGACACGTCCACCCTCAACCGGCAGACGGCGGCGGCCATGCGGTCCGGTCTGGTGGACCGCATCCCCGATCCGCAGGGCGGCATGGCCCGCAAGTTCCGCATCACGGACCTGGGCGCACGGATGCTCGACGAGGAACGCGAGGGCCTCGTCCAGTCCCTGGACCAGATCATGGACGACTGGTCGGACGACGACATCGACGCCTTCGCGGCTTTTCTACGACGCTTCAACACCGACATCGAACGGCTCGGGGGGCGTCCCTGGCCGCGGCCGTGAGCTCCGGTCGTTCACAACGCACGGGCTCAGTCCGCTGACAACACGTACGCTCCGCCCCGCGTCAACACGCGGGGCGGAGCGGTCAGTTCACGTGGAGCGTGTCCGGGTCAGGAGCGGCGAGCGCGGCTGGCCATGTAGACGGCGCCGCCGCCGAGGGCGATCACCAGGGCCGCACCGCCGGCGATGAGGCCGACCGGCGCGTTCGAACCGGTCTCCGCGAGCGGCTGGTTGCCACCGTTCGGCGTCGCCTTCGGCGTGGGCGAGGGCGACGACTTCAGCGGCGGGACGTGCGCGGAGGTGGGAGGCGTCGTCGACGGCTTGGGGCTGGCCGGCGGGGTCGACTCCTCGGCGGGAGGCGTGCTGTCGGCCGGGGTCGACGGCGTCGCGGGCGGCGCCGAGGCGGGCTGGGTCGGCGTCGGGGTGGGCGAGTCCGGGGTGCTCGGGGTGCACTCCTTGTCGCCGCCGTTCCAGGCCGCTATGAGGTGGTACGGCGTCATGATGTTGTCGGGCTCGTAGGGCAGGGGGCCGTGGCCCTCACCCGTACCGCCGTCGTACGTGACGTCGTCGCCGTACAGGTCGATCTGGCCGTAGCAGTCAGGGGACTTGACCTTCAACTGCTGCCAGGTCTGCCGGGCGTCGCTCGCGCCGGCGACGTCCTTGGCGGTGAGGTAGACCGTGGCCTTGTCGACCATGGTCTGGTGGCCGGAGTTGTACCAGTTGGGGCCCTCGGCGGTGTACTCGGCGAGGGAGACGGGGTACTTGCAGCTGTCCCCGACGGTCTGGTCGGGAGCCAGCCGGACCTCGACGGTGCCGGGGATGGTGTCCCACTGGAGGAAACCGCCCTGCGAGGTCCAGTCGGCGCCGACAACGTTTCCATCGGCACCGACGATGCGGTACTGCACCGTGGCGGACTGGCAACCGGCGGAATCGGCGGCACTGGCCGGTCCGGCCACGAGCACGGGCGCGGCGGCCGCGACGAACGCGGTGGCGGCGAGGGCGGACAGTGATCTGAGGTGGTGCGAACGTGACAAAGTGAGCCTCGACGATGGGTGAAAGGTGTGGGAGGTGGCAGAGCGCGAGCTGCGGGCGCACGCAAGGAAACGATCGATGGCGTGCGCTACCGGACCGCTCGCAGCGCTTCGCTCAGCTTAGGCACAGCGAAGCAAGCTGAATTCTTGTCACCTTTCACAACTCCCGTCAATCCTTCACCAGTTGACCACAGGTCAAGATCAGGACATCACCGCAAGTAGATGCCAGCGCAGGCCCTCCAGCTCGACGTAGAGGCCGGGGTCGACCAGTTCGTCGCCGTCCCGGTCGTAGGTCAAATCGGTGAGCAGTTCGGCGAGTTGACGGGTGCCGCCGCGCAGGTCGGTCCACGGGAGGCGGACCCGGCCCTGTGCGGGCTGCTCGGACAGGTTGACGACGACGAGGTGGCGGCTGGAATCGGTGGTCCAGGACCAGGCGACCAGGTTCTCGTGGGTGGGGTTGTCGGGCCAGCCCGTGCAGTCGAGAAGCTGCCACTCCCCTCCCGTACGCATGCCGGCGGAGGCGACCGCGGCGAGCAACTGGTGGTGGAATGCCAGGAGTTCCTTGTCGACGGGCTCCTCGGGTCGGCGGGACAGGAAGACCGGCGGGCGTACCCGGCGCCCCTCGAACTGGCCCTCGTGCCAGAGGGTCGCGCCGGGCAGGGTGGCGATGGTGACCGCCGCCGCGCGTTCCCGCTCGGGTGACAGGGTGGCGGCGGCCCGGGGTTCGTCGTGGTTCTCCAGGAAGCGGACCAGGCCGCGCTGGTAGCGGACGTCGGCCCGCAGATGACCGTGTACCGCATCGGCGCCCTCGTGCAGCAACCGGTCGTAGAGCCGTTTGTCGTAGCAGTGGTCGAACCCCTGTTGCTGCAGGGCCCATTCGAGGTCCCAGTACGCCTCGGCGACGAAGAGGAAGTCGGGGTGGCGCTCACGGACCTTGGGGATCGTGTACGGCCAGAAGTCCTCGGCCGGTGCCGTGCCGGCCCGTTCGCCCCAGGTCTTCGCGAAGACGTCGGTCATCAGCAGCATCGCCATGTCGCAGCGGACGCCGTCGGCCTGGTCGGCGATCGAGGCCAGGGTGTCGACGGCGGCCGTGCGCAACTCGTCGCTGAAGGCGTTGAGTTGGACGACGTCCGGCCAGGGTGCGAAGTAGGGATCGCGGCCCCGGGCGAAGACCTTGCCGCCGGCTTCCAGGAAGGCGGCGGGGTCGCGGGACAGGTCGTCCTGGGTGCCCTGGACGAGGCAGCCGGGGCGTTCGGTCAGCCAGGGGTGGTCGGGGGCCACGTGGTTGGGGACGTAGTCGAGGATCAACCGGACGCCACGGGCGGCCAGTTGGGCGCGGGCCGCCGCCAGTCCCTCCGGGCCGCCGAGGGAAGGGTCCACGACGTAGTTCCGGACGCAGTACGGCGATCCGGCCACGTCCTCCGGGCGGAGGTCCGGCAATGCCTCCCGGAACGACGCCTGGAGCGAGGCGTCGCGCAGGGCGATCTCCAGTCCGGCCGGGCTGCGTTCCCACACGCCCATCAGCCAGACGGCGTCGACGCCGGGGAGGGCGACCTCGTCCCAGGCGGCATCGGGCACCTCGCCGAGAGTGACCGGGCGACCGAATCGGCCGCTCAACTCCCCCAGCCAGATCAGGGTGTTGATCTCGTAGATCACCGGGTGCTCGGGCCAGGCGTTCATGACAGGGGCTCCTCTCGGTCGCCGGTCGGACGGAGGCTCTCGCGGCCCCGGGTCGACCACTCGTCGTCGCCGAGCATGTGGAAGAGGGTGGCAGTGACCGCGGACAGGCCGGTCCAGCCGGTCTGGTGGGAGGCGCCGAGGCCGGCGCCGTTGTCACCGTGGAAGTACTCGTAGAAGAGGATCAGGTCCTTCCAGTGCGGGTCCTTGGCGAACTTGGCCTGGGCGCCGTGCACCGGACGGTGTCCGTCGGCGTCGCTGAGGAAGGTGGCGGTGAGCCGGTCGGAGATCTCGCGGGCGACCTCGTAGAGCGTGAGCTGTCGGCCCGATCCCGTCGGGCACTCGACGGTGAAGTCGGCGCCGTGGAAGGCGTGCAGGTTGAGCAGGGCACGGATCAGCAGTAGGTTCACCGGGAACCACACCGGGCCACGCCAGTTGGAGTTGCCGCCGAACATCCCGGAGTCGGACTCGGCGGGCAGATAGCCGACGCCGTACGACTCGCCGTGCACCTCGAAGGTGTACGGGTGCTCGGCGTGGAAGCGGGAGAGGGAGCGAATGCCGTGCGGGCCGAGGAACTCGTCCTCGTCGAGCATCCGGGACAGGATGCGCCGCAGCCGGTCCTCGCCGAACAGGGCGAAAAGATAGCGGCCGTCGGCGTTCGGGCCCATCGCCTCGTGCGAGGAGATGGTGGCCTCCACAGCCGGGTGCCGCTCTATGAACTCCCGTGCTCCCGCGACCAGTTCGGGGAAGCGCTGGTCCGCCCAGCCGCCGACCAGGCTGGTGGCCGCGAGCGGGATCAGTCCGACGAGCGAGCGCACCTTGAGCCGGGTCGCCGTGCCGTCGGGCAGCCGCAGCACGTCGTAGAAGAAGCCGTCCTCCTCGTCCCACAGGCTCGCGTTGTCGGCGCCGATGCGGTTCATGGCGACGGCGATCCACGCGAAGTGCTCGAACAGGGACTGCGCCTGCTCGATGTAGACGGGGTTGTCGACGGCCAGCTCGATGGCGATCTCCAGGAGGTTCTGGCAGTACAGCGCCATCCACGCGGTGCCGTCGGCCTGGTCGAGGTGGCCGCCGGTGGGGAGCGGGGCGCTGCGGTCGAAGACGCCGATGTTGTCGAGGCCGAGGAAGCCGCCCTGGAAGACGTTGTTGCCGTCGGTGTCCTTGCGGTTGAGCCACCAGCTGAAGTTCTTCATCAGCTTCTGGAAGGCGTTCTCCAGGAAGGCACGGTCGGCCTTGCCGGTGCGGTGTTTCTCCAACTCGTAGAGGAACAGGGTGGCCCAGGCGTGCACGGGCGGGTTGACGTCCCCGAAGTTCCATTCGTACGCCGGGATCTGGCCGTTGGGATGGAGGTAGAGGCGGCGCAGCAGCAGGTCCAACTGGCCCTTGGCGAAGCTGAGATCGACCATCGACAGGGCGACGGTGTGGAAGGCGAGGTCCCAGGCCGCGAACCACGGGTACTCCCAGGTGTCCGGCATCGACATGATCTCGTCGTTGACCATGTGGTACCAGTTGCTGTTCCGGACCCGAGGGTCGGAGGCGAGCGGGTCGACGCCGTGCTCGGACAGCCAGCGCTCGACGTCGAGGTAGTAGTACTGCTTGCTCCACAGCATCCCGGCCAACGCCTGCCGTACCAGCCGCCGTTCGTCGACCGGGGTGTCGGCGGAGGTGATTCCGTCGTAGAACTCGTCCGCCTCGGCGCGGCGTTGGGTCATGACGGTGTCGAAGTCGCCGGTCCAGTCCGGCAGTTCGGCGGCGCTGAGGCGCAGGCGGACGGTGGCGCTCTGGCCGGCGGGAATCGTGAGCACGTGGTGGACGGCGGCCTTGGTGCCGGTCCGGTCGGGGTTGACGGCTCCGGTCTCGCCGCCGACGACGTAGCGGTCGATGCCGTCCTTGACGTAGGGGGTGGCGTTCGAACTGCCGAAGATCTTCTCGTTGTTGGTGTCGTTCTCGGTGAACAGGCCCTCCCCGTCCGCGTCGCAGTACAGCCAGCGCGGGCCCAACTCCACGTGTTCGGCGCGGAGTTGGCCGTCGAGTTCCTGGTGGATGGACGGTACGGCGGTGCCGCCGGCCCAGGACCAGGTGTGGCGGAACCACAGGGTCGGGAGCAGGTGCAGCGGTGCCTCGTCGGGGCCGCGGTTGTGCGCGGTGATCTCGATCAGCAGGTCTTCGGGGCCGGCCTTGGCGTACTCGACGAACACGTCGAAGTAGCGGTCCTCGTCGAAGATGCCGGTGTCGAGGAGTTCGTACTCGAAGTCCCCGCGGCCCCGGGCCTTGTTGGTGGCCTTGAGGTCCTCGTACGGGAACTCCGACTGCGGGTATTTGTAGAGGTACTTCATGTACGAGTGCGTGGGCGTGCTGTCGAGGTAGAAGTAGTACTCCTTGACGTCCTCGCCGTGGTTTCCCTCGGCGTTGGTGAGGCCGAACATCCGCTCCTTGAGGATCGGGTCACGGCCGTTCCACAGCGCGAGCGCGAAGCACAGCCGCTGTTTGTCGTCGCTCACGCCCGCGATGCCGTCCTCGCCCCAGCGGTAGGCGCGGGAGCGCGCCTGGTCGTGGGTGAAGTACGACCAGGCGTCCCCGTTCTGGCTGTAGTCCTCGCGTACGGTGCCCCACTGGCGCTCGCTCAGGTAGGGGCCCCAACGGCGCCAGGGCACCCCGGAGTCGTCCGCCTCGGCCAGCCGTCGCCGCTCGGCATCCGGTGTGTCGCCGCTCGTCCCCATCGTGTGTCCTCCTCGTGGCCCGGCACCTTCGTCAAGACTCCGGTGTCTTGCGCGCGACGGCAACGGATACGGGGCCGATCATGCGGATGGTCCTCTCTCGTTCATCTCCGGGTGCGGGTGGTCGTTCAGCTCCGGGTCCTAGCGGAGCGTTCGGCTCCGGGTTCGGACGGATCGCTCGGCTCCCGGCTCCGGACGTAGTCGACGAGGTCCACCGTGACTGCCAGCAGCAACGCCGCTGCCGCCGCGACCGGCGCCACCAGGAACGCGCCAGCGCTGCCGTGCCTGTCGGCGAGGTACCCGGCCAACGCCTGGCCGGTCGCGGTGCCGAGCGGGCCGCCGGCGCACAGGATCGTCAGGGCTACGGTCGCCCGGTCGGCCGGTGCGAGGCGCTCGGTGAGGGCGTAGAGGCTGATCATGTACGGCGCCACGGTCACTCCGGCGACTGCCATGGCGGCGGGAATGGCGTGCAGGTTGTCCCCGGCGACCAAGACGAGCGTGCCCAGCAGCAGGGTTGCCGCGAAGGTCACGTAGCGCCGGCGGAGGGTGAAGCGCGCGGGGAGCCAGGCGCAGGCGGCGCCGGCCAGGGCACTGCCGATGCCGAAGACGGCGTAGAGCAGTCCTGCGCTGCCCGGGTGCCCGCTCTCGTTGGAGTAGGCGGTGACGCCGGTCTGAACGGCGCCGAAGACGGCGCCGATCGCGGCCATGGCGAGGAGCATCGCGGTAAGTGGCAGTCGGGGCAAGGGAGTTCGAGCGGCGCGCGTGCTCTTGCGGTGTTCGGTGCTCCCCCGGGTCAGGGACAGTGCGAAGGGCAGGCCGGCCAGGACGAGGAGGGCGATGGCGGCCAGGGTCGGCGCTGTCGGGCCGAGGGCGGTGAGCAGTCCGACGAGCGCGGGTCCGGCGACGAAGCTGATCTCGTCGACGGTGGCCTCGTACGAGAAGGCCGTGGGGATGAGGTCGGGCCGGGCGCCGGCGTGGAGCAGGCGTGACCAGTGGACCCGTACCAGGGGGCCGATCGGGGGTTGGGTGAGTCCGGACAGGGCCGCGGCTGTCAGCATGCTCGCGCGGCCGGTGTGGCTCGCCGCGACGAGGCAGGTCAGGGCGACGGCGTTGGCGAGTACCGTGACCGTCCCGACGCGGCGGTGACCGTGCCGGTCGGCCAGTGTTCCGGCGATCGGGCCGCCGAGCGCGTTGGCGATGCCCTGGGCCGCCGCGGCGAGTCCGGCGAAGGCGTAGCTGCCGGAGGCGGCCTGGACGAGGACGAGTGTCGCGAGCGACGAGGTGGCGTAGGGAAGGCGGGCGAGGAAGCCCAGCGGGAAGAAGGCCGCGCCGGGTACGCGCAGCAGGGATCGGTACGCCATGGGCGTCTCCAGTGAGCACGTCGGAGAGACGCGC
This sequence comes from Streptomyces sp. NPDC050528, assembly GCF_044457795.1. Lineage (NCBI taxonomy): Bacteria > Bacillati > Actinomycetota > Actinomycetes > Kitasatosporales > Streptomycetaceae > Streptomyces > Streptomyces sp. NPDC050528. The sequence goes on from NZ_JBITHH010000003.1 coordinate 73,970, forward strand.
TACCCAGCCACCGGCGCGTTGACGATCCCGTTTCTGTCGCGCAGCCTAGCGAGCGGACCGGCCCGTCACCAGAGCGTTCAGTCCCCTCCGTGGTCGCCGTAGGCGGTGACCGACAAGAACCGGACGGGGAGTTCGACCAGTTCCTGGGGACCGTGCGCGCCCTCGCCGTCGAGTTGGAGGGCGTCGCCGGGGCGCATCGTGTAGGCCGCCTCTCCATGGCCGTAGACCATCACGCCTTCGAGCATGAACAGCAGCTCGGTGCCGGGGTGTTGGAAGAGGGGGAAGACCTCGCTGGACTCGGTGAGGGTGACGAGGACGGCTTCCATGCGTTTGTGGGGGCCGCGCAGGGCGCCGAGGAGTTCGTAGAGGTGTCCGACCCGGCTGCCGCGGCGGATGATCTGGGCGCCGTGACCGGCCGGGACGTAGACGGCTTCGCGTTCGGTGTCGACGCCTCGGAAGAGGGCGGTGACCGGGACGTTCAGGCCGGTGGCGAGGCGGCCGAGAGTGGTGAGGCTGCACGACGTGTGGGCGTTCTCGATCTTGGAGAGCATCGCTTTCGAGATACCGACCCGGGCCGCCATCTCCGCCACCGACAGACCGGACGCGATCCGGTAGCGGCGCACCTGGCGGGCGATCGCGGTCTCCAAATCCACGGGCCCGTCGGCCTGTTCGGGGGTGATCTCCCGGTCGGGCAGCGCGGCTGCCCGGTCGTCGTGGTCGGTGCCCATGGCGGCCATTCTGCCTGATGGGCGTGTGTCTGCGGGGAGTCGCGGGTCGGTGGTCAACGGTTCAGGGCGAAGCGTGGGTGGGGCTCGGTGCGGCCCAGGGCCAGGTCGGCGGCCATCGCGCCGATGAGCGGGGTGAACTTGGCGCCGTGACCCGAGCACGGGGAGACGACGACGAAGGGGCCGGTGCGGTCGAGCACGAAGTCCTCGTCGGGGGTGGTGGTGTAGAGGCAGCTGGCCTCGGCCACGGGTGTGGGGTCGAGGCCCGGGAGGGTGCGTTCGACCCACTCGGTGACCTTGTCGCGCGAGACGGGATCGACAATTCCGGTGCGGGTGTCGGCAGTTGTGGGGGTTCCTTCGTCGTGCTGCGCGACCTTGAACGCCGGGAGCGGTCCGCCGTCGCTGCCCGAAGGGAGGCCGTAGAGGTTCAGCCGGTCCTTGTGCACGAAGACGGGCCAGGGGGTCGCTTCCGGGTCCCGGCGACGGAAGTGGAAGACCTGCTGCTGGGTCACCCGGAGGGGCGGCAGGGGGGCTGATACGCCTAGTGGGGCGGCGAGTTGGGGCAGCCAGGCGCCGGACGCGACCACGACCGTGTCCGCGACTACGGCGGCGGGGCCGTCCGAACGCAGCGCGACGCGGCCGTCGTTGAGGATCTCCGCGCCGGTGACGCGGGTGCCGGTGATGACCTTGGCGCCCAGCTCGGCGGCCCGTCGTACGGCGGCGGCCACCGTCGCGTCGGCGTCGACCGTCCCCGCGTCCGGGTGATGCAGCACGGGACCGTCGAAGCGGAACTGCGGCCAACGGTCCGCCGCTTCGGCCGCGGTGAGCAGTTCGTGCGGTACGGCGGCTGCCGCCAGGATGTCAGCGATGCCCTCCGGGTCACGGCCCGCGCCGAAGTCCAAACCCCCGGTGAGGCGCAGCAGTTGGGCGCCCGTGTCGTGCTCCAGTTCCTGCCAGAGTTCGCGGGCCTCGCCGGTCAGGCGAACGTAGAGGGGGTCGGCGTAGGCGCGGCGATAGATGCGTGAACTCCCGTGGGAGCTGCCGGACTTGTGGCCGATCTCGTACGCCTCGACGAGCGTGACCTCGTGGCCCTGGCGGGCGAGTTGCCAGGCTGTGGCCGCGCCCATCAGGCCCGCTCCTACGACGGCGATCACAGGGCGGCTCCGGAGGTGCCGGGGATCCAGTCGGTGCCGGCGAGGGGGACGCGGGCCATGGCGGCGGACTCGATGGTCAGGGCGACCAGATCCTCGGGTTCCAGGTGGTGGAGGTGGGCCTTGCCGCAGGCACGGGCGAGGGTCTGGGCCTCCATGGTGAGGACGCGGAGGTAGTTGGCGAGTCGGCGGCCGCCTTCGACCGGGTCGAGACGGGCGGCGAGTTCCTCGTCCTGGGTGGAGATGCCGGCCGGGTCGCGACCCTCCTGGAAGTCGTCGAAGTAGCCTGCCGCCGAGCCGAGTTGGCGGTACTCGGCGTCATGGCGCGGGTGGTTGTCGCCGAGGGCGATGAGGGCGGCGGTGCCGATGGCGACCGCGTCCGCGCCGAGCGCGATGGCCTTGGCGACGTCGGCGCCCGTGCGGATGCCGCCGGAGACGATGAGTTGCACCTCGCGGTGGACGCCGAGTTCCCGAAGTGCCTGCACCGCCTGGGGAATCGCGGCGAGCGTGGGGATGCCGACGTGCTCGATGAACACCTCTTGCGTGGCGGCGGTACCGCCCTGCATGCCGTCGACGACCACGACGTCGGCGCCCGCGTGGACGGCGAGCTTCACGTCGTAATAGGTGCGTGTGGCGCCGACCTTGACGTAGATCGGCTTCTCCCAGTCCGTGATCTCGCGGAGTTCGCCGATCTTGATGGTGAGGTCGTCGGGGCCGGTCCAGTCCGGGTGACGGCAGGCGCTGCGCTGGTCCACGCCGACCGGCAGGGTGCGCATCCCGGCCACCCGGTCGGTGATCTTCTGTCCGAGCAGCATGCCGCCGCCGCCCGGCTTGGCGCCCTGGCCGAGGACCACTTCGATGGCGTCGGCCTGGCGGAGGTCGTCGGGGTTCATGCCGTAGCGGGACGGCAGGTACTGGTAGACGAGGTGCTTGGACTGGTCGCGTTCCTCCGGGGTCATGCCGCCGTCGCCGGTGGTGGTGGAGGTGCCGGCCGCGCTCGCCCCGCGCCCGAGCGCCTCCTTGGCGTTGGCGGAGAGGGCGCCGAAGCTCATGCCGGCGATCGTGACCGGGATGTCCAGGTGCAGGGGGTGCTTGGCGTTGCGGGCCCCGAGGACGACGTCGGTGTCGCAGCGCTCCCGGTAACCCTCCAGCGGATAGCGGGACATGCTGGCGCCGAGGAAGAGCAGGTCGTCGAAGTGCGGGAGGGGTCGTTTGGCGCCCCAGCCTCGGATGTCGTAGACGCCGGTCGCGGCGGCCCGCTGGATGGCGTGGATGGTGGCGCGGTCGAAGGTGGCCGACTCACGCAGGCCGTGCGATGCGAAGTCCATGCCCGTGTCCCTGTCCCTCACTGTGTCCTTGCCCTTGTCCCGGCCCGTGTCGCTGCAATGTCTTGGCGGCCCTCATCGCTGTCCATGGCGGCAACTCCCTCAGTACTCGGTCGAGTTGTCGACCTTGAAGTGGTACAGCTGCCGCGCCGAGCCATAGCGGCGGAAGGCTGCCGGGTCCTCGTCGAAGTCCGCCGCCTTCAGCAACTCGGCGAGTTCCACGAGGTGTTCGTCCCGCACCTCCTTCTCCACGCAGTCCGCACCGAGGGACTTGACCGTGCCCTTCACGTAGATCCGGGCCTCGTAGAGCGAGTCACCGAGGGCGTCACCCGCGTCGCCGCAGACCACCAGCCGTCCCGCCTGCCCCATGAACGCGCTCATGTGACCGACGTTCCCGCCGACGACGATGTCCACGCCCTTCATCGAAATCCCGCACCGGGCGGCCGAGTTGCCCTCGATCACCAGGAGTCCGCCGTGTGCGGTGGCCCCGGCGGACTGGGAGGCATCGCCGCGCACCCGGACCGTGCCGGACATCATGTTCTCGGCGACACCGACTCCGGCGTTGCCGTGCACGGTGACCGTGGCGTGCTGGTTCATGCCGGCGCAGTAGTAGCCGACGTGGCCCTCGATGTCGACGGTCACCTCGTCCTTGAGACCGCAGGCGACGCTGTGGGCGCCTCGGGGGTTCAACACCCGCCAGGATCGCGCCGGTTGGGTTACGTGGAGCGCCTGGTTGAGATCGCGGACGGAGGACACCGCGAGGTCGGCGGTCTCCACCCCGGTCAGCGCTGCCATACGCACACCTCTTCCGGCTCGGGCTCGAAGATACGGGCGTGCTCGATGCCCGGCAGGACGTCCAGGGCCCGGTACTCGGAGGCCATCGCGACCCATTCGGCCGTCTCCGCGACCAGGGCCGGCTTGCAGGCGATGGCATCGCGGACCACCGCGAAGGAGTCGGTGGTGGAGACCAGCAGCGTGTAGAAGCCGTCGAAGCGCTCACACAGCAGCCGTAGCGCCTTCTCCAGGTCGGCGCCGGCGGCGAGGTGGTGGGCAACGAAGCGGGCGCCGACCTCGGAGTCGTTCTCGCTGTCGAACTGCACGCCCTGAGCGCGGAGTTCACGTCGGATGGTGGCGTGGTTGGCGAACGACCCGTTGTGGACCAGGCATTGACCGGGGCCCACGGAGAAGGGGTGCGCGCCTTCGGGCGTGACGGCCGACTCCGTGGCCATGCGGGTGTGGCCGACGCCCTGGTAGCCGGTGACTCCGGCGAGCCCGAACGACTCGGCCAACTGGACCGGATTCCCCGTCCCCTTGAGGACGGCGAAGCCCTTCCCCGAGCCGATGACGGTGGCCTGGGGCAGCGCGGTCGCGATGGCGGCGAGCAACTCGGGGACCGGGGACTCCGCGTGGACCACCGTCGTGGCGTCGGCGCCGACAACCACGGTGTCGGGCAGGGCGGTTGACGCTTCCTGCGGGGTCACGCCCAGCAGAGAGACGACCGCACGACCCGGGGGCGACAGACGCGGATCGCCGTAGACCGCGACGCCCGCCGAGTCCGGGCCGCGTTCCACGACCTGGCCCAGCATGGCGGTGAGCAGTTCGCCTAGCCGGGGTTCGAGGGAGGGCTCACGCAGATGGAGCCCGACGATTCCGCACATGCGGCTCTCCTCATCACGAGATGCGACGGGTGGGTCAGTAGGCGGTGAACGGTGGGTCAGAAGGCGGTGAGGTAGCGGTCCAACTCCCAGGCGCCGACGGTGCCGTGCCAGTCGAAGAACTCCTGGCGTTTGACCTCGCCGAAGTACTCGCTGACGCCCGGTCCCGCCGCGTCGAGCGCCCCGCCGATCACCGGGTCGGCGGCGAGTGCTTCTACGGCGTGCAGCAGGGTCGGCGGGAGTTCGGGGCGGGCCGCGGTGACCGCCGCGTCTCCCGGTTCGCCGGGGTCGAGGACGCGCTCGATGCCGTCGAGTCCGGCGGCCAGGGCGGCGGCTGCCGCGAGGTAGGGGTTGGCGGAGCCGTCGCCGCCGCGCAGTTCGACGCGGTTGCCGTCCGGGACGCGGATGAAGTGGGTGCGGTCGTTGCCGCCGTAACCGGCCTTGCGGGGTGACCAAGTCGCGCCCGAGCGGGTCGAGGTCGCGCCGGTGCGCTTGTACGAGTTGACGGTGGGCGCGATGACGGTCTGGAGGGCGCGGGCGTGGTCGAGGATGCCGCCGACGAAGGAGTAGGCGAGCGGGGACAGGCCGAGACCCCGGGTGTCGGAGGCATCGGGGAAGGCGGGTTCGCTCCCCCGCCACAGCGACAGGTGCATGTGCATCCCGGAGCCGGTGCGGTCGGTGAACGGCTTCGGCATGAACGTGGCCGTCATGCCCCGCTGTTCGGCCAGTACCGACACCAAGTACCGCATGGTGATGACCCGGTCGGCGGTGGTGAGGGCGTCGGCGTAGGCGAAGTTCTGCTCGAACTGGCCGTTGCCGTCCTCGTGGTCGTTGGCGTAGTTGCCCCAGCCCAGGGAGTTCATCGCCTTGGAGACGGCGGTGAGGTGGTCGTACATCCGGGTCAACCCGCGTGCGTCGTAACAGGGTTGGGCCGCCGTGTCGCGGCTGTCGGCGACGGAGAGCGTGCCGTGTTCGTCGCGGTGGACGAGGAAGTACTCGATCTCCGCGCCGACCGCGAGGGACAGTCCGAGTTCGGCGGCGCGGGCCAGGACCGCGCGCAGGATGACGCGCGGCGCGTAGGGCCAGGGGCTGCCCTCGACGTGCGGGTCGCAGTGCACGAGGGCAAGTCCCGGGCGCACGAAGGGCAGTGGGGTGTAGGAGGCGGGGTCCGGGATCGCGATCACGTCCGGGTCGCTGGGCTGCTGGCCGAGCGCGCCGGCGGCGTAGCCCGCGAATCCCACGCCGTCGGACTGGAGTTCCTCGACCGCCTCGACGGGGACGAGCTTGGCGCAGGGTTTGCCCGCGAGGTCGACGAAGACCGCGAGGACGAACTCGATGCCGTCGGCGCGGACTTGGTCGGCGAGATCAGGGGTGGACTCGGGCGCGGTCGTCGGTGCCGGGCCGGTGGTCGTGGGAGGTGCGGCTGCGGTGTCCATCGCCATGGGAGGCTCCCGGCATCCGTGGGTTTCCTGATGTGAATCGCTATTTCCCATCAGGAAACTCGATCGCGATTACGGCCTCATTTCCCGCAGGGAAGCACCCTGTTGCCGGCGCCGAGCGGCTCAACTCCCGGCCCCCGTCGCGGATATGGCGTTCTCAAATGGCGAGAGGTAGCCTCTCATCCGATCGCCACACGCGATCGCCACGCGTCTCATCACGTCTCATCACGTCTCGCCGGGGAGGCCGTCATGGCAGGCACGATGCAGGGCAAGGTCGCCGTGATCAGCGGAGGTTCGACCGGTGTGGGGCGTGCCGTCGGAGCACTGCTCGCGGAGAACGGCGCAGATGTGGTCCTGCTCGCCCGCCGCGCCGACCGACTGGAGACCGCCGCGCACGAGATGACCGGCTCGGTGCTGACGATCCCGACCGACGTCAGCAGCGGCGACAGCGTCCGCGCCGCGTTCGCTCGGATCGAGGAACGGTTCGGGCGGGTGGACATCCTGGTGAACAGCGCCGGGGTGGCCCGTATCCGTGCCATCGAGGACACCGCCGACGAGGACATCCACAGCTGCATCGGCACCAACCTCCTGGGCCCGATCCACACGATCCGCTCGGCGGTGCCGCTACTTCGAGCGGCGGGAGGTGGTGACATTCTCAACATCTCCTCCGAGATCACACTGGACCACATGCCGCTGATGGCGATGTACGCGGCGAGCAAGCACGGGCTGAACGGCTTCACCTCCGCGATGCACAAGGAGCTGCGCGGCGACGGGATCCGGGTCGCGCTGGTGCTCCTGGGCTCGATCTCGGACAGCGCGTTCTACGAGAACTTCTCCGGCGAGGACCGGCAGCGCGCAGCGCCGGTGTGGGAGGCGGACGGCTATCTGACCAGGGTGGGAGCCATGAAGCCGCTCCCCTCGGCCACGGTCGCCCGGGTCATGTTCCAGTTGCTCAGCACGCCGCCCGAGGTCGTCCAGGACGTGGTGCACATCCGCCCGGCGGGCTGAGGCCGGCGGTCCGGGACGCGCGTGCCACACTCGGCCGACCCGCGCATCGACGGCCGGCCCATGCATCAAGCTTGGCCACCCCATAAGTCGACCTTATGAGGTCATAGACCGGACCCGCATACCGAGTAAGGCATGCCTTAGTTTAGGCTTCCCGTCGAGTCGCTTGTTTTCGCTCGAAGGGAACCTGATCATGCCGCGCCCCCTGCGGGTAGCCATCGTCGGAGCCGGCCCCGCCGGGATCTACGCCGCCGACGCCCTGCTCAAGTCCGAGGTGGCCGCCGAACCCGGCGTGTCCATCGACCTCTTCGAGCGGATGCCCGCGCCCTTCGGCCTGATCCGGTACGGCGTCGCCCCCGACCACCCGCGCATCAAGGGCATCATCACCGCCCTGCACCAGGTCCTCGACAAGCCGCAGATCCGCCTCTTCGGCAACATCGACTACCCGACCGACATCAGCCTGGACGACCTGCGCAGCTTCTACGACGCGGTGGTCTTCTCCACCGGCGCCACCGCAGACCGCGAGATGTCCATACCCGGCATCGAGCTCGACGGTTCCTACGGCGCCGCCGACTTCGTCTCCTGGTACGACGGCCACCCGGACGTCCCGCGCACCTGGCCGCTGGAGGCCGAGAAGGTCGCCGTCCTCGGTGTCGGCAACGTGGCTCTCGACGTGGCCCGCATCCTCGCCAAGACCGGCGACGAGCTGCTGCCGACCGAGATCCCGCCGAACGTCCACGAGGGTCTCAAGGCCAACAAGGCGCTGGAGGTGCACGTCTTCGGGCGCCGCGGCCCGGCGCAGGCGAAGTTCTCCCCGATGGAGCTGCGCGAGCTGGACCACTCGCCGAACATCGAGGTCATCGTCGACCCCGAGGACATCGACTACGACGAGGGCTCGATCACCACCCGGCGCGGCAACAAGCAGGCCGACATGGTCGCGAAGACCCTGGAGACCTGGGCGATCCGCGATGTCGGCGACCGCCCGCACAAGCTGTTCCTGCACTTCTTCGAGTCCCCCTCCGAGATCCTCGGCGAGGACGGCAAGGTCGTCGGCCTGCGCACCGAGCGCACCGCGCTGGACGGCACCGGCAACGTCAAGGGCACCGGCGAGTTCAAGGACTGGGACGTCACCGCGATCTACCGAGCGGTCGGCTACCTCTCCGACAAACTCCCCAAGCTGCCCTGGGACATCGACTCGGGCACGGTCCCGGACGAGGGCGGCCGGGTCATCCAGGAGACCGGCGAGCACCTCCAGTCGACGTACGTCACCGGCTGGATCCGGCGCGGCCCGGTCGGCCTGATCGGTCACACCAAGGGCGACGCCAACGAGACGGTCGCGAACCTGCTCGACGACCACGCCAACGGCCGTCTGCACACGCCCGTTTCGCCCGACCCGGCGGCCGTCGAGGCGTTCTTCGCCGAGCGCAACGTCCGCTTCACCACCTGGGACGGCTGGTACCGACTGGACGCCGCCGAGAAGGCGTTGGGCGAGCCGCAGGGCCGCGAGCGCGTGAAGATCGTCGAGCGTGAGGACATGCTCCGGGCGAGCGGCGCGTAAGTCTTGGCCGGTTGACGTCGAAGGGCCCGGCGGCCGTACCGCCGGGCCCTTCGCACATCAGCGCACGGCCCTCCCGTACCGGGCGAACACGGTGTACCCCGGCTTCTCCACCTCCAGGCACTCCAGGTGCGCGGGCGGACCGTCCGCGGCGAAGAGCCGCTCACCGGTGCCGACGACGGTGGGGAAGGTGATGAGCCGGTACTCGTCGACCAGGTCCTCCGCCATCAGCGTGTGGACCACGCTCAGGCTGCCCATGACGATCACCTCGCGCTCCTCGCGTTTCACGGCGTCGACGAGCTCGCCGTCGAGGACGGTCGAGTTCGCCCACGCCGAGGCATCGGTCAGGGTGCGGGAAGCGACCAGTTTCGACGTGGCGTTCATACGGTCGGAGAACGGGTCGTCGCGGCCCGGCCACAGCCGCGCGAACGCCTCCCACGTGCCACGGCCGAGCAGCAACACCCCCTCGCCCAGGGTGTCGGCCAGCCGGAACCTGTCGCCCTCGATCTCCTCGCGGCCGTAGCGGAAGAGCCAGCCTCCGTACGGGGTGCCGTCGGACCCGTCGGGGTCGGAGACCACCCCGTCCAGGGTGGTGAACTGAATGACGGTGACGCTCATGATCCATGTCCTTTCGGTCGATGCTCACCGGTACGTACCGGCGGCAGCGGCCGAACTCATCGCGGCGGGAGCGGTCGATCCGGAGAAATCCGCTGCGGCAGGTCGAAGGACGCCAGCACCTGCGGCTCGGTGAACACGACGTTGCTGGTGACACGGCCGGAGACGACCGTGAACACCTGGACGCTGTGCAGCCACCGGCCTCCGTCGGGATCCGACGCGTATGCGGCGAGCGCGGGCTGCGAGTTGGCCACGATCGGCTGCAACGCCCAGTCCGTACCCCGGAGTTCGAAGACCCGCCGCATGAACGCGCCGTAGTGCTCGGTGCCCCTGAACCAGAGCGGGACCGGCGGCATCTCCAGGACCACGGCGTCGGCCAACAGCCGTACCAGGGCGGGGACATCGGCCGCCTCGAACGCCCGCAGGTAGCTGTCGACGACCTCGCGTGCCCCGGGGTCGTCCGGTTCGGCGATCGCGTCGTCGTCGACCTCCGTGACGGCGGCGCGGGCGCGCTGGAGCGTGCTGTTGACGGCCGGGACGGTGGTGTCGAGCTGTTCGGCGACCTCGGCGGCGCTGAACTGCAGCACCTCGCGCAGCACGAGCACGGCCCGCTGCCGCGCGGGCAGCCGTTGCAGGGCGACGACGAGCGCGAGCCGCATGTCGGCGCGGGCCTCCATGTCGTAGCGCGCGTCGGGGAAGGGCTGGAGCCAGGGGATGTCGGTCGCGGGGGTGAGCGGTGTTCCGGGGTCGTCGCCCGGTGCGCCGAGGCCGGACGGCAGGGGGCGGCGGGCGCGGCCTTCGAGCGCGGTGAGGCAGACGTTGGTGGCGATGCGGTAGAGCCAGGTGCGCACGGACGCGCGTGCGGGGTCGTACCGGTCGCGGGCCTTCCACGCGCGCAGCATCGTCTCCTGGACCAGGTCCTCGGCCTCGTGGAACGAGCCCAGCATGCGATAGCAGTACGCCACCAGTTCGCCCCGGTGCGGTTCGAAGTCCACCCGTCCATCATGGCGTACGGGCCTGCTAACGTCCCCTGGTGTTCTCCCTCCTCGAACCCCCGTTCCTCAGCCGTCTGCGCGATGCGCGCCGGATCCTCGTCGCCGGTGCGGGCGGCGGCTTCGACGTCTACGCCGGGCTGCCGCTGGCCCTCGCGCTGCGCGCGGCCGGCAAGGAGGTGCACCTCGCGAACCTGTCCTTCGCCGACCTCTACGGCCTCGACCAGGACGTGTGGGTGGACCGGGACGTCGCCGCCGTACGCCCCGACACCCAGGCTCGGGGCGACTACTTCCCCGAGCGGTCGCTCGCGCGCTGGCTCGACCTGCACGACCTGCCGTCGACCGTGTACGCGTTCCCGCTGACCGGTGTACAGCCGCTGCGGGACGCGTACCGCACGCTGATCGGGCATCTCGGCGGTGTCGACGCCGTCGTGCTGGTGGACGGCGGGACCGACATCCTGATGCGGGGCGACGAACACGGGCTGGGCACGCCGGAGGAGGACATGGTCAGCCTCGCGGCGGTGAACGGGCTCGACGAGGTACCGGTGCGGCTGGTGGCGTGCCTCGGGTTCGGTGTGGACGCGTATCACGGGGTCAACCACGCGCTGGTGCTGGAGAATCTGGCCGCGCTCGATCGCGAGGGTGCCTATCTCGGTGCGTTCTCGCTCCCGCGCGAGAGCCGCGAGGGGCAGCTGTATCTCGATGCGGTGGCCCACGCCCAGGAGTCCACACCGGACCGTCCGAGCATCGTCAACGGCTCCGTGGCGGCGGCTGTGCGTGGGGACTTCGGTGACGTCCGTTTCACCGAACGCACGCGCGGCGGCGAGCTGTTCATCAATCCGCTGATGGCGCTGTACTTCTGCGTGGACGCACCGGCACTCGCGCGCCGCAACCTCTACCTCGACCGGCTGGGGAAGACCGCGCTCATCCGCCAAGTCAGCTCGCTCATCGAGGAGTTCCGCGACGAACTGCCCCGACAGCGGCCACCGCGCGCGTATCCCCACTGACCGAGCCGGTCGGCAGGCGCCCCCTCGCGCCGGCGGCGGGAGTGCGGGCGGACAGAACACGCAGGCTCACCACGGTGGTCGCCGCGAACGCGAGCATCCCGCAGCCGATGGCGACCCCGGCCGACAGAGCCGTCAACCGGTCGAGACCCAGGGCATGTTGGAAGACGGGCGCCGCGCCGATCGACAGCACCGGCGCCAGGCACAGGGCGGTCAGATGCAGTCGCCATTCCTCCCGGGCCCAGTCCCGGCCCTGGCGTCCAGCGCGTCGGGCGTTGACGGCCATCACCGCGTAACTGACCGCGTAGGGAAGGAGATAGGCCCACAGCAGTCGCCGTCCGGTCGCGCCGAAGTCGACATAGGACCGGGCGATCCACAACAGGGCGGCGGCTCCGGCGAGTTGGGCGACGGCGAGCACGAGCAGCGGTGCCCAGGAACCCGAGACGCCCTCCACCGTCGTACGGCGGTCCCGTGCGCGCGAGGTGATCAGCGCGCCGAACGCGACCACCGAGCCGAGGTGCATGATCGCCACCTGGTTGATCTGCTCCATGGTCAGGCCGGGCAACAGCCTTGGCAGGAAACCCCATTCGAGGCGCAGCAGCGGAGCGGTGAGGAGGAACGCGTAGCAGAGGAGCATCCAGCGCTGGTGCAGGTCGGGGAGGCCGCCGATCGCGGCGAGGATGCCGAAGGTGACGCTCATGACCGTGCCGACCAGGAGGGTGGCGAGCACGATCCAGAACGCCGGGCCGCTGAACGCGTCCTTGGGAGCCGTGCGCGCCAGGTAGATGCCGGCGCCGGCCATCGAGACGTAGACCGTGACCGCGAAGACCACGCCCAGCGCACGGTGCAGGCGGGTGCGTCGGCGGGCGGCGGTGAGGAGTTGGGCGGGGCCGAGCAGCATGAGGGCGCCGCCGAGGACCGAGTGCACGATCATCGGGACGAGGCTGTGGCGGTAGGGCGCGACGCGGCCCGCGAGGGCGTCGGTGACGTAGCGCGGATTGACGACGCGGCCCATGACCCATTCACCGAAGGCGGGGGCGCCGGGGCGGGCGTACGGCCAGAGTTCGGTCATCGCGATCGGCGCGTAGGCCAGGCACACGGCCGTGATCGCGATCATCGTGGCGCGGCGCCAGGTGCTGTTCGTCGGACGACGCACGGCGGCCCCCCTGCCGGCTCAGGGTCTCGACCCGGCCCTCGATGGTCTCGTCTGGACTATCGAGACGGTAGGGCCGACGGTCGCCGGGGTCAACGGTCCTGCGTGCGTTCGTCGCGGTGCCGCACCCACTGCCAGAAGTCGACCATCATCCGCTCGTACCGGATGCCGAACTCCAGCGCCTCGCGCTGCCCCGGGGTCAGCAACCCGCCCACGCCGTCGGCGAGTTCCTCGTAGCCCTGGAGGGTCTTCTCGTGTTCGCCGAGCTGGACCGGGGCGAGGACCTCGGGACTCCCGCCGAACCACAGCTTCAGAATGCCGCGCTCCCTGGCCTCGACCGGCACGAACTCCGGGTCGTCCAGCCAGGTCCGGAGGACGGACCGGCCCTGGCCGGTGAGGGTCAACACCCGGCGGTTGCGGCCGCTTTCCTGCCGTACCTGGGACAACAGTCCCGCGTCCAGCAGCCGGTCGCACTGTGCGTACACCTGCGCGTGGGGCACCGACCAGAACGGCGCGACCGTGCGCGCGGCCTCCGTCTTCACGTCGTACGGGCTCGCCTCGCCCAGTTTGTCGATGATGCCGAGGACGAGGTAGGAGGAGGTGGTCAGCCGCGCGTCAGACATGCGCCGACCGTATCGCGGGCTCGAACGAATACTTCAGGGCCGCAAATGATGTGAACTGCCCCCTGACGGGTAGTTCTTAACTCAGCTAGCCCTTAACTCAGCGCCTCTTCCGCGTGAACACCTCCACTCAAAGGAACTGTGGTCTTGGCTCTCGCGTACCCTGACGCCCCATCAGCCCGCAGGCCCGGGCGTACTTGGACCATTCGCATCACAGGTCACCGCGACCGTACCGCTTCGGTGAGCTGCTCCTCCGGGTGCGGCATGCCGGCCCGGTCGCGGGACATCGCGGCCCTGCGCCGCTTCGCCGAAGCCCATGCGGCGGCCCATGTCAGAGCGGCGACCGTACGCCCCGACGCGGCCTGCGGCTGCCGTCGTCAGCGGTGTGCGGCGCACGAGGGGACCCGGGTCGACTGCTCGGGCTCGGTGCTGCTCGTGCTGCGCCACGATCCCGCGGTCGGTCAGGTGTGGACCCTGGCCGAGGTCTGCGCGGCCTGCGCCTCGCTGATGACGCACACCCGTGTCGTCGGCAAGTCGCTGCCGCGCACCCGGCCGCCCCGCGAGGAGACGGTCGTCCCCCTGCAGGCGCCCTCCGCGCCGGGCGCGCGTTCGGTACCGGCCGGGTTCAGCGCGCCCCCGTCCGAACCGGGCGTCCCGTCGCGGCCGGGCGCCGCGAACAGGCGTCGGGGACGGTGAGATCCGGTGGCACACGGAAGGGACCCGCCCCGAGCGGATGGTGGGCGGGTCCCGTCCGCCCCACCATTCTGCGGACAGGTCCACGTCAGAGGCACGCGTGAAACCCGCCCGCCCGGAGTGAACGGATCACACCCCGCGCGTAAGCTCACGCGGTATCCCTGAAAAAACGGGCATACGAGACTCCATGACCCCTGCGCGACCCCCCGCTTGACCCGCCAAGATCTCCGACGGTGATACTGGTGGGTCAGCACCGCTCCCGCCCGCAGATTGGCTTATGTCGAACTCCTCCACAGCTTCGCCCACGATCCCTCACACGGTGTGGCTCGCCCACGGCCGCCATGTCGGGTCCGACGACGCCGCCGATGTCGTACGGCGACAGCTGCAACGGCTCAAGGACCGCGAGGTCATCGACGACCACCTGGAACCGGATGAGGACCAGCACGAGGATCCGCGCGAGCGGGTCTTCGAGGCCCGATGGCGGGTGGAGGGAACGGTGACCGTGCGGGCACGGCTGACGTTCCCGCCTACTCCGGAACCGGGTTCGGCCGCTGCCGCCTCCGTCGCGACCGAGGGCCGGGAATGGCTCCTGGTCGCGGAGGCCGAGCGGGTCTGGGATCCCCGCTGGCCCTCCCCCGCGACCATGTTCTGGCCCGAGGACGCCGACGCCGGCTGGGACCACGTGGCGGTTCCGGGGCTGCGCTTCGGACAGGTCAATCCGCTGCCGTCCGACGAGAAGGAGCTGCGGCGCCTGTTCCGGAGCTGCGCTCAGGACGGCTGGAGCATCCACGTCGTCGTGCACGAGGCGATGACCCCGGATGCGCACGGCCGGAAGCCCCTGGCACGACTGCTGCCCGCGAGCCTCCGGCACTGCGTGGTCGAACACCGGGCCACACCCGATCAACTACGCTCCGTCAACTGGGCGTTGCTGCGCGAGTTCGACTTCCAGGTGCCGCGCGGCGGCGCCGTGATCCTGCCCACCAGTCCGGTGGCCCCCTCCTACGACGTGCGCGAGTTCTCCGTGCGCAGCGTCTTCCTCGACGGCTCCGAGCCCACCGAACTCGTGGACGTGCTCTGCCGTTACGCCGCCTCCGCGCGTCCGCTGCCCGAGGGCGGCCAGGAGGCTGTCACCGCGCTGCGCGAGCAGTGGAAGCTGATGACGATGGAGGAGGAACTGGCGCGTGAGCGCAGGCTCGTGGCCATGTACGCCGAGGCGCTCGAAGCGATGACCAAGTCCCGTGACCTGTACCGGGAGTCGGCGGACCGGGCCAACGAGGCGCTCGCCGCGCTGCGCGAGTCCGCCGGTGCCGGCGTGCCCGGGGCGCCGACTCAGCCGGGCGGGTCCCCGTTCCAGCGGACGTTCGGTCGGCTCAGGGACGCGACGAAGGCGCTGCGCCCCGCCGCACCGACCGACAGCGACCGCGCTGATCCGCCGAGTGACGGTGACCGCTCGGCCGAGGAGAAGTAGGCGTTCGGTACCGGGCCGGGAAAACCTCTTCTCTCAGATGACTTTCCAGGCCCCTCAGTCACACCGAAAGCCGACGCAGCGCGATGCCGATGGTGAAAACGAACCACCAGTGGTGATCACCGCCCACGCGCCCCGGCCGGCCGCCGTCCTAGCTTGGCGGCATGCCGATGCAACCCTGGTTCCGCGATGCCAAGTTGGGCATCTTCGTCCACTACGGGATCTACGCCGTCGACGGTGTGCCGGAGTCCTGGTCCTTCTACTCGGGCCAGGTCCCGCACGACCAGTACATGCGCCAGCTCGACGGGTTCACCGCCGCACGCTACGAACCGCGGGCCTGGGCACGGCTGTTCGCAAGGGCGGGTGCCAAGTACGCGGTACTGACCGCCCGCCACCACGACGGAGTCGCCCTGTGGGACACGGCCCACGGTGACCTGGACGTGGTCCGCCGCACCCCGGCGGGCCGCGATCTGATCGGCCCGTACGCGCAGGCGCTGCGCGAGGAGGGTCTCAACGTCGGCCTGTACTACTCCCATTCGGACTGGAACCACCCCGACTACGCCAGCACGGTGCACCCCCAGCCACCCGACGAGGAGATCCGCACCAACCCGTACGCCTCCGCACGCCCCGGCCACGAGGACCCGGCCGCCTGGGCGCGCTACCTCGCCTACCGCAACGGCCAGGTCGGCGAGCTGGTCGACCGCTTCCGGCCCGACCTGTTGTGGTTCGACGGCGAGTGGGAGCGCAGCGAAGAGCAGTGGGGCATGCGGGAGTTGGCGAAGCTGATCCTCGCCGGGAACCCCGACACCGTCCTCAACGCCCGCATGCTCAGCCACGGCGACTATGCGACGCCCGAGCAAGGGGTGCCGTTGCAAGCGCCGGACGGGCCTTGGGAGTTGTGCCTGACGGTCAACGACTCGTGGGGTTTCCAGCACGGGGACGAGCACCACAAGTCGGTGCGACAGCTGGTGCGTTACTTTACGGAGACGATCGGGATGGGCGGCAATCTCCTGCTCGACGTGGGCCCGAAGGAGGACGGGACGATAACTCCCGCACAGACGGTGCGGCTTGAGGGACTCGGCGCGTGGATCGCCCGCCACTCCGAGGCGGTGTACGGCACGGTCGCCGGTCTGCCCGCCGGGCACCACTACGGGCCGAGCACTCTCTCCGCCGATCGCCGCACGCTGTATTTGGTGTGCTTCGATCCGCCCCGCGAGTCGGTGTCGGTGCGTGGGCTGCGTACGCCCGTCAAGCGGGTCACCGTCCTCGGCACCGGTGCCGAGCTCGGCCACGACGTCATCGGCGGGCTCGGTGAGGTGCCGGGCGTGACGTGGATCGACGCGCCGGGCGCGGCCGACGTGGACGAGTCGGCGACGGTCCTGGCGGTCGAGCTGGACGGGGAGTTGGACGTGTACCGGGGAGCGGGTCGGGACTGAGGCCTGCGGCACCCGTGACACCGGCCCGCACGCCCCACCCTCAGATCCCGCCCACCCGTGCCCGAACTGCCCTGGGTGAAGCGCCCAGTTCGCGTCGGCACGCCTTGTTGAAGGCCTGGAGGTCGCCGATGCCGACGGCGGCCGCGATCGCCGGGATGGAGAGGGTCGACTCGCGCAGCAGGTGCCGGGCGCGTTCCATGCGGCGGTGCCGGAGGTAGGCGACGACGGTGGTGCCGGTCTCGGCGCGGAAGAGGCGGATGAGGTGGTTGTGCGAGACGCTGGCCGCCTGCGCCACGTCGGGGACGGTCAGTTGGGCCGCGAGGTTCGACTCGATGTGCGCCATGGCCAGGGCGAGCGCCGGGTGGGGGCCGGTGGTCCCGCCCGCTGCCGGAGTCGCCAGGTCCGCCACGCGCCACAGCACCGTCCACAACTCGGCTGCCGCGCGCGCTGAGTTGCGCGGTGCCGCCGCCACGGCACGCTGCATCAGGTCGGTCAGCACGGGCGTCTGCGTACCGGCGTCCTGCATCACGGGCACGGTCAACCGCTCGCCTGCCGACGGGAGTTCCAGGTGGGCGAAGAGATGCTCGGAGCGGCCCCGGTAGTGGAACCGCACCAGCGCGCCGGGCGGGACCAGGCTCACATGGCCGGGCCTGATCTCGTGCGCCACGCCGTCGACCGTCAACTCGGCCTCGTAGCGGTACAGATGGAGCTGCCACAGGTCCGGCAGCCGGAACACGTCGCGCGGGCTCACCGTGCCGTGCACGCCGACACCGAGGCCGGCCACGCGCGGTGGGGCGTCGAGGCCGATCCGTACGTGGGTTCCGGTGCCGTTGGTCGTGCTCACGGTGAAAACGTACCAGCGCCCGACAAGGGGTCAACGGCTGTCAAGGCTCTTCGAAGCGTTCGGGTGTGATGTTCCCCTCGTCGGCCATACCGGGGCCGTAACAGGGCATCCGGATAGGGCACATGCCGTGCGGCCGGACCGGGAAAAGGGGCGCCAGTGGACTCGACCACGACCGTGATCGTCATCGTCGCGGTGCTCGCGGTGATGCTGCTCGCCGTGGCCGTCGGAGTGTTCGTGCGGCTCGTCCGTACCCGGCGCTCGATGAAGCGCGCAGGGCTTCCGACCGGCCCCAAATGGGTTTTCTGGGGTGCCGTCCTCTACTTCGTGCTGCCCACCGACCTGATGCCCGATCCCGTGTATCTGGACGACATCGCCGTCCTCCTCCTCGCTCTTCGCACGATGCGCAACTCCCTCGGGGAGCAGGAGAAGGGGCTGCCGCGCGAGCTCGACTGACCCCGGTACGCGCGGCGCGCTCCTTACTTTGACTACGCAGAGTAAGGAAACCATTCACTCGTTCGATTCGTATAAGTCTCTGGAAGCAGACGGAAGTCAGCGGGCCAAGCGACCTCGCAGGGTGGCCACCGCTTGCACGAGGCAGTACCGACGAGGGAGAGACGATGCAACCGTTCGCGCTCAACTACGCTCGCCCGGCAGCACAGTTGGAGCTCACCGCTCCGTACAGCTACGACTCCGGACTGCAGTTGAACGTGCTCGCCGACGGACGGGTCGCCGCCCATGATCTCGCTCTGCTGAGAGAATTGGGGACCACGACGTCCACCGCGGGATCGAAGACTCACTTCGACGACTGAACACGGAACGACGAAAATGACCGTCCTGGTCCTTACCTGCGAAGAGGACGTCACGGCGGACATGGTGGTGGTGCACCTCCACGCGTCCGGCGTCCCCGTGGTCCGGATCGATCCCGCCGACCTCACCGGCGGGGTCGCGCTGTCCGGGGAGTACGTGCACGGAGCCTTCCGCGGTCATCTGTCCGCCGGGGGGCGGCTGGTGAGCGTGAGCGGACTGCGGTCCATCTGGGTGCGCAGACCGGGCACCCCGGCGACCCGCGCACCCCAGCCCTCCGCGTGGCTGACCGAGGAGGCCTCCCAGGCGCTCTACGGCATGCTCCGCGGCTCCGGCGCCCGCTGGATGAACCACCCCGACGCGTCCCGCCGCGCCCGGCACAAGCCCTGGCAGCTGCGCCACGCCCAGCACAGCGGCCTGCCCGTCCCGGCCACCCTGATCACCACGTTCCCGCAGGCCGCCCGCGAGTTCTCGCGGCGCTTCCCGGACCTGGTGGTCAAGCCGGTCTCCGGCGCCCATCCGCAGGATCCGCCCCGCGCGGTGCCGACGAGCCGGGTCGCGCCGGACACCGACTTCGCCGCCGTCGCGTTCGGCCCGACGCTGCTGCAACGCCGGGTCGCCAAGCGCGCGGACATCCGGCTCACCGTCGTCGGCGACCGCATGCTCGCCGCCCGTACGGCGACCGCCCCCGACACCGACCCCACCGAGGTCGACGTCCGTTTCGCCGCCTCCGCGCAGCCCTGGAGCCCCGTCGAGGTCCCGCCGCGCATCGCCGCGTCCGTCCTGACGTACATGCGGGACGCCGAACTGGCCTACGGCGCCTTCGACTTCGCCGAGGACGGCGACGGGACCTGGTGGTTCCTGGAGTGCAACCAGTCGGGCCAGTTCGGCTTCGTCGAGGCGGAGACCGGCCAGCCGATCGCCCGGACGATCGCGGAGTGGCTGGCCCTGCCCGCCGCCTCGGAACGGGAGGGCCTCGTCAACGGGTCGGACAGTGCGGTCGGTTGAGCAGTAACGGTTCGCCTGAGGCGGACGGGGTGCGCGCCCCGGGTCAGGAGTGGCGCTCTGCCCCGTATGTCCCCAACAGGCTGCACACCGCGTCCTCTTCGACCGCGCGCACCTTGGCCAGGAGTTCCGGGTTCCCCGCCTGGTTCACCTGAGTTGTCAATGAGAAAGTGAGCGAGCGCCGGCCGTCGGGGGTCGCCGCCATCAACTGTGTGTAACCGAGGGTGTTTCCGGTATGTCCGAGTACGACCCCGCACCGGGTGTCGTAGCGGAAGATCGCGAGTCCGGCGCTGTTGCGACCCGGGCCGGCCGGTTCGGAGGCGCCGGGGATCCAGTGCCGCTGCTCCTGGACGACCGGCTTCGAGGTGAGGGCCCCGGCGGCGTAGCCGCTGATGAACGCGGTCAGGTCGCGGGGCGATGAGGTGATTCCGCCCGAGGCCCACACGCCGGACATGCCGATCGCCTCGCTGACGTCCTCCGGTCCGTTCGGTCCGCCGACGACGTATCCGCGCATGTACGGCTCCGGCATCTCGTACCCCTGCGGCAGGCTCGTGTCACGCAACCCCAGCGGCTTGTACACGTCGTGCCGCAGCAGGTCCTCGTAGCGCGCGCCGGTCGCCGCCTCGGCCATCAGCGCTACGGCGATGTTGTCCGAGTTGGAGTAGCGGTACTGCGAGCCCGGCGTGAAGCGCAGCGGTTCGCCCGCCACGAAGTCGAGCAGGCGCCGCGAGTCGAAGTGATGGTGGGGGTCGGCCTGGAGGAGGCTGCGGAAGCGGGTGCTCTCGCTGAAGTCCGGGAGTCCGCTGGTGTGTTGGAGGAGCTGGCGCAGGGTCACCTTCCGCCAGGCCCGGGGCAGGCGGGGCAGCCGGGTGCCGATCGTGTCGTCGAGGGCGAGCCGGTGCTGCTGTACGAGATACAGGGCCTCCGCCCCGCTGAACGCCTTGCTGGTGCTCGCGGTCCGGGTGTGGTCGTTCGGTTCGAGGGGGCGGCCGGTGGTGATGTCGGCGGTGCCGGCGCGGAGGACGCGTCGGTGGTCGCCGTCGCGCAGCACGACGATGACGCCGGGCGGGCCGTCGGGGGCGGCGACGAGTTCGTCGAGGCCGCGCTGGAGGGAGTGGTCGTCGGCCGCGGCGGGCGAGGCGGGGACGAGGGCGCCCACGCAGGTGGCGACCAGGAGGGAGACGAGGCGGAGCGGGAGGGGCATGGAGTGTCCTGGGGCAGTGGGGTCGGGGCACGACCAGAATCCGGGGGTCCGTCGGCGTCCGCGCGGGCGTGTGCTCCATACGGCCCCCTCCCCCTGTTCACCTCCCGCGGTGTTGCCCCGCCGCCCGGGCTGTGCCGTAATCGGATGACCCGTGGTGCGGATCTTGGAGGTGCCGTGCCGCGCCGGAAGGAGCGGCTGGGATGGACGCGTACGGTGCCGGGGACGGTGTCTCGGCCGCCCCGGGAGGGCTGCTGGACCTGTTGCGGGTCGCGGCGGTGGTCCTGGACGCGGGCGGCTACATCACGCTGTGGAGCCCCGAGGCGGAGCAGTTGCTCGGCTACTCCCCCGAGGAGGCGCTCACCCAGCGCGCGGACCGACTGCTGGTGTCGCCCGACGACCGGGTCAGGGCGCGTGAGCTGTTCGCCCAGGTCGGTACGGGTGCCCGCTGGGCCGGGGTCTTCCCGCTGCTGCACCGGGACGGCACCGAGCGGCCGGTGGAGTTCCGCACGATGCGGCTGCGCGACAGCCACGGTCAGGCGCATCTGCTGGGTCTCGCGGCGGACGCCACGACCGTACGGACCGTGGAGCGGGACCTGGCCCTGTCCCACAGCCTGGTGCGGCAGACGCCGGTGGGCATCGCGGTCTTCGACACCGATCTGCGGTGGATCGGCGTCAACCCGGCGCTGGAGCGCATCAACGGCGTACCGGAGGAGCAGGTCGTCGGGCGCCGGGTCGGCGAGGTGCTGCCCGGGCTGGACGTGGCCGCGATCGAGTCGCGGATGCGGCACGTGCTGATCACCGGCAATCCGCTGCTCGACCAGCAGACCGTGGGCCGGACGGCGGCCGACGTCGTGGACCGCGCGTACTCGGAGTCGTACCACCGCATCGAGGACGCCCAGGGCCGGGTCCTCGGGCTCGCGATGGCCGTCCTGGACGTCACCGAGCGGGAGCAGGCGGCGGCCGAGGTCGCACAGGCGCGCCAGCACCTGTCCGTCGTCGCGGAGGCCGGGGTGCGGATCGGGACGACGCTGGACCTCCAGCAGACCGCGCGGGAACTGGCCGACGTCGCGGTCCCGCATGTGGCCGACCTGGCCGCCGTCGACGTACTGGAATCGGTCGTCACGGACGGCACGATCACCCCGGTGACCGAGGACGCGCAGGTCGAGTTCCGCGCGCTCGCCGTCGCCGCCGGATACCTGACCGACGCGATCCACGCGGCGGACCCGGTGGGCGAGTTGGCCACCTACGGCCCGAACCGCATCATCACCCAGTGCGTCCGCGAGGCCGGCCCGATCCTCGTCGAGCGGGTCGACCCGCCGATGATGCGCCGCATCGCCCGGGACGGCCGCGCCGCGCAGACCCTGCGCACGGCGGGCGTCCACTCCTACCTGGCCGTCCCGTTGATGGCCCGCGGCGAGGTGCTGGGCACGCTGAGCCTGTACCGCACCGTCAACGAGCGCCCCTTCGACGAACAGGACCGCGTCCTCGCCACGGAACTCGCCGCGCGCGCCGCGATCTGCATCGACAACGCCCGCCTCTACGGCCGCGAACGCACCACCGCGCTGACCCTCCAGCGCAGCCTGCTGCCACCGGCCCCGGCCCGGCAGGCGGGGCTCGACATCGCGGCCCGCTATCTGCCGGCGCTGAGCGAGGTCGGGGGCGACTGGTACGACGTGCTGCCGCTGGGGCCGGGGCGCACCGGTCTCGTCGTGGGCGACGTGATGGGCAAGGGGGTCCAAGCCGCCGCCATCATGGGGCAGTTGAGCACCGCGACCCGCGCGCTGGCCCGACTCGACCTGCCACCCGCGGAGTTGCTGCACCACCTCGACGACCTCACCGGTTCCCTCGGCGACGCGATCGCGACCTGCGCGTACGGCGTCGTCGACTTCAACCGGGGCACCTGCGAGCTGTCCAGCGCCGGACATCTGCCGCCCGTCCTGATCCACCCGGACGGCACCGCGGAACTCCTCGACATCCCCGGCGGAGTCCCGCTCGGCGTAGGGGGAGTCGATTTCGGAACCGCCGAAGTCGACTTCACCACGGGCGCGTTGCTCGCCCTCTACTCCGACGGGCTGGTGGAGAACCGCGGCGAGTCCATCGACGTCGGACTGCACGCGCTGACACGGCTGTTGCAGAGTTCCCGCCGCCCGCTGGAGCAGACGAGCGACATGCTCCTCAACGCCCTGCGCCCGGAGCCCGACGACGACGTGGCACTCCTCCTGGTCCGCGTCACGGGCTGACCGGTCAGGCGCCGGTGGTCGAACCCGGGCGAATGATCATGAGGACGGTGACGGTGGCCCACAGCAGGTTGAAGATGCCGGTGAACATGGCGAGTTGAACGGTCCCGGAACGCTCCACGGCCTGCTGTGCGCCGAGTTGCTCCAGGAGTTCGTCCTGGCGGGGCAGCACGAAGGCGATCAGGATGCCGGCCGCCACCGCGGTGAGGGTGATGGAGGCGATGAGCCAGCCGCTGCCCAGGACGCCCATGGCGGAGGCGGTCGCGAAGCCGAAGAGGGGCACCGCCAGCCCGACCGCGCCGTAGAGACGGCAGATGCGGTGCAGCAGTCGTACGGTCGTCACGCCCGCGTCCGGTCCGTCCGGGCCCGTGAGAGCGCGGCGGGCCGCCGGTGGGAACATGCTGGCGGCGACGGTGACGGGGCCGACCGCGACGATGGCGGCCAGGACGTGCAGAGTGAGAAGGATCTTGGTCACCGGCCCAGGCTAGGGACGTCCGGCGCGCGGGCACAGAGGCTGAAACGACAGCTTCCAACGGATTCTCGCCACCGCCCCTCACCGGGTGACTGTGGCAGAAGGCCCTGTCACGGCCTTGGCGGGAATCGGCCTATCGTGGTGTTCATGCACACCGTCGCGATCCTCGTTCTCGATCATGTGGTGCCGTTCGACATGGCGACACCGATGGAGGTGTTCGGCCGTACCCGGCTGCCGGACGGCCGCAGCGCCTACCGGGTGCGGGTGTGCGGCGAGACGCCGGAGGTGCGGACGGACGGGTTCGCGCTGCGGGTCGACCACGGGCTCGAAGCGCTGGCGGACGCCGACACCATCATTGTCCCGGGCCGTTCGGAGCGGGCCGCGCCGCCGTCAGCACGGGTGCTGGCGGCACTGCGGGAGGCGGCAGCGGCCGGTACCCGGATCGTGTCCATCTGCGTGGGTGCCTTCGTGCTCGCGGAGGCCGGACTGCTGGACGGGCTGCGCGCCACCACGCACTGGGTCGCCGCCGAACTGCTGGCCCGCACCTACCCGTTGGTCGAGGTGCAACCGGACGTGCTGTACGTCGACAACGGGCAGATCCTCACCTCGGCCGGGGCCGCCGCCGGGCTCGACCTGTGTCTGCACCTCATCCGGCGCGACTACGGCTCGGCGGTCGCCGCGGACGCGGCCCGGCTGTCGGTCATGCCGCTCGAACGCGAGGGTGGGCAGGCGCAGTTCATCGTCCACGAGCACCCGCCCGTCCCGCAGGGCTCGACCCTCGAACCGCTTCTCCAGTGGATCGAGGACAACCTCTCCCACGAGGTCACGCTCGGGACGCTGGCTTCGCGATCGGGCATGAGCGAGCGGACGTTCAGCCGCCGTTTCCGCGAACAGACGGGCAGCACACCACTTCAGTGGCTGCTGCGGGCCCGCGTGCGACGGGCTCAGTATCTGTTGGAGAACAGCGACCACACCGTCGAACGCATCGCCCAGCAGGCCGGGTTCGGCTCCCCCACCGCGTTCCGGGAACGCTTCCGCCGGGTGGTCGGCACCAGTCCGCAGGCGTACCGCTCGGCGTTCCACGGCAGGCCGGTCGCCGAGGCGACCCCGGCCTGACAGCCCTACGCGGCAGCTCGGCCGTCCGCGACCACGCTCTTCGGGGTGCTGCGCGCCGCCGCCAGCAGGGCGTCCGCCTTGACGATGGCCTCCCGGATGCCGGTGGTGCCCATCATCACGCAGAGGGTGTAGACGACGTCGTTCAACTCGGAGGCCGCCTGCGGGCGTTGCCTCTCCGCCTGGGAGATACGCAGCGCCGCGTACCGGGTGAGCAGTTTCCTGACGGCCTTCGGGTCCGGCACGAGCACGGAGCGCCCCTTTCTCGATTTTCCCTCCGTGTGCCCGGCCGGCGCCGTGCCAAGCGCACGAATACGACACACCGGCGCGCCCTTGACACAACGTTGTCGACCTGCGGTCAGGCGACCTGCCCGCTGTGCAGTGCCGTGTACGCCCCGCCCCGGCGAAGGAGTTCGTCGTGCGTGCCGACCTCCAGGATCTCCCCGTCGCCCATCACGACGATCCGGTCGGCGCCCCGGACGGTGGACAGCCGGTGGGCCACGACGAAGGTCGTACGGCCGCGCAGCAGCCGGGCGAGCGCCTGCTGGACGAGGGCCTCCGAGCGGGTGTCCAGCGCCGAGGTCGCCTCGTCCAGGACGAGTACCTTGGGGTCGCGGATCAACGCCCGTGCGATGGCGAGGCGTTGACGCTGGCCGCCGGAGAGCCGGGCTCCGCGCTCACCGACCAGGGTGTCCACTCCTTGCGGCAACTTCTCCACGAACTCAAGGGCGTTGGCGTCCCGCAGCGCCGCGCGCACCGTCTCCTCGTCGGCGTCGTCCATGCCGTAGGCCACGTTGTCGTGGATCGTGCCGTCGAAGAGGATCGACTCCTGGGGGACGACCGAGACGAAGCGGCGGTAGGTGCGCAGGTCGAGGGTGTTCATGTCGGTGCCGTCGAGCAGGAGTTGGCCGGTGGTGGGGCGGATGAAGCCGATGACGAGGTTGAGCACGGTGGACTTGCCGGCGCCGGACGCGCCGACGAGGGCGACCGTCTCACCGGGTGCGACGGTGAGGGTGAAGTCGTGGACGGCGGGCCGGAGTTGCTCGTCGTAGGTGTGGCCGACGTGCTGGAAGGTGACGGCTCCGCGCACCTCGGTGACCTGCGTCCTGCCCTCGTTGTCCTCCAACTCCGGGGCCTGGAGCACCTCGCCGACCGAACGGACGGATTCCAGGCCCTTGGTGATGACCGGGGCGAGGCCCGTGAGGGTCGTGGTGGAGTTGGTGAGCGTGGTCAGGAAGGCGCTCAGCATCACGACGTCTCCGGCGGTGACGCCCCAGACGCCGTAGTACGACACCAGAGCCGCGCCGGCGAGGACGAGGACGCCGACGACGTTGAGGACGACCCAGGCGAGCGAGCCGAAGCGGCCGTTGAGGAGGTCGAGGCGGTTTCCGGAGGTGAGGAGTCGGCGCAGGGTGCCGTCCATGCGGCGCAGGGCCTTGCCCTCCAGGCCGTGGGCGCGGGTGACCGGGATGAGGCGGGTCATCTCCGTCACGCGCGAGGAGAGGGTCTCGACCTCGTGGCGGAAGTGCTCGTTGTGGGTGCGCAGTCGGGCCCGCAGCCGGGAGACGAGCAGCGCGGCGACCGGTACGACGACGATGAAGACGGGCACGAACTCCGGTGTGCGGAAGCCGATGATGACCAGGCCGCCGGTGAGCACGGTGATCGCGCCGAGCCCGGTCTCGGCGGTCTGCTGGACCATCTGCTCGACGGTCTCCACGTCGCGCACGACCTTGGCCTGCAGCACCGCGGCGCTGACCCGGGAGTGGTAGCCGATGGAGAGCTGCTGCATGCGGGTGCACAGCGCCGAGCGCAGATCGGTGCCCATACGGCGGACGCTGCCGTAGAGGAGGCGGACGTAGAGCACGTGCAGGGGGTAGTTGATCAGCAGGATGAACAGGATGATGCCGGTACTCGTCCAGAGTCTGCTGACCGGCTGGTGCTGGACGACGGTGTCGATGATGGACGCGGTGATCAGCGGGAGCAGCCAGATGGGGCTGTGCTTGACCGTGAACACGACGACGGCCAGGGCCAGTTGCCTGCGGTCGGCCCGGAACAGGTAGGCCAGGGTGCCGATCGGGTGTTCGTCGCGGTAGCGGTGGTCGAGCGGTTTCTCCGTGGTCGATGCCATCGGTGGTGGTCCTCCCCCTGTGACCGGACAGCCCCCTGTGGCCAGGCGGCGGGCAAGCGCTTTCTGCCCTTGCCCGCCCCTACTACACCTCAGACATCAGGGTCTTCTCAAACGGCGTCCAGCTCCGCGATCTCCTCGGCGGAGAGGGTGAGTTCGGGAGCGGCGGCCGAGTCGCGGATCGTCTCGGGGCGGCTGGCGCCC
The DNA here is from genome assembly GCF_044457795.1 of Streptomyces sp. NPDC050528. Lineage (NCBI taxonomy): Bacteria > Bacillati > Actinomycetota > Actinomycetes > Kitasatosporales > Streptomycetaceae > Streptomyces > Streptomyces sp. NPDC050528. The sequence goes on from NZ_JBITHH010000003.1 coordinate 100,811, forward strand.
GGGATCGGTACGACGACCGGGGACTTGGCGAGCATCCAGGCCAGGCACACGCGCTGCGGGCTGACACCGTGCTTCTCGGCGATGGTGGCGAACGGCGCGTAGGCGGAGCCGAGTTCACCGGCGCGGGCGATGCCGCCGAGGGGGCTCCAGGGCAGGAACGCGATGCCGAGTTCGTCGCAGAGGTCCAGCTCCGGCTCGCTGGAACGGAACGCCGGGGAGAACTGGTTCTGCACGGAGACCAGCCGGCCGTCGAGGATCTCGTTCGCCAGCCGGATCTGCTCCGGGTCCGCATTCGAGATACCGGCCATGCGGATCTTGCCCTCGTCGAGCAACTCCCGTACCGCGCCCACCGATTCGGCGTACGGGACCGTCGGGTCGGGGCGGTGGAACTGGTAGAGCCCGATGGCCTCCACGCCGAGCCGGCGCAGGGACGCCTCGCAGGCCTCCTTCAGGTACGCGGGGCTGCCGTTCAGGGTCCAACTGCCGTCGCCGGGGCGCAGATGGCCGCCCTTGGTCGCGACCAGGACGTCGGCGCCCCGGTCGTGGGAGGCGAGGGCCTTGGCGATCAGGGTCTCGTTGTGCCCGACCTCGTCGGCGAACTGGTGGTAGGCGTCCGCGGTGTCGATCAGCGTCACGCCCGCGTCGAGCGCGGCGTGGATGGTCGCGAGGGAGCGTTCCTCGTCCGGCCGCCCCTCGATCGACATGGGCATACCGCCCAGGCCGATCGCACTGACCTCGACGTCACCGATACGGCGGGTGTCCATGCTGGTGCTCCTCCTCCGGCTGTCACGCGGAACCGTGCCGTCCCGCACCGCCGGAGCCGGATCTCGGCCACGACAGGCAGGACGCAGCCTCCACCCTCCCCGGCCCGGGTCCGCAGGTCCAATAGAAGAAATCGAACGGATCCAGCAGCGGGACTGCTCAATCGGGACGAGCTCGACGGGCACGGCTCGACGGGGGCTGCCCAGGGCAGCGGCCGAGGGGGGCGGTGGCGAGAGGGCTTGCCTAAACCATTTAGGCAAATACATAATGACTTTCGTCGAATGGGAGGAAGGTTATGCCCAGAGCAGGGCTGACGCCGGAGCGGCTGACCGTCGCGGGGGCGGAGCTGGCCGACGAGGTCGGCTTCGAGCGGGTGACCGTCTCGGCGCTCGCCCGGCGGTTTGACGTCAAGGTCGCGAGTCTGTACTCGCATCTGAAGAACTCCCACGAACTCAAGACCAGGATCGCCCTGTTGGCGCTGGAGGAACTCGCCGACCGGGTCTCCGACGCGCTGGCCGGACGGGCCGGCAAGGACGCGCTGGCCGCCTTCGCGGACGCCTATCGCGACTACGCCCGGGAGCACCCCGGCCGGTACGAGGCGGCCCGGTTCCGGCTCGATCCCGAGACGGCGGCCGCCAGCGCCGGCGTGCGGCACGCGCAGATGACCCGGGCGATCCTGCGCGGCTACGACCTCGAGGAGCCCGACCAGACGCACGCCGTTCGAATGCTGGGCGGCGTCTTCCACGGCTACGTCAGCCTGGAGCTGGCCGGCGGCTTCGAGCACAGCGCGCCCGACTCGCGGGAGTCCTGGGCCTGGATCGTGGACTCGCTCGACGCGCTGCTGCGGAACCGGGCCGCGCCCCACGACTGACGTACCCCTGATCCGGCGCATCCCGGCGCCAGGGCTCGCGCGTCACGGTTCCGGGACCGACGTACCCCGATTCCGGGGCTGACGTACTCCGGTTCCGGGGCTGACCTCTTTCGGACATCTTGATCGACAGGTTGAGGCAATGAGCACCGAGCACGACACGATCACCACCCCCGTCACCACCGACCTGCTGCGCGGCTTCCTGGACGTGGAGACCACCGAGCACGGTCTGCTGCCGCACCGGCTGCCCGCCCGTGCGCGCCGGCAGTTCCCCGACGACCAACTCGCCGTGGCCGAGGCGCAGCCCTCCGGTGTACGGCTGGTCTTCCGCACCCGGGCCACCACGGTCGAGCTGGACACGCTGCCCACCAAGCGCGTCTACCAAGGGTTTCCGGCCCCGGCGGACGGTGTGTACGACCTGCTGGTCGACGGCCGTCTCACCGCGCAGGCCACGGTGGCCGGCGGCAACGTGCGCACGATCACCGACATGACGACCCAGTCCTCCGAGTTCACGGAGGGGCAGCCGGGCACCGCCCGGTTCGCCGATCTGCCCGCGGGTGACAAGGACATCGAGATCTGGCTCCCGCACACGGAGACCGCCGAGTTGATCGCCCTGCGCACCGACGCCCCGGTCGAGCAGGCTCCGGACCGCGGGCGCAAGGTGTGGCTGCACCACGGGAGTTCCATCAGCCACGGCTCCAACGCCACGCATCCGACGGCCATTTGGCCCGCTCTGGCAGCAGCCGAGGGTCAAGTGGAGCTCGTCAACCTGGGGTTCAGCGGCAGTGCGCTGCTCGACCCGTTCACCGCCCGGGCGATGCGGGACACCCCGGCGGACCTGATCAGCGTGAAGATCGGCATCAACATCGTCAACGCCGACGCGATGCGGCTGCGCGCCTTCGTCCCGGCGGTCCACGGTTTCCTCGACACCATCCGCGAGGGGCATCCGACGACACCGCTCCTGGTCGTGTCCGCGATCCTCTGCCCGGTGCAGGAGGACACGCCCGGCCCTCTCATGCCCGACTTCGACGGCGGAAGCCTGCTGTTCAAGGCCACGGGCGACCCGGCCGAACGCCCCCTCGGACGCCTGACCCTCAACGTCATCCGCGAGGCACTGGCCCGCATCGTGGAGCAACGGGCGGCCGACGACCCGAACCTGCACTACCTCGACGGCCGTTCCCTCTACGGCGAGCAGGACTACGCCGAACTCCCGCTGCCCGACGCGGTCCATCCCGATCCGGCGGGACACCGGCGCATCGCCGAGAACTTCGGGCGGCTCGTGTTCGGCGAGGGCGGCCCTTTCTCGACCGGGACAGGGATCGGGACCGACTGAGGTTTTCGTACATCGGCTCAGACCGGCCGTGCCGGGCACGGTGCGCCGTAGATCAACTGGTCGGTCCTGAGCCTGACTTGGGGGCGGTCCGCAGAACCGGTCGAAGACGTGGACGGTCTCTTTCCGCACTCTTTCCGCACCGGTGAATGAGCAGTCGAGGCTGATCAGAACGTCCCGTCGTCGCGCGTGTAGTTGGGGCTCAGTTTCAGCAACGCGGCGACGGCGGGGCTCGGTTCGCGGCCTGCGCGGACGGCGAACGACAGGGCGAGCGAAGGCACGGGACCGGACACCGGCTTGACCACCACACCGGCCGTACCCACCGGCTCGTAACGGGGTACGACGGCGGCGCCACCGATGGCTCGCACATACGACGCGGCCGAGACGATGTCCGTGATCTCGACGGACACGCGGCGCGTGATGCCGAGTTCGCCGAAGGCCCGGTCCATGGCCGTGCGCGACCCGAAGCCTCTCGCCCCCGAGACGAAGTTCTCGTGGGCGAGGTCCTTGAGCGCGATGCGTTCCCGCTGCGCCAGCGGATGATCGGTCGGCAGGATCACCACGTACGGGATCGTCGCGAACTGCCGCAGGTCGAGGTCGTGCGCCTCGGAGGCGGGCAGGGCCACGACGCCGACGTCGAGGCGGCCGCGGCGCACGTCCTCGGCGATTCCGCCCGATCCGGATCCGGAGACCTGGATCCGTATGTCCACGAGGGGGTGGCGTTGGCGGAAGGCCCCCACCAGGCGTGGCAGGTCGAGCGCCGTGATGCGGGTCATCGTGCCGACGCGCAGGCTGCCCCGCAGGGTTCTCGACGCCTCGCCGACCACTTCCCTCGCCCGTTCCGCCGCCCCGACGACCGACTTGGCCTCCGGCAGAAACAGCTCGCCCGCCGAGGACAGGGCCACGGTCCTGGTCGAGCGGTCGAAGAGCGACACCTGAAGTTCCTCCTCCAGCGCGCGGACCGCTGCCGACACGGTCGACTGAGCTGCGAAAAGGCGAGCCGCGGCGCGGGTGAAGCTGAGTTCTTCGGCCACGGTGATGAAATAGCGCAACTGCCGTAATTCCATCCGCGAATTATCGATTTCTTCGATAACACCTGTCAATGTTTTTCGTTGGACTCGATATACCTTCTGCGCCAGGCTGTCGGCGACAGCAACTCCCGCTGTACGACGAAGGGTTGGCCATGAGCAAGCAGGTTTTAATCGTCGGAGGCACATCCGGTATCGGCCGCGAACTGGCCGCGACTTATGCACGGCAGGGCACCTCCGTGATCATCGCCGGCCGCGACAGCACCCGCGCGGAGAAAGTGGCCGCGGAAATCAATACCGAGGTAGATTCCCAGCAGGTGCGGGGCATTGAGGCCGATCTCGCCAAGCCCGAGCTTCTCAAGGAGGCGCTGAGCGGCATCGAGCACGTCGACTCGATCGTGCTCACCGGCATGCGGCGCGACAACAACACGATCGCCGACTACGACATCGCGGGGGCGACAGAGTTGGCGATCGCCAAGATCGTCGGCTACACCACGGTCGTCCACGCGCTGCGGTCGCGCATCTCCCCCACCGGTTCGGTGCTGCTGTTCGGCGGCCTGGCCAAGGACGCGCCCTACCCCGGTTCCACCACGGTCACCGCTGTGAACGCCGGTGTGACAGGCCTGGTGGCGACGCTGGCCAAGGAGCTCGCGCCGGTCCGCGTCAACGCGATCCATCCCGGCATGGTCGGCGACAGCCCGTACTGGGCCGGCAACCAGCCCGTCCTGGAGGCGGCACGTGCCCGCATCCTGACCGGTGTCATTCCCACGATGCGGGACATCGTCGAGGGCTCCGTGTTCCTGCTGGAGAACCCGGCGGCGAACGGCGTGAACCTCGACCTCAACGGCGGCCACGCATGACGGACGCCCTGCCCACGCTTGCCGTGATCGGCATCGGCCGCATCAGCCGCCCCATGGTGGTGCGCCTGCGCCGGGCAGGGCACAGCGTGACCGTGACCAACCGCACCCGGGCCCGCGCCCTCGATGTCGCGGCCGAGACCGGCGCCCGCGTGGTGAGCACCCCGCGTGAGGCTGCCGCCTCCGCCGACATCGTCATCGTCTGTCTGACGGACGACACGGCGGTGAGCGAGGTCTACCAGGGGTCCGACGGCATCCTGGCCGGGCTGCGGCCGGGAACAACCGTCCTGGAGACCAGCACGATCGCCCCGCAGACGGTCAGCACCCTGGCACCGCTGGTTCGCGAACGCGGCGCCACTCTCCTCGGCACACCGGTCTCCGGCTCCGTCGAACTCGCCACACGCGGCGAACTCACCTTCCTGGCCGGCGGTCCCAAAGAAGCACTCGACCAGGTACGCCCCGTCATGGACGTCCTCGCCACCCGCGTCCTCCACTTCGGGGAATCGGGCAGCGGCAACATCATGAAGCTCGCGATCAACTCACTGCTGCTGTCCATGGCAACAGCCTTGTCCGAAGCTCTGGTTCTGGCAGAACGCGCCGGCATCGACCGCGCCGCCGCCTACGACGCCTTCACCCAGAGCGCGGCCGCGGCCCCCTTCGTGCTCTACAACCGCGACAACTTCGTACGACCGCACGAAGCGGCCATCCACATGACGCTGTCGCTGGTCGCCAAGGACCTGACGCTGATCGACGCCCTGGCGTCATCCGTGGGCGCGCCCATGGCCCAACTGGACGCGAACCGCAGGCTCGTCGACCAAGCGATGGCCGCCGGACTGGAAGACCGCGACGGCGTCTCCGTCCTGGCCGAACTCCTGCGCCACAACGCCACGGCCCAGGCACGACGGCAGCCGGGACAGCCGAATCCCAGCCGTTGACGAGCATGCGCCGAGTGGCCGGAAGGGCTTGCGCACCTGCCCTGTTCATGTGGCACGCTCACCGGCGACCGGCCGGTCGCAATGACTCCGGTCGCGTCACCAGGTTCGACCGTGGAAAGGCAGCGTCATGCGCATCGGACTGCTCGGCACCGGCCCTTGGGCACAGCTGGCACACGCCCCCGCCCTCAGTGGGCACGACGCGTGGGACTTCGCGGGCGTGTGGGGCCGCCGACCCGACGCCGCCAAGGAGTTGGCCGACCGGTACGGCGTACCGGCCTACGACGATGTCGACGCCCTGTTCGCGGACGTGGACGCCGTCGCGGTGGCGCTGCCGCCGTCCGTGCAGGCCGAGGTGGCGGTGCGGGCCGCGCGGGCGGGCCGGCATCTGCTGCTGGACAAGCCGCTCGCCCCGACCGTGGAGCAGGGGCGGGCCGTGGTCGACGCGGTGCGGGAGGCCGGGGTCGCGTCGGTCGTGTTCTTCACCACGCGTTTCCAGCCGGAGACCGAGGCGTGGGTGACCGAACAGGCCGCCGCCGGGGGGTGGTTCACGGCTCGGGCCGAGTGGCTCGGCTCGGTGTTCACCAGCGACAGCCCGTTCGCGGCCTCGCCCTGGCGGCAGGAGAAGGGCGCGCTGTGGGACGTGGGCCCGCATGCCCTGTCCGTGCTCCTGCCGGTCCTCGGTGATGTCCGCCGGGTGGCCGCCGCGGTGCGGGGCCCGGGTGACACGGCCCTGTTGATCCTCGACCACGAGGGCGGCGCGTCCAGCACCCTGACGCTCAGCCTCACGGCACCGACCGCGGCGGCGGGAGCCACGGTCGAACTGCGCGGCGAGGCCGGGGTGACCAGCATTCCGGACAGCTCGGGCGATGCGGTGTCTGCCCTGGTCCGGGCCGCCGACGCGCTGAGCGAGGCCGTCCGCACGGGTCGCCCGCACGCGTGCGACGCGGCCTTCGGGCAGCGGGTCACCGAGATCCTGGCCGAGGCCGAGGCGATGGCGGACGGCGGCACTGCCTGAGCCCCCACTCGGCCCGCTCCCGCCGGCCACCCCCTCCGACGCTCCCGCCGATCACTCGCCACCAGGTGACTCCTCGTCCTCGTCGAACGGCTCCTCGCTCCACCGGAACCACGCCCGCTCCCCCTCGATGTGCAGCAGGAACTCCGGCACGGGCCCGTCCGGCGAGGTCAGCGTCACCTGGCGGCTGATCTCGTCGTAGGCCTCCTCCCACCGCTGCCAGTCGGCGTCCCCCTGCGCCAGGGCGAGCTCCCGCGCGAACAGCTCCCGTACGTCCTCGAAGGCCGCACCGGCGGTGAACTTGCCCGACAGCCAAGGGAAGTCGGCGTCCTCGATGAGGATCTCCCCGACCGACTCCTCGCCCCTGCGCACCTGCCAGACCTCGCCCACGAACCCCATCGCGCCTCCGTCCCACCGTGGACCGACCGGCCGTAGATCGACCTGCCGCCAGCATGGCACCCGGCACTGACAGTCGGCCCGACCCGGATCATGAGCCGGGTCGGGCCGACTGGTGTTACCCGTCTACCGACCGATGCGCCTACTCGACGAAATGGAAGTTGGCGCGCTCCCGGATGACCGGATAGCCGACCTTGGCGAAGTGCGCGGCCATCGGGAAGTTGCCCTGGTCCGTGGCCGCGGCGATGAACTCGGCGCCCCGCTCGACGAGATAGTGCGTGCACTCGGCCAGCAGGTCACGGGCGTAGCCGTGGCCGCGCTGTTCCGGTACGACGCCGATGAAGCCGATGCACGGGCCCGACGGATTGCGGGCCGGGATGTGGATGCCCGCGAGGTCTCCTTCAGGGGTGCGGGCGACCTGCCACCACTCACGCGGGGACGGGCACCAGCGGAAGAAGTCGATCTCCTCCTGTGCGGCCTTCTCAACTCCCCCTTCTCGGATGGCCTGTTGGGCATGCGCGTCGAGGGTGACGGAGTGGATGCGACGCAGCGCGTCGACGAACACCTCGTCGTCCGGTTCGGGGGCGAGGACGAGTCGTCCGGGGCGTTCGGGGAGGCCGCACTCCGGGGTCCACCGGTAGATGAAACGCTCGACCAGGAGGTCGTAGCCGGCCGCGCGCAGGGCGGCGAAGCGGGTCTCGGCGGCGGCGCGGATCTCGGGGTTGTCGCGCCAGCCGACAGGGAGGTTCAGTTCCGCGCCGACGCGCCAGGGGGCGCTGCGCAGGAGTTCGGCCCCCGCCGCCGCCTCGCCCTCGATCACGTCGAAGCAGTTGACGGTGAGGGGTTCGGTGTCGTTCGGGCCGCCCCACCAGGCGGCGCGGGCGACGACCGTGCCGTCGCGCAGGGCCACCCGCTGCCAGTCGGGCCGCCAGGTCGTCAGCCGGTGTGCGGCGCGGGCGCCGATCGAGTCGGGAAGGGTGTCGAAAAGATGGGCGTCGCTCTCGTCGAGCGCGCGAATGACCAGATCGGTCATGGTGTTTCCTCCGGGAGGGGTACTGCGTGGAGCGCTCCCGGTCAGGTCACATGGGGCACACCGGGTCAACGGGGAGGGAGCGCTGGGGTGTTGTGAGCCTCATGGCACTCGCCTCCTTCCGCTGGTCTCAGGGCGTGCACGCACACGGTAGGGGGTTGATCTCGTACCCGTCCAACGAATATCCGGGCCGGCCCGGCGGAGCGGGACTCCGCCGGGCCGGTGTGCGTCACTTGGGGAGTTGTCCCGGGTCGGTCGCCCAGCTCGTGTTGGGTTCGGTCGCGAGCCGGAAGTCCAGCCTGCCGCCCTTGAGGGTCAGGCCGGCGCCGGTCCACGCGCGCGTGAGGTCACGTCCGTCGAGGCGTACGGCGTCGACGTACTGGTGGGTGTCGTCGGCGTCGGGCGCGGTGATGACGATGTCCGTGCGGCCGGGACGGTCGACTACCGCCTTCGGGAAGAGCGGTGCGCCGAGCAGCAGGTCGGCACTGCCCGGGGTGCGCGGATAGATGCCGAGGGCGGAGAGGACGTACCAGGCGGACATGGTGCCGAGGTCGTCGTTGCCGGGCAGGCCCTTGGGGCCGGTTCCGTAGGCCGTGTCGAGGATCTGGCGGACCGTCGCCTGGGTCTTCCAGGGCTGGCCGAGGGAGTCGTAGAGCCAAGGGGCGTGGATGTCGGGCTCGTTGGTCGGGTCGTAGCGCAGGGCGTCGCCGCCCCGGACCGACCAGGCGCCGTCGGCGGTGTGGAAGAAGCCGTCGAGCCGGGTGGCGGCCGCCTCACGACCGCCCATCGCCTCGGCCAGTCCCTGGACGTCCTGCGGGACCATCCAGACGTACGCGGCGGCCGAGCCCTGCGCGAAGCCCTGATCGCTCGCCGGGTTGAACGGACCCACCCAGGAGCCGTCGAGGTTGCGGGCCTGGATGTAGCCGGTGGCGGGGTTGAAGACGTTCCGCCAGTAGGCGCCCCGCTCGGTGAAGGTCTTCGCCTCGGCGGTACGGCCCAGCAGCTTCGCCCACTGACCGAGGGCGGAGTCGGCGACGGCGTCCTCCAGGGTCTCGGCGGCGCCGCCCCAGCAGTGGCAGGCGTCCTGGGCGGCGTAGTGGGAGGTCATGTACTGGGCGAGGTTGGGGCGTTGGCCCACGCACTGGCCGGGGCAGCCGGCGTCCGAGAGTTCGTCCGGGTTGGGGACGGTGGCCTGGTGGACGAGGGAGTCGAAGGCGCCCTGGTAGTCGAAGTTGCGGACGCCCATGGCGTAGAAGGTGGCCAGGGTCGCGGCGGTCGGGTCGCCGGTCATGACGTGGGTGGCGCCGCTGATGTGCACCCAGCGGTCCCAGATTCCGCCGTTCTGCTTCGCGAAGTTGTAGAGCGACTGCGCGAAGTCGCCCGCGACGGTGGGCTTGAGGAGGGCGAGGAGCTGTATCTGGGCGCGGTACTGGTCCCAGCCGGAGAAGTTGCTGTACTGCGCCCGCTGTCCGCGCGCGAGGCGATGCACGGCTTGATCCATGCCCCAGTAGCGGCCGTCCTCGTCGCTGATCAGGTTGGGCTGCATGAGGGCGTGGTACAGCGCCGTGTAGAAGGTCTGCCGGCGTGCCGCTGTGCCGCCGTCGACGCGTACGGTGCTCAGTTCGCGGTCCCACGCGCGGGCGCCCGCTTCGGCGACGTCGGCCACGCGTGCGTGCGGGGCGATCTCCTGGCGCAGGTTGGACTCGGCGCCCCCGAGGCTGACGTAGGAGATGCCGATCCGCATGCGGACATCGTTGTCAGAACTGGTGTCGAAGCCGACCCAGCCGCCGGAACCGCGGCCCGCGCGGTCGGCGCCGGTGGCGTATCCCTCGCCTCCGGAGGCGGTCGTCGAACCGGGCGAGACCGTGCTGTCGTGCCAGGTGCCGACCGAGGAGAAGGCGCGGTCGAAGGAGGCGCTGAAGTAGAGCTTGTAGTAGCTCTTGCGGTTGTTGACGCCGCCGTTGGCGCGGCGGCCGCAGAAGGCTCCCGTGTAGACCCAGCCGGTCACCTTCTGGTGGGCGGTGTCGATGTCGACGTGGGCGTCCTGGCTGCCGTTGAGGGAGTTGGAGACGCGGAAGAGCAGGTTCGCCGGGCGGTCGGCGGGGAACGTGAAGTCGGCGACTCCGGCGCGCTTGCTGACGGCCAGGTCGGCGGTGGCGCCGGAGGCGAGGCCGAGGGTGTAGCGGCCGGGGGTGGCCTTCTCGTCGGCGTGCGAGAAGTTGGACGCGTACACGGCGTCCTTGGTGTCGGCCGAGGGGGACGAGGTGACGTCGCCGACGAACGGCATGATCGGTACGTCGCCCGCCGCGCCCGGGTTGCAGCCGGCGCCGTTGACATGGGTGAGGCTCAGGCCGCGGATGCGGGTGGCGCCGTACTCGTACCCATTGGCGGCGCCCGTGCTGGTCTGGTCGCCGGTGGTGCTGGTCGGGGACCAGGCGATCATGCCGTACGGGAGGGTGGCGCCGGGGTAGGTGTTGCCGCCGTTGCTGGAGCCGATCAGCGGGTCCACGAGCGAGGACGGCCGGACGGACGGGTCGGTCGCCGCGACGGCGGGGAGCGGGGCGGACGCGGCGAGCGCGGAGGTGACCGCCACGGCCGCGACTCCGACACCGAACCGTCTTGCCGTGCCGAGGAGTTGGTGACGCATGCGTCAAGTCGCCTTTCGGGGAAGGGACATGGGGACGGAGAAAGACAGGGGGCGTGGTGAGGCTAGGAGGCCGCGCGATGGGAGGGAAGAGGCGCCCGGATACGGGTGATGAAGCACGGGTGAACGCTTCGTCGGGCGCTTAAGCGGCCCTTAAGTGGGGGTTAAGCCACCCATCTCACCGCGTCTGTGCAGGTCAGCGCGGTGACACCTTCCCGCAGAACCATTGGCCCAGCCCGTGGTCCTGCGTAACATCGGGCCCCGGCGGCGGTGCCGACGCACGCTGTGAGAGCGCTCTCAAAGCGTCGGCACCGTTCGCTCCGAACAGCCCGACTCGCCCGGAGGTCCCCCCACATGACTCCCCGTCACCAGCGCACGCTCGGTCGCCGCAAGCTCCTCTTCGCCCTCGGCGGCGCGGCGATGGCCGCCCCCGCCGTCGCGGCGCTCGCCCCGCACGCCCTCGCGGACACCAAGTCCATGGAGACCAGCGCACTTGAGGCCGGCGCGCTTCCGCTGACGCTGGTCAACAACAGCGGCTCGTTCGACAACGCGAACGTGCACGTCTACATCGTGGGCAACGTGGACGGCAAGCAGGTGCGGGTCACCCCCGACGGGACGATCGCGCCGATCGCGCTCTCCGACAACGGCGCGGACGGCTTCACCGACTACGCGATCAGCCTCAACTCCGGTGCGGAGACGACGATTTCGCTCCCGTACCTGTCGGGCCGCGTCTACGTCTCGCTCGGCGCGAAGCTCAAGTTCAAGGCCGTGGCGGACGGCAACGGCAACCCGGCCCTCCAGTACCCGGCCGGCTGGGTGACCTCCGACCCCAACTACGGAGTGCTGCACGACTGCGCCGAGTTCACGCACAACGCGTCCGGCATGTTCTGCAACACGACGATGGTCGACATGTTCAGCGTGCCCCTGAGCATCCGGCTGACCGGCGCCCAGGACCAGACGACGGGCACCCTGCGCGACGGCGGCCGGGCGTCGGTGTTCGACGCCGTACGGAAGGTCGAGGCGTTCGCCCCGCTCATCGTGAGCGACACGCGGGTCATCGCGCCGGGGCACGGGCTGGACGCGGGCCTGTTCGCGGCGGACTACTTCGCGCCGTACATCGACGAGGTGTGGAGCACGTACACGGGCAAGGACCTCACCGTCACAACGAACGCGGGCGCCTTCACGGGGCGGGTGCGCGCCGGCCAGTTCACCTTCACCGGACCGGCCTCGGTCTCGTTCGCCAAGCCGTCGACCCGTGACGTGCTGTTCTGCGACGGCAACCTGGCCGCCCCGAACGACGGCACCACGGGCCCCGTCGCTGCCGTGCTCGGCGCCGGTTTCAACCGCTCGACGCTCCTGTCGAACCCCGCCCAGCCGACCACCGACGCGTCGAGTTTCTACGCCACCGACCTCACGAACCACTACGCGAAGGCCATCCACGCGGCCACCGCCGACGGCAAGGCCTACGGCTTCGCCTTCGACGACGTGGCGGACTTCGCGTCGTACGTCCAGGACACGGCACCCACGGGGATACGGCTGACGCTCACGCCGTTCTAGCCGCTCGGCGTGCGGGGCGGGTCCCGCCGTAGGAGCGTGGTGGTGTGGGAAAGGTGCGCGTTCCGTCGTTCCGCCGGGAGCGGGAGCCGGCCCGGCGGGGGTGGCTTCGGGGCGCGCCGGCGCCGCGGTGGGTGCGGGTGCTGCCGGGGGCGCTGGTGTTGGGGGTGGGCGTGGCGACACTGGTCAGCCCGCACTCGCTCGACATCGGCTTTCTGCTGGGTGCCATCCCGCCGCTGGCGGGGCTGTCCTACGGTCCGCTCGCGACCGCGCTGATGGGCGCCGCCACGGTCGGCCTGCTGACCATCCCGGCGTTCCATCTCAACGATCCCGGTGAGACCGATCTGCTGACCGTGCTGTTCGTCGCGGTGCTGAGCGTGTTCGTGTCCTTCGTGCGCAGTCGCCGGGATGCCCAGCTCGATCTGGAGCGCACGGTCGCCGAGGCGGCGCAGCGGGCCGTTGTGCCGCCCTTGCCGGAACGAGTGGGGCCGGTGGGGTGCGTGGGGCTGTACCGGGCGGCGCAGCGCGGGACGCTGGTCGGCGGGGACTTCTTCGACGTGCGGGACGGGCCGTACGGCGTGCGGGCGGTCATGGGCGATGTGCAGGGGCACGGGCTGTCGGCCGTCGCCACGGTGGCGTCGTTGCTGGGGGCGTTCCGGGAGGCGGTGCTCGATCTGCCGGACCTGGAGGCGGTCGCGGGGCGGCTGGACCGACGACTGGTGGTGGACTCGGCGCGGTCTGCGCACGCGGAGCTGTTCGCCACGGCGGTACTGCTGGAGTTCACGGCGGACGCGGATGCGGTGCGGATCGTGGCCTGCGGGCATCCGGCGCCCGTACTGCTGCGCGGCGGCCGGGTCACCGAGATCGACGTCGAGGCGTGGACGCCGCTCGGTCTCGGGCTGTCCGACGCCGGTCCGCTGAGCGGGGCGACCCTCCAACTGCGGCCTGGGGACCGGCTGTTCCTCGCCTCCGACGGGGTGTGGGAGGCGCGGGACACGGGCGGTTCCTTCTATCCCTTCGCCGAGCGGCTGGTCCAACTCGCCGACGACGACCCGGCGTTGATGGCGGAGCGGGTGTGGGCCGACCTGCTGCGGCACTCCCCGGAGATCCGGGACGATGTGACGATGCTGGTGCTCACACCCCAGGTGCAGTACGGGAGTTGAGCCTCACGCCTGCTGCTCGTGATCACCCTCGGCATCGATGTGCGGCAGGATCCGGTCCAGGAACCGTGGTGTCCACCAGGCGCGGCTGCCCAGCAAGGTCATCACCGCCGGAACCATGAGCAGCCGTACGACCGTCGCGTCGATCAGCACACTGACGGCCAGGCCGAGCCCGAGCATCTTGACCACGATGTTGTCGCTGACGACGAAGGCCGCGAAGACGCTCACCATGATCAGCGCGGCGCAGGTGATGACGCGCGCGGTGATCTCCAGGGCGTGGGCGACCGAGGCCTCGGCGTCGCCCGTGCGCAGCCAGGCCTCGTGGACGCGGGAGAGGAGGAAGATCTCGTAGTCCATGCTCAGGCCGAAGATGATCGCGAACATCATCATCGGGACGTAGCTCTCGATGGGGACCTTGCCGGAGACGCCCAGCGCGGGGCCGCCCCAGCCCCATTGGAAGACGGCGACGACGACTCCGTAGGAGGCCGCGATCGAGAGCACGTTGAGGACGGCGGCCTTCAGGGCGACCAGCAGACCGCGGAAGACGGCGAGGATGATCAGGAAGGCCAGCGCGACCACCACGCCGATGATCAGGGGCAGCCGGCTCGACACGATGTCGCGGAAGTCGACCTGCGCTGCTGTCGTGCCGGTGACGTAGCCCTTGGCCGAGGTGCCGGAGACCGCGTCCGGGAGGGTGTTGTGGACCAGGCGGTTGGTGAGGTCGGTGGTGTCGGCGCTCTGCGGGGACTGCTTGGAGTAGACGGTGCCGACGAGGACGTAGCCGTCCTTCGTGGTCGTCAGCGGGGTGACCTTGGCGGCGCCCTGGACCCCGTCGAGCGTCTTCTGGGCCTGGCTGGAGAGGTCCGAGCGCTGGGAGGTCGGGACGCCCGTCTGGTCGATGACGATGGTGAGCGGGCCGTTCGAGCCGGGGCCGAAGGCGTCGGTCATCAGGTCGAAGGCGCGGCGGTCCGTGAACGAGGTGGGGTCCGCGCCGTCGCCGATGTGACCGAGTTGGAGGGAGAACACCGGGATCGCGAGGACGACGACGGCCGCGACACCCGCCGCGAGGAACGTCCACGGCCGGTGTTCCACGCGCTGCGCGTACCGGTGCCAGGTGCCCGTCGGTTCGGTGCCCGGTTCCGCGTCGGTCTCGGCGACCGGGCGGCGCACCCGGTAGCGGTCGATCCGCTTGCCGAGGAGCCCGAGCAGGGCGGGTACGAGGGTGAGCGCGCCGATGACCGCCGACACGACCGTCACGGCCGCCGCGAGCCCGAGTTTGCCGATGAAGGGCACCCCGGACACGAACAGTCCGGCGAGCGCGATGATCACCGTGCAGCCCGAGACGAGCACCGCCCGGCCGCTGGTCGCCGTGGCCTGTCCGGCGGCGCGCACGGGATCGGAGCCGTTCATGAGGTTCTGCCGGTGACGGGTGATCAGGAACAGCGCGTAGTCGATGCCGACGCCGATGCCGATCATCGTCGCGAGGGTCGGTGACACCGTCGCGAAGGTGAAGGCCGCCGCCAGCAGTCCGAGGCAGGCGAGTCCTCCGATGACGCTGATCAGCGCGGTCACCAGGGGCATCGCGGCGGCGATCACACTCCCGAAGCCGATCAGCAGGACGACGATCGCCACGGCGAACCCGATGAGTTCGCTGATCCGGTCGTCGGCGGCGGGCCGGGCCAGTTCGCCGAGCGGTCCGCCGTACTCGACCTGGGCGCCGGCCGCGCGCAGCGGCTTCACGGAGGTGTCGACGCCGTGGAGGTAGCCGTCGCCGAGGGTGGACGGCTGCACGTCGAAGCGGATGGTGATGTACGCGGTCTTCGCGTCGGAGGAGAGAGGGCCGACGTTCGGACCGGTGGACGTCGGTGTCTGCGTTCCGGGCTGGGGCAGCGGGTTCTGCACCGACAGGACGTGCGGGAGCTTCTGCAGGTCACCGACCGTCTCGGACATCTGCGAGTTCAGTGAGGTGAGCTGCTTGTCCTTGTCGTGCAGGACGATCTGGCTGCTGTAGCCACCGGCCGCCGGGTCGTGCTCCTTGAGCACCTGCAACCCGTGCTGGGACTGCACGCCGGACAGCGAGAAGTCGTCCGAATAGTCGCCCCCGAAGGACCTGTTGAGGACCTGGAGCGCGGCCAGTGCGACCAGCCAGGCGACGATCACGATCACGAAGTGCCGGGCGCACCACTCCCCCAGCCGCCGCAGCACGCCCTTCGCAGCGGTACCGCTGCCCCCTGCACTGGATTCCGTGGGCGCCATGGCCTCGGCCTTTTCCGCCGGGGGACACATCCGACATCCCCATTAGACGCCCGCGCGATCACACCGGCATCTCGGGCGTATCGGGGCTGCGGCCGAGGTCAGCCCACGTCCCACAGGAACCGGTGCGTGTGGATGCCGAAGTACGGGAACGACCGCACGCTCCGCACCCCCTCGATCGGCCGCACCACGTCGTTCACGAAGTCGAGCAGATCCCGCGGCCCCGGGGTGACCACCTCGGCGAACAGATCGAAGCCGCCGGAGGTGAGCACGGAGTACACCACCTCGTCGCGCAGGGCGAGTTGGTCGGCCACGGCACGCGGGTCGCCGTCCACCTCGATGCCGAGCATGGCCATGGCCTGCCCGCCCATGGCCATCGGGTCGGTCACCCCGACGACCTGAACCGCCTTGGAATCCAACAGGCGTTGGAGCCGCTGCCGGGCGGCCGACGCGGACAGACCGACCTTCGGTCCGAGGTCGGCGTAGGCGATACGGCCGTTGGTCTGCAGCTCGCGCAGGATGGCGCGGTCGATGTCGTCCACGTGCGCGTCTCCAACTCCTTGTGTCAGGCGGCCAGTTCGGCGAGCGCGTCGGCGAAGACCCGGGTGTGGGTGTCGACGTCCTGCTCGGTCGTGTCGGGGCACATCAGCGCCATGCTGTGGAACGGGGTGAGCAGGATGCCCCGGTTGGCGAGGTAGAGGTGGAGGAAGTCCTCCAGCTCCGGGTCACCGGCGGCCTCGGACTCGGTTCCGGTGCGCGGGGCCGGGGAGGCGAAGCGGTACTCGCTGCGGGCGCCGAGGCGGCTCACCGTCCAGGGCAGCGCGTGGGCGTCGATGCCCTCCTGGACACCGGCCGCGAACCGCTCCGACAGCTTCGCCATGTGCGCGAACGCCCCGTCGGTCAGGACGTGTTCGAGGGTGGCGCGCATCGCGGCGACGGAGAGCGCGTTGCCCGCGAGGGTGCCGCCGACGCCGCCCATGTCGACCAGGTCCAGGTCGGCACGGCCGAGCAACCGGTCGGCGAGGTCGGCGGAGAGACCGTAGGCACCGGCCGGGATGCCGCCGCCGATCGCCTTGCCGATGGTGAGCAGGTCGGGTTCGAGGTCCCAGGCCGCGGTACAGCCGCCAGGTCCCGCGGAGAAGGTGTGGGTCTCGTCGTTGATGAGCAACGTGCCGTATTTCCGGGTGAGTTCGCGTACGGCGGCCAGGTAGCCGGGCTCGGGCAGCACGATGCCGATGTTGGTGAGCGCGGGTTCCATGAGGACGGCGGCGACGTCGCGGTGCGCCAACTCCCGTTCCAGCTGGGCGAGATCGTTGAACTCGGCGACGCGACTGGTGAGCGTGACGTCGCAGGGGGCGCCGACGTTGCCGGGGCGGGCGGTGCCGTGGCCGTCCGGTCCCACGACGATGAGCGACTCGTCGACACTGCCGTGGTAGCTGTAGCTGTTCACCAGGATCTTGGGGCGGTCTGTGACGGCACGGGCGAGCCGGATCGCCCAGCGGTTGGCGTCCGTCGCGGTCAGCGCGAAGCTCCACCGGGCGAGCCCGAACCGGCGGGTGAGCTCCGCGCCGACCCACTCGGCGTCCTCCGTGGGCAGCATCGCCGTAGCACCGCCCTGTTCGGCGAACCGCCGTTGCACGGCCTCCGCGACGACGGCGGGCGAGTGCCCGGCCATCGCGCCGGTGTCACCGAGGCTGAAGTCGATGTACTCGTGGCCGTCGATGTCGGTGACGCGGGCGCCCCGGGCGGTGTCGAGGTAGCGGGGGAAGGCTCCGGCGGTCTTGTTCATCCAGGTCATAGGCACCCGTCCGAAGAGATGCTCGGCGCGCGCGTAGGCGGCCTTCGAGCGCGGGTTGAGCCGCTCGGCGTCGGCGCTCTCGCGGGCGAGGAGGTCCTTCAGGCGGGTGCGGTCCATGGGTACCTCGGTGGCGTCGACGACGGAATGTCCGGACCATACGGCGGAAAGCAGCACATGGACAAGAGGCAACCGCCGAATCGATTGCCACAACAATCGATTCACGTTCATGTCCCATGGGGACACAAGTCTCATCGGGTCTCGTGTCCCCATGGGACATCATGGGTGTACGGTCGAAGACATGAAGGCAATGGAGTCTCCCGCCGAGCCCATCGGCGCGCCCACCGAGCCCGTCGGCGCCCCTGCCGAGCCCGTCGGCGCCGCCTCGATGGACCGGCGGCAGCGCAAGGCGCGGCAGACCCGCAACGCGCTGGCGACCGCCGCCGTGGACCTGATCCTGGAGCACGGCCTGGCCGCGACCACGGTCGAGGCGATCGCGGAGCGCGCGGACGTCACGCGACGCACCTTCAGCCGGCACTTCACCGGCAAGGAGGACGCGGCGCTCGACTTCGTCCGGGGCGACGGCGACCGCATCAACGCCCTGCTGCGGACCCGTCCGGCCGCCGAACCGCCACTGCTGGCCTACCGCAGGGCGGTGCGCGACTGGCTCGCCGACCGGGAGAACCCGGCCTGGCACCTACGCCCGAGGATGCGGCGGCTGCTGGCCCTGGTGGACCGCGAGCCCGCCCTGTTCGCCGCGTACGAACGCATCCGGGTCGACGCCCAGGAGGAGTCGATCCGCATCCTCGCCGACCGGCTCGGCACCGACGACGTCCGGGATGTCCGCCCGGCCGTCGTGGTCGACGCCGCCGCCGGAGTCCTCACGGCCGCCCTGCGCATCTGGGCGCGCCGCACGGACGAGCACGACTCGGGAGCCGCAGACCTCGCCGCCCTGGTGGAGCGGGCCTACGACGCCCTGATCGGGGAGGCCGCGGACGCGGCGTCCCAGAGCACTACCGAAGAGTGAGCACATCATGAGCACCATCCCCGCCACCGCCCAAGTCACCGACTACGCAACCGAGTTCGCCGGCCGGACCGCCCTCGTCACCGGCGCCGCCTCCGGCATCGGCCTGGCCACCGCCCGCCGACTGGGCGCGGGCGGCGCGAACGTCGTCATCGCCGACTACAACGCCGAGGGCGCCGAGAAGGCCGCAGCCGAGCTGAAGGCGGAGGGCGTCAAGGCCGCCGCCGTCGCGCTGGACGTGACCAGCCCGGAGTCCGTCGAGGCGGCCGTACGCTTCGCCGTCGACACCTTCGGCGGGCTCGACCTCGCCGTGAACAACGCCGGTATCGGCGGCCCGAGCGCACCGACCGGCGCGTACGACATCGAGGCCTACGACCGCGTCGTCCGCACCAACCTCGACGGCGTCTTCTACTCGCTGCGCCACGAACTCCCGGTCATCGAGGCCGCGGGCCGGGGCGGCGCGATCGTGAACGTCGCCTCCATCCTCGGCTCGACGGGCTTCGCCGGCTCCTCCGCCTATGTCGCCGCCAAGCACGGCGTGGTCGGCCTCACCAAGACGGCCGCCGCCGAGTACGCGTCGAAGAACATCCGGATCAACGCGGTCGGCCCCGGCTTCATCGAGACCCCACTCCTCCAGGGCATGGACAGGTCCGCCTACGACGGTCTCGTCGCCCTGCACCCCGCGGGCCGCCTCGGCCGCTCCGAGGAGGTCGCCGAGCTGATCGTCTTCCTGCTCTCCGACCGTGCGTCGTTCGTGCACGGCAGTTACCACCTGGTCGACGGCGCCTACACCGCCGTCTGAGCCCTGGAAGGAGCCCGACCATGAAGGCACTTCAGTACCGCACGATCGGCGCCGCCCCCGAGGTGGTCACGGTCCCCGACCCCGAACCCGGCCCCGGCCAGGTCCTGTTGAAGGTCACCGCCGCCGGCGTCTGCCACTCCGACATCGCCGTGATGAGCTGGCCCGCCGAGAGTTTCCCCTACGACCTTCCGCTCACCCTCGGACACGAGGGCGTGGGCACGGTGGCCGCGCTCGGCGCCGGGGTCACCGGTGTCGAGGAGGGCAACTCCGTCGCCGTGTACGGCCCTTGGGGCTGCGGCACCTGCGCCAAGTGCGCCGAGGGCAAGGAGAACTACTGCCTGCGGGCAGCCCAGTTGGGCATTCACCCGCCGGGACTCGGCGCTCCAGGCGCGATGGCCGAGTACCTCCTCGTGGACGACGCCCGGCATCTGATCCCGCTCGACGGCCTGGACCCGGTCGCGGCGGTGCCGCTGACGGACGCGGGGCTGACCCCCTACCACGCGATCAAGCGGGCGCTGCCCAAGCTGGTGCCGGGTTCGACGGCGGTCGTCATCGGCACGGGCGGACTGGGCCATGTGGCGATCCAATTGCTGCGCGCCCTGACGTCGGCGCGGGTCATCGCGCTGGACGTGAGCGAGGACAAGCTCCGGCTGGCGCGCCAAGTCGGCGCCCACGAAACGGTGTTGTCCGACGCGCACGCAGCGCGGGCGGTCCGTGACCTCACCGGCGGCGTCGGCGCCGAGGCCGTCTTCGACTTCGTCGGCGCGGACCCCACCGTCCGGACGGCGGGCGCGGTCGCGGCCGTCGAGGGCGAGGTGGCGATCGTCGGCATCGGCGGCGGCGCCCTGCCCGTGGGCTTCGGCCATCTGCCCTTCGAGGTATCGGTCAACGCCCCCTACTGGGGCAGCCGTAGCGAACTCGCCGAGGTTCTGGCGCTGGCCCGTTCCGGCGCGGTGTCGGTCCACACGGAGACGTTCACGTTGGACGAGGCTCCACTCGCGTACGAGCGGCTGCACGCCGGGAAGATCAACGGGCGTGCGGTGATCCTGCCGAACGGCTGACGTCCGCCGGCAGGTGCAGCAAGTCCCGCCCGATCGCCGGGAGTTCGGCCACGCCCGTCAGACGCATCGTCTCGACGAGTTCCGCCGCCAGCTCCTCGATCAGGCGGGTCACGCCCGCCGCGCCGGCCACGGTCAGTGCCCACAGGGCGGGGCGGCCGACGAACACCGCGCGGGCCCCGAGGGCGAGCGCGGCGAAGACGTGGGTGCCTCGGCGCAGTCCGCCGTCCACGTACACCTCGGTGTTCGTTCCGGCGACCGCGTCGACCACCTCCGGCAACGCCCAGGCGCTCGGCACCAGCCCGTCGAGCTGGCGGCCACCGTGGTTGGAGACGATCAACGCTGCCGCGCCCGCGTCCACGAAGACGCGGGCGTCGTCGCCGCGCAGGACGCCCTTGACGACGACCGGGAGTCCGGTGAGGTCGCGCAGCCAGGCGATGACGTCCGGGGTGAGGTCCGGCGCGTGCTCGGCGGCCTCCCGGTCAGGGGTGCCGGTGACGTTGCCGTAGAGGTCCTCCGGGCCCACGAAGTCGGCGACATGCGCGCCGGGTCGGCCGTGCGAGCCGATGACGGGCGTGTCGGCGGTCAGGACGACGGCCCGGGCGCCCGCCGCCACGGCGCGCCGCAGGGTCTCCTCGGTCAGGGACCGGTCGCGGGCCACGTACACCTGCACCCACCACGGCGCGCCCGAGGGTTCGAGGGCCGAGAACGGGACCGCCGTGTTCGAGGTCACCGCCAGCAGCGAGCCCGCACCGGCCGCGCCCAGCGCGGTGGCCGCCTCGCCGTCGGGGTGGGCGCGGCGCTGCAAGGTGCTCGGGGCGATGAGGACCGGCGTGTCGACTGCCGTGCCCAGTACGGTCGTTGAGGTCGCGCAGCGGGACACGTCCCGCAGGATGTGCGGGCGCAGTCGGAATGCGTCCCAGGCCGGGGCGGCTTCGGCGACGCTGAGGCCCTGGCCCGCGCCCCTGCGGAAGTAGGCGTGGATCTCCGGCGGAAGGAGACCGGCCGCCTGTTCCTCGATGCCGTCCAGCCAGCGCGCCACACCCGTCACACCGGTCCCCCTTCATGCATGATGCACCGACCCTAGCGGCTCAACTCGCTTTCTCCGTACGCCATTTCAGACACTTGGCGCAGAAGCGAACAGAGGCCGGTCAGTTTCGGAGCGAAGTCCTGTTACACCGTGCGAGAGCGGTCGATGACGGTGTGTACTGTGCTCCGGGCACCCCGCCCGAGGGACCGGACTCAGCCTCGAAGGCCCCGACTCAGCCCTGCCCGACTGCGCTTGGACTCGATTCGATGACCGAATTACCGGACCTGGTGGCCGGTGCTCTCGCCGCCGGCACGTTGTCCGCGCTGGCGCTCGGCGCCGGGCTGTTGAGATCACGGCGTCAACGCGCTCTGCAGCGCGAGGAGATCGCCGGGCTGCGAGACCGACTGGACGGATTTCAGGCGGCGTTGGCGGCCGAGGTCGAGCATCTCGCGGTGCAGCGCATTCCGGCCGCCGCCCGGCAGCTCACACATCCGCGGGTCACCGTTCCGGGGCCCGGGCAGCCGCAGTTCATCGGTTCGCCCCTCGGGATCGCCCTCGAAAGCGTGCTGAACTCGGTGCGTTCGGAACTCGCCGCGCAGCGCACCCGCATCGACGCCGCCGCACAGGCCGGGATGCGTGGGGCCACCCGTGAGATCCAGGCCGCGCTGTACCGGTTGCAGGACGCCCTGCGCTCGCTCCAACAGCGGTACGACGACCCCGAGTTGGCGCAGACTCTGTTCATGCTGGACCACGAGAACGAGCAGTCGCTGCGCCGTGCGCAGGTCGCCGCCGTGGTGTGCGGTGCGTGGGTCGGGCTCGCGCGTGAGGAGTCGCACCTCGTCGAGGCGGTGACCGGCGGCCAGGCGCGGCTCGCCGGGTACCACCGGGTGCGGGTGCACAACCACCTCGAAGCGGGCACCGCGCTCGTCTCGCACGCCGTCGAACCGGTCGCGATCATCGTCGCCGAGCTCCTCGACAACGCGCTGCGGCACTCCGCGCCGGACACCGACGTCGTGGTCAACCTGGAGCACGTCCACCACGGCGTCTGCGTCACGGTCGACGACGCGGGGGTCGGCATGACCGAGGACGAACGCGAGCGCGCCCGGCGGATGGTGGCCGGTTCCGACCCGATCCTGCTCACCGACCTGGGCGACCCGCCGCGCATGGGGTTCCCCGCGATCGGCCGCCTGACCCGGCAGTTCGACCTGAGCGTCGACGTGTCCTCGCCCTCCCCGTACGGCGGCGTCCGCGCGGTCCTGCGCGTCGACAGCCATCTCCTCAGCCGGATCGACCCCAAGCGGCAGCCGCCCGCGGCCGGCGCCCCGCGCTCGACCCGCCGGGCCCCCGCACCCACCCGCACGCCCGCCCCCGCACCGGCCCACTCCTACGGCTCCGAGCGCGACGAACGCGCCGTGGCCGATGTGTCCGGGCATCAGGCCGTGCCCGATGCCGGGGGGCTGCCGCGACGGCGTCGCCGTACTCCGGTCGCCGCGGCGGCGGCACCGGTCGTGGCCGAGACGCGGCAGCCGGAGCGTGGCCCGGAGCAGGCCGCCGCCGCGCTCGGCGCCCTCCAGTCCGGCACGGCCGCCGCGCGCGCCGCGAGCGAGAGTGCTGTGGGCGATGAATCCGCGGGACGCGACACAGCAGCGCACGACACACATCCGACCGACTACGAAGGGGGAGCGGCTCGATGATCAGCCGCGATGGGGGCGACACGGCGTGGGTGCTCGATCCGATTCTGGAGGTGCCGCACGTGGTGGCGGCGGTGCTGTTGACCCGGGACGGGCTGGTGCGGGGGTACACCGACGCGCTGTCCCAGGCCTCGGGCGAGCGGGTCGCCGCGATCACCAGCACGGTGCAGGGGGCGTGCCGTACCGCCGCCGCGGCGTTCGCCGACCGGGAAGGGGCCGAGATCCGGCAGGTGGTCATCGAGTCGGACCACGGCTATGTGCTCATCGTCCCCACGGATCACGGGACGTGTGTGGCGGCCTACGGTGACACCGAGGTGCGGCTGGACCTGCTGGCGCACCGGGTGCACTCGCAGGTGGCGCGGCTGGGTGAGAAGGCGATGGCCGCCGCTGCGCGAGGAGTTGACGGCGGCGCGCCGGCATGACGGGCCGCCGCGGCGGCCGTCCTCTCGTTCCCGCGTATCTGTCGACCGGCGGTGTGGCCCGGCCCAGCCGCCCGCACCTGGAACGGCTGACGGTCCTCAGCGGCAGCGGCGAGCCCGCCCCGGCCGACCTCCCCGCGGCCCAACTCGCCCTGCTGGACGCCCTGTACGGCGGTTCGCTGACGGTGCTGGAGGCGGCGGCCCTGCTGGAGCTGCCGGTCTCCGCGGTGCGGGTGCTGGCCGCCGGTCTCGTCGACCGGAACCTCGTCCTCGCCCGTGCCCCGATCCCGCCCGCCGAACGCTTCGGCCCCGACCTGCTGAAGAGAGTCGCAGATGGCCTACGCGCCCTCAAGCACCACTAGCGGCAGCCCGGCCGGCGGGCTCCATCTGCCGGACACCGCGCGCGAGTTGGTCAAGATCCTGATCGCGGGACCCTTCGGGGTGGGCAAGACGACGCTCATCGACTCCGTGTCCGAGATCCGCCCGCTGCACACCGAGGAACAGCTCAGCGAGGCGTCCGTCCACGTCGACGATCTCGACGGGGTGCGGGAGAAGTCGACGACGACCGTCGCCATCGACTTCGGGCGGATCAGCCTGCCGGGCGGGGTCGTGCTGTATCTCTTCGGCACGCCCGGGCAGGAGCGGTTCCGGGCACTGTGGGAGGACATCGCGTACGGCGCGCTCGGGGCACTCGTCCTGGTCGACAGCCGGCGCGTCGACGCCTCCTTCGACGTGCTCGGGCTGGTGGAGGAGAGCGGGCTGCCGTACACCGTCGCCCTCAACACCTTCCCGGACGCGCCCCGCCATCACACCGAGCAACAGCTGCGCGCCGCCCTGGACTTGGCGCCCGACACCCCGCTGGTGACCTGTGACGCCCGGGACGCGGACTCGTCCCTCGACGCGCTGCTCGCCCTGGTCCAGCACCTGATCGACCGCGACCCTCCGGAGCACCGGTGACCACTGCTACCCCCGTCGGCCCCGCCCGTCCCGTCCGGTTGTGGGAGGACGGCTTCGCGCTGGATCCCTACGGCTACTACGCCGCCCTGCGCGCCCAGGGTCCGGTCGGCCGGGCCGAACTCGCGCCGGGCGTACCGGCGTTCGTCGTCACCGAGCGGCAGGCGGCGCTGGAGTTGCTGCGGGACACCGCCACGTTCTCGCACGATCCCCGGCCGTGGGAGACGACGGTCGCCGAGGACTCGCCGGTCCTCGGGATGATGCGCTGGCGGCCCAACTCCCTGTTCGCGGACGGCGCCGCGCACGTCCGCTACCGTGCCGCGCTGATCGACGCCTTCGAGCGCATCGAGCCGCACGACCTGCGCGCGCGGGTGCACCGGGCGGTGCATGTGCTGGTGAGCCGGATCGGGCCGCGCGGACAGGCCGATCTGGTGGGCGAGTTCGCCCGGCCGCTGATGGCGCTGGTCTTCAACAGCCTGTTCGGGCTGCCCGACAGCCAGAGCGAGCAGCTGGACCGGGCGCTGGGGATGATGATGGAGGGCGGCGCCCAAGCGGCCGAGGGCGAGGCCGAGTTCGGTGGGTACGTCCTCGAACTCATCGCGGCGAAGGCCGAGTCACGCGGCGACGACCTGCCGAGCTGGCTCCTCGACCATCCGGCCGGACTCACCCCGGAGGAGGTCACCTGGCAGGTGTTCCTCACCCTGGGCGCGGGCCACGAGCCGACCGCGAACCTGGTGTCCAACGCTCTGTCCCGCATCCTCGGCACCTCGGTCTACTACTCCACGCTGACCAGCGGCGCCCGGCCGGTCATGGACGCCGTGGTGGAGGTCCTGCACCACGAGACCCCGCTCGCCAACTACGGGATCCACTACGCCCGTTCACCCGTGACGTTCCACGGCGCACGGATCCGGCCCGCGGTCCCGGTCGTCGTCTCGTACGGCGCGCTCGCGCACTTCGCCGAGCAGGAGGTCGTCACCGGCCGGCATCCCGAGGACGCCTCGCACCTGTCGTGGTCGGCGGGCCCGCACGCCTGCCCGGTCAAGCAGCACACGCTGCTCATCGCGACGGAGGCGATCGAGCGGCTCACGCTCTGGCTGCCCGATCTCGAACCCGTCGTGGCACGGGAGGAGTTGACCTGGCGGCCGGGTCCCTTCCATCGCTCGCTCACGTCGCTGCCCGTGCGGTTCAGCCCCCGCTCCCCCGACCAGCCAGGAGACCTGTCGTGACCGTGTCCGACCGCATCGCCCTCGACCCGTTCGGCGCCGACATGGCCGCCGAGAGCGCCAAGCTGCGCGCCCTCGGCCCGATCGTCCCCGTCGAACTGCCCGGCGGCATCCCCGCCTGGGCCCCCACCGGCTACGACACCCTGAAGGAACTGATCCTCGACCCGCAGGTCAGCAGGGACCCCCGGCTGCACTGGAGCCTGTGGTCGGAGATGGGCGAACACCCGTCCTGGGGCTGGGTGTTGGGCTGGATCGGCGTCGTCAACATGCTCTCCACCTACGGCACCGACCACACCCGCCTGCGCAAACTCGTCGCGCCCAGCTTCACCCACCGGCGTACCGAGGCGATGCGCACCCGGGTCGAGACGATCACCACGGAACTGCTCGACGCGGTGGCGGCCGACGACGCCGAGGTGGTCGACATCAGGGCGGCGCTCGCGCATCCCCTGCCGATGCGGATCGTCTGCGAACTGTTCGGTGTGCCCGACGAGTTGGTGGACGACACCGGTCGGCTGATCGCGGCCATCATGGACACCTCGGACCCGTCCCCGGAGCACGCGGCGTTCGTCCAGCAGCAGATCGGCACGGTGCTGCCCGCGCTGATCGCCCACCGCAGCGAGCACCCCGGCGACGACCTCACCACCGAACTGGTCCGGGTCCGCGACGAGGACGGCGACCGGCTCAGCGACGAGGAACTGTTGTACACGCTGCTGCTGGTGATCGGCGCGGGCTTCGAGACGACGGTCAACCTCATAGGCAACGCGATCGTCGCCCTGCTCAAGCGCCCCGAGCAGCTGGCGGACGTACGCGCCGGGAAGATCGGCTGGGACGCGGTCGTCGACGAGACCCTGCGCGTCCACCCGTCCATCGCCTCGCTGCCGCTGCGGTTCGCGGTGAGCGACCTCACCGTCGGCGACATCACCGTCCCGGCCGGGGACGCCATCATCACCACGTACGCCGCGGCCGGGCTCGACCCCGCGCACTACGGCCCCGACGCGGACGTCTTCGACGCGGCCCGCGGAGCCGACGACCACCTGTCCTTCGGCATCGGCGTGCACCGCTGCATCGGGGCGCCGCTCGCCCGCGTGGAGGCCCTGACCGCGCTGCCCGCGTTCTTCGACCGCTTCCCGGACGCCCGGCTCGCCGTGGAGGCGGACGAACTGCGCCAGGTGCCGTCGTTCATCGCCTTCGGCTGGCAGGAAGTGCCGGTACGGCTGCGCGGCTGAGCCCCGCACAGGGGTGGAACCGCCCCACCGCGGCCTCGGGGGTGGGCCGCGGGCGGAGCCGGTCCTGCCCGGGTTCGGGGGAGAGACCCGAGCGCTCTCGTCGGCTTCCCCTGATTCGCCGGGGTACACACCCACCGGACCGACCGCCCGCAGCAGGCCCGCGCGGCGACCCGCGCGCCCACGGCATAAGCTCGGCGGGTGGCCAAGTACTTCGACGTGCATCCGGACAATCCGCAGCCCCGCACCATCTCCCAGGTCGCGGACAGTGTCCGCTCGGGTGCGCTGATCGCGTACCCGACCGACTCCTGCTACGCGCTGGGCTGTCAGCTGGGCAACCGTGACGGCATGGAGCGGATCAAGACGATCCGGCACCTGAACGACCGGCACCACTTCACGCTGGTGTGCCAGAACTTCGCCCAGCTGGGCCAGTTCGTGCACATCGACAACGACGTGTTCCGTGCCATCAAGGCCTCCACGCCCGGGAGTTACACCTTCATCCTCCCGGCGACGAAGGAGGTGCCGCGCCAGCTGCTGCACGCGAAGAAGAAGACCGTGGGCGTGCGCATCCCCGACCACGTCGTCACCCAGGCGCTGCTGGCCGAGTTGGGCGAGCCGCTGCTCTCCAGCACCCTGCTCCTGCCCGACGAGGAGGAGCCGATGACCCAGGGCTGGGAGATCAAGGACCGGCTCGACCACGTGGTGGACGCGGTGGTCGACTCCGGGGACTGCGGCACGGAACCAACCACCGTCATCGACTTCTCGAACGGCGAGGCCGAGATCGTCCGCAAGGGCGCGGGCGACGTCTCCCGCTTCGAGTGACCCCGGTTCCGCTTCGAGTGACCCCGGCGGAGGGGCCGTGGGCAGGCGTGCCACGATGATCGGAACACGCCGCTCCGGGCCGGCTGTCGGCCCGGCGCCCATCCGCAGGGAGGCACCCCCACCATGACCGCCGTACAGGGCACAGCCGTGGACATCCCCACCGAGGACGGCATCGCCGACGCCTATCTGGTGCATCCCGGTGACGAGAGTCCCCGTCCGGCCGTACTGCTCTACCAGGACGCCTTCGGGCTGCGCCCGCACCTGAAGTCGATGGCGGACCGGCTGGCCGAGGCCGGGTACACGGTCCTGGTGCCGAACGTGTTCTACCGGCACGGTCGCGCGCCGGTGGTGGAGCTGCCCGAGTTCATCGACCCGCACGAGCGACCGGAGATCTTCGAGAAGGTCGGCCCGCTGCTCATGAGCCTGACGCCCGACCTCGTCGAGCGGGACGCCGGCGCGTACCTGCGCTGGCTGGCCGAGTCCCCGTTCGTCGCGGACGGGCCGGTCGCGATCACCGGGTACTGCCTGGGCGCCCGGCTCGCGCTGTACACCGCCGGTGCCTACCCGGACCGGGTGGCGGCCGCTGCCGGTTTCCACGGCGGACGGCTGGCCACGGACGACCCGAACAGCCCGCACCTGGCCGCCGAACACATCACCGCCGAGGTGTACTTCGGCCACGCCGACCAGGACTCCTCGCTGCCCGAGGAACAGATCAAGCGGTTCGAGGACGCGCTCACGGCGGCCGGTGTCCGGCACCGCTGCGAGGTCTACGCGGGCGCGCAGCACGGCTACACGCAGGCCGACACCTCGTCGTACAACGCGGAGGCCGACGAGCGTCACTGGGTCGCGCTGCTCGACCTGCTGGACCGTACGTTCTGACCGTCGGACCGCTTTCACTGATTCAAGCCAGGTGCCCACGGCGCGAGTTGCCGTGGGCACCTTTCGTTCAACTCATTGACATGCCCGCGCCCCGGCGCGACCCTGAGAGCGCTCTCACACAGGTACGGACCAATTTTTCGTACACCCCCCACACGGAGGTGAGTAGTGCTCGCCAGACTCCTGCGTCGACTGGGCTCCGCGACCGCGGTGGCCACGATGATCGCGCTGGCCACACCGGTGACGGCGGACGCCGCGGTGCCCGCCACGATCCCGCTGAAGATCACCAACAACTCGGGCCGCGGCGACGCGGTCTACATCTACGACCTGGGCACCAACCTGACCACGGGCCAACAGGGTTGGGCCGACGCCAACGGCACGTTCCACGCGTGGCCGGCCGGGGGCAACCCGCCCACTCCGGCACCGGACGCGTCGATCGCGGGTCCGGCGTCGGGGCAGTCCACGACGATCCGGATCCCCAAGTTCTCGGGCCGCCTCTACTTCTCGTACGGCCAGAAGCTGGTGTTCAAGCTGACCACCGGCGGTCTGGTGCAGCCGGCCGTACAGAACCCGACCGACCCGAACCGCAACATCCTCTTCAACTGGTCCGAGTACACGCTCAACGACTCCGGACTGTGGATCAACAGCACCCAGGTGGACATGTTCTCCGCGCCGTACGCGGTCGGGGTGCAGCGGTCCGACGGGACCACGGCGACCACCGGGCACCTCAAGTCGGGCGGCTACACCGGGTTCTTCAACGCGCTGCGCGGACAGCCGGGCGGCTGGGCCAACCTGATCCAGACCCGGTCCGACGGCACGGTTCTGCGAGCGCTCTCACCGACGTACGGGATCGAGACGGGCGCCCTGCCGAGCACCGTGATGGACGACTACATCAACCGCGTCTGGACGAAGTACGCGTCCTCGACGCTGACCGTGACACCGTTCGCCGACCAGCCGAACACGAAGTACTACGGCCGGGTGTCGGGCAACGTCATGAACTTCACCAACAGTTCCGGGGCGGTCGTCACGACCTTCCAGAAGCCGGACGCGGCCAGCATCTTCGGCTGCTACAAGTACCTCGACGCCCCCAACGACCTGGTGCGCGGCCCGATTTCACGCACGCTGTGCGCGGGCTTCAACCGGTCTACGCTCCTGGTCAACCCCAACCAGCCGGACACCACCACGGCGAACTTCTACGTGGACACGGTGACCAACCAGTACGCGCGGAAGATCCACGCGCAGATGGCCGACGGCAAGGCGTACGCGTTCGCGTTCGACGACGTCGGCGCCCAGGAGTCCCTCGTCAACGACGGCAACCCGCAGCAGGCCTACCTGACGCTGGACCCGCTGAGCTAGAGAGACCGGAACACCCCGCACGCCTGGGGGCGCGTGCGGGGTGCCGGACTTGCGGACCGATCAGCTGGTCGTGACGGCGGTGTCGTCGATGACGAAGCTGGTCTGGAGCGAGGAGTCCTCGACGCCGCTGAACTTCAGGGCGACCGTGGTCCCCGCGAAGGCCGACAGGCTGAAGGACTTCGCGACGTACCCGGTGGCCGCGTTGAGGTTGGAGTAGGTGGCCAGGGTGGTGGATCCGGCGGTGACCGTCAGCTTGTCGTACGCGGTGCTGGTGGTGGTCTCCGCCGTGTCGATGTGGATGTAGAAGGTGAACGTCGTCCCGGTGCAGCCGCTCGGGATCGTCACCGACTGGGACAGCGTGTCGGTGTGGGTCGATCCGTAGCCGTCGAGCCAGGCCTTGTACGAACCGGTACGGGCCGCCTCACCGGTGTCGGTGGTGATGACCCCGCTGGTCGCGGTCCAGGTGGTGGCGCCCGACTCGAAGCCCGCGTTGCCCAGCAGCTGCGTCGAGGTGCAGCTGCCTCCCCCGCCGCTGGAACTCACGGTCCAGGTGAAGGACGCGGTGCCCGTCGCTCCCGTGCTGTCGGTGACGGTCACGGTGGAGCTGTAGGTGCCCGCGGTCGTCGGGGTGCCGGTGATGGCGCCCGTGGTGCTGCTGATCGACAGGCCGGTCGGCAGTCCGGTCGCCGCGTACGTCAGCGAGCCGCTGTTGGTGGAGCTGGCCGCGACCTGCAGGCTCACCGCAGTGCCGACGGTCGAGGACTGGCTGCCCGGGTTGGTGACCGTGACACCGCTGGTCGGCACGGTGATGTGGCTGCCGACGTTGATGCCCGCGAAGGCGTTGCCGACTCCCGCGTACTGCGCGGAACTTGTGCCGTACAGGGCACCGGCGGCGCTCAGCGCGGCGGTGCGCGCGGAGGCGTAGTTGGTGCTGGACGTCATGTACGTCGTCAGCGCCTTGTACCAGATCTGCAGGGCCGCGGCCCGGCCGATGCCCGCGACGGCGACACCGTCGGAGGTGGTGCTGGTGTAGGTGGTGCCGTTGATGACCTTGGTGCCGCTGCCCTCGGAGAGCAGGTAGAACATGTGGTTCGCCGGACCCGAGGAGTAGTGGACGTCGAGGTTGCCGACGCCGGAGTACCAACTGTCCGCGGAGCCGCCGTCCTTGCTCGGCTTGTCCATGTAACGCAGCGGCGTGCCGTCGCCGTTGATGTCGATCTTCTCGCCGATGAGGTAGTCACCGACGTCGCTGCTGTTGTTGGCGTAGAACTCGACGCCGGTGCCGAAGATGTCGGAGGTCGCCTCGTTCAACCCGCCTGATTCACCGGTGTAGTTGAGCCCGGCGGTGTTGGAGGTGACGCCGTGGCTCATCTCGTGGCCCGCCACGTCCAGCGAGGTCAGCGCGTGCGTGGAGCCCGAGCCGTCGCCGTACGTCATGCAGAAGCAGCTGTCGTCCCAGAAGGCGTTGACGTACGCCGTGCTGTAGTGGACGCGCGAGTACGCGGCGACGCCGTCGTTCTTGATGCCGCTGCGGCCGAAGGTGTTCTTGTAGAAGTCCCAGGTCTCCTGGGCGCCGTAGGCCGCGTCGGCGCCCGCGGTCTGGGTGTTGGAGCCCGCGCCGGTGCCCCAGACGTCGTCCGCATCGGTCATCAGGGTGCCGGTGCCGGACGTGGCGTTGTTGAGGCTGTACGTCTTGTGGCCGCCGCGCGTGGTGTCGTACAGCTGGTACGTCGAACCGGACAGCGTGGTGCTCAGGGACACCGTGCCGCTGTACTGGGTGTTGCCGGTGCCGGTCTGGATGCCCTCGAAGCGGGAGAGTTCCTTGCCGGTGGTGGCGTCGGTGATGACGTGCAGCTGACTGGGGGTGCCGTCGTCCTGGAACCCGCCGACGACCGTCTCCCAGGCGAGCTTCGGGGTGCCGGTGCCGGCCCAGATGACCTTGCGGGCGCTGTCGGTGCTCGGCGCCTTGGCGTCGAGGGCCTTGGCGGTCGTCAGGGCCTTGGTCTCGGCGGCCGACTTGGCGACGGACGCGGTGGTCGAGGGGACCGTGAGGGTGTGCTTGTTGTTGAAGGTCGCGCTCACGGTGCCGGTCGCCTCGGAGGCCGGCGGGGTGTGCACGACGAGGTCGCCGCCGAGGACGGGGAGACCGTCGTAGGTGCGCTCGTAGCGGGTGTGTACGGTGCCGTCGTTGTCCTTGACGACGTCCTTGACGACCAGCTTCTCCTTGGCGCCGAGGCCGAGGGTGCGCGCGGTCGTCGTGCTGTTCTGGGTGGCGCTCTTCACCAGGGCGGAGCGCTGGGCCGGGGTGAGCTTCGCCTCCAGGCTGCCGGTGATCAGCGGACTCGGGTGGGGGGACGCGGGCTTCGCGGTCGCGGGCACCGACTGGATGCCGACGGCCAGGAAGGCGGCGGTGGAGACCAGGGCTCCGACTGCCATCCGCTTGCGGGGAATGCGTCTCACTCGTACTCCTCCTGCGACGGCCGCGGGCGCGGCCGGTGACAGACCGGACAGCCGGGTCTGCTGTCCGGGAAGAGCTGAGCTGTGCGGGACCGACCGAACCTTGACCGATCCGTGGAGGATCCGTGGGGGTGGTGCGTGGAGAATGGCAGCATTGACCCGTCCATGTCACGCAGGTCAGGGGCACTCAAGGGTTTTCCCTATGCCAGGGATTTCGCTACAAGTTCCGAAATTATTCGTGACGGCCGAGCCACGCCGGCGAAACAGACCCTCCCTAACGTCGCAGTCAGCCACAGAGGTCCCAACAGCCGCATTACGGCCGTCGGACCGATAACGCTGCTTTCCCCGAAAATCCCGGAACCCGCATACGGCGGGGCTCCGGAATTCCCTTCACTGTCCTCAGCGCCCCTTGAGACAGGAGCCCCCGAGTGTCCGATCCCTCCCGCCGCGGCGTCCTCAGACTGTCCGCCGGCACCGCCCTGCTCGGCACCCTCACCCTCGCGGGCTGTGGGCGCGGCGACACCGCGACCGCCACCGCGAAAGCCACCGCCAAGTCGATCGACGCCAAGCCGGCCACCGGCACCGTCAACGTCTGGGCCGCCCAGGGCGACGCCGATGTCCTCGACAAGGTGATCAAGCCCTTCAAGGCCGCGAACCCGGACGTCACCGTGAAGTTCACGCTGATACCGAACTCCGAGTACTACACGAAGCTCCAGGCGGCGATCGCGGCGGGCAAGGGCCCCGATGTGGCCCAGTTCTTCCCCGAGTCGCAGGCCCAGTTCCTCGACCCGTCGATCCTCCGGCCGGTGCCGGACGGGCTCGTCGACTCGGGCGCCTTCTTCAAGAGCCTCTGGGACGCGGGCCTGGTCAAGGACGTGGCCTACACGGTGCCCTGGTACGCGTACACCTACGCCCTCGTCTACCGCGCCGACCTCGCCGAGAAGGCGGGCGTCAAGGCACCGACCACCTGGGCCGAAATGGTGCCGTTCTTCAAGGCGTTGAAGGGCGCCGGAGCCGTGCACGGCCTCGGCGCGGACAACGGCTGGGACATCT
This sequence comes from Streptomyces sp. NPDC050528, assembly GCF_044457795.1. Lineage (NCBI taxonomy): Bacteria > Bacillati > Actinomycetota > Actinomycetes > Kitasatosporales > Streptomycetaceae > Streptomyces > Streptomyces sp. NPDC050528. The sequence goes on from NZ_JBITHH010000003.1 coordinate 134,423, forward strand.
TCAACGGCCAGGACGTCGCGATGTACGCCTGGCAGTCGGGCGGCAACCTCCTCTCGTCCGACGGGAGTTGGACCCTCGACACACCGGCGATGGTCGACGCCCTCAAGTACAACGCGTCGTTCTTCACCTCGGGTTCGGCCGACACCGCGACGCCCACCTTCCTCGACGCGCAGCCCTACTTCGTGTCCGGCAAGACGGCCACGATGATCACCGGTCCATGGGTGCTCGGGCAGCTCGACACCGCCGCGAAGAAGACCGGCTGGACGGCGGCCCATGTCGCCACCGCTCCCCTGCCGGCCGGTTCCTCGGGCAGCGTCTCCTTCTCCGCCGGGGGGACTTGGGGCGTCCTCGCGGACAGCGGCAACACGGACGCGTCATGGAAGTTCGTCCGCTACGTCTCGCAGCCGAGCACGCAGGTCGCGCAGTACGCGGCGTACGGCTCGCTGCCCGCGGTGATCTCCGCCTGGGACGCCCCGGCCGTCAAGAAGCAGCCGCTCCTCGACGCCTTCCTCACCCAGCTGAAGAACACCAAGGCCTTTCCCCAGGTGGGCACTTGGCAGCAGGTCGCCACCCGGCTGGGCAAGGAGATGGAGACCGTGGCGAAGGGCACCCAGACCGCGGAGAAGGCCGCCGCGAGCATCCAGGCCTACGCCAAGAGCCTCGGCACGGGCGCGGAGTGAGCCGCGGATGACGACCACGCTCGTCCCGGCGACACGGCACCGGGCACGCAACTCCCGTCGTACGGCGGTGGCTTGGCTGTTCCTGGCGCCGTTCGCCGTCGTGTTCCTGCTCTACACCGCGATCCCCACGGTGGCCGCGCTCGGCTTCAGCCTGACCGATCTGCGCGGCTCGGACCTGCGCCACCCGCTCGCGGTCGACTTCACCGGCCTGGACAACTATCTGCGCCTGTTCCAGGACCCGACCTTCCTGCGGGACATCCTGAACACCGGCGTCTTCGTTGCCATAGGTGTGCCGCTGACCATGGCGATCGGCTTCGCGCTGGCGGTCGCGCTGAACTCAGGGATCCGGCGGCTGCGCGGGGTGTTCCGCACGGTCTTCTTCGCACCGGTCGTCACCAACGTCGTCGCGGTCGCGCTGATCTGGCAGTACGCCTTCAACGCGGGCGGCACCGTCAACAAGGCGCTGGGCTACGTCGGTCTCGCCGGGCCGAACTGGCTGGACGATCCGCATCTCGCCATGCCCGTGGTGATCCTGCTCGGTGTCTGGCGGAACTTCGGCACCGCGATGGTCCTGTTCCTCGCCGGGCTGCAGGCCGTACCGGAGGACGTGTACGAGGCCGCCGCGCTCGACGGGGCAAGCAGGTGGCGGCAGTTGAGGCACATCACCCTGCCTCTGCTGCTCCCGACCACCCTGATGGTGTCGGTCCTGCTGACCGTCTTCTACCTCCAGGTCTTCGACGAGCCCTATCTCCTCACGGACGGGGGCCCGTTGGGGTCGACGGAGTCCGTATCGCTGTACACCTACCACCAGTTCGGGTCCGGCCAGCTGGGGATGTCCTCGGCCGCGTCGTTCGTGATGCTGCTGCTCGTGCTGCTGGTGAGTGTCGTCCAGTTCCGACTGCTGAGGCCGCGCACATGACCGCTGTAGCCGCGTCCGTGAAGGACACCGACCTCACCGCCACCGACCGGATCGCTCTGCGCCCCCGGTCCGTCGGCCGGCCCCTGCTGTACGGCGCGTTGGTGCTGTGCGCGCTGCTCACGCTGCTGCCCTTCTTCTGGGTGGTCAGCGGTTCGCTGCGCGGTCTCGACGAGATCCGGTCCGACCCGGGCGCCTGGCTGCCGCAACACGTCACGCTCGACAACTTCGTGCGGCTGTTCCGGACCGAGGGCTTCGGGCGGTTCCTCACCAACAGTGTCCTGGTCGCCCTCATGGTGGTGATCGGCAACATCGTGGCGGCCTCGGCGGCCGGATACGCCCTCGCCAAGCTGGAGTTCGCGGGCAAGCGGCTCGCGTTCGGCGCGGTGATGGCGGCGATGATGGTGCCGTTCACGACCGTGTTCGTCACCCAGTTCGTGATCACCGTCGACATGGGCCTCGCCGACACCCTCACCGGGATCGCACTGCCCGGCTTGGCGCTGCCGCTCTCGGTGTTCATCATGCGGCAGTACGCGCAGTCGGTGCCCGACGAGTTGCTGGAGGCGGCGCGCATCGACGGGGCAGGCGAGTTCCGGATCTTCTTCCGGGTCTTCCTTCCGCTGGCCGGTCCCGCGGTCGCGACGATCACGATCATGTCGTTCCTGAACTCGTGGAACAACTTCATCTGGCCGCTCATCGTCGCCCAGAGCACGGCGAGTTACACCCTCCCGGTCGGCCTCGCCGCCACCAGCCAGGCGGCCCAGCACGTCACCGACTACGGTCTGGTCCTCGCCGGCGCGATCGTCGTGATGCTGCCGGTCCTCGTGCTCTTCCTGTTCCTCCAGCGGTACTTCGTGCAGGGCATCGCCGGATCGGGGATGCGGTGACGCCCGTGACGGAGACCGCCCACGCTGCCACCACCGGTGTGTTCGATCCCGTCGTAGTGGGCAAGTCCGAGGAGGTGGAGGGGTGTTGATGTCGGGGATGAACCAGAGCGCCGTGCGGCGCGTCAACACCTCGGTCGTCCTGCGCGGGCTCGCGGTGTCCGCGGGGCCCACGACACTGACCGCGCTCGCCGAGCGGGCCGGGCTGTCCCGCCGGACCATCGAGCTGATCCTGGACTCGCTCGTCGAGGCGGGCTGGGTGGCCGAGTTGGAGCGGATCCCGACCAGCGGCTCCGCCGGACGACCGGCACGGCGGTACGAACTGCGCGCGGAACACGCCCTGTTGGCGGCCGTCTACATCAACACCGCTGACGCATCGGCCGTGATCGCCGACGTACGCGGCCGTATCGTCGGCCGGGCACACCGCCCGCTGCGCGCCTACCAGGACCCCCAGGCCACGCTCGACGACGCGGCGACCTTGGTGCGGGAGGCACTCGACGACGCGGGTGGATCGCTCGACCGGCTGCGCGCGGGTGCGGTGGCGGCCGGTGGCGCCATCGACGACGAGGGAGTCGTACGACGCCTGGTGCACACCACGCGCTGGGAAGGCGTGCATCTGCCCAAGGAGCTCGGGCGGCGGATCGGGGTGCCCTGGTTCGCGGACAACGACTCCAACCTCGGTGCGCTGGCGGAGCGTTGGCGGGGCGTGGCCGCTGACCACGACAACGTCGTATGGGCGCACCTGGGCAACCGGACCGGCCTCGGCATCCTGATCCGAGGGGCCGTGCACCGCGGCCTGGACGGCGCCGCGGGCGAGATCGTCGAGGCCCACTCGATCCCGACCGAAGCGATCGCCAACCGTCCGGTGGCCTTGCTGAGTTCACCGGAGGCGGCGCAACGCGCGGTGGCGCGGGAACGCTTCGACGCAGCCCGGGCCGGAGACGCGGAAGCGCTCGCCGAGGTCGACGAGTTCGTCGAGAACATCACGTCGATCCTCACCACCCTGTCGTGGACGGTCGCGCCCTCGCTCATCGTGCTCGGCGGCGGTCTGGAGGACGCGGCCGATGTGCTGCTCCCCCGGGTGCGCGAGGCGATGCGCGTCGCCCGTACCCCCGCGATCGAACTGCGCGCCACCGGTCTGGGCCGCGACGCCGCGCTGATCGGCGCCGTGAAGCTGGCGCTCGACCGCATGGACACCGAGCTGTTCGGCCCTCTGGCCCCCAGCTCCTAACTCCCCCCACGGCAACCGACTTTGGAGTCTCCCTGTGACCGACACCCCGCACACCGACGTCCTCATCGTGGGCAGCGGCATCATGGGTTCCGCAGTGGCCCGGCTGCTGCGGGAGAGCGATCCGGGGCTGGGCATCACGATGGTCGACGGCGGCAGCCCGATCGGCGAGGCGCCCGGGCTGCATCTGCACGACGTGGCGGATCCGGCCGTCTGGTCGCGGTACAACGAGCGGGTCGAGTCCGGCATCCAAGGCATGTACACCGGCGCCGAGTTGGTGCGCGAGGTCGCGGACGACCTGGCCGATCTGACGCCCGGCATGTTCCACGCGCTGGCCTTCGGCGAGGACGCCGAGGCGATGCCCGCGGCAGCGCTGGCGTGGAACGCGGGCGGCATGGGCGTCCACTGGACCGCCGCCACCCCGTGGCCGGCCGGCCCCGAGGTCTTCGACTTCGGCGACCCGGCCCGCTGGGCGGCCGACCTGGACACCGCGCGCCGCCTGCTCGCCGTCTCCCCTTCCCCCATCGGCCCGACCGAGGTAGGTCGCGCTGTCCTCGACGTCCTGCGCCGCCGCTACGACGACACCGCACCCGCCGACCGGCGTCCGCAGCCGATGCCCATGGCCGTCACGGCGACGGACTCGGGCCCCATGCCACGCACGGCACCGGGGACGATCTTCCCGGCGATCGCGGCGGCCGACGACCCGGCGTTCACGCTGCTCACGGGAACGCTCGCCACCCGGCTCCTCGTCGCGGACGGCCGGGCCACCGGCGCCCGCCTTCGCCGCGTCGCCGACGGCACGGAGTCCGAACTCCACGCGGACACCGTGATCGTGTGCGCCGACGCACTGCGTACCCCGCAACTGCTGTTCGCCTCGGGCATCCGCCCCGAAGCGCTGGGCCGTTACCTCAACGAGCACGCGTTCATCACCGCCCAAGTCCTCCTGGATCTCGACCGGTTCGGGATCGACGTGGACGACCTGCCGCTCCCCCGCCCCGGCGAGTTCAGCACGGACTCGCTGTGGCTGCCGCAGAACGGTTCGGCCCAGCCGTTCCACGGCCAGATCATGAACCGGACGTACGTCGACGAGCACGGCCGCCCGCTCGCGCACGCCATTGGCCTGTCACTGCTCGTCCCGGTCGAGTCGCGCCCCGAACACCGGCTGGTCTTCTCGGAGTTGGAGACGGACCTCGCCGGACTGCCGCGCATCGGGGTCGAGTTCGCCTACACGGACACCGACCGCGCACTGATCGAGCGGGGTCTCGCCGAAGTCCGTTCCCTGGCAGAGGAGTTCGGCTCCTTCGACCCCGCGACCGAACTCGCCCTGCTCCCGCCCGGTTCGTCCCTGCACCTGACCGGTACCGTCCGCTCGGGCACCGCCGACGACGGAACCAGCGTGTGCGACCCGGACGGCCGGGTGTGGGGCTTCGACAACCTGTACGTCGCCGGCACCGGTGTGATCCCCACACCGATGGCCGCCAATGTGACCTTGACCGGCGCGGTGACGGCCGTAAGAGCCGCGCGAGCCGTCATCACCCGCACCGCGCCGATCCCCGCGCGCTGAGAGGAAGCCCGAACGTGAAGGAAGCCCGGACGTGATCGACATCGTGAAGGAATACCGCGTGGCGCTGCCGGCGTGGATCGACGACGAGTTGGCCGACGTGCCCGCTGTCGTCCCCGGCCGCGAGGACCGGATGCGGCTCGTGCACCGACTCGCGGACCGCAACTGGCGGGAGGGGAACGGCGGTCCGTTCGCGGCCCTCGTCGCCGAGCGCGACACCGGCCGGATCGTCTCGGTGGGCGTGAACGTCGTTCTCGCCTCCGGGGTCTCCAGCGCACACGCGGAGGTCATGGCCCTCGGCCTGGCCCAAGTGGCCACCGGCGGCTGGGACTTGGGCGCCTCCGGCCTCCCGACGCACGAACTCGTCGTCAACTGGCGCCCCTGCGTCCAGTGTTACGGGGCCACTCTGTGGTCCGGGGTGCGCGGTCTGGTGGTCGCGGGCGAGGGCCCGGAGCTGGAGGAGATCACCACGTTCGACGAGGGCCCGCTGGGCGCGGACTGGGCCGAACAGTTCGAGGCACGGGGCATCGAGGTCGTAGGAGATGTACTCCGGGACGAGGCGCTGACCGTCTTCCGGAACTACCGCAAGGCCGTCGACGAAGCGGACGGTGTCGTCGTCTACAACGCACGCGGAGGTGCCGAGTGACCCCGCGCTTCGCCACGGACATCGTCACCTTCTACCACCCGGACTTCTGGGATCTCCCCACCGCGGATGCCGTACGAGCGTGGGCGCTTGCGCACCCCGAGCACTTCTGGGAGCGGGTGATGGACGCGCTGGACGAGGCCGGCGTCACGGGCATCGAACTCACCTTCGCGCCGGGCGACATCGCGTCGGCGCTGCGGGCCTTCGGCAGCGCGCAGGGCTTCCGGCGCGAGCTGGTGTCCCGGGGGCTGGCCGTCGTGAGCGCGTTCGTCGCCGGGGAGGACAGCCCCGACTGGCGGGACGCCGAGAACCTGCCCGCGATCGTCGCCGACGCCGAACGACGTGCGGCCTTCCTCGTCGACGTGGGGGCCGAACTCCTCATCACCGGGCTCCCCATGCGCACGACGTTCGGGACGCGACCGCCTCTTTTCGTCGACGCTCCGTACATGACGCGCATGGCGGACATCGCGCACGCGGTGGGCGAGGCCGTCTCCCGGCAGGGCGTGCGGCTCGCCGTCCACACGGAGTCCAACAGCACGCTCTGGTACGAGCGTGACATCGACCTGTTCATGGCCTTCACCGATCCGCGCTACGTCTGGCTGTGCCCCGACTCCTGCCACATCGCGCTCGGCGGAGGCGATCCGGTGGCCGTGGCCGGCCGTCACGCGCAGCGCATCGCCCTGGCGCACTGGAAGGACGCGGTCCGGCCGATCGACGTGGAACTCACCATCGACGAGACCGTCTTCGCCCAACAGCAGCCCTACATGGCCGAGTTGGGCTCGGGCATCGTCGACTGGAAAGCCTGGGCCGCCGTGATGTCCCGGACGCCCGGCGCCGACACGGTACTCATCGAACTGGACGAGGCGGCCGATCCGGTCGCCGCGTTGCTGGCGGGGAGGGCGGTGGCGTCGTCGGTGCTGCCGTGACCGGTGATCCGGTGTCATGACCGGGGGCTCGACACCGCCTCCAACTGCCGCGCGAAAACGCTTACTTGATACGATCCGATCATGCCGCGCCTGGTCGACGTTCCTGGGTACGTACGCTTCTGGACCGCCTCCGCGATCTCGTCGTTCGGTTCACAGATCACCGGGCTGGCGCTGCAGATCCTCACCGCCGTCACGCTGAGCGCGTCCGCCACGGAGGTGGGTCTGGTCAGCGCGGCCCGCTGGGCGCCCTACCTGCTGTTCGGGCTCGTGGCCGGGGTGCTGGTGGACCGCTGCCGGCGCAGGCCGGTCATGGTGGCCATGGATCTCGGCAGGGCCGTCCTCCTCGGCGTGATCCCGCTGCTGTACGCGGTGGACCGGCTCAGCATCGCCGCCCTGTGCGCGTGTGTCTTCGCCTTCGGCGTGCTCTGTCTGTTCTTCGAGGCGGCCAACCATTCCTACGTCCCGCAGCTGGTCCCCAAGGACCTCCTCAACGCGGGCTACGCCCGGGTGGGACAGGCCGACGCGCTGGCCGGGTCGACCGGGCCGCTGATCGCCGGAGTGCTGATCAAGGTCGTCGGCGCTCCGCTCGCCGTGCTCGTGGACGCCGTCAGCTATCTGGTGTCCGGCCTGCTGCTCACCTCGGTGCGGGCCCACGACCCCGTTCCCGACCGCGGCGCGCGGCGCAGTCTCCTCACCGAGCTGCGTGAGGGGGTGGCCTGGGTCTATCGCCATCGGATCCTGGCGTCCATCGCGCTGACCTCGCACCTGATGCTCCTCTTCAACACCGTCGTCAGCACGGTCTTCGTGGTGTTCGCGCTGCGCGAACTGAGGATCGGGGACTTCGGTCTGGGCGTGGCGTACGCCTGCGCGGGCCTGGGCGGAGTGGTGGGCGGCGCGTTCTCCGGACGCGCGGCGCGGCGGTTCGACGTCGGTGCCGTGCTGATCGCGGGCCGGCTCGTCGCCGCCGTCGGCTGGCTGCCGCTGGTCCTCGCCCAGCGGGGACCGTGGGCCCTGGTCTCGGTGTCGCTGGCGTTCTTCGTGGTCTCCGGCGCCATCTCGCTGGAGAGCCCGGTGGAGATGAGCTACCGCCAGGCGGTCACCCCCGACCGGCTGCGGGGACGGATGAACGCCACGATCCGCTCGTTCAACTGGGGCATGGTCGCGATCGGCGCGCCCCTGGGCGGTCTCCTCGCCGACCGGGTCGGCTATCGGTTCGCCCTGTGGGTGGGCCTGTCCGGCGCGGTCCTCCAGGCACTCCTGCTTGCCGGGTCCCGCACCCGGAAGGCCAGAGACACCGACGGGGTCGAGCCTCTCGTACGCGCCTGAACCCGGGATTCACCCGAAATGCGCCATTCGGAAAGCCGGGGGATGCTGGGAGGGCCAACGCACGTCCGAAGGAGGACAGCCATGTCGTTCATGGACAAGGTCAAGGGAATGCTGGGTCAGCACCCCGACCAGGCCAAGCAAGGCGTGGACCGGGCGGGAGACATGATCGACGAACGCACGGGCGGCAAGCACGCCAAGCAGGTCGACATGGCGCAGGACAAGGCCAAGGACTTCATCGACCGCGACAGGCCGCAACAGCCCTGACCGCTTCTGTCCCCGTATCGACCTCGATGCGACCCAAGTGCACCCCGGAAAGCACAGAGTTAATCGACTGCTGATGTGAAAGGCTTGCGCGCCCGGGCCCTGATCCATACATACTCCCCCCACAAGAAGCCACAACTCTGGGGGGAGTTGGCTCATGCAAGGCACGATCGACGGGTTCCGCTACGGTGCGGTCACCCCGGTGGCGGCCTATCTGATGGCCTGCCTGGGAGGGGCTCTGGGGCTGCGCTGTGTGGTGCGGTCCCTGCACAACAGACAGTCGTGGAAGGCGGGTTGGCTCGCGCTCGGCGCGACGTCGATCGGCAGCGGCATCTGGACGATGCACTTCATCGCGATGATGGGCTTCCAGGTCGAGGAGACCCGGATCGGCTACGACGTCGGTCTCACGGTGCTGAGTCTGGCCGTGGCGATCGTCGTGGTCGGCGTCGGCGTCTTCGCCGTGGGCTACCGCGGCGCGACCGCCGGCACCCTCTCCGCGGCGGGCGTCATCACCGGGTTAGGAGTCGCCGCCATGCACTATCTGGGCATGGCGGCCCTGAAGTTGAACGGCGACATCGAGTACCGGACCAGCACGGTCGCACTCTCGGTGGTGATCGCGATCGTCGCCGCGACGGCCGCCCTGTGGGCGGCCGTCTCCATTCGCGGCTTCCTGGCGAGCCTGGGCGCCAGCCTGGTGATGGGTGTGGCCGTGTCCGGCATGCACTACACGGGCATGGCCGCCGTGAGCGTCCATTTGCACGGTACCGGCGGTGCGTGGACGGGCGACTCGGCCAACTCCATTCTGCTTCCCATGCTGTTGGGACCGACGATCTTCCTGCTGCTTGCCGGGGTCGTCGTGATGTTCGACCCGCTGCTGGTGATGGGCGAGGGCAACTGGGACCGCTCCTTCGCCCGCCACCCGGTCGCTCCGGACGCCGGCGGCAAGCAGCCCACCCCGCGCCCCGACTCGCTCTTCGACACACCGGACCACCCGGCGGCCGGTCAACCGGGCCGGTACGAGAGCCCGGCCGCCCCACCGGGCAGCCGCCGCAGCCGCATCACCCGCAGAGGCCCCGCCACCCCGACGCCGGGCCGCCGGGCCCCGTACGGCAGCCCCGCCGTCCCACCGCCGGCGAATCCCCGCAGCGCCTACACCGCCCCGGCCGACCCCGTACGCGGCCGCCCGGATCCGCACGGCGCCCCGAAGCGCCCCGGGGAGTGGTGACCAACACAGGGCGCCACGGCCCGACTTGAGCCACCGATCGCCGTAGCGATCAAGTGACCCTACGGCGGCCTCAGTTGGGCGCACCCGGCGGCACCCTGGGCAGTGGATCGACCCGCACCGATCCCGCATCGGCGAGGAACGCCCTGATCAACTCCCCTGCCTCACGCGCCTGTTCGTCGCCCTGGCACCGCAACTCCGTCCCGAGCCGCCGCACGGCGCCGCGCAGTGCCATGCGGACCGGGGTGTGGAGGGCGGTGTCGTCCAGCAGGGTCAGCAGATGGTTCAGGAGGGTCCAGTCCGCCGCGTGCTGCACGGCCGCCCTGCCGGGCAGTTCGGCGGGTACCGGGTCGGTACGGCGCCAAGTGGCGGCGAGGAGAGCGTCGACGATGTCGGTGACGCCGGGCGCCTCGGGGTCGGCGGCGTGCTGCCAGGCCACCCGGTTGAGCCGGGCCGGGTCCAGCAGGTGCTCCGTGACCAGTACGGTCGCGACCCGTACGGCCTCGAAGGGGTCGAAGATCCGTCCGGCAGCCGTGTCGAGGTACTGCTCAGTCCGGCCGTAACGAATCGCGGGCGGGGTGAGAGTGTCCAACACCGAGCCGGGCAGGGCCAGTTGCTCGGCGCTCAGCAGACCGGCCAGTCGATCCAGTGCCGTGTGCTGGGTGGCCGCGTCGACGGCCTGCGCGCCCCGGCCGTCCTCGCCCGCGAGGCCGTACGCGTAGCGCACCCCGCCCACCAGCCGGGCCACGGCCGTCACCTCGTGGCGGTGCAGGAGGTGCAACAGGACGGCCCGTTCCTCCAGTTCGCCGGTCTGCCGGTCGGGCGGCAGTACTCCGCGCGAGAAGCCGTCCAATGCGACACGGCGGACGCGCAGCATCGTCTCCAGCGCCTGGAGGGCGTCCGGACCGGTCACCCAGGTCACGGCGTCGGCGTGCGCGACGTTCGGGCCCTGGGCGTCCTCGTCGGAAAGGTAGATCAGGCCCGACTCGGCTGCCTCGCGGCGCAGTTCGGCGAGCGCGGTCTCCTCCTCCCCCGCGTCGAACCGGCCGTAGGCGTGCGCGACCAGGAAGTGGTCCCAGGGTCCAAGCCCCGTGCCGTACGCGGCGGTCAGGTCGAGGTCGCCCTCGTCCGTGACGCCGATCCGGGCGTGCGGGTAGTCCATGACGGACGGCTCGGGGTGTCCCGTACTGGCGAAGTTGTGCATGAAGCCGAGCGCGTGGCCGATCTCGTGCGCGGCGAGTTGGCGCAGCCGGGCGAGGACCAACTCCTCGACGGCGGCGAGGCGTTCGGCCTCGTCCGGGCGGCCGTAGGGGGCGAGGAGGGCTTCACCGAGCGCGCGGACCTGTTCGACGCGCTGGGAGCCGAGGCGTACCCGGGCGTGCAGGATCTCGCCGGTGCGCGGGTCGGTCAGGCCCTGGCCGAGGGACCAGCCGCGGCCCGACCGGTGCACCCAGACCACGCCGTTGACGTCGGGGTCGTAGGGGTCGAAGTCGTCGCCACCGGGCTCGACCCGGTAGGCGTCGGGGAGTCCGATGCGGGTGAAGGCGCGCTGCCACCAGTTGCCGCCCTCGACGACAGCGGAGCGGAAGGGCTCGGGGACGGCCGGGTCGATGTGGAAGACGATCGGGGCGCCGCCGGGTTCCGCGCGGAAGCGGGGCTGGAGCTTGACCTGGGTGCTCGCCCGGCCGACGAGGCCGTGGTCGGCGTAGCCGATGCCGTAGCCGCCCGAGGCCGGGTGGTAGCGCCGTACGGGCAGCGGGGTGGCGGGCAGCCGCATGAGGTTCAGCTGCTGGACGACGGTGAGGGCGCGGGGGTCGGCGGCGACGGCGCGGACCGCCGCTCCGCGGCCGGGGCCCCGGAAGGTGAGCAGCGCGGGGAGCCGGACGGCGGTGGGTCCGGTGCGGCTGTCGGCGACGAGCGGGAGGCTGGTGGACGCGTCGATCGTGTGGTCGCCCTGCTCGAACGCGTGCAGATGCTCGGCGATCGCGTCGTGGTCGGCGAGGACGAGCCCGGTGGCGTCGACGACCGCCGCGCCGTTCTCCTCGCGCAGCACGGGTGCGCTCCACACCACGGACAGCGCGAACGACTCGTCGCCGGCCCGTACGGCGGCCGCGTCGCCGGAGGCCCGGAAGTGCTTGTTGCGGACGGCGAACAGGACCCGGTCGCCGACCCGGCGGAACTCCGCGAGCCGCGCCTTCCCCGCCCTGCCCCGGTCCAGCCACAGGTCGCTGGAGCCCAGGCCCTGGGAGAGGGAGACGGTGAGGAGGAAGGGTTCGTCGAAGTGGCGGATGCCCAACAGCAGCCGGTCCGAACGGAGTTCGGGGTCGGGGATCAGGTCGATGAAGTCGGCTTCGCCGGGCATGCGGGGGCCTTTCGGTCGAGCATCGTCGAGTTGATGTTGTCAGGCCCCTGCTTCCCGTACCGCGATGGCTCGTTGTTACGGTGCACCGGTGTCTGAATCTTCACGCGATACCGCCGAAGGCGCCGGTTGGGGCACCGCTGAGCGCGGCGCGTACCAGCAGCTCATGCCGTCCCACGTCGAGAAAGTGTCGTGGCTGAACCCGAAGACCCTGTGGGCCGCGCGCAACGGTGTGCTGGCGTCCTGGTTCGGGGACCCGACCGGCGCCACCCGCGGCCGCTGGGTGGCGCAGCGCGCGGAGGCCGGCGCACCCGCCGACAAGGTGATCCGGCGCGACGATCCGGACACCTTCTCCTTCATGGTCATCGGCGACACGGGCGAGGGCGACGATCCCCAATACGCCGTCGTGCCGGGCTTTCTGAAGATCAGTCAGGAAACGGCGTTCGCGGTCGTCGCCAGTGACGTCATCTATCCCGTCGGCACCGCGGACGACTACGAGACGAAGTTCTTCCGCCCGTACCAGGCCTATCCGGCGCCCATCTACGCGATACCCGGCAACCACGACTGGTACGAGGGCCTCGGCGGTTTCATGCGCGTCTTCTGCGACGACGCGCCCGCGCTGCCCGCACCGAAGGCGCCGCGCCCGCTGACCCGCGCCTGGTTGCGCTCGCTGCTGTGGCACCGTCCCAGCCCTTCCGACGGCGAACGCCTGGACAAGGCACGGGAGTTGCGTTCCTCGCCGGTCCAACAGGCCGTGCAGCCGGGGCCGTACTGGGCGATCGACGCGGGCCCGGTGCGCATCATCGGTATCGACACGGGCCTGTTGGGCACGATCGACGCCGAACAGGGCGCCTGGCTGCGCGAGGTGGCGAAGGGGCCCACGCCGAAGATCCTGATCACCGGTTCGCCTCTGTACGTCGACGGCGAGCACCACCCGTGCGCGATCGAGGGCGGTGGCACGGTCGACGACATCGTCAGCGATCCGGCCCACCACTTCGTCGCCGCGATAGGCGGCGACATCCACAACTACCAGCGCTATCCGGTGCGGTTGGCGGACGGCCGCACGCTCCAGTACGTGGTCTCGGGCGGTGGCGGCGCGTTCATGCACGCGACCCACACCGTGCCGCGCGTCGACATCGCGAACGTGACCGAGCAGGACTTCCGCTGCTATCCGCTGCGCGGTGACTCCCTGGCCTTCTACAGTCGGCTCTACGGTCGCCGACTGCACCTGCGCCGCTTCTTCACCCTCACCGAGGCCGAGGCGTCGGCCGTGATCTGCGAGCGCCTCGGCATCCCGCCGACCCGCACCCCGGGTCCGCCCGTCCGGATCACCCGGCGCGTCCGCCTGGTCGCGAGCCTGCTGGGCGCCGGGAGCCGTCCCGACCGCCGCTCGCGGTTCCGCCTCCCGGTGCGCAAGATCTACACGCAGCTCTTCTCGCCCGGCTCGGTGACGTACAGCCCGCCGTTCTTCAAGTGCTTCCTGCGCCTGGACGTGACCCCGGAGGCGATCCGGCTGCGCTGTTTCGCGGCCACCGGCAATCGCGCCCAGGAGATCGACCCGCCGGTCGAGGACGAGATCACCATCCCGCTGAACTGATCACACGCGCGCAATGTTCGCCTGTCACAATCGGGACAGAACAGAACTGACGTACGACTGCCGGAGGAGCCCGTGCCGCCCACCTCACGCCCGTTGCGGAAGCTGGGCTTCCTCACGATCGGCCTCTTCGACGAGGCCGATCCGCGCCGGGGCCACGAGTCGACGCTGGAGATCATCGAACTGGGCGAGCGCCTCGGCTTCGACAGCGCGTGGCTGCGCCACCGCCATCTCCAGTACGGCATCTCCTCCCCCGTCGCGGTCATGGCGGCGGCCTCCCAGCGCACCAGCCGTATCGAACTGGGCACGGCGGTGATCCCGCTCGGCTGGGAGAACCCGCTGCGGCTGGCGGAGGACCTGGCGACCGTCGACATCCTCTCCGGGGGCCGCATCAACCCGGGCGTGAGCGTCGGCCCGCCGATGCACTTCGACCAGCTGAAGGAGGCGCTGTACCCGGACACGGCCGACGTCGAGGACTTCAGCTACGAGCGGGTGCGACGGCTGCTGGACTTCGTGCGGGGCGAACCGGCCACCGACTTCAGCGGGGTCGAGGGCTTCGAGGTGTTCTCCGACCGGGTGCAGCCGCACTCCCCCGGTCTCGGGAGTCGCCTCTGGTACGGCGGCGGCAGCAGCGGCTCGGCGAAGTGGGCGGGCGAGCACGGGATGAACTTCTTGACGAGCAGCGTCGTCAAGGCCGAAGGCCCGGACGAGTCAAGGGACTTCGCCGAGATCCAGCTCTCTCACATCCGCACGTTCCGCGCCCACCACCCGGACGGCGAGGCCGCGCGGGTCTCCCAGGGCCTGGTGGTCATCCCGACCGACTCCGCGTCGCATGAACAGCGCGCGAAGTACGAGGAGTTCGCCCGCAAGCGCACTCCCCGTACGACGTCACCGCAGGGACCGGCCCGGCTGATGTTCGCGCCGGACATCGTGGGCACCTCGGAGCAGATCGCCGAACTCCTGCACGCGCACGCCGCGTTCAGGGAGATCGACGAGGTGGCGTTCGCGCTGCCGTTCACCTTCGAGCACGAGGACTATGTGCAGATCCTCACGGACATGGCGACGAAGCTGGGGCCGGCGCTCGGCTGGAAGCCCGCCGCCTGACCTCGCTGTCACCAGCGGCCGGGCTCGGTGCCGACGATCGGCTCGGACGGCTTGCCGTCGACGCCGACCGGTATGTCGCCGGTGAGCATCACGCGGTGCATGGTGCGCGGGAAGCCGAGGTGGGCGTTGTCGCTGGGGGCGAGGTGGATGGTGGCCCGGTTGTCCCAGAAGGCCACGCTGCCCGGCTCCCAACGGAACCGGACCGTGTACTCGGGCCGGGTCGCCTGCGCGAGGAGCATCTCCAGGATCGCAGCGCTCTCCGCGCGGGAGACGTCGGTGATCTGCTCCAGGTAGTAGCCGTTGACGAACAGCACCCGCTCCCCCGTCTCGGGGTGCACCCGTACCAGCGGGTGCACCGAGGCGACCTGATGGTCCAGGAGATGGCGGACGTACGCGTCGTCGCCGGGCCGCGGCTGATAGCCGACGCCGAGCCGGTGCTCGGCCCGCAGTCCGTCCACGAACTCCCGTACCGGCTGCGAGAGTCCGGCGTACGCGGCGGCCAGGTTCGACCAGGTGGTGTCGCCGCCGTAGGGCGGGACGGTCTCCGCGCGCAGGATCGTCGCGGCGGGCGGGTCGACGCGGGCGCCGTGGTCGCAGTGCCAGCCGCGCAGCAGGGTGTGCCGGCGCCGCTCCAGCCACTCCTCGTGCTCCATGCCGAACCGGCCGCCCAACTCCAGCCGGTCGGCGGTGGTTTCGACCTCGGGGAAGCCCGCCGGTGACGCGCCGCCGCGCCGCCCGAGCACGACCGGTTCGCCGAACCGGCGCGCGAACGCCACGTGTCCGGTGTGGTCGAGCCGTTGCCCGCGGAAGAACACGACCTTCCAGCGCAGCACCGCCGCCCGGATCGCGGCGACCACGGCGTCGTCGAGTTCACCGGCCAGGTCGACACCGGTGATCTCGGCCCCGATGTGCCCGGCGGCGGGCCGCACCTCCATGCCGTCCACCCGCACCGCGTCGTCCGTCGTACCGCTGTCCGTCGTCATGCCCACTCCGTCGTCGTACGTGCCCGGTCGGCCGTCCGTCCCAGGTCGTCCCCTATCGGGTCGTACCCAGGTCGTACGGGTTCCAAGGAAGATCGTGTCAGCGATCCCCACGCGGGGCGACAGGGCCCCCGGCCGGCCTCGGTTCAGCGCCTCGCGGCGCGCGTGGGCCTGGGGGCGGTACGGCGGTGGACGGGGCCGCCGGGCGTGTACCACCCGGCCTTCTTCCGGACGAGCGGGGACGGGTCGTCGGCGCGGGCGCGGAGCAGTGCGGCGACGGCGTCGGGGCGGCTGTGCACCCACAGTCCGACGAGTTCGACGGCCCTGGCCCGCACCTGCGGGTCCGGGTCCTGCCGAAGGAGCCGGATCGCCCGGGGCAGCAGCGCGACGCGGTCCGGGAAGCAGGCCGACGCGTCCGGCTTGCAGCGGTCGCAGGAGAGGGCGTGCACGGCGGCGATCCGCACCCGTGCGTCGGGGTCGTCGAGCCGGGCCGTCAACTCGCCCACGGCCTCCGGGACGAGCAGCTCGTCCAGCAGCTTGCAGCACTGCTCGCGCACCAGCGGGTGGGCGTGGTCGAGCCCCTCGCGGATGGCGGGCACGGCGGCGGCTCCGCGCCGGAGCAGCTCGCGGAAGGCTCCGGGACGGCGGGGCTCACTGCCCAGCGCGTCGACAAGTGCATGGTCGACAAGTACCTGTTCGGGAGCATCGACGGGTGACATGGGGGACCTCCCTTCCACCCCTGCGAGTCTGCGCCGGTGAACTCGAAGGTCACAAAGTCTTTTCCACCCGACGGGACGGTCCTGGTCCGGCGAGCGTGGGACCGCTCGCCCATACTGGCTGTACCGCACAGTCGAGGGAAGGTCCGACCGTGATCAGCATTCCGACGCACACGCTCAACGACGGAACGAAGATCCCCGCCATCGGCCTGGGCACCTGGCCGATGGACGACGCGACGGCCGAGGAGGCCGTCGACGGTGCGCTGCGCATGGGCTACCGCCTGCTGGACACGGCAACGAAGTACCGCAACGAGACCGGCGTCGGCCGGGGCATCACCCGCAGCGGCGTCCCCCGCGAGGAGATCCTCGTGACGACGAAGCTGCCGGGCCGCCACCACGGCTACGAGGAGACCCTCGCGTCCTTCGAGGAGTCCCGGGCGCGGCTCGGCGTGGAGTACGTGGACCTGTATCTGATCCACTGGCCGCTGCCTCGCGTAGGGAAGTTCGTCGATTCCTGGAAGGCGATGATCAAGCTCCGCGAGGAGGGTCTCGTCCGGTCGATCGGCGTCTCCAACTTCACGCCGGGGCACATCGAGCAGTTGGAGAAGGAGACCGGCGTCCTGCCCTCCGTCAACCAGATCGAGCTGCACCCGCTGTTCCCGCAGGACGAACTGCGCGCCTTCGACACCGAGAAGGGCGTTCTCACCGAGAGCTGGAGCCCTCTCGGGCGCGGTTCGGAGCTGTTGAACGACCCCACTGTCGTGACGGTCGCCGAGGCGTTCGGGGTGACGCCGGGCCAGGTGGTGCTGCGCTGGCACACGCAGCTCGGAGCCGTTCCGATCCCCAAGTCGGCGGACCCCGACCGGCAGCGCGCGAACCTCGACATCTTCGGCTTCGAGCTCGGCCCGGCCCAAGTGGCTGCGATCTCCGACCACACGCCGCAGCGGCTCGGCGGGGACCCGGAGACACACGAGGAATTCTGAGAGTCCCGGGGGTGGAAGTTGCGTGTTTCCACCCCCAACTCGCCTTCCCTGCCTCTATGTTCACGGCGGAGGTTCACGATCTCACCGGAAGGTTCTCGTATGCGCACCGCATTCCGTACCGCCGTGACCGGGTCGGTGGCCGTCGCCGCCCTGCTGGCCGGCACCGCCGCCCAGGCGACCCCGGCGGGCCCCGGAGTCACCGCCACACTGATCAGCCAGACCACGATCGGCGACACCGACTACACCGTGCGCGAGATCACCATTCCGCCGGGCCAGGCCACCGGCTGGCACTACCACGACGGTCCGCTCTACGGCATCGTCAAGCAGGGCACGCTCAGCCACTTCGACTCCAGTTGCGCCTCCGACGGCGTCTACCACGCGGGCAGCCCCATCCAGGAACCGGCCGGTTCGGGCAACGTGCACATCGGCCGCAATCTGGGGAAGGTCCCTCTCGTCCTCGACGTGCTGTACGTCCTGCCGCACGGATCACCGTTCTCGGAGGACGCGCCGAACCCGGGCTGCCCCTTCGAGTAGGCGGTCCGGTGAGCGAGTTGTCCGGTCAGTCCGGTGGCGGCAGCGGCTGTTCCGCCCAGATGGTCTTGCCGCTGCCGGTCTGCCGGCTGCCCCAGCGCTGGGTGAGCTGCGCGACGAGGAGCAGTCCGCGTCCGCCCTCGTCGTAGGCGTGGGCGCGGCGCAGGTGCGGTGAGGTCGAACTGCCGTCGGAGACCTCGCAGATGAGGGCGCGGTCGCGGATCAGGCGGAGCTGGATGGGCGGTTCGCCGTACCGGATGGCGTTGGTGACGAGTTCACTGACGACGAGTTCGGTGACGAAGGACTCCTCGTCCAGTCCCCACGCGGTGAGTTGCTCGGTGGCGGCCTGCCGGGCGTCGGCCACGCGCGCGGGGTCGGGTTCGATGTCCCAGGTGGCCACCCGGTCGGCGCCCAATGCCCGGGTGCGCACCAGCAGCAGGGCCACGTCGTCGCTGGGCTCCTCCGGCATCACAGCCTTCAGTACCGAGTCGCACAGCGCGTCCAGCGACTCGGCGGGCGCGGTGAGCGCGCGGCACAGCTCGGCGGTGGCGTGGTCGACGTCGCGGTCCCGGTCCTCGATGAGACCGTCCGTGTACAGGGCGATCGTGGCACCCTCCGGCAGCTCCAACTCCACTGATTCGAAGGGGAGTCCGCCGACGCCGAGCGGTGGCCCCGCGGTGATGGGGACGATGCTCGCGGTCCCGTCGGGCAGGACGACGGCCGGCGGTGGATGTCCGGCGGCGGCCATGGTGAGGTGGCGCGAGACCGGGTCGTAGACGGCGTAGAGGCAGGTGGCGCCGAGCTCCGCGACCTCGTCGCCGGTGTCGTCCGTCGCGAGGTGGGTCACCAAGTCGTCGAGGTGCGTGAGGAGTTCGTCGGGCGGCAGGTCCACATCGGCGAGGGTGCGGACGGCCGTGCACAGGCGGCCCATGGTCGCCGAGGACGCGATGCCGTGTCCGACGACGTCACCGACGACCAGGCCGACCCGGCTGCCGGAGAGCGGGATCACGTCGAACCAGTCGCCGCCGATGCCCGCGAGCGACCCGGAGGGCAGATAGCGGTGGGCCACTTCGACCGCCGCCTGCCCGGGCAAGTCCCGAGGCAGCAAGCTGTGTTGGAGGGCGAGTGCGGTGGAGCGCTCGCGGGCGAAGCGGCGCGCGTTGTCGATGCAGACGGCGGCCCGGCTGGCCAACTCCTCGGCGAGTACGGCGTCGTCGGCCGCGTAGTCGTCCGGGTGGGCCATGCGGACACCCACCGCGACACCGAGGGTGGTGCCCCGCGCCCGCAGCGGCACCGCGAGCATCGAGTGGACGCCCTTGCGGTGCGGACTGCCTTCCGGGGAGCGGGCGTTGCGGTCCGCGACCCAGCGGACGAAGTCGGGTTCGCCCGCCTGACTGCGCACCGCCCGCCCCTCGCGCAGGGCACGGGCGGGCGGCGAGAACGGTGGATAGACGTCCGTCTGCCCCAGGCGTACGGCGGCGTCCGGTGTGCCCTCGGTGACGGAGCCGTGGGCGACGCGCCGCAGCACGACCTCGTCGTCCAGGGCCGGCGGTGGCTCGTCCGCGCCGAGCACCCACGGGAGCAGGTCGACGCTGGCGAAGTCGGCGTAGCGCGGCACGAGGATCTCCACCAGTTCCTCGGCGGTGCGGACCACGTCGAGGGTGGTACCGATGCCGGCCGCCGCCTCGTTCAGCAGGGCCAGGCGCTGTCGGGCGAGGTACTGCTCGGTGCTGTCGAACGCCGCGAGGGCGACCCCGGTCACCCCATCGGAGTCGTCCTTGAGCGGCCACATCTCGATGCTCCAGGCGTGCTCCCGGTTCAGGGCCGGAGCACCCGCCCAGCTGTTGTAGCGGACCGGTCTGCCCGTCTCGGCGACCAGGCGCAGGTTGCTCAGGAAGCTGTGGCTGTGCTCGGCGTCCTCCACGCTCTCCGGGAAGAACCGGCCGATCAGGACGTCCTCGGAGACTCCCATCACCCGGCAGGCGACGTCGTTGAGGCGGAGGTAGCGCTGTTCCGTGTCGAAGACGGAGAGCGACATGGACGCCTGCTGGAAGGCCTGCTCCGCCAAGGTGGGTGCGGGTGCGGGTGCGGGTGCGGGTGCGGGTGCGGGTGCCGGTTCGGCGAGAGGTTCGGCGGTGAGGACGTATCCGTCCGGTGCGCCGTCCGCGCCGAGCACCGGGCACGCCCGCACGGTGAGGGAGAGCGGGGTTCCGTCCCGGTGCCGTAGGACCAAGGTGCCCGACAGCGCGGCCACGGCCGTGGTGGAGGGAGGTTCGGCGAGGAGTGCCCCCACCGACCGGCCCACGGCCTCCTCGGCCGGGTATCCCGTCAGCGTCCGGGCACCCTCGCTCCACCCCGTCACGATGCCTCGGGCATTGATGACCGCCGCGGCGGAGGCCTGCTCCATATCGTCCAGGATGGTCCCTATACCGCGCCGCAACAACCTCGGTACGGCATTTGTGGCCTCTGGGTCACTTCCGGTGGGCGCGGAGGGCGGCGAGGGCGCGGTCGGCGTGGGTGTTCATCCGCAGTTCGCTGGAGACGACCTCCAGGATCGTGCGGTCCTCGCCGATGACGAAGGTGGCCCGCTTGGTGGGCGCTAGCGAGAATCCGCGCTTCACCCCGAACCGTTCCCGGATCGTCCCGTCGGCGTCCGACAGGAGCGGCATGCCGAGGGTGTTCTTCCCGGCGAACTCGCGCTGCTTGTCGACGGAGTCGCCGCTGATGCCGACGGGCCGCGCGCCGACGGCCGCGAACTCGGCGGCCAGATCACGGAAGTGGCAGGCCTCGGCGGTACAGCCGACGGACAGGGCGGCCGGGTAGAAGAACAGCACCACCGGCCCCTCGGCGAGCAGTTCCGCGAGGCTGCGCTCGCTGCCGGTCTCGTCCGGCAGCGTGAAGTCCTCGACCTTGTCACCGACGTTCAGGCGTCCCGTCATGACTGTCCCTCCCCATTCTTCGCAACATTACGGGCCCACAGTACGAGGGGCACCTGCAGGGGCAACCGGCCGATGGCTGCCGCCTTTTGGGGAGTCGGGCGGTCCCGCCAGTCCAGCGCCATCTTCACGTTGGCGGGGAACACGCCCACGAAGAAACCCGCCGCGGCCAGCGCGGCCGTACGCCGGGTACGCGGGGCCGCGATCCCCGCGGCCAGCGCCAGTTCCACGACACCGCTCGCGTACGTCCAGGCGCGGGGCGAACCGGGCAGGGCGGCCGGGATCGTCGCGTCGAACTGTTTCGGCGAGGCGAAGTGGGCGACCCCCGCGGTCGCCAACAGACCGGCGAGCAGCAGCGATGAGCGTTCGGACCGGGACACGGTTCCTCCTCTGATGGCCTGCCGCGCGATATTACTCGACGGTAGGCAGGCGTAGTGACGGCGGCTCTACAACTTCGGTCTGACCTTTGATATGTTTCGCAACCGGAACCGTAGAAGGGTCCAGTCCATGGACTTTGAGCTGACCGAGGACCAGGAAACGATCCGCAAGTCCGTCGCCGGACTGCTGCGCGACTTCGACGACCAGTACTGGATGGAGAAGGACCAGGCGCACGCGTTCCCGACGGAGTTCTACGACACCGTCGCGGGCGGCGGCTGGCTCGGGATCACGATCCCGGAGGCGTACGGCGGCCACGGCCTCGGCATCACCGAGGCCAGCCTGCTGCTCGAAGAGGTGGCGCGGTCGGGCGGCGGCATGAACGCGGCCAGCGCGATCCATCTGTCCATCTTCGGCATGCATCCGGTGGTGGTGCACGGCTCCGAGGAGCTGAAGCAACGCACCCTCCCGCGCATCGCGAGCGGCGACCTGCACGTCTGTTTCGGCGTCA
The DNA here is from genome assembly GCF_044457795.1 of Streptomyces sp. NPDC050528. Taxonomy (NCBI): domain Bacteria; kingdom Bacillati; phylum Actinomycetota; class Actinomycetes; order Kitasatosporales; family Streptomycetaceae; genus Streptomyces; species Streptomyces sp. NPDC050528. Next base: position 156,159 of record NZ_JBITHH010000003.1, read on the forward strand.
CCGAACCGGGCGCGGGACTCGACACCGCGAGCATCACGACGTACGCCCGACGGGACGGCGACCACTACGTCGTCAACGGCCGCAAGGTATGGATCTCCAAGGCGATGGAGTCCGAGAAGATCCTCCTGCTGACCCGCACCAGCAAGGCCGACGAGGTCGCCAAGAAGACCGACGGGATGACCCTGCTCCTGACGGACATCGACCGCGACCGCATCGACGTCCGCCCGATCCCGAAGATGGGCCGCAACGCCGTCACCTCGAACGAACTCTTCATCGACGACCTGCGCATCCCGGTCGAGGACCGCGTCGGCGAGGAGGGCCAGGGCTTCCGCTACCTCCTCGACGGCCTCAACCCGGAGCGCATGCTGATCGCCGCGGAGGCCCTCGGCATCGGCCGCGCGTCACTCGACAAGGCCGTCCAGTACGGCAAGGAGCGCGTCGTCTTCGGCCGCCCGATCGGCATGAACCAGGCCATCCAGTTCCCCCTCGCGGACTCCCTGGCCCACCTCGACGCGGCGGAACTCGTGCTGCGCAAGGCGACCTGGCTCTACGACAACGGGAGGCCCTGCGGGCGGGAGGCGAACACCGCCAAGTACCTGTGCGCCGACGCCGGGTTCACGGCGGCCGACCGGGCCCTGCAGACCCACGGCGGCATGGGTTACTCCGAGGAGTACGGCGTGTCCCGCTACTTCCGCGAGGCCCGCCTCATGCGCATCGCGCCGATCAGTCAGGAAATGATCCTGAACTACCTGGGATCGCACACGCTGGGACTCCCGAGGAGCTACTGAATGACCGACAGCACAGGGCTGTTCGACCTCACGGGCCGGTCGGCGCTGGTCACCGGCGCCGGCGGCGGCATCGGTTCCGCGGTCGCCGAGGCGCTGGCGCATGCGGGTGCCGCGGTGCTGGTGACCGACGTCGACGAGTCGGCCGCTGCGGCCGTCGCGGGGAAGATCAACGCGGCGGGACTTACGGCGGACAGCGCCGCACTCGACGTACGGGACCGGTCCGACGCCGATACGGCGGTGGCGCGCGCGGCGGCGCTCGCCGACGGGACGCTGCACATCCTCGTGAACAACGCCGGGGTCATCGCGCCGGCCATGTTCGACAAGCTGGAGGAGGAGGCGTTCCGGCGCGTCCTCGACATCCATGTGATGGGCACGTTCCACTGTGCGCAGGCCGCGCTGCCGTTCCTGCCGGACGACGGGAGGGGGCGGATCATCAACGTCACGTCGTCGGCGGGCCTGGTCGGCACGCTCGGTCAGGTCAACTACTCGGCCGCGAAAGCCGGGATCATCGGGCTGACGAAGTCCCTGGCGCGCGAACTGGCGCGGCGGCGGGTCCTGGTCAACGCCCTTGCGCCGCTGGCCGCGACGCCCATGACGGAGACGATCCGCACCAACGAGAAGTTCGCGGCCCAGATGCTGGCCCGGATTCCGCTGGGCCGGTGGGCGGAGCCGGCGGAGATCGCGGGCAGTTTCGTGTTCCTCGCCTCGGACGCGGCGTCCTTCATCACCGGTCAGGTGCTGCCGGTGGACGGCGGCATGGTGATGTGAGGAGCGGGGCGCGGGGCGTACGGCGCGGTGATGAGCCGGGCGCCGTACTGCGTGCGCGCCACGGTGATGTGACAGGTGCCGCGCGTGCTGTGTTGAATGGTTCAGCCAAAGAGGCCGAAGAGCGCGGCCTGCGACGAGAGGCCTGAACCTGTGCAGAGCGCCGAGCATCCCTCCCGCACCGTCCGGGGGCGCGCTACGGCCGGCGAGCCCCGGCCGCGCTTCGACACGCTCACCGTCCCGAAGGCCTCGGACGTACTGGCGGCGGAGGTGCGCGAGCGGATTCTCTCCGGGGAGTTCACGGAGGGCATGGCGCTGCCGCCGGAACGGCAGCTCGTCGAGCAGACCGGGCTGAGCCGGGCGACGGTGCGCGAGGCGCTGCGCATCCTGGAGGTCGAACGGCTCCTGGAGATCAGGCCGGGGCGCGGGGGCGGCGCCTTCGTGCACCGGCCGGGCCGCGAATCGCTCGCGAACACCGTGCGGTTGGTGATCCGGGGGCAGCGCATCCGCCTTGAGGACCTGCACGAGACCCGGGAGGCGATCGAGCCCGCTTGCGCGGCCCTGGCGGCCAGGCGCCGCACGGACGCCGATCTCGCGGAGCTGGACGACGCCCACACGGACCTCGTCGCGGCGGGCGAGGACATCCAGCGCTTCCTGCGCGCCAACATCCGCTGGCACAACGCGGTGGCGAGGGCGGGTGAGAACGAGCTTCTCATCGGGTTCATGAGCGCTCTCTCGCAGTCGATCCACGCGGCCACCAACATCGAACAGTTCATGGACGCGGACATCCGCAAGCTCACCGCCCGGGCACACGCCCGGATCACCGAGGCGATCCGGGATCGCGACAGCGAGGCGGCGACGCGCCGGATGACACGCCATGTGTGCGGCTTCGCGCGGGCCGCGGCCGAGGTGGACCACCGGGACGGCGTGGAGCTCACCGATCCCGAGAACTGACCCACTCGAACGCGAGAATGTGATTCTCTTCTTCGTGCAACACCATTGACAGTATCGGTCTGACCTTTAATACCATCCCGGTATGAGCAAGGTGACTCCCGTGCTGACCGTGGCCGCCGACGGAGACGTCCGCATCGTCACCCTGAACCGCCCCGACCGGCTGAACGGCGTCTCCGAGGAACTGCACCGCCGCCTGTCGGAGGTGTGGCGCGAACTCGCGGACGACACGAAGGCCCGGGCCGTCGTCCTCACGGGCGCGGGCCGCGCGTTCAGCGCGGGCGGCGACTTCGACCACCTCCTACGGCACCACACCGACCCGGAGCTGCGGGAGCGGTCGATCCGCCTCGACCGCACCATCCAGACCGAGATGATCCGCTTCCCGCTGCCGGTGATCGCCGCCGTCAACGGCCCTGCGGTGGGCCTGGGTTGCAGCCTCGCCCTGGCCTGCGATCTCGTCCTCGTCGCCGAGGACGCCTACTTCGCGGACCCGCACATCTCGGTGGGCCTGGTGGCCGGCGACGGCGGAGTCACCCTGTGGCCGATGCTGACGAGCCTGCTGCGCGTGAAGGAGTACCTCTTCACCGGGGACCGCATCCCCGCCCCCAAGGCGGTGGAATTCGGCCTCGCCAACCGCACGGTCCCGCCCGACGACCTGATGCCCGAGGCCCTCGCCCTGGCCCACCGCCTCGCGGCCCAGCCCGCCGAGGCCCTGCGCGCAACGAAGTTGGCTCTCGCGGCGGTCGTCGAGCAGGTGTCGCGCGGCGGCATGGAGGCGGCACTGATGGCCGAGCGGGCCACCATGACCAGCCCGGACCACATCCGCATCATCACCGACCTCGCGACCCGCGCCGAACGCCGCGCGAACCCCCCTGAGGAGCACTGAGCGTGGACCGCGAGGAGTTCGTCCTGGTCCGCGACATGGTGCGCTCACTGGCGACCCGGTTCGGCGCGACCTCGGCGGACGAGGTGAAGCCGTCGACCCGCACGTCCGCCCAACAGGCCCTGGACGACATGGGTTTGGCGGATCTACGGCGCACCTCGCCCCCGGCGGCGACCGCCCAGGAGTGCGCGCTGCTCGCGGAGGAACACGGCCGCCACCCGCTCACCACGTCCCTGCTCGGCACGGTCCTGCTGGCCCCCGAGTTGCTCCGACTCCTCGGCGCCGACCACGACACGCACACGACCCCCACCATCGCGCTGACCCGCGAACTCCGCTTCCCCGGACAGACGTCGACGGAGCTCGTCGCCTGGGACTGCGAGGGAGCCGACAGCGCGCTCTGCGTCACCGTCGAAGGAACGGTCGGCCGGGTCGAGTTGGGCCCGTCGACGCCGAGCACGGATCTCGTGCGCTCGGTGCGCGCGGTGCCGTCGGATGGACCTGTGGAGGTCGTGGGCCGTCTCACCGCACCGGACCAACTCCGCTGGCAGGCCTACGCGCTCGTCGTCGTGACCGCCGAACTCGTGGGCGCGGCGGGCTCGTTCGTGGAACAGGCGGTGCAATACGCCCGCGTCCGCCACCAGTACGGACAGCCGATCGGCTCCTTCCAGGCCGTCCAGCATCTCCTCGCGGACGCCACGGTCCTGGTCGAGGCGTGCACCAGTGTCACGCGCTACGCGGCCTGGTGTCTCGACAACGAACCGCCCGAGCGGGCGCTGGCGGCGGCACGTGTCGCCAAGGCGGAGGTCAACTCCTCGGCGCTGGAGGCGGTTTACGCGGGGATGCAGGTCTTCGGCGGTATCGCGCAGACCTGGGAGCACATCGCGCACCTGTATCTGCGCAAGGTGCGGCTGGGCGCGACGCTGCTCGCCACGACGGCCGAACTGCTCCCCGCACTGGCCGTACCGGAGGCGACGCGATGACCGACACCCCGCTGGACTTCGGCGACCCGGCCGATCTCGACCGACTGCGGCGGGAGTTCCGTGCCTGGCTGGCCGAACACCCGCTCCCCGAGCGGGAGTCGGGCGAGCCGGTACCGGTCTTCCTGCGCCGCTGGCACCGGTTGCTGCACTCGGGCGGCTGGGTCGGCCTCGACGTCCCCGAGCGCTACGGCGGCCGGGGCCTGACCGCGCTGCACCAGGTGGCGATCAGTGACGAACTGGGTGCCTGTAGGGCCCTCGGTGTCCCCCGGATCGGCTATCTCGCCCACGCGCTGCTGGAGTTCGCCTCGGAGGAACAGCAACTGCGTTTCCTGCCCCGCATGTTGGCCGGTGACGAGGTGTGGTGTCAGGGCTTCAGTGAGCCGGGTGCCGGTTCGGACCTGGCCGGCATGAGCACCTTCGCCGAGCGGCACGACGGCTTCTACGTGGTGCGCGGGCAGAAACTCTGGACAAGTTACGCCCAGTACTCCGGCCTGTGCCTGCTGCTGGCCCGCACCGACCGTTCGACACCGGCCCACAAGTCGATCTCGGCGTTCATTCTGCCCCTGGACCGACCCGGCGTGACGGTACGACCGCTGCGCGCGGCCAACGGCGACGACGAGTTCTGCGAGCTGTTCCTGGACGACGTCCGCATCGAGGAGTCCGAGCGCATCGGCGCCGAGGGCGTCGGCTGGGCACTGGCGATGACGACGGTGTCGTACGAGCGCAACGCCCTCGACACCGGGCACATCTCGAAGTACGGGCTGCTCGTCGAACGGCTGCGGCACCACGCCACCGAGCACCAAGACAGCCTGTCCGACGGGCTGTTGTCCCGGATCGGCCGGTGCGTCGTGGACTACGAGGTCCTGGTGGCGCACGCCCGCCGCCGTACCGCCGAACGGCTCGCCGGGCAGGTCGCCGGACCGGAGTCGTCCGTGGACAAACTGCTGATGACGAGGACCGAACAGCGGCTCTACGACACGGCGCTTGAGGTGTTCCCGGCCGAACTGGCGGAGGAGGGCGGCGAGTTGTTCGGCGACTACCTCTACTCCCGTGCGGCCTCCGTCTACGGCGGCACCTCCCAAATCCAGCGGAACATCATCGCCAAGCGGATCTTGCATCTGCCCTCGAACGGTTAGCCCTGGAGCCAACTGATGCGCTACGACGACGAATTCCTGAGCATTCCCAACGTCATCAGGCTGGCCGCCCGGCGCTTCGGGGACGCCACGGCGCTCATCGACGGTGACCGCCGGTGGACGTTCCGGGAGCTGGAAGAGCAGATGGTCGACTCGGTCCGCGCCACCATGGCGCTCGGCGTCAAGCCGGGCGACCGGGTCGGGCTGTGCGCCCCCAACTCGGCGGAGTGGATCTTCGCCGCGCTGGGCATCCACGGCGCCGGGGCCATCCTTGTTCCGCTCAACACCCGCTTCAAGGCGCAGGAGATCTCGTACATCCTGCGGAAGTCGGAGGCGGCGGCCGTGTTCGCCTCGCCCTTCCTGGGCAACGACTACATCGGCGAACTACGGAAGGCCGATCCGGGACTGCCGGCCCTGCAGAAGACGGTGTCCGTGCTCGGTCCGCAGGGTGCGGCGGAACTCGCCTGGACCGACTTTCTCGGCGCGCGAGAAGGCGTTTCCACGACTGCGGCCCATCACTCGATCGACCGGTTGACGCCGGACGACGTGTCCGACGTGATGTTCACGTCCGGCACGACCGGCCACCCGAAGGGCGTGATACTCAGCCACGGCCAGTCCCTGCGCGCCTACGGGTGGATGGCGAAGGAGTACACCTTCGAGGCCTCCGACACCTTCCTGGTGATCCCGCCGTTCTTCCACTGCTTCGGCTACAAGGCGGGGTGGCTGGCCTCGCTCATGCACGGCGTGACCGTCATCCCCATGCCCGTCTTCGACGCCGGGCGGGCGCTGGACCTCATCGCACGGGAGGGGGTGAGCATCCTTCTCGGTCCGCCGACGATCTTCCACGACCTGGTCAACCACCCGGACCATGCCACGTACGACCTGTCGTCGCTGCGGGTCTCCATGACGGGCGGCACGACGATCCCGGAATCGCTGATCCGGGCCATGAAAACGGAGTTGTCGTTCGACATCGTGATGAGCGCCTACGGCCTGACCGAGTCGACGGCGCTGGTCACCACGACACGCGTCGGGGACTCCGAGGAGACGGTCGCTCACACCACCGGAAGCGCCATTCCCGGTGTCCAGGTGCGGATCGTCGCCGCCGACGGACTCGACGTCCCGATCGGCCTCGACGGCGAGATCCTCGTCCGCGGCTACAACGTCACCCGAGGCTACTGGGACGACCCCGACGCCACCGCCGCGACGATCGACGCCGAGGGCTGGCTGCACACCGGGGACATCGGGCGGCTCGACGACGACGGCAACCTCGCCATCGTCGACCGCAAGAAGGAGCTGTACATCGTCGGCGGCTTCAACGCGTATCCGGCGGAGATAGAGAAACTGCTTCTCGGCTGCGAGAACGTCCAGCAGGTCGCCGTCATCGGGGTTCCCGACGAGCGCCTCGGCGAGGTCGGCTGCGCCTTCGTGGTCGCGCCGCCGGACCAGACGCCCACCGAGACCGAGGTCGTCGCCTGGGCCCGCGAGCACATGGCCAACTTCAAGGTCCCCCGGCACGTCCGCTTCGTCGACCAACTCCCGCGCAACGCGAGCCAGAAGGTACTGAAGGACGAACTCCGGGCCCAGTTCACGGCCGCGAGCCGAGACGCGACGATCTGAGATGACGAGTTCTGACATGCCGCGTTCTGCAACGACAACAACAGGGCCGCTGGCCGGAATCACCGTGGTGGCGTTGGAACAGGCGATCTCGGCCCCCATGTGCACCCGCACGCTCGGCGACTTCGGCGCCCGCGTGATCAAGGTGGAGAACCCCAAGGGCGGCGACTTCGCCCGCCACTACGACGACGTGGTCAAGGGCCTGGGCGCCCACTTCGTCTGGGTCAACCGGGGCAAGGAGTCGGTCGCCCTGGACCTGAAGACCCCTGCCGGCATGGCCGTCCTGCACCGCCTGCTGCAACGCGCCGACGTCCTCGTCTCCAACCTCACACCCGGCACCACGGCCAAACTCGGCATCTCCCCAGCCGACTTGACGACCCGTCACCCCGATCTCATCGCCGTCGAGATCGACGGATACGGCCCCGGCGGCCCCCTCTCCCACAAACGCGCCTACGACCTCCTCGTACAGGCCGAGTCGGGCGCCTGCGCGGTGACGGGCCACCCCGGAGCACCGGCCAAACCGGGACCGCCGATGGCCGACGTGTGCAGCGGGCTGTACGCCGCCCTGTCGGTGGTCTCGCTGCTGTGCGGCCGGGAACGCGGGGTGGGGCCCGCGGCCTCGTCCGTGGCGGTGAGCCTGTTCGACACGATGACCGAGCTGATGGGATACCCGCTGACCTACACCCGCCACTCCGGCATCGAGCAACAGCCGCTCGGCATGAGCTCCCCCGCCGTCGCGCCGTACGGTGCCCACCGCACCGCCGACGGCCACACCGTGATCCTCGGCACGACCAACGACCGCGAATGGCAGCGTCTGGCACGGGAGTTGATCGACCGGCCCGACCTGGCGGATGACGCACGCTTCCGGAGCAACGCCGGACGGGTGGAACACCGCGATGTGCTGGAGCCGGAGATCTCGAAGTGGTGTGCCCGGCACGACCTCTCCGAGATACAGGACCGCGCGGACGCGGCCGGCATCGGCAACTCCCGCTACAACACGCCCAGTGACGTCATCGCCCACCCGCATCTGCAGGCCCGCGACCGGTGGCGCGAGATCGACACACCGTCGGGGCCGGTACCGGCGCTGCTGCCGCCTCCGGTCATCGCCGGGTACGACCCGCCGATGGGGGCGATTCCCGCTCTCGGTCAGCACACGGATGCCGTACTCGCCGAACTCGGGCTGACGGACGAGGAGATCGCTGTTCTCCGGGCACAGGGAGCAGTCCGATGACCGGGGAACCAGTACTGCTGACGAGCGACGCCGACGGCGTTCGGACACTCACTCTGAGCCGCCCCCACCGCAAGAACGCGATCGACGCCGAGCTGTGGGACGCCCTGAGAACGGCACTCTCCGAAGCTGGTAGCGACCGTGCGGTACGTGCGCTGGTCCTGACCGGTGCCGGCGACGCGTTCTGCTCCGGGGCCGACATCCGCAAGGGCGTCAGCAGCGAGCACCCCCTGTACCGGATGCGGACCCTGAGCGAGGTCACGCTGCTGCTGCACGAACTGCCGATCCCCACCGTCGCCAAGGTCAACGGCGTGGCGGTCGGGGCGGGTTGGAACCTCGCCCTGGGCTGCGACTTCGTCGTGGCCACCCCGGAAAGCACGTTCTCGCAGATCTTCGCGCGCCGCGCCCTGTCCATGGACTGCGGCGGCTCGTGGCTGCTGCCGAAGCTGGTGGGGTTGCAGCAGGCGAAGCGGCTGGTGCTGCTGGCCGAGACGATCGACGCCGAGGAGGCCCGCGCCCTGAACCTGGTGACGTGGGTCGTGGACGCCGACAAGATCGACGTTTTCGTGGACGACCTCACTGCCCGGCTGGTGGCCGGAGCGCCGGTCGCCCTCGCGCAGAACAAGGCGCTCCTCAACGAGAACGCCGATCGCACCCTGCGCGAGGCCCTTGCCAGTGAGGCACGCGCACAGGCCATGAACTTCGCCACGGCAGACGTCCCGGAGGCGTACGCAGCCTTCGCGGAGAAGCGCCCGCCTCGCTACACGGGGCGTTGGGCGGTACCGGGAACAGCCGTGCCAGGAACAGCCGTGCCGACAGCTACGGAGGACACGTGATGCGTGAGGCAGTGGTGGTCGAGGCGGTCCGCACCGCCGTCGGCAAACGGAACGGCGGTCTGTCCGGTGTGCACGCGGCGGACCTCTCCGCCGCCGTCCTTCAGGCCCTGGTCGACCGCACGGGTCTAGACCCCGAGGTCGTGGACGACGTGGTGTGGGGCTGCGTCGGTCAGTTGGGCGACCAGTCGAGCAACATCGGCCGCTACGCGGTGCTGGCCGCCGGCTGGCCCGAGTCCATCCCGGGGACCACGGTCAACCGGGCCTGCGGATCGAGCCAGCAGGCACTGGACTTCGCCGCCCAAGCGGTCATGTCCGGTCAGCAGGATGTGGTGGTCGCGGGCGGGGTCGAGGTCATGAGCCGAATACCGCTCGGCGCCTCACGGGCCGGCGGAATGCCGTACGGCCCTCAAGTCCTCGCCCGTTACGAGGACTTCTCCTTCAACCAGGGTGTCTCCGCCGAGAAGATCGCGCAGAAGTGGGGACTGGGCCGGGGTGTCCTCGACGAGTTCTCCGCGCTGTCGCACGAACGGGCGGCGGCCGCGCAGGACGGCGGGGCGTTCGACGCGCAGATCGTGCCGGTGCCCGTCGAGGGAAGAGCTGATCCGGTGACCGCCGACGAGGGCATACGGCGCGGCACCCGCGTTGACACTCTCGCCAGGCTGAAACCGTCCTTCCAGGAGGACGGCGTGATCCACGCGGGCAACTCCTCCCAGATCTCCGACGGAGCGGCCGCACTGCTGGTCACCACCCCTGAAAAAGCTCGGGAGTTGGGGCTGACGCCGATCGTGGGCTACCGCGCCGGCGTGGTCACCGGCTCCGACCCGGTCCTCATGCTGACCGGTCCGATCCCGGCGACGGAGAAGGTGCTCCGCAAGGCAGGCATCGGCCTGTCGGAGGTCGGGGTCTTCGAGGTCAACGAGGCCTTCGCACCGGTCCCGCTCGCCTGGTTGGCCGAGACCGGCGCGGACCCGGCCCTGCTCAACCCGCTCGGCGGCGCCATCGCGCTCGGACACCCGCTCGGCGCGTCGGGCGCCGTCCTGATGACCCGGATGATCCACCACATGCGGGACCACGGCATCCGCTACGGCCTGCAGACCATGTGCGAGGGCGGCGGCACCGCCAACGCCACCGTCGTCGAACTCGCTTCCTGACAGGGGATGTTGTGCGCCGAGACGTCTTCACCGACGACCACGAGGCGTTCCGCCGGCTCGCGCGGGACTTCATCGCCAAGGAGGTGGTCCCCCACTACGCCGAGTGGGAAGAGGTCGGCCGTCTCCCCCGCGCCCTCTTCGAACAGCTGGGCTCGCTCGGCCTGTTGGGCACGGCCGTCCCCGAGGAGTACGGCGGTGCGGGCCTCGCCGACTACCGCTACAACGTCGTCCTCCAGGAGGAATCAGCCCGCGCCCTGGTCACGTTGGGGACCGTACGCACCCAACTGGACGTCGTTCTCCCGTACTTCCTTACCTACGCCGACCGGGATCAGCGCGAGCGCTGGTTCCCCGGCCTGGCTACCGGGAAGCTGCTGACGGCCATCGCGATGACCGAGCCGGGTACGGGGTCCGATCTCGCGGGGATCCGTACGACAGCCGTACGCGACGGGGATTCGTACGTTCTCAACGGCGCGAAGACCTTCATCACCGGCGGGCTTCTCGCCGACCTGGTGATCGTCGTGGCGCGTACGTCGACCGACCCTGACAACCGCCGCGCCGGGCTCACCCTGCTGGTCGTCGAGGACGGGATGCCTGGCTTCACGCGCGGCCGGGTGCTGCACAAGATGGGCATCAAGGTGCAGGACACAGTGGAGTTGGCCTTCGACGACGTGCGGGTCCCCGTCGCCAACCGGCTCGGCGAGGAGGGCGCCGCGTTCGGCTATCTGGGCAACAACCTGCCGCAGGAGCGGATGACGGTGGCGGTCGGCTCGGTCGCACAGGCGCGAGCGGCCCTGGACACGACGATCTCGTACGTGAAGGAGCGCAAGGCGTTCGGAAAGACGGTCGCCTCCTTCCAGAACACCAAGTTCGAACTCGCCGCCGTGGCCGCCGAGATAGAGGCCGCGCAGGCGATGCTCGACCGGGCGGTGCTGGAACTCGTCGCCGGCGAACTGAGCGGCCCCGACGCCGCCAAGGTCAAACTCTTCTGCACCGAGATGCAGGCCCGCGCGGTCGACCGCTGCCTGCAACTGTTCGGCGGCTACGGCTACATGCTGGAATACCCCATCGCCCGGCTCTACGCGGACGCACGCATCACCCGCATCTACGCCGGGACCAGCGAGGTCATGAAGGTCATCATCGCCAAGTCCCTCGGATTGTGAGGCGGTTACGGTGCCGGACTTCTCCAGCAGACCAGGTGTCGCGTTCGTGGCCGGCGGCTCGGGCGGAATCGGGGCGGCGATCATCCGGCTACTCGCCGAGCGCGGCAGCGACATCGTCTTCACCTACCGCGCCAACCAGGAGGCAGCGGACGCGGTAACGGCCGAGGTCACGAAGCTGGGCCGCCAAGTACGGTCGCTACGGCTGGACTTGACCGACGAGTCCGCCACGGCCGACGCCGTGTCCGGGGCGGCCGACGGCATCCACACCCTCGTGTACGCGGCGGGCCCGCACGTGCCGATGCGGCACCTGAGCAAGGTGACGCCGAGCGAGTACCGCGCCCAACTCGAAGGCGACGCCGTGGCGTTCTTCAACCTGGTGCATCCCGCACTGCCGTTGCTGCGTGAGAGCCAGGGCAACATCGTCGCCGTGACGACCGTCGCCACCCGCCGCTTCCCGGTACGCGACGGCCTGTCCTCGGGTGCGAAGGGCGCGGTCGAGGCGGTCGCCCGCGCTCTCGCCGCCGAGGAGGGCCGGTACGGCGTCCGTGTGAACTGCGTGGCACCCGGCATGCTCAACGACGGTATCGCGGGCCGTCTCATCAGCTCGGGCGAACTGGACGAGGCCGCGCTCGCCGTCACCCGGCGCAACATCCCGATGCGCCGCTTCGGCGATGCGACCGACATCGCGGAGGCGGTCGCGTTCCTCGCCTCGGACCGGGCGGGGTTCATCACCGGGCAGGCGTTGGGAGTTGACGGCGGGTACAGCGTGTAGGTCACACGCCGTCAATGCGGCGACCGGCCACGTAGGCGGCGCGGACCAGTTCCCCGGACAGCGTGCGCAGGCCCTCGCGGAGCGGGACGTGGAGCAGGCACAGGTCGGCGGCCGACCCGACCGTCAACCGGCGTGCCCGCGCGGGGTGTTGGGGCTCGCCCGTGAACAGCCGCAGCGCCGCCCGGGGTTGGAGTCGTTCCGCGTCGTCGCGTTCGGTCGCGGCCCGCATGACCGCCCAGGGGTCCGGGGTGCCGTACGGCGCGTCGGTGCCGGCGGCGAGGGGCACGCCCGCCTCGATCAGACTCCGGCAACGGTAGAGGTGGGGACGGTCGTCGGCGTTCACGTCGGTGGCGTAGGCGTCGCCCCGTTCGACCGGGAAGTGGGGCTGGGTCACGACCGTCACGCCGAGCCGTCGTAGCCACGGAATCGTCTCGGCCGGGATCACCGACCCGTGCTCGATCCGGTCGCCCTCGGCCGGTCCCACCTCGTCCAGGGCGAGCAGTGTCACCAGCAATTGCACGCGCGTAACGCAGTGCACGGCGACAGGCCGGGGCCTGACCTCCCCTATGGTGCTGGCGAGTTGGGCCGGGGTGGGGAGCGTGGGATCGTCGAGCATCAGCTTCACGGGCTCATCGATGCCCATCACCAGGAGGCGTTGCGGGAGGACGGACAGCATCCGGGTGAGGCCGCTCGCGGGGTGCGGGTCGGCGTTGGTGAACCCCGTGACACCGAGCGCCGCCGCCCTCCGCCCGACCCCCTCCAGGTCCAGCCGCACGGGTGGCACGAACCCGCGCAGCCGCTCGTCCTCGCGCCAGAACCGGCCGTCGCCGTCCAGCCCGACCGCCCGCAGCGCGGCACTGTTCCACACCCACAGCGCACCGGTGCGATGCTGCACCCGCACCGGCCGATCCGGCGCGAGCGCGTCCAATACCCACCGGTCCAACTCCCCAGCCACGCCCTCGTGGTAGCCGACGGCCCGCACCCACTCCCCCGGCGGACCACCAACCAGGGCCGCAGCAAACGCCGTTCGGTCGCGCACGTCCGTCGGCCCGACCCGCACGGAGGCGGCCTCGGCGGCCAGCGCCGCGAGGTGCACGTGGTGGTCGTGCAGGCCGGGCAGCAACGCACCGCCGCGACCGTTCACGTCACCCGACCCCGTCAGCCCGGGCCCGATCTCGACGATCCGCCCGCCGTCGATCCGTACGTCCACGGCCCCCGCCTGGCCCTCGACCTCAACGTCTTTGATCAGCACGGCGGTTGAGCCCGTGTTTGTGCCTCCGCAAGTGTCGCGGCGCAGGCCGCCATGGAGACGCAGAGGAGTTCGCCGCCTCCCGCGGCGAGGGAACGGGCCGCGGCATGGGCCGCGAACACGCCGGTGACGGGATCGGCGATCGCGTCGCCGAGGAACACGGGGTCGCCGTTCGGGTCGTAGCCCGTCAGGCCGCCGGCCACGGCAGCGTCGTCTCCGAAGGCGATACGGTCGTTCTCGCGTCCGTATCCGGTGATGCCGACCCAGACCCGGCCGGGGCGTGCGGCGAGGAACTCCTCGGCGCGAAGCCCGAGTCGGCGCAGGGCGCGCGGTCGTGACGCCTCGATGACGACATCGGCCTCGGCGACGATCTCGTCCAGCGCCCCGGCGGTGAAATCGACGACCCGGTTGCCGTGCCCGTCGTGCAGCCAGCGGTAGAAGGCGGGCGTCCCGAAGCGCGCACCGTCGGGTCGCGTCGCGCTCTCCACCTTCACCACCCGCGCTCCCGCCAGCCCCAGCAGCCGCGCGCACAGTGGCCCCGCCCAGAGCGCGGAGAAGTCGACGATCCGTATCTCCGCCAGCGCGCGGGTACGCCGTTCACCCCACCGCTCGGCCTGAACCGCGGGCCGGGCGCCTTGAGCCGATCCCGGAACGGCAGCGGCGATGCCGAGGAGCTGCGCGGCCTCGACCACTTCGGCCGCTGTGTTCCGTCGTACCGCCGCATGCAGTCCTCCGGGATCATCCGGCGAGCCCAGGAGTGCCAGCAGTGCGGGCACGGCGGCCAGGTCGTCGGGGCGGGCCAGGTTCACGGCGGCCCAGCCGTCGGTGGCTTGGAGGAGGTGGCAGGAGCCGTTGGACGAAGTGCTGGACGGGCGTTCCAGGCTTGCCAGTTGGGCCCGTAGGAACAGAGCGGTGGGCAGGTGGACCGGGACACCGGTCAGGTCGGTGAACGAGCGGGAGATGTCGACGAGAGGATCCAGGAACGGCTCGACGGAGTCCATCCAGGAATGGAGAGCGCGATTCTCCATGAGTCGAACCCCCTTCTCGTCACAGGTGATCTCAAATTACACTCCGGTCCACACCTGGAGGGAGATCACCGTGGAGTCGCCCTTCGTGATCGTCGACCTCGACCGAACTCCGGCATATGAAACGGAAGCCGGAGACCGGGACCGTGTCGTGGTCGGCGTGGCAGCGGAACCCAGGGATACCGTCGAGGGGTTCGACGTTCTCCTCACCGGTGTTCCCGATCCGCCCAGGCCGTGGGTGGGATGCGCGGACCCGCAGGCGACGGCCAGGCAGCTGGGTCACCTCGTCGAGAGTCGGCCCGCCGCGTCCGTCGCGCTGGTGCAGGTGCTGCGGATGGGCGGCGGGCTCACGATCCCCGACAGGCTGATTCTCGAATCCCTCGCGTACTCGACCCTTCAGGGCGGAGCGGACTTCCGGGCTTGGTTGGCCGCCGCTCCCCGGCGTGCGCACCGCCCCGCTGAGACTCCCGTCCGGCTCGACCGTGACGGTCCCCGGTTGTCCATCACGCTGGACCGGCCCTGGGTGCGCAACGCGTTCGACGCGGCGACGAGGGACGCTCTGTGCGAGGCGCTCCAGGTGGCCGTGGCCGACCCGTCGATCAGCCGGGTCGATCTGTACGGCAGCGGTCCGGCCTTCTGCAGCGGCGGCGACCTCGCCGAGTTCGGTACGTCCCGTGATGCGGCGCAGGCCCACCTCGTCCGGGTCCATCGGAGTCCGGGCGCGCTGCTGCACCGCTGCGCTCCCCGGGTGACCGCGTATCTGCACGGTGCGTGTGTCGGCGCGGGGATCGAGCTCGCGGCTTTCGCGGGGCGGGTGGTCGCCGCGCCGGACACGGTGATCCGGTTGCCGGAGATCGGGATGGGGCTCATCCCGGGTGCGGGTGGCACGGCGAGCATTCCGGTGCGGGTCGGTCGGGAGCGGACGGCGTATCTCGCCCTGTCCGGGGCGGAGTTGGGCGTCAAGGAGGCGCTGCGCTGGAGTCTCGTGGACGAGATCGGCGCCCTGGACGACGCGGCTACGGCCGCTCAGCAAGCCCTCCGGTTCTAAGTACTGGCGACTTTCACTCCGGTGTCCCCGAGACCATCCCGCGGCCTCGGGAACACCGGAGTTGAATTACTTCCCCGTCCACACCGGGCTACGTCGTTCGGCGAAGGCCCGTGCCCCCTCCGCCGCGTCGGCGCTTCTGAACACGGAGTCGACCTCTGCCGGTTCGGCCCAACGGCGTTCTCGCATCAGCTTCTTGGTCATCGCGACGCCGAGAGGGCCGTTCTCGGCGATGCGGCCGGCCAGGGTCAGGGCCGCCTCCCGCACCTCCCCCGCCGGGACGGCGCGGTTGACCAGGCCGAACTGCTTGGCTTCCGAGGCGGTGACCAGGTCGCCGGTCAGCCCCATCTCCAGGGCGACCGCCAACGGCACGCGGTCGGCCAGCGTCGTACCGCCGCCGGCCGCGAACAGCCCACGCTTCACCTCCGCGATCCCCAGTTTGGCGTCCTCCGCGGCGACCACCAGGTCGCAGGCCAGGGCGAGTTCGAAGCCGCCGGCGAGTGCCGAGCCGTTGAGGGCGGCGATCACCGGGGTGGCGATGCCCTCGCGGAAGAACCACACCAGGCCGTCGAACTTGCCGCCGCCCTTCGCGAACGCCTTGAGGTCCATGCCGGCACAGAAGACCGTTCCGGCGCCGGTGAGGACGATCGCGCGGACCGCCGGGTCGGTGTCCGCTTCCCGGAGCACAGTTGACAGTTCGTCAATCAGCTCCGGGTTGAGGGCGTTTCGGACCTCCGGGCGGTTCAGGGTCGCCACGAGGACGGCGCCGATCCGTTCGGTGAGGACCAGGTCGCTCATCGGGCCGCCGCCACGGCCGCCCGCGCCTTGGAGCGGAACGCCTCCAACTTCTCAGCGGGCTCGATGAGTTGGTGGCTGCGGGAGCGGGTGCTGACGTCGTGCCCCTCGGCCGCCTTGCGCAGCGCGCCCACGGTGGCCTGTTCGCGCGGGATGTGTGCGAAGGGGTCGAAGGAGTACCAGCGCATCGCGTTCTCGAAGGTGATCTTCCGGGCCTCGTCGTCGGGGACGTCGCAGCTCGACAGCACGTCGTGCAGCTGCTCGGGGGCGTCCGGCCACAGGGAGTCGCTGTGCGGGTAGTCGCCCTCCCAGCAGATGTTGTCGATGCCGATGTCGTGGCGCAGTCGTACGCCCAGCTTGTCGGTGATGAAGCAGGTCAGGAAGTGCTCCCGGAAGACCTCGGAGGGCAGCTTGCCGCCGAAGTCCTGGAGGGTCCAGGTGGAGTGCATCTCGAAGGTGCGGTCGAGGCGCTCCAGGAAGTACGGGATCCAGCCCGTTCCGCCTTCCGAGAGGGCGATTTTCAGATTCGGGAACTGCTTGATCGGGGGCGACCAGAGCAGGTCCGCGGCGGCGGAGACGATGTTCATGGGCTGGAGCGTGATCATCACGTCGGGCGGCGAGTCGGCGGCCGGCACGGCGAGCCTGCCGGAGGAGCCGATGTGCACCGACATCACGGTGTCGGTGTCGGACAGCGCGCGCCACAGCGGGTTCCAGTACGGGTCGTGGAAGCTCGGATAGCCGAGGACGGCGGGGTTCTCGGTGAAGGTGAGCGAGTGAACGCCCTTCTCGGCGACCCGGCGGACCTCCGCCGCGCACAGCTCCGCGTCCCAGATGGCGGGCAGCGCCATCGGGATGAAGCGTCCCGGGTAGGCGGCGCACCACTCGTCGATGTGCCAGTCGTTGTAGGCCCGGACGAGCGCGAGGGAGAAGTCCACGTCCTTGGTGGCGAACAGGCGGGCCGAGAAGCCGGGGAAGGACGGGAAGTTCATCTGGGCGAGGATGCCGCCCGCGTTCATGTCCTTGATGCGCTCGTGCACGTCGTAACAGCCGGGGCGGATCTCGTCGAGGCCCTGCGGTTCGACGCCGTACTCCTCCTTGGGCCGGCCGGCCACGGCGTTGAGCGCCGAGTTGGTGATGGTCGCGCCGCCGAACTGCCACACGTCCGTTCCGTCGTCCCGGTGCACGAGTTGGGGCGCGTCTTTCTTGTACCGCTCGGGGAGGTGGTTCACGAACATGTCGGGGGGCTCGATGATGTGGTCGTCGACGCTGATGAGGATGAGGTCGTCGCGGTCCATGACGGCTCCTTACGGGGGTGGGTCGGTCAGTCGGAGGCGGGCAGCGGCTTGGCCGCCTTCAGGGCCATGGGGGCGCCGTCGCAGGTGAGTTCGCCCGCGCCGGAGGCGGTGCAGAGCAGTTCGAGCGTCCCGGTGGCGTCGACGTACCGCTTGCCGATGAGGGTGGTGGTGCCCGCCGCTCCGGGCTTGGCCGGGGGTGCCTCGGCGGCGGGGACCAACGGGCTGCCGCCGCAGGTCAGTTGGGGCTGCGCGGCGGCGGGTGCGCGGATGACGACCACGCGGGTGCCGCAGACGGTGCTGGCGAGTTGGTCACCGGGGCGCAGCGTCGGTGCCGGTGGGGTCATGGCGGAGTTCCCTTTCGAGCAGGCGGTCGGCGAGGAGTTCCACGTCGTAGGACTGACGGGCCATCCAGTACCGCAGGAAGCCGGTGAGCGAGTACCGCAGGAAGAGGGCGGAGCCGACGACGCTTCCGGCGACCCCTGCCAGGCCGAGCGTGAGAGCGTCGTTCTGCACCAGCGGATCGCTGGTGTTGTGCGAGATGAAGTAGGCGCACACGCCGAGGACGACGCCGATCGTCATCAGGGCGCCGCCCACGCGCAGCCAGAGAACGGCCCTTCCGGCGGCCGGGTCCGGGATTTTCAGGACGGTGAGTTCGCGGACGAAGCGGTCCGCTCGCGTCTCGGTGGACGTCATGTGGAACTCCCCAGGTAGAGAGCGGACAGTTCGGCACGCAACCCGCCGTCGGGGTGGCCCTGCCGTTCGACCCGGCCGCGTACGAGGACGGCGGCGTGGTCGCAGATGTCGAGGACCGCGGCGGCGAACTGCTCGACGACGAGTACGGCGACGCCCTGCCGGGCGATCTCGCCGACCTGTTCGTAGAGCCGGCCGACGACCAACGGGGCGAGCCCCATGGAGAGTTCGTCGAGCAGCAGTACGGCGGGGTCGGTGGCGAGGCCGCGGGCGAGGGCGAGCATCTGCTGTTCGCCGCCGGAGAGCGTGCCCGCCGCCTGTCCGGCGCGTCGGGCCAGGACGGGGAAGCGGGCGAACGCGATCTCCTCGATCTCCTCCCGGCCGCGGCCGGTGAAGGTCATCATGAGGAGGTTGTCGCGGACGGACAGGTTCGGGAAGACGCCCCGTCCTTCGGGGATGAGGCAGACTCCGGCGCGGGCCAGGTCGCGGGGGTCGGCGCCGGTCATGTCCCGTCCGCCGAGCAGGAGTTGGCCCGACTCGACGGGGTGGACGCCGGCCGCGACCCGCAACGTGGTGGTCTTCCCGGCGCCGTTCGGACCGAGCAGCGCCACCACCTGTCCGGCGGCGACGTCGAGGTCGACGCCGTGCAGGACGGTGATGCGTTCGTGGGCGGCGCGGATCCCGCGCAGTTCGAGAAGTGCGCTCACGCGTCCCCCAGGTAGGCGGCGAGAACCGTTTCGTCGCTGCGGATCACCTCGGGCGGGCCGACGGCGATGATCTTGCCGAGGTCGAGGACGTACACCTCGTCGCAGACGGCCATCACGAGGCTCATGTCGTGCTCGACGAGGACGACGGCGGTCCCGTCGCCGGTGAGGGCGCGCAGGAGTTCCGCGAAGCGTTCGGTCTCCTCCGCGTCCTGTCCGGCGGCGGGTTCGTCGAGGAGAAGCACCTTCGGGCGGATCGCGAGGGCCCTTCCCACCTCGACCAGGCGGCCGACTCCCGTGGGGAGCGCGTCGGGTGAGGTGTCGGCGAGGTGGGTCAGGTCGAGCCGGTGCAGGATCTCGGTGACGAGCCGGTCGGCGCGGCGGCGTTCGGGGCCGAGTTCGGCGGCGACGAGGAGGTTGTCGCGCACGCTGAGCCGGCCGAAGAGCTCCAGGCGCTGGAAGGTGCGGGCGAGTCCGTGTCGGGCACGTGCGGAGGGCCGGGCCCGGGTGACGTCCCGGCCGTCCAGCCGGACCTCTCCCGAGGAGGGCCTGCGCAGTCCGGAGGCGACGTCGAACAGGGTACTTTTTCCTGCCCCGTTGGGCCCGATGAGTCCCGTGACCCGGCCTGCCTCGGCGGTCAGGGCGACCCCGTCGAGAGCGCGGTTTCCGCCGAAGGAGACGGTCACTCCACTAACCTGCAGCGACGCCACGGGCCAGCACCTCCTCGTCCTCGGGGCGCCACTCACGCCGCAGGCCCCACCACTCGACGGGGATCTCCACCTCGGCCGGAGCAGCTTGCCGGGCGCTCGCCCAGGCGCGGAGTGCCACGGCGAGGACGAGTGAACCGCCGTAGTACGTCCAGTTGTTGATGACGTCGGTGAAGCGCAGGGCCCAGGCCAGGGCGAGGGCGCAGAGCAGGGTGGGCAGGGCGATGCGGTCGCGGGCAAGGGGCTCCCACTGGCGGCGGAAGCGGGAGACGATGCCGTCGGGGTTGTGGCCGAGTCCGACGCCGGCGAGGCCGGGGAGCAGGGCGACCAGGTTCGCGGTGCCGGGGACGACGGCGATCAGGGCGTTGGTCGGGCCGACGAACGCGGTGCCGGCGAAAAGCCCGTTGCCGACCGCGCCGAGTCCGCCGACCACGGCGACGAGGAAGATGGGCAGTCCTGCCACGAGGCTGAACTGGTCGGCGGTGACGGTGCGTTGCTGCATTCCGTACAGCGCTCCGCCGAGTCCGGCGATGCCGGAGGCGAGGGCGAACACGGCGACCTTGGCGACCAGCAGGTTGCCGCCGAGGGTGGCGTACGCGGCCTCGCTGTCGCGCAGGGCGATCAGTCGTCGGCCGAAGCGGCTGCGGCGCAGGGCCGCCACGCCGATCGAGGCGAGCGCGAGGCAGACGGCGGCGAACACCATCAACTCCCGTCCGCTGTCCAGCCGGATGCCGAACAGGTCGGGTCCGGTGGCGTCGACCGAGCCCTGGTCGAAGAGGGCGATCCGCAGGCCGAAGACGTGGAAGGCGGGCAGGGTGAAGATCCACCGGTCGAGGATCACGGCGAACGCGGCGGTGCCCAGGGCGAGATACACGCCGGAGAGCCGCAGCGCGGGAAGGGCGACCAGCGCTCCGGCCACCGCCGAGACGAGGATCGTGGCGCCGAGTGCCCACAGTTCGCCGTGCGCGCCGAGGTGCGCCCAGACGACCGCTCCGATGCCGGCCATGCTCAGCTGACAGAGGGAGACCTGTCCGGCGTACCCGGCGAGCGGGACGTACGAGAGCGCCACCACGCCCAGCGAGAAGATCGCTCCGTAGGTGATCAGGTCGGCTTCTCCGAGCAGGGAGGCCAGTACCGCGCCGAAGGCGACGACGACCGCCGCGAACACGAGCGTGCCGCGCGCGCTCGGCACCGGGACGCGGGCCAGCCGTCGTTCACGGCCGCGCAGGCGCCGGTGCGGGAAGACCAGCAGGGCGAGGAAGAGCAGCAGGGCGGGGGCGGCGAGCCGTAGGCCGGGGAGGTATTCGTTCTGCGGGAGGTAGCCGGTGAGGTAGCTCTCCATGCAGCCGACGACGACCGCGCCGAGGAAGGTGAGCGGCAGGCTGCGCAGCCTCCCGAAGACCGCCGCGGTGTACGCGCTGACGATCAGCAGGGAGAGCTGGGCGGCGTCGAGGGTGACGGTCGGGGCGATCAAGATGCCGCCGATCGCGGCCAGTTGGGTGCCGAGGATCCAGGAGACCCGGCCCGCCCGGACCGGGTCGGCGCCGGTGAGTCCGACCAGTGCGCGGTCGTCGACGGCCGCGCGCATCTCGGCTCCGGCGCGAGTGCGGTAGAGCAGGAGGCGCAGGCCGACGGCGACGGCAACGGCCACCGCCATGGTGATCGCCTGGTGCCAGGTGATGACGGCCGGGCCGAGGTGGATGGGCTTGCGGCCGGCGAAGAACATCGGCAGGGGGCGTGCCACGTTCGGGTCCCAGATCCAGCGGGCGGCCGCGATGAGACCGCTGAGCAGCGCGACCGTCATCACCAGCCGTTCGGCTTCGCCGAGTGCCTGGACGGGCCGCAGGACGAACCGCTCCACGAGCAGCCCGAAGCCGGGAGCGAGCACGAGCAGCACCACGACCAGGGCGACCGGAACGGGCCAGCCCCAGCCGACGGTCAGCTGCCAGTACATGAAGGCGGACAGCATGCCGGCCGCGCCGTGCGCGAAGTTGAAGACGCCGGTGGTGGTGTAGGTGAGCACGAGCCCACTGCCGATGACGGCATAGATCGCGGCCGTGCTCAGGCCGACGATCCCGAAGGTGAGGAACTGGTCCATCGCGTCGGATCTCCCCTCTCCATCGCTGGAAACTAGCTTCTCATCTACGGAGAATCAACCATTCAGACAGAGACTGTTGACGTCGCCTCACACCGCATGGAAATCTGCCACTCATCTGAGAGAATGGCATTCTCACTCATGGTGAAGGGTGGAAAGTCCTTGTCCTCCTTGCCTGTTCCGGCTCCGCCCCCGGGTGCGACCGACGACCTGATGGAGATCCAGCAGCTCCTCGCCCGCTACGCGGTGTGCATCACGCGCGGCGACCTGGACGGGGTGCTGGGGGTCTTCACGCCCGACGGCACGTACAGCGCCTTCGGGGACTCCTACGGCCTCGACGAGTTCCCGGCGCTCGTGGCCGCCGCGCCCAAGGGGCTGTTCCTCACGGGGACGCCGGCCGTCGACCTTTCCGGCGACACGGCGACCGGCACCCAGCCGCTCTGCTTCGTCGACCACGCCACGCACGACCTGCGGATCGGCTACTACAACGACACCTACGTCCGCACGGACGGGGGTTGGCGGTTGCGCACCCGGGCCATGACGTTCATCCGCCGCAGCGGAGCACACGACTCGGGCCGCCCGCACGCCTATCAGCGCCCGGGTACATGAGCGTCGCCTCCGCGCCCGGCAGCACGAGCGTCGCCGACTTCCGCACGGGCCTGCGCGCCTGGCTGGACGAGCACGACCTCTCCCCCGGCCCCGACCACTCCCTGGACGCCCAGGTCGCTCAACTGGCCCGGGTCCGCCGGGCGTTGTACGACGCGGACTGGATGCGGTACGGCTGGCCCGCCGAGGTGAGGGGGCTCGGCGGGCCCGCGGTGCTCAGGGCGGTGCTCGGCGAGGAGGTCGCCACAAGGGAGTTGGCCGAGCCGGGGATCTACTCGATGATCGAGGTCCTCGCGCCGACGATGATCTCGTACGCTCCTCCAGCGCTGGCCGCCGAGATGGTCCCGCGGCTGCTGAGCGGGCGCGAGCAGTGGTGCCAGGGCTTCTCCGAACCCGGCTCAGGCAGCGACCTCGCCTCGCTCACCACGCGGGCGGTCCCGCGCGGCGACCACTGGGAGATCAGTGGCCAGAAGGTGTGGACGAGCCTCGCCCAATTCGCTGCCCGATGCGTTCTGTTGACCCGCACCGCGCCCGGGCACAACGGGATCACCGCGTTCTTCGTCGACATGGACACCCCGGGCATCACCGTCCGGCCGCTGCGCACGATGCACGGCGTGGACGAGTTCGCCGAGGTGTTCTTCGACGACGTGATGGTGCCCGCCGACCGGATGCTCGGCCGCCCCGGCGACGGCTGGCGCCTGGCGATGGACCTGCTCCCGCACGAGCGCTCCACCTGCTTCTGGCACCGGATCGCCCATCTCTACACGCGACTTGACCGTCTGCTGGCCGAGACGGAAATCCCCGACGACGCCCAACTCGGCGCTGCCTACCTCGCGTTGCACACCGCGCGCTGCGCGTCCCACGCCACACAGCGGCGCCTGGCGGCAGGTGAGCGGCTGGGCGCGGAGACGTCGGTCGACAAGGTGCTCCTTGCCACCGCCGAGCAACAACTCTTCGAGACCGTGCGCGATCTCCTGCCCGGCGTACTGGAGTTGACGGACACACCGTGGCGCTCGGAGTACCTGTACGCACGGGCCGCGACGATCTACGGCGGTACGGCCGAGATCCAGCGCAACATCATCGCGCGCCGACTGCTCGACCTGGGAAGGGAGTAGCCGTGGACGCCGCCGAACGGGACCTGCTCGCCGAGACGCTTCGCAAGACGATGACAGCGGCGTCGGGGCAGGCGCTGGACGCCGCTCTGGCCGACCTCGGCTGGGCCGAACTGCTCGCGGAACAGCCGGACATGGCCGTACCGATCGCCTTCCGCCTGCTGGGCGAGACGGGCGCCCACGCGCCGCTCCTCAACGACGTCCTGCTGCACGCGGCGGGCCGTCCACTCGGCGGCACGCTGCCGATGCCGTTCACGGGTGGCGCATGGGTCGTGTGGGAGCGCGACGACACTGCCGCCGGGACGACCCTGGACGCCGAACTGCCCCTGCGCACCGTGCCCGTCGATGCTCCCGTCCCCCTCTCCACCGGCCGGGTCGCGCTCGGCTGGTGGCTGCTCGGGACCGGCCGCGCCATGCTCACGCTGGCCCGCCAACACGCCGTGGACCGGGAGCAGTTCGGCCGCCCGCTCGCTTCCTTCCAGGCCGTACGGCACCGGCTCGCCGAGACGCTCGTGGCGCTGGACGGCGCCGAGGCCACCCTGGTCGCCGCTACGGACGAGCTGGGCGCACTGCTGGCCAAGGCGGCGGCCGGGCAGGCGGCCCTGACGGCGGCCCGGCACTGCCAGCAGGTGCTCGGCGGGATCGGGTTCACCGCCGAACACGATCTGCACCGGCACGTCCGGCGGGCCATGGTGCTGGACGGACTGCTGGGCAGCGCACGGGAGTTGACGCGCGAGGCGGGGGCGCTGCTGCGGGCCGGCGGGTCCGCGCCGCGGCTCGTCCACCTGTGATCGACCGAGGAGTGACATCAGTGACCGATCTGTGGAGCGACCTGCTCTCCTGCCTGGACCTCGACGCCCACCCCGGCTCCGTGTACGAGGGCCGCAACCAACAACTGGGCTACCACCGCATCTTCGGCGGCCAGTTGCTCGCCCAGAGTGTCCGCGCCGCCCAACTGGCCTGCCCCGACAAGGCGGTCAAGAGCCTTCATGTGCAATTCGCGCGGGCGGGGCGTCCGCAGGAGCCGGTGCGGTACGAGGTGACGTGTCATCATGAGGGCGGCTCCTTCGCCACGTTGACCGTGGTGGCGCGGCAGACGCAGGGGGTCGCGGCCGTAGCCGCCGTGTCGCTCCACTCCCATGAGGAGGGTCCCGACCAGCAGGTCGCGTTCCCGATGCCCTCGGTGCCTGGGGCGGAGCACGACGTGGATCTCTCGCTGCTTCCCTGGGACACGCGGGCGATTGTCGACGTGGACTCGCCGAAGTCGGAGCCTCCCGAGTACGACCTGTGGATGCGGACGCCGGCCGTCGCCCCGGAGCTGGCCCCGGCGTTGACGGCGTACGCGAGTGATCTGAGCCTGATCGGCACGGCGCTTCGCCCGCTCGAAGGGGTCACCCAGCACGATTCGGGAACGGCGTTCACCTCCGCCGTCACCGCGCACACGGTGTGGTTCCACCGCCCTTTCACCACGGACGACTGGCTCCTCCTGCGCCAGCAGAGCCCGCTTCTCGCTCACGGTCGCTGCTACGGCCGGGGCGATGTCCTCACCGCGTGGGGGTCCCTGGTCGCGTCGTTCGCGCAGGAGGCGCTGCTGAGGTTCCGTACAGTCGCGTGACGGTACTGCCCCCGTCGGGCGGTCACCGGGGCTGAGGGCAGGAGGGGCAGCCTCCGGCCCTCAGCCCCGCATCCGTCACGGCGCCGGTACCTCGATGACGGTGGCGGAGCCCATCCCGCCGCCCGCGCACATCGCGGCCACGCCGATACCGCCGCCACGCCGGCGCAGTTCGTGCACGAGCGTGACCAGCATCCGGGCTCCGGTCGCGGCGACCGGGTGGCCGAGGGAGCAGCCGCTGCCGTTGACGTTCACGCGGTCGGGGTCGAGGCCGAGGAGCTTCACCGCGGCGACGGGCACGGCGGCGAAGGCCTCGTTGATCTCGAAGAGGTCGACGTCGGACGTCGAAAGTCCCGCGCGGGCAAGGGCTTTGGGGATCACCTTGACCGGGGTGAGGCCCGTCTCGGCCGGGTCGGCGCCGACCGACGCCCACGAGCGGACGACGGCGAGGGCGGGCAGGCCCAGCCGGTCGCTGGCCACCACCAGGGCGGCGGCACCGTCGTTTGCGCCGCCCGCGTTGCCGGCCGTGATGGAGAAGCCCTCTATCTCGGGGTGGAGCGGCTTGAGCGAGGCGAGCTTCTCCAAACTCGTGGTGCGACGGGGGTGTTCGTCTACCGAGAACAGGCCGTGCGGTGTGTCGATGGGGACCAGCTCCGCGGCGAAACGGCCTTCGTCGATGGCTCGAATGGCGTTCTGGTGGGAGCGAAGTGCCCAGGCGTCCATGTCGGCGCGGGTGAGTCCGGCCCGTACGGCGGTGTTCCAGCCGACCGTGATCGACATGTCCAGGTTGGGCGCGTCGGGCCGGTCGGGGTGCGTGGGCGGGCTCCAGGGGTCGACCCACTCCCCCTCGACGCGGAAACGCTGTTTCGGTGACGTGGAAGCCGAGTTGACGCCACCTGCGATGACGAGTTCGTCCATGCCCGCGCGGATGCTCCCCGCAGCGCTCTGCACGGCCGACAGTCCGGCGGCGCAGTGCCGGTTCTGGGCGAGCCCCGGTACGGCGGTGAGGCCGACGGTCAGTGCCGCGTGCCGGGCCACGACGCCGCCGCCGTACAGACCCTCACCGAGGATCACGTCGTCGACCGCGTCCGGGTCGAGGCCCTCCGTGGCGGCCGCGGCGGCGACGATGTGGTGGGCCAGGTCGAACGCGGTGGTGTCGCGCAGGGTGCCCTTGACGGCGGTGCCGACGGGGGTTCGCAGGGCGGACACGAGGACTGCTTCAGGCATGGGTGGTCTCCAACTCGGCCAGCAGGGTGCGGCGCAGCAGCTTTCCGGTCTCGGTCTTGGGGAGTTCGGCGCGGAACACGATCGCGTCGGGCGTCTTGGAGGAGCGCAGCCGGTCCTTGACCCACTGGCGGACCTCCGCCGGGTCGCCCTCGCCGACCACAACGGCCACGATCCGCTGCCCCCACTCGGGGTCGGGCACGCCGATCACCGCCGCCTCCACGATCCCGGGATGGGCGACGAGAACGTCCTCTATCTCGGCGGGAGCGATGTTCTCGCCGCCGCGAATGATGGTGTCGTCGGCGCGGCCCTCGATGAACAGATAGCCCTCGTCGTCCAGTCGGCCCCGGTCCCGGGTGGGGAACCAGCCGTCGGCGTCGAGTGCGCTGCGTCCGCCGTACTCGCCGGAGATCTGGTCCCCGCGCACGAACACGAGCCCGGTCTCCCCGGCACGGGCCAACTTCCCGTCGTCGTCGCGGATCTCGATCTCGACGCCGGGCAACGCCCGCCCCACGGAGCCGAGTCGGTCGCGTACGGCGGGGTCGGAGGCCGCCAGTGCCTCGCGGTGGTCGTCGGGTCCGAGGACCGCGACCGACGAAGCCGTCTCCGTCAGGCCGTACGCGTTGACGAACCCTGCCCCCGGAAAGATCTCCAACGCCCGCTCCACCACGGGCCGCGGGGTCCTCGCGCCGCCGTAGGCGAGGCTCCGGAGTGTGGGTGTGCCGGCGTCGTCGGTCGGGACCTCCGCGACGATGCGGGCCAGCATGGTGGGCACGACGAGTGCGTGGGTGACCTGTTCGCGGCGCGCGGTCTCCAGCCACTCCCCCGCGTCGAAGGCGGAGAGGTAGACCAGGCGGCGGCCGGAGTAGAGGTTCGTGAGCAGGTTCATCAACCCGGCCACGTGGTAGGGCGGAACGGCCACGAGTGACGCGTCGCCCTCCTCAGCGGAGGCGAACTCCTGGGTGTTCAGGACATACGCCAGCAGGTGTCGGTGGCGCAGCAGGGCCGCCTTGGGCTCGGCGGTCGTGCCGCTCGTGTAGAGGACCACCGCGACGGAGTCCTGGTCCTGGCTCTGGTCCAACTCCGGTGCGTCGGCGTCCTCTTCGGCGCTCAGCAGGGCGTCGAGGTCGGCGGGCCGTAGCACGAGGGCGCCGGGGTGGCGGGCCAGGAGGCGGGCCAACTGGTGTTCGCCGAGACGGTAGTTGAGCGGGATGAACGGGATGCCCGCCAGGGCGGCGCCGAACAGGGCCACCGGATAGGCGAGGTGACTGGGGCTCAGGTACAGCACGGCCGGGTGGCCCCGGAAGCGGTGCGCGGCGGCGCGGGCGCGGGTGAGCACATCCGAGGCGGTCAGGGAGCGGCCGTTCGCCGTGACCACCGGTCGGTCGCCGCCCGAGGCCACCATCTCCAGAATCATGGTTATATTCATGAGAATGCTATTCTCGTCTCACTAGAGCGCTGTTCGCAAGAGAGGAAATCCTTGATGCAGATCAGTGGGAGCTCCGCGGTGGTCGTCGGCGGGGCGGGCGGCCTGGGCGAGGCCACCGTCCGTCGACTGCACGCGGCGGGAGCGAAGGTCGTCGTGGCCGATCTGGCCGACGAGAAGGGCAAGGCCCTGGAGCAGGAGCTGGGTGTGCGCTACGTGCGCACCGACGCCACCTCCGAGGACGATGTCCAAGCGGCCCTGGCCGAGGCGGAGTCGGCGGGACCGCTGCGCATCTCGGTGGACGCGCACGGCGGTCCGGCGAGCGGTGGCCGGCTCGTCGGCAAGGACGGCTCGCCCCTCGACCTCGCGGGCTTCCGTACGACGATCGACGTGTATCTCACCGGCGTCTTCAATGTGCTGCGCCTGGCCGCCGCCGCGATCGCCCGTCAGGAACCGCTGGACGGCGGCCGGGGTGTCATCGTCAATACGGCCTCGATCGCCGCGTTCGAGGGCCAGATCGGCCAACTCCCTTACGCGGCGGCCAAGGGCGGGGTCGTCAGCATGACCCTGGTCGCCGCCCGCGACCTCTCGCCGCTCGGCATCCGGGTCGTGACGATCGCGCCGGGCACCTTCAACACCCCGGCCTACGGCAAGGCGGGCGACCAGTTGGAGGCCTATTGGGGGCCGCAGATCCCGTACCCGAAGCGCATGGGGCTGCCGGTCGAGTACGCGGGTCTCGTGCAGCACATCGTCGAGAACGACTATCTCAACGGCGAGGTCGTCCGTCTCGACGGTGCCCTCCGCTTCCCGCCGAAGTAACCGGCATGAGTCACGTGGCAGGCGTGAGCGGGCAGTTGAAGGGCAAGGTCGCGTTCGTCGCGGGCGCGAGTCGCGGCATCGGCCGCACGGTCGCGGTGGCGCTCGCGGAGGCGGGCGCCTCGGTCGCCGTGGCCGCGCGGTCCGAGCAGGAGGGGCGGTTGCCCGGGACGATCCACTCGGTCGCGGACCGGATCGTCGCGGCGGGCGGGCGCGCTCTGCCGGTGCCTTGTGACGTGAGCGACGAGGCGTCGGTCGACGCGGCCGTCGCCGCCACGGTCGCGGAGTTCGGCGGGATCGACATTCTCATCGCCAATGCCGGGGTGCTGTGGCTCGGCCCGGTCGAGTCGACCCCGCTCAAGCGCTGGCAGCTGGCTCTCGACGTCAATCTCACCGGTGTGTTCCTGGTGACCCGCGCGGTGATTCCGCACGTACGGGCGCGTGGCGGGGGCTCATTGGTGGCCGTGACGACCGGCGGGGTCGGCATGACGGACCGGGGCGCCAACGCGTACTGGGTGTCCAAGGCAGCGGTCGAGCGCCTCTACCTGGGACTCGCCGCCGACCTGAAGAAGGACAACATCGCGGTCAACTGCCTTGCTCCGTCACGGGTGGTGCTCACCGAGGGCTGGCAGGCGGGTGGCGGGGGCCGGGAGATCCCGCCGGAGATGGTGGAGCCGCCGGAGGCGATGGCGCGGGCCGCCGTCCTGCTCGCGGGCCAGGACGCCACCGGCCTCACGGGGACCGTCCAACGCTCGGAATCCCTTGCCTGAAAGGCAGTTGGCCTGCGCACGGCACGAGATCGAGGTGACTGAGAGGCATCATCCGGGGCACTCGGGAGACAACGGCGAAGCCACCGCGATCACGCGTGGCTCGCCGTCTATCCGTAGGGGTTATCTGATGCTTGCAATCGTGGCGGCCGTGCTCTTCTTCATCGCCTTCATCATCCGTGTCACCGAGACGTCGACCCAGATCGTCTTCAGCGAGACGAGTCTCATGCTGCTCGGGCTCGCCTTCCTCGCCGCGCATTCGGCCGGACTGGGAACGGGCTGGTCCGCCCGCCGCAGCGGACGTCGGCGCTGAGGAAGCGGCGCGCTGCCTGCACGGCGCGCCTGCCCCTCTCCCCGCCGGCCGAGCATCACTTGGCCTGACCGGTCAGCGACCGGCGCGCTCCCGTACCGCCGCACAGACCCCACCGTCGACGAGAACGTCGATTCCGGAAACGAAAGCGGCCTCGTCCGACAACAGGAACGCCACCGCAGCCGCGACGTCCTCGGCCCGGCCCACCCGCCCGAGCGGCGTCTGCTCCACGAGAGCGGCCATGGCGGGCTGGGCCGAGGCCTCCTGCTGTCCCTGAGGGGTGTCGATGACGCCCGGCGAGACGGAGCACACCCGTGCGCCGTACGGCCCGAGCCGCACCGCCTCCTGCCGTACGAACCGGTGCACCCCGTGCTTGGCCCACGCGTAGGCGAGACCGGTGTTCTCCACGGCGGGCCCGAGGGCCTCGCGCAGCCGGTCGAGAAAGTCCTCCCGCAGCGGATCGTCGAGGATCGCCGCTACGGCGGGATCGGCGTCCAGGTTGCCGAGGAGCGGTGCCATCGAGGCGAAGCACACCATCGCGGTCCCCTCGGTGGCGAGCGGGCGGAGTGCCTCGGCGAGGCGTGCGGTACCGACCAGGTCCACGTCGAAGATGCGCCGCCAGTCGGCCATGGTGGGTGAGATCCCGGCGGCGTGGGAGACGGCTCTGAGGGTGCCCAACTCGGCGACGCGGGCGGTGAGTCGGGACAGTCCGGCCCTGTCGGTGATGTCGAGCACGAAGGGTTCGACCTCGATCTCCCCGTCCGCGGCGGCCAGTTCCTTCGCCGCGGCGGTCGCGGCCAACTCGTCCCGGTCCACCAGCAGCAGCGTGTCCACGAGTTCGGTGAGCCGCCGCGCGCAGGCCAGTCCCATGCCTCGACCGGCGCCGGTCGCGATGCCTACGGTCGTCATCCGTTCCCTCCTCCATGGCCCCAGTACCTGTCCAGTCCCGGTCGTGCCATCCGGTCGACGAGTTCCACGAGCAGACCGCTCGGGCCGCGCAGGAAGGCGAAGGGGGCTCCGCCGGTACCGGTCCGGCTCGCCTCGGTCACGAAGCCCTGCCGGGTGAGTTCGGCCGCGTCCGCGGCGACGTCGTCGGACCAGTAGCCGACGTGGTGCACCCCGCCGCCGGCCGCCGGTTCCCACAGGGTGCCCGGGACTTGGCGGATGATCTCCAGTCGGGGCAGTGTCCGGGAGTAGACGCAGTTGATGTCGAGAACGGCGTTTCCGGTCGGTAGCGTCACCGGAAGCGGCCCGCCGATCTCGGCGCACCACTCGTACCCGAACGCCGCCGAGAGCTCGGCCAGCGTCCCCTCGAAGTTCTCGACGACAAGCCCGAGATGGAACTGGTCCTCCGCCCTCACGACTCCCCCTCCACCCCGGAAACGTCATGCTCACCCAGGCGGGGCGGCGGCCCGTACTCGGGCTCGTACCCATCGACCCGCACGGAACTGCGCACCAGCCGAAAGTCCCCGGCCGTCACCACGGCCTCCGGTGTCGCCGCCAACGCCTGCGGCAGCGTCCGTACGGCGGCGGTCGGCACCCCGAGCGGACGCAGCCGCGCCTCCCATCCCGCGGCGGTGTCGCCGGCCAGGGCATCGGTCACCGCGGCCAGCACCTCCTCGCGGTGCTCGGCGCGTTCCGCCATGGTGGGGAATCCCTGGACGCCGGCCTCTGCTGCGAAGGACTTCCAGAAGCCGTCGTGGGTGATGAAGAGCGCCAAGTAGCCCTCGGCGGTGGGAAAGAGCTGGGCCGGCACGTAGTAGGAGTGCGCGCCGAGGGGCAGTCGGCGCGGTTCGACGCCCTCGTTGAGGTAGGCGGAGGCGCGGTAGTTGAGCTGAGAGAGCATCACATCCCGTAGCGACACCTCCACTTGGCCGCCCCGCCCCGAGACAATCTGCGCGAGGAGCCCCAACGCGGCTGTCAGACCCGAGGAGTTGTCGGCCGAGGAGTAACCAGGCAGCGTCGGCGGGTCGTTGGGAGCGCCGGTGAGGGCGGCGACTCCCGTGGCGGCCTGGACCACGTAGTCGAAGGCAGGCTCGTCGCCCGCGTCCAGGCCGTATCCGGTGAGCGCGACGCACACGATCCGGTCGTTCCACTTGCGCAGCACGTCGTAGGTCAGGCCCAGTCGGTGGATCGCCGACGGTTTCAGATTGACGAGCAACGCATTGGAATCCACGACGAGTTGACCGAGCCGGGCCTGTCCTTCGTCGGTCGTGAGGTCGAGGCGGATGCTGCGCTTTCCGCGGTTGAGGCTGGCGAAGTAGGCGTCGCTCACCTGGCGTGAGATGTCCCCGCCGGGCGGTTCGATCTTGGTGACCTGGGCGCCGAGGTCGGCGAGCATCATCGTGGCGTAGGGGCCGGCCAGCATGTGGCCGACCTCCAGGATGCGGATGCCGTCGAGCGGTCCGGCGGTCATCGCAGGTCCGCGGCGAGGGCGGCGAGCATGTCGCGGGTGCGGCACTTGGAGGCGACCAGTTCGTCGCGGTTGTCGCCGATGGGCAGCAGCCGTACGGAAAGGTCGGTGACCCCGGCATCGGCGAACCGCTTGAAGCGGGCGGCAATGGCGTTCTCGTCCCCCGCCGCGCACAGGTCGCCGATGTCGCGGGCGTCGCCGTACTCAAGCACCCGTTGGTAGTTGGGCGAGATCTCGGCCTCGCCGAGGATGCGGTTGGCGCGCTCACGAGCCTCGTCGACGCGGTCGGGGCCGCACAGGCAGACCGGGATGCCCGCGACGATCCGGGGTGCAGGGCGTCCGGCGCTCTCGGCGGCCTTGGTGATGCGGGGGACGACGTGTTCGGCGACGGCGCGTTCGTCGGCCATCCACAGGACGGTGCCGTCGGCCCGTTCCCCGGCGAGGCGCAGCATGACCGGGCCGAGGGCCGCCAGCAGGACCGGCAGCGGGGCGACGGGGGCGAGGGTGAGCGGGTTGTGGACGGTGAAAGTGTCGTTCTCGACATCGACCTCGCCCGTTCCGCCGAACGCGGCGTCCAGGACGTCCAGGTAGTCCCGGGTGAGGGCGGCCGGTTTCTCGTACGGCAGTCCCAGCATGTCCCGGATGATCCAGTGGTGGGACGGCCCGAGGCCCAGCGCGAGGCGTCCTCCCGTCGCGGCCTGGGCCGAAATGGCCTGCCGGGCAAGGGCGATGGGGTGCTGGGCCTGCAACGGGACGACGGCGGTGCCGAGTTCGATGCGCTCGGTGCGCGCACCCATCAGCGCGATCGCGGTGAGCGCGTCGAAGTCTGACGGGATCTGCGGTACCCACACGGTGTCGAAGCCCGCCTTCTCGGCCCAGGTCACGTCGTCGATCATCCGTGTGACCTTGCGGACCGAGTCCCCGCGCTCGGGCCCGATCATCACTCCGATGCGCACGCTGCCTCCAGATTGTCCAATTGCCGCCGGATCATGGCGAGTTGACGGTGGTCAGGGCGCGCATCGTGGTCACGAGGGCGTCGAGCGGGGTGCCCGTGGGGAAGACCGCGGCGGCGCCGGCCGTGAGCAGTTTCGGTACGTCGGCCGGCGGGATGGTGCCGCCGACGACGACGGCGATGTCCTCGGAGCCGGTGGCGCGCAGCGCCTCGATGACGCGGGTGGTCAGCGCGAGGTGCGCGCCGGAGAGGATGCTGAGGCCTACGACGGCCACGTCCTCCTGGACGGCGACGGCCACGATGTCGTCGACGCGCTGCCGGATCCCGGTGAAGATCACCTCGAAGCCGGCGTCGCGCAGCGTCCGCGCGACGATCTTGGCGCCGCGGTCGTGTCCGTCGAGCCCCGGTTTGGCGACCAGTACGCGGGCCGTCATCAGAACACCACCGGCTGCTGGAACTCGCCCCAGACCGCCTTGAGCGCGGCGACCATCTCGCCGACCGTGCAGTAGGCGTTGGCGCAGTCGATCAGGATGGGCATGAGGTTCTCGGTGCCTTCCGCGGCGCGGGACAGTTCGGCGAGACGTTGCCGTACGACGACGGCGTCACGGGTTGCCTTGACGTCGGCAAGCCGTTTCAGCTGGCGGTCGCGGCCCTCCGCGTCGAGTTCGTAGGTGGCGAGGTCGGGCGGGGGTTCGTCGGAGACGAAGCGGTTGACGCCGACGACCGGCCGGGTTCCCGCCTCGACCTCGCGGTGCAACTGGTAGGCCTCGTCGGCGATCAGGGTCTGCAGATAACCGTCCTCAATGGCGCGGACCATGCCGCCGTAGCGCTCCAGGTCGTCCATGATCTCGACGATGCGGGCCTCGGTGGCGTCGGTGAGTGCCTCGACGAAGTACGAGCCGCCGAGCGGGTCCGCGACCCGGGTGACGCCGGTCTCGTGGGCGAGGATCTGCTGGGTGCGCAGGGCGAGGGTCGCCGACTCCTCGCTGGGCAGGGCGAACGGTTCGTCCCAGGCGGCCGTGAACATCGACTGGACGCCGCCGAGGACCGAGGCGAGTGCCTCGTAGGCGACGCGGACGGTGTTGTTCTGTGCCTGGGGTGCGTAGAGGGAGGCGCCGCCGGCGACACACCCGAAGCGGAACATGGCCGCCTTGTCGCTGCCCGCCCCGTACCGCTCGCGCACGATGGTGGCCCAACGCCTCCGTCCGGCACGGTACTTGGCGACTTCCTCGAAGAAGTCGCCGTGCGTGTAGAAGAAGAAGGAGACCTGCGGAGCGAACTGATCGATCGTCATACGGCCCCGGGCCAGCACCGTGTCGCAGTACGTGACCCCGTCCGCGAGCGTAAAAGCCATCTCCTGTACGGCGTTGGCGCCCGCGTCGCGGAAGTGCGAGCCGGCGACCGAGATGGCGTTGAAGCGCGGGACTTCGGCGGCGCAGAACTCGATGGTGTCGGCGATGAGTCGCAGCGACGGTTCGGCGGGCCAGATCCAAGTACCCCTGGACGCGTACTCCTTGAGGATGTCGTTCTGGATCGTCCCGGTGAGTTTCGCCCGCGGCACACCCGCACGTTCGGCTGCCGCGACGTAGAAGGCGAGCAGGATCGCGGCCGTGCCGTTGATGGTGAAACTGGTGCTGATCCTGTCGAGCGGGATGCCCTCGAAGAGGATCTCGGCGTCGGCGAGGGTGTCGACGGCGACGCCCACCCGGCCTACTTCCTCGGCCACTTCGGGGTCGTCGGAGTCGTAGCCGCACTGTGTGGGCAGGTCGAGCGCCACGGAGAGTCCGGTGCCGCCCTGTTGGAGGAGGTAGTGGTAGCGGCGGTTGGAGGACTCGGCGGTGCCGAAGCCGGAGTACTGGCGCAGTGTCCACAGCCGTCCCCGGTAGCCGGTGGCGTAATTGCCGCGCGTGAAGGGGAAGTTGCCCGGCGCGGGCGGTGCGGTGTCGACGTCGTCGGGGCCGTAGACCGGTTTGAGGGGCAGGCCGGACGCGGTCCGGACGAGGTCGTCGCCCTGGGGCGGTGTGGGAGGCGTCATCGCAGGAGGTCCTTCATCACTTTTCCGGTGGCGTTCAGCGGCAGTTCCGTGCGGAACTCCACGGTCCGGGGCACCTTGAACCCGGCCATCCGGAGCCGGCTCCACTCGATCAACTCGTCGGCGGTCAGCGGCCCTTGGCGGACGACGAAGGCCTTGCCGACCTGTCCCATCCGCTCGTCGGGGACGCCGATCACGGCGGCCTGGGCGACCGCCGGGTGTTCCATGAGGAAGCCCTCGATCTCGGCGGGGTAGGCGTTGAAGCCGCCGACGATGAACATGTCCTTCTTGCGGCCGACGATCTTCAGGTAGCCGCGCTCGTCGAGCGTGCCGAGGTCGCCGGTGTGCAGCCAGCCGTCCGGGTCGATGGCCTCAGCGGTGGCGTCGGGGTCGTTGAAGTAGCCGTGCATCACGCTGTAGCCGCGGACCAACACCTCGCCGTCGTCCGCGACTTGGACCTCGACGCCGTCGCAGGGAGTGCCGACGGTGGTGGCGATGTCCTCGAACGAGTCGCCCGGCCGGGTGGCGGTGGCCGTGCCGGCCTCGGTCAGGCCGTAGCCCGTCATGATCGAGGTGAAGGGGAGTTCGGTCATCACTCTTCGGATCAGTTCGACGGGGATGTCGGCGGACCCGGTGACCGCAACTCGCAGTGAGGACAGGTCTCTTGAACCTCGGTCGGTCAGGAGGGAGTGGTAGAGCGTGGGCGGGCCGGGCAGGACCGTGACCCTCTCGCGCTCGACCAGGTCCAGGACGTGGTCCACGTCGAAGACGGGGACGGGGAGGATGGTCATGCCGCGGATGAGGGATGCGACCAGGCCCGCCTTGAGGCCGAAGATGTGGAAGAACGGGTTGACGATCAGATAGCGGTCGCCCTCCCTGACCCCGGCCAGGTCGCACCACTCCGCGTACAACCGGAGCGTCTGGGCGTGGGTCATCGGGACGCCCTTGGGCCGGCCGGTGGTGCCCGACGTGAAGACGATGTCGCTGACCTGATCGCCGGTCACCTTCCGCTCGAAGGGTGAACCGCTCGCCAGGAAGCCGGACTTGAGGTCGAAGACCGGCACGCCGGGCGGCGCCTTGAAGTCCAGGCCGAGGAAACCCTCCTGGACTAGAACGGCCTTCGCGCCGCTGCGAACGATGATGTCGTGCGCCTCGTCCGCCTTGAACCGGGTGTTCACCGGCACCACCACACCGCCCGCGGTCATCAGACCGAAGGCGGCGACGATCCACTCGGCGGAGTTCGGCGCCCAGATCGCGACCCGGTCGCCCTGCTCCACCCCGGCCGACGCGAACGCACCCGCAGCCACACGCACCCGCTCGACCAGCTCGGTGAACGTGAGGCGGAGCGGGCCGTCCACCACGGCTTCGGCGTCACCGAAGCGGTCGGCCGCGCTCAGCACCATCTGCGGGATGCTCTCCCAGGTCATACGCCGATCAACCGGGCGAGGTTGCCGCCCATGATCTTGGCCTGGTCGGCCTCCTTCATGCCCTGGATGGCGTCGATGTAGGAGACCGGGTCGGCCAGCCCCTCGGGGTGCGGGTAGTCGGACCCGAACAGGACGCGCTCGACTCCGACGACCTCGGAGAGCGCGGCCATGTCCTCCTCCCAGAACGGGCTGATGTGGATGCGCTTCCTGACCTCCTCGACCGGATCGCCCAGGAAGCCCTTCGGCTGCTTCTTGTAGGTGCTGCCCAGTTGGTCGAGGAGCGGCAGCAGCCAGGAAGAGCCGTTCTCGATGACCGAGACCTTCAGTTCCGGGAAGCGGAACAGGGCTCCGTGGCAGACCCAGGACGCGACCGCGTCGGTGACCGGGCGCCACTCGGACATCATCCGGAAGACCTGCGCCTGGAACGGCGTCATCTCCTGGCTCTTGCCCTCCCAGTCGCTGGAGTAGCGCGAGTAGCCGCTGTCGGAGGAGTGCATGGCCACCAGCACGCCCGCCTCCTCGACCCGCTTCCAGAACGGGTCGAACTCCGGCAGCGCGAAGGACCGCGATCCGCCATAGCCGGGGACCGGGGCGGGCCGGACGAGAATCGCCCTCGCTCCGCGCTCCAGGCACCACTCCAGCTCGGCGATCGCCTTGTCCAGGATCGGCAGGCTGATCACCGGGGTGGTGAAAATGCGGTTCTTGTAGCTGAACTGCCAGGTCTCGTGCAGCCATTGGTTGAGGGCATGGACGACGACGTGGATCAGCTCCGGGTCGTCCCGCATCCGTTCCTCGACCAGGCTGGCGAGGGTCGGGAACATCAGGGTCTGGTGGATACCCAGGTCGTCCATGAGCGCCAGGCGTGGCCCGGGCTCGCGGAACGCGGGGATCGACCGCATCGGCTCGCCGAACAGCTCCCGGTGGGACTTGCCCTCCGGGTTCCCCTCGCGGAAGTAGTCCTCCCACGCGCCGGGCCGGGCCACGACCTCGAAGGTGGGGTTGGGGATGTAGTCGCTGATCTGACCGCGGATGGCGATCTTCGTACGGCCCTTCACCTGCACGTACTGGATGGCGCTCGCGTACTGCTTGGGCAGGTACCGAGTGAGCGCATCCTCCGTCTCGTACAGGTGGTTGTCCGCGTCGAACAGTGGATACGGCGGCACGCGCGATGGCATGAGATCCTCCTTCGCAGATTGCGAGAATCCTATTCTCACTCTTGATGGGCGGCAATATCCTTGCGGAGAACGAACTTCTGGACCTTCCCGCTCGCGGTGCGCGGGAAGTCGTCGACGACGTGCAGTTCCTCCGGCCACTTCTGCCGGGCCAGGCCCGCCGAGGCGAAGTGGGCGCGCAGGTCGTCGAGGGTGGGTTCCGGCTGGCCCGGCCGCAGTCGTACGACGGCTGCCGCGTGCTCTCCGAGGCGCGCGTCCGGGGCGGCCACGACCGCGGCCTCGGCGACGGCCGGCAGGGCGAGGAGAACCTCCTCCACCTCCAGCGCGCCGATGTTCTCGCCGCCGCGGATGATGATGTCCGCCTTGCGGTCGGTGATGGTGAGGTAGCCGTCCTCGTCGAACTCCCCGATGTCGCCGGTGTGGTACCAGCCGTCCGCGTCGAAGGCCCGCTCGGTGAGGGCCGGGTCGGTGTAGCCGAGGCACAGGTCGGGGCCGCGGCTGAGGATCTCGCCGTCCTCGGCGAGCCGGATCTCCACTCCGGTCAGCGCGTCGCCGTCGGTGTAGAGCCGTTTGTCCTCGGGCGCGGTGTGGGCCGAGGCGGTGATCGAGGGGTGCTCGGTGCTGCCGTAGGCGCGGAAGACGGTGATGCCGAGGTCGGCGAGGCGTCTGGTCACCGCGTTCGGTACGGTCGCGCCGCCGAGACCCGCGTACTTCATGCTCGTGAGGTGACCGGGCGTGAAGTCGGGGTGGTCGAGGAGGCTCGTCATGTAGTACGCGGCGCCGCCTCCGACGGTGAGGCCGTCACGGGCCATCAACTCCAGGGCGAGGCCCGGGTCCCAGGTGTCGGCGAGGTTCACGGGGCTGCCGTCGAGGACGGGGATCAGGAAGGCGTTCACCATGCCGATGAAGTGGCCGACGGGCGCGGAGGTGAGCTGGTCGCCGCGGTCGGGCGGGTAGCGGCCGGCGAGTTGGCGGGTCTCGAAGCCCAGGGTGCGGTGGCTGTGCACAACTCCCTTGGGGTCGCGGGTCGTTCCGGAGGTGAAGGCGATCAGCGCGGGCCCGGACGGGTCCGTCGGTACGACGCCGGGCAGGGGTTCGTCGGCGAGCAGTTCGCCGAAGTCCCGTCCTACGACGCCGACCACGGGGATCTTCGCGCTCAGCTCGGGGTCGTGGCGCAGGTGCCCGAAGCGTTCGGCGGTGACGAAGACCTTGGGCTGGACGGTGTCGAGGATGTAGCCGACTTCCTTGCGGCCGTAGAAGTGGACGATCGGCACCACGACCGCGCCGAGGAAGGCCGAGGCCCAGAAGACCGCTGCCGCCTCCATCCAGTTGGGCAGTTGGAGTGCCACGACGTCGCCGGGGACGATGCCCCGCTCGCGCAGTCCCGCGGCCAGTCGGCGGGCGGTCAGTTCGACCTCGCCGAAGGTCCCTTCCCAGGGCCGGACCGTCGAGTGGACCCGGAACGCGGTCTCCGGGGCGGCAGTCAGTCCCCGCGTCAGCAGGTCACCGATCGTCTCCCTGGTCCACCAGCCCTCCGCCTCATAGCGGTTGACGAGTTCAGCGGGGATCGCTCGCACGACAGGAACTTCCTCTCGTCATTGAGAATTGCACTCTCTCAGAGCGAGAAGGTAAATTCCATACATGGGACGAGACCACGGGTTCCACCCGGTGCGGATCACACGGATCATCCAGGAGACGCCCGACACACGGACGTACGTACTCGACGCGCCCTTCCCGTACCGGGCGGGCCAGTTCGTGACGATCAAGGCCTGTGGCACGCTGCGCAGTTACTCGATGTCCAGTTCGCCGGAGACGGACACCGAGCTGATGACGACGGTGAAGCGGGTTCCGGGGGGCCTGGTGTCCAACTGGATGCACGACCATCTCGCGCCCGGCGACGTCGTCGAAACCACGCTGCCCGCAGGGGTGTTCTGTCTGCGGGAGGGCGACGAGGCAGGCGGGGCACGGGAGTTGACCGCTCCGGTGGTCGCGTTCTGCGGGGGCAGCGGGATTACGCCGATCCTGTCGCTCGCCAAGTCGGCGCTCGCCGGGACCGGGCGGCCGGTGCGGGTGCTGTCCGCCGACCGGGACGCCAACTCCGTCATCTTCGCCGCCGCGTTGGGCGAGTTGGGCGAGCGGTATCCGGACCGGTTCGTGGTCCGGCACCATCTCGACGACCGGCAGGGGTTCGTCACCGCGGACCAGGTGCGGGAGTTCGCGGGCGGTGACACGGACGCGGATTTCTACCTCTGCGGGCCCGCGCCCTTCATGGAGTTGGTGGAGAACGCGCTTCTCACCGACGGGGTCGCCCCGGAGCGGATCTTCGTCGAGCGGTTCGCGCAGACCGCCGCCGAACACCCGCTCCAGGAGAACCCCGAGCGGGAATCCGAGGAACCCGCCGACCAGGACGGCACCCTCACGCTCGTGCTCTCCGGCAAGCGGCACACGCTCGCGCAGCGCTCCGGCGAGACGTTTCTGGAGAGTGCGCGTCGGGCAGGTCTGGCCCCGCCGTTCTCCTGCGAGGCGGGCAACTGCGCCACCTGTATCGCCCACGTCATCGAAGGCGAGGCCAAGATGCGCGTCAACAACGCGCTCGACGACGA
Source organism: Streptomyces sp. NPDC050528 (assembly GCF_044457795.1). NCBI lineage: Bacteria > Bacillati > Actinomycetota > Actinomycetes > Kitasatosporales > Streptomycetaceae > Streptomyces > Streptomyces sp. NPDC050528. Next base: position 196,497 of record NZ_JBITHH010000003.1, read on the forward strand.
CGAGATCGCCGAGGGCTGGGTCCTGACCTGCCAGGGCGAGCCGACCACCCCGCACGTCACTGTCGAATACGAGGACTGAGGCCATGGACGTAGATCTCGAACTCGACGAGGGCCTGGCGGTCGTCACCATCGACCGCCCGCACGCCCGCAACGCCATCGCCCCGACCACAATGGACGAACTCGACACGGTCCTCGACGCGGCAGCCGGCGCCAAGGCGCTGGTCATCACCGGTGCGGGCGACCGGGCGTTCGTCTCGGGCGGGGATCTGAAGCAGTTGAGTGCGATCCGGACCGAGGAGGACGCGATGGCCATGGCCGTGCGGATGAGGGGGATCTGCGATCGCATCGCGGCCTTCCCGGGACCGGTGATCGCCGCGTTGAACGGGCACGCGTTCGGCGGCGGCGCCGAGGTCGCGGTGGCCGCCGACATCCGGGTCGCCGCCGACGACATCAGGATCGGCTTCAACCAGGTGGCCCTGGCGATCATGCCCGCGTGGGGCGGCGCCGAGCGGCTCGCCCAACTGGTGGGCAAGGGGCGGGCGTTGATGCTCGCCGGCGCCGGGACGGTCCTCGACGCGGCCGAGGCCCAACGCGTCGGACTGCTCGAACTGGTGCTGCCGCGCGCGGAGTTCGCCGAGGGCTGGCGCACCCTGGCCAGATCCCTCGCGACCAATCCGGCGCGGGAGATCAAACGCGTGATGAGCGAAGCCGTCCCGGAGGAGGAGGCGGCCCGCGCGTTCGCCCGCCTCTGGGTGTCCGACGAGCACTGGCAGGCAGCGGAGAGGGTGATGTCCCGTGGGTGACACGCGAGTTGGGGCGACCGGAGCGGAGACCGGCCTGAGCCACGCCGACCTGGCCGACGTACGGACGCACACGGACCGTGCGGCGGCCGGCGACGGGCGGGTGCGGGTCGAGTCGAGCCCGGTGGGGCCGATCGTACGACCGCCGGACGCGAGCGATCTCGTCATCCTGTATCTGCACGGGGACCGGCAGTTGTCGGCCTCTCCGGAGTCGGCGGTGGACCTGGCGGAGCGACTCGCCTTGCGAACAGGGGCAGTTGTGGTGTGCCCGCGCTATCGGTCGTCGTTCCCTGGGGCGCTCGACGACGTGCACGCCGTATACAGCTCGTGCCAGGCGCGTGGTCCGGTCGCGTTGGCCGGTGAGCGGTTGGGGGCCGGGCTCGCGGCCTCGTTGCTGGTGCGGCTGCGGGACATGGGGGCTCAGGCGCCGGACTGTGCGGTGCTGAGTTCGGCGCTGCTGGACCTGACGTTGGACGCGCCGAGTCTGCTGTTCAACGCGGCCGCCGATCCGGGCTTCGACATCGACGAACTCCGGTTGCACGCGGCCCGGTTCGCGGGCGGCGCCGACCGGACCAACCCGCTGCTGAGCCCGCTGCACGCCAATCTGCACGGGCTGCCGCCGATCCAGCTCCTGGTCGCCGGTACCGATCCGCTGCTGGACGACTCCCTGTCCTTCGCCGCCCGCGCCGCGCACTCCGGTGTCACGGTGGATCTTCGGGTACGGCCGGACGCGGTGAGTCTGCATCCGGAGAGCGTGACGGCGATGGCCGATTTCATACAGGCGTGGGCCCGAGCAGCACGCCCATGACATCGCGGATGATCTCGGGGTAGTCGGTCTGCTCCTCGTCGAGCATCCACTGCTGCTGGACCCCTTCGAGCATCGCCACCACGGCGGTGGCGGCGGCTCGGGGGGTCAGGCCGCTGGGGACCCGGTCGCCGTAGAGCGCGGTGAGGTGCTCGACGGTCTGGTCCTGGATCGACCGGTAGTAGTCGTGGCAGAACCGCTGTGCCTCGTCGCTGCCGGTGACGCCCTCGGCCACGAGAACGCTGTGGATCTGGGCGAGACCGGGATTCTTGTGGTCATAGGTGATGACCTCGGCGAGCAGTCCGGGCAGGTCCTCGCCGGCGTCCGCGTGGAGGGCGGCCAGGTGTTCGCGGGCGAGGTCCTCACGGAGCTGGACGAGGGCGAGGAGAAGCCGCTTCTTGCTCGGGAAGTAGTGCAGCACGCCCTGCCGGGTCAGGCCGGCGCGCTCGGCCACGGCGTCGATGGAGGCCTTCTTGTAACCCCGCTCGGCGAACACCCCCAGCGCGGCGACAAGAATCTCCTCGTGTCGGGCCGTCGTCATTGAGCACCCCTTCCACCCCGGCAACACGCATGTGACATTACGGTTGCCGTCGCGATCGGGCGACCCTTCCGGCCATGGCATTGCCCTTCCCGGGCCGGGCCTCGTTCGTTCTCACGCGCCCCGGGACGGCATCTCGAAGCCAGAGACGATCACCGCGTTCGTCTCGGCCGCCGCCTGCCGCAGGGGCTTCGCGCGTCCGTAGGCCTCCGACTCGTACCAGGCCCTCGCGGCTTCGACGCTCTCAAATTCGAGAACGACGGTCCGGTCGCCGTGCCACTCGCCTTCGAGAAGCTGCGGCCGGCCGTCGGCCGCGAGGACGGACGCGCCGCCCTGGGCGATCGACGGACCGGCCGCCCGGCTGTAGGCGTCCATTCCGGCCGGGTCCTTGATGGACTCGGTCAGGATGACGTACCCCTTGGGCATCCGGTGCTCCTCAGCTCAGCGTGATCGCGCGCTCGGGACAGCTGCCCACGGCCGTGCGGACCTGTTCCTCGTACTCCGCGGGGACCTCGGGGGTCAGCACCTCGGCGTAGCCGTCGTCGGTCAGGTCGAACACCTCGGGGCAGATCGACCAGCAGATGCCGTGACCCCGGCAACGGTCCGCGTCAACCACGGCTTTCATCGCGCGGACTCCTCGGACTCCTCGGACCTGTCGGACTCCTCGGCGAGCGTGAACTCCAGGTTGAGATGGGTGAGTCCGCGCAGGATGTACGTCGGCAGGTAACGGAAGTTCCGCGCGTCGGCAGGGCCGTGCACGCTCTCCGAGATCCTGATGTCCGTCGTACGGTCCAACATGCGCTCGATGCCGACCCGGGCCTCGGCGCGGGCCAGTGGGGCACCGGGGCAGGTGTGGGGGCCCCGGCCGAAGGCGAGGTGGTGGCGGGCGTTGGCGCGGGCCGGGTCGAAGATCTCGGGGTCCTCGAAGTGGCGCGGGTCGCGGTTCGCGGCGCCGTTGAGGACCATGAGGGTGGTGCCTGCGGGGATGTCGACGCCGCCGACCGTGGACGGGACGCGGGAGAGCCGGAAATCGCCCTTGATCGGGCTCTCGGTGCGCAGCGTCTCCTCGATGAAGTTCGGGATGCGGTCGCGCTCGGTGCGCAACAGCCGCTGCAGGTCCGGGTCTTCGGCGATCAGCTTGAGGGCGTTGCTCAGCAGCCGGACGGTGGTCTCCTGGCCGGCCGCGAAGAGGTTGGTGGCTACGCGGGCCACGTCGCCGACGTCGGGGGTCGAACCGTCGGCGAACTTCGCGAGGGCGAGACCTGTGATCACGTCCTCGCGGGGTTCGCGGCGGCGCTCCTCGACATAGGCAGAGAACTGCCCGTACAGATACTCCAGCGGCGAGTACGACACCTCGCCGTCCGTGCTGCCGATGCCCGCCTGCGGCCGGTGTTCGAGGCCCTCCACGAACGTGTTGCGGTCCTCGTCGGGCACACCGAGCAGATCGGCGATGACCCTCAGCGTGAAGGGACCGGCGAACCCGCTGATGAAGTCGCCCTCGCCGGCGGCGAGATACGCGTCCAGCTGGGCGTCGGCGAGGTGCCACATCGACGCCTCGTTCTCCTTCAGGCGCCGCGGGGTGATCATCCGCATGAGGAGTCCGCGGTGGTCCGTGTGCACGGGCGGGTCGAGCGTAGGCAACTGGTCGCTCATCGGGAGCTGGTCGCGGTACTGTTCGATCAGCGCGCTCACGTCGTCGCCCACGAGCGGGACCGGGAACCCGGGGAAGGGGCCGGTCACCGAGAGGCAGGACGAGTAGGTGTCGGGGTCGTTGAGGACCTGGATCGCCTCGTCGTACCCCGTCACCATCGTGACGTCGTGATGGTTCTCGCGGAGGACCGGGCACTTCCCGCGCATGGCCTCCAAATAGGGATAGGGGTCCGCGACGACTTCGTCGTCCTGGAAGAAGTCGATCGCCTCGAAGTCCTTCACGGTGTGTACGGTTCCCTTCCGTCACCAGTCTGACGACGAGCGACGATATCAATGTTCTCCGGTGGCGAGAAGGTCGTTTTCGCTTTCATGGAGCGGGAGTTGCGGGTGCCGTCAGCCGTCCCTGGCCCATGTGGTCGAGGGCCGCGTCGGCCGCCGTCAGCACGGTGCCCGTCGGGGCGCCGGCCGACTCGGCGAGGTCGGCCAGCAGCCTCACGTCCTTACGGAGCAGCGGTCCGGCGCGTTCAGCGAGACGGTCGAGCGTGCCGCCTGCGGCCTTCACGCGGTCGAGCGCGAAGCTCGATCCGCTGCCGTGCAGGACGACTTCGGCGAGGGCGCCTCGGTCGATGCCGAACTCCGGTGCCAGGGACAGTGTGTCGGCCGCGGTCGCCAAGTTGGCAGTGAACAACAGGTTGTTGAGGAGTTTGGCGATCTGTCCCGAGCCGAGCGGACCCATGTGGACGACCGGATCGCCGAACGTCTCGAACACCTTGCGGCAGTAGGCGACCGTGCCCGACTCACCGCCCGCCATCACTAGCAGGCGCCCCTCGGCAGCGGCGCTTCCGCCGCCGCTGACGGGTGCGTCGACCACGGAGACGCCGTGCACCTGGGCGCGCTCGGCGAGCCGTCGGCAGGTGTCGGGGTGGACGGTGCTGTGCACGGCGATCACCCCGCCCCGGCGCAGACCCCTCAGCACGCCGTGCTCGCCCGTGACGACCTGTTCGACATCGGCGTCGTCGACGACGCAGACGCACACCAGGTCGCTGGCGGCGGCGAGTTCGATGGGAGAGGTGGCCCGCTGCGCGGCCGTGTCGGCGAACGCGGCGAGTGTGGCGGGGCGGCGTGCCCAGAGTGTGGTGGCGAAGCCCGCCTCGACGATCCGGCGTGCCATGGGTGCGCCCTGACTGCCCAGCCCGATGAATCCGACGCGCATCAGCGGGCCTCCTGGTCGACCGAATCGGGGGTGTTCTCGTTCTCGGGCGCCGGTTCGGCCACGGAACCCTGAGGCTCGGCACCCGCTCCGGGCTCGGCGTGAACCTCAGGCTCGCTGCCGGCTTCGGGCTCGACCTCGGGCTCGGCGGCAGCCTTGCGCTCCGGTCGCCAGAACGTGCCCAGCAGTCCCCCGGTGGCCACCACGGCCGCGCCCAGCGCGATGCCACCGCCGGTCCAGCCGGTCAGATCGATGCCGGCCCCGTGGTCGACGGACCAGCGGCCGGGGCCCAGTACCGCGAGGGCCAGGGCTGCGACGGCGAGCGTGAGGACGTACTCGTAGCCGTCCTTGAAGACGAAGAAGCCGTTGGGCCGGTGGGCGAGCAGCCCCGCGACCAGCATCACCGAGATCACGGCGGCGCAGGCCAGCGGAGTGAGCAGGCCCAGGATGAGCAGAACGCCCGCGCCGACCTCGGTGAGCACGCTCATCCAGGCCTGCAACACGCCCTGTTTCAGGCCGAGTCCGGTGAACCAGCGGGCGGTGCCCTCGATACGGCCGCCACCTCGCCAGTGATTCAGCCCGTGCATGATCATGATCAGCCCTACGACCACGCGCACGAGCAGCAGTACGGCGACATCGGCGTCGCTCATCCGGCCCTCCTCGGGAGTCGGTCGATCCCACCGCTTTCACAGCCGCCTGCCTCGTATCCGACGGCCCCGTATCCGCCGTTCCCGGATCCGACAACGCACTCCTCGACGAACGAGAGGATCTTCAGGTGGTATCCGGTCGCGGTGTGCCCGATGCTCAAGTTGTGGCCGCTGTCGGCCTGTTCCTCGGTGACGACTCGCGGGGAGTCGGTGAACAGGCTCGCGATGTCGGCCATGGCCTCGGGCCCGGAACTCCACACGCGTTCATGGTCGCCGAGTGTGTAGTGGACGGGAATCCGTACGCGGGCGGCGACTTCGGCGAACTCCAGCGGCCAGCGGCGGGCCACGGTGGATTCGTAGGGCGGGCCCGGTGACTGGATAGGGGCGGCGCCGATCACCTCGTCCGGGTACAGGCGGGCCGGCTCCCAGAGCAGGGTGCGCAGGCCGGGTCCGGACCGTCGCGGTACGGCCGGGTCGCGCTGCCGGAAGTCGAGGATCTCTACGGCGCCGGGCGCGTGGTGGCGTCCGGTACCGGCGATCTCCAGGCCGAGAAGGTCGTTCCGGCGTTCGTCGCCCGCCATGTGCACACCCAGGGCGCAGCCGATCGAGTGGGCCCAGAGGAACAGTCCCGCCCCGCGTGGACGCGAGGCCAGCAGCCGGTCCACCGCCGCGTAGGCGAGATCGACGCGGCGGCCGGGGGAAGCCATGGTCTCGCCGTGCGGAGCCGAACTGCCGTATCCCGGGCGGTCGATGGCGACGACGGTGAAGCCCAGTGCCGCCGCGGTGCGCAGGAGGGACAGCCGAGGTTGGTCCGGATAGTCGAAGTAGCTCGACGTGACCGCTCCCCCGTGCAGCGCGACGACGACCGCGCGCGGTTCGGGGACCTCGCACACGAGTGCCGACATCGGGATGCCGTCGACGTCGACGACGCGCGAAACGACCTCCGTGGTACGGGAGTTCATCCGTCCGCCCGGAAGAGGATCACGCCGCTCGGGGTGAGTCCGCCGCTGCTCGCCACCGCGACCCGCGCGCCAGGGATCTGCCGCGGCCCGGCCGTGCCGCGCAGTTGGGTGATCGCCTCGTGGACGAGTCCCATGCCGTGGGTGCGGCCGTGGGAGAGCTGTCCGCCGTGGGTGTTCAGGGGCAGTACGCCGTCCCGTGCGATGTTCTTGCCTCCGTCCAGGAAGTCCTTGGCTTCACCGATGCCGCAGAACCCCAACCCCTCAAGCCAGGAGAGGCAGTTGAAGGTGAAGCCGTCGTACAGCTCGGCCACGTCGACGTCTTCGGGGCGCAGTGCGGTGCGGGACCACAAGTGGGCTGACTGGCCGAGGACTTGGGGTTCGTGGGTGAGCGTGCTCTGGTCCCATTCGAGCCGTTCCAGGATCTGGGTGCCAACTGCCTCGACGAAGACGGGTGGTTGGGCGAGATCGCGTGCCGTGTCCACAGCCGACACGATCACGGCGACCGCTCCGTCGCAGGGCACGTCACAGTCGTAGAGGCCGAAGGGAGTGGTGATCGGGCGGGCGCCCAGATAGTCGTCCATCGTCATCGGGTCGCGGTAGACCGCGGTGGGGTTGAGTGCCGCGTTGGCCCGCTGGTTGAGGGCGATCCAGCCCAGGGTCTCGCGGGTGGTGCCGTAGCGGTGGAAGTGGCGTTGGGCGTTCTGGGCGAGGGTGTGGGCGGCCGAGATCGCTCCGAACGGCTTCATCCAGCCGTCCAGTTGGCGCTGTGGGGCCTGCGCGATCCGGCCGCGGCGCACGAGGTCGCCGTAGGACGCCTCCCAGACCGTGCGGAAGCACAGGACATGGCGGGCCAGGCCGCCCGCGACGGCGAGCATCGCGGAGATGAGGGAGCCGCAGGGGCCGAAGGTCTCGCTGCCGCCGTTGTACCAGGTCGGTTCCAGGCCGAGGGCCGACTCCAGGGCGGTGACGCCTCCCTCGCCGAAGCCGCCGTACGCGGCACCGGCACCCGGGTAGGTGGCCAGGCCGTCGATGTCGGCGATCGTCAGACCGGCGTCGGCGATGGCGCGTTCGCAGGCCTGGACGGTCAGGGACACCGGGGGGACCAGGAGGCGGCGGCCGATCTCGGACATGCCGATGCCGGTGATCGCGACCTTGTCCTCGAACTTCTCCGTGGTCACCATCGGCCGTACGCGGCGGGCGAGTTGGTGGGTCTCGACCTCGGCGAGCGGCAGCGGGTCGGTGGCCGGGTGGTCGCGGGCGGGGCGGAACAGGGGCAGCCAGGCGTCCTCGACCGGTTCGAAGACGACCTCCATCCGCATGCCCAACTCCAGCTCGTCCGGGGTGCATTGGACGGCGTTGGTGGTGAGCCGGACTCGGGGGTCCTCCTCCAGGGCGACCTGGGCCACGACGTAGGGCGCGGGGAGGCCGGGCAGGGCGAAGCGGTGGTTGACGGTGAAGCCGATCAGCGTCGCGTGGCCGGAGACGGTCCGGACGCCGATGTCGTGCCCGTGGCAGTACCGGCAGACCGGCTGCGGCGGGTGGATGAGGGCCGCGCAGGACCCGCACTCCGCCAGCCGCAGCCGGCCGTCCGCACCGGAGGTCCAGAAGAACGCGTTCTCCTCCGTGATCACCGGCCCGGGTCGCTGATGGTCCGTCATGTGTCGATCCGCGCCTTGGACTTGCGGACGGTGACGGGTTCGGCGAGGCGCTGTTCGTCGCAGATCTTCTGCAGTTCGGCGAGGGTCTCGTCGAGTCCGGCGCCGAGGCGCTCGCCGGGGGTGAAGGTGGCCGGGACGTGGCGCATGCCCTGGATGACGCCGATGGTCTCGTAGTGCACGGCGCCTTCGGGGTCGCACGCGTAGTCGGGCATGCGGTCGAGTACGGCCGTGACCATCCGCTTGAACACCGTGCGGGCCACGTTGGAGCCGATGCAGCGGTGGATGCCGAGGCCGAAGCTGCTGTGCCGGTTGCCCTTGCGTTCCATGTCGATCGTGTCCGGGTCGGGGAAGACCGACGGGTCGCGGTTGGCCATCGCCCAGGAGAGCCAGAGGCGTTCGCCCTCCTTGAATTCGGTGCCGGCGATCTCGCAGTCGGCGGAGAAGGTGCGTCCGTCGCCGGGGGCCGGGGTGTAGAAGCGCAGGAACTCCTCGGTGGCGGAGTCCAGCAGGGTCTTCCGGTCGCGGCTGAGGCGGGTGCGTTCCTCCGGGTTCTGCGAGAGCCATTCGAGGGCGTGGGCGGTGAGTGCGGTGGTGGTGTCGAAGCCGCCGCCGATCAACAGGGCCAGGACGCCGAGGAGTTCGCCGTCGTCGGGGTTGCGGCCGTTGAGGTCGGCGCGGACCAGCGCGTCCACGAGGCCCGGGCGGGGCGCTGTGCGGATCTCCGCGAGCTGGCCCATGAGGTCCATGCCCATTTTGCGGCTGAGGTCCAACACCCTGGGCATGTCGGGTGAGTTGGGGGGTGTGTAGACGGAGGCGTGGGCCGGTTCGTTGTAGATGGTCCAGCGTTCCAGCGGGATGCCCATCATCGCGAGCGTGAGTACGGCCGGGACGATGTTGGCGAGGTCGTCGACGAAGTCGATGCGGCCCGACTCGATCTTCTCGTCGATACTGGCGCGCACGATCTCGTCGACGAACGGGATCCAGCGCTGGATGGCCGCCGGTGACAGATACGGGTTGAGGGTCTGCCGGTAGTAGCGCTGGTCCGGCGGGTCCATCTCCAGGAAGCCGCCCTGCGCCTCCCGGGCGCGGGGCGGCGGGGGGATGGAGATGCCCTTGTAGCCGCGCCGTTCCCCTTTCACGTCATGGTCGTTGGAGAGGAACTCGGCGGACCTCGCGAGCTCGAAGACCTCACGGTTGCCGCTGGCGACCCAGTGGCCGCCATGGGCCTCAGTCCAGGCGATCGGGCACTGCCCGTGCAGTTCGTGGGTGATGTCCTCGAACCGGTCGCGATAGTCGGGTGTGTGCCGGTCGAAGTGCACTTGGGGGTGCTTGCGGCCGGCGTCGTCGTCGACGGCCGCGTCTTCCGTGGTCATGCGGAGTCCTCTCCTGCTCGGTGGATGAGGTGGGGGTCAGGAGATGAGGGAGATCGCCCGCTCGGGACAGGACAGGACCGCCTCGCGGACGGCCGCCTCCTGGTCGGCGGGGACCTCTTCCTCGACGACCGAGGAGTGCCCGTCGATCTCGCTGAGTTCGAAGGTGTCCGGAGCGCGCATCGCGCAGAGCGTGTGGCCCTGGCAGCGCTCCGGGTCGACTCGTACCTTCACGGTCCTTCCTTCCTGCCGCGCTGAATGGGTGGGGTGCTGGATGACGGTCCTGGTGAACGGGCGCCCTGGCGTGGCTACTTGAGGTCGGCCATCGACTTTCCGACGTCCGCCAGCGTCGGCGGCTTGCCGTAGTTGCCCTTGTACTTGTAGACGGGCGCGTCGCAGCGGTAGGCGCCGTCGGTGGGCTTGAAGTCGGCGGGGACCCAGCCGCTGGTGGTGGCCTTCTCGACGTTGAAGCACTTCACGGGCTCGTCGGGCTTGGTCAGGTTCACCGGGGCCTGGAGGCCTCCCCCGGTCCACTCGGTCTGCTTCTTGGCGTTCGCCAGGACACAACTCCGGGTCAGTTCCGCGCAGTCACGGGCTGAGGTGGCGAACAGCAGCCAGGTGGAGAAGGCGTGCACGGCGGGCAGGGTGATCTGCGCGTCGGGCGCGTACTTCTTGAACAGGGCGACCATTTCCTTGGTGGCCGGGTTGTCGTCCGCCTTCTCCAGCGGGTAAGTCCCGTCGATGCTCGCGAAGTTGGTCTGGGAGCTCAGCGCGGTGTCGGCCAGCTTGAGGAACGCGGGACCGTAGGCGTTGTTGTTGGCGTCGACCCAGTCGAGCTTGTAGTCGATGTTGGTGAGCGCCTGCTCCAGCTTCGCGAGCTGGGTGAAGTCGCCAAGGAAGACCAGGCCCTTGACCTTCTTCGTCTTGATGGACTGGGCGTACGGCGTCCAGTCGGAGACGCCCTGTGCGGGGTAGAGGTCGGAGTAGGTGACCTTGCCGCCCATCGCCGTGAGGACTTCCTTGTCCTGGGCGGCGATGACCTTGGTGACGGGCACGTCCCCGGTGATGATGCCGACGCCGCTCGCCGACGACGGGTACGCCTCCTTCAACAGCCAGGAGTAGTAGCCGGCGTAGGGTGCGTAGCCGGACGAGGCACCCTGCGTCATCACCTGGAGATCGGCGCCGACCTCGGAGGTGACCTGTGCGGGGAACTCGGGGAGCAGGCACTTCAGCCGGGTCTTGACGCCGAGGCCGTCGAGGGCGGCGCCGCCGCCGACCTCGAAGAAGTCGGTGCGGCAGGCGGAGATCATCTGCTGGTTGACCTGCATGAGTTGGGCGTCGTGCGTCACGGGCGTGATCTTGCGTCCGTTGATGCCGCCGGCGGCGTTGCACCAGGAGGTGAAGACCTTCGCCGCGTTCTCGAACTCCGGGTTCTTGGTGAACCCGACGTCGGAGAAGACGCCGACCTTGATCTCGGAGCTGGTGACGCCCTGGCTGGTGACGGTCTTGGCCGTCCCCTTCCCGCACACGGACTTCAGCGTGCCGAAGTCCGCGGTGGCGGTGTCGGCGGCTCCGGTGGTGGAAGGGCTGCTGGTGTCCGCGGACTTGGTGCGGCCGGAGCATCCGGCCGCGGCCGCGAGGGCCAGGACGAGCGCGGGGATGAGCAAGCGTCTCATCGGTTCTCCTCGTTGAGAATGAGTCCCGCTGTCGGGTGGAATCAGGTGACCGCGCCCGCCGCCTTCAGCGCGATGATGCGGTCCCAGTCCAGGCCCAGTTCGAGGAGGATCTCCTCGGTCTGGGCGGCGAACTCGGGCGCGGGCCCGAGTTGTGGGGCGTGCACGTCGAACTGCACGGGGCTGGCGACCAGTTCGAGCTCCCCTGCCCGCAGCAGGTACTCGTTGGCTCTGATCTGCGGGTCGTCGCCCACTTGCAGGGAGTCCTGGACCGGGGCCCACGGCCCAACCAGGGTGGCGAAGCGCCTGCTCCACTCCGCGAGGGTGCGGGTGGCGATGACCTCGCGCAGGATCTTGACGGCCTCGGCGGTGTTGGAAATGAGGTTCTCGGCCGTGTCGAAGCGGGGGTCGTCGGCGAGTTCGGGGCGGTCGATGTGCCGGCACACATCGGCCCAGAACTTGCCGGGCTGCATCATGACGAACGCCAGATGGTGGCCGTCGGACGTCTCGTACAGCCCGGACAGCGGATTGGTGACGGAGCCGTGGGTGCCGACGGGCGGCGGGATCCAGGGCTTGCCGAGGTGCAGGGAGAGCGCGGTGGCGTGGCCCATCGCCCACAGTCCGCTGCCGAGCAGGGAGACGTCCACGACCGACGGTTCGCCGGTGCGCTCGCGTTTCAGGAGCGCGGCCGCGATGCCGCCGGCGAGGTTGGTGCCGGAGATGGTGTCGCCGTAGGCCGGGGCGGGCGGGTTGATGATGCCGTCGGTGCCTTCGGGGGTGATGCTCGCGGCGGTGCCGGCGCGGGCCCAGAACGCCGTCATGTCGTAGCCACCCTTTCCCGCCTCCGCTCCCCTCGGGCCGAAGGCGCTGCCCCGGGCGTAGATGATGCGGGGATTGACGCTACGGATGTCGTCGACGTCGATGCCGAACCGCTCCCGGTGACCGGGAAGGAAGCTGGTCAGGAACACGTCCGCGCGCCGGGCGAGGTCGTAGAGAACGTCCTTCCCCTCGGGGCGGGAGATGTCGAGGCCGAGGCTGCGCTTGCCGCGGTTGGCGTGTTCGACGTTGGGGTTGGGGTCACCCTCGACGCGCATCGTGCCGGTCTGCCGGAGACCGCGTTGCGGGTCGCCGGTAACGGCGTGCTCGACTTTGATGACGTCCGCTCCCCAGTCGGAGAGGACGGCTCCCGCCGAGGGGACGAAGCCGTACATGGCGACTTCGAGGACGCGGATGCCTTCGAGCGGCATCATGACCGGACCACGACCGCGAACGCCTTGTACTCCAGGAACTCCTCAAGCCCGGCGACGCCGCTCTCCCGGCCGATGCCGGACTGCTTGTAGCCGCCGAACGGCACGTCGGCGGCGAAGTAGTTGCCGCCGTTGATGCTGAAGGTGCCGGTGCGGATGCGGCGGGCCAGCGCGATGGCCCGTTCGTCGTCGGCGCTCTGGATGCCGCCGGAGAGACCGAAGATGGAGTTGTTGGCGATCTTGACGGCGTCGTCATCGTCGTCGTAGGGGATCACCACGAGGACCGGGCCGAAGACCTCGTCCTGGGCGATCTCGCTGTCCGGGTCGACGTTGCTGAGGAGGGTCGGCTTGTAGAAGAACCCGGGATCGATCTTCTCACCGCCGGTAACGAGGTTCGCGCCTGCCGCTACGGCCCTCTCGACCATGCCGTCGACCTTCTCGCGCTGGCGCTCACTGATGAGCGGGCCCGCGAAGGTCTTGGGGTCGGCCGGGTCGCCGAGCGGGATACGGCCGAGCCCCGCCGCCACCATCGCGACGATCTCGTCGTGGTGCTCCCGGGGCACGAGCAGCCGGGAGGTCAGTGCACACCCCTGCCCGGAGTGGGAGCAGATCGTGCCGGCCGCGAACATGGCGGCGGTGGCGAAGTCGGCGTCGTCGAGGACGATCATGGCGGACTTGCCGCCGAGTTCCAGGAAGACCTTCTTCACCGTGCGGCTCGCGGCCTCCATGATGCGGCGGCCGGTCGCGGTGGACCCGGTGAAGGTGATCATGTCGACGTCGGGGTGCGTGGTGAGCGTCTCGCCGACGTCGGCGCCGGAGGAGGTCAGGACGTTGACCACGCCGGGCGGTATGTCCGTGTGCTCGGCGATGAGTTGACCCAGGAACAGGGTCGTCAGCGGGGTGTCCGGGGCGCCCTTCAGGACCACCGTGCAGCCGGCCGCGAGCGCGGGGGCGAGCTTGGCCAGGGCGAGTTGGTTCGGGTAGTTGTAGGCGATGATCGCCGCGACGACCCCGGCGGCCTCCTTCTCCACCCAGCGCCGGTGCCGCTGGCCGCGGATCTCGGACTCGCCGAGATCCTCGGTCAGCGGGTACTTGCGCAGCAGGTCCGCGTAGTAGCGCACCAGCTTGACGGGGTCGTCGAGTTGGGGGCCGTAGGTGAGCATGCGGGGCGCGCCGACCTCGGCGATCGTGAGCTCGCGCAGCTCCTCGACGTGGTCGGTGAGCGCCTGGTGCAGCTGGTCGAGGCAGCGGATGCGCAGTTGCACGTCCGTCGACCAGTCGGTGGTGTCGAACGCCGTGCGCGCGGCGGCTACGGCGGCCTCGGCCTGGGCGGTCGTGGCGTCGGGGGCGTGGCCGTACACCTCGCCGGTCGCGGGGTTGAGGGAGGGGAACGTCCGCTCCCCGTCGACGAGTTGGCCGTCGATGAGCAGGCGGGTCACAGCCGTACCACCTGTCCGCCGTCGACGCTGATGGTCTGGCCGGTGAGCCAGCCGGCGTCGTCGGAGAGCAGGAACAGCACGGTCGGCGTGAGGTCGCCGGGGGTACCCATCCGTTTGATGGCCAGGGCCTGGGTCATCCGCTCCTGGAACTCGACCGGTACGACGGTGGCCGTGGCCTCGGTGTCGGTGGGGCCGGGGGCGATGCCGTTGACGCGGATGCCCCGGCCGCCGAGTTCGGCGGCGAGGGACGCGGTGAGGTGGTTGATGCCGATCTTGGCCAGGCCGTAGTAGCCGCTCGCCATGTAGGCGGCGGCGGAGGACTGGTTGACGATCGCGGCGCCCTCGGTCAGGTGCGGGACGACGGCCCGGGTGACGTAGAGGGCGCCCATCAGGTTCACCTGGATGAAGCGGTTGAGGTAGTCGAGGTCGACGGTGGTCAGGCCCTCGCGCCGCATGCTGTGGTAGATCGCGGCATTGTTGATCAGGTAGTCGATGCGGCCGAACTCGGCGACGGTGGCGGCGGCCAGCGCGTCGGCCGAGGCGGGGTCTCCGACGTCGACCTTGACGAAGAGCGCGGAGTCCAGTTCCTTGGCGACCCGCTGTCCCTGCTCCTCGTTGATGTCGGCGACCACGACCCGTGCTCCCTCGGCGGCCAGCGCCCGGGCGTAGTCCTCGCCGATTCCCTGTCCCGCTCCGGTGACGATCGCCACCTTGTCCTGGAACCGCATCCTGTTCTCCTCGCATGGATGGGCGGCTTGCTCCAATGAAGCGGAAACTACATTCTCCTTATACGCGAATCAACCATCCGGCAGCGAGAATGTCATCCTGGCGACTTGCTGACAGAGCCACGGACCGCGGCGAACAGCCCCCGCCTGCGCGGGACTTCCGGAAGTACCGGAGACGAGAATACGCTTCTCAGATCTGGAAGGGAGATTTTCATGATCGAGACGAAGGGGGTTCCGGCATGAGGACAGCCCTCGTCACAGGCGGCGGCTCCGGCATCGGACAAGCCATCGCGCAGCGCCTGGAGGCCGACGGTCTCCAGGTCGCCACCCTCGACCTCAATCCGTCCGACAGAGGCTTCTCCCGCAAGGCCGACGTCTCCGACCGGGCCCAGGTGGACGAGGCACTGGCCGAGATCCGGGAGCAGCTCGGCCCGGTCGCGGTGCTGGTCAACGCGGCGGGGATGGAGGGCTACAAGCGCTTCGCCAACCTGACCTTCGAGGCCTGGCAGCGGGTCATCGACGTCAACCTCAACGGCGTCTTCCACTGTGTGCAGGCGGTGTTGCCCGACATGGTGGAGGCCGGCTGGGGTCGGATCGTCAACATCTCCTCGTCCAGCGCGCA
Source organism: Streptomyces sp. NPDC050528 (assembly GCF_044457795.1). NCBI lineage: Bacteria > Bacillati > Actinomycetota > Actinomycetes > Kitasatosporales > Streptomycetaceae > Streptomyces > Streptomyces sp. NPDC050528. The sequence continues at coordinate 211,843 of NZ_JBITHH010000003.1, forward strand.
GTCCGGCCAGCAGTTCATGACGCACTACGTGGCCGCGAAGTCGGCGGTCAACGGGCTGACCAAGTCGCTGGCCCTGGAGCTGGGTCCGCAGGGGATCACCGTGAACGCGGTTCCGCCCGGCTTCATCGACACGCCCATGCTGCGCCGCTCGGAGGAGCGCCAACTGCTCGGCGGGACGGTCGAGGAGCACATCCAGCGCACTCCGGTACGGCGGGTCGGGCGCCCGGAGGACATCGCCGCGGCCTGCGCCTTCCTCGCGTCCGAGGAGGCCGGTTACATCACGGGCCAGATCCTGGGCGTGAACGGCGGGCGGAACACGTGAGCGGGGGCGGGACTCGCGGCGACGAGGCGGGCACCGAGCGGCACGACACTCCGGGCGGGACGGGCGCCGAGCACCGCGAGCACGCAAGTACCGCCGCCGGGAACGGCGTTCGCATCCCCCCGGTGCCGTACGACGACTGGGACCACGACCTGTTCTCGGTCATCAACCCCCACCGGAAGCTGCCCGAGGCCAACGTTCTCGGGATCTTCCAGCGGCATCCGGCGCTGGCCCGGGCGTTCCTGACGTTCAACATGCATCTCAACACCACGACCTTGCCGGTGCGGGTCCGTGAGCTGGCCGTGCTGCGCGTGGCCTGGCGGCGGGGCAGCAGGTACGAGTGGGCCAGTCATGTCCTGATCGGCCGGAAGGCCGGGGTGACCGAGGCCGAGATCGACGAAGTCCGCACGGGCGCCGATACGTTGCTCAACCGGGCGGTGGACGAGCTGGAGACGGACTCGGGCCTGTCGGACGCGACCTATGCGGCACTCGCCGCCGACCTGGACGAACACCAGCTGATGGACCTGGTGTTCACCATCGGCGCCTACACGATGCTCACGATGGCCCTCAACACCTTCGGCGTGGAACTCGACCCCGTGATCTCGGAAGAGAACTTCAGTTTCCCAAAACGAGAATGGTATTCTCACAAGCGAGAGGGGTGATCCCATGCCACACTTCGCCAAGCCCGAGGCCGGGAGCTGGACCGAGAACTACCCCGAGCTGGGCACCAGCCCGGTCAACTACGAGGACTCCATCGACCCCGCCTACTACGAGGCCGAAAAGGAAGCGATCTTCAAGAAGACCTGGCTGAACGTCGGCCGGGTCGAGCAAGTCCCCAAGGTCGGCAGCTACTTCACGAAGGAGCTGGCCGTCGCCGACACCTCACTGGTGATCGTGCGGGGCAAGGACAAGGAGATCCGTGCCTTCCACAACGTGTGCCGCCACCGCGGCAACAAGCTCGTGTGGAACGACTATCCGGGCGAGGAGGTCAAGGGCACCTGCCGCCAGTTCACCTGCAAGTACCACGCCTGGCGCTACAGCCTCGACGGCGATCTGACCTTCGTCCAGCAGGAGAAGGAGTTCTTCGACCTGGACAAGGCGGACTACGGCCTCAAGCTGGTCCGCTGCGAGGTCTGGGAGGGGTTCATCTTCGTCAACCTCGACCCCGAAGCCCAGCCGCTCAAGGAGTACTTGGGCGAGTTCGCCAAGGGCCTGGAGGGCTACCCCTTCCACGAGATGACCGAGGTCTTCACGTACAAGGCGGAGATCGGCAGCAACTGGAAGCTGTTCATCGACGCGTTCGCGGAGTTCTACCACGCGCCCGTCCTGCACATGAAGCAGGCCGTCAAGGACGAGGCCGACAAGCTCTTCAACGTCGGGTACGAGGCGCTGCACTACGAGATCCACCCCCCGCACTCGATGATCTCCTCCTGGGGAGGCATGTCCCCGCCCAAGGACCTGACCATCGTCAAGCCCATCGAACGCGCCCTGCGCAGCGGCCTGTTCGGCCCGTGGGAGGCGCCCGACATCGAGGGCCTGGACAATCTGCCGACGGGTCTCAACCCGGGCCGGCACCGCGCGTGGGGCAACGACTCGTTCGAGTTCTTCCCCAACATGACCCTGCTGATCTGGAAGCCCGGCTGGTACCTGACGTACCACTACTGGCCGACGGCGGTGGACAAGCACCTCTTCGAGGCCAACCTGTACTTCGTGCCCGCCAAGACGGCCCGCGAGCGCCTCAAGCAGGAGCTGGCGGCGGTGACGTTCAAGGAGTACGCGCTCCAGGACGGCAACACCCTCGAAGCCACCCAGACGATGCTCAAGAGCCGGGTCGTGACCGAATTCCCGCTCTGCGACCAGGAGTTGCTGCTCCGCCATCTGCACAAGACGGTCGCCGACTACGTCAAGGAGCACACCGATGCTGCCCAGTGAGTTCGCGGCTCTCGAACCGTTCGGCGAGTGGATCCTGGAGTCCGAGCGCGAGCGGTACAGCAAACGCCTGGCCAGCTCCATGGAGGAAATGCAGGCCTTCTACGACGCCGCGTTCCCGCTTCTGGAACAGGCCTCCGACCACCTCGACAAGTTCCCCCTCTCCGAACTCCCGGAGCAGGAGCGCAACTTGCTGCTCCTGATGTTCTCCCTGGTGAACGTGTCGTTCCCGGTCGAGGTCTGGAAGCAGGCCCGGGTGCCGGACAGCGGGGCCGCCTATATGGATCTCGTCGTCGAGCCGAAGGTCTGACCGGTCGTGCTCACGCTCAAAGCGGCGCGTGTACTGCACGTGGAGACGGGCGAGTTCGAGACGCCGGGGCTGGTCAGGGTCGACGGCGACCGCATCACGCACACCGGCGGCGCGGGCGAGGGTGACAGCGAGAGCGAGGTTCTCGATCTCGGCGACGTGACTCTCCTGCCTGGTCTCATGGACATGGAGGTCAACCTCCTGATGGGCGGCCGGGGAGAGACGCTCGCGTTCTCCCCCGTCCAGGACGATCCCCCGCTGCGGATGCTCCGCGCGGTGGGCAACGCCCGGCGGACCCTGCGCGCGGGGTTCACCACGGTCCGCAACCTCGGCCTGTTCGTGAAGACGGGCGGCTATCTGCTGGACGTCGCGCTGGCGAAGGCCATCGACGCCGGCTGGATCGACGGCCCGCGCATCGTGCCGGCCGGCCACGCCATCACCCCGACCGGCGGCCATCTCGACCCCACGATGTTCGCCGCGTACGCCCCCGGAATCATGCCTCTCTCCTTGGAAGAGGGCATTGCCAACGGTGTCGACGAGGTGCGCAAGGCCGTCCGTTACCAGATCAAGCACGGGGCACGGCTCATCAAGGTCTGCGCGTCCGGGGGCGTCATGTCCCACACCGGCACCCCCGGCGCGCAGCACTACTCTGACGAGGAACTGCGCGCCATCGTCGACGAGGCGCACCGGCGCGGCCTGAAGGTGGCGGCCCACACCCATGGGGCCGACGCCGTCCGGCACGCGGTGGAGGCGGGCATCGACTGCATCGAGCACGGCTTCCTGCTCGACGACGACACCATCGCGCTGATGGCGGAGAGGGGCACTTTCCTGGTGCCGACCACCGCTCTCATCGACGGGATGGACATGTCCCATGCCGCGCCGGAGCTGAAGGAGAAGGCCGCCGAGATCTTCCCCCGGGCGAAGACCGTGGTGGCCAGGGCCGGCAAGGCGGGTGTCCGGATGGCGCTGGGCACGGACGCGCCGGCGATTCCGCACGGCCGCGGCGCCCAGGAGCTGATCGCCCTGGTCGACCGCGGGATGACCCCCCTGGAGGCGCTCCAGGCGGCGACCGTCAACGCGGCGGAGCTGATCGACGCCGACGACCGGGGCCGTATCGCGGAAGGACTGCTCGCCGATCTGATCGCGGTGCCGGGCAATCCGCTGGAGGACGTCTCCGTAATGGCGGACGTGCGGTTCGTGATGAAGGGCGGGAAGGTGTTCCGCGACCAGCGCCGCTGATATCAACGCCCAGGCCAGCAGCGGGAGTTGATCACTCCGGCCCGTCGAGGGGTCGTAGCATCCGCAGGATCATGTCGACCGTGCGCTCGATCGGGCGGTTGCGGGCCGTGACCGTGGACAGCAGGGTGCGGGTCAGGACGGCGCCGAGGAGCATGTCGAAGACGTCGTCCGGGTCCACGGCGGGGTCGACGGTCCCGGTCGGCGCGGCGCGCAGGATGTCCTGGAACTGCGGTCGCGCCGACACGCGCAGCAGCATCTCCGGCGGCCGGGGCGTGGTCGACGTCTGGGAGTGCGCGAAGAGACCGGCCGCGGCGGCGCGGGCCGCTGGGGCGCCGAAGGCCGCCAAGTAGGCGCGGACGAACCGGCGGAGGTCCCGTCGCAGGTCCCCCGTGGGCCGGACGCTCAGTGGACTGAGCCCGGGGAACGTTGCCTCCTCGATCAGCTCGATCCGGGACGGCCAGCGGCGGTAGATGGCGGAGGCGTGCACACCGGAGTGCTCCGCCACCGCCTGGATCGTCGTGGCGTCGAAGCCGCGCTGGACGAGGAGTTCGCGCGTTGCCGCGAGGGCCCGTTCGTTGATGCTCGTGTCCCGTGGACGGCCCGGGGCGCGGCGCGGTTCTGCCATGCCGTGATTGTAATGACCGGACTGCGTACCGGCGTTGCCCTGTTCTCTCAATTATAGGAGACAGTCTTCTGTAATTCCCGCGGTGTGGCTACAGTCCGAAGGGGACGGACTTCGGAGTACGGAGGAGAGTCTGATGCGTGCTGCTGTACTGCGGGGCGGGACGGTCCAGGCGCGGACCGTCGACGATCCGGTCCCCGGACCGGGCCAACTCCTCGTCCGTTCCCTGGCGTGCGGGATCTGCGCGTCGGATCTGCACTTCATGGACCACCCGGAGGCGGGCGTCGACGACGACAGCGGGATGTCGACGTACGACCAGGACGTCGACATCGTGATGGGTCACGAGTACTGCGCCGAGGTCGTGGACTACGGCCCCGGCACCGAGCGCCGGATTCCGGTCGGCACCCGGGTGAGTTCCCTGCCCGTACTGGCGACCCCGGCCGGCCGCAGGATCATCGGCCAGAATCCCGAATCACCCGGCGGTTTCGGTGAGTTGTTCCTGCTGACCGAGGCCATCACCCGGGTCGTGGTGTCGGATCTGCCGAGCGAGGTCGTGTGTGTCGCCGACGCGATCTCGGTCGGCTGGTCCACGGCATCCCGCGCCCAACTGACGGCGAACGAAGCGCCGTTGGTCATCGGCTGCGGCGCGATCGCGCTGTCGGCGATCGGCCGGCTCAAGGGTCTCGGCGTCGCCCCGATCGTGGCCGCCGATCTCGTGGCGTCGCGTCGCGCGACCGCGCTGGCCATGGGCGCCGATGTGGTCGTCGATCCGGCCGAGGTCTCCCCGTACGAGGTGTGGCGCAACGCGGTTGGCAGCCGGTCGAGTTGTGTCGTGTTCGAGTGCGTGGGCGTCCCGGGGGTTCTCGACTCGATCATCAAGGGCTGCGAGCGCGGTACCCGGATCTTCTCCGTCGGCGGTCCGCCGGAGGGCGACCATCTGCACACCCTGACCGCGAAGCGGAAGGGCATCAACATCCAGTTCGGGGGCGGCCCGTCGATGGACCACTGGGACGAGGCGTTCCGGGCGGTCTGCTCCGGGAGCCTCGATGTCGGGCCGATGCTCGGCCACACCGTCGGGCTCGGCGGGGTACCGGCCGCGCTCGACGCAGCGCGGGACGCCGACGGGCCCGCCCGCATCATCGTCGTACCAGGGAGCTGAACGGCCATGAGCGAGACGGACGAACTTGCCCAACTGCGCGCCACCGTCGCGTTGTTGGCAGCGAAGGTGCGCGCCTTGGAGGACCAGGTCGAGATCACCCAGCTCGTCGCCCAGTACGGGCCCGCGGTCGACAGCGGTTCGGGAGAGGCCGCGGCGGCGCTCTGGACCGAGGACGGTGTTTTCGACGCGATCCCCCACCTGCGGATGGAGGGCCGGGACGGCATCGTCGGCATGGTCCACGGCGCCGGACACCAGAGTGTGATCCACAACGGCTGCGGTCACGTGCTGACCGCACCGCACGTCGTCGTGGACGGCGACCATGCGACCGGCCGCAGTCATGCGCTCCATTTGCGCTGGGACGCCGACGCGGGTCGGTTCTGGGTGTTCCAGGTCTCGGCCAACACCTGGCGCTGGGTGCGGACTTCGGAGGGCTGGCGCATCGCCGAGCGGGTCAACGCCAACCTCGACGGCACCGACGGGCCCCGCGCGATGCTGGCGCCCGTCGGCAACTCCACTGTCTTGGAGGAGAGTTGAGGATCGGTGTGATCGGGTCGGGCCGGATGGGGCGGCCGATCGTAGACCGCCTCATGACCGCCGGTCACGACGTCACGGTGCACACACGCCGTGCCGAGACGCGGGCCATCGCCCGGAAGGCCGGGGTGAGTTGGGCCGACACGATCGAGGAGACCGTGTGCGGTGCCGACGCCGTGATCGTCGTCGTGCTGACGGACGAGCAGGTGCGATCGGTGTGTCTCGGCCCGGACGGCGCCCTGGTGGCCATGGCGGCGGGGGCGACGCTCGTCCAGCACACCACCTCCGATCCGGAGACCGCCCGGCTGCTCTTCGAAGCGGGGGCGGAACGCGGTGTCGGGGTGCTGGACGCCGCGCTCTCGGGCGGGCCGCACGACATAGCCGCGGGCCGCCTCACGCTCTGGGTCGGCGGGGACGAGGCCCAACTGGAGCAGACGCGCCCGCTGTTGGAGGCGTACGCCTCGCCCATCTTGTTCGTGGGACCGGCCGGCAACGGGCAGCGGGTCAAGCTCGTCAACAACGCCCTGTTCGTGGCGCAGGTCGGTCTCGCGGTCGACGCGGTGCGGGTGGCTGGGTCGCTGGGTATCGACGAGAACGTGATTCTCGCGGCCCTGCAGCACGGCAGCGGGGCCAGTCGAGCGCTCGGTGTCGTCGCTCGTGGCGGGTCGGTCGACTCGGTCGCGGAGCGGCTCGCGGACCTGATGAGCAAGGACGTCGGCGTGGTGCGCGAGGTGGCACGGGGCGCCGGTGTCGACCTTGGGATCATCGGGACGGTGCTGTCGTCGGACTCGGTCGAGAAGAAGGTTCTCCGCCGGTCGTCGTCGTGACAGGGGTTCCTTAACTCCCCTCTCCTACAACCGAGTTGCGTTGAACGCCCCCGAACAAGGAGTACGAAGTGGCTGAATCTCTCACGAGCAAGTACGGGCCGTGGGGTGTCGTCGCCGGCGGGTCGGACGGGGTGGGCGCGGCCTTCGCCCATCGGATGGCCGCCCAGGGGATGAACGTCGTACTGGTGGCCCGGCGCCTGCCCGTACTGGAGGCCTCCGCCGACGAGATCCGCGCGCGGCACGGCGTCGAGGTCCGTACCGTCGCGCTCGACCTCAGCTCCCCCGGCTCCCTCTCGGAGTTGGAGCAGGCGACCGCCGGCCTGGAGGTCGGTCTGTTCGTGTACAACGCCGGAAGCGACGACCGCAGCGTGCCCTTCCTCGACAAGGACCTCGACACCCACCTCGGGCTGGTGCGGCGCAACTGTACGGCCGTACTCGAAGCGGCGTACCGCTTCGGCGGCCCGATGGTGGCGCGCAAGCGCGGAGCCGTGGTCCTGGTGACCTCGGGCGCCGCATGGGCGGGCGGCGCGACGCTCGCCGCCTACGGTGCGTCGAAGGCGTTCAATCTCATCCTCGCGGAGAGCCTGTGGGCGGAGTGGCAGGGCAGCGGGGTGGACGTCCTGGGACTGGTGCTCGGCAGGACCGACACCCCGTCCCTGCGTCGGACCGAGGGGGCCCAAGGGAGCTCGTATGGCGGCGACTTGGCCGACCCCGACGACGTGGCCGCCGAGGCGCTCGCCCATCTCTCCGACGGTCCGACCTGGATCTGCGGCAGCCCCGCCCCGACCGGCGGTTCACCGTTCGGGGCGTTGAGCCGTCGCGACGCGGTCCTGGCGATGAGCCGGGGCGCGACCGCGCACCGCGAGTGATGCGGCTCGCGCCCCCGCCTACTGCCCCTTGATCCGTTCCTTCATGGCGTCGAGCTGCGTGAGAATGGGATATCCGGTCACGCTCAGCGCGTTCCCGTGTCCCGTCTCGTGGATGTCGAACACTGACTGGATGGCGGCGTAGAAGCCCTGGACATCGAGGCTCTGGTTGACGGCCCGTTTCGCCTGACGGAGGCCGAAGGACGGCATCCGGGCGATCTGGTGGGCCAACTCCAGAGCCTCGGTCGTCAGTTGGTCCAGTGGCACGACCTTGTTCACCATGCCGACCTTCTCCGCCTCCTCGGCGGTGACGGCGCGGCCGGTGAAGAGGATCTCCTTGGCCTTGCGCGGGCCCAACTCCCAGGTGTGGCCGTGGTATTCGACTCCCCCGATGCCCATGTGCACGACGGGGTCGGAGAATTCGGCGTTCTCGGCGGCCACGATCAGGTCGCAGGGCCAGCAGAGCATCAGTCCGCCCGCGATGCACTTGCCCTGCACGGCGGCGATCGTCGGCTTGGGCACGTTGCGCCAGCGCAGGGTGTACTCCAGGTACCGGCGGGTCTCTGCGCTGTAGATCCACTCCAGGGTGATCTCCTTCGGCGCCGGCCAGCGGTCCTTCAGGTCGTGTCCCGCCGAGAAGTGCTTGCCGTTGGCCTTCAGGAGAACGACCTTCACGTCCTCGTCGGCCGCGGCCCGGCTCCAGGCCGCGTCGAGGGCGTCGAGGAGCACGCTGTTCTGCGCGTTGGCGACCTCCGGCCGGTTGAGGGTGATGATCCCCACCCGGCCGTCGACCTCGTACAGGATCTCGTCCATGCGTCTTGTCCTCTGTCGGCTCTGGGATGTCGGCCCTCTGGGCCGACCGGCTCTAGCGGGGCAGGCCGAGGATGCGCTCGGCGATGATGTTGCGCTGGATCTCGGAGGTGCCGCCGGCGATCGTCCCGCCGAAGCTGCGGGCGTACCGCTCGAACCAACTGGCGTTGAACGTCTGCAAGTTCATATGGGTGTACGGCCCCGTCTGCACCGGATGCAGCAGCGCCTCGGTCCCGTGCTGTTCGAGGGCGTGCAGCTCGGCGTTCTGCGCGGCCTCGGAGCCGAGCAGTTTGAGCACCGAGATCTCCACCGGGTTGCGGTCGGGCCCGAGCAGCCGGTAGCCGAGCAACCGCAGTGCCTGGACGTCCATTTGGAGGGTGGCGTACCACTCCTCGGCGCAGGGCGCGTCCTGGATCAGGGCGTCCATGCGTTCGGCGTAGTGCACCCACAGCAGGGTCCGTTCATGGCCGAGCGAGCCGTTGGCCACGCGCCAGCCCTCGTTGAGGGGGCCGACGAGGTTCTCCTTCGGGACGTGGACGTCGGTGAAGAACACCTCGTTGAAGTCGAGGTCGTCGGGCGCGGCGATGGACCCGAACGGCCGCCGGACCAGGCCCTCGGAGTCGGTGGGGATGAGCAGGACGCTGATCCCCTTGTGCTTGGGGGCCTCGAGGTCGGTGCGGACGAAGGTGAGCAGGACGTCGGCGTCGTGCGCGCCCGAGGTCCACACCTTCTGCCCGTTGACGACGAAGTGGTCGCCTTCGAGGACCGCGCGAGTGCGCAGCCCGGCCAGGTCGGAGCCAGCGCCGGGTTCGCTCATGCCGAGCGAGGCGGTGATCTCGGCGCGCAGCAGGGGGACGGCCCAGTCGCGTTTCTGTTCCTCGGTGCCGAAGGTCAGCAGCGAGGCCGCGATGATGTTGAGGCCCTGCGGGTTGAAGCTGTGGTAGATCCGCCGCCGGGACAACTCCTCAAGATGGGCGACCACTTGAGGCAGCGTGGCGTTGCGGCCGCCGTACTCGGGCGGCTGGGCGGGCAGCAGCCAGCCAGCGTCGAAGAGCTTGCGCTGCCAGCGGCGGGCCCAATCGGGGATGTCCGCACTGGACTTGGACTGGACTGTGGCCTCTTCGGGCGTGGGCAGGTGGGCGTCGAGGAAGTCGCTGAAATCGGCGCGGAACTTCTCGACCCTGGGGTCGGGGGCCAGCCTCATACCAGCAGCGCCTTCCTGTGTTCGGACGCCGTGCCGAGGAGCAGGTCCCCGGCCTTGGCCCGCTTGAGGTGGATCTGCAGCTCGTTCTCCCACGTGTAGCCCATGGCGCCGAAGAGCTGGAACCCGTTGCGGAAACACACCCGTTGGCAGTCGCCCGCTGCGGCCTTGGCCATCGCGGCGGCCCGGCCTCGGCCGGGGTCGTCCTCGGCGATGGTGAGTGCGGAGAAGTAGGCGAGGACCTTGGCGCGTTCAATGGCGACGTACATGTCGGCGGCCTTGTGCTTGACGGCCTGGAACGAGCCGATGGGGACGCCGAATTGGTGTCGTTGCTTCACGTGGGCGACGACCAGGTCGAGGATGCGCCGGCAACTGCCGACGGTGCTGACCGCCAGGCCCATCAGGGCCAGGTCCGGTACGCCGGCGACGAGGTCCGGCGCCTCCACCTGTGCGATGTGCAGGGTCGGGTCGAACACGGACCGCCGCTCGGTGGCCAGGTCCTTTCCGTCCCGTACGACGACGCCCTCTGAGGTGAGAACGGCGATCTCGTCGGCGCGGTCGGCGTCGAGGACGAACTTCCCCTCCCCGTCGAAGACTCCGGTGCCCGAGCCGCGCGGCAGCCGTCCGGCCAGCGGTGCGAACCAGGTTGTCGTGGCGAGGAAGGGCGTCGGGTCGGCGGCGTAGCCCAACTCCTCCAGGACGATGGCGAGTTCCACCGGCGGGGCTTCGAGCCAGCCCAACTCCAGGTAGGTGTCCCAGAGTTGTTTCTCGGGCAGTGACCGTGACTTGGTGACCGTTTCGCGGACCACTCGCTGGAGCAGCCGCTGTTCGTCGTCGAACTCAAACTCCATGCGCGACCTCCAGAAGGACCTTGCCGATGGCGCGGCGCCCCAGACCGAGGGCCTCGGCGACGTCGGCGAGCGGATACACGGCGTGGACGCGGGGCCGGATCCTCCCGGCGGCGAACAGTCCGTGGAGTTCGGTGCGGGCGGCGCCCAGGTCGTCCCGCCGGTGCCGCGCCCAGCCACCGAGGTCGAAGCCGTGCAGGCTGACCCCTTTGAGCATCGGGAGGTTGAGCGGGATACGCGGGATCTCCCCGCTGGCGAACCCCACACTCACGAACCGCCCGCCCCAGCGCATGGCCCGCAACGCCTCCTCCGCGTACGGCCCGCCGACGGGGTCGATCACGACGTCGGCGCCGCCCGCGTCCCGCAGGCTCCGCTTCAAGTCGTCGTACGGCAGGGTCACTTGTGCGCCCTGCTCGGCGCACACCGCCCGCTTCTCCTCCGTCGAGGCGACGGCGACGACCTCCGCGCCGAGCAGCGCGGCGAGTTCGACGGTCGCGAGGCCGACCCCGCCGGCCGCGCCGAGGACGGCCACCCGTTCGCCGGGCTGTACGTCGGCGACCAGGCGGAGCGCGTCGTAGGCGGTGGCGTGGCTGACGCCGAAGGCCGCCGCGCGTTCGGTGGGGATGCCGTCGGGGATACGGCTCAGACCGGCCGGGCGGGCGGTGACGCGTTCGGCGAAGGCGCCGACGAACATCGAGCCGAAGACCCGCTCACCCTTCTCGAATCCGCCCGCGGAGGCGGCTACGACGCCGGCGAACTCGCTGCCGGGGGTGAAGGGCGGTTCCGCCTTGACCTGGTAGGCGCCGTCGATGACGAGGAGGTCGGCGAAGTTGACGGCGGCGTAGTGCACGTCGACCGGGATGCCACCTTCGTTCCCGGCCAACTCCCCTTCGGGCGCTACCGGTTCGGGGATGTCCTCGACGACCACTGGGCCACCGACGGCGTTGCAGCGGGCGGCTCTCATAGCCTGGTCGTCGCGGCGAGTTCGGCCGCCTGGGCTGCCATCTGGAGGACGACGTCGCCGTAGTGGGCCATCTTCGGGTTGCCGCCCTCGCCCTTCATGTGCCGGGCGTAGCCGCCTTCGAGGACGACGGCCATCTTGAAGCGGGCGAGGATCACGTAGTAGTCGATCTCGCTGACGTCGCGCCCGCTGACCTTGGCGTAGTGCTCCAGCAGGTCGGCGCGGTCGGGCATGCCGGTGTAGTCGACGTAGCCCTTCTGGGTGCGGTCCTCGTCGGCGTCCGGCCAGCCCATGATGACCCAGCCGAGGTCGAGCAACGGGTCGCCGACGGTGGCCATTTCGAAGTCGACGAGGGCGGCGAGCCTGGCGGGTGCGCCGTGCTGGAACATGACGTTGGCGAACTGGTAGTCGCCGTGGATGATGCCGGGTTCCCAGTGGGCGGGACGGTGTTCTCGCAGCCAGGCGGCGGCGTTCTCCAGGCCGGGTATCTCGCGGAACTTGAACTTGGCGAGGTGGGCGAGCCAGCGGTCGACCTGCCGGTCGTGGAAGCCGTCGGGGCGGCCGAAGCCCTCAAGTCCCTGGGCCCGCCAGTCCACGTTGCCCAACTTGGCGATGCCCTCGACGAGTTGGTAGGCGAGGCCGGAGCGCAGGGACAGATCGCTGAGGAACGGCTCGGGCCAGCCGTCGGTGTTCATCGGCGACCAGCCGTCGACGTGTGCCATGAGGTAGAAGCAGGAGCCGAGCACGCTCGTGTCGTCGCAGACGGCGATCGCCTCGGGGTGCGGAACGTCCGTGCCGTTGATCGCGTTGAGAACGCGGTATTCGCGGAGCATGGTCTCGTTGCGCCCCGGCGGAACCTTCTCCGGCGGTTTGCGCAGCACCATGCTCCGGTCGCCGCGCCGGATGCCGTAGATGTCGTTGGAGGTACCGCCGGAGATATAGGACGTCTCGACGGGTTCGCCGGGGGCGATGCCCTGATCGTCCAGCCAGCGGGCGAGCGATTCCGTGTTCGCGAGCGTCACAGCAGGTCCTCCAACTGCTTCCGGGCCCATTCGCGGCGGGTGGGCAGGTGCTGGGTGGGCCACAGGCCGGGGGCGGCTTCGTAGCCGCGCAGGACGTCACGGGCGACCGTGATCTTGTGGACCTCGGTGGGGCCGTCGACGACCGCCATGACGGCAGCGCCGTTCCACATGTCCGAGAAGGGCATTTCGTTCGAGACACCGAGGGCGCCGTGCAGGTGCATCGAGCGGTACACGACGTCGTGCAGCACCTTCGGGGTGAGGAACTTGATGGCGGCGATGTCCTTACGGACCCGCTTGTAGTCCTGGTACTTGTCGATCTGCCAGGCGGTGTAGAGCACGAACAGCCGGAACTGGGCGAGTTGGGCGTAGGAGTCGGCGAGGTCGGCGCGCACGAGTTGCTTGTCCGCGAGCCGCTCGCCCTGGGTCTCGCGGGACAGGGCCCGCTCGGCCATCATGTCGAGCGCCTTCTGGCTCTGGCCCACGACCCGCATCGCGTGGTGGACGCGGCCGCCGCCGAGCCGGGTCTGGGCGATCGCGAAGGCCTGGCCCTCGCCGCCGAGCAGTGCGTCGGCGGGGACGCGGACGCCGTCGTAGGCGATGAGTGCGTGCATGCCCTCGTCGGTGGCCTCGCCCATGATGCCGAGGTGGCGCTCGATGCGGACGCCGGGGGTGTCGCTGGGGACGAGGAACATCGACATGCCCTTGTAGGGGCTGACGTCGGGGTTCGTCACGGCCATCACGATGACGAACTTCGAGGTGCGGGCGTTGGAGGAGAAGAACTTGCGGCCGGTGATGACCCAGTCGTCGCCGTCGCGTTCGGCGCGGGTGGTGAACATCGTGGGGTCGGCGCCGGCCTGGGGTTCGGTCATGGAGAAGCAGGAGAAGCACTCGCCTTCGAGCAGCGGCTGGAGGTAGCGCTCCTTCTGCTCGTCGGTGCCGTAGCGGGCGATGATCTCGGCGTTGCCGGTGTCGGGTGCGGCCGTGCCGAAGATGACGGGGGCCCAACTCGACTGGCCCAGGATCTCGTTGATGAGCGCCAGCTTGACCTGGCCGAAGCCGCGCCCGCCCAGCTCGGGGCCCAAGTGCGGTGCCCACAGGCCCTCGTCGCGGACCTGTTGCTTCAACGCCCGCACGATCGGGCCGAGTTCGTCGTCGAGCGGGTGGTAGGCCCGGTCGGGGTACAGCAGGTCCAGCGGCTCCACGCGCTCGGAGCGGAACTGCCGGATCCACTCCAGCTTCTCCTCGAACTCCGGCTCGGTGGAAAAGTCCCATGCCATGTCAGACGAACCTCCTGCCAACCCGGACGGATGGCGGTGAGAATATCATTCTCATCTCACGCAAGTAAGGGTCTCGAAACTTGCAGTGCGGTCTTCGGTAGGGGAAGCCCGGGTGTTACCGCTGAAGTGGAGTATCGTTCTTCATGTGACAGCTGTCCCCGAAGAACAACCAGCCTGGCGCCAGCGCGCCGTTGAGCGTTCCACCCGTGCCGCCAAGCTCCGCGCCGAACAACGGGTGCAGCGCTTCCTGGACGCGGCGCAGGAACTCATCGCGGAGAAGCGGACGACGGACTTCACGGTCCAGGAGGTCGTGGACCGCTCCAAACAGTCACTGCGCAGCTTCTACCAGCACTTCGACGGCAAACACGAGCTGCTGCTCGCCCTGTTCGAGGACGCGCTGTCCAAGTCGGCCGCCGAGATCCGCGAATCGGCCGGCGCCCAGTCGGACCCGCTGCAGGCGCTGCGGCTCGCCGTGACGATGCTCTTCGAGCAGTCGCTGTCCAACCCCGGTGTGGAGCGGCCCCTGTTCAGCGACTTCGCACTGCAACTCCTCGTGAAGCACCCCGCACAGGTGGCGACCGCTCATCTCCCCCTGCACCAGGTGTTCACGGAGTTGGTCGAGCAGGCCGAGGACGCCGGTGTCATCCCGGCCGGGAAGCCGCGCCGTCAGGCCTCGATCCTGATGCAGACGGTCATGTTCGTCGCGCAGGGCAACGGCGTTCCGGCCGGCAGCCACGCCGCGGCGGTCAACGCCGAGGAGGTCTGGCAGTTCTGCCTCGGCGGCCTCTCGGGCGTCCCCGTACGCAACTGACGGGCACCCAACGGTGTAATTGACGCTCTCCACAGCGGAGAGTACGGTTCTCGCCCACCGCAACGGAGGTGGGCGATGACCGAGCCGCTACGGCATGAAGTGCAGCGCTACCGAGTCGTGCAGTGGGCCACCGGGAACATCGGTGCCCGCACGATGCGTGCCGTACTGGAGCATCCACACCTGGACCTGGCCGGGGTGTACGTCCACACTCCGGCCAAAGTCGGCCTGGATGCGGGCGAGTTGAGCGGGGGCGGCCCCGGCATCACCGGGATCGTCGCCACGCGGGACATCGACGAGATCCTGGCGCTCGGCGCCGACTGCGTCCTCTACACCCCGCGGGCCTGCGACTTCGACGAGGTGTGCACGCTGCTCTCCTCAGGCGTGAACGTCGTGTCGACGCGCGGCGAGTTCCATCACGCGCCGAGCCTGGACCCGGTCACGCGGAAGCGGATCGAGGACGCGTGCGAGCGGGGCGGGACCTCGGTCCACAGCACGGGCAGCAGTCCCGGATTCATCACGGAGGCCCTGCCGTTGGCGCTCACCTCGATCCAGCGGCGGCTCGACGCGCTGACGATCGACGAGTTCGCGGATCTCTCCCAACGGGACTCCCCCGGGCTGCTGTTCGAGGTGATGGGCTTCGGCCGACCCCCTGCCGAATTCGGCGAACAGCGCCTGGCCGGACTGCGCGACAGCTTCGGCCCGTCGCTGCGGCTGCTCGCCGAGGCGCTCTCGACACCGCTCGACGCGGTGGAGGCGGTCGGCGAGGTCGCAACTGCCCGGCGCACCACCCGAATTGCCGCGGGCACGCTGCCCGTAGGCACGGTCGCCGCGCAGCGGATCACCGTGTCCGGGCTGCGCAAGGGCCAACCTCTGCTGCGGTTCCGCGCCAACTGGTACTGCACCACCGACCTCGACCCCGCCTGGGATCTCCGCGCCACCGGCTGGCACGTCTCGGTCGAGGGGGACGCACCGCTCGACGTCGACCTGCGGTTCCCCGTGCCGCTCGACCGGATGGCCGCGATGTCCCCGTCCTACACCGCGAACCGTGCGGTGAACGCCGTGCCGTTCGTCTGCGCGGCGGCCCCCGGAATCCGCTCCACGGCCGACCTCCCGACGATCGTCGCCGACCTCGGGTGAGATCGGCGCGACCCGCGCACGGCAATCGACCGGTCCACACCCGGTCGCAACGCACCCGGCACCCGGCACCCGGCACCCGGCACCCGGCACCCGGCACCCGAACAATCCGTTCCCGATGCCCGGACAGTCCGTACCCGAACCTCAGACGGTGGTCGCCGGCGCCACGACCTCCGGCTCGCCGTCGTCCTCGATCGCGTACTTCAGGAAGTCGTCGACCATGCGGTGGAACAGCGTTGCCAGTTGCTGCAGTTCATCCGTCGACCAGTCGGAGAGCGCCATTTGCATACCGCGCGCACCGGCGTCCCGGACACTGCTGACGGCCTTCCGGCCGGCCTCGGTCAGTTCGATCCGCTGGGCCCGGCGGTCGTCGGGGTCGGGTACGCGGGTGACGTAGCCGGACTTCTGCAGTTGCTGCACCGTCCGCGTCACATGCGAGGCCTCGACGCCGAGGCGATGGGCCAGCTCCCCCGGGCGCAGCGGGTCGGAGTCGGCGACCTGCCGCAGCAACGCCACCGCCGCACGGTCCAGCGGCACACCGGCGAGGGCCATGAGCCGGTCGTGCTGGCGGGCACGCGTGCTCAGGTAGGTGATCCGAGTGAGGGCTCGCTCGATCTCGGTCACCTCCGGGGAGGCGGGGGCTTCGGGGATCGGTGGTGTGGACATGGGACCCACTTTACCATATTGTTGCGTAACTCAAGTAAGTTACGGAGTTCGGTTGCCGCGCCTGCTGCGGAGAGCCTACTTTCCCCCTGTCGCCGGCTGTTCACAGGCGTGCGGACAGCCTCTCCCGCCGTAGCAGCCAGGCGAGATAGAGGCTGTCCGCCCACCCCCGTCACCACGTCGACCGGCAACAGTGCGGAGCCGGTCACGCGCTGGGTGGCGAGGTCGGCGGCCGTGTCGTCGCCGAGTTCCAGCAGGGTGAGCCGCCGCCCGTACCCGATGACGACGGGGACGAGGACGGCCAGGCCGATCCCGATGGTCCAAACGTCGCTCCAGCCACGGGAGTTGAGCGAACCGATGAGCCAACTCGCGGCCTGCGCCGCCTTGCCGATGTCGGCGCGGACGTAGAGGAAGCTGGTCGCCGAGCCGAGCACCGCGGAGGCGCCGATGCCGACGAGGATCAGCCGGTAGCCGTGCACGCCCTGTTTCCAGGCCAGCAGGTAGACCGCGACGGCCGTGGCGAAGCCGCCGCACACCGCGCCGAGCGCCGTCCGGGGTGCGCCCGCGTCGAACAGGATCGGGTTACCGACGTCGACGTCCCGGCGGGATGGATCGCGGCCTGCGCGGTGGCCGCCGACTGACCGCTCAGTGGCCCAGCAACTCCACCAGCCCGTCGGTCAGTTCGGTCCGCCAGCAGAGGTAGTCGTGGCCGCCGTTGAACTCCCGGTAGGTGATGTCGCGATAGCCGGCGGCGGCCAGGGTCTCGCGCAGTCGGCGGGCCGCGGACAGGGCCACCCATTCCTGTTCGCCGAAGGAGAGCCGGAAACGGACGGGCAGGCGTGGGGTGTTGGCAAGCTGCCGGGTGAGCCATTCCGTGTCCGGGCCGACGGGCCACCAGAACGAACCCGACTGGGCCAGGACGTTGCCGAACCGGTGCGGGGCCGCGACCGCCGCATAGGCGGCGGTGAGACCGCCGAGGTTCTGTCCGGCGATCACCGTGCGCGCGGGATCGTCCGTGACGGGCAGCCGTTCCGCCGCCCATGGCAGCAGCTCGTCCGCGAGGAAGCCGACGAACTCGGGACGGCACGTCAGCTCCGCCCACCGGGTGCCGGCATCCACGGAGTCGGGCAGCACGGCGGCGAGCGGCGGGACCCTGCCGTCCGCGATGAGGTTGTCGAGCAGGTGCGCGAGGCCGAGTCGTGGCCCCCAGTGCTCCCCGTCGAGGAGGGCAAGGACAGGGAGGTCCGACAACTCCCCTGCAGCAACCGGTGGTTCGTAGAGCCAGACCCTTCGCTCGTCGCCGAGATGGGCGCTTGCCACCTTGTGCTCGGTGAGGGTGCCGTGCGCGATGTGCTGCCTCGGCACCCAGTCCAACGCGCGGGGGGCGGCCGGGAGTTCGGCGTACGGGATTCCTCCACCGTCCCAACGGCGGGGCAGTGTGCGGGGGTTGAAGGGGTCGATCCGGCTCTGGGTGCGCAGCCAACGCCAGTAGTCAGGGGCGCCCGGGGCCGGTCCGTCGCCCTCGTCGACGTGGACGTCGTAGGTGCCGCGCCAGTCGTGGCGCAGACGGAGCGTCCAGTGCCAGACGTCCGTGCCGGGCAGGTGTTCCATCAGGTTGCCCTCGGGATCGCGCGGGTCGCCGAGTTTGTTGGGCAGGACCTGGACGGCGCGGGTGGCCGGGCCGCCGCGCCACAGGAACGTCACGGCACGGTGGTCGGCGCTGCCCAGCGGGTCCGGTGACACGAGCGGGGTGCCGCGTCGCCGGACGTCCGCCCAGAACTCCGCCACGCCGTCCGGCGTCGGCAGCGCGAGCGCCGGTTCCTTGAGGCGGGGCACCGCCTCGGGCCGGGCCAGGCGGGGCGGGTGGTGCGGGGCTCCCTCGGGCGGCGGGGGCACGGAGGCGGTCATGCGGGCGGACTCCGTCCGACGAGGCAGCGCTTTCAATTAGGCAAGCCTAACTACATGTGCCCGCATGCCCCGCCCCGCCCCCTTTGCCCGCGTGTCCTGCCCCGCTCCCTTGGCCGGCGTGTCCTGCCCCGCTCCCTATACCCGCGTGTCCTGCCCGCCCCCTATACCCGCACGCCCCGCCCCACCTCCGTTGCCCGCGCATCCCGCCTCCCCACCTCGCTGGAGTTGCGTCACCAGCGCTTCTGGCTCGCGAAGAACCGCTCGAAGAAGTCCACCTTGGCCGCGTCCGCGAGGGCGAGCGTGCCGAACCGGTCGCCGAGTTCCATCGTGGTCGCGAAGCGGTGGTTGGCCGCGGGCCAGCGGGTGAGGCCGTGGCCGTTGGGGTCGCCGTGGGTCGCGAAGTTCACCACGTAGTCGGACAGGGTGTCGGCGACCGTGCGGTCCGCGTCGGTCCAGGGCAGGTTCGTGGCGTAGAGGTTGTCGAAGACGTAGTTGATCTCCGAACCGTGGTACGCGCCACGGGAGTTGGCGCCGGTCGCGGTCGGCGGGACGTGCTCCCAGTAGTACGTGAAGACCGGGCTCTTCGCCGTCTTCGCCCACTCCGCCGCCCACAGGTTGGCGGAGACGCGTGAGCCCTCGCGGGCGGAGGCGTTGCGGGCCTCGCCCGCCTCCGTGTCGGTGGTGGCGGGGTAGAGCGTCAGGAACTCGTCGGCGAGAGTGCCGTACTCCTTCTCGGCGGTGCTCAGGTAGTCCGCGAGCTTCACGGTGGGGGTCGGGGATGCGCCGTTTTCGTCCTTGTTCCCGCCTGCCAGTACGGGCACGTCGTTCAAGTGGCCACCGGCCAGGGCTTGTTCGTACGTCCACGGCTTGACCCAGCCGTCGAGGACCGGGCGGAACTCCGGCGGGTTGCCGTTCACCGGTCCGCTGACCGAGGTGTCGTTGGCGTTCTGACCCGCCATCAACTTGGCGCTGTCCAGGGCCCGGAGAGCGGTCAGCGAGGTGGCGCCGAGTGCCGCGGCGTAGGCGGTGCCCTGGCTCTCGGCGGTTTCCAGTGTGCGGTACGACGCTGCCAGCGCGGCGATTTCGGGGTCGCCGGTGGCGCGGGCGCCGGCGCTCTCGGAGATCGCGCCCTGGAACAGGCCCTTGGCGAGCGGGGAGTAGATGAGGTGCATCACCGAGGCGCCGCCCGCCGACTGGCCCGCGATGGTCACGCGGTTCGGGTCGCCGCCGAACGCGGAGATGTTGCGCCGTACCCAGCGCAGGGCCGAAATCTGGTCCAGGAGACCGTAGTTGCCGGATGCCTGGTGGCCGGATTCCGCGCTGAGTTCGGGGGTGGAGAGGAAACCGAACGCGCCGGTGCGGTAATTGAGCGTCACTACGACCAGGCCCTTGGCGGCGAGGCCCGCGCCGTCGAAGCCGGGGTCGGAGGCGTAGCCGCCGGTGAACCGGCCGCCGTAGATCCAGACCAGGACCGGGCGCTTCTCGCGTGAACTCGTCGCGCCGGTCCAGACGTTGAGGTTGAGGCAGTCCTCGCTCATGGTGACCGAGGACGATCCCATCATCTGCTGGGGGCAGGTGTCCCCGAAGGTGTCCGCGACGCGCACGCCGGTCCAGGGCGTCGCCGGCTGCGGGGGACGCCAGCGGTTGGCGCCCGCCGTGGTCGCCGCGTAGGGCAGGCCCTTGAAGACGGTGACGCCGGAGACGAGGGACGCGACTCCGGACACCCGGCCGGTGTCGATCCGGAGCGGGCCGGTGAGCGGGGTCGTGGAGGTCGTGCGGTCCGCCGCGCCTGCGCTCGTTCCCGTGCCGACGAGTGCGGCCGTCGCGGCGACGGTCAGCGACCCGTTGAGGAAGGTCCGGCGGTTCATGGCGTTCGAAAGCATGGGGGGGCTCCCTGGTCTAGGTACTTGCGAACGTAAATTCCGCCGACCGGGAGCGCCAACAATATTGTCAACTTCAGAGCGGATCCACAGCATGCTCCCGCAGCGGCCCCACCGACAGGCCTCGCTGCGCGCAGGTGTCGAGGATGCGGGGCACTGCGCCGAGGGTGGCGCGCCAACTGCCGGGCGCCGACGTGCAGTCGGAGTCGTGCAGCAGGACAGTGCCGCCGCCGCGCAGGTCGGCGGTGACCGTCCGGTGCACCGACTCCGGTGTGGCGTGCGCCCTCCAGTCCTCGCCCCACGCCGTCCACAGCACCGGCGTGAGGTCCAGGCGCCGGGCCGCGAGGTGGGCGGCGGTCGACATCACGCCGTAGGGCGGGCGGAAGAGGCGGGGCGTGCGTCCGGTGAGGTCGCCGACCGTGTCGCGGGCGCGGGCCAGGTCGTCGCGGGTGGCGCGGGGGCCGCGCAGCACGAGCGGGCGGTGGAGCCAGCCGTGGACGGCGATCTCGTGTCCGGCGGCGGCGATCTCGCGGACCAGGCCGGGGGCGCGGACCGCTTGGTTGCCGAGGAGGAAGAACGTGGCGTGCACCCGGCGTTCGTCGAGCAGCCGTAGGAACAGCGGGGTGGAGAGGGGGTCCGGTCCGTCGTCGAAGGTGAGCGCGACGTGGTCCGGTCGGCCGCGGCCGGCGAGGCGGGGCATGACGCGGTTGCGGAGCGGGCCGTAGGTGGAGAGGACGGGGGCGGCATACGCGGCGGCGAGGAGCGGGAGTGCGGGGAGTGCGACGCGGGCCGTCGTGCGCAGGAGGCGGGCGGTGGTCATGACGGGCGGCCCTTCGTACTGCGCTCGGCGACACGGGCGGTCGTAGGGCCAGGGCGTACGGAGGTCATACGTGGTGTCCCTTCGGGTGGTCCCCATCGGGCACGTGACCTGGGTGGTGCCCGTGGGCCAGGTCGTCGAGGTCGAGACCTTGGCCTATGGCGTGCATCAGGCGCGGGCCGCCGTCGGTCGTGGCGACCGCCGTGCCGACCGCACCCGCCCAGACCGCGCAGGCCAGCGCGGTGGTGATCGCGAGCCGCAGAGCGGCCGGACGGGCGACCCGCCGAGCGGTGGGCGGGGTGACCCGCTGGGCGGTCGGTGCGGCGACGGGATGCGTGGCGGATGGGGCGGTGGGCCCGTCGGAGGGGCGAGCGGTGGGTGCGGCGACGGGCTCGGCACCCGCCCGGCACACCCTTGCGGTCTCGGCCGCCGGGCCCCGGTCCGGACCGTGAGGTTCGTCCGCGAACAGGGCGAGGCCCGCTTCCCTCTGCAGCAGTCCGCGTGGGCCGTCTATCAACTCGCCCAGTATGTACTTGAGTTGGTCCGGGTCCTGGATCCACGCGGCAACGCCGGCCTCGTCCAGGGCGGCGGCGTTGGTGAGGCCGTGGCCGGGTATGCAGCCGTAGCTGGCGACGGGCAGGCCCGCGGCGAAGGCCTCCAGGGAGGTCAGGCCTCCGGCGTTCTGGACCAGGACGTCGGAGGCGTGCATCAGGCCGGGCATGTCGTCGACCCAGCCGTGGACGTGCTCGATGCCGTCCGCGCGGAGCTGCTCGGCCAGCGTCTCGTTGCGGCCGCAGACCACGAGCGGTACGGCCGCGCCGCAGTCGCGCAGGTCCCGGGCGACCTGTCGGACCGGGCCCACGCCCCAGGAACCGGCAACGAGCAAGGCCAGCGGGGCAGTTGGGGGCAGTCCGAAGCGGGCGCGGGCCGCGGCGCGTTCCGTCGTGTCCACGGGGTGGAAGCGCGGGTCGGCGACCGGGCCGCACACGCGGACGTCGCTCGCGCCGGCGGCCCGGGCCTGCGCGGCGGGGACGGCGTGCAGCGCGAGGTGGATGTCGACGCCGTCGGCCACCCACAGCGGGTGCACCGAGAAGTCGGTGAGGTAGGTGAGGACGGGGACGGCGAGGCGACCGTCGAGGCGGAGGGAGCCCAGGACCCGGCTCGCGCCCGGGTACGTCGACACGACCGCGCCGGTGTCGGCCGGCAGGGCGCGCAGCAGCCGCGTCTCCGCGGAGCGCAGCAGCGCCTTCGCGAGGGGGCCGCCGCCTCCGGCGCGTTCGGTGCTGCTGTAGATCCGCTGGTAGGCCCACGGCGCCCGGACGAGCAGACGGTGGTAGCCGTCCCGGACGAGCCGGCCGAGCCGGGCGGGCAGCACGTCCAGCAGGTCGAACCGGTCGACCGTGAGACCGGCCGCCACCAGCCGCCGCTCCAGTTCGGCGGCGGCGCCGTCGTGACCGGCGCCGACGCTCGCCGAGACGATCACGACACGCTCGGCCGACGGACGGCGCACCGTATTTCCGGGGTGGGGCATGGGCTTTTTCCTCCGCAGGTGGAGTGGAGCGGCGAAACTCTACAACATGTAGTAGGTAAGCTCGTACGACATGTAGTAGTTCACGTACGCAAAACCCTTGAACGACCCCTTGCTCGAACACTTCGAGCCCTTGGCGCACTTCTACAGGCCGTAGTAGGCGCGCGGGTAGGCTGGGACACCGATCGGTGAAAGGCGGTGGGGTGAACAGTGCACGACCGGAAGAGCGACGAGCACGGTGCGGCGTCCGGCAGGCGGGCGCGCGGCGAACTGGAGAGCGGGGTTCTCGCCGCCCTCTACGGCGCCGACGAGCCGCAGACCGCGCGCCAGGTCAGGGAACGGCTGCCGGGAGACCTCGCCTACACCACCGTGCTGACCATCCTGTCGCGCCTGTACGACAAGGGGATGCTCGTCCGGCACCGCGCGGGCCGCGGCTACGCGTACGCGCCGGCCCGCGACGAGGCGACCCACACGGCGGAGCGGATGCGCTCGCTGCTGGAGCACGGCACCGACCGTGAGGCGGTGCTCACTCGTTTCGTCTCCGAACTCTCCGCGCAGGACGAGGAGTTGCTGCAGCGACTGCTCTCCGGGCACGACGGTCCGCACCCCGACGGCCGCGCCGACGAAGGACCGTGAGCCGATGCTGATCAGCGTGTACGTCCCCCTCCTGATCACCATGGTCGTCGCGGTGCTCGCACCCCGCGCCGCCCCCCGGCTGGCGCCGCGCCCGGCCGCCTGGTCGCTGGCGTCCGCCGCGCTGGTGGCATCGCTGGGCTGGCTGGGTTCGCTGGCGTTGCTGGCTTTTGCCGGGCTGGTGCAGATCCCCGAGGTCGCCGAGGAGGGCCAGTGGTCGGTCGCCGCCGTGCGCGCCTCCGACCCGGTCTACCTGACGGTCGCCGGGGCCGCCGCCCTCGCCCTGCTCGCGTCCGTCACGGGCCTCGTCGTCGCCGGAACACGTCAGCTGCGGCATCTGCGCTGGGCCCGCCGCGAGTGCCGACTCCTGCCCGGGGACACGGAGTTGGCCGTTCTGGACATGGAGGTGCCGGAGGCGTTCGCGCTGCCGGGGGCGCCCGGCCGGATCGTGGTGTCGAGCGCGATGCTGCGCTGCCTGGGCGACCGCGAACGTGAGGCCCTCCTCGCCCACGAGCGGGCCCATCTGCGCGGTCGGCACCATCTCTTCCAGACCCTCTGGCGGCTCGCCGCCGCCGTGAATCCGCTGCTACGACCGCTGTCCAAGGCGGGTGGCTTCGCCCTGGAGCGCTGGGCCGACGAGGAGGCCGCGGTGCGCGTCGGCGATCGTACGGTCGTCGCGCATGCCGTGGGCCGGGCCGCGCTCGCCACCTCCGCGAACCGCTCCCGCCCGGCACTGGCCGCGACCGGCGGGGCGGTACCGCAGCGGGTCAGGGCGCTGCTCGCACCCCCTCCCCCGCGCCGGGCCCTGCCGTTCGTCGCGGGCGCCGCCCTGCTCGTCATGTGCTGCGCGAGCCTGGCCGACGCCGCGACCGACAGCGAGCAGATGATCGAGACGGCACAGCGGGCCGCGTGTGCGACGGCTCAGGCGGCGGCCGTGTCGACGCCGGGGGCGTCGGTCTCGCCGCACGGGGTGTGCTGCGAGCACGGCGAGCTGGAAGGGCCGGTCCAGGACCGCTAAGCACCGGGGCGGTGCCGGGTCCGTGCCGGGGCGGCGTCGCGGAACATGCCGGGACACTGGCCTGCGGTCGGAGTGCCCCCGCGTCGGAGCGCCCCCGCACCACTCACGATCACGCGAACACGGCGGTCCACGCCACGCGACGATCACGCGATCGTCCCGGTCTCGCTGATCGGCAGCCGACACGACAGCCGCAGCCACAGCCCCTCTGACGTCGCCCCCTGAACAGCGCCGATCCCCGCATCCACCCGAAATACACCCGTGTTATCGTCGCCCTACTCATCGCCAGGAATCCTGTTGATCGTTCCCGGCGATCGGACCCGACTCCCCGTCGCGCGCACTCCACGAATGGAGCGGCATGTCTGTTCTGGCCCGGCCGGCGGTGGCCGCCTTCGCCGCCAAGTCCCTGCAGCGTCTGTCGGTGATGGCCGACCGGCGTCCGAGCGGGCGCGGTTCCGCCGCCTACTCGCATCAGCGGCTCCCTGATTTTCCGCGCCGGACACGGGAGTTGACGATCCCGACGAGCATCGCCCCGGCACGCGCCACGGTGTACCTGCCCGCCGGCGAAGGGCCGCCTCCGCCGGTGCACGTGAACTTCCACGGCGGCGGCTATGTCGTACCGCTGACCGAACTGGACGACCCGCTGTGCCGTTTCCTCGCGGCGGAGGCCGGTGTCGTCGTGGTCAACGTGGACTACGTCGTCGCGCCGCAGCACCCGTTCCCCGCGCCGCCCCGGCAGGCCTTCGAGGTCGTCCGGTGGATCGCCGAGCACGGCGGTGAGGAGGGCTGGGACGGTGACCGGCTCACCGTGGGCGGGCAGAGCGCCGGGGGCGGACTCGCGGCGGCGGTGGCCCGGCAGGCGCTGGAGGAGGGCGGCCCCTCGATCGCGCTCCAGGTGCTGCACTATCCGCCGCTGGACCTCGCGACCAGCGCCAAGGACAAGCACGCCGCCATCGCCAAGCCGGTACTGCGCCCCTGGATGGCGGAGGTCTTCGACACGTCGTACGTCCCGGACCCGAAGGTGCGTGCCGACCGGCTGGTGTCGCCCGCCCACCCGTCGGACACGGCGGACCTGAAGGGCATCGCCCCGGCGCTGGTCGTCACGGCGGAGTACGACCTGCTCAAGGCGGAGGGTGTGCACTACGCCGACCGGCTGCGGACGGCGGGGGCGCTGGTCGACCACGTCGACGTCGCCGGAGCCGACCACGGCTACGACGGCACGGACGACGAACGGGCCCTGAACACCTATGCCCTGATCGCCCGTCAGCTACGGGATGCCGTCGGCACCGCCTGAACTCCCCTCCCTGACAACGCACTTCGCCGACCATCCCCCTCGGACGGTCGGCGAAGTGCCGTTGGGTCACGCCGAAGGCACCGGCTCCGGCAGCGTGAGGCCGAACTTGCCTGCCGCCTCGGTCAGTTCACGCCACACCTTGGGCGCGACGGGGATGCCCTTCGCGCCACGGCTCTCGGCGACCGTCGCGCTGCGCTCACCGGGGTAGAAGACTCCCTCGGCGCCGTCCGCCGGCGGCAGCTGCTTGAGCGTGGCCAGGGTTCCGTCGACCGCCTCCGTGAAGGCGGCCGGGTCACCGAAGGCCGCCGGGTCGAGGGCGATGAGCAGCGCGTTCTGGCGGTGCTTGCGGCCCTGCGGATCGTCCGAGTGGAACGCGGCGAAGATCGGCGCACCGACCAGCACGCTGGTGAGCAGCTCGAACGCGAGGGACATCCCGGAGCCCTTGGCACCGCCCAACGGCAGGGGCATGACGGCCAGTTCGGGATCGGTGGTCGGGGTGCCGTCCGCGGTGGCGGCCGCGCCCTCGGGCAGCGGGGTGCCGCTCGCCTTCGCCTGGCGGATCTTGCCGAGCGCGATGGTCGCGGTGGCCATGTCGAGCAGCAGCGGGGCATGCGACTCCGCCGGTACCGCGATGGCCAGCGGGCTGGTCGCCACGGCGGCGCCCTTGACGCCGGTGTAGCCCATGTTGGGCATCCCGGAGACATAGCCGATACCGACGAGTCCCTGTTCGGCGATCTTCGACACGTAGTAGCCGATGGCGCCGGTGTGCACGGTACGGCGGACGCCGACGGCGGCGACTCCGCTGATCCGGGCCCGGGTGACCGCCTCGTCGGCGGCGGCGCTGAGGGCGACCGGGCCGGGGGCGCGGTCGGCGTCAAGAACGGCCGCTGCCGGGGCAGTCGACTCGATCCGGATCTCGGCGTCGGCGTTGGCCACGCCCTTGGCCAGCAGCTCCAGGTAGGCGGGGACGCGGGCGATGCCGTGCGAGTCGACGCCGCGCAGCGCGGCCCACACGAACACGTCGGCGGTGGTGTGCGCCTGCTCGGCGCTCAGACCGCCCTTCTCCAGGAGTGCGGCGGAGAAGGTGCGCAGGTCGTCGGCGGCGACAAGTACCTTGCCCGGCTTGGGCGTTGCGGTGTCGGACATGGTGGCGGGTGCCTTCCTGGTTCAGCGGGTGACGAGGACGTCGACGACGGCGGTGGTGCCCTCCGCCACGGCCTTGAGCGCGCGTTCCAGCGCGGGGGCGAGGGCCTCGCGGGCGTCGACGGTCTCGGTGTGCATCCCGAACGGCTCGGCGAACGCGGCGAGTCGGGGCAGCCGGTGCAGATCGGTGCCGAGCCACTCACCGGTGTCGGCGGCGGCGCCCTCGGGGTAGAACCTGCGGTGGTTGAGGTTCATCGACTTGTAGACGCGGTTGTTGAACACCACGATCAGCAAAGGGAGTTCGTAGGCGTTGGACGCGTCGTACGACTGGATGACCGGGTTGTAGGTGAACGCGCCGTCGCCGATGGTGAGCACCACCGGCCGTTCCCGCGCGGCGAGTTTGACGCCGAGCGCGACCGCGATGCCCTGGCCGAGGCCGCCCTGGACGTAGAAGTACGAGTCGGGGTCGGCGGTTTGGACGTGACGCTTGACGACGCGGCTGTGGGTGATGGTCTCGTCGACGACGATCGCGTCCTGGCCGTCGAGCAGCTTGCGCAGGGTGGCGGCGACGAGGACCGGGTCAATGCCCTCCGCCTGGGCGGCCTTTGCCTCGGTGGCGGCGATCGCGGCCTGTTCGTCGGCGTGCCGTTGCTCCTGGGTCGCACGGCGTACGGCGACGGCCGCCTCGTCGAGGTCCTTCGCCCGCTTGGCCAGCTGGCGCAGGGTGTTGGCGACGTTGCCTTCCAAGTACCGGTCGGCGAACAGGACTTGGTAGACGACGTGCGGGCGTTGCGGCACCTCGTCGATGACGACGATGGTCGCCTTGGACGGGCGGCGCGACGGCGGGTAGAAGGGGGCGCGGCAGTTGACGAGGAGGATGAGGTCCGCCTCGTCCATCCACGGGCCGATGTCGCTGCCGGCGTGCAGCGGGTGGGTGCGCGGGAAGTTGCCGCAGACCGCCGAGTCGGGCTCGACGACCGGGATGTTCCACGCCTCGGCGAAGGCGACGAGGGCCTCGAAGCCGCCCGCCTCGCGCCCGGCCGTCTCCGTGACGATGACGGGGTTGGACGCCTCGCGGATCAACTGGGCGACAGGATCGACCTCTTCGGGCGAACTGTGCGTCGAGCCGGGCTTCACGATCGGCTTGGCCTCACGCCCGTCCCAGTCCTCCAGGAGGATCTCCAGCGGGACGTTGAGGTACGCCGGTCCGGCCGGGGCGCGCCAGGCCAGTTCCGCCGCCCGCGTCACCATCGTAGGAAGGGTGTGGACGCTGGCGGCCTCGTTGGACCACTTGGTGAAGGGCTGTGCGATCTGGTGCGGGCCGCCGACGACGGACAGGTTGCGGTACCACTGGCCGCCGGGGTCCTGGCCGGGGCCGTCGCCGTACGTGGTCGACTCCGAGGAGCTGACCACCATCGGGACGCCCGCGAGCAGCGCCCCGTGCACGGCCATCGAACCCTGGAGGAGACCGGGGGCCGCGTGCAGGAGCACGCCCTGGGGCCGGCGCTCGATGAGTCCGTAGCCGGTGGCCATGCCGACGGCGACGGTCTCGTGGGTCAGGTCCAGGTACTGCGGGCAGGGCAGCCCGTCGCGGTGCCGGCGGGCCAGGGACTCCCAGACGGGGGCCCACTCGGAGCCCGACGAACAGAAGATGTAGTCGGCGCCGACGGCGTTGAAGGCGGTAACGAGAGCATCGCCGCCGTCGGCGCCCGGAGTGGTGGTGGTGTCGGTCATCTCTCGTGTTTCCTCAGCCCTCGATCGGCCAGTTCAGGACCTCGGAGATACCGCGGCCCATGATCCATTCAAGCTCCTCGGGCGTGAAGTCCCAGTGCTTGGTGAACTGCTCGATCGTGTCGGTGTACGTGATGCCGTGCCCGAGGAGCCGCGTGATGTCGGTGCCGTAGAAGCAGCGCTGCGGGCCCATCTTGTCGACCATCTCGCGCACGTACTTCTGGATGTTGTTGTTCGGGAACGGCTGCGTGGAGTAGCCCGGGAGCGCCGAGAGCTTCACGTAGATGTTCGGGTGCGCGGCGAGGTCGGCGGTCTCCGAGACCCAGTAGCCGATCGCGTCGTCGACGCAGCGGGCCATGATGCCCATGTGGTCGATGATGATCTTCAGCTCGGGGTGCTTGGCGGCGATCTCGCCCAGCTCCCGCTTCCAGATGGGCGCGTGGACCATCGTCGGGACGCGCAGCTCCTCGGCGATCGGCCAGTACCAGTCGTTGGTGCCGTCGATCATCCAGTTGCGGTCCTGCGGCCGGTGGAAGGTGAGGCGCGTGCCCTTCACATGCGGGTTCTGCGCGAAGTCCGTCAGCATCGCCTTGCCCTCTTCGGGCTTGTTCTGCGGGATGCGCGCCATGATCCCGAAGCGGTCCGGGTGGGCTTCGCAGGCCTCCAGGGCGTAGTCGATACGGTCGCCCTCCCAGGACGGCGGCAGGATCAGGGCCCGGTTCACACCGGCCTCGTCCATCAGCTCCAGGGCCTCCTCGTAGGAGAAGGGGTCCTCGCGGTGTCCGTTGAGGCGGATGCGCTCGCGCGCGCCCGGGACCCAGGGGCGGTCCGGGGTCTCTTCCTTCCAGATGTGGATCTGCGTGTCGACAACGAACATGTCCTGAGCTCTTTCTCTCGAAGGTCTTACGAAGGTCGTGCGAAGGGGCGGGTGAGGTGGGTTACGGAAGGAACGCTAGGCGGGTCGCGAGGCCTTGCCGAGCCCCGGGAGCGCAAGCAGTAGTTGCGCGAAACACCGCTGTACGCAGGGCATTCTCAGGTTGCGGACGGGTTGTCGAACACGGCGCCGACGATGTGCTCGGCGATCGCCATGGAGGCCGTCGCGGCGGGCGAGGGCGCGTTGCGCACGGCGGTGATCCGGCCGACCTGGTGGATGCGGAAGTCGTCCACGAGGGTGCCGTCGGGGTCCAGTGCCTGGGCGCGGACGCCCGCCCCGCCGCGTACGACGTCGGAGACGCCGACTCCGGGGACGTAGAGCTTCGCGTCCTTCATGAAGGCCTTCGCGGAGAGTGAGCCGCGGTACTCCTTGATGCCGGTGCGCCAGTGCTGGGCGGCCATCTTCCAGGAGCCGGGGTAGGCGGCGAGTCCGGCGAGGTCCTTCAGGGAGAAGCGGCTGAGCTTGTAGCCCTCCCTCGCGAGGGCGAGGACGGCGTTCGGGCCGACCTCTACGCTGCCGTCGACCCGCGGGGTGAAGTGCACGCCGAGGAAGGGGTAACGGGGGTCCGGCACCGGGTAGATGAGCCCGCGCACGAGGTTGGTGCGCTCCGGCTTCAGGAGCATGTACTCGCCCCGGAACGGGATGATCCTCGGTTCCCTCTTGTCCTGCGCCAACTTCGCCACGGCGTCCGAGTGGAGACCCGCGCAGAGGATCAACCGGTCGACACGAACGCGCACTTGGCCCGATGCGACCTCGATGCCGCCCGGCACATTGGTGATGGACGTGACCGGGAAACCGAGCCTCACCTCGCCGCCGGAGGCCTCGATGTCCTTCGCGAACTCCCGGGCGATCGCCGGGTAGTCGGTGATCGCGGTGCGGGGCGAGTGCAGGGCCGCGATACCGCCGGCGTGCGGCTCCAGCTCCTTGATCTCGGCCCGGGAGATCTTGCGGAGTTCGGGCACGTGGTTGTTCCGGGCCCGCTCGTAGAGGCTCTCCATCCGGCCCAACTCGTCCTGGCGCACGGCCACGACGAGCTTGCCGATCTCGTCGTACGGCAGCCCGCGGTCCTGGCAGTACTCGCGCAGGATCGATACGCCTCGGACGCACAGGTCGGCCTTGAGGCTGCCCGGCGCGTAGTAGATGCCGGCGTGCACGACGCCGGAGTTGTGGCCGGTCTGGTGGACGGCGACCTCGTGTTCCTTCTCCAGGACCACGACCCGGGTGCCGGGGCGGCGCAGGGCGATCTCGCGGGCGGTGGCCAGGCCCACGATGCCGGCGCCGACGATGCCGATCGTCTCGTCAGCCATCGGCATCCTCCTCTCTCTGTCCTGCTGAAGTGCTCACGCGCCGAAGTGGACGGCGACGGTCTTGACCCGGGTGGAGAAGCGCAGGACCTCGTCGCCCTGCTCCTTGTAGCCCGTGCCGGAGTCGTGAAAGCCGCCGAAGGGCAGGTGCACGTCCCAGCCGGGCGTCGTCGCGTTGACCGCGATCTGCCCGCACTCGGCGTCGTCCGCGAAGCGGTAGGCGGAGGCGAGGTCACGGGTGAACACCGCGGCGGCTAGGCCGAAGTCGGAGTCGTTCACCGCGTCGACGGCCTGCGCGAAATCGTCTACGGCACGCACGGCGAGGACCGGTCCGAAGACCTCCTCGCGCCAGATCGCCGTCTCGGCGGTGACGTCGGCGAGGACGGTCGGCTGGACGAAGCAGCCGTGCTCGTGGTCGCCCTCGGTGTCCGCCCGACCGCCGGTGAGCACGGTGGCGCCCTGCTCCACGGCCCCCGCGAGATGGGCGAGGACACTGTCGCGCTGCTTCGGGCTGGACAGCGGGCACAGGGTGGTCGCCGGGTCGCTGCCCGGGCCCACCTTCAGCGCCTCGACCTCGGCGACCAGCAGCCGCGTGAACTCGTCGTACACCGGCCGTTCCACGACGACCCTGCTGGTGGCGGTGCACCGCTGTCCGGCCTGGCCGAACGAAGCCGCTACGACGGTCTTCGCGGCGAAGGGCAGGTCGGCGTCCTTGAGGACGACCGAGGCGTTCTTGCCGCCGAGTTCGCCCTGGAAGCGGACGTTGCGGTCGGCGAGACGGCGGCGGATGCGGTTGCCGACCTCGTTCGAGCCGGTGAAGGTGATCGCGACGATGCGCGGGTCGTCGAGGAGCGCCTCCTCGATCTCGGCGGTGCGGCCGGTCACCACGTTCAGGACCCCGGCGGGCAGGCCAGCGTCGTGCAGGGCGCGGGCGAAGTGCAGGCCCGACAACGGTGTCTCGGTGGCCGGCTTGAACACGGCCGCGTTGCCGGTGGCGAGCAGCGGGGCGAGCTTGCGGGCCGGGGTGATCAGCGGGTCGTTCCAGGGGCTGATCACGAGGATCACGCCGATCGGCTCGCGCTGGGTGTGCACGCGGGTGTCGGGGCGGGCGTCGTGCAGGAGGGTGCCGTAGCCCTGGCGGGCCAGGCCCGCGTAGTAGTCGAGGAAGTCGGCGGCCTTGAGGGTCTCGCCGCGGGCCTCGGCGCCGGTCTTGCCGTTCTCGGCGGTGACGTCGGCGGCGATCTCGTCGACCCGTTCGCGGATCAGCCTCGCCGCCTCGGTGAAGACGCGGGCCCGCTCGAAGGGGCTGGTGCGCTTCCACACGGCGAAGCCGCGCTCGGCGTGGTCGTAGGCGCGGGTGACGTCCTTGGCGGCGAGGGCGGGGATGCGCGCGAGGGGGGTGCGGACGTCGGCGGGATTCTGCACCTCGATCCACTCGCCGGTCGCCACCCACTCTCCACCGGAGAGGGTTTCCAGGCTTCGCATGAAGATCACTTCCTTCGTCCGCCGCGGTGCGGGTCCGCGGTCTGCACAGTCAGCGGCCACAGTGGGCCGGATGCGACAACACACCATGTGGGGGCGGTGCCACCAGCCCCGCGCGGGCAGGCATTGCTTGCGCCGCACGCAGGTCGGCGGAGGGTTGTTCCGTGCTGGAATCGGCTGGCCGGACGGCAGTCGCCGAGGCGCCGCCGGGAGCCCAGGAACCACCGAGGAGAGACACGACATGGCCTACGCAGTCATCGCCCACTACTTCTGCGAGCCCGCCGACGAGGCCACGGTGCGCGCCGCGTTGCTGAAGGTGCGTGAGCACACCCTGGCCGAGCCGGCGAACCTGGCGTACGAGGTGCACGCCGAGGCCGATGTGCCCGGCAGTTTCGTGCTGTACGAGCAGTACGCCGACCGGGCCGGTTTCGACGCGCACAAGGCCGCCGGGCACTTCGACGAGCTGATCGTGCAGACGATCTGGCCGCTGCTGACCGATCGCAAGGTGACGTTCGCCGAGGTTCTCTGAGGTCTGCCGAGGCCTCGCCGGGAAGCGCGTCGGCCGCGCTTCCCGGCCCTCACGTCAGAACTCGTTGCCCCACACGTACCGTGCGACCGTCTCCACCAACTCGATCTTCCGGCGCTGCTGTTCGGTGCTCAGCAGGGGCCGGCTCGCCACGTCGGCGAAGCCCCGGGACGGCGATACGGCCCCGTCCTCCAGGTCCTTGAACTCGCCCACCGCGTCGAGCCTGGCCATCACCGTGTCGATGTCCTCCAGCTCGGGCACGGTCGCGTCGACGACGCCGAGGCAGAAGTCGCGGTCCTCGGGGAGTGCCTTGACGAGGGCGAGTTCGGCCGGGGTGCCCTGGTCGAAGGGGAGAATCCAGCGGTCGGCGGCGATCTCGCCGTAGAGCTGCTCGGCGCGGGCCCAGTCGATCGCGGCGGGGGCGACCGGGCCGGGGGCGAGGCCGATGCGTACGCCCTCGGGGCGATCGTCCAGGCGTACCGCCAACGCGTCGACGGCGAGCGCGTCCGCGAAGGAGAGCGCGCCGGGGTCGGTCGGTTCGGTGGCCAACTGGCCCAGCAGGAGCGGGTTGTTGAGCTGGATCAGGCGGACGCCCTTGGCGACCAGCAGCTGTATCTCGGCGAGGAGGATCTCGGCGAGGGCCTCCCCCAACTCCCGTGCGGAGGACGGGCCGTGGCCTGCCTGGAAGGTGGTGGCGGCGAGGTACGCGGGCGAGGGCAGCGAGGCCTTCGGAGCGATCACCGTCAGCTCGGTGAGCCGCGCCGTCCAGTCCGCGAGGAGCGGGCCGTTGACCTTGGGGAGGGACTCCGCGACCCAGCGCGTGAGGCCGTCGGCGTCCGTCTCGTCCGTGCGCCGGAAACCTGACACTCCGTCAAGAACCGCGCTGCGGAAGTCTTCCCGGGGGAAGTCGCCGTCGGTGACGACGGTGGAGCGGAGCTTGCGCTGGAGGACGATCGCGTCCTTGACCGCCTGGAGCTCCGCCTCCTTCAGGGCCTCGGGGTCGCCTGCCGCGCGGGCCGCCGTGAGTTCGCCGGGGCGGACCAGGCTGCCGTGGTGGTCGATGCGGTAGTTGAACGTATCCGCCATGGGTCAGGCGTCCTTTCCGGACGAGGACGAGGAGTCCGAGGTCGGGGCCGGCTTGCCCGCGACACCCCAGGCGGCGAACTCCAGTTCGTAGCCGAGCGAGGCGAGGACCTCCTCGGCGATCTGCTGGTCCTCGTCCGCGGTGCCGCCCGCGATGCCGAGGCCGCCGATGATCTCGCCGTCCTTCTTGATGGTGAGGCTGCCCTCGGTGGCCATGATCGGCATGGCCGCACCCGGGAGTTGGGACAGCTGGCCGAAGAAGACGGGCTGGCTCTCCTGCCACTTCTTCAGCATCTTGCCGGGGCGCTGCATGATGGCGGCCGTGTACGCCTTGGCGCGGGCGATGTCCGGGGTGAGCGGGCGGGCGCCGTCCGGGCGGCGGATGGCGATGGGGAAACCGCCCGCGTCCACGACGGCCACGCTCACCGCCTTCCCGATCGACTGGGCGCGCTTGTGGGCGGCGTCGATGATCTCCTCGGCGGCGTCCAGGGTGAGGCTGCTCATGCTGCTTCCTTCGGTGCGGTGAGGGTGCGGCGCAGGTGGGCGACGGCGGCGTTGTACTTCGCGGGCGTCTCCCAGTACATGGAGTGCGGGGCGTCCGGGACGATCTCCAGGTGCGAGCCGGGCAGCAGTTCGTGGGCGCGGGTCACCGTCTTCACGCTGAGCACCGCGTCCTTCTCGCCGGCCAGGAAGGCGACCTTCACGCCGGAGGTCTGGATGTCGTCCAGGGACGGGCCGTCGGTGTCGAGGTTGCGCAGGTCCTGCATCTTGGCCACGTTGAACGTGCCCATCTGCTGGAAGAGGAAGGTGAGATCGGCCCGCTCCTGCTGGAACCGCTTGGTCAACAGGCGGTCGATGACCGGGAGTTTGACGGCCTCGGCGCGGTCGGCGGCGGCGAGTTCCTTCAGCTCGGGGTGGCTGATGCCGCCCAGCGAGTGGCCGAGCACGACGGAGCCGACGCGCTCGGGGCGGAGCAGTCCGGCGCGGAGCGCGGCGACGGAGCCGATGGACTGGCCGACCAACATGGCGTCGGTCAGGTCTTCTTGGTCCAGTACGGCGACGACGTCACCGGGGAAGTCCTGGCCGTCGAACTCGGGCATGGACGAGTCGGACTTGCCGAAGCCGCGGAGGTCCACGGTGACGACCGTGAACTCCTCGCGCAGCGCGGCCACTTGCTGCCACCAGGCGGCGTGATGGCCGCCGCTGCCGTGCACGAACAGGATCGCCGGACCGCTGCCGTGGCGCTCGTAGTAGATGGAGGTGCCGTCGGAGTCGGCGATAGGCATGGGGGTGAACTCCTGTACGCGCTGGGTTAGTTGGGGCGGCGGCCGTGGAAGACGAGCTCGATCATGGTGTGGTCGGGGTCGTGGATGTAGCAGAACTTCGACTGGTTCTCGGGGCGTTCGATCGGCCGGGTGTGCCGGATGCCGAGGTCCTTGAGGTGGGCGAGGAAGTCGTCCCAGTCGTCGACCTCGACGGCGAAGTGATAGGGCGCCATGCGCTCCATCTCCTCGACGGGGGTGAAGTGGAGGTCGAAGTTGCCCCGGGTCATCAGCACCACACGGGTGTTGGACTTGGGCATGATGCGCTTCATCCCGAAGACCTTCGTGTACCACTCGGCGGTCCGGTCGGGGTCGGTGGTGGGGAAGTTGACGTGGTGGATGTAGCGGGGTGCGCTGCTCATGACGGATTCCCTTCGCTGTGTACGGGGTTGGACAGGACGCCGATGCCGCTGATCTCGATGTCCACGGTGTCCCCGGGTTCGAGTTGGCAGGTGGACTCGGCACCCATCCACAGCACGTCCCCCGGGTGCATGGTGATGTGCTTGGTGAGCTCGACGATGTGGTCGAACGGGTCGAAGACCATGTCGCCGGTGGCGAACGAGGCGCGGACCTCCCCGTTCACACGGAGTGTCGTGGTCTGCGCGAGGGCATCGACGTCGGTCTCGATCCAGGGGCCCATCGGCTTGAACGTGTCGCTGTTCTTGCTGCGCCAGAACGAGCGGTCCTGGTGCTGCCAGGTGCGGGCGCTCACGTCGTTGCCGATCGTCCACCCGAAGACCGACTTGCGGGCCTCGTCGTAGGTGGCGTGCTTCAGGGTGCGGCCGATCACGGCGACGAGTTCGGGCTCGGCCTCGAAGCGGCCCTCGACCTCGGCCGGCTTGACGATGGGTGAACGGTGGCCGGTGAGCGCGTTGTTGGCCCGGTAGCCGACCTCGGGGCGACTGGGGGTCTCGGCCTTGGCGTGCGCGATGTGCCGCGGGTAGTTCATTCCGACCGCGTAGAACACGGGCGGTACGACGACGGGCAGCCACCGGGCTTCGGCGACCGGCACGCTGCCGATCACCGTGGGGTCGCCCTCGATCGGAGACTCGGACAGCAGCTCGATGTGCTCCTCCCCCACGCGGCCCCACACCGCTCGGCCGCCGACCTCGACGCGCGTGTATTTCATGGCGGTTCAGCCCGCCAGCAGGTGCGAGACGCGCTTGGTGATCAGGTACGCGTCGAGGGCTTCGGGGCCGCCCTCCCTGCCGTAGCCGCTCTCCTTGACCCCGCCGGAGGGGGCCTCGGCGACGGAGCCGCCGCAGTGGTTGATGGAGAGGATGCCGGCCTCCAGCGCGTCCGAGAGCTTCTCGGCGGTGGCGGCGGACTCGGTGAAACCGTAGGCGGCGAGGCCGTAGGGAAGGGAGTTGGCGAGGGCCAGGGTCTCGTCCAGGTCGGTGAACGGAACGATCGGGGCGAGCGGGCCGAAGGGCTCCTCGTGCATCAGCTTCGCGTCCGCCGGTACGTCCGTGAGGACGGTCGGGGCGTAGAAGTAGCCGTCGCGGTCGAGGCGTTGACCGCCGGTGAGCACCTTGGCACCGCGTTCGACGGCGTCGGCGACCAGGGTCTCCATGGCCTGGAGTCGGCGCTCGTTGGCGAGCGGGCCCATGGTGGTGTCGGCGTCGAGGCCGTCTCCTACGGTGACTTGCTGAGCGGCCTTCACGAACTCGGCGGTGAACTCCTCGACGATGCTCGCGTGGACGAAGAAGCGGCTCGGGGAGGTGCACACCTGGCCGGCGTTGAAGAACTTCGCCTGGGCCGCCTTGCGGGCGGACTTCACCGGGTCGGCGTCGGCGCAGACGATGACCGGGGCGTGGCCGCCGAGCTCCATCAGGGTGGGCTTCATGACCTCGCCGGCCTGGGCGGCGAGGAGCTTGCCGACGGGGACCGAGCCCGTGAAGGCGACCAGGCGGATCTTCGGCGAGGGGATCAAGTGGGCGGAGACTTCGGCCGGTTCACCGAAGACGAGGTTGAGGACACCGGCCGGAAGTCCGGCGTCGGCGTAACAGGCGACCAGCGCCGCGGCCGTACCCGGTGTCTCCTCTGACGCCTTGATGACGATCGAGCAGCCCGCGGACAGGGCGGAGGAGAGCTTGCGGTTGGGGCCGCCGACGGGGAAGTTCCAGGGCACGAACGCGGCGACGGGGCCGACCGGTTCACGGCGGACCGTGAGGACGGTGCCGGGTGCGGACGGGATGATCCGGCCGTAGGCGCGGCGGGCGTCCTCGATGTGCCAGCGCAGGGTGTCGGCGGTGCGCAGGGCCTCGGTGGTGCCCTCGCGGAGCGGCTTGCCCTGCTCCTGGGCCATGATCCGGCCGATCTCGGGGGCGCGCTCGGTGATCAGGTCGGCGGCGGCGTGCAGGATCGCGGAACGCTTGGCTATCGGGGTGGCACGCCAGGTGCGGAAGCCCTCGGTGGCCGCGTCCAGGGCGCGGTCGAGGTCGGCGGTGGTGGCGAGGGGTACGTCGCCGATCACCTTCTCGGTGGCCGGGTTCACGATCGGGGCGGTCCGTCCGGTGCCGCCCTGGCACCACTCGCCCGCGATGTACATGCGGACGGCGGGGTAGCCGTGGTCGGAGGTCATGAGTGGGTGCCCTCTCAGGCTGGGGAGGAGAGTCAGGTGGCGGGGGCGTCCTGGTCGCGGTTGGAGCGCAGGGCCCAGATGTGGTGGGGCGGGGTGGTCTCGTGGACGCGGGTCTCGTAGGTGTCGTCGACCCGGTCCATGTCCGCCGCGTACTCGACGCGGCCACCGCACGGGGCGTGGACGAACCGGAAGACGTTCGAGCCGACGGTGTGGCGGCCGAGCTTGCGGGCCTCCCGCCAGCCGCGCTCGATCATGTGGTTGCCGCCCTCGATGACGTCGTCGAAGCCGGGAACCTCGTAGGCGATGTGGTTGATGCCGGCGCGGTCGGGGCGGTGGCACAGCAGCATGGTGTGCTGGTCGTCGTCGCCCGGTGCCTGCATGAAGACGCCCATCGGTTCGACGACGTCGGTGGGCCGGAAGCCGAGCCGCCCCGTGTAGAACGCGACGGCCTCCTCGCGCCCGGCCTTGACGATGTTCAGCGCGACATGGCACATGCGCAGCGGGAAGGCCCGGGTGAGCGGTTCCAGCGCGGTGTTCCAGCGGTCGACGCTGCCCAGCGCGTTGGCGGGGCGGGGGGTGACGTCCGCGTTCTTCGGGCGGGCCAGGGTGAGTCCGACGCCGAAGCCGCTCTCGTCGACGGAGTGGTGGACGCCGTCGGCGCTCTCGTGGACCTTGCGGTCGCGGCCCAACTCGGCGACCAGCCGGGCCAGTTCGTCCGGGGTGTCGACGCCCCACACGACCTCGCGGATCGTGGGCCCCGCCTCCACCGGCGGCGGCAGCAGGGGGCCGGGCACGGTGTCCAGGTGGAGGGTCTGCCCGGTGAGGGTCTCGAAGACCGCGTGCTCCTCGGTCCGCTCCAGCAGGAACAGCCCGAAGTCGCCGAAGAAACGGACACATTCGTCTACGTCGTCGATCCCGTAGGTGACGGATTCGATTCTCTGGATTCCCATGGATGCCTCGTTTCGCGGGTCGCCCGGCGAGCCTAGATTTCGGGGCGTGAAGGCCTCAATGGTCCGGGCTCGTCTGAATTCGCAATCGTTTCTTGCGGCTACGACTCGATGGCCGGAATGGGATTCTGTGAGAACCATTCGGAGAGGAAGTCCAGGAACACGCTGACCTTGCGCGGGGTGGCCTGGCCCGGGCCGTAGATCGCGAAGAGCGGGCGGTCCGGTACGGCGAGTTCGGGCAGCAGGACCTTCAGGGCGCCGGAGAGGAGGTCGTCGTAGGCGGGGCGCTGCGGGAGCAGGGCGATGCCGCGGCCGTGGACGGCGGCCTTCTGGAGCGCGAGGTAGGAGTTCGAGGAGAACGCCACGTTGCGGATCTTGTGCAGGGTGGAGGCGTGGCCGTGGCCGATGCGCCAGACCGGGTCGTTGACGTGGACGAGGCAGTCGTGGTGGGCGAGGCCGTTGGGCTCGGTGAGCGGGCCGCCGCGCTCCAGGTACTTCTCGGAGGCGCACAGCACGAAGGGCAGCGAGGCGATCTTCTTGAGGCGGACGCTGGAGTCGCGCAGGTCACGGGTGTGGAAGGCGACGTCGAAGCCGCTGTCCAGGAAGTCGTACGTCCGGTCGGACATGCCGCCGAGCTCGAAGCGGACGTGGATCTTGGGGTGGGCGGCGGAGAACGCGGCGATGGCGTCTCCGAGGTCCAGGCTGCCTATCCACTTGGGGCAGATGATGCTCAGGGTGCCCTCGGCGCGGTCGTGGAGGTGCGAGATGACGGCGTCCTCGGCCTCGATCTCGTCGAGGATGCGGGCCGCGAACTCGGCGTATTTCAGCCCAGGTTCGGTGAGGCTCACCGAGCGGGCGGTGCGGTTGACCAGGCGGACGCCCACCTGTCGCTCCAGCTCGGCGACGTGGCGCGACACGAGCGAGCCCGACGAGCCCAGCTTCTTCGCCGCGCCGCTGAAGCTCCCGGCCTGCGCGACGGTGACGAAGCTGTGCATGAGGAGCAGTCGATCCATGATTCCTCCGGAGGCCCACGTCTGCCAGGGGTGGGCCCCGGCGGCGGTGCCGGTCGTACTGATGGGTCCGACCCCGGCCGGGATGTCCTGGTGGCGGCTCCACTTGGACATTCCGGCGATGTGACGGACAGGCGGCTCGGTCAACAATGAGGCAGGTGTCGCTCCCGGCACCGGACTCCGTTTACTTCGGGCAGTACTGGGGGGCCTTGCTCAGGTTGTCCTTGGTCACCAACAAAAGAGGAATGTTGGCAATTTTGTCAACCTTTTTCTTGGCCAACAGTCCGACCGCGTTCCTGACGGCGGTCTGGCCGATCGCCATGGCCGAGTTGGCCACGGTGGCGGAGAGGCGGCCGTCCTTGACGGCGGCCAGGCCCTCGTCCGTACCGTTGACGGTGACGATCTTGACGTCCTTCTTGCCGGCCGCGTCGAACGCCTTGCGGGCGGCTAGCGCCATGTCCTCGGAGGCGACGAACGCGTACTGAAGGTTCGGGTGCGCCTGGATCATGTTCTCGGCCACGTCCTGTGCCTTCACCGGGTTGAACATGCCCGGCTGGTTCGCAACCACCTTCGCGGTGCTCGGCAGCGCCTTGGTGAACCCGCTCACCAGCAGGTCGGAGGCGGCACCGGGCGCACCCGCGATCACGCCGACCTCGACGCTCTTGCCGCCCGCGTCGGTCGCGACCCAGCCCGCGTCCAGGGCGCCGACCTTGGGGAGGTCGACGACAGCCGCGCCGAGGATGTCGTTCACGTCGCTGGTGGCCACGGAGGTCAGATAGATCGGGATGTTCGCGGCCTTCGCCTTGGCTATGTCGCCCTTCAGCGCGTCCACGTTGACCGTCTGCACGATCAGCGCGCTCACACTGCGCGAGGTCATGTCCTCGATGTTGGACAGCTCGGTGGTGGAATTCTGGTGCGAGTTGGCGGTGAAGACCTTCGCGTTCTCCGTCTTCGCCGTCTGCTCGACCGCTTTCTGGAGACAGCTGTGGAACTCGGTGTCACCGCCGTTGACGAACCCGAGGGTGACATCGCCGGAACTCCCGCTGTCGTCACTGGTACCGCACCCGCTCAGTACGAGCGTGGTGCCGGCGAACGCGGCGAGCATGGATCTGCGGGTACGGAGCGACATTCTCATGGTGAACCGCCATTCGAAGAAGAGAGTGGGCCATGCCGGTCAATGACGTGCGGAACGCGCCTTGTGCATCTCGTTGGCGATGGCCGCGATGAGCAGCACCGCGCCGACGGAGACCGACTGGTAGTTGCTGGAGACCTGGAGCAGGTTCAGCGCGTTGGCGACCACGCCGAGGAGGACCACACCGAGCGCGGTGCCTACGACGGTGCCGTAGCCGCCGGCCAGGGCCGTGCCGCCGATGACGACCGCGGCGACGGCCTGGAGCTGGAGCGAGAGTCCGCCGGTGCCGGGACTGCTGCCGCTGAGCCGGGACAGCAGCATCAGGCCCGCGAGGCCCGACAGGGCGCCGGTGAGGGCGTAGAGCGAGAGTTTGCGGGCGGTGACGTTGATGCCGCTGAGCCGGGCGACGTGCTCGTTGCCGCCGATGGCGAAGGCGTCGCGGCCGAACACGGTGAACCGCATGACCAGGGCGGTCGCCACCAGCACGAGGATCGCGACGACCAGCAGGTACGGCACGCCGAGGATCTTGTTGTTGCCGAGGGCGAACATCTTGGTGCCGATGGAGACACTGACGCTGTCGAGCACGAGCAGGGCGACGCCGTCCA
The DNA here is from genome assembly GCF_044457795.1 of Streptomyces sp. NPDC050528. Taxonomy (NCBI): domain Bacteria; kingdom Bacillati; phylum Actinomycetota; class Actinomycetes; order Kitasatosporales; family Streptomycetaceae; genus Streptomyces; species Streptomyces sp. NPDC050528. The sequence continues at coordinate 253,247 of NZ_JBITHH010000003.1, forward strand.
GCAGAGTCGCCGTCGCCAGGGTCGCGACGAAGGGGGCCACGTTCGTGAACGTCACGACCACCCCGTTGACCAGACCGATCAGCGTGGCCAGCACCAGCGCGGCCACGACGGTGAACGCGGTGGAGTGGCCGTGCGCCAGCAACTGCGCCCCGACCGCGGTCGTCACGGCGACGTTGCTGCCCATCGAGAAGTCCATGCCGCCCGCGGTCATCAGCAGCGTGAGCCCGGCCGCGATCACGGCGACGACGCTGACCTGACGCAGGATGTTGATGACGTTCGTGTCGGTCGCGAACGAGTCGGTCCGCATCGAGGTCGCCACGATCACGACGATCAGGACGGCGATCAGCCCGGTGTGCGGGGCCCCGCGCAAGGCGGCCAACGAGAAGCGGGAATGTGCTCTCCCGGGTGGGTCGTCGACGCCGGAGGCGTCGGGAAGTGTCTTGACGCTCACTGCGGTTGACCTCCGAGGGCGGTGGCGACGAGTTCGTCGTGGGTGATGGCGTCGATGTCGTGCTCGGCGACGGTCCGGCCGGCGCTGACGACGACGACCCGGTCGGCGAGGCGCATGACCTCCTCGGCCGACGACGAGGCGAGGAGTACGGCGACACCCCGCGAGGCGAGATCGTCGACGAGGGCGTGGATGTCGGCCATGGCCGCGATGTCGACCCCGTTGGTGGGGTCCTCCAGAAAGCAGGCGACCGGCTCGGTCTGCAGCCACTTGGCGAGCAGCACCTTCTGCTGGTTACCCCCGGACAGCGCGCCCACCGGCGGGTTCCCGGCAAGTGCGACGACGCCGTAGCTGCGGCGCAACGGGGCAGCCCGGCGGGCGAGTTGGGCGCGTCGGTGCGTGCGGCGGCGGGCGAAGCGGTCGCCGGCCAGCATCAGGTTCTCGTCCAGGGACAGCTCCGGGACCAGGCCGAGGGCGCGGCGGTCGCCGGTGACACAGCGCAGGCCGCTGGCGAGGGAGGCGTGAACTCGCCCGAAGGGCACCGGAGTTCCGTCCACGGCGAGGTGGCCGGTGTCGGGGCGGCGACGCCCGGAGAGCAGGTCGAAGAGGCGCGACTGCGCGTCCCCGGCCGGTCCGAGCACGGCGACGATCTCACCCTTGCGCACCTCGACGGTGAAGTCCCGCACGGCCCGGCCGTCGGTGAGACCGTGCACGGTGAGCCCGAACTCGTCCTTGGGCGCGGGCCGTTGGGACCGCTGCGACACGACGTCCCGGCCGACCATGCTCCGGACGAGACCGGCGGCGTCGAACTCGGCGGCCGGGCCGCTGCGGACGACCGCTCCGTCCCGCAGCACCGTGACCCGGTCGGCGACGGCCAGCACCTCGTCGATGTAGTGCGAGATGTAGACGACGGCGACGCCCTCGTCGCGCAGGGTGCGGACCAACTCCCTTATCTGGTGGGCCGCTTCGGCGCTCAGACAGGCGGTCGGCTCGTCGAGGATGAGGATGCGGCCGCCGCGGCGGACCTCGCGGGCCACCTCGACCATGGTCTGCTCGGCGACGGTGAGCGAACCAGCGGTCCGCGTCACGTCGATGTCGATGCCGAGCCCCTCAAGTGCCTTGCGGGCCTCGGAGTTGACCGCTTTCCAGCGCACCGCGCCGCCACGTGTCGGCAGGTCCCCCAGCATCACGTTCTCGGCGACGGTGAGCCCCATCGCCAGCTCCCGGCGCTGGGGAACCGACGCGATGCCGAGCCGGCGCGCCTTGCGGACCGTAAGTCCGTGCTGCGCCTGCCCGTTGACCTCCACGGTGCCGGCGTCGGACTGGTGGACCCCCGAAAGGACCTGCACCAGCGTCGACTTGCCGGCCCCGTTCATGCCCATCAGCGCGTGGACCTCGCCCGGATACAGGTCGAGGTCCACGCCCTTCAGCGCGGCCGCGCCACCGAAGTTCTTCGTGACCCCCCGGACGCGAAGTACCGCGTCTCCCCCCGGAGTTGTCACGGTCGTGGCTCGGTACCGTCGGCCCCGTCCGGGGCGACGCGGCCGTAGCCGCGAATGTCCGGGAACGGGGGTTCCTTGTCGGCCTGGAGGTCCACCTGGAAGGTGTTCAGGCACATGCCGAGCATGGTGAAGTTGCCGAGCGCGCCGATGGTGTCGACGAGGCCCTTGGAGCCGAAGTGCGCCAGCGCGGCGGCGAAGGTCTCGTCGGTGACGAAGTGCTCGTCGAGGATCTCCCGGCAGAACTGGTAGAAGGCCTGGTCGGCCTCGTTCTCGAAGACGGCCTCGCGCTTCTCGGCGATCGCCTTGACGGCGGCCTCCGGGATGCCGGCCTCGATCGCCTGGTGCACATGGGCGTTCCAGGAGTACTGCGCGTCCCAGTTGCGGGCGGCCATCAGCAGCGTGAGTTCGCTCAGGTGCTTGGGGAGGCTGGAGTCGAACCGGGCGAAGGCGCCGAGGGATTCGGCCCGTTCGCACATCTCCGGGCTGTGCAGCCAGACCCGGAAGGGTCCGCGGACGGCACCGCGCCGGCCGGCGATGCGGGCGGCCAGTTCCTGCTGGCGCGGGTCCATTTCCTCTTCGGTGAGAACGGGGAGCCTCATGGGGCCGATACCTGCCTTTTCTTTCCGGCGCGTTACGTGCACGGTTCGTGAAACCGTGCGATGCGTGCCGACGCTACAGCCGGGTCCGGGAAGCTCACCCCTCTGGAAATGCAAGGTAAAGCTGCACGCCAGAGGGCACCCATTCACGCGCGAGGGGCCTAACGTCGTGCGACGCAGAAGCATGTAAGCGGAAAGGAAATCCGGATGACCACGATCATCAAGGTCGCGTCCGTGCCCGTGCTCGACCGGGGCGGTGCCGTCGCCTCGACACCCCTCATCACGACACCGTCGGCGGGCGGGGAGAACCTCATCACCAGCGGGATGAGCGTGTATCCGGTCGGCTCCGGGGCGCCGTTGCACTCGCACAACTGCGACGAGCACGTGACCATCCTGGAGGGCCGCGCGGAGGTCGTGGTCGACGGCGAGGTGACGAAGCTGGAGCAGTACGACACGACGTACGTCCCCTCGCCGATCCCCCACCTGTTCCGGAACATCGGCGACACCCCGCTGCGGATCCTGTGGGTGTACTCGTCGGGGTACGTCACACGGACGTTCACGGAGACGGGCAGGACGGTGGAACACCTGTCCGCGGAGGACCAGATGGGCAAGGACTGAGAAACACCTTCGCCAACCGGCCCGCGCCTGCGCCCACTTGGGCGGCAGGCGCTTCTTCGTGTCCGGAGGGACCGATGGGCCGAGGGAGACCGACCCGTGCGGACAGGCCGACGCCGGCCCCGCATCTCCTGCGGTGGCCGGCGTCCGGTCCTTGTCCCCGCGCACCCGGCACGGGGGTCCTGTGTCAGTGGCTGGCGACCAACTCCTGCTCCACACCAGCCTGTTCGCCCTGCTTCGAGCTGCGCAGTGCCGCGATGCCGATGAACACCATCGACGACAGACCGGCGATGGCGAAGGACGTGAAGCCCCAGTCGCCGTTGCCCGAGGCGAGCAGCTGGCCGCCGAGCCACGGGCCGAAGACGGCGCCGAAGCGGCCCATGCCGGAGGTCCAACCGACCGCCGTGGCACGGTTGTCCGGGGTCGAGCGGATCGAGACGGTCGCGTAGATCATCGTCTGGGCGCTGTTGAGGAAGACGCCGGTGAGGAAGACGACGAGCATCGTCACGGCCTGGTTCATGTGGACACCGAGCAGGAAGACTCCGACGGCGGTGAGCGCGAACCAGATCGCCGAGATGCGCGGGGCCCCGAAGCGGTCGGCGGCGCGACCGGCGACGAGCATGCCCACGATGCCGCCGAGGTTGAAAACGACCACGAACGTGAGGGCGTTGGCCAGTTCGTAGCCCTCGGCGCGCATCAGGGTGGGCAGCCAGGTGGCGACGCCGTAGACGAGGAGGAGGCCTCCGAAGGAGGCGAGCCAGTACAGCAGGGTCTGGAGCCATTCGCCGCCGCGGAAGAGGGCGAGCAGGGCGTCCCAGCGGTCGGCCGCCGTCTTCTTGCCCGCTGCGGCGGGCAGTTGGACCTCGAAGCGCTCGGCGAGGGCGTGGGCCTCGTCGGTGCGGCCCTTGGCGACCAGGAAGCTCAGCGACTCGGGCAGGAACTTCAGGAGCACCGGGACGAAGAGCAGCGGGACGACGCAGACCCAGAAGGCGGCGCGCCATCCGACCGGTTCCACCAGCCACTTGGCCACGTAGGCGGAGAGGATGCCGCCGGCGTGGTGGGCGGTCATCAGCATGCCGATGGTGAGGGCGGTCCGGCCGCGCGGGGCGTAGTCGGAGACCATGCTGATCGCGGTGGGCAGCAGGCCGCCGAGGCCGACGCCGGCGAGGGTGCGGCCGAGGCCGAAGACCTCGACGCTGCCGGAGATCGCGCAGATCCCGGAGGCGAGCGAGAACAGCGTCACGCAGCCGATCATCAGCTGCTTGCGGCCGATCCGGTCCGCGACCGTGCCCGCGGTGAGGGCGCCGACCAGCATGCCGAAGGTGGCGTAGCTGCCGAGGTCGCCGGCCTGGTCGGCGGTGAGACCGAAGGTCTTCGTCTCCAGCAGGTGCGGCAGCACCGAACCGTAGATGAACATGTCGAGGCCGTCGAAGAGGACCGCCAGCCAGCACAGACCGATGACCAGGAGGGCCAGTCTGCTGGCGCGCGCGGACGGGGCGAGCGACGGGGAGGAGGGGGAGGAAGACATCGTTGGTTACCTCTCGTACTTGGTGCGCTAGACGCTAAGGAGCCACCCCCTCGATAGTCAACGTTTTTGTCAACAATCTCATCGACAATCGTGTGAGGGTGGCTCCGGTGGGCCCTGCGCGCCGCTCAGGCGACCGGCGGAGTCCCGTGGGTGTGGAAGGACTCGATGGTCTTCAGGCCCCAGGCCTGCCCCTTCTTCCGCTCCTCCTCGGTCCAGGTGATCAGCGGCCAGTCGGGCGCCAGGACGAGGCGGGTGAGGGGGTTGCACAGCTCGATACGGTTGCCGCCGGGCTCGTAGACGTACAGGAAGAACGTCTGCTGGATGGCGTGCTTGTGCGGCCCCGTCTCGATGAACACACCGGTGTCGATGGCGAGATCGGCCGCCCGCAGGATGTCCTCGCGGGTGTCGGTCGCGAAGGCGATGTGGTGCAGCCGCCCGGTCGAACCGGTCCAGTCCTCGGTGTAGACGACGTCGTACGACTTGTTCGTGTACGTCAGCCAACGCGCCGCGATCCGCCCGCTGTTGAGCCGGATCTGCTCCGTCGGCCGGGCGCCCAGCACCTGTTGCTGGAACTCGGCACTGGAAAGTACGTCCGCGGCAAGGAAGTTGATGTGGTCCAGCCGCCGAACTCCGACGCCCCGGTTGGGCTTGGCCTGCGGCTGGTTCTTCAGCGCCGGCTTCAGCTCGTCGGGCGCCTGGTAGTACTCGCTCTCCCAGTACAGGGCGTGCTCGTGGCCGTCCGGGTCGGTGGTGACGTAGAGCTTGCCGATGCCCGGTTCGTCCTCGACCCACCTGCCGGTGCCGCCCGCTTCCTCGATCGCCTTGATACGGCGCTGGAGTGCTTCCTCGCTGGAGGTGCGCAGGGCGAGCCGACCGAGGCCGGGCTGGTCGCGGGCGGTGAGGACCAGACTGTGGTGCTCGTAGTCGTCGTAGGTCCGCAGGTAGACGGTGTCGCCGTCCTGACCGTTGACAGTCAGCCCGAGGTAGTCGGTGAAGAAGGCGACACTGGCGTCCAGGTCCGGGGTGAAGAGCTGGGCGTGGCCGATATGGGCGATGTCACCGAGCGGCGGAGCCATCGTTGCCTCCAAGGGGTCGTACGGGTGCGGGAGTTGGGGCGTTGTGGGTCGGTGCGGTGTCGGCGGGCCGGGGGAAGACCGTGCCGTCGAAGATCTTGCGTGCGGTGCGGACGACCGCCGTTCTGCGGACCACGGGAGCGGAGCCCTCGGATCCGGCGACCACGCTAGTTTCGATGTCTAGGAATCCGCTGGGATGCTCGATGCGAATTCGGTCACTTTGTACGGGTACCTCCGCGATGCCCTCCCCCACCCCGCCAGGGACGAGGAGCCCCGCCGCCACGCTCGCGGCACCCAGGACGCCGATGGAGGTGTGGCAGCGCACGGGGATGAAGGTGCGGGTCATGACCGCGCCGCCGCCCGTGGGCGGTGCCAGCAGGCTGAGCTTGGGGATCGTGGTGTGTTCGACGTCACCGAGGCCCATCAGCTTTCCGGCCGCCAGGCGGATCTCCCGCAGACGGTCGGTGAGAGCGACGTTCTCCTCCAGGTCGGTGGGCGTCTCGTACCCCGTGACGCCCAGTGCGGCGGCCGGGATCAGGACGACCGGCATGCCGTTGTCGACGCACGTCACCTCGATGCCGGCGACCACGTCACGGACGCGGCCGGTCGGCAGCAACGGGTTCGCGCCCTGCGGGAACTCGATCACCACCGGCGCGGCGGTGCCGGGCACGCCCGAGATCTCCGCCGTACCGGAAGTCGTCCCGGAAGCCGTGTCTGACGCCGTTCCCGCGTAGTCGACGCGCCCGCCCGGAGTCGGGAAGCTCGCGATCGCCAGTTCCCCGGTGTTGAGCATGCGGATGCGGACGGAGGTCTCGCCGTCACCGGGGGCCACGAGCCCCCGCTCCACGGCGAACGGGCCTATTCCGGCGAGGATGTTGCCGCAGTTCTGACGATCCGTCACCTCGGGCCGGTCGACGGCGACTTGCAGGAACAGGTAGTCGACGTCGGCCTCGGGGTCCTCCGAGGCGGAGACCACGCCGACCTTGCTGGTGAGCGGGTGGGCGCCGCCCAGGCCGTCGATCTGGCGCGGGTCGGGGCTGCCCATGACGCGCAGCAGCAGGTCGTCGCGTTCGGCGGGGTCGGCGGGGAGGTCCTCGGCCAGGAAGTAGGCGCCCTTGGAGGTGCCGCCGCGTATCAGCATGCAGCGGACCTCCGCGGGCCCGGTCACGAACCGGCTCCGGTGTACTCCTCGTACGACTGGTACTCGACGCCGAGTTGCTTGAGCGTGTCCCTCAACCCGTAGCGGTCCAGGCCGAGTTGGCCCTCCAGGAAGGCGGCGCGGGTGGCGGCCTCCTTGGCCTCGCGCGCCTGCGACTTCTCGGCGGTCTCGCGGGCCTTCTCGCGCGGGACGACCACCACGCCGTCGTCGTCGGCGACGATCACGTCACCGGGGCGGACGACCTGGCCGTCGATGGCGATCGGCACGTTGACCGAGCCGCCGGTGGCCTTGACGGTGCCCTGCGAGGAGACGGCTCGGGACCAGGCGGCGAAGCCCATGTCGCGCAGTTCCTGGGTGTCGCGGATGCCGGTATTGAGGACGACTCCGCGCACCCCGCGCTTCTGCAGCGCGGTGGCGAACAGCTCGCCGAACAGGCCGTCCGTGCACGGGGAGGTGGTGGTGACGACGAGGATGTCGCCCTCGCCGCACTGCTCCACGGCCGCGTGGATCATGAGGTTGTCGCCGGGCCAGCTGAGCACGGTCACGGCGGTGCCGGCGACGCGAACTCCCTGCTGGACAGGGCGGATTGACGGTCCGAGGAGACCGGTGCGACCCATGGCCTCGCTGACGGTGGCCACGCCGAACGCGGCGAGCGCCTCGACGTCCTTCGCGTCGGCCTTCGGGGGGTTGGTGACGATGACGCCGCCCATGGTTATGCCAGCTCCTTCGCGATCTGCGGGTACGGGCGCATGTACGCCTCGGCCATCGTCTTGTGGGCCAGGCCCAGGTTCGGGCCGGCGTTGCGCTTGAGCTGGACGCCGCGGCGGACGGCCAGGTCGGTGTAGTAGTCCCACAGGTGCTGCTGGGCGCCGAGGCACTCCATCGCCTTGCGCTTGGTGTCCCAGACCTCGGTGATGTCGAGGAGGACCTCGGGCTTGAAGCCGCTCATCTCGGGCTGGTGCGGCTCGAAGTAGAAGACCGGCGGGGCGCCGATGATCTCGCCCTCGCCGGGGTAGCCGATGGCCTGCGCGAGGACGCGGGCCTCCAGCGCCATCCGGTTGGCGGCCGGGTGGTCGCCGTTGTACGGGTCCTCGGTGGGGTGGGTGAGCACGACGTCGGGCTGCGTGGCGCGGTAGACCTCGACGAGCTGGTCGGTCAGCTCGGCGGTGGCGACCAGGGGGTAGTCGCCCGCGTCGAAGAAACGGACCTCGGCGCCGAGGGTGGCCGCGGCGCGCTCGGCCTCGTCCCGGCGGATCGCCTTGATCTCGTCCAGCTTCTTGCCCTCGCGCCAGGCCTTCGCGGACTCGCCGCGCTCGCCGAAGGTCAGACAGGCGATGGTGACCTTCTCGCCGCGGGCGGCGGCCAGGGCGATGGCTCCGCCCGCCCGCCAGACGAAGTCCCCAGCGTGCGCCGTGACGACGAGCGTCGATCGTGGGGTGGCGGGCGCGTTGCCGTGCGTCATGACTCGAATCTCCTTGATGGACAGGTGTGCGCCCGCCCCCGGTGTGCCGCCGCGCCGCGCGTCAGTCGCGCAACGCCTCGATCACACTGGTGAGATGGGCGCGGACGGCCGCCTCGGCCGCCTGGGGGTCCCTGGCCGTGATCGCCTCGATCATCGCCAGATGCTGACTCAGGGACTGCTGCGGACGCCCCGGCCGAAGCGCCAACTGAAAGCGGTGACGCACCAGTTGGGCGTTGAGCCGCTCCAGCAGGGTCACGGCCGTCTGCTGGCCGGAGAACTCCCGCACCTTGTGGTGGAGTTCGCTGTTGAGCTCGGAGTAGGTGACCGGCTCGCCGTCGGCCACGGCCTTGGTCATGGCCCGGCCCAGGTCCGCCAGTTCGGTCAGCTGCTCGTCGCTGGCCGCGACGGCAGCCTTGGCCGCGCACAGTCCTTCCAGGACCATGCGGCACTCCGTGATGGCGACCGCTTCCTCCACGGTCACCACCCGCACCCGGGAACCCCGGTTACGGATCCGCTCGACCAGTCCGTCGGCCGCCAGATCGATCAGCGCCGCCCGGATGCTGGCCCGCGTCACATCGAACTGCTCGGCGAGCTCGTTCTCCACCAACCGCTGTGCCGGTGCCATGTCGCCCTGCAGGATCGCCTGCCGCAACTGCGCGAGCGCATGCTGCTTGGCCTGCTCCCCGGTGCTCGGACGGGCTTCTTTCGGCATCGTTGCCCTCCCTGAGTGAGTGCCTGTCGAACCTAAATCTAGCCAAACAAGATTGTCAACAATTTTGTCCGCCGTATTGCACGCATGCTTCCGCCCATACTTACCGCAGACGCACCGCCGCCCGCCCATGGACCGACCATGGACGGGCAGTGAACGGCGTTCTCCTACATCTTGTGCCGGTTTCTTCTACGGCTTGTGCCGACTGCAGCTCATCGACTTCCCGTCCTTCGTCTCGCACCACTCCTGGTAGCCGGAGGTGAAGGAGCCCGCCCACTTGAAGTGGTCGTCGGGCAGCTTGTCGGGCGTGTAGGCACGGTAGTTGGCCGCGTCGTTCTTGTCGCCCGAGCCGTCGTAGGCGACGAGTTGCGGGTACGGGTAGACGGGCCGCGTGTACTGGACGGTGGGGGCGCTGCTGCTCGCGCTCGCAGAAGCCTTGGTGTCGCCGCCGAGCTGACCGCCGGCCGGTCCGCCGGGCTGGTTGCCGCCACTGGTCTTGGACGCGATCACGGCGCCGGGGGTCTTGCCGGTCTCCCGCCAGGAGATCAGCTTGCTCAGCAGGTCGAAGCTGTCGGGCCCGTCACCGCCGCCGCAGTGGTTGACGCCGGGGAAGAGGTACAGGCGGTAGAAGTCGTCGACCTTGTCCTGCCCCATGGTGTCGATCATGGCCTGGCGGTAGGCGCGGGTGCCGGTGGGCGGGATGTTGGGGTCGGTCAGCCCGTGCCACTGGATGAGCTTGCCGCCGGCCTGGTGGAACTTGGTGAGGTCGGGGTCGGTGGCGTCGTAGATCCCGGAGACCTCGCGCTGATAGGCCTTGAAGGTGTCCACGGTGAACAGGGACGCGTCGAGCTTCAGCGTGGGATCGGCCTCCCACTTGCCGACCCAGCGCAGGAACCCGAGCCCGATCCCGTACAGCTGCACCGAGTTCTGCCCCTGCCCGGCCTTCGGGACGAACAGCCCCTCCCACGCCGCCTCGGAGCCGTAGGGCTGGCCGCCCGTGTAGAGATGGGTGCCGTCCGGGGCGGTCACACCCGCGTACGCCTTCCGTACGACGTCGACCTGGTCGGAGGTCAGACAGCTCGAACTGTCCTTGTTGTCGGCGCACTTGAGGCTCGCCGGGTCGAAGGCGCAGGTCGCCGGGTCCTGGATGAGGTCGTTGTTCAGCTTCGGGTCGGCGCACTTCGCCATGACGGCCTTGTGCAGCATGGCGAGCTTCGGCGCGGGCAGGATCGTCGAGCCGTCCGCGCGGAAGTCGATGGTCGAGAGGTACGCCTCCTGCATGGCGTTGAGCGCGGTCTGGTTGAACGCCGGGGCGCCGACCAGGGCGGCACTGAAGTCGCCGGGGTAGCGCTGCACCTCCATCAGCGTCTCGCGCCCGCCGTCGGAGCAGCCGTCGTAGTAGGAGTACGTCGGCTCGGCGCCGTAGAAGGCCTTGGTGATCGCCTTGGCGGCGGTGGCGAAGGCGTGTTCGGAGCGGTAGCCGAAGTCGACCTTGAGCTGGGGGTTCGTCGCCCAGACCTCGGCGGAGCCGCCGCCCATGCCGGAGGTGGAGACATGGCCCTGGTTGTCCTGGCCGAGGGCGAAGGAGCCGTCGGTGACGGGGGCGCAGCCGGTGGAGGCGGCGGGCTGGGCGCTGACGCCGACCATGCCGCAGTAGCCGCCGCAGCCCTCCTGGAGGTAGCGCTGCCGGTACGTCTTGGTCGGGAGCCGCAGCTCGAACTGGATCTGCGGGGCGACCGTGCCCTTGACGTCGCAGTACTCGTACGCGTTCGAGCCGCTCTTGGCCACCACGCTCGCGGAGGCGACGGAGGTCGCCGCGTCGTCGAGCGGGCCGAAGTCCTTCTGCGGCAGGTCGGTGCAGGAGATCTTCGGCTTGATGACCGGCAGGTTCTTACCCACGTCGCCTCTGGCGGAGGAACTGGTGGACACCTTCGTGACGCGCGCGCCGGCGTCGGCGTCGGCCGAGAAGGTGGCGGGCAGCAGCGCGAGGCCGGTGACGAGGGCCGCCGCGATGACGGTCACCAGGACGACGATCCTCGTCCGCTTCGACGTGTGGGCATGACCAGGGCTCATGCTGTCAGCGTCGAGTCGGCCCCCGGCGTGGGCCACCGCCGTGGGCCACCCGGGTGACTCAGGGCTCGCGGTAGAGCGCGCTGAGCAGTTCCAGCACGGCCTGGGCGGCGGGGTGCGGGTCGTCCTTCCACCAGGCGAGCCGTACGGCGATGGGCTCGCCGTCGCGCACCGGCCGGTAGACGACACCGGGCCTCGGGTACTGGTTGGCGGTCGCCTCCGCGGTCATCCCGACACCGCGGCCGGTGGCGATCACCGTGAGCCAGTCGTCCACGTCGTGGGTGTCCTCGGTGGCCGGGCGGGAGTCGGGCGGCCACAGGTCGGCGGTCGTGGTGCCGGTACGGCGGTCGACGAGGAGGGTGCGCCCCGCGAGATCGGCCAGCCGGACCGAGCGGCGCCGGGCGAGGGGGTCGTCGGAGGCCATCGCGCACAACCGTCGCTCCAGCCCGACGATGGCCGACTCGAACCGCCGGTCGTCCAACGGCCGCCGGACCACGGCGAGTTCGCAGGCGCCCTCCGCGAGTCCCGCGGTCGCCGAGTTGACGCGGACCAGGTGCAGGTCGGTCTCCGGGTGCGCCCGGCCCCAGCGGCGCTGGAAGGGCAGCGTGTGCCGGCCGAGCGCCGACCAGGCATAGCCGATGCGCAGATGGACGTGGCCCGAGGTGGCGTCCCGGACCAGGTCGTCGACCTCGGCAAGCACCCGCCGGGCGTGCGCGAGGACCCGCACTCCGGTGCCGGTCGGGGTCACCGCGCGCGAGGTGCGCCTCAACAGCCGTACACCCAGGGCGCGTTCGAGCGAGGCGAGGGTGCGGGAGACGGCCGCCTGGGAGACGCCGAGGGTGGCGGCGGCGTCGGTGAAGGTGCCCTCGTCGACGATCGCGACGAGGCACCGCAGCTGTCGCAGCTCCAGATCCATGACTCCAGCGTATAGATCGTCCCGCTCTTGCATTTTGCGCAAGTGCGGATCAGGCGCACGATCGGAGCATGCCTGGAGCCTCCTCAGCGACAACTCCCTTGCCCACCACGTCACATGGCACCCCGCAGCCGTCCCGCGTGGGCCTGGCCGGGGTGGCCACCATGGCCGGCAGCGGGCTGTCGAACCAGATCGGCGCCGCGATCGGCTCGCTCGCCTTCCCGGTCATCGGGCCCGTGGGGGTCGTCGCGGTGCGCCAGTACGTCGCCGCGGTCGTCCTGTTCGCCGTGGGCAGGCCCCGGTTGCGGGAGTTCGTCTGGCGGCAGTGGTGGCCGGTGCTCCTGCTGGCCGTGGTGTTCGGGACGATGAACCTGTCCCTGTACACGGCGATCGACCGCGTCGGCCTCGGTCTGGCGGTGACGCTGGAGTTCCTGGGCCCGCTGTCCATCGCGCTGGCCGCGACGCGGCGCCGTGTGGACGCCTGTTGTGCGCTGATCGCGGTGGCGGGCGTGGTGACGCTGATGCGGCCGCGCCCCTCGGCCGACTATCTGGGCATGGGCCTCGGGCTGCTGGCGGCCGTGTGCTGGGCGTCGTACATCCTGCTCAACCGGACCGTCGGCCGCCGTATCCCCGGAGCGCAGGGATCGGCGACGGCGGCCGGGGTGTCCGCGCTGATGTTCCTGCCGGTCGGGATCGTCGTCGCGGTCCGGCATCCGCCGACCCTCACGGCGGCCGTGTGTGCGGTGGCGGCCGGGGTGCTGTCGTCGGCGGTGCCGTATCTGGCCGATCTGTTCACGCTGCGCCGGGTGCCGGCTCCGGCGTTCGGGCTGTTCATGAGCGTCAATCCGGTGCTTGCGGCCGTGGTGGGGTGGATCGGCCTCGGGCAGCGGCTGGGCTGGGCGGAGTGGGCGGGCATCGGTGCCGTCGTGGCCGCGAACGCGCTGAGCATTCTCACTGCGCGGGACTGAGACTCCCGCCCCTCCGCCGTCACCTCACTCGGCGAGGACGTCACCCATGCCGCTGCCCTCCCGCCACTCCCTGAGCAGCGCGTGGAACGCGATGGGACCGCCGCCGTAGGACTCGCTGCGCTCGGACGGCTTGCCCTCGTTGTTGTAGTACCCGGGCGTGCACTCGGCGAGGAAGGCGTAGGTGTCCAGGGCCTTTTCGCGGATCGTGGCGATCCACGCGGTCTCCGCCTCGGCGGTCGGCTCGACATACCGCGCCTGGCGCTTGCGGGCCTCGGTGACGACCCCGGCGACATGTGTGGCGCGTTCGTCGAGGATGTGGACCATGTTCACGGCGGAGGCGCTCTGGACCGAGCCGAACTGGAACAGGTTCGGGAAGCCGTGCACGGTCACCCCGTGCAGCGTCCTCGGCCCGTCCGCCCAGTGCTCCGCGAGGGAGACGCCGCCCCGGCCCCGGATGTCGATGCCCATCCGCGCGGCGGACCCGACGCTGAGGTCGAACCCGGTGGCGAAGATCAGGCAGTCCACCTCGTGCGCCACTCCGCCCACCACGACGGCGTTCTCGGTGACCTTCTCGACGCCTCCCTGGTCGGCCGTGTCGACGAGCGTGACGTTGGGCCGGTTGAAGGTCTGGAGGTAACTGTCGCTGAACGTGGGCCTCTTGCACATGTACCGGTACCAGGGCTTGAGCGCCTCGGCGGTCGCCGGGTCCGAGACGAGCGCGTCCACCCGGGCTCGCAGCTCGTTCATCTTCCGGAAGTCGGCGACCTCGGCGGTGTTCGCCGCGTCCGCGCCGCCGCTGCCCGGAAGAAAGGTCCGCAGCAGAGCGGCACTTGTGGTCCAGCCGTCGTCGACCAGGTCCTCGGCCGCCCCGCCACCGGCCACGTGAGCGAGGAAGTTGTCCCTACGACGCCGCTGCCAGCCGGGGCTGAGCGTCCGGGCGAATTCCGGATCGGTGGGCCGGTTGCCGCGGACGTCGACGGAGGACGGGGTGCGCTGGAACACGTACAACTGCTGGGCGTCGCGCCCGAGATGGGGCACGACCTGGATCGCGGTGGCGCCGGTGCCGATGAGTCCGACGCGCTTGTCGGCGAGGCCGGTCAGGCCGCCGTTCGCGTCGCCGCCGGTGTAGCCGTAGTCCCAGCGGCTGGTGTGGAAGGTGTGGCCGCGGAAGGTCTCCATCCCGGGGATGCCGGGCAGCTTGGGGCGGCTGAGCGTGCCGAGGGCGACGACGACGTAGCGGGCCCTGATGCGGTCGCCCCGGTCGGTGGCGACGAGCCACTCCAACTCGTGCTCGTCCCAGGTGAGTTCGGTGACCTGGGTCTGGAAGCAGGCGTCCCGGTAGAGGTCGAAGTGGCGCCCGATGGCCCGCGCGTGCTGCCGGATCTCCTCCCCCGGCGCGTACTTCCATTGGGGGACGTAGCCGACCTCTTCGAGTAACGGCATGTAGATGTACGACTCGATGTCGCAGTGGATGCCGGGATAGCGGTTCCAGTACCAAGTGCCCCCGAAATCCCCGCCCTTCTCGATCACCCGGATGCCCTGGACGCCGGCCTGGCGCAGCCGTGCGGCGGCGAGCAGACCGCCGAAGCCGCCGCCGACGATCACGACCTCGACGCGATCGGTGAGCGGGGCGCCGGTGATGCCGGCGTCGGCGTAGGGGTCGTCCGCGTAATAGCCGAACTCGCCGGTGGCGCCCCGGTATTGGGCACTTCCGTCCGGTCGGATCCGGCGGTCGCGCTCGGCCCGGTACTTGGCGCGCAGTTCCTCCGGATCGAAGCCGAGGTCGGTGTGGGGGGTGACGGACATGCTGGTCCTCTCTGCGGTGGGCGAGGGATGCGATGCGGTACGACAACGCCGGACGCCGGTGTCCGTGGGGTGACCGGCGTCCGGGGCGGGACGGTCAGTGCCGCATGTGCCGGCGGACCCAGGCGGCCTGCCCGCCGTCGACGAGCAGGTCGGTGCCGGTGATGAACTGGGCCTGCGGGCCGGTGAGGAAGGCCACCGCGTCGGCGATCTCGCCGGGTGTGCCGGTGCGTCCCGCTCCGCAGTCGTCGAGCATCTTGAGCATGTGCCCGCCGTGCGGCGACTCGGCCTCCGCCTTCGACATCGCGGTCGAAATGACGCCGGGGCTCACGGAGTTGATGCGGGCGCCGCGCAGGTTCCAGGCGAGCGCTGCGGCCTCCACGCGCACGTGGTTGGCGCGCTTGGCGACCATGTAGGCGCGCAGCGAGTCGTCGCCCACGGCCTTCACGACGGGCAGGGAGAGGAGTTCCTCCGCCGGAAGCGTGGCCAGGGCGGCTTCGTCCTCGGGGTCGAGCGAGGCGTAGTGCCCGGCCATGCTGGAGACGGCGACGAGTGCGGTGCCGCGTCCGGCGACCGTCTCGAAGGCGTCGATCACATGGACCGTGCCCAGCAGGTCGACCTCCAGGATCGTCTGCGCGGACGCGATCGAGGCGGAGACCCCGGCCGTGTGCGCCACGGCGATCACCCGGCCCTCACCGGCCGCCGTGCGGGCGAGCCTGTCGACGGCCGCACGGTCGGAGATGTCGGTGAGGACGCCGTGCGCCGCGTAGCCCTCGGCGTTCAACGCGGCCACGGTGCGGTCGAGTTGGCCGCGTGAGGCGTCGGCGAGGAACAGGGTGCGGCCGCTGCCGAGGCGGCGTGCGATCGCCGTCCCCATGCCTCCGGCGCCGGTGACCACGACGACCTCGCGGGGTTCCTCAGACGGTCGTTGTGTCATGGATGGCCTCCTGCCAACTCGCTCCGGCCGCGACGGACTGGCGCCAGCCGCGGATCGCCTTGGGCGGCATGCCGACCGCGAGGGCGCCGGTGAGCCGGTCGCCGGTGCGATAGGCGGCCACGAACCGCCGCTCGCTCAAGTCCCCCTCCACCACGGCGACTTCGTCGTGGCCGCGCAGATAGCCGTAGGCCTGGATCTTCATGTCGTACTGGTCGGACCAGAAGTACGGCACGGGTGAAAACGCCTTCCGCGCCTCGGAGTTGAGGAGGTTGCGGGCGGCGGCCATGCCCTGCTCGGCGGCGTTGGTGCGGTGCTCGATCCGCATCGACGTCTCGAAGAGCGGGTTGTACCAGCGGGCGACGTCACCGGCCGCGTACACGTTCTTGGCGGCCTCGCAGTACTCGTCGCACACCACGCCGTCACCGATGGACAGTCCGCTGTCGGCGAGCCACTCGGTGTTGGGCAGCGAGCCGATCGCGACGAGCACCTCGTCGGCCTCGATCTCCTCGCCGGAGCCGAGTCGTACGCCCTCGTCGGTCACCTCGGTGACGGAGATGCCGGTCCGCAGGTCGACGCCGTGGTCCACGTGGGCCTGGGCCAGCAGCCGTCCGACCTGTGCGCCGATGGCGTGTGCCATGGGCACGGGGGCCGGTTCCAGCAGGGTGACGTGGGCGCCCAGGCGCCGGGCCACGGCAGCGGCCTCCGCGCCGAGGAAACCGGCGCCGACCACCACCAACTTCCGTTCGGGACCGAGCCGTTCGCGCAGGGTGAGCGCGTCGTCGAGGGTGCGCAGGACGTGCGCGCCCTCGCCCGGCAGCCGCCGGGGGCGTACCCCGGTGGCGATGATCAGCCCGTCGTACGACACCTGCGCGCCGTCGGAGAGCCACACCTCCTGCGCGGCGAGATCGAGCGCGGTCGCGGCGACACCGAGGCGCAGGTCGAGGTCGTGCGCGGTGAGGTCGGCCGGGGTGCGCAGGGCGATCCGGTCCGGTTCCCACTCGGCGGCGAGGACCTGCTTGGACAGCGGCGGCCGGTCGTACGGTGCGTGCGGTTCGTCGCCGACGAGGGTGATCGTGCCGGTGTAGCCCTCGCGGCGGAGGGTCTCGGCCGCCGCGAGTCCGGCGGCCGAGGCTCCGACGACGACAATTCGGTTCACTGCTCCACCAGTCGGATGGCCGCGGCCGGGCAGACCGCCACGGCTTCCCGTACGTCGTCGACGAGTTCGGCGCCGGGGTGCTCCTCCAGGAGGATCGCCACCCCGTCGTCGTCACGCTGGTCGAAGACGTCGGGGGCCGCGACCACGCACTGACCGGAGGCGACGCATTTCGGTTCGTCGAGTTCGACCTTCATGGCTGTTTCCTTTGCTCTCTGTTCGTTCGTGGGGGGGGTGGTCACCAGGCGACGGGCAGACAGGCCACGCCGTAGGTGGTGCCGGTGCGGTCGAAGGCCAACTGCTCGATGGGGGCGGCCAGTCGGAGGGTCGGGATGCGGCGGTAGAGGGTGCCGTAGACGACCTGGAGTTCGAGGCGGGCGAGGTTCTGGCCGAGGCACTGGTGAGGGCCGTAGCCGAAGGCCTGGTGCTGGCGGGCGGCCCTGCCGATGTCCAGGCGGTCGGCCTCGGGGAAGGCCTCGGGGTCCCAGTTCGCGGCGTGCAGGTCGAAGATCATGCCCTCGCCGGCACGGATGGTGACGCCGCCGATCTCGATGTCCTCCTTGGCGACGCGGCGGACGCCGGTCTGCACGATGGTCAAGTAGCGGAGCAGTTCGTCGACCGCGCCCGCGATGACCTTCGGGTCGTCCGTGTCGCGCACCAGGGCGAGCTGGTCGGGGTGCTGGAGCAGGGCGAGCGTGCCGAGGCTGATCATCGTGGCGGTGGTCTCGTGCCCGGCGATGAGCATGGCGACGCCCATGTGGACGGCCTCGGTGCGGGTCATCTCACTGTTGTTGACGCGCCCGGCCATCTCGGACAGCACGCCCTCGGCCGGGTGCTCCAGCCTGAGCCCGATGAGCTTGTCCAGATAGGCGGCCAGCGCACCGCTCGCCGCCCGCGCCTCCTCCGGCGACGCGGCGCTGTCGAGCGCGATGCTGCTGTTGCGCTGGAAGAAGTCGTGGTCCTCGTACGGCACGCCGAGCAGTTCGGCGATGACCAGCGAGGGGACGGGCAGCGCGAGCGCGGTGAGCAGGTCCGCCGGGTTGGAGCCGGCCAGCATGTCGTCGATCAGCTCGTCGACGATCTTCTGGATGGGGGCCCGCATGGCCTCGATGCGCTTGACGACGAACGGCGCGTTGACCGTCCGGCGCAGCCGGGTGTGCTCGGGCGCGTCGGTGTTGGTGATCATCCGCGGGGTGTGCGGGGCGATCTCGGCGCGGTGCGCGTTGACGTAGGGGAAGCCGGGTTCCAGGTCGTCGTCGCTGACGCGGGGGTCGGTGAGCAGGGTGCGCTGGTCGGCGTGGCGGCTGATGAGCCAGGGCGTCGTGCCGTTCCAGATGCGGACCCTGCTGATCGGTTTCCCGTCGCGCAGTTCGTGCACGGCGGGCGGCGGGGCGAGGGGGCAGCGGGCGTCCCGCTGCATCGGGTATTCGGGGACAGCCGCTGCCGCGTCGGGCGCGGTGTCGGTCAGGGTGTCGGCCATGTCTCTCCTCGGTGGTGGGGGACTCCGCGTGAGGGCGGAGCGCCGGGATACTGGGATCGAGGCCTCGATGAGCACATGCAAACAGAGTGGACTGACTCCTTCCGGTCAGTTTCCTGACAACAACCTGACGTGACCCAGATCACATTGCGGCACTGTTGCCATGAACCGGACAGAGATGTCAGGGAAGGTCAACTCAGGTGAATGACAAGCGAGTTGATCAACCGGGACGTGACGCCACCGACGCACAAGCGCAACAGAAAACGGGCGGCACCACGTCACCGTGACACCGCCCGACACCCCCGCTTCACCGGGTATCCATATTTGCTCCGCGTATCCCGTGCAATTCCCCCGGCGGGGCGCTCACCGCTCGTCGGCCGCCCGCCCGAGCCAGTAGCCGAAGCCCCGGCGCGTATGGATGAGCGCCGCGCCCTCCTGGTCGACCTTGCGCCGGAGGCGGGAGACGAGCTGCTCCATCGCGTTGTCGCCGCGGAAGTCGCCCCAGACGTACCGACTGATCTGCTCCTTGGACAGCACCTTGTGCGCGTTGACGAGGAGATGGCGCAGCAGCCGGTACTCCGCGGGCGTGAGGTCGAGGGTGCGCCGGCCGCGCCGCGCCTGACAGGTGGTGTCGTCCAGGACGAGGTCGGCGTAGTGCAGCGCGCCGTCCCGGCCGCCGCCCCTGCCACGCAGTAACACCTGGATGCGGGCGAGGACTTCGGCGATCCGGAAGGGCTTGGTGACGTAGTCCCGCTCCCCCGCGCCCAGTTCGGGGAGCAGTTTGTCGAGGGCGTCCCAGGCGGTGAGCAGGAGGACGGGCGGGCGGTGCGTGACGAGTCGGCGGCCCTGCGCGAGGGCGGCCATCTCGGGCAACTCGGCGTCGATGACGACCAGTTCGAACCGCTGCTCCGCGAGCCGCGACACCACCTCGGTGCCGCTGCCGGCGATCCTGATCCGGTAGCCCGCCAACTCCAGTGTCGTGGACAGGAGTTCGGCGTTGTCCGGCTCGTCCACGGCGACGAGCAGATGCTGCCCGCCACCGCGGGCGAGTGATCGTGTCTCACTGATGCTGTCGTACGTGGACATGCGCGCCACCTTACCGCCCTGCTTGCCTGACTCAAGCAATATCCATTCGATTGCTTGACTCAAGTAAGTCCATATGGTTGCCTAACTCAAGTAAGGTCGCCGTAAGGGGGCCGACAGCAGGCAGGAACGCGGCTGACCCCTCGTTCACCAGAGCCGGGGCCACCTTGAGCGGAAGGCGGCCCCCGCGCCGAACCCGTGGGGACGGGGTTCGGCGCCGTCCCGGACCCGGTCGCCGCCACTCCCCCGGATCGGCGCCGGGTCCGCGGACGAAACCGCCCCGCCTTCCCTCCGGACCGACAGGACATGGACCTTGGCCGACGTGGTGCCTCGACGATTCCGTCGTCCGTCCGACGACACGAGGAAGCGATCCCCGAAACCGGCGGTAAACCCGGCCACCCGCGTGCCCGGTGGTCCGCTCCCCCTCGGCAAGGCCGCTGCGCCTAACCTGATCTCCATGCGCGCTACCCTGCGGCAGGCGGCCAGGGCCACACTCCACCTGGTCGTTTCCGCCGCGATGGCCTTCGGGTCGTACATCTTCGTCACCGTGCTCCTGATCACCGCGATCGCCACGGCCGCGGTGGTCGGCGCGTTCATGCTGCCCGAGACGGTGCTGCTGATACGGCGGATCGCGGGGGCCAAGCGGCAGCAGGCGGGCGCGTGGACGGGCCTGAAGGTCCCCGAGGCGTACCAGCCGCTCACCGGCACCGTGCGCGAGCGGGTGCGCACGGCGGTCCGCGACCCGGGCACCCTGACCGACTTCCGCTGGATGGTCGCCTACTACGCCTACGGCACGCTGCCCGTCCTGATGCTGCCGTTGTGGCCGCTGGGGCTGGTCGTCGACGGAGTGTGGTGCGGGCTGCTGCGCCGCCGGGCCGTCGTCCTGCCGCTCATCAGCCGGCTCGCGGATCTCGACGCGCACTGGTCCACCGCCCTCCTGAAGCCCTCACCGAAGGCCCAACTGGCCGTACGGGTCGAGGAGTTGGTGCAGACCCGGGCGGGCGCGATCGCCGCGCACGGGGCCGAACTGCGCCGCATCGAACGCGATCTGCACGACGGCACCCAGGCGAGGCTGGTCTCGCTCTCCATGCGGATCGGGCTCGCCAAGCGGGCCTACGACCGCGACCCGGAGGCGGCGCGCAAGATGCTCGACGACGCGCAGACGCTGGCCGAGGAGGCGCTGACGGATCTGCGGCACGTGGTGCGTGCCATCCATCCGCCGATCCTCACCGACCGAGGCCTGGTCGGCGCGGTGCGCGCGCTCGCCGCCGGCAGCGCGCTCGCCGTCACCGTGACCGTGGACGGGCTGACCGACGGCCACGACGGGCCGCGCGCCCCGGCGGCGGTGGAGGCGGCCGCGTACTTCGTGATCGCCGAGTCGCTGACCAACGCGGCCAAGTACAGCGGCGCCGACCGCGCCGACGTCCATCTCGCCCGTGCCCGCACCGGACTGCGCGTCCGGGTGCGCGACGAGGGGCGGGGCGGGGCCGACGAGGCGGGGGGTTCGGGGCTGCTGGGTATGCAGCGCCGGGTCGCCGCGCTCGACGGCAGTGTGACTGTGACCAGCCCCGTCGGGGGGCCTACCGTGATCGAAGTGGAGCTGCCGTGCGTCTGGTGAACGTGGTAGAGGCGGAACTGACGTGAGAGTCGTGATCGCCGAGGACAACGCCCTGCTCAGGGAGGGCCTGGTCCTGTTGCTGACCTCGGCGGGGCACGAGGTCGTGGCCGTCGCCGGGAGCGGGCCCGAGGTGCTGCCCGCGCTGCTCGAACACCGGCCGGACGTGGCCGTGCTCGACGTCCGGATGCCGCCCGGCTTCCGCGACGAGGGGCTCCGGGCCGCGCTGGAGGCGCGGGAGCGGATCCCCGGGCTGCCGGTGCTGGTGCTGTCCCAGTATGTCGAGGAGTCGTACGCCGCCGAGCTGTTGGGCGTCGGCGCGAGCGGGGTCGGCTATCTCCTCAAGGACCGGATCGGCCGGGTCGACGAGTTCCTGGACGCGCTGGACCGGGTGGCGGCCGGCGGTACGGCGCTCGACCCCGAGGTGGTCACCGAGCTGCTGACCCGGCGCCGCAACTCACCGCTGGACTCGCTGACCCCGCGTGAGCGCGAGGTGCTGAAGCTGATGGCGGAGGGCCACGACAACACGACGATCGCCAAGACCCTGGTCGTCACGGAACGCGCCGTCAGCAAGCACATCGGCAACGTCTTCCTGAAGCTGAGCCTGCCGCCGAGCGACAGCGGACACCGACGGGTGCTGGCCGTGCTGGCGTATCTGCAGAACGTGTGACGCGGGCCGCCGGTCGTGGCGAGGGGTGACACGACCGGCAGCGCGGGCTGACGGCCCCTTGCTCCGCGCACGGGATACCGGCAGCACGTACTGACGCCCTCTTGTCTCCGCGCACGGGACACCGACGGCGCGTGCGGACCACCCCCGTTCAGGCGAACCCGCCCCGAAACACGCGTGCCACCGGGCCGGCCCGTCGACACC
This sequence comes from Streptomyces sp. NPDC050528, assembly GCF_044457795.1. NCBI lineage: Bacteria > Bacillati > Actinomycetota > Actinomycetes > Kitasatosporales > Streptomycetaceae > Streptomyces > Streptomyces sp. NPDC050528. Next base: position 275,229 of record NZ_JBITHH010000003.1, read on the forward strand.
TGTGCCGTGACCCCGCCACCGCCCTCCCTCCCCCGCGTCCCTCCCATGCTGGCCACCCCGGGCACCCTCCCGCCCGCCGCGCAGGACACCCAGTGGGCCTACGAGACCAAGCAGGACGGCCAGCGCGTACTCGTGTACCTCCCCGGCGACGGCAGCGTCCTGCTCCGTGCCCGCTCCGGTGAGGACATCACCGGCGCCTACCCCGAACTGCTGTCCCTGGGCGGTGAGTTGGGCACCACCCCGGCGATCCTGGACGGCGAGGTGCTGGCCCTGGACGAACAGGGGCGCGCCGACTTCCAGTTGTTGCAGGGGCGGATGGGTCTGGCCGGGTCGCCGGCGCTGGTGGCTCGCCGGGCCGCCGAAACCCCCGTCCATCTCGTGCTGTTCGACATCCCGCACCTCGGACAGCCGCTCCTCGCACTCCCCTACGCCCGCCGACGCGCCGCGCTGGAGCAGCTCGGTCTGGACGGCCCGCATTGGTCAACTCCCGTCGCCCTCACCGGACATGGCGCCGAGGCGCTGCGCGCCACCCGTGAGCACGGGCTGGAGGGACTGGTCTGCAAGCGGCTGGACTCGGTGTACGAACCCGGGGTGCGCTCCCGCGCCTGGATCAAGATCCGCAACCTGCGGAGCGAGGACGTGTTGGTCGGCGGCTGGGTGCCGGGCAAGGGGCGCCTGACGGGTCTGCCCGGCGCGGTGCTCGTGGGGCAGCGCGCGGCCGGCCGCCTGGCGTACGTCGGCAATGTCGGCACCGGCTGGAGCGAGGCCGAGCGCGCCGAACTCGCCATCCTGCTGCGGTCGGCCGGGACGGACGCGTGCCCCTTCGATCCCGTACCGCCGGTGGCCGGCGCGCGCTGGGTGGTGCCCCGGCTGGTCGGCGAGGTGCGGTACAGCACCCGCACGCGGGCCGGGATGCTGCGCCAGCCGTCCTGGCTGCGGCTGCGTCCCGGCCTCGCACCGGAGGAGTCGGCGGCGGACCTGCCGGAGGAGACGCCGGGGAGTTAAGGAAGTTGCGTAGATCAAGTATTGGGCGGGTCGTTACCGGAGTGACACCCTTCCCTCTTGGCGCGTACATGGAAAGTCGGGACTATGAAAGCCCTTTCCCCCCATAGCCGTTGGGCTGCACCCAGGAGGAGGACGCAGTGTCGTCCCAGAAGTCCCGAATCCGCCGTGGCAGGTGGCTCGCCGGTCTCGGCGGTGCCGCCGCCCTGGTCGTCGCCTTCCCCAGCGTTGCCTTCGCCGCCCCGCCCACGGCCCTGCCGGCGAACGCCGAAGCCGCCGAGCAGACGTATCTGCCCGCCTTCGACTACGACACGGACGGCTGCTACCCGACGCCCGCGATCGGCCCCGACGGAACCATCAACGGCGGGCTGAACCCGACGGGTTCGCTCAGCGGCGAGTGCCACGACGCGTCGGACCTCGACAACACCAACAGCTACTCGCGCTACAAGTGCAACAACGGCTGGTGCGCCTACATGTACGGCCTCTACTTCGAGAAGGACCAGGCCGTCGCCAACTCCAGCATCGGCGGGCACCGCAACGACTGGGAACACGTCGTGGTGTGGGTGCAGAACGGCACGATCCAGTACGTGTCGACGTCCAACCACGGTTCGTTCACCGTGCACGCGGCGTCCGACGTCCGCTTCGACGGCACGCACGCCAAGATCGTCTACCACAAGGACGGCATCGGCACGCACGACTTCCGGCTCGCGAACACGAACGACGAGCCGCCGGAGAACGACAAGCACACCTGGCAGTACCCGCCGCTCGTCGGCTGGAACGGCTACCCGGCGGGCCTGCGCGACAAGTTGAGCGCATACGACTTCGGCAGCGCCAACTTCGGGCTCAAGGACGCGAACTTCGTGGCCCACCTCACCTCGGCGAAGCCCTCCGGAATCACGTTCGACCCCGCTGCCTGACTGAACCCTTCAGGGGGCACCATCGTTCTCAGGGTTCCCGGAGTCACCTCGACCCCGGGAGCCCGAGAGGACGGAACGTGGCAGCTGAACGCGGGATCTCGCGGCGGGCTCTCCTGATCGCGCTGGGCATCGCCGGAGCGACGGCGATCCCGGCGGGTGCACAGGGCCCCGACCCCGGGAACGGGTACACCATGCCCACCCTCGCCTTCGACGACCAGGCCGTCCACCACCGCCTCGGCACCGTCTACGCCTCCGCGCTCAGATCCGTCTCCGGCGCCAACACCATCGGCGCCGACCGCTCGGTGTACGACAGGGCGGGCCTGCTCAGCTACCCGCCCGGCACCGTCGTGCGGGCGGGCGGCGGCTATCCCGCGCCGCAGCGCTGGACCCGGGACGCGGCGGTCAACGCGTGGAGCGGGGTCAGCCTGCTGGCGCCGGACGTCGGCCGCAACACCCTGTGGTCCGTGGTCGACCGCGCGCGGGACGGCCTCGTGGTCCAGCAGGACAACCAGTGGTGGGACCAGATCGTGTGGGTCCTGGCCGCGCACCACCACTACCTGGTCACCGGCGACCGGGACTTCCTCACCCGGGCCTACGACACGTCCGCACACACCCTCGCGGCCCGCCGCGCCCAGCACTTCAACCCGTCCTTCGGCCTCTTCGAGGGCCCGGGCTTCATGAACGACGGCATCTCCGGCTACCCCAGCCCGCCCGCCTCGAAGTCCGTCCACTCGTCCTTCGTCCTGGACCACCCGCACGCCGACAAACTGATGTGCCTGTCGACCAACTCCCTCTACTACGGCGCCCACCTCGCCCTCGCCGCCATGTCGGAGGCCCTCGGCCACCCCGTACAGGCCGCGTCGTTCCGCTCGGACGCGGAGCATCTGCGCACGGCGATCGACAAGCACCTGTGGCGCGCGGACGCCGGCACGTACGCCTACCTCGTACACGGTGAGGGCACCCACGCCGGACACGTCGACACCTCCCAGGAGGGCGCGGGACTGGCCCTCGCGATCCTCCTCGGCGTCGCCGACCCTCAACGCGCCGGCCGGATCCTCGACTCCACGCACTGGCAGCCGTACGGCATCGTCAACGTCTGGCCGCACTTCCCGCGCTTCGACGACCGGCGCCCGGGTCGGCACAACGTGATGGTCTGGCCGATGGTCCACGGGCTTTACGGCCAGGCCGCCGCCGACGCGGGCCGCCCCGAGCCGTTCGCCCTCGCCGTCGACACGCTCGCCGGCCTCACCACTGCGAGCGGCGGCTTCTACGAGCTGTACAACTCCGTGACCGGCGCGGTCGACGGCGGCTGGCAGGGCGGCGCGAGCGGGCACGCCGACCACTTCGTGTCCCAGCCGGACCAGACCTGGTCGGCGACGGCGTATCTCCGGCTGATCCACGACGGCCTGTTCGGCCTGACGTTCACGGACGACTCGCTACGGCTGCGGCCGTGCCTGCCGGCGCATTGGGGGGCGGTGAGTCTGCGGGGGCTGCCGTATCGGGGGATGACGCTGGACGTGACGTTGAGCGGGGGCGGGAGTCGGGTGCAGTCGTGCACGGTCGACGGAGTCTCGGGGGAACCGGTCGTGGCGGCCGAGGGGCGGGGGCGGCGCGTGATCTCTGTCGTGCTGGCGGAGTGAGTGCTCGGGTCGTTGGGGGTGTGCTGTGCGGCTCCGCCGCGGGGGCTCGATGGGTCGTCATTCGGCTGCCGCGCCGTGGGGGCTGGTCGCGCAGTTCCCCGCGCCCCTTCGGGGCCGCGCCCGGGCCGCCACGGTCCTCAAACGTATGCCGCACCCTCGTAGCTCGTCGCGCCCACGCGGCGGAGCCGCATATCGGCACAGCCCCGCGCCCCTTATGGACCAGGGCGTTGCCGATGCGCGGCCCGCTTCACCCGGGCCGCCTGGGTCCGCAGGCGTAGGTCCGGAGGTGGGCGTCTCTTCCTCCTCCGGACCGATCTGTGGTGGTGGCCCCGGCGCCTAGCGTGCCGGGTATGGACACGAGCGGAACGTTGGAAGACGCATTCGGGCGACTGCACTCCACCGGGCCCGAGCGTGAGGGGTGGCTCAGTAATCACGCGCCGATGGTCGCCGAGGTGCTGGCCGCGCGGGGGCAGGCGGGGGCCGTTCATCGTTGGCTTGATCTCTATCGGGACAAGTTGGAGGACTTTCCTGGTCCGGTGGCTCCGGTCACGGACGCCAACTGGTCTGCCGCGCTGGGGGATTCGCGTCGGGCCGCCGACTGGATCGAGTACTTCTCCCGGGCTCTCGCCGAGCGGCCCTGGCGGGATGTGCTCGCCGTGTGGTGGCCGCGACTGTTGCCCGGGATCGCCGCGGGCGCCACTCACCCGGTCATCCGCGTCGGGCATGCCGTACGGGCCCTCGGTGTGGAGGAGAACGAGCCTCGGCTTGTCGAACTCGCCCACGGGCTGGGGTATTGGGCGGCCCGGCATCAACCCGTGTCGGGGATCGCGGAGTCGGCCGCCGGGGGCACCGCCGCCGGTGCCCTCGATGACGTGCCGCCGATCGTCGGCGGAGTGGTCGGGTTCCGGGCGCGGCTGGACGCCGTACGTCAACTGCCCGTCTGGGCGGGCGAGGTGAGTGATCCGGACGTGGCTCGGGAGCGGCTCGTCGAGTTGGTGCGTGCGGCCGTGCATCGCTACGCCACTCACGGGCACGGCGAGCCGACCATGCTGGTGCACTCGGCGACGGCGCCCAACGCCGTGCTGCGCGCCCTGGACGCGCTTCCCCGCGAGCTCTGGGCGCCCAGTCTGCACGCGGCGTGGACCGCGTCGGCCGCCGTCACCGCGATGTACGCCCCGAGGGAGGCGATCGCCTGTGTTCCGCCCTCACGGGTTACGGCCGAAGAGGTGATGGAGCGGGCCCTGGCCCATGGGGACGAGCACGTGATCAAGTTGACGGACACCGCCCTGGATGTCGGGGACGAGCGGGCTCTCGCCGCCGCTCTGCGGGCCGTGGAGATCAGTGAGCCCCTTGCGTGGGGCCGGGCCTGAAGCTGTTGCCAGGTGCACCCGTCTGGCAACGGCGATGTGCCGGACGGTCTATCGTGTCCGCATGTCCGTGCCCGAACTGATCCGTATCGTCTCCCGCGACTCGCCCATGGCGCTGGCCCAAGTGGAGCGTGTGCGCGCCGAGTTGGCCGTTCTTCATCCGCAGGTGCGCACCGAGGTCGTGCCGGTCAAGACGACCGGTGACAAGTGGATGGGCGATCTGTCCCTGGTCGAGGGCAAGGGGGCGTTCACCAAGGAGGTGGACGCCGCGCTGCTCGCCGGTGAGGCGGATCTCGCGGTGCACTGTGTGAAGGACGTGCCCGCCGACCGTCCGCTGCCGGCCGGTACGACGTTCGCCGCGTTCCTGAAGCGGGACGACATCCGTGACGCCTTGGTCCACCCGGGCGGGCTGACCCTCGACGAGTTGCCGCCGGGCACCCGGATCGGCACCTCGTCGGTCCGGCGGGTCGCCCAACTCGCGGCCACGCACCCCGAGTTGGAGTGCGTGCCATTCCGCGGCAACGTCAACCGGCGGCTGGAGAAGCTCGCGGCGGGTGAGGCCGACGCGCTGCTGGTCGCGATGTCCGGCCTGGAGCGCATCGACCGGCGTGACGTGATCAGCGAGGTGCTCTCCCCCGAGGTGATGATGCCGCCGATCGGCGCGGGCATCCTCGCCCTGCAGTGCCGCGAGGGCGACACCGAGGTCATCGACACCGTCAGCGGGCTCGGTCACCCGGAGACGCATCGCGAGGCGACCGCGGAGCGCATGTTCCTGCACGTCCTCCAGGGGCACTGCAACAGCCCGATCTCCGGGTACGCGCAGGTGGACCGGAGCGGTGAACTGTCGCTGCGCGCCTGTGTGTTCACCCCGGACGGCAAGACCCGGCTCAACGCCCACGAGTGGGCGGGCCGCCTCGATCCGGCGACGCTGGGCACGTCCGTGGCGGTGGCACTGCTGCGGCAGGGTGCCCGGGAGATCATCGACGGCATCCCGCACTGACGGCTCAGGGCCGGGAGGCTCAGGGAGTACCCGGCTCCGCCTGGTCCCGGAGGAAGTTGCTCACCTGGTGGGCCAGGCCGTCCCGCCCCGCACCACCGGCGGCGACGGCCGCCTCGCACAGACCGATGCCGCCCGCCCACAGGCGCCGTTCGGTCCACTCATCCTCCACCCGCAGCTGGACCTGTACGTCCACCTGCTTCAGGGAGGCCTCGGGACCGGCCGCGTACACGACGGCGGTGGCGCGGCGCAGCGGATAGACGTCGAAGCCCTCGATGAACTGCGAGCTGCGCCAGTCGATGAAGGCGCTCTCGCCGTCCGGGCCGACCCTGACGTCGATCTGGCCGTCCTCCAGGTGGATGCCGTAGTGCCGCGCGCCGCGGTTCTCGACGGTGACACGGAGCGTGAAGTAGGTCAGCCCTTCGGCCGCGTCGTCGCGTCCGCGTGGCGGCTCGGCGGCGGCCAGGCTGTGGACGCGGACACGCAGACCGGCATGTTCGTCGTACTCCTGCCAGTCCCCGACCACGTTGGGCTCGTACACAGTGCACCCTCTCGACCTCAGAGAGCTGCTTCCTATCTGTGTGCTCAGCGCACTGTCAAATGAGCAGAATGCGCTGTGGCCAGCGTTTTCGCCCGCTTGATCACTGATCAAGCCGTGCGCAGCGAGAATCCGCTTTCCGGCCATCGAATCCCGGTCGGGAGCGTGCCGCACATCACGTCCCGTCCAAGATCAGCGGGCGAGCCGTCCGAGCAGGGAGGAAGCGGCGGCGATGCCCAGTGCGGCGGCCACCAGCAACACGGCGAAGTCGGTGCCCACATGGGACGGGGTGCCGAGCAGCAGCCCGCGCAGGGCGTCCACTTCGTAGCTCAGCGGGTTCACCTTGCTCACCGCCTGCAGCCAACCCGGCATGATCGCCACCGGGTAGAGGGCGTTGGAACCGAAGAACAGCGGCATGGTGATCGCCTGGCCGAAACCCATCAGCCGGTCCCTGCTGAGCACGATGCCGGCGATGGTCATCGACAGGCACGAGAAGAAGGCCGAGCCGAGGATGACGATCGCCCCGACGCCGATCAGCTTCAGCGGGTTCCAGGTCAGCGCGACCCCGAGGATCGCGGCGATGACGACCACGACGACGGCCTGGATCAGCGACTTCACCCCGGCCGCGAAAGCCTTGCCGGTGATCAGTGCCGAGCGCGGGGTGGGGGTGACGAGGAGCTTGTTGAGGATGCCCGCGTCGCGCTCCCAGATGATCTGGATGCCGTAGAAGATGGCGATGAACATCGCGGACTGGGCGATGATGCCCGGGGCCAGGTAGTCGATGTACGGGATGCCGCCGGTGGGGATCGCCTTGATGCGGGTGAAGGTCTGGCCGAAGATCAGGAGCCACAGGGCCGGTTGGACGGCGCGGGTGTACAACTCGGTGCGGTCGTGGCGGAGTTTCTGGAGTTCGACCGCGCACATCGCGATGACACGGGCGGGCAACAGGCGCCATCCGGCCCGGGGTTGGGGCGGGGTCAGGAGAAGGTTCAGGTCGTTCTCGGCGGCGGGGTCAGCCGACGCGGTTCGCGGTGCGGCGGGTGCTTCGGACATCGCGGAAACCTCCTGACTGGTCTTCGAGACCGCTGCCGGCGATGTCCCGGAAGACGTCTTCGAGGGTGGGCAGCGGATCGGTGGCGGGCGCTCCGTCGGCACGCCGGCGTTCGCCGAGGCCCTCGCGGAGCTGCTCCGGGGTGCCCAGGGCGCGGATGCGGCCGCGGTGCATCAGGCCGACGCGGTCGCAGTACTGGTCGGCCTCGTCCATGTAGTGCGTGGTGACCAGGACGGTCATGCCGGTGGCCTCGCGCACGGCGTTGATGTGCTCCCACACGCTGGTGCGCGCGATCGGGTCGAGGCCGATCGTGGGCTCGTCGAGGATGAGCAGGCGGGGCGCGCTGACCAGGGCCTGCGCGAGTTCCAGGCGGCGGACCATGCCGCCGGAGTAGGTGTTGGCGAGCCGGTCGGCGGCGTCGGTGAGGTCGACCGCGCGGAGCGCCTGGGCGACACGTGCGGCGCGCTCCTTGCGCGGGACGTCGAAGACGCGGGCGAAGAGAGCGACGTTCTCGCGTCCGGTGAGCCCGCTGTCGGCGGACAGCTGCTGCGGGACGTAGCCGAGCATGCGGCGCACCGACATCTGTTCCTTGGCCGTGTCGTGGCCGAAGACGTGGACCATGCCGGCCGGGACCGGCAGGAGGGTGGTGATACAGCGGATCGCCGTGGTCTTCCCGGCGCCGTTGGGGCCGAGCAGGCCGAAGACCTCGCCCTCCCCCACGGACAGGTCGAGCCCGTCCACCGCGGTGGTCTCGCCGAAGGAATAGGCGAGCCGGGTGCAACTGACCGCTGCGGACCGCTCGTTGGCGGTGTCCGGCGTCATGAGTCCTCGGCCTCCTCGTGCAGATTGACGGCCAGTGCGTGCAGGGCCGGGATCGCCGCGCGCAGCGCGTCCCGGTCCTTCTGGTCGAGACGGTCCACCTGGCCGCGGACAAGCGCCGCGCGCCGTTCGTGCCAGTCGCTGAGCCGGGTCTTGGCCGTCTCGGTGAGCTGGAGGCGGGCGGCACGCCGGTCGGCGGGGTCGGTCTCGCGGATCAGGAAGCCGTCCCGGGCGAGCTGGTTGACGAGCGTCGACACCGAGTTGCTCGCCAGGAACAGCTCCTTGGCCGCCTCCGAGATGCCGATGCCGGGCCGGACCTCGACCAGGCGCAGCAACTCCACCTCGGCACCGCGCAGCCGCGGCATGGTCATCTCGCTCCGCAGTCGCCTGCGGATCAGCCGCTGGACCCCGACGAGCGCGTCGGCCAGCTCTTCCGGGAAGTTCTCCGTCTCCACTCTCGGAGATTACCTCTTTAGCAGAGGTAACTAACCCAAAAGGATGGTCAAGACCCGGGCTCGGGAGGCAGTGGTACCGCTTCCGGTTGGACACTGGGAGGTGACCGGTGGCCGCCGGTCCACGAGATCGGAACGCGACTGCCATGAACCACGACAGGAATACGTCCCCCGGTGAGCCGGACGCCGTCTCCACACGTTCGGTGTTCGGCGCCCCCTGCTGGGTGAGTCTCACGAGCCGCGACGTGGAGTCGACCGAGGACTTCTACGAGGCCGTGTTCGGCTGGAAGTGGCGCTCGGCCAGCCTCGGCGACCGGTTCCGGATCGCCACGGCGAACGACATCCCGGTGGCCGGTCTGGCCGCGGTGGCCTCCATGTGGCAGGTCGCGGTGGCGTGGACGCCGTACTTCGCCGTGCCCGACGCGGATGTGGCCGCCGCCCGGGTACGGGAGCGCGGCGGCACGGTCGCCGTGGGACCGCTCTCCTTCCCGCCCGGCCGCGCGGCCCTGCTCGGCGACCGGGACGGCGCGACCTTCGGCATCTGGGAGGGCGACCTCGTCCGCGGCTGGGAGACCTGGCGCCGCTCGGCCCCCGCCTTCGTCCGGCTGCGCACCCGCGACGCCTTCGACGCGGCGATCTTCTACGGCGAGGTCCTCGACTGGGCCTCGGCGGACCCGCAGAGCTGTGACGTGCGGTACGAGGGCGAAGAGGTCGTCCTGCGCAGCGGCGGGAACGTGGTGGCCCGCATCGAGTCGGGCGCCCTGGAGGCGGCCCCCGACCCGACGGTCCGCCCCAACTGGCAGGTCCACTTCGCGGTCTCGGACATCAGGTCCTGCGCCCGGGTCACCGAGGCGCACGGCGGCAGCGTCCTGCGCGAGAACACCACCGAGGCCGTCCTGCGCGACCCCGACGGCGCCCGCTTCACGGTCACCTCCCGCGACGCCCCTTGACCCGCCCGTTCTCCCTGGCAGGCCGCGACAACAGCACGAGACTGCGCGCCTCTACGGCCATCTCGGTGCCGGCCTTGTGTTCCGTCTCGTCCGGGCCGCCCTGCGGTTCGGCGGTGTCGATCAGGGTCGTCCAGCGCTCGCCGTAGGTGACGTCGGGCAGCCGGAAGTCGACGGGCTCCCAGTAGCTGTTCAGCAGGAGCAGGAACGAGTCGTCAACGACGGGCCCGCCGTGCGGATCGCGTTCGGCGATGGCGTCGCCGTTGAGGAACACGCCCACGCAATGCGCATCCGATCGCTGCCAGTCCAGGTCGGCCATCTCGCGCGCGTCGGGCAACAGCCACACCAGATCGGGCAGCGGCTGACCCGCGTGCACGGCGGTCTCGCCCCGGAAGAACCGCCGCCTCCTCAGCACCGGATGCGCGGCCCGCAGCCCGATCACATACCGCGTGAAGTCTGCGAGTTCACGCTGCTCGTCGCTCAACTCCCAGTCGATCCAGGAGACTTCGTTGTCCTGGCAGTAGGCGTTGTTGTTCCCGCGCTGGCTGCGCCCCAGTTCGTCGCCGTGACTCAGCATCGGGATGCCCTGCGAAAGGAGCAACGTGGCAAGGAAGTTGCGCTGCTGCCGGGCACGCAGCTCCAGCACGGCGGGATCGTCCGTGTCCCCCTCGGCCCCGCAGTTCCAGGACCGGTTGGTGCTCTCACCGTCCCGATTCCCTTCCCCGTTGGCCTCGTTGTGCTTGTCGTTGTACGAGACGAGGTCGCGCAGGGTGAACCCGTCGTGCGCCGTGACGAAGTTGACGCTGGCACGCGGCCGCCTACGGCTGTGCTGGTACAGGTCCGAGGACCCGGTGAGCCGGGACGCGAACTCGCCGAGCGTGTGCTCGCCGCCGCGCCAGAAATCCCGTACGGCGTCCCGGTACTTGCCGTTCCACTCCGACCACAGCGGCGGGAAGTTGCCGACCTGGTAGCCGCCCTCGCCGACGTCCCACGGCTCGGCGATCAGCTTGACGCGGCTGATCACCGGGTCCTGCTGGATCAGGTCGAAGAACGCCGACAGCCGGTCCACCTCGTGGAACTGCCGGGCCAGGGTGGCCGCGAGGTCGAAGCGGAAGCCGTCGACATGCATCTCGGTGACCCAGTAGCGCAGCGAGTCCATGATCAGCTGGAGGACGTACGGGTGCCGCATGAGCAGGCTGTTCCCGGTGCCGGTCGTGTCGTAGTAGTGGCCCCAATCGCCGTCCACCAGACGGTAGTAGGAGGCGTTGTCGATGCCCCGGAAGGAGAGGGTGGGGCCTTTCTCGTTGCCCTCGGCGGTGTGGTTGTAGACGACGTCGAGGATGACTTCGAGGCCGGCCGCGTGCAGCGCTTTGACCATCGACTTGAACTCGGTGACCTGGCGCCCGCGTTCGCGGTGGGCGGCGTAGGCGTTGTGCGGCGCGAAGAAGCCGATCGTGTTGTAGCCCCAGTAGTTGGACAGGCCGCGGTCCTGGAGCACGCCGTCCTGCACGAACTGGTGCACCGGCATCAACTCGACGGCGGTCACCCCGAGTTGGACGAGATGCTCGACGACAGCCGGGTGCGCGAGTCCCGCGTACGTCCCCCGGAGTTCCTCGGGGACCTCCGGGTGGGTGCGGGTCAGCCCCTTCACATGGGCCTCGTAGATCACCGTGTCGGCGTACGAGCGCCGGGGCGGGCGGTCGTCGCCCCAGTCGAAGGCCGGGTCGGTGACCACGCCGAGCATGCCGTGTCCGGCGCTGTCGCCGGGTGCCGGGCCGGCCGAACGCTCGTACAGCGAGGGGTCGTTGTCGATCTGTCCGTCCACCGCCGTGGCGTACGGATCGAGGAGCAGTTTCGCCGGATTGCAGCGGTGTCCGAGGGCCGGAGCCCATGGCCCGTGCACCCGGTAGCCGTAGCGCTGCCCCGGCCCGACGCCCGGCAGATAGCAGTGCCAGACGAAGCCGTCGGCCTCGGTGAGCGGGATGTCGCGGTGGCGGCCGTCGTCGCCGACGAGGACGAGGTCGACGCGTTCGGCGACCTCGCTGAACAGGGCGAAGTTGGTGCCCGTCCCGTCGTGGGCGGCGCCCAATGGATAAGGGTGCCCGTTCCAGACGGGCACCCTTTTCCGGGACGGGCGCGCGGTCACTTGGCGTCCTCCAGGACGCCGTGCGGCGGGCGGGTCGGCAGGGCGACCGGTACCTCGCGCGGGAGTTGGAGCATCTCCCGCAGGCGCGGCGCGGGCGTCCTCGGGACACGCGGGACGCGTTCGCCGCTGCGGGCGCGCTGCGAGAACCAGATGACCTTGCTTCCGGTGTCGGTGGCGCAGCAGCCCCAGCCGTCGCTCATCGCGGCGATCCGGGCGAGGCAGGCGCGCAGGTCCTGGTCCGGGCGCAGATCGCGGTCGTTGTCGCCGATGGCGGTGATCAGGTGCTGGCCGTTCCACCACAGCTCTATGGACGTGTGCTTGTCCGTGGCGTGTTCGTCGATGGCCCGCAGCAACAGCTCGGCGCCGCGACAGACGGGCTCCACGAGGATCTCCAGGTCCCACAGCCGGAGATGGGCGGCGAGAATGCGCCTCACCTGCCCGACCCGTTCCTGACTGACGTCCACATCGAGGTGGTAGTAGCACGGCACTGCGGTCTTCATCTTCGTTGGCTCCTCACCGGCGGAACTCTCGCTCCGCCTCTGCCCCCTGCGGGGCCCGGCCCCGAACACGAAGCGTGAGCACTGATCGCTTCTGAGTCAGCTCCACTGTGCGAGCGCTAGGCCATTCGTGCAACACGAGCGACGAGTGAGGTAGTTGAAGAACCAACAAGACGCTTGGTCATCACCTGTGCACCATGAGTGAAAGCCTCGACTGCCGTGACGGAGCCATGACGCTCCGGGTACGGCCGCCACCCGACGGTCGGGAACCGCGGTCCGCCGAGGCGAAAGGTGAACAGCGCCATGCTGCTACCCGCCAAGGCCGAAGTCGCCCGCCAACTGCGGCGCTATCGGGCGTGGGAACGCGTGATGCTCGCATCGCCGGGCGACCGGACGGTACGGGCCACCTTCGAGGACTCGGGCTACACCTTGTGCGTGCTGATGGGCGAACGCTGCGCGCGCGAGGCCGCGCAGTCCGCCGAGCGCTATCTGCGCGGCGCCCCGGGCACGTACCAGCAGGAGCAGAACGCCCGCCCCCGTACGACGACCGTCGTGCACGGCGGGCCGCATGTCGCCGTCGACCGGCGGTCCCCGGCGGGAAGGTAGTCCCCCTTCCGGCGCAGCTCGCACCCACGGCCGGGCGAACAGCCCGGCCTCCGGCACGACGGAGGTGAGACCCATGAACGCGACCCCGGCAGCCATCGGCCGCATTCCGGTACGTGACGTACGCCCGTCCGTGGACAGCGGCGCGCGCCCGGCGAAGGCGGTGGTCGGCGAACCGTTCCAGGTCACCGCCACCGTCTTCCGCGAGGGTCACGACACGATCGGCGCCAACGTCGTGCTCTACGACCCGGACGGCCGCCCCGGCCCCTGGACCCCGATGCGCGAACTCGCCCCCGGCAGCGACCGCTGGGGCGCCGAGGTCACCCCGACCACGACAGGCCGTTGGTCCTACGCCGTGGAGGCCTGGGGCGACCCCGTCGCGACCTGGCGCCGGGCCGCCCGCATCAAGATCCCGGCCGGCATCGACATCGGCCTGATGCTGGAGGAGGGCGCGGAGCTGTACGCCCGCGCCGCCGCCGGAGTGCCCGAGGGACCGGCCCGCGTCACGATGCTGGCCGCCGCGGAGACCCTGCGCGACGACACGCTGCCGGTGGGGACGCGGTTCGTGGCCGCGTTGACTCCGGATGTGGACGGGGTGCTGGAGCGCCATCCGTTGCGGGACTTGGTGACGGTTTCCGAGCCCCGGCCGCTGCTCGTCGAGCGGGAGCGGGCCCTCTACGGCGCGTGGTACGAGTTCTTCCCCCGCTCCGAGGGCACGGTCGAGATCCCGCACGGCACGTTCCGTACGGCAGCGCGGCGACTCGATGGCATCGCGGCGATGGGTTTCGACGTGGTGTATCTGCCGCCGATCCATCCGATCGGGAGCACCTTCCGTAAGGGGCCGAACAACACCCTGTCGGCGGGGCGGGAGGATGTCGGCGTCCCGTGGGCGATCGGCTCGCCGGAAGGTGGTCACGACGCGATCCACCCGCAGCTCGGAACGTTGGAGGACTTCGACGCGTTCGTCGCGCGGGCCGCCGAGCTGGGGATGGAGATCGCGCTGGACTTCGCGCTCCAGTGCTCGCCGGACCACCCGTGGGTGGAGAAGCACCCGGAGTGGTTCCACCACCGTCCCGACGGGACGATCGCGTACGCGGAGAACCCGCCGAAGAAGTACCAGGACATCTACCCGATCGCCTTCGACCGCGACATGGACGGCCTGATCGCCGAGACGACACGGGTACTACGGCACTGGATGGACCACGGGGTGCGGATCTTCCGCGTGGACAACCCGCACACCAAGCCGGTCGTGTTCTGGGAGCGGGTGATCGCCGACATCAACGGCACCGACCCGGACGTGATCTTCCTGGCCGAGGCGTTCACACGTCCGGCGATGATGCACACGCTCGCCCAGATCGGCTTCCAGCAGTCGTACACCTACTTCACCTGGCGCAACACCAAGCAGGAACTCACCGAATATCTCAGCGAGTTGGCAGGCGAGGCTGCCGCCTACATGCGGCCGAACCTGTTCGTGAACACCCCGGACATCCTCCACGAGTTCCTCCAGGACGGCGGCCGACCGGCTTTCGAGCTGCGGGCGGTACTCGCCGCGACCCTCGCCCCCACCTGGGGCGTCTACAGCGGCTACGAACTGTGCGAGAACACCCCGCTACGGCCGGGCAGCGAGGAGTATCTCGACTCGGAAAAGTACCAACTCCGGCCCCGCGACTGGGAGTTCGCCGAGCGGGAAGGACGTAGCATCGCGCCCTTGTTGGGGAAGCTCAACGCGATCCGGCGTCGCCATCCGTCGCTGCGCCGGCTCAGGAATCTCCGCTTCCACCGGACGGACAACGACGCGCTGATCGCGTACAGCAAGACGACGGGTATGGACACGGTTCTGGTGGTCGTCAACCTTGATCCGCACCACACCCAGGAGGCCACGGTCTCGTTGGACATGCCGCAACTCGGCCTGGAATCAAACGAATCCATGTCGGTGTACGACGAACTGACGGGTGAGTCCTATCAGTGGGGCAGGACCAACTATGTGCGTCTCGAACCCGGTCGGGCTCCCGCGCACGTGCTCCACGTCCGGCGGTCCACTCAGAGCGGAGGGTCAAGAGCTTCATGACAGTCAACGAACCGGTCCACGACACCTTCGAGGACACTCCCGCCAAGGACCGGGACCCCGAGTGGTTCAAACGCGCCGTCTTCTACGAGGTCCTGGTCCGCTCCTTCCAGGACAGCAACGGCGACGGCATCGGTGACCTCAAGGGCATCACCGCCAAACTCGACTACCTCCAGTGGCTCGGCGTCGACTGCCTCTGGCTCCCACCGTTCTTCAAGTCACCGCTGCGCGACGGCGGTTACGACGTCTCGGACTACACCGCCGTACTCCCCGAGTTCGGCGATCTGGCGGACTTCGTGGAGTTCGTCGACTCCGCACACCAGCGGGGCATGCGCGTCATCATCGACTTCGTCATGAACCACACCAGCGACCAGCACCCGTGGTTCCAGGAGTCGCGCAAGGACCCCGACGGTCCGTACGGCGACTACTACATGTGGGCCGACGACGACAAGCAGTACCCCGACGCCCGCATCATCTTCGTCGACACCGAGGCGTCGAACTGGACCTTCGACCCCGTCCGCAAGCAGTACTTCTGGCACCGCTTCTTCTCCCACCAGCCGGACCTCAACTACGAGAACCCGGCCGTGCAGGAAGAGATCCTGGCCGCCCTCCGCTTCTGGCTGGACCTCGGAATCGACGGCTTCCGCCTCGACGCCGTGCCGTATCTCTATGCCGCCGAAGGCACCAACTGCGAGAACCTGCCCGCCAGTCACGACTTCCTGAAGCGGGTCCGCCGTGAGATCGACGCGATGTATCCGGACACCGTGCTGCTGGCGGAAGCGAACCAGTGGCCCGAGGACGTCGTCGACTACTTCGGCGACTACCAGGCCGGCGGCGACGAGTGCCACATGGCGTTCCACTTCCCCGTCATGCCACGGATCTTCATGGCCGTACGCCGGGAGTCCCGCTACCCCGTCTCGGAAATTCTCGCCAAGACCCCCGCGATTCCCTCGGGTTGTCAGTGGGGCATCTTCCTGCGCAACCACGACGAGTTGACCCTGGAAATGGTCACCGACGAGGAACGCGACTACATGTGGGCCGAGTACGCCAAGGACCCCCGCATGCGCGCCAACATCGGCATCCGCAGGCGTCTCGCGACCTTGCTGGACAACGACCGCAACCAGATCGAACTCTTCACGGCCCTGCTGCTCTCGCTCCCCGGCTCGCCGATCCTCTACTACGGCGACGAGATCGGCATGGGCGACAACATCTGGCTCGGCGACCGCGACGCCGTCCGCACCCCGATGCAGTGGACGCCCGACCGGAACGCGGGCTTCTCCTCCTGCGACCCGGGGCGGCTCTTCCTGCCGACCATCATGGACCCCGTCTACGGCTATCAAGTCACCAACGTCGAGGCGTCGATGTCGTCGCCCTCCTCGCTGCTGCACTGGACCCGCCGCATGATCGAGATCCGCAAGCAGAACCCGGCGTTCGGCCTCGGCTCGTACACCGAACTCCAGTCGACGAACCCGGCGGTGATCGCGTTCCTGCGGGAGTACGAGGACGATCTCGTGCTGTGCGTGCACAACTTCTCGCGGTTCGCGCAGCCCACGATGCTCGATCTGCGGGAGTTCGCAGGACGGCATCCCGTGGAGCTGATCGGCGGGGTGCGGTTCCCGGCGATCGGTGAACTGCCGTATCTGCTGACGCTCGCGGGGCACGGCTTCTACTGGTTCCGGCTCCCGCGAGCCGCTCCCCGCACCGGCCGACGACTTTGAGGATGGGCCCGCGAAAGGACGCGTCACCATGCCGAAGACCGCACCTCTCCGACTGAGCAGCCCCGGCGTCGACCGGCCTCCGGCCACGCTCGCCGGGCTGCTGCGCGAATGGCTGCCCGGGCAGCGCTGGTTCGCCGGCAAGGACCGGCCGGTGGCCGACCTCGACGTGCTGTCCACGACCGAACTCTTCCCGGGCTGCCTTCACTTGCTGGTCCACGCCTTTCATACGCCGGTGCCCTCGCCGGGCGGCACTCCCCCGCCCGGCGACTGCTATCAACTCCTGCTCGGCGTAAGGGAACACGTCTCGCCGCGGCTGGCCCGGGCCTTCATCGGGCGTGTTCAGGAAGGGCAGTTGGCCGGTCTCGCGGTCTACGACGCGCTCCAGGATCCGCGATCGGCGGAACTGCTTCTGGAGCGGCTGCGGCATCCCGGTACGACGGGCCCCCTGCACTTCGAGGCGGACCCGTCGGCTCCCGTGCCCGCCGGACTCACACCTCGGCTGCTGGGCGCCGAGCAGTCCAACTCCTCGCTGGTGTACGGCGATCGGTTCATCCTGAAGGTGTTCCGACGCATCCAGCCCGGCGTCAATCCGGACCTGGAACTGCCGGGGGCGCTGGCAGCGCAGGGCTGCAAACGCGTCCCCGCGCCGGTGGCGTGGTTCCGGACGGCGGAGCCGCGCGCCGCGACACTCGGTGTGCTCCAGCCGTTCCTGCCGGACGCCTCCGACGGCTGGGCGCTCGCGCTGCGTGCCCTCGCCACCGGTGATGAATTCACCACCGAGGCCCATGAGTTGGGGCAGGCCACCGCCGACGTCCATCTCGCGCTGGCCGCGGCCTTCCCGTCCGACGGACGCGCCCCCGCCGAGAACGACCGTACGGCGGCGGCGATGACCGAGCGCCTGGAGTCGGCCGCACACTCCGTTCCGGCACTACGGCCGTTCGTGCCGGGGCTGCGGACCGCATTCGGGGCGCTCGTCGGCCGTGACGCCGGGCCGCCCGCCCAGCGCATCCACGGCGATCTCCATCTCGGTCAGGTGCTGCGGGCCGGCCGCGACTGGTTCGTCATCGACTTCGAGGGCGAGCCGTCCAAGCCGCTGGCGGAACGGCGGAGCGCGCAGTCCCCGGTGCGGGACATCGCGGGCATGCTGCGGTCCTTCGACTACGCGGCCCGGCAGCGTCGGCCCTGGCGCCCCGAGTGGGCCCGCCGTTGCCGGGAGGCGTTCTGCGCGGGCTACGCGGCCCGGGCCGGCTGGGATCCCCGCACCAAGCACGCCCTGCTGCGCGCGTACGAGACGGACCGCGCCGTGTATGAAGTGCTGTACGAGGCCAGACACCGTCCGGACTGGCTTCCCGTACCCATGGCGGCGATCGAGCGTCTCGCCGTCCGAGGAGGCTGAACTCCGTGGCCCTGCACGACACTTCACCTCAGGAGGCGGGCGGTCCGCCCACGTCCGGCGAGACCGGGGACCGGCCCGTCGCGGAAGCTCCGGAGACGGGCGGCTCACCCACGACCACCGGCCCGGAGGCAGTCGAGCCGACCGCCCCCGCCACACCAGAGGCCGGCGACCTGAGCGTGCCTGGCGCATCGGAGACCGGAGACCGGACCGTCGTGGAAGCCCCGGAGACAGACAACTCGCCCACGGCCACCGGCCCAGAAAGAGTCGAGCCGACCGGGTCCGTCACACCAGGGGCCGGCGAACCGAGCGTGCCCGGCGCATCGGAGACCGGCGATCAGCCCGTCGCGGAGACGGCGGAGACAGGCGGCTCACCCACGGCCCCCGGCCCGGAAACGGGTGTCCCGAGACGACCCGCCGCACCGGACGCCCGCGGCCCGGCCATACCCACCGCACCGGCGACCGCCGACCGGACCGCGACCGAGGGACCGGAGACGAACGGCTCGCCCACAACCACCGACCCGCAGACGGGCCAGCCGACCGGATCCGCCACACCGAACGCCTCCCACCCTGCCGTACCCGGCCCACCAGAGACCGCCGGCCCGACCATGACCGAAGCGCCGGAGACGAGCAGCTCGCCCTCGATCGTCGGCCGACCGCACGAGGGACTGCCCGGCACCACCTCCACGCCCGCAGCCGCCTCACCCACGACCGTTCCGGTTCCCCTGGACGCGGGCGGCCCCCCGGCATCCGCCCCGCTGGACCCGGTCGACCGCGACCGTCTCCTCTCCGGTGCCCACCACGATCCGCACGGGCTGCTCGGCGCGCATCAGGTGCCGGGCGGGATCGTCTTCCGGGCGCTGCGTCCGTATGCCCGGGCCGTGAGTGTCGTGATCGACGGGACGCGCAGCCCACTCACCTCTGAGGGCGGCGGCCTCTTTTCCGCCGTGCTTCCGCTCGACGCGCTCCCGGCCTACACGCTGCTGGTGTCCTACGCGGAGGGCGGCGAGCACGAGGTCCATGACCCGTACCGTTTCCTCCCCGCCCTCGGTGAACTCGACCTGCACCTCATCAAAGAGGGGCGGCACGAGGAGTTGTGGAAGGCGCTCGGCGCGGAGCCGATGACGCACGGCGGGGTGGCCGGTACCCGGTTCACCGTGTGGGCGCCGAACGCCCAAGGGGTGCGTGTTGCCGGGGAGTTCAGCTCCTGGGACGGGACCGCGTTCCCGATGCGGTCGCTCGGTTCGTCGGGTGTGTGGGAGCTGTTCCTGCCGGGGGTGGGCGAGGACGCGCGCTACAAGTTCGAGATCACCTCCCGGAACGGCGACCGCTTCCTCAAGGCCGACCCGATGGCCCGCCGTACCGAAGTGCCACCCGCCACGGCGTCCATCGTCACCGCCTCGCACTACGAATGGGGCGACGAGGACTGGCTCGCGCGCCGGACCCAAACCCCGGTCCACGAGGCGCCCTTCTCGGTCTACGAGGTCCATCTCGCCTCCTGGCGACCCGGCTTGACGTACCGTCAGCTGGCCGTCGAGCTCCCTGCCTACGTCAACGAACTGGGCTTCACCCACGTCGAGTTCATGCCGGTGGCCGAGCACCCCTTCGGCGGTTCCTGGGGTTACCAGGTCACCGGCTTCTACGCGCCGACCTCCCGCATGGGCACCCCGGACGACTTCAAGTTCCTGGTCGACGCGTTCCACCAGGCCGGTATCGGCGTGATCATGGACTGGGTGCCGGCGCACTTCCCCAAGGACGACTGGGCGTTGGCCCGGTTCGACGGGGAGCCGCTGTACGAACCCGGGGACGAGCGGCGGGCCGAGCATCCGGACTGGGGAACGTACGAGTTCGACCTCGGCCGGACCGAGGTGCGCAACTTCCTTGTGGCGAACGCCGTTTACTGGTGCGAGGAGTTCCACATCGACGGCCTGCGCGTGGACGCGGTCGCCTCGATGCTCTATCTCGACTACTCACGCGACTCGGGCCAGTGGACCCCCAACGTCCATGGCGGGCGTGAGGACCTGGACGCGATGGCCTTCCTCCAGGAGATGAACGCGACGGTGTACCGCAGGGTGCCCGGTGTCGTGACGATCGCCGAGGAGTCGACCGCCTGGGACGGGGTGACCCGGCCGACCGACACCGGCGGTCTCGGCTTCGGGTTCAAGTGGAACATGGGCTGGATGCACGACTCGCTGGACTACATGTCGCACGAGCCAGTACACCGCAAGTTCCACCACAACGAGATGACGTTCTCGATGGTGTACGCCTACAGCGAGAACTACGTCCTCCCCATCTCCCACGACGAAGTCGTCCACGGGAAGCGGTCGTTGGTCTCGAAGATGCCCGGCGACTGGTGGCAGCAGCGCGCCAACCACCGCGCGTATCTGGGATTCATGTGGGCCCACCCCGGCAAGCAACTCCTCTTCATGGGCCAGGAGTTCGCCCAGGGCGCGGAGTGGTCCGAATCCCACGGCCCCGACTGGTGGCTCCTGGACCCGGCCTACGACGCCGCGCCCGATCACCGTGGCGTCCAGGACCTCGTCCGCGATCTCAACACGGTCTACCGCCACACCCCCGCCCTCTGGCAGCGCGACACCGACCCCGGCGGCTTCCGCTGGGTGATGGGCGACGCGGCCGAGGACAACGTCTTCGCGTTCCTGCGGTTCGACGCGCAGGGCGCCCCGCTGCTCGCCGTCAGCAACTTCTCCCCCGTTGTCCGCCACGACTACCGTCTCGGCGTCCCGGAGGAGATCCCCGCCTGGCGGGAGATCCTCAACACCGACAGCGCGGCCTACGGCGGAAGTGACGTCGTCAACCGCGATCCGGTCAAACCGGAGGACGGTCATATCCGGCTCACGCTTCCGCCGTTGGCGACGGTGTGGCTGACACCGGGGTGACATCCTGCTCGTATGCCTACGCCGATCCCTTCTGACACCACCCAAGTAACCGGCCTGCACCTGGAGTTGCGAGGCGTCACGCAGGAAGTGCGGGGCGCCGGGCGGGTGTTGGACGACGTGTCGTTCGAGGTCGGGGCCGGGCGGCTCACGGTCATCGCGGGCAGCAGCGGGGCGGGCAAGACCGTGCTGTTGCAGACCCTCGCGGGGCTCCAGGCTCCGACTTCGGGGGACGTCCTGCACGACGGTGCCCAACCGGGGCCGCCCGGACCGGAGTTCGGGTTCGTGCCGCAGGAGGACGTGATCCACCGTGAGCTGCCGTTGCGGCGCACCCTGGAGTACGCGGGGCGGTTGCGGATGCCGGGCGAGACGGTGTCGGCGCGGGTGACGGAGGTGCTCGACGTCCTCGGGCTCGCGCAGCGCGCGGATACACCGGTGCGGGCGTTGAGCGGCGGGGAACGCAAACGGGCTTGTATCGCCGCCGAGTTGCTGACCCGGCCCCGGGTGCTCTTCCTCGACGAGCCCACGTCCGGGCTCGATCCGGTCACCGGGGCCGCGCTGTTGGCGACCTTGCGCGGTCTGGCCGAGTACGGGACGACCGTCGTTCTCACCACCCACGTTCTGGCCGATCTGCCGCGCTGCGATCAGGTCGTGTTCCTGTCGCCGGGCGGGGCGGTCGCGTTCGTGGGAGCGCCGGACGCGTTGCTCGGGGCGTTCGGGGCGGAGACGGCGGAGGACGTGTACGCGGCGGTGGCGGACGGGAAGCGCGCCGAGCGGACCGCCCAAGTACCGCGTGCGGAACGGGTCCCGGCGCCGGTCGCGCACCGTCCGCCCCGGGTCGGCGCCGTACGCCAGTGGGCGTTGCTGACGCGTCGTACGACGGCGCTGTTGGTGCACAACCGGCTGTCGGTCGCCGTGTTCGTGGGGTCGCCGGTGATGATCGTGGCGATGTTCGCGGTGCTGTTCCGGGCGGGCGCGTTCGATCCGGCGGCGCCCGATCCGGGGTCCACGGCGATGATCATGTTCTGGATCGCGTTCGGGGCGTTCTTCTTCGGGCTGACGTACGGACTGCTGCAGATCTGCACGGAGTTGGCCGTGCTGCGCCGTGAGTGGCTGGCCGGGGTGCGGATCGGACCGTACGTCGCCTCGAAGTTGACCACCGTCCTACCCGTACTGGCGGCGGCGGACGCGCTGTTGCTGGCGGTGCTGCGCGCGCTGGACCGGTTGCCGGCGGCGGGTTGGGACACGTACACCTCGCTGTTCCTCACCAGCGTGCTGGCCTCGGCCGCCGCGCTCGCCCTCGGGCTGCTCACGTCGGCCGCGGTCACGGACCCCGGCCAGGCGACCCTGATGCTGCCGCTGCTCTGCTTCCCCCAGGTGCTGTTCTCGGGCGCCTTCGTACCGGTCCCGCGCATGGCAGCGGCCGGGCAGGCGATCAGCTGGGCGATGACCAACCGCTGGGCCTTCGAGGCACTGGGCGGCGCGATCGGCCTGGAGGACTTGTGGCGCGACGGCAACTCCCCAGCCGGACCACCCCTGTTGCGCTCGTACGGCGACTCGTTCGGGCACCCGGCGGGGCGCGGCTGGCTGATCCTGGCGGGGTTCGCCGTGCTGTTCCTGGCGGCTACGTGGGCGGTACTGGTGCGCAAGTGCCGTCAGGGGGTGGCTGCGGCGCGTGCCGGGCGGTGAGGCGCCACTCCGGCATTCAGCAGCCCGCCCGGTCCGCGAGGCCGGCCGCCGTCGGGACGCGGTCGCGGTACGTGTTCGCGACGAACTCCAGGAACCGGTCCACGTCCCTGGGCTGTGAGGAGACGCCCACCGAGACCCTGACCGCGCCGGCCGACGGCAGCCCCAGCAGGGTCAGGTACTCCTCCAGGGAGCCCAACGGTTTGCGGGCCGCCGAGCGCAGGCTGCGCAGGGGCAATGCGAACGCCGCCTCCCCCGCGCCGGGGTTGCAGAAGCAGCCGTAGCGGAGGGAGATGCGGTGGTCGGCGCTGTCCTGGGAGACGATCCGTTCGTCGATGACCCGGCCGGCCGCGTCGAGGAGGTTGAGGGCGACGGTGCCGCCGCGCGTCGGACCGGCACTGGTGGGACCGTAGACCCTTGTCATCGGGGTGCCGTCGGTGTGGCGCAACTCGGCTATGCCCGCGAGGAGTTGAGCGGTCAGGCGGGTCACGTGGTCGTGGACGTGGTCCATGCCGATGGTGTCGATCCAGTCCAGGCCGGCCGTGATGTCGGGTATGGAGAGGAAGTTGACGGTGCCGTCCTCGAAGGCCGCCTCGCCGTCGGCGAGGACGTGCCACTGTGCCTGGGCGCTGGCGGCGTAGATGGTGCCGCCGGAGAACCAGGGGCGGCGGAGTCGGGCCAAAGCCTCGCGGCGGACGACGAGGCTGCCTATGCCGGTGGGGTAGCCGAACACCTTGT
The DNA here is from genome assembly GCF_044457795.1 of Streptomyces sp. NPDC050528. NCBI lineage: Bacteria > Bacillati > Actinomycetota > Actinomycetes > Kitasatosporales > Streptomycetaceae > Streptomyces > Streptomyces sp. NPDC050528. The sequence goes on from NZ_JBITHH010000003.1 coordinate 298,699, forward strand.
ACCAGCTGACCACGGTGAAGTCCGGGTGGTACCGGGAGAGGTCGAGGGGGTTGGTCGGCACGAACGCGGCGGCGTCCAACAGGACGTCGTAGCCGTGTTCCTGGGCCGTCGCGATCCAGTCCAGGGAGTGCCGTACGCCGGTGAAGTTGCTCTGTGCCGGATAGGCGAGGAGTCCGCGGCGGCGCCTGCGGGCCGTGAGGGCGGTGTGCAGGCGGTCCTCGTCGATCGCCAACTCCTGGCCGTGGACCGGGACATACTCGGTTCTCGCGCCGCCCGCTCGCGCGTACTCCCGTAATCCGTTCACGGAGTTGTGGTTGTCGAGGAGCATCACGAGCCGGCTGCCGGGGGCGAACGGGTACGACTCGCCGACCAGGCGGAGTGCGGCCGTGGCGTTCGCGGTGAACACCACCGTGTACTCGGCCGGGTCGGCGTGGAAGTGGCGCAGTACGGCGGCCCGGGCACCGGCCAGGAGGTCGCCCGAGGCGCGGGAGGCGGGGCTCTCCGAGTGCGGGTTGCCGAAGACGCTTCCGGTGATCCGCTCGGCGCTGGCCCGGACCAGGGAGCTTGGGGCGAGTCCGGCGCCCGTGTAGTCGAGATAGGTGTGTCCTTCGGCGTCCAGATAGCCGAAGTCGTGGGCCCTCAACTCGCCGAGATCCACCGCGCTCATGTCCTCGTACCCCCCGCTTTGTCAGATCGGTTCCGCCCAACCATCAAACTCCACAAGGGCACTTCCCGGTTCCCCTCACCAAACGCTCACACCTGGGCTACATTCGAGCACCGTCGATAACAGCAATGATCGGCAGAGTCACGCCCCGTACAACCCAGGAGCAGCGCATGCGCGACTTCGCCGTCGCTCCACCCCCCACCTCCACCCTGACCGGCGGCCTTGCGGACAGCATCTTCGAGACCGCTGTCCTCCAGCCCACCCTTCCGCTCGTCGCACGGCGCCCCGACCCCACGTCCACGGTGTGGGAGGAGGTGACGGCCGTAGAGCTGCGGGACGAAGTCGTCGATGTGGCAAAGGGGTTGATCGCCTCCGGGATCTCGCCCGGCAGCCGGGTCGCGATCATGGCCCGCACCCGTTACGAGTGGACCGTGCTCAGCCACGCCCTGTGGGCGGTCGGCGCCGAGGTCGTGCCGGTGCATCCGACGTCCTCGCGGGAGCAGGTCGAGTGGATGCTGCGGGACGCCGGCTGTGTGGCCGTGGTCGTGGAGGACGAGCAGGGCATCATGACCGTCGGCACGGTGTGTGCCGCGCTGCCGCTGCTGCGGCACGTCTGGCAGCTGGACTCCGGGGCGCTGGCCCAACTCGTGGAGCGGGGCACGTACATACCGCAGACCACGGTGGACTCGCTGCGCCGGATCGTCATGCCGGACTCGACCGCGGTCATCGCCTACACCTCGGGCACCTCGGGCCGCCCCATGGGCTGCGCGCTGAGCCACCGCAGTCTGGCGAGCCCCGTCGACACACTGCTCTCGGGCTGGTCGCACACGGCGGCGCCCCCGGGTGAACAGCCGTCCGTGCTGGCCTTCCTGCCGTTCTCGCACGTGTACGGGCTGATGATCCAGGCCATGTGCATGCGCGGCGGCTGGGTGATGGCGCACGAGCCGGAGATGACCGAGGCGGCGCTGGTGTCCGGACTGCGCTCGTTCCGGCCGACCTATCTGTACGCGGTGCCGTCGATCTTCGAGAAGATCTACAAGAACTTTCTCCGTACGGCCCAACAGTCGGGCCGCGGCGTCCTGTTCGAGCGGGCCGCGTCGACCGCGCGGGAGTTCGCCGCGGCCGAGGAGAGACAGAGACTGGGGCGGGGCTCGGGTCCCGCCTTCGATCTGCGGCTCCAGCACGCCGTGTTCGAGCGGACGGTGTACCGCAAGCTGCGCGCGGCGCTCGGCGGCCGGGTGGTCCGCGCCACGTCGGGCGGCTCACCCCTGAACCGTGAACTGTCCCTGTTCTACTCGGGTATCGGCATCCACGTGCACGACGGCTACGGCCTCACGGAGACCGCCGGCGGGATCACGATGCAGCCGCTGGGCCGGGAGAAGATCGGCACGGTGGGGCAGGCGCTGCCGGGCACGGAGATCCGGGTCGCGGAGGACGGCGAGATCCTGGTGCACGGCCCGTCGGTGTTCCAGGGCTACATCAACGACGAGCGGGCGACCCGGGCCGCGATGCACGCGGGCTGGCTGGCCACCGGGGACATCGGGCGGCTGGACACCGAGGGCTATCTGACGATCACCGGCCGCAAGAAGGACATCATCATCACCAGCAGCGGCAAGAGCGTCGCGCCGGCCGCCCTGGAGAACCGGCTGCGGATGCATCCCCTGATCCATCAGGCGGTGGTCGTCGGCGACGACCGTCCCTGTGTGGGGGCGCTGCTCACCCTGGACCCGGAGTTCGTGGCGCACTGGCGGGCCGGGCTGGCCCTGCAGAGCGACGCGCGGGGCCGGGAGGCGCGGGAGGAGAACGCGCTGCGGGAGGAGATCACCCGGGCCGTGGCGGCGGCCAACAGCCCGGTGGGGCGCGCCGAGTCGATCCGGGTCTTCCGGGTGCTCCCCCATCCGTTCGACGTCGCGGGCGGCCTGCTGACGCCGTCGATGAAGCTGCGCAGGGACGCGATCGTGCGGCACTACGCCTTCGAGATCGACGCGATGTACCAGGCACGCGCGCGTGCCCCGCAGCAGTCGGCGGAGGAACAACTCGCGGGCTGGGACGACGCGGACAACGTGTTCCGCTGACGTCACCGGCCGGGGCTCACCCCGGGCGGTGGGCGACGACCGCGAACATCGTCACCGACATGTGCAGTGCGCCGCGCTCGGCGGCCTCGGAGAGGTCGGTGTAGGCGCGGTCGCGCTGGGCCTCGGTCAGGGCGCCCCGGCGGACCGCGGACTCGCCGAGCATGCGGATCAGCGGCCAGGCGACCGACCGGTGGTCCTGGAGCAGCGCCTGGGAGCCACGGTCGTCGACGACGAGTCCGGCGGCGCTGAGCTGGCCGACGAGCCGGCGTCCAGAGTAGGGGTTGGCGGCGCTCGTGAGGGCGCCGGCAGTGAACGCGGCCGTGATCTCGGGGTCGCCCGGGTGCAGGATCGTGGTCGCCCAGTCGGTGTCGAGGAGGGCCACACGTCCGCCGGGCCGCAGGACACGGGCGATCTCGGCGACGGCCTTGTCGGGTTCCGCGAGGTGCTGGAGCACCCGTTCGCACCAGACGACGTCCACGGAGGCGTCGGGCACCGGCAGGGACAGCGCGTCGCCGTCCGTGAAGCGGGCCGGACTGCCGGCCTCCGCGGCCCGCTCCTCGGCGATCGCGCGCAGCCCGGGGTTGGGTTCGACGCCGAGCGCCGACCCGTTCGAGCCGACGGCCGCGGCCAGTTCACGCGTGGTCGAGCCGGTACCGGCCCCGATGTCGAGGGCACGCTCGCCGCTGCCCGGGGCGAGTGCCTCGTGGGCCCACGCACGCAGTCGTCGTACGCCGGGATTGGCTTCCTGGATGTCGAGGGCGGCCACCAGCCGCGTCACGTTGCCGGCGTCGATGTTCTGGGTGCGGAAGCCTGACCCCGGCTCGGGCTGAGTGTGCGACATGGCGTGCACTCTACGGTCCGCGGCGATCGTCGCGGGATCGGTCAAAGGTCATTCAGGTACGCCATTTGTTCACGCGTCCGCGGCGTACGGAGGGCGTCGGCGGGGCATGCTGGTGCTCCACGCGTTCGTCTGCCTGCCGCGCTCAGCTGGCGGAACGGCTCCCGGCACGGTGGGATCGATTGTGGTGCGAAGCAGCGATCCAGGGCAGGCGTACGGCGTCGAGGCAGACCGCCTGGAGCCGCAGAAGGGATGAACACCGTGACACGACCGAGGATCCTGGTGGTTGGCGCAGGCTTCGCAGGAGTGGAGTGCGTTCGCCGCCTGGAGAGGAAACTGACCCCGGAGGAAGCCGACGTCACACTGGTGACGCCGTTCTCCTACCAGCTCTATCTCCCCCTGCTGCCCCAGGTCGCCTCCGGCGTCCTGACCCCGCAGTCGATCGCCGTCTCGCTGCGCCGCAGCAAGAAGTACCGCACCCGGATCATCCCGGGCGGCGCGATCGGTGTGGACATCAAGGCCAAGGTCTGTGTGATCCGCACGATCAACGACGAGATCGTGAACGAGCCCTACGACTACATCGTCCTCTCCCCCGGCAGCATCACCCGCACCTTCGACATCCCGGGGCTGACGGATCACGCCTTCGGGATGAAGACCCTCGCGGAGGCCGCCTACATCCGCGACCACGTCATCACACAGCTGGACCTCGCGGACGCGAGCGACGACCCGGCGGAGAAGGCGTCGCGGCTCCAGTTCGTGGTCGTGGGCGGTGGTTACGCCGGTACGGAGACGGCCGCCTGTCTGCAGAAGCTGACGCATGCCGCCGTCAAGCGCTACCCGCGCATCGACCCGGGTCTGATCAAGTGGCACCTCATCGACATCGCGCCGAAGCTGATGCCCGAGCTGGGCGACAAGCTCGGCAAGAGCGCCCAGGAGATCCTGACCCGGCGCGGTATCGACATCTCCCTCGGCGTCTCGATCGCGAAGGCGGGCCCGGAGGAGGTCACGTTCACCGACGGCCGGGTGGTGCCGACCCGCACGCTGATCTGGACGGCCGGTGTGGTCGCCAGTCCGCTGATCGCGACGCTGGGCGCGGAGACGGTGCGGGGGCGGCTCGCGGTCACCTCCGACATGAACCTGCCCGGTCACGACGGGGTGTTCGCGCTCGGTGACGCCGGCGCGGTGCCGGACGAGGCCAAGGGCGGCGACGGCGCGATCTGCCCGCCGACCGCGCAGCACGCGATGCGGCAGGGGAAGGTGGTCGCCGAGAACGTGATCGCGACCCTGCGCAACCAGCCCCTGAAGCCGTACGTCCACAAGGACCTCGGGCTCGTCGTGGACCTCGGCGGCAAGGACGCGGTGTCCAAGCCGCTCGGCATCGAACTGCGCGGTTTTCCCGCCCAGGTCGTGGCCCGCGGCTACCACTGGTCGGCGCTGCGCACGAACGTCGCCAAGGTCCGGGTCGCGACGAACTGGACGCTCAACGCGCTGGCCGGCGACGACTTCGTGCGCACCGGCTTCCAGGCCCGCAAGCCGGCCACGCTGAAGGACTTCGAGTACACCGACTCGTACCTCTCGCCGGAGCAGGTACGGGACCGCATCGAAGGGTCCGGGACCCAGGAGCCGTAGCATCGGGGTTACGGATCTTGGCGTGAACCTGGGGAGAGTACGGCGGCGTGAGGGCAGCGGGACGGGCGGCGTGGGCACGGGTGTGGGATCGCGTCGCGGCGTCCGATCTCGGACTGCTGCGATTGACGGCCGGGCTGCGGACGGTGTGTTCGATCGCGCTCACGCTGGCCGTGCTCTCCCTCGCGGGGGCCTCGGTGCCGCATCTGGTGGCCGGGGCGATGTCGGCGATGGTGTCGACGTTCGCGATCCGCGAGAAGCAGCGCGGGCAGCAGGCGGTGACGCTCGCGCTGGGGCTGCCGGTGGCACTGGCCTCGGTGTCGCTGAGCGCGCTGCTGAACTCGCGGGTGGTCGCCGGTGACGTCTTCTTCGTCCTGCTGATCTTCGGCGCGGTCTACAGCCGCCGCTTCGGCGACCGCGGCACCGCGCTCGGCCTGATCGGCTTCCAGATCTACTTCCTGTCCCTGTTCGTCGGCGCGACCGTCTCCGCGCTGCCGCGGCTGTACGGCGTGCTCGGCGTCGCGTTCGTGTGCAGCGCGCTGGTGCGGTTCGCGCTGGTTCCGGAGACGCCGGCGGGGACGCTGGACCGGCTGCGGCGGGCGTTCCGGGCGCGGTTCGCCCAGCTGGTGACGGCGCAGATCGCGTTGCTCGACGCGGGTCCCGACGACATGGAGAAGGCCCTCACCGACGTACGCGAGGGCACCGCGCGGCTGCACGAGACGGCGCTGCTGATCCAGGGCCGACTGGAGGACGGGACCTCCGACGCGACGGTGGCACGGCTCGTGCAACGCCGTATCGCCGACGCGGAGGTCGCCGCCGAGCGGCTCGGTCTCCTGCTGCTCACCGCGCGCAGCGCCGAGCGGGGTCACACCCTCACCCTGCATCTGCCGGGCGCGCCGGTCCCCCTGGCCGACCGGCTGCCGGTACGGGACGAGGCGACCGACACGCTGCGCCGCGACCTGGAGGCGCTGCGCCTGCTGGTCCTACGGCCCTCGGGCACCGACTCGGGCACGGCGCTGGCCCATGTGCGCAACCGGCTGCTGGGGTATCGCGAGGAGGAGAACCTGCCGCCCGGGCCGGACGCCGTCCAGGACGTGTTCCGGGGTATCGGTGAGGCCGGGCGGGCCGTGCTGGGGCTGCGGATCGCGGTGGACGGGCCGCAGGACGAGTCGGAGGACACGCCCGCAACGACCCGCTCGCGCGAGGAGCTGGACGCGGAGGACCTCGCCATCGCGGGCAGCGAGGAGAGCGAGTCCGAGGACGCGGAGCGCACCGGGCTGCGGCGGCCCACCACGCGGGCGGCGGTGCAGGTCGCCGTGGGGTCGTCGCTGGCCATCATCGGCGGCGAGTTCCTGTCCAGTCAGCGCTGGTACTGGGCGGTGCTGACCTGCTGGATCGTCTTCATCAACACCTCGTCCACCGGCGAGATCCTGGTCAAGGGCTACCGACGGCTGCTGGGCACGGTCCTGGGTGTCATCGCCGGTATCGGTCTCGCGGGCCTGGTCGGGCATCACACCTGGACGGCGTTCGCGCTGGTGCTGCTGTTCATCTTCGCGATGTTCTACACGGCACCGCTCTCCTACACCCTGATGTCCTTCTTCGTCACCGCGATGCTGGGCCTGCTCTACACACTCCTGCACACCTACAGCGCGTCGGTGCTGGTGCTGCGGGTCGAGGAGACGGCGCTCGGCGCGGCCTGCGGGGTGGTCGCGGCGGCGCTGGTGCTGCCGGTGCACACGGACCGTCGTACGAACGAACTGCTCGGCACCGTGCTGGAGCGGCTCACGGACGTCACCGAGGCCGCCGTCGACCAGCTCAGCGGTGGTGCCGCGGCCGAACTGCTCGACAAGGCACGGGACTTGGACCAGGCGCTGGCCGACCTGAGCGCCTCGACGCAGCCGCTGACGCATCCGATCACGCCGTTGCGGGCGCGCCGGGACACGGCCAGGTATGTCGTCGCGCTGCTGGAGACCTGCGCCTATCACGCGCGGTATCTGGCGGCGACGGCCGAGCTGCTGCCCACGCATCCGTCGATAGCGGCGGATCCCCGGCTGCGGGAGGCGGGCCGGCGGATCGTGCACAACATCGGGGTGATCGGCGCGCACGTCTCCGACGGGGACGAGGACGGTGTCGGCGAGATCGAGACCGGGCCGAGCATCGCGTCCCTGCTGCGGCCCGGGACGCCGGGGACCCCGCGCTACGGCCGCGTCACGGACCGCGTGCTGCGGCATCTGCAGCGCCTCGACGAGGCCGTGGTCGGGCTGGCCCGGCCGCTCGGCGTGCCGATCGCCACGCCGGCGAAGTGAACCGCACGTGCCTGGGTAGGCGAGGGACATGACTGATGTCGTGGACTCGGACGAATTGTTGCGACGCATCCGGCGGGCTCGGGCCTTCGCCGCCCAGGAGGTGGACACATGGTCCCAACAGGGCGACGCCGTAAGGGAAGTGGCCTATGAGGCGGTTCTGCGGGTGCTGGACGAGATCGTGGCCCCCGGTCGGCATGCCACGAAGTGAAACCGGTCACGCGACCGGTTGAAGTGGGTACGAAATGCCCGCTGATGGTTTACGGTTCATTCATACGTGGATACGGGGTCGACCGTACCGTCCCCCGCGCCACCGCTTACGGCCCTGGCTGGTCTCCCCCGTCCAGCCAGGGCTTTTTCATGCCCGATTCCGTCCCCCGAGGTGCTTGGGGCGTCGGCAGAGGCTGAAATGGGCGTAGGGAGAATTCCGGATCCGCTGCCGGCGAGGAGCCCTGTGCCATGACCAAAGCGATAAAACTGCTGACCGCCCTGCCCCAGGCCCAGCGCGAACGGCTGATGGAGCTCGCGCAGGAGGTGTCGTTCGCCGAGGACTCCAGGATCTTCGAGGCGGGCGGCACGGCCGACCGCTTCTGGGTGGTCCGCTCCGGCGCCGTCTCGCTCGACCAGCAGGTCACACCGCAGCAGCGGGTCACCGTGGCCACGCTCGGCGCGGGCGACCTGCTCGGCTGGTCGTGGCTGTTCCCGCCGTACGAATGGGACTTCGGCGCGGAGGCGTTCAGTGCGGTGCGGGCCTACGAGTTCGACGCGTCGGCCGTTCTCGCCGTGTGCGTGGAGGATCCGTTGCTCGGGCTCTCCCTGGTGCGGATCGTCGCGGAGATCCTCGCGCACCGGCTGCAGATGACCCGGAGCAAGCTGATGGAGCACTACGCGATGCACCGGCCCGTCTGAGCGGCGTCAGATGCGGTAGCGGCGCAGGGCCGGGACCGTGGCGGCCAGGGTCAGCATGATGACGATGACGAGGATGCCGCCGCCGGCGACCGCCGCACGCGGGCCGAGGGCGGAACCGGCCGTGCCGTGCAGGACGTCGGCCAGGCGCGGGCCGCCCGCGACCACGACGGTGAAGACGCCCTGCATCCGGCCGCGCATCTCGTCGGTTGCGGCGGAGAGCAGGATCGCCCCGCGGAACACCATGGAGACCATGTCGGCGACCCCGGCGGCGGCGAGGAAGACCACACCGACCCAGAGGTTGCTGCTCAGCCCGAAGCCGGTGATGGCCGCGCCCCAGGCGACGACCGCGCCGATCACCATCCAGCCGTGCCGCCGCGCCCGCGAGAACGTGCCGGAGAAGAGTCCGCCGACCACCGCCCCGATCGGGATCGCCGCGAACAGCATGCCCAGGGCGAGGCCCTCGCCGTAGGGCGCGTAGGTCTGGGCGGCGAGTTGGGGGAACAGGGCGCGTGGCATGCCGAAGACCATCGCGATGATGTCGGCGAGGAAGGACAGCAGCAGCACCTTGTGCAGCGAGATGTAGCGGAAGCCGGCGGCGACCTCGCGCCAGCCCGCGCGGCGCGGGGTCGCGGACTCCAGGGGCGGCAGCGAGGGCAGCTTCACGACCGCCCACAGCGTGACGCACAGGGCCAGCGCGTCGATGAGATACAGCTCGGGCAGGCCGATGACCGGGATGAGGACGCCCGCGAGGAGCGGTCCGACGACCTGGCCGGTCTGCATGACGGTCGAGCCGAGGGCGTTGGCGGCGGGCAGCTGCGCGGCGGGGACCAGGCGGGCGATGGAGGCGTTGCGGGCGGGCGCGTTGAGGCCCCAGAACGCCTGCTGCATCGCGAGCAGCACCATCAGCGCGGCAACCGAATCGAGCCCGACGGCGGCCTGGACCCAGAACAGGACCGAGGTCACGGCTATGCCGCTGTTGGTGATCAGCAGCAGTTTGCGGCGGTCCATGGTGTCGGCGATCGCACCGCCCCACAGCGCGAACACGATCAGCGGCAGCAGGCCCGCCATGCTGGCGGCGCCGACCCAGGCCGAGGAGCCGGTGATGTCGTAGATCTGCTTGGGTACGGCGACGGCGGTGAGCTGGCTGCCGACGGCCGTGACGATGGTCGAGGACCACAGGCGGCGGTAGGCGGGGATCTGCAGAGGGCGGGTGTCCATCGCCCAGCGGCGCCAGCCGCGCCGGGGTCCTGCCGCCGGTTCCGCGTCCTTGCCGGCCTCGGGTTCGGTGCCGCTGTCGGTGCTCTCGCTCGTGTCCACTGGCTTCCTGGTTGCTCGCTACATCTAATCGACCAGGGTTCACTATCGCAGCACCGGCTGTGGCTGCCGAATCCGCCATCTCACGCTCCGGCGGCGAGCGTTGCCCCGAGACCGATCATCGTCGCGGCGACCAGGCCGTCCAGCACCCGCCAGGCCGAGGGCTTGGCGAGGTACCGGCTCAGCAGCCGGGCCCCGAAGCCGAGCGCGGTGAACCAGCACACGCTGGCGCAGACGGCGCCGAGTCCGAAGGTCCAGCGCAGCGGGCCGCGCGCGGCGGCGATCGAGCCGAGCAGGAACACGGTGTCCAGGTACACGTGCGGGTTGAGCCAGGTCATCGCCAGGCAGGTGAGGACGGCCCGGCGGCGCGAGCCGGTCGTCTCGCCCTCGGCGTGCAGGGCGGCGGGGCGGAACACGCGGCGGGCGGCGAGAACGCCGTAGACGAGCAGGAACGCGCCGCCGATCAGGCCGACCGCCCGCAGCGCGCCCGGCCAGGCGACCACGACCGCGCCGACGCCGCCGACGCCGAGGGCGATGAGGAGTGCGTCGGACAGGGCGCAGATGCCGACCACGGCGAGGACGGCGTCGCGACGGATGCCCTGGCGGAGAACGAAGGCGTTCTGGGCGCCGATGGCGACGATGAGGGAGAGGCCGGTGCCGAAGCCTGCTGCGGCGGCGGAGAGTGCGTTGGTCACGGACTCGACGCTAGGGACACCGATGGCTGGAGTACAGCTAAAGATTCTTACGTAACATTAGCGCTCGTGATGGTTTCGGAGCTTCCACTCGATCAGGTACGGACGCTGCTCGCGGTGGTGGACGAGGGCACGTTCGACGCGGCGGCCTCCGCGCTGCATGTGACTCCGTCGGCGGTGAGCCAGCGCGTGAAGGCCCTGGAACAGCGCACGGGCCGGGTCCTGTTGCTGCGCACCAAGCCGGTACGGACGACGGAATCCGGCGAGGTGGTCGTTCGGTTCGCCCGCCAACTCGCCCGGCTGGAGCGGGATGCGCGTGCCGAGTTGGGGATGAGCGGGGCGGGTGAGGCGACCCGGGTGTCTGTCGCGGTGAACGCCGACTCGCTCGCCACCTGGTTCCTGGGCGCGCTCACCCGTGTTCCGCGCGAGATGCGGGTCTGCTTCGAACTCCGTCGCGAGGACGAGGACCATACGGCGGCTCTGTTGCGCGAGGGGCTGGTGATGGCGGCGGTGACTTCGTCGCCGGACGCCGTGCCGGGGTGCTCGGTGCGGGCGCTGGGGCGGATGCGGTATCTGCCGGTGGCGAGCCCGGAGTTCAGGGAGGCGTATCTGGGTGGCGGTTCCCTGCGGGACGCGCTGGCCGAGGCGCCGGTGGTGACCTTCGACCGACGGGACGACTTCCAGGACTCCTTCGTACGACGGCTGCGGCGCGGGCGGGGTGCGGCGAGTGCGGTACGGCATCTGGTGCCGACCTCGGAGGGGTTTGTCGAGGCGGTGGCCGCGGGGCTGGGGTGGGGCATGGTGCCGGAGATGCAGGCGGCTCCGCTGTTGCGTGCCGGGAGGCTGGTGGACTTCGCGCCGTCGCGGTCGGTCGACGTGCCGTTGTACTGGCAGCAGTGGAAGTTGGATTCGCCGGCGTTGGCGGCGGTGGCGGGGGCGGTTTTGGGGGTGGCGGGGGAGGTGTTGCGTGCGGCTCCGTCGTAGGGGTGCGGTGTGTCGTTGTTTGTCCGCGGCGGCGTCGTGGCTGGTCGCGCAGTTCCCCGCGCCCCTCTGGGGCGCTGCCCCCAGCCCTGTGGAACATGCTCGGGCTGTTCAGGGGCGGACGGCCTTCAGCTGAGCGGATGCGCTGTCCAGCAGCATTTCCAGGGCCGTCGGATACGCGCTGTCGACCATGCGGGCCGCCAGGAGTGGGGCCGCCTCGGCGATGCGGGGGTGGGTGGTGCGGGGCAGGCGGGCATACGTCGAGCGCCACATGTTCTCGTCGGCGCGGAGCGAATCGCTCGGCAGGGCCAGGGACGCGGCGTCGAGGGCGGCGAAGGCCAGGGTCTGGTCGATGAAGGCGTGGTAGATCCGCACGGTGTCCGCCAGGGGGAAGCCCGCCGTGCGCAGGACGTCCAACACGGCCTCGTCGGCGGCCAGTTCGTTGGGGCGGCCGGTGACACGGCTCGCCGTCAGTTGGGCGGCCTGTGGGTGGGCGACGTACGCGGCGTGGATGCGCAGGCCGATCGCGCGCAGGTCGGCCCGCCACTCCCCCGTCGGCTCCCAGCCCCGCAGCGCCTGGCCGACGAGGGCGTCGCCGATGGCCAGGGTCAGCTCGTCCATGCCCCTGAAGTAGCGGTAGAGGGTACTGGGGTCGGCGTCCAGGGCCAGGCCCAGGCGGCGGGCGGTCAGGCCCGCGCTGCCGTGTTCGCGCAGCATGCGCAGGGCCGTGTCGACGATCAGCCGCTCGGACAGGACCGTGCCGCTCTTGGTGGGACGGCGCCGTCGCCGCTTCTCCTCGGACACCACCGGTTTCGGCATCACGGCCTCCTTGCATGTCCTTGCGTGTCCATGCGTGGTCTTATGCCAACGCCATTGACCTTATCCGCGCGACCGGCGTTGTATCTCCGGCAGGGCCCGCTGACCTCTGTAGTTCGGCAGTGAAGGAGTTCTTGCCATGCGTGTACTGCTCGTGGGAGCCGGTGGTGTGGGGACCGCGGTCACCCGGATCGCGGCCCGGCGTCCGTTCTTCGACGCGATGGTGGTCGCCGACTACGACCTCTCCCGTGCGGAGGCCGCGGTCGCGGCGCTCGGGGCCGACGGCGGCCGGTTCAGCGCCGAACGGCTGGACGCGAGCGACGAGGAAGCGGTCGTGGCGGCGCTGCGTGCGCAGGACTGCGATGTGCTGCTCAACGCGACCGACCCGCGTTTCGTCCTGCCCCTGTTCCGGGCGGCGCGGGCCGCCGGGGCCAACTACCTCGACATGGCCATGTCGTTGTCCCGGCCGCATCCCGAGCGGCCGTACGAGGAGTGCGGGGTCAAGCTCGGGGACGCGCAGTTCGCGGAGGCGGAGGAGTGGGAGAAGGCGGGTGCGCTGGCCCTCGTCGGGATGGGGGTGGAGCCGGGACTCTCGGACGTGTTCGCGCGGTACGCGGCCGATGAACTCTTCGACGAGATCGAGGAGATCGGCATCCGCGACGGGGCGAACCTCACCGTCGACGGCTATGACTTCGCGCCCTCCTTCAGCATCTGGACCACGATCGAGGAGTGCCTGAACCCTCCGGTCGTCTACGAGGCCGACCGGGGCTGGTTCACCACCGAACCGTTCAGTGAGCCCGAGGTGTTCGACTTCCCCGAGGGCATCGGTCCGGTCGAGTGCGTGAACGTGGAGCACGAGGAGGTGCTGCTCGTCCCGCGCTGGCTCGACGCGCGCCGGGTCACCTTCAAGTACGGGCTGGGCAATGAGTTCATCGAGACCCTGAAGACCCTGCACCTGCTGGGACTTGACCGCACCGAGCCGGTCACCGTGCCCAGCGCCTCGGGGCCAACTGCCGTGTCACCGCGTGATGTTGTGGCCGCCTGTCTGCCCGACCCCGCGACCCTGGGCGACCGTATGCACGGCAAGACCTGTGCCGGCACGTGGGTGCGTGGCACGAAGGACGGGGCGCCGCGCGAGGTGTACCTCTATCACGTGGTCGACAACCAGTGGTCGATGACGGAGTACGGCTCCCAGGCGGTGGTCTGGCAGACCGCCATCAACCCGGTGATCGCCCTGGAGTTGCTCGCCACGGGCGCGTGGAGCGGCTCGGGCGTGCTGGGCCCGGAGGCGTTCCCGGCCGGGCCGTTCCTGGACCTGCTGACGGCGTACGGGTCGCCGTGGGGGCTGCGGGAGCAGTGATCACGCTCGATCGCCCGGAGGTGGCGGCGAGTTGAGGGGGCGTCAATCACCCTCGGGCAGACGGGAGTTGGATGGGCTTAAATCCCCGGTCGGTGGACGCGCGTTCGGCGGTCACCAAATCCCTTCCAGCGGACTTGAGTCTGGCGGTCTCCAGACCCCTTCCAGTGGCCTGGAGTTGGGCGGTCGCCAATTCCCTGCCGGTGGACGTGGATTGAGCGGTCGTCAATCCCCGCCCGGTGGACGCGAGTCGACCGCAACCAACCTTCATACAGTGGACCCGGCCAGGCCGTTACCAACCCTCGTTCAGTGGGCGCGAGTCGAGCCGTCGCCAACCCCCGCCCGGCGAACGTGAGCCGAACCGCCGCTAATCCCCTTCCGGCGCCCTGGAGTTGGGCAGGCGCAGCGTGAATACCGACCCCGCACCGGGCTCGCTCGTCGCCTCGACCGTGCCGTCGTGGGCGGCGACCAGGTCGCGGACGATGGACAGGCCCAGGCCGCTGCCTCCGGTGCGGCGGCTGCGGGACTGGTCGGCGCGCCAGAAGCGTTCGAAGACGTGCGGGAGGTTCTCGGGTGCGATGCCGATGCCGGTGTCGGCGACGGTCAGGACGATGTCGTCGCCGTCGCGCCACGCGGTCACGGTGACGGTGCCGTCGGCCGGAGTGTGGCGCAGCGCGTTGGACACGAGGTTGCCGAGGACCTGACGCATACGGACCGGATCCGCCTCCAGCCAGAGGGAGTTGTCCGTCTTGCCGGTGAGGGTGACCCCGGCCGTGTCGGCGGAGACGCGGTACGCGGCGACGACCTGGTCGACGAGGTCCTGGACGCGCACGGGTTCGCGGTGCAGGCGCAGGGTGCCGGCGTCGGCGGCGGCGAGGTCCTGGAGGTCGTCGATGACGCGCTGGAGGACCATCGCCTCCTCGTGCAGGGAGCCGAGCAGCGCCGGGTCGGGTTCGACGAAGCCGTCGCGGGTGACCTCCAGCCAGCCGCGGATGTTGGTGAGGGGGCTGCGGAGTTCATGGGCGATGTCGCTGACCATGGCCTTGCGCTGGGCCTCCATGCGTTCCCGTCGTTCGGTGAGGTCGTTGAAGGCCTCGGCCAGGATGCCGGTCTCGTCCCGGGTCTTCACCGGCACCCGGACGTGCAGCTCGGGTGGTTGCTGGGCCGCTTCGGTCAGCGCGCGCAGGGGCCGTACGAGCCGGGTCGCCACTACGGCCGTGACGAGGACGGTGAGGGCGAGGACCGCGGCGGCCGCGCCGACGACCTTGGCCTTGTTCGCCGGGGAGACGTCGAAGCGGGGGGCGGTGGTGTCGCCGCCGCCCAGGAAGAGTTCGGCCACCGGTGCGACATAGGGGTCGAGTTGGGCGCGGCGGGCGTTGTCGGTGCAGGCCTGCGCCTTGCGTATGTCGCCCGCGTCGCCAAGCTTGTTGTACGCGCCGATGGTGTAGCGGGAGCCGAGGCTCTTGTCGAAGACGTCGACCCCGAAGTACGGGACCTTGAAGCCCACGCCTTCCCGCGACAGGCAGGGCCGGGCGCTCACGAGCAGGCTCTTCAGCGCCTTGCCCTCGGTGGCGGTCGGGGTGTTGAGCCTCCCGTCGGCGCACGGCGTGGGCACGGAGTCATTGGCGTTGTTGCCGTCCGCGTCGGTGAGGACGGGACGGCCGCTCGGCGTCACCGTGATGGTCGTGTCGATTCCGCTCTGTTTGAAGCACGCCTGACGCTCCTTGGCCAGCTCAGCCAGCCGGACCCGCTCCTTCGCGGTCAGCCGGTACGGTCCGACGACCCGGGGGTCGAGGCCGCTGAGCTGCGCGCCCGGTTCCGTGTACGTGTCGGTGTGCAGGGGGTCGACGTTCGCGGCGGCGCGGGGCGGCAGTGAGGTGCCGTGCGGTGCGGAGTCGGCGATGAGGGTGCGGTCGGTGGTCGTGAGGGCTATGCGGCGGCCCATCTTCTTCGACAGCGCGCGGACGGTGGGTGCGACGCCCGTCCATTCGGGGTGCGTCGCGGCGTAGCCGCTGAGCTGCGCGAGGATGCGCATGTCGTCCGCGAGGTCCTGGCCCTGTTCCTCCTGGATGGCCCGGGTGGTGGTCTCCACCGCGAGCCAGGCCGTCGCCCCGACCGAGCAGAGCGCGATCAGCACGGTGGCGACGAGCAGCCGGACCAACAGCCGCTTGCGCAGCGGTATCCGGGGCCTCACGCGCGACCGCCGCGCAGCTTGTAGCCGACGCCGAACACGGTCAGCAGCCGGACCGGGCGGCGCGGGTCGGCCTCTATCTTCTTGCGCAGGTTCATGATGTGGACGTCGACGGCCCGTTCCGTGGACGCCCGGTCGAGGCCCCGGGTGTACTGGAGCAACTGCCGCCGGGAGAAGACCCGTTCGGGCTCCGCGGTCATCGCGAGGAGGATCTCGAACTCGGCCGGTGTGCAGTCCACGGGCACCCCGTCGCAGCGCACCTCGTGCCGTACCGCGTCGACGGACAGCCCCGCCGCCCGGACGACGGTGTCCTCCTGCCGGTCCTCGGTGGTCCGGCCGCTGCGCCGCAGGACCGTACGGATGCGGGCCATCAGCTCGCGCGGGCTGTACGGCTTGGTCATGTAGTCGTCGGCGCCGAGTTCGAGGCCGAGCAGGACGTCGTCCTCGGTGGAGCGGGCGGTGAGCATCAGGACGGGGATGTCGTCCTCTCTCAGCGCCCGGCACACCCCGAAGCCGTCGATCAGCGGCAGCATGAGGTCGAGCACCACGAGGTCGGGTCTCAGCTTCCGGGCCGCCGTGATGGCGGCGGCCCCGTCGTGGACCACGGTCGCGGTGTGGCCTTCCGTCAGCAGGGAGCGTCGTATCAGCTCGGCCTGCATCTCGTCGTCCTCGGCGACCAGCACATGTGCGCACACCTGGCGGATCCTAAGCGGTCAGTGGTCGAGGGCGGCGGCGTCGCCCATGACGACGACGGGGTGCCGGGCCGGGTCCAGGGTGCGCAGGAGTTCCTTCATGTGGTCCTCGGCGATGCTGACGCAGCCGTGGGTGGGACCGCCGTGGTCGACGTGGATCCAGATGCCGCCGCCGCGCGAGGAACCGAGGGGACGGGTCCAGTCGAGGGGTGAAGTGCCGGGCTGCCGGTTGTAGTTGATGGCGATCACGTAGTCGAAGGACCCGGCGAGGGGTTCGCCCTCGAAGCCGGTGCCGGGCGAGACGAAGCCCGACCCGTGGTCGTACGACAGCTTGGTGCCCGGGTCCTTGAGCAGCCCGCCCGCGTCGGTGAGCGAATAGACACCGATCGGCGAGCGCAGATCACCGGCCATGTGGTGGTCCGACCAGCCCTTGAGCGCGTTGTGCGCGGCCCAGCTGACGGTCTGTTCCCAGCCGTCGTCGGTGCGCTCGTACAGCGCGAGGGTGGAGAGGGGCGAGTTCGCGCCCCGCCCGGTGACCAGGACGACCTGTTCGGTGGCGGCCGGTATGCGGGCGAGCATCTTGGGCCCCACGCCCGGGAGTTGGCGGGGTGCCGCCTCGGCGGATATCTCCGACGAGGGCGACGGCGCGGACGAGGAGGCGGAAGTGGGGGCGGACGCGTGGTCCGTCGCCGCCAGCGCACCGCCGCCGCATCCCGTGAGGAGAACGGATGCGGCGACCAGTGCGACCGAGGGAATACGAGTGATCATGAGTCGACGATGACCGACACATGTGAGGAACTCGTCAGTTCCTACGGCTGGGCCGGCTTGCCTTTCGTGTAGAGCCAGGTGTGGAAGAGGGCATCGAGTCGTGTGCCCGATTTCCGCTCCGCCAGGCTGACGAACTGCGCGGTGGTTCCGTGCCCGTAGCGGTGCGCTCGCGCCCAGGCCCGCAGGATCGCGAAGAAGGTCTTGTCGCCTACGGCCAGGCGGAGTTCGTGCAGGGCCATGGCGCCGCGGGCGTACACCGGGGTGCCGAAGATGTTGGCGCCGCTGCCCGGGTCGCCGGGCGGGAACGCCCACAGGCCGTCGGTCGCCTTGCGGGCGTACAGCGCGTCGAAGCTCTGCTGGGCGGTCTTGCCGCCGTGCTGCTCGCTGTAGAGCCACTCCGCGTAGGTCGCGAAGCCCTCGTTGAGCCAGATGTCCTTCCAGGAGGTCAGCGACACGGAGTCCCCGAACCACTGGTGGGCGTTCTCGTGCACGAGGGTGCTGAGGTCCGGCGCCGAGTCGTAGATCGGCCGCCCCTGCGTCTCCAGCGCGTACCCGACGTCCGGCGCGTGGTCGACGATCGACCCGGCCGAGCGGAACGGGTACGGCCCGAACAGTTTGCTCTCCCACTCCAGGACGGAGGGCAGTTTCTTCAACACGGGCTCGGCGGCGGCGACTTCACGCGGATCGACGGCGTTGTACACCTTGACCCCGTCGCGGGTGGTGTACTGCTCGACCTTGAACTTCCCGACCGTCGCGGTGGCGAGATACGCGGCCATCGGCTCGGGCGCGTGCCACCGGAACGTGGTCTTCCCGTGCGCGGTCTGCTGCCCGAGGAGCACGCCGTTGGCGACCGCGGTGCGGCCCTGCGGGACCGTGATCGTGAAGTCGTACGACGACTTGTCCTTGGGGTGGCTGTTCGCCGGGAACCAGCTCATCGCGCCCTGCGGCTCGCCGGCCACGAAGGCGCCGTCGTCGGTGGCGATCCAGCCGTCGGCCGAGCCGTCGGGGTCGGTGACCTGCTGGGGGATGCCGTTGTAGGTGACGGTGACCTGGAAGCGCTGCCCCTTGCGCAGGGTCCGGCGCGGGGTGACGACGAGTTCCTGTCCGTCACGGCGGTAGTCCGCCTTGACGTGGTCGACGGTGAGGCCGGTGATGGTGAGGCCCTTGAAGTCGAGGTCGAAGCGGGTGAGCTTCTCGGTGGCGCGGGCGCTGAGGACCGCGGTGCCGTCGAGCCGGCGGCTCGTCGGGTCGTACCGGAGCGTCAGGCCGTAATGGGCGACGTGGTAGCCGCCGTTCCCGGAGAGCGGGAAGTACGGGTCTCCCACGCCGGCCGAGCCGATCGTGGTGGCACCGGCGGGTGCGGCGGCCGCGAGCAGGGCCGCGAGGGCGACGGGGACGGTGGCCACGACGGCGCTGCGGCGGAGGACAGCGGTGCGTCTTGTGGACTGCTGCCGGAGTTGCGTCACATGCGCTCCTACGGGTGAGGGGGGTTGATCATCCGCCTCAGAGACTAGGCCGCCGACTCCCTCGGAATCCCTCTTGTGAAGGCAAACTTGTGGGGCGGGGGGGATGCCTTTCGCGGGCCGACACGAACCGCCCCCGCTCCTACGCCGAGCCGAACGGCGCGCCCACCTCGGCCGGGATCGCTCCGACCGATGAATCCGCGCCGTAGGCAGGCCTTGCGTACAGTCGCGATCCGGCCCACGTCTTCTACTGCGGCGCGGCCAGTTGGGCCGTGCGGTTCACGAACCGGGCGGTAGCCTTCCAGCGCTTGAGGTAGCGCGGTGGCAACCACGGCGGTCAGCAGACGGCGCGGGCGGGACGGCCCGGCCGGGAGTGAGGAGAGTGTGGGTGCTCCAAAGTCGGCCGGGAGGCCGGACACGGAGACCCGGTCCATGCCGAACACGAACCCCACCCGCAGATCGGGTTTCGCGAAGAAGCAAGCCGCCAAGCTGCTCTCGCTCCACGGATTCGACTCCGTGGACATAGGACCGCTCACCGAAAGCCGGCGCTCCCAAGTGGGCACTCCGGCATTCTGCACGCCGTACTCGGTGACCAAGAACGACCAGTACAGGAACGAGCCGGCCGCTCCCGCCTCCGCCGCCGAGATCCGCACGGCCCTGGCATCGGCCCACCCCTGAGCCACGAACACCGGGCGACTCGGAGTCTCAGAGCAGACCAGTGCCGGTGGGTCTACGGCTTTCCGGTGCTGTTGGGCAGGGCGCTCATGGCGGGCAGCCAGCCCGTCGCCCCCGTCGCATCACGGCCCCGCACTACGGGGCGTCACCCGACAATTCGCCGACTGTCAGGCCATTGCCTTCAGCTTTTCCTCAAGCCGTTCAGGGTTCGCACCGGAGAAGCGGTCCATCTCCTTGCCGTCCCGGATCGTCACGAAGTTCGGCATCGAGGAGATGTCGTACTTGAGGGCGACGTCCTCGGCAACGTCCACGTCCACGCTCAGGAACTGGATGGCGCCGTATGCCGCAGCGAACTGCGCGTACTTCGGGGCGATTTGCTTGCACGGACCGCACCAGCTCGCCTCGAACATGACGACGACCCGCGGGTTGACGGCCAGCGCCGCGTCGAGCTCGGCCTGGTCGGCGATGGGAGTCACCGCGCTCGCGTCACGGAGCTGGCGCGCCGGGAGCTACCAGGGCACGACGCCGTCGTCCTCGAAGAACGCGCCGGTCGGGCCGTCGTCGGGCAGT
This sequence comes from Streptomyces sp. NPDC050528, assembly GCF_044457795.1. Lineage (NCBI taxonomy): Bacteria > Bacillati > Actinomycetota > Actinomycetes > Kitasatosporales > Streptomycetaceae > Streptomyces > Streptomyces sp. NPDC050528. The sequence continues at coordinate 318,633 of NZ_JBITHH010000003.1, forward strand.
GTGGCGAGCCGGATCGCGGTGGCCGCGCCCTGCTCGGGGGTGCGGGGTCCGTGGAAGCCGGTGAAGTCGGTCGCGACGAGGCCCGGGCAGGCGGCGTTGATCAGGATGTTCGTGTCGGCCAACTGCCGGGCGTACTGCACGGTGACGGCGTTGAGGAACGACTTCGACGGCGCGTAGGCCGCCATGACGGGACCGATGTCGATGCCCGGGTCCGCCTGCCGGGTCAAGGAGCCCACGGCGCTGGAGATGTTGACGATGCGGGGCGATGTCGAGCGCCGCAGCAGCGGCAGCATCGCGTTGGTCACCCGGATGACACCGATGACGTTGGTCTCCACGACCGTGCGGACCAGGTCGAGGTCGAGCGTGGTCGGGTCCTGGATCCATCCCGGCCCCATCTCCCCCGAGATTCCGGCGTTGTTGACCAGGACGTCCAGACGCCCGGCCCGCCGTTCGACGAGTTCCGCGGCAGCGGTGACGCTCCGGTCGCCGGTCACCTCCAGCGGCACCCCGAACGCGTCAACCCCGGCGGCGCGCAGCTTCTCCACGGCGCTCTCGCGCCGGCTCTCCTCTCGGGCTCCCACACCCACGCGGTACCCGAGGGCACCCAGCCCGGCCGCGATCTCGTACCCGATTCCCTTGTTCGCGCCGGTCACCAGCGCGATCTTCGTTTCGCTCATGCCGTTGATGGTCACGCGCGGACGAGCGGTGCGGCCAACACCGATACGGTGCCCTGTCATACCCGGTGGGTATCACCGGACTAGGGTGGGGCCGTGGACACCTTGGAGACCCGCGAGTTGAGGTACTTCCTGGCCGTAGCCGAGGAACTGCATTTCGGCCGCGCCGCCGAGCGCCTGGGCATGGCCCAGCCGCCGTTGTCCCGGGCGATCCAGCAGCTCGAACGGCGCCTCGGCGTCCGCCTGTTGGAACGCGACCGTCGCGGGGTCGCCCTGACCGCCGCCGGAGAGGTTCTGCTGCACGAGGGCCGCGCCGCCCTCGACGCGAGCACCGCCGCCGCCCGCCGTACCCGTCGCGCCGGTGGCGCCGACCGTCCGGGCGGTCCCCGCGACCGCCTGGTGCTGGCGGTGAAGGCCGCCGCGTCCCACGAACTGCTGCGGAAGCTTCTCGACGCCTACGCGTCCGAGCCCGGCGCCGCCGAGATCGAGGTGCTGCCGTGCGGGATGTGCGAGCAGCCGGAGTTGCTGCGCGACGGCCGTGCCGATGTGGCGCTCATGCACGCGCCGTACAACTCCCTCGCCGGGTTCGACACCGAGGCTCTGATGACCGAGGGACAGATCGCCGTCCTGCCCGCCGGGCACGCCCTCGCCCTGCGCACGGCCCTGTCGCTGGCCGACGTCGCCGACCTCCCCGATCTTCCGCTCGCCCGCTGGCCCGACCACGGCACGTACCCGCCCGGCCCAGGTCCCGAGATCCACGACCAGACCCAGCTGGCCCAACTGATCGCCCTGGGACGCACCATGGCCATTTTCCCCGACTCCGCCCGCTCCTGGCTGTGGGCCGGGCACACCGCCGTCCCCCTGACCGACGCACCCCCTGTCGTCACCCACATCGCCTGGCCGGCCCACAGCCGTTCCCTCGCCCTCGCGGGACTGATCCGCACGGCCACCCGGCTCTGACTCGCGCCCGGCTCAGGCCGGCTGAACCTCGTCGAAGACGGCGAGGGCTTCGGTGGGGTCCGGGCTCACCAGTCGTTCCAGGCCGTCGGCCGTGATCCGCGCCCACTTGCCCGCCCGGGCCCACATCCGCTCCTCGAAGGCGCGGACGGCGTCGTCCAGTTCATCAGGACCGGAGGCGGCAGCGAGGGACTCGGCGAGTTCGGCGCCTTCCAGCATCGCGAGGTTCGCGCCCGCGCCCAACGGGGGCATCAGATGGGCGGCGTCGCCCAGCAGCGTCACCCCGGTGACGTGGACCCAGGTGTGGGACACGGGGAGGACGTAGAGGGGGCGGTGAACGAAAGCCGTGCCCCGGCAGAGGAGGTCGAGAACGGGAGCTGCCCAGCCGTCGAACAGGGTCAGCAGGCCCGATCGCACGGCCTCCACGTCGGCCAGATCCAGATCCAGATCCGTGTGCCAGTCCAGCGGCGCGCGGAACTTGGCGCCCACCTTGACGTGACCGCCGCTGTTGCGCTGGGCGACGAGACCTCGGTTCACGCCGTACACGGCCACGGAACCGTCGCCGATCAGCCGGGCGAGGTCGGGGTGGCGGGTGTCGACGTCGTCGAGGGAGGTCTCGACCGAGGTGACGCCGGTGTAGTGCGGCGTCGCCGGCGAGACCGCCGGGCGGGTCCGGGACCAGGCGCCGTCCGCGCCGATCACGAGGTCGAACGTCTCCTGTCGCCCGTCCGCGAAGTCGACCCGTACGCCGTCCCGTCCCTTCCCCGGCACCACCCGCGTCACGCCCCGCCCCCACTGGACGTCGAGAGGGCCGAGCAGCAGGTCACGGAGGTGCCCGCGGTCGATCTCGGGGTTGGCCCGCTCGTCCGGACGGGGCCGCCAGTCGCGCAGGACGGTCCCGTCCGTGTCCAGGATGCGCATGGCCTGCCCCTCGGGACGGGACAGCTCCTGGAACTCCGCCAGCAGCCCCGCCTTTTCCAGCGCGAGCTGGCCCATCCCTTCGTGCAGGTCCAGCGTGCCGCCCGGAGGCCGGGCGTCGGGGCCGGGCTCGCGTTCGAGGACGGTGACGGGGTGACCGTGTCGGTGCAGGACTCGGGCGAAGGTGAGGCCGGCAGGACCGCCCCCGACCACTGCGATGCGATGTCTCATGTCGATACACTGTATTGACTCATGACGATGTATCGCAACGGTACGGTGAGATCATGACTGTCTGGGACCGGCCGGAGCCGCCGACTCGACCCGTGCCGCTCGACCGCGAGCGGATCGTCGCCGCCGCCATCGCCCTGGCCGACGAGGGCGGGCTGGAGGCGGTGTCGTTGCGCAAGGTCGCCGCCCGGCTGAACGCCGGCCCGATGCGGCTCTACGGATACATCGCCACCAAGGAGGAGCTGTTCGACCTCATGGTGGACGAGGTCCAGGCCGAGATTCTCCCCGAGGAACAGTCCGACGACTGGCGGGAGGCGCTGCGCGTCCTCGCCCTCCGGACCAGGCAGACCGCGCTGCGTCACGAATGGCTGGCCGACCTGCTCGGCGGCCGACCGACCCTGGGCCCGAACGGCCTCGCCGTGACCGAGGCCACGCTGGCCGCCCTCGACGGCCGCACCGACATCGACACCGTCATGCGCGCCGCGGGAACGGTCGGCGCCTACGTCACCGGCGCGATCCGGCGCGAGATCGCGAACCTCCGGGCGGAGCGCGCCACCGGCCTGTCCAAGCACGACTGGCAGCGCGCCCACGGCCCGCATGTGACGAGGATGCTGGCCACGGGCCGCTTCCCCGCACTGGCCAAGGCTGTGCACGACGCCACGGACGTGGACGCCGAGACCTCCTTCGCCACCGGCCTGGACTGGGTCCTCGACGCCGTGGCCGCCAAACTCACCGGGCCACCGACGTGACGCCCCGCCTCAGATGCGCAGGTCCTTGGTGACGGTGGAGGCAGGGGTGCTCAGTACGGCGTCGAAGGCATCGACGACAGGGGTACGCACGTAGGTACCCTGCAGCCGAATGCGGTCGGGGCCGTCGGACGCCTCCGTGCGTGCCTGCGGAGATCGGCGATGCCGAGTCCGGAACCGGCGTCGGCGAAGGAGGCTTCGACGCTTCCGAGTTCGGGCGCTTCCAACACCATGTCGTCGAGGGTGAAACCGAAGGGTGCCTTCTCGTCGCGCCGCATGTCTGCCGTGACGCCGGTGACGCTGGTCAGCCCGAGGGCGAAGTAGTCGTCGCCGAGCGCACGTTGCAGGTGCTGTCCCATGGGGAGCCCTGTGAGCTGCCCGTCGAAGGAGATGGGCGTGGTCTGGATGTGGGCGTTGTGGGCGACCAGGACGACACGGGCGCCGGGATCGAGATGTTCCAGGTGCCAGAGGACCGACCTGGCCATGTAGGCGTCCCGCGCCGAGGTGTCGGCGGTGAGACCGTCCCCCGCGAACAGGCCGGCCATCGCGCGGAAGGTGTAGTCGCCGTGGCAGGCGCCTTCGAGGCGGTGCAGGGCGAGGTCGTAGTCGTGCCGGTCGCCCTGGGTGGCGTAGAGCGGTTCGAGTGCGCGGAACCGGACGAGCTGGCGCGCGAAGGTCGCGGTGAGGGCGTCCTGTTCGGCGGCGGGCAGGCGCGCCCAGGCGGGTGCGGCCACGGCCGCGGAGCCTCCGGCGAACGATGCGGCGATCTTCATCGCCGTCTCGACCGCCGGTACGGTCTCGGGGTCGACGCGGCGCAGGTAGTCGGTGACCGGAGCCAGGGCGGGCAGCAGGGACCCGCCCGCCGCCGGGATGTCGACCCCGGCGAAGCGCACCGGTGATGAGACGGCGGTGCGGTTGTGTCGGCGCACCCATTGCAGGGGTTCGGTGAGGCCCACGGGTATCGCCGTGGCGAGATGGGTCGCGAGGTCCTCCTCGGTTCCCTCTCCCCGGGCCCAGGCGTCCAGCGGGACGCCTTCGCTGAAGCCGTACTCGAAGGCCAGGACGGTGAAGCCGCAGCGCTCGACCAGGAACCGCAGCAGGCGTCGGCGCAGAAGCGCGAACTCCTCGATGAAATGGGAGTGTTCACCGATCGCGACGACACGGGCGTCACCGATGAGGTCACGCAGCGGTGCCAGGTCGTCGAGCGGTGCCTCGGGGTCGAGGTGGGCGAGCGGGACTGCGTGTTCGCGGAGCCACTCGGTGAACGGGGTGCCGGGGGTCGAACGGGGCATGCGGGCGGCTCGATTCTCAGCGCGGGGAGGGACCGGGTGCTACGGCCTCCAGGTCGTCGACGGTGCCCGACATGACCGTACGGAGATGGTCGGTGAGGTGCGGCAGCGGCCAGTCCCACCAGGCCAGCGCGAGAAGGCGCTCGATGTCGGCGTCGCTGTACCGGCGGCGCAGCAGCCGCGCGGGGTTCCCGCCGACGATGCCGTAGTCGGGGACGTCGTCGACGACGACGGAGCCGGAGGCGATGATCGCCCCGTGACCGATGCGGACGCCGGGCATCACCATGGTCCCGTACCCGAACCACACGTCGTTGCCCACCGTTGTGTCGCCCCGTCCGGGCAGACCGGTGATGAGGTCGAAGTGGTCGGCCCAGGAACCGCCCATGATCGGGAAGGGGAACGTCGAGGGGCCGTCCATCCGGTGGTTGGCGCCGTTCATAATGAACCGCACGCCCTCCCCCAGCGCGCAGAACTTCCCGATGACGAGCTTCTCGGGCCCGTAGTGGTAGAGGACGTTGCGGGTCTCGAAGGCCGTCGGGTCGTCGGGATCGTCGTAGTACGTGAACTCCCCGACCTCGATCAGCGGTGAGGTCACCAGAGGCTTGAGGAGCACGACCCGGGGCTGGTCCGGCATCGGATGCAGCAGGGTCGGGTCGGCGGGAACGGGCGGCATCGGTGAGCGGTTCCTTTCCGAAGGGCGGGAGGGTCAGGCGCGGTTGTCGGGGGCGCCGAACCAGTGGGTGAGTGCCTCGCGCAGCGCCGGCACGGCGTCGTCGCGGGACTCGTCGACGGCCGCGGCCCAGGCGATGTGTGCGTCGGGGCGGATGAGGAGGGCGTCGGCGGGGCGGTCGTCGGTCTTGGCGGTGTGGATGTCGACGCGGGAGTGCCAGCCCGCGGCCGCCCGGCGGAGGTCCTCGCGGTCGGCGAGGTCCAGGAGGACGGGCCGTGCGGTGTGCAGAAGTTCACCGACGCCGGTCACTCCCCCGTCGCCGTGCAGGGTGAGGTCGGGGACGAACGCTCCGGCCAGCGGGTGGTGGCCGGATGATCCGGGCATCGGGTAACGGATGTCGGAGCCCGCGATGAGCGTCCCCAGGCGGCGCTGCGGCTGCTCGTCGGCGAGCAGCTCCTGGAAGACCTCGCGGAGTGCCTCGGCGGCCGGGTCGGTGCCGCGCCGGAGCGCCACTTGGGCCCGGGTGTGCAGCATGGTGCGCTCGCCGGCGAGGTGCCGTTCGTCGTGGTAGCTGTCCAACAGGCCGTCGGGGGCCCGGCCGTGGACGTCGGCGGCCAGTTTCCAGGCCAGGTTGACCGCGTCGAGCATGCCGGCGTTGATGGCCACGCCGGTCGCCGGGAACAGGTGCGCCGCGTCACCGGCCAGCAGGATCCGCCCTTTTCGGTAGTGCTCGGCGTGCCGAGCCTTGAAGGTGAACCGCGACAGCCGGACCGCCTCGCCCACGGGGAGATCCGCGCCGAGGACGCGACGGAGGCTGTCCTGGAATTCGGTCAGGGACATCGGGATGTCGTCGTCGTACTCGACGGTCTCGTCCTCGGTGGTGAAGAGGGAGACCACAGGTGAGTCGGGCGATGCCCCAACTCCCAGGAGACCACGGTCCGTTCGGGTGAAACCCCCGCGGATCGTACCGTGGCCGGCGACGTCGAGATCCCCGTTGCCGAGCACGGTCACCGAGTCGGGAAGGGTGACCTGGGCCAGCCGGTTGACCTCGGGGTAGACGGTGCCGGGAAAGGCGATGCCCGCCCCGTCGCGGACCCGGCTGCGGGCGCCGTCGCAGCCCGCCAGATAGCAGGCGGTCACTCGGTACGGTCCATCCGGTCCGAGCACCTGCGCGCTCACCGACTCCTCGTCCTGCACGACCCCGGCCACCTGGTGCCCGCGGCGGATCTCGACACCGAGTTCACCGGCGCGTTCGTCGAGCACCTCTTCGAGCCGCTGCTGCGGAAGCGACAGCGCGTGCAACGGAGGATCGTCGAGCCGGGTCAGATCGAGGTGGACGCCACCGAACGGGAACCGGGGCGCCGGGACGGGCCCGGTGCAGGCGGCCTCGCATCGCTCCAACAGGCCCCGGTGGCGCAGCAGTTCCAGGATTCGCCCGCCGAGGCCACCGGCCTTCGGGGTGTCCCGGCGTCGCGGCTGACGCTCCAGCACCAGCGGGCGCACCCCGGCCAGGCGCAGTTCGCAGGCCAGCATCAGGCCGGTGGGACCGGCTCCCACGACGATCACGTCGGCGTCCATGCAACCTCCCCCGTCGGTGCGGCCGTTGACCTGCCGCGCCGTAAAGGAGAGTTCACGCATCGCCATTCGTCAAGAACGGCACGTGCCGTGTCGATAGGGTGGCCGCATAACGGACCACCCGCGTGGCGCCGACCGGACCGAAGCCATCATGCGGACCACTCTGGAACTGGGCCAGGAGATCGGCTACTCCAGGCTCAGCATCGAGGCGATCGCGGCCCGGGCCGGCGCGGGCAAGCACACCATCTACCGCAGATGGCCGTCCAAGGGCGCTCTGTTCCTTGACTCCCTGCTCTCACTCCACGAGTCCGATCTGGAGTACCCCGACACGGGCGACATCGTTGCGGATCTGCGCACCCAGATCCACACGGCCATCGACCTCCTGGCCAACCCGCCCTTCGGCCCGCTGTACCAGGCCCTGGTCGGCGAGGCCCAGTACGACCCACGGGTCGCCGCCGCGCTGAACGAGCGTTTCATCGCCCCGCAGGCCGAGTTGACCGTCGCCCGGCTGAAGAAGGCACAGGAACAAGGGCAGTTGGCGCCCGACTTCGACCTGAGCCTGGCCATGGCGATTCTCTCCGGCCCGCTCTACTTCCAGTTCCTGATCACCCAGGAACCCCTGACCCATGCGTACGCCGACCGTGTCCTCCAGGCCCTCTTCACCGGCATGGGGAAACCCTCAGCAAGCCCGACCCAAACAGGAGATTCATGACAAGCAGGTTCACCGAGTTGGTCGTCGACTGCCGTGACCCGGAGAGGCTCGCGGCCTTCTGGTGCGCGGTCCTGGACTTCAAGGTGATCGACCGGAGCGAGGGCAAGGTCGAGATCGCCTCCTGGGTGCCGACCGCCGATGAGGTCCGGGCCCGCCAGATGCCACCCACCCTGATGTTCATCCAGGTCCCCGAGGGCAAGACCGTCAAGAACCGGCTCCACCTCGACGTCAGCCCGGTCGACGCCAGCACCGAGGACGAGGTGACCAGACTGCTCGGCCTCGGCGCCACCACGACGGATGTGGGCCAGGGTCCGGACCGAAGCTGGGTGGTCATGGCCGACCCCGAGGGCAACGAGTTCGACGTCATGCGGACTTTGGCGGTACGGCGGGGGTAGGGCGCGGACGGCTGGGTCGGACCACCGGTCGGAGAAAGCGAACAGGCGACTTCTAAGCACCCGCTCCCTGTTTCCGTCTCCCCTCGCTCCGCACCCCGCACCCCGCACCCCGCACCCCGCCCTCCGCCCCCCGCCCTCCGTCACGGGAGCACCGGAGCACTGTCAGTGGTGGCTGGCAGCATCGGGCGTATGACGGATTCCACGGCATTCGACTGGCGGTCCTTCCTGCTCAAGTGGAGCGGGGAGTGGGCGGATTCGCTGGCAGAGGGCAGGACGCTGAGCGAGCGTGACGAGGCCGCGCGAGGGGCGCGCTGGCTGGGGTTCCCGGCCGCGTCGGAGGAGCGGATCGCCGGCATGGAGGAGCGGCTCGGCCGCCGGATGCCCCCGTCGTACCGGGAGTTCCTCAAGGTCAGCGACGGGTGGCGGCACGCGGGCGGGTTCGTGCATCTGCTGGCGGGCACCGAGGACGCGCGCTGGCACAACAACGCGTCCGGGCTCGCGGACACGTTCGAGACGTACCTGGACGAGACGGCAGAGCCCGAGCAGCGGCGGGAGGCGGACCTCTGGCGGCGCGCGCTGCAACTCGACGTGGAGTCCGACGTCACGCGCGTCCTCCTTGATCCCGAGGACGTGGACGAGGACGGCGAGTGGGCCGTGTACACCTGGTCGAGCTGGCTGGCCGAACCGCCCGCACGGCACGCCGACTTCACCGCGTTCATGCGAGACGTGTACCGGGAGTTCCACAGCCTTCAGGCGCACCGGAGCGACGAGGAGCCGGAGTTCGTCAACGACACGACCCGAACGCTGGACGCCCAGGTGGAGGAGGCCCGGCTGGAGGCGCTGCGCGGCGGCTGGGAACAGGCCGCGAAGGCGCTGGACGAGGCCAAGGGGTATGGCAGACCGCGGTCCGCCGGGCTCGGTGACCAGCTGCGTCGACTGCTCGGACAGACCCACCTCGTGTACTTCGACGACCTGGTGACGGACCCTCGGTACACGCCCGACCTGCTGCCACCCCTGGTCGCCGAGCACGCGAAACACTCGTACCGGGACGACTCCACGCTGAGGTTCCATCTGCGGGGCGCCGACGACGACCTGATGGCACAGGCTCACGCGACGCTGGGTCGGGTGCGGGACGGCTCGTACCGGTACACGGAGACCGGACCGTTCGGCGAAGCGGTCGAGCGGGCACGGGAGTTGGCACGCTGGGGAGACTCCGACTCGGCATGGCGGACGCTGATGAACGCTCTTCCGCTGTGGGAGCCGCTGGGACCGGACCACTTGGCGCCGCTGGGATGGCTGGCCGACCCCGTGCTCGGGCCACTTCTGACCCCGGAGCGGGGCCGCGAGCTGCTGTCCACGCCGAGAGCCGGGCAGACCGGCGAGGCACCGGAGCCGACGGCCGACCTCGACCCGGGCGACCTGGCGTGGCTCGCGGAACCGGACCGGGGCAACAACCGCACGTCCTACCGGTTCGTCCTGGTGGAAGGCGCGGAGCCGGAGGAGTTGCCCGGCCGTCTCGCGGACGAAGCGAAAGGCGGGGAAGGCGGGGAAGCCGACGGAGACGGGTACGGCACCGTGTTGAACCAACCCATGACCTTCTGGGAGCTCCACGACAGATCGACCCGCAACCGCAGGGAGTTCTCGTCCTACGACGACCGGCCTCTCATGTCGGTCGGCCGGGCCGGCACCGGCTGGAGCTTCGCCTTCGACGGCCACCCGGCTCCGTTCGACCGCCGGCGCTTCGTCTCCCCGGCCCCGGCCGCGACCGCCGGCGCGGGCACCCGCGCGGTGGTGGTGTGGAGCGGCTTGAGGGCACCGGGCGGGAAACCGTTCTTCCACCTCTCGGTGGCACAAGACGGCGTCGAGCAGTACGCGTTCACGTACGCGGAAGGAGAGATCCAGCGGAGCGGTGACCTGCCGCCCGCGCTGGAACCGAGCCAGTTCTTCGGCGACGTGGAGGACAGGGCCGTGGCGGAGCGGTCGCTGCTGGAGGCGGTGGCCGGGGAGTTCGGTGCGTCTCTGCCGCGTCATGCCATCGTGAACGGTCGGCTGCAGACATTCACCACCCGCTCCTGGACCCGCCCGCCCAGACACGGCGAGACGTACGCGGTGGTCCGCTTGAGCTGATGAGAGCACCCAGCAAAGGGACCCTGGAGGACAGCGGATGACCAGCCACAACTCCCTTGCGGACAGCGGGATCTGGGACCCCTTCGGCACCTTGCACCGCGCGCTGTGGATCGGCGGCGGCCAGTGGGCCGGGAAGTCGACCGTGGCCCGGCTCCTGGCGTTCCGGTACGGCATCACCGCCTATCACTACGACTACCACGACGCCCGGGGCCACAACGATCGCCGTATCGCCCGTCGCGTCGGCCTCGGCGAGCCCGTCACCGAAGCCGACCCGGACGACAGGTGGATCCACTCGACCCCGGAGGAGATGGCCGCCCAGACCCTGGCCGGTTTCCCGGAGCGGTTCGAGTGGGCCCTGGACGATCTGCGCGCGCTCGTCTCGGGGCACCCGATCGTCGCCGAGGGCTGGGGGCTACGACCCGAACTCGTCGTGCCCCTCCTCGACTCACCGCGCCGGATGGTCGTCATGGTGCCCACGCCGGAGTTCCGCCGGCACCAGCTCCGCGAACTTCCCCGCGCCGCCTCGCTCGGGCACCGCGTCAGCGATCCGGCCCGGGCCCAGGCCAACCGCCTCGCCCGGGATCACCTCGTCGCGGAGGACGCCGTCCGCGATGCCCACCGGCTCGGCATCCGCGTGCTCGAAGTCGACGGTTCCCGCGATGCCGCCGCGATCGCGGAGATCGTCGCCGACCACTTCGGCCCCTACCTCCCGGAGCTCTGAAGGAATTGTCGGCGCAGGTCGGGGCAGCTCGGTGGACGACGTCCAGAAGACCGGCGGCACGCAAGGAGCGCCACGCCCCCCGCCCGGGTCAAGTCGCGCCGCGTCGCCCCGCCGCCCGTGCCCACCCGGACGTAGGCTCGCCGCACCACCGCCACCCGAGGGAGCCCCGCCCGTGACCGTCCGAGTGCGCCGTGTCTACGATCCGCCCGAGCCGGAGGACGGTGTGCGCGTCCTGGTCGACCGGCTGTGGCCGCGCGGCCTGTCCAAGGACGCGGCCCGGGTCGACGAGTGGCCCAAGGAGATCACCCCGTCGACCGAACTGCGCCGTTGGTACCACGCCGACGAGGGATCCTTCGAGGAGTTCAGCAGCCGCTACGAAGCCGAGCTCGCCGACCCCGAGGCGGCTCAACTCCTGCACACCTTGCGGAACTTGGTCCGGATGGGACCGGTGACCCTGGTGACGGCGGTCAGGTCGGCGGAGCAGAGTCACGCCTCGGTGCTGGCCCGCCTCCTGGAGGGGTGAGGAGACGGGCCGCCCCAGACCTACCGCTCGGTCAGGCCGTCTGCTTGGCCGCGGCCCGGCCCGCCGCCCGGCCCGAGAAGAGGCAGCCGCCGAGGAACGTGCCTTCGAGAGCGTTGTAGCCGTGCACTCCCCCGCCGCCGAAGCCGGCGACCTCGCCCGCCGCGTACAGTCCGCCGATCGCCCGACCGTCCGCGCCCAGCGCCCGTGAGTCCAGGTCCGTCTGGATGCCGCCGAGGGTCTTGCGGGTCAGGACGTGCAGCTTGACGCCGATCAGCGGGCCGGCCGCCGGGTCCAGGATGCGGTGCGGGGTGGCGACGCGGCCGAGGCGGTCGCCGATGTAGCGGCGGGCGTTGCGGATGCCCTGGACCTGGGAGTCCTTGCTGTAGGGGTTGGCCATCTGGAGGTCGCGGGCCTCGATCTGGCGCCGGACGACGGCCGCGTCGAGGAGCGGCTTGTCGGTCAACTGGTTCATCTTCTCGACCAGTTGCTCCAGGTTGCCCGCGGTCACGAAGTCCGCGCCCTTGCGCAGGAAGGCGTCCACCGGGCCCGGGGCACCCTTGCCGAGGAGCCGGTCGCGCAGCACCGCCTTCTTGTCCTTGGCGGTGATGTCCGGGTTCTGCTCGGAGCCCGACAGCGCGAACTCCTTCTCGATGATCTTCTGGGTGAGGATGAACCAGGAGTGGTCGTGCTCCGCCAAGTCCTCTGTCGTGCGCAGGTACTTGAGGGTGTTGAGGGTGTCGTAGCCCGGCAGGCACGGGTCGGGCAGGCGGCGGCCGAGGGCGTCGAACCACAGGGAGGACGGGCCGGGCAGGATGCGGATGCCGTGGCCGGGCCAGACCGGGTCCCAGTTCTGCAGGCCCTCGGTGTAGTGCCACATGCGGTCGCGGTTGACGAGACGTACGCCCGCCTCCGCGCTGATGTCGAGCATCCGGCCGTCGACGTAGGCCGGGACGCCGGTGACCATCTCGGCGGGCGGGGTACCGAGGCGCTCGGGCCAGTACTGGCGGACGATGTCGTGGTTGGCGCCGATGCCGCCGGTGGTGACGACGACGGCCTGGGCGGTGAGTTCGAAGTCGCCGATCGCCTCGCGGCTGGAAGAGACGCCCCGGGCCGCGTTGTCCTCGGCAAGGACCGTGCCGCGGACGCCGCGCGCCTCGCCGTCCTCGACCACCAACGCGTCGACCTGATGGCGGTAGTAGAAGGTGAGCAGCCCGTCGCGGGCGGCCTGCCTGGCGTAGTCCACGAAGGGTTCGACGACTCCGGTGCCGGTGCCCCAGCTGACGTGGAAGCGCGGGACGGAGTTGCCGTGGCCGTGGGCGCGCAGGTCGCCGCGTTCCGCCCAGCCGACGGTGGGCAGCAGCTTGATGCCGTGGCTCTCCAGCCAGGGGCGCTTCTCGCCGGCGGCGAACTCGACGTAGGCGCGCGCCCAGCGCACCGCCCAGGAGTCCTCGTCGTCGACACGGTCGAAGCCGGCGCTGCCCTGCCAGTCGTTCCAGGCCAGGTCGAAGGAGTCCTTGATGCCGAGGCGGCGCTGTTCCGGCGAGTCGACGAGGAACAGTCCGCCGAAGGACCAAAAGGCCTGCCCGCCAAGGTTGTTGGCGTTCTCCTGGTCGACGAGCGCGACCCGGCGTCCCCGGCTGGTCAGCTCGTGGGCCGCGACCAGACCGGCCAGACCGGCTCCGACGACGATGACGTCCGCATCCATGGCGACGTTGCCCTTCTCAAGTGGGTGGTCATTCACAAGTGGGTTGTCATTCAGGGGAGTTGCTGCCGTCGGTCAGCAGCGCGGTGAGCAGCTGCTTGAGCCAGGAGCGCGCCCGCTCGGCGTCCTTGTCGAGCAGCAGTTGGGTGGTGACTCCGTCGTACGCGGCGATCACCGCGTGGGCGGCGCCGTCGATGTCGCCCAGTACGGCGGGGAGTTGGGTGTGTCCGCGGGCCCGGGTGAGCCGGTCGGCGATCGCGTCGCGCAGCCGTGCCCGGTGGTCCAGCAGGGTCTGGGCGACGGCCGGGTCCCGGGCCGCGTGCACCAGGAAGTCGGTCTTGACCAGCAGCCAGTCCTGGTCGAGGAGCAGCACGTCGGTGACGCGGTCCACGGCGGCCGGCACGTCGAGGTCGGCCCCGTCGAGCGCGAACGCGCCGGCCACCTGGTCGGCGATCAGCTCGGCCCGGTCCCGGTAGAGCGCGAAGAACAGCTCGTCCAGGCTGCCGAAGTTCGAATAGAACGCGCCCCGGCTGTAACCGGCCGCCTCGCAGACCTCCTCGATGGAGACCCGCCCGAACCCCTTCGCCGCGAACACGGCGAACGCGGCGTCCAGCAGATTGGCGCGCGTGCGGACCCGGCGCCTGGTCACACGCTTGGCCGTCGCCTCCACCGCCATGTCCGGACCTCCGCATCCTTCGTTCGATACGTGAATGTATCCGATACATCGATGTATCCAAAGGGGCAGACCTCAAGAGGCCGACTCCCGCATGGGAACAGACATTCGAATAAGGAGTACGCTGGTTCCATGACCGCGCACCACCTCCAGGGCTCCCTCTTCGACCAGACCGACCAGCTCCGCCTCGGCCCCCTCCACGGGATCCGCCGTACGCCACTGGGGCTCGGCGCCTGGATCGACGTGCTGCCGGGGTGGCTCACCGGCGCCGACGCCCTGTTCGAGGAGCTGGCCACCGAGGTGCCGTGGCGCGCGGAGCGCCGTCAGATGTACGACCAGGTCGTGGCCGTACCGCGACTGCTCGCCTATTACGGCGCGGAGGACGCACTCCCCCACCCGGTACTGGCCGAGGCGAGGGATGCCCTGTCGGCGTACTACACAAGGGAGTTGGGCGAACCCTTCGCCACGTCCGGGCTCTGCTACTACCGCGACGGCCGGGACAGCGTCGCCTGGCACGGCGACCGGATCGGGCGGGGTGCCCGTGAGGACACGATGGTGGCGATCCTCTCCGTGGGCGCGCCCCGCGACCTGCTGCTGCGGCCCGTACGCGGCGGTGAGTCGGTACGGCGGCCGCTCGGGCACGGCGATCTGATCGTGATGGGCGGCTCCTGTCAGCGGACCTGGGAGCACTGCGTCCCCAAGACCACTCGCGCCGCGGGACCGCGCATCAGCGTGCAGTTCCGCCCGCACGGCGTGCACTGAGGCGGAGAGGCGGCCGCTTCGGATGCGCGCGGGGGCCGCCCCCGGCGGACGGCGCCGGAGGCGGCTTCCCCCGCGCACGCCGAGGTCATGCGCGTCTGGTTGGCTGTCCTCGTACGGGGCACCACCTCACGAGGGACGATCATGCGGGCAGAAGTACGCCAAGTCGCGGACGGCACCTACCTGGTGCACGGCAGCAACACCAACTGGGTGATCCTCACGGACGGCGACGCGGTCACGCTGGTGGACACCGGTTACCCCGGGGACCGCGAGCTGGTGCTCGACTCGCTTGAGCAGGTGGGGAGTTCGCCGAAGTCGGTCACGGCGGTGCTGATCACCCACGCGCACAACGACCACCTCGGTTCGGCGGAGTACCTGCACAGCACGTACGGCACGCCCGTCCTGCTGCACGAGGCCGAAGTCCCGCACGCCCGCCGGGAGTTCCTGCAACAGGTGACCGTCGGCGATGTGCTGAAGAACGTCTGGCGTCCCGGAGTGCTGCCGTGGATGGTGCACACGATCCGCGTCGGAGGCACCGAGCAGCATCCGGTCGCCGGGGCCGAGGCGTTCCCGAACTCGGACGGCCCCCTCGACCTGCCCGGCCGACCCGTCCCCGTGCACACCCCGGGCCACACGAGCGGGCACTGTGTCTTCCATCTCCCGGAGCGCGGGATCGTGATCTCCGGGGACGCCCTGGTGAGCGGCCACCCCACCTCACGCATCAAGGGTCCGCAGCTGCTCCCCGACATGTTCCACCACGAGCGCGACCGTGCCGTGGCCTCGCTGGACATCCTCGAAGCGCTCGACGCCGACACCCTGCTGCCCGGCCACGGACCCGTGCACACCGGTCCGGTCCGTGAGGCGGCCGGGCGCGCCCGCGAGCACGCGATCTAAAGTCACCCCATGGCACTGCAGATCAACGCGACGAACCCGGAGCATCCGGTCCTCCTGCTGGAACTGCCCTGGGACGTTCCGCTGGAGGAGTGGCCCGACGAGTACCTGGTCCCGCTGCCCCGCGGCATCTCCCGCCACGTCGTGCGCTACGCCCGCGCCGGCAGCGAGGTCATAGCCGTCAAGGAGCTGGCGGAACGCCCCGCGCTGCGCGAGTACGAGCTGCTGCGCGACCTGGACCGGCTCGGCATCCCCGCGGTCGACCCCCTCGCCGTGGTCACCGGACGCGCCGACGCCGACGGCGAGCCCCTCGAACCGGTGCTGATCACCCGGCACTTGGGCGGCTCGATGCCGTACCGCTCGATGTTCGAGACGACCCTGCGCCCGGCCACCATGCACCGCCTGATGGACGCGCTGGCCGTGCTGCTGGTACGGCTGCACCTGGCCGGGTTCGCGTGGGGCGACTGCTCGCTCTCGAACACGCTGTTCCGGCGGGACGCGGGCGCCTACGCCGCGTATCTGGTGGACGCGGAGACCGGCGACCTGCACCCCCAACTCAGCAACGGGCAGCGGGAGTACGACCTCGACCTCGCCCGCGTGAACATCAGCGGGGAGCTGCTCGACCTGGAGGCGTCCGGGGCGCTGCACCCGTCCGTCGACCCGATCGAGTTCGGCATGGAGATCTGCGCCCGCTACCAGAGCCTGTGGGAGGAGCTGACACGCGTCTCGGTGTACCCGGCGGGCAAGCACCACTTCATCGAACGCCGGATCCGGCGGCTGAACGAACTCGGCTTCGACGTCGCCGAGATGCAGATCGAGCACTCCTCGAACGGCGATACGGTCACGTTCGTGCCCAAGGTCGTCGACGCGGGCCACCATCAGCGTCAACTCCTGCGCCTGACCGGCCTGGACGCCGAGGAGAACCAGGCCCGGCGGCTGCTCAACGACCTGGAGTCCTGGATGGCCACCCAGGACGACTACGCCCCGGGCGATCCCCTCGCCGCCCGTCCCGAGGTGCTCGCGCACCGGTGGGTGCGGGACGCGTTCAGGCCGACCGTGCGGGCCGTACCGCTCGAACTGCGGGGCGCCATGGACCCGGCCGAGATCTACCACGAGCTGCTCGAACACCGTTGGTACATGTCCGAGCACGCCCAGCACGACATCGGCCTGGACACAGCGGTCGACGACTACCTCAAGAACATCCTGCCGAAGGTACGCGAGACGCTGGCACCGACCACCCCGGAGTGACCCAGGTCAGCCCGCGGCAGGCGGGGCCGTCGTGCCCCGGACGACAAGGTGCGGCGGAACCACGCTCTCTCCCTCCGCTACGGCCTCCCCGTCCAGGCGGGCGATGGCGCGGCCGACGGCGAGTTCCGCGAGGCGCGGGACGTCCTGGGCGACGGTGGTGAGGTCGATGTGGGCGAGCCGGGCCAGGCTGGTGTCGTCGAAGCCGACCACGGAGATCTCGCCGGGGACGGACACACCGGCGCGCAGGAGGGTGTCGAGGACGCCTGTCGCGCACCGGTCGTTGAAGGCAAGTACCGCACTGGGCCGGGCAGTTGGGGGTTCGCCGAGCAGAGTGCGGGCGCCCCGCGCGCCGTCCTCCTCGGTGGGACCGCCGGGCAGCACGTGGACCTGGTCGTCGAGGCCGTGGCGGTGCATCGCGGTGCGGTAGCCGCGGCGGCGGTCGGCGGCGCCGGGCGCCTTGCCGCCGTCGATGTGGGCGATGGTCCGGTGGCCGAGCGCGACCAGGTGGTCCACGGCCTGCCGGGCGCCCTCGTCGTCGGCGGTGCGGACGACGTCCACGGCGGGCGGGGCGGGCCGCAGTCGCCGAGCCACCGAGACGACCGGGACCTGGGTCGCGAGCTGCGCGAGGCGGGCGGCCGGGACCTCGGGGCCGAGCAGGACGAGGGCCTCGCACCGGTCGGCGAGCAGCGCCTCCACGGCCTGCCGCTCACCGCGCGAGGGGGCGACCGCGCTCAGGGCGACCTGGTAGCCGACGGGCTCGGCGGCGGCGTAGATGCGCTCCACAAGGTCGGTGTGGAAGGGGTGGCGCAGCCCGAACTGCACACCGAGGAGGCGTGAGCGGTTGCTGCGCAGGACCCGGGCCCGGGTGTCGGGCCGGTAGCCGATCTCCTCGGCGGCCTTGAGCACCCGCTCGCGGGTGGTCGCGCTCGCGCCGTACGCCCCGCGCATCACGATGGAGACCAGCGCGACGGAGACGCCCGCCCGGGCCGCGACATGGGCCAGGGTGGGCCGCTTTCCGTCGGGGACCGCGGGGGTGGTCGGCACGGTTGTCCTTCCGGTCGAGGGGTCGTTCCGTTCCGGGATGGTAGTCGCTCCAAAGGTGCTGGTCCGAAGGTACTGCAACGTTCTAGAAACATGCCCGGTGAAGCCTTGACACGGGAATCCGGTAGTGGCGTACTACTGCCATCTAGAACGTTCTAGAAGAGGGCGAGCAGTGATGTACACGTTGGCGGTCTGTGCCGAGATGGTCTTCCGGGATCTGCCGATCCACGAGCGGGCCCGGCGTATCCACGAAGCCGGTTTCCAGGTCGAGATCTGGGACTGGACCCGGCACGATCTGGACGCGCTGACGCGGACCCCGGCCGAGTTCTCGTCGATGACGGGCTACATCCGGGGCAGCCTCACGGACGAGTCGGGCGCCGCCGAACTTCTGCGCACCGCCGAGGAGTCGGTGAAGGCCGCCGATCAACTGGGCTGCCCCCGGCTGAACTTGCACGGCACCGGCCTGGACTCCGAGGGTCTGCCGGTGGTCCCGGTGACCGGCGAGCCCACGGGCCCGATGTGGATCGCCGCCCACCGCACCCTCACCCGCCTCGCCGAGTTGGGCGACAGCGCCGGGGTCACCTTCACGCTGGAGAACCTCAACGCGGCGGTCGACCACCCGGGCGTGCCGTTCGCGACGGCGGCCGACACCCTGGCCCTGGTCAAGGCGGTGAACCGCCCCGGCCTGCGCATGAACCTGGACCTCTACCACGCGCAGATCGGCGAGGGGAACCTCATCGAACTCGTCCGCCGAGCCCACGAGTTGGACTTGATCGGCGAGATCCAGGTGGCGGACGTCCCCGGCCGCCAGGAGCCGGGCACCGGCGAGATCAACTACCCGGCGATCGCCCGTGCGTTGGCCGACATCGGCTACGACGGCACGGTCGCGATGGAGGCCTGGGCCTCGGACGGCGACAGCGAGCGCGCCCTGGACCGCTTCCGTACCGCGTTCACGGTCTGACCCTCAGGAGGTCTCCGGCGAGGGCACCACGGCCACCGGGCACTCCGCGTGGTGCAGCACCCCGTGCGCGACCGAGCCGATCCGCGGGCCCCCCCCCCGACCGGGGGGGCGCCCCCCCCCCCCCCCCCACCCGGCCCCCCCCCCCCGCGCCCGCCCCCCCCGCCCCCCCCGGCCCCCCCCCCCCGGGGCCCCCCCCGGCCCAAACGGGGCGCGCGGCCC
>NZ_JBITHH010000003.1:337671-753757 GCF_044457795.1 Streptomyces sp. NPDC050528
CGCCGGGGGGGCCCCCCCCCCCCCCGCCCCCCCGGGGGGGGGCCCCCCCGGGGCGCCCCCCCCCCCCCCCGCCCCCCCCCCCGCGGGGGGGGGCCCCCGCCGCCCGACGACCATCAACTGGGCCCGCCCCGCGAGCGACAGCAGCACCTGCCCCGCGCTGCCGATCTCCACGTGCTCGACCACGGGCACATCGGGGAAGCGCGTCCGCCACGGTTCCAGCGCCTCGGCGAGGCCCTTCTTCTCGTACGGCTCCAGGCCGCCGGCCTCGTCGAGGAGCTTCATCGAGGCGGGGCTGTAGGCGAACACCGGCGGCAGCGTCCACGCCCGTACGGCACGGACCGTGGCGCCGCGTGCCGCCGCCGTCTCGAAGGCGAAGCCCAGCGCGGCGGCGCTGTCCTCGGGGTCCCCGTGCTGACCCACGACGATCTCGCGCCCGGCGGCCTCCCCGGCGGCTTCGTCCCCGGCACGCACGAGCACGACGGGCCGTACGGAATCGGCGATCACCTGCTGGCCGACGGAACCGAGCAGGAAGCCGACGACGGGTCCGTGGCCGCGTGAGCCGAGGACCAGGAGTTCGGCGTCGGCAGCGGCGGCGGTCAGCTTGTCGACGGGGTCGCCCTCCAGGACATCGGTGGTGACGTCCAGGCCGGGGTGGCGTTCGGCGACCGTCCGAGCGGCCTCGGCCGCCGCGTCCCGTACCCAGCGGTCCTGGGTCTCCCGGTCCCCCGCGTCGAGGGCCTGGTGCTCCTCGTACCGCCAGACATGCACGACCCGCAGCGCCAGGCCCCGCCGTACGGCCTCGCGGCCCGCCCAGGCGAGTGCGGCGAGGCTCTCCGCCGAGCCGTCGACCCCTGCGGTGATCGGGCGTGTCATTCGGTGGCCTCCCTGTGGTGCGGTGACGTGCGTCGGCCTCAGTCTTCACTATGACCTTGGAGTGGGAGCAGGTAGTGGTGGACTCGGCCGACCCCGTCGCGCTGGGGCGCTGGTGGGCCGAGGCGCTCGGGTGGGTGGTGGTCGGCGAGGCGGCGGACGAGTTCGAGATCCGGCCGGAGCCCGAGCGGCTGCCGGGGCTGTTGTTCGTGCCGGTGCCCGAGGGCAAGACCGTCAAGAACCGGCTGCATCTGGACTTCCGGCCCGACGACCAGGAGGCCGAGGTGATCCGGCTGCTGGCCCTGGGGGCGCGGACCGCGGACGTCGGGCAGGGCGAGGTGTCGTGGGTGACGCTGATGGATCCGGAGGGGAACGAGTTCTGCGTGTTGCGCTCCCGCCGCCCCTGAGGCCGCCGTATCAGGCGTAGCGGAGCGGACCGGGGCGATCGACCATACGATGGTGGGGAGCCGGCGCGGTGACAACGGCGCCGCCGTGCCGTGAAGCCGACCACTCGGGGTGGGAGACGTATGGCACAGGCCGCCGAAGCCGCGCGGACCGTCATCATGACCGTGGACGACGATCCGGGGGTTTCCCGTGCCGTCGCCCGTGACCTGCGGCGGCGCTACGGCGAGTCGTACCGCATCGTGCGCGCGGAGTCCGGGGAGTCCGCGCTGGACGCGTTGCGTGAGCTGAAGCTGCGCGGGGATCTCGTGGCCGTGATCCTCGCCGACTACCGCATGCCACAGATGAACGGCATCGAGTTCCTGGAGCAGGCCCTCGACGTCTATCCGGGCGCGCGCCGGGTGCTGCTGACCGCCTACGCGGACACGGACGCGGCGATCGACGCGATCAACGTCGTCGACCTCGACCACTATCTGCTGAAGCCGTGGGACCCGCCGGAGGAGAAGCTCTACCCGGTCCTGGACGACCTCCTGGAGGCGTGGCGGAACAGCGACTACCGGCCCGTGCCCGCCACGAAGGTGGTCGGGCACCGGTGGTCGGCGCGCTCCTCGGACGTACGGGAGTTCCTGGCCCGCAACCAGGTGCCGTACCGCTGGTACTCGGCCGACACCCCGGAGGGGCTGCGGCTGCTGTCCGCCGCCGGGCAGGACGGGCAGCGGCTGCCGCTCGTCATCACCGCCGAGGGGAACGTGCTGGTCGAGCCGGAGGCGACCGAACTGGCCGCCGAGGTCGGGCTCGCGACCACACCGACGGCCGACTTCTACGACCTCGTCGTCATCGGCGGTGGTCCGGCGGGACTCGGCGCGGCCGTGTACGGGGCTTCGGAAGGGCTGCGGACCGTTCTCGTCGAGCGGTCGGCGACCGGCGGTCAGGCCGGGCAGAGTTCGCGCATCGAGAACTACCTCGGCTTCCCGGACGGGGTGTCCGGGGCCCAACTCACCGACAGGGCACGGCGGCAGGCCGGAAAGTTCGGTGCCGAGATCCTGACGGCCCGCGAGGTCACGGGACTTGAGGTCAACGGCTCCGCGCGCGTCGTACGGTTCGCGGACGGCTCGGCGGTCGCCGCGCACGCCGTGATCCTCGCGACCGGTGTGTCGTACCGGCAGTTGGAGGCGCCCGGCACGCCCGATCTGACGGGCTGCGGGGTCTACTACGGCTCGGCGCTGACCGAGGCCGCGTCCTGCCAGGGGCACGACGTGTACATCGTCGGCGGCGCCAACTCGGCGGGCCAGGCGGCGATGTACCTGTCCAAGGGCGCCAAGTCGGTGACGCTGCTGGTACGCGGGGGCTCGCTGGCCGCGTCGATGTCGTACTACCTGATCCAGCAGATCAACGAGGCCGAGAACATCTCCGTGCGCACCGGCACCGTGGTGGACGCCGCGCACGGCAGCGACCATCTGGAGCAGCTCACCCTGCGCGACACCGACAGCGGGGCGACCGAACTCGTCGACGCGCAGTGGATGTTCGTGTTCATCGGCGCGGCTCCGCTCACCGACTGGCTGGACGGCTCGGTGCAGCGGGACGAGCGCGGGTTCATCCTGTCCGGGCCGGACCTCACCGCGGACGGAAAGCCGCCCGCGGGCTGGGAGTTGGACCGGCCGCCGTACCACCTGGAGACCAACATTCCCGGCGTGTTCGTGGCGGGCGACGCGCGCGCCGAGTCCGCGAAACGGGTCGCGTCCGCCGTCGGAGAGGGAGCCATGGCCGTGATGCTCGTCCACCGCTACCTGGAGCAGTCATGAGCGGGCAGGTGCTGCCGTGCAGCCCGCAGGAGATCGGCACGCTGTTCCTGTTCGAGAAGCTGACGCCGGAGCAGCTCGGCCGGCTGTGCTGCGACGGGCAGGTGGAGCAGTTCGAGCCGGGGCCCGTCTACACCGAGGGCGATCCCGCGACCTGCTTCTACGTCATGATCGAGGGCACCGTCGTGCTGTCGCGCCGGGTGGGCGGTGACGACGTGGAGGTCGCCCGGACCTCGCAGCGCGGGGTGTACACGGGCGCGATGCAGGCCTACATCGGGGACCGGGTGCAGCAGGTGTACCTCAACTCGATGCGGGTGACGGAGACTACGCGGTTCTTCGTGCTGCCCGCCGAGACGTTCGCGGCCATCATGAGCGAGTGGTTCCCGATGGCGGTCCATCTGCTGGAGGGACTCTTCTTCGGCCAGAAGAGCAGCCAGTTGGCGATCAGCCAGCGTGAACGGCTGCTGGCGCTGGGCTCGTTGTCGGCCGGGCTGACGCACGAGCTCAACAACCCGGCCGCCGCTGCCGTGCGCGCCACCTCGGCGCTGCGCGAGCGGGTGGCGAAGATGCGGCACAAGCTGCGGGTCATCTCCGCGGGCCGGTATCCGCGCGAGGCGCTGGCCAACCTGATCGACATCCAGGAGCGCACGGCCGAACGGGTCGCCAAGGCACCCTCGTTGAGCCCCCTGGAGGCCTCGGACCGCGAGGACGCCCTCACCGACTGGCTCGACGACCACGACATCACGGAGTCCTGGCAGATCGCGCCGACCTTCGTGCAGGCCGGTCTCGACATCGAGTGGCTGGACCAGGTCGCCGCGGCCGTCGACGCGGAGATCCTGCCGAGCGCGATCGGCTGGCTCAACTACACGGTCGAGACAGAGCTGTTGATGTCGGAGATCGAGGACTCCACGACCCGGGTATCGAACCTGGTCGGCGCCGCCAAGCAGTACTCGCAGCTGGACCGCGCGCCCTATCAGGTGGCCGACGTCCACGAACTCCTCGACAGCACCCTGCTGATGCTCGCGGGCAAGTTCGGCGACCGGATCAAGGTCGTGAAAGAGTACGACCGTACGCTCCCCAAGATCCCCGCCTATCCGGCCGAGTTGAACCAGGTGTGGACCAACCTGATCGACAACGCCGTCTCCGCGATGGAGAGTTCGGGTGGGACCGGCACGCTGACGGTGCGGACAGCGCTGGAGCGCGATCAGCTGATGGTGGAGTTCCGGGACACGGGGCCCGGTGTGCCGCAGGAGATCCGGAGCCGTATCTTCGATCCGTTCTTCACCACCAAGCCGGTGGGCGAGGGCACGGGGCTCGGTCTGGACATCTCCTGGCGGATCGTCGTCAACAAGCACCACGGCACCCTCCAGGTGGAGTCGGTGCCGGGCGACACCCGCTTCCAGGTCCTGCTCCCCCTCACCGCCGTCGACAACGAGACGCCCGAGGAGTCCGCATGAGCGACATCGCAGGAATCGAGCCGAACGTCCCGCCGAGCGGGGCGGGTTGCGTGGAGTGCGACGCGGCCGACGGCTGGTGGTTCCACCTCCGGCGGTGCGCGCAGTGCGGTCACGTCGGCTGTTGCGACGACTCCCCCGCCAAGCACGCCACGGCCCACTTCCAGTCGACGGGACACCCGTTCATCCAGAGCTACGAACCCGGCGAGGACTGGTTCTGGAACTTCACCACCTCCGAGCTCTACGACTCCGGTCCCGAGCTCGCCGCCCCGGTGAGCCACCCGAAGGACCAGCCGGTGCCGGGTCCCGCGGGACGCGTGCCGGCGAACTGGGCCGAGACCCTTCGCTGACCCGGCGTGCCGGGCGGGGGCCGTCTCCCGCCCGGTGGCCAGGTGCGTTGTCAGTGGTGCGTGCCAGGATGGGGTCGTGACGTCATCCGTGGCAGCAGCGCCGCTCATCGGCCGGGACGAGGAACTCGCCCGCCTCGCCGGTGTGCTGGAGCGCGCCCGCGCGGGTGCGGCCGGGGCGGTGCTGATCGCCGGGGACGCGGGCGTGGGCAAGACGCGGGTCCTGGACGAGATCGCCGGGCGGGCCGCGTCCGCCGGGATGACCGTGCTCACCGGCCACTGCGTCGACCTCGGTGACGTCGGTCTGCCGTATCTCCCCTTCACCGAGATCCTCGGGGTGCTCGCCGACGACGAACGCTTCGCCGCCGCGCTGGCCGCGCATCCGGCGGTGGACCGGCTGCTGGGCGCCGGTTCGGACGCGGCCCGGGACGCGGGTGTCCGGCTGCGGCTCTTCGAGGGCATCGCCGGACTGCTCGCCGACCTCTCGGACATCGCTCCCCTCCTCCTGGTCCTGGAGGACCTGCACTGGGCCGACCAGTCCTCCCGCGACCTGCTCCGCTTCCTGCTCAGCCGCGGCATCCTCCAGCGCCCGGCGGGCGGCGCGCCCACCCACCGCCTCGCGGTGTTCGCGTCGTACCGCGCGGACGACCTCCACCGCCGCCATCCCCTACGACCCCTGCTGGCCGAGCTGGTGCGGCTGCCCGCCGTGGAGCGGCTGGAGCTGCGGCCCATGGGGGACGCGGAGGTCGCCCGGCTGGTGCGCGCGCTGCGCACGGGCCCGGTGCCGGACGGCACGGTCCGCCGGATCGTCGAGCGCGCCGAGGGAAACGCCTTCTACGCCGAGGAGTTGCTCGCCGCGAGCGACATGGAGGCGGGCGGGGTGCCGAGCGGTCTGGCCGACGTCCTGCTGATCCGTTTCGAGCAGCTCTCCGACACCGCCCAGCAGGTGCTGCGCACCGCCGCCGTCGCCGGCCGCCGCGTCGAGTACGACCTGCTCCGGGACGCGGTCCAACTCCCGGAGGACGAGTTGGAGTCGGCGCTGCGCGAGGCCGTCGAGCGACAGCTCCTGGTCCCGGGGCACGCCGACACCTACTCCTTCCGGCACGCCCTCGCCCGCGAGGCCGTGTACGCCGATCTCCTCCCCGGCGAGCGTTCCCGGCAGCACGGCGCGTTCGCCCGCCTCCTCGCCGGACGCGGGCACCCGGCCGAGAGCGCGGCGGAGCGCGCCCATCACTACCGCGAGAGCCACGACCTGGCCGAGGCCCTGGCCGCCTCCCTGGAGGCCGCCGACCACGCCCAGCGGGTGGGAGCGCCCGCCGAGGAGCTACGGCATCTCGAAACCGTCCTCGATCTGTGGTCGTCGGTCGACCCGGGGGCCCGGCCCTCGGGCGAGGGCATCGTCAGTGTGACCCTCACCCTGCGCGCGTCGGCGGCAGCGGCCCACGCCGGGGACTCGCACCGCGCGGTCGCCCTCACCCGGTCCGCGCTCGCCGGGATCGGCCAGGACACCGAGTCCGAGCTGGCCGCCCGCGTCCGCTACACCCTGGCCGGGAATCTCATGGACGTCGACAGCCTCACGGCCGCGTTCGAGTACAGCAGCGAGGCGTTGGCGATGATCCCCGCCGAACCGCCCTCGCGGACCTGGGTGTGGGCGGCGGCCACGCATGTGCTGGCGGCGCGTCAGGTCGGCGACGACGAGACCGCCCTGCGGGTCGCCCGCCAGGCCCTGCGCACCGCCGAGGAACTCCAACTGACCGACGCCCGGGCCGACTTGATGATCTCACTGGCCACGCTGGAGAAGGGCGGCCGACGCACCCGGGAGGGCCGGGAGCGGCTCGCGCAGGCACGCGAGCTGGCCCGGAAGTCCGGGCACGCGCCCGTGGAGATGCGCGCCCTGTTCCACCTCGCCATCGGCAACTTCGAGTCCGGGAACCTGGAGGAGTCACTGCCCTGGCTCGCCGAGGGTCTTGACCGGGCCCGTCGCGCCGGGCTGCTCTCGTCGCCGTATCCGCTGGAGATGCGCTATATGCAACTCCTGGTGCTGTACACGCTGGGCCGCTGGGACGAGTGCGTGAAGGCCGCCGCGAGTGACGCGGAAGTGCTGCCGCACGCGGGCGGCTTCACCATGGGGCCCGCACTGTATGTGGCGCTGGCGCGCGGTGACTTGGGGGCGGCGGAGCGCGCCCGGGCCCTGCTGGACGGGCCGTTCGACTGGATGGCCGTCATGGTGTCGAGCATCGCGCTGATCGACGCGGCCACCCTCCAGGGCGACCCGGAGGCGGCCGTGGAGCAGGTGCGTACCGCGGTCGCCGCGCTCACCGACGACTCCGGCCGGCGTCCCGATCTGACGGTCCGGCTCGCCGCCCTCGCCTTGGCCGCGGTCGCAGACCGGGCCACCGAACTCCGGCTGACCGGCGACGAGGCGGGGGTGCGCCGCTGGACGGACACCGCGACGGAACTCGTCGAGCTGGCCCGGTCCGTGGCCGGCGAGGGTGGCACCGCCCGGCCCCAGGGGCCGGAAGGACAAGCGTGGCTGGCCCGCGCCGAGGCGGAGTGGATACGGGCGGCCACCGGACCGGACGCGGAGGCCTGGGGCAAGGCGGTGACCGCGTTCGGCTACGGCGATGTCTACGAACGAGCGCGCTGCCAATTCCGGTACGCCGAGGCCCTGTTGGCGGCCGATCGCCGTGAGGACGCGACCGCCCAGGCTGCCGAGGCACGGGAGACGGCCGCCCGGCTCGGCGCCGCTCCCCTGCTCACGCGGTTGGACACGCTGATCCGCCGTGGCCGTCTGGGCGACCCGGCGCCGGACGCCGGTGACCGCCCCTCGCCGCTGACGGCCCGCGAGCGGGACGTGCTGCGGCTGCTCGCGCTGGGCCGCAGCAACCGCCAGGTCGGCGAGGAGCTGTTCATCACCGGCAAGACGGCGAGCGTCCACGTCTCCAACATCCTCGCGAAGCTGGGCGCCGCGAGCCGTACGGAGGCGGTGGCGATCGCCTATCGCCAGGGGCTGATCACCCCGGAGGCGACGGCGTCCGGCTGAACCTCATTCGACCGAACCTCACTTCGCGCAGTCGAGGCTCTTGAGGTCGACCGCGTCGGCCATGGCCGCCATCCCCTTGTCGTTGGGGTGGATGTGGTCGCCGCCGTCGAAGAAGGGGAGCATCCTCTCGTGGTCGTAGGGGCTGCGGAGGATGTGGTCGAAGTCGGTGACCGCGTCCAACTCCCCGCTGCTCCTGATGAATTCGTTGACCTCCTGGCGTACGGCCTCGCCCGCCGCGTCCCATTCGGGCCAGCCCTTGAAGGGGCCGACGGTGGCGCCGACGACACACTTCCCGGCCGCGTGCGCCCGGTCGATGATCTCGCGGTAGCCGGCGATCAGGTCCTGGGCGGTGACACCGGAGTGGGCCTTGATGTCGTTGACGCCCTCGAAGAGGAACACGGTGCGGACGCCGGGGTGGGACAGCACATCGCGCTGCAGCCGGTTCAGGGCGCTCTGCCCGGCGCCGTCCGCGAGGACCTTGTTGCCTGAAATCCCTTCGTTGGCCACGCCCTTGACGGACGTGTCGGCGTTCTGGAGTCGCCGGGCCAGGTAGTCGGGCCAGCGCCGGTTGAGGTCCGAGGTGGAGGCCCAGCCGTCCGTGATGGAGTCGCCGAGCGTGACCACCGCGCCGATGCCCGCGCTCGGCCGTACGGAGACGGCGTCGAGGTAGTACCAGGAGCCGGTGGTGTCCGTCCACGCCCCGGCGCCTTCCTCGCCGGTGTGGTCGCCCTGGGTGACGTACGACGTCTGCATGGCCATGCCGTGGCCGGTCGCCGGGCCCGCCGCGTCCGGGCTGTGGATGCTGACCACGAGGTTGGTCCCGGCGGGCAGCCTGCCGGGGAGCGGGTCGCTGTAGGCGACCGCGCCCGCGGGGATGGTGACCGACTTCGCGCCGTCGAAGGTGAGCCGCCGGTTGGAGCCGGGGACGAGCGCGGCCCCCGTCTTCTGCACACCGGCGTAGACGTCGTCGAAGGTCAGCGGCCGGTCGCCGAAGGCATTGGAGAGCCGGATCCGCAGATCGCTGCCGGCCACGCTGGTGTGCACGACCAGCCGGTAGCCGCGGTCGGCGACGCCGTCGCCCAGGTGGTCGGCGCTCGATCCCCAGGTGATGACGTCCTTCGGGTCCTTCACGGCCTTCACCTGTGTCTGTGCCTGCGGTTGTGCGTGTGCGGGTCCGGCCTGGAAGGCGGCGGCGAGCAGGAGCAGTGCGGCCGTACGGCGCAGTCGTGCCCGTCTCGCGCTCACCGGGCGAAGTCCCTCAACGTGACGGATCCGCCCGGCTTGACGGTCACGGTGCGGGTCTTTCCGCCGTGGGCGACGGTCGTGGTGCGACCGCCGACGCTGCGGAGTTTCACCTCGGTGGGCTTGCCGTTCTTCCAGCTCAGGTCGACGACGAAGCCGCCGCGGGCGCCGGCCCCGGTGATCGAGCCGGACTCGGCCCAGGCGTCCGGGAGGGCGGGCAGCAGCTCCAGATGGCCGGGGCGGGAGTACAGGAGCATCTCGGTCACGGCCGCCGGGGTGCCGAAGTTGGCCTCGATCTGGAAGATCCCGCGGCCCGTCTCCACCTCGTAGATGTCAAAGAGGTTGAAGGCGGTGCCGTTGGTGCCGTTCTCCGACGGGCGGAGGTTGTTGACGACCAACTGGTAGGCGTTGTCGGCGTTCTTGAGGCGCGACCAGCACAGGCTGCGCCAGGCGTTGGCCCAGCCGAAGCTGTTCATGCCGCGCGCGGTGAGCAGGGCGGTGGCGCCGTCGACGATGTCCTTCGGGGTGGAGCCGTCGGGGCGGATGCGGTCGCCGGGGAACAGGTTGATCAGCGGGGAGAGGTGGCGGTGGGTGGTCTCGCCGAGGTTGTCGGGCGACATCCACTCCTCCAGCCAGCCGGACTTCGGGCTCACCACGGGCAGGTACAGCCGCCTGCGCAGTCCCGAGATCGTGCTCGCGTACCCGCTGTCCCGCTGCAACTCCGCGGAAGCCGCCGCGTAGTTGGCGAAGAGGGTCCACACCACTTCCTGGGCGTAGGTGTTGCCCCTGGCGTCCTGCGGACCCTGCTCGGGCGACCAGTCGTGGTCGGCGACCAGTACCTCCTTGCCGTTGTCCAGGGTGGTGGTGACCAGCCGTGCCTCCCAGAACTCGCAGGCTCCCTTGAGGAGGGGGTAGATCTTCTCCAGGTGGGTCCGGGAGTGCGTGAACTCGTAGTGCTCCCAAAGGCTGTTGCACAGCCAGGCGTTGCCCGCCGGGTGCCACCACCAGCCAAGCCCGCCATAGGGGTTGGTGGAGAAGGCGACGGTCCAGCCGGCCACCTTCCCGGACGTGTTGCGGTACCGGTTGCGGGAGTCCTGGAACAGCCTGCCGGTCAGCTCGGTCCAGTCCTTCACCTGGGTGACGCAGTAGTCGGTGAACGCGTCGAAGCACGAGGACAGGCCCACCCGGTCGGCCATCCAGTAGTTCATCTGGATGTTGATGTCGGTGTGGTAATCGCCCATCCAGTCCGGGTCGTTGCCGTCCAGCCACACCCCCTGGAGGCCCATCGGCAGGCTGCCGCGCGACGATCCGACCATGAGGTAGCGGCCGAACTGCACGTAGGCGGCCTCGAGCTCGGGGTCGGGCTCGCCGCTCGTGGCGCGCAGCTGGATGCGCTCCCAGGTGTCGAGGGCGCGCTGCTCGGCGGTCGACTCGCCGAGCGAGAGGCCGAACGTCCCGAACGCCGCGCGGTGGTCGGCGACATGGGTGCGCAGCAGGGTGTCGGCCGAGTGCCCGGCGGCGGCGCGGACCTTGGCGCGGGCGAGTTTCTGCGGGTCGGCTTTGGGATCGCGGTAGCCGTGCGCGGGGTCGGGCGCGTAGTTGGTGCCGCCGCTGACCACGACGGTCAGGTCCTTGCAGCCGGCGAAGGTGATGTTCGCGCCGCTGACCGTGACGTTGCCGCCGCTGCCGTAGGCGGTGACGGCGGCGCCGTACTTCAGGCCGTTGGCGAACGCGGCACCGAAGGAGGTAGCGGCGGCCTCGCCGTGCGTCCCCTCCAGCGTGATCGTGCCGGTGTAGCGGCCGCCGCCGTTCTGGTTGAAGTGGAGGACGATCGCGTCGTCGGGGCGGCTGGAGAAGATCTCCCGCCGGTACGTCACCCCCGAGCGGACGTAGGAGGCTCCCACCACGCCCCGGTCGAGGTCGAGGGTGCGGCGGTAGCCGGAGACGGCGCCCAGGTCGTGGTCGGGGATATCGACCGTGAGCTTGGCGAGCAGGGTCAGGGACCCGAAGTCGGCACGACCGTAAGGGAATTGGCCGTCGGAGTCGAGCGTGTCGTTCAGGCCGCCGGTCCACATCGTGGCGTCGGTGACGAGGAGGACCTCGTGGCCCGAGTCGTTGCTCGCGAGGGCGCCGAGCCGGCCGTTGCCGACGGGCAGGCCCTGTTCGATCATCGAGGTGTCGCCGGCGGGGGCCTGCCACCACAGCGTGTTCAGCGAACCGCCGCTGCCGTAGGCCGAGTTGTCGTCGGCGGAGGCGTCGGGGCGCTGCGGTGCGGCGGAGGCGGTGAAGGTCGGGAGGGCGGCCAGGGCGCCGGTCGCGGTGGCGAGGGCGAGCAGGTCGCGTCTGGGCAGCAGGGGGGACGGTTCGGGGTTCATTGCGGCTCCTGGTGGCTCGGTCAGGCCGTGGTGGGGACGTCGATGCGGTCGATGTCCGGCGCGTAGCCCGAACCGCTGTCGAAGGTG
Source organism: Streptomyces sp. NPDC050528 (assembly GCF_044457795.1). Classification (NCBI taxonomy): domain Bacteria; kingdom Bacillati; phylum Actinomycetota; class Actinomycetes; order Kitasatosporales; family Streptomycetaceae; genus Streptomyces; species Streptomyces sp. NPDC050528. The sequence goes on from NZ_JBITHH010000003.1 coordinate 349,291, forward strand.
ATCGTGTTGGCGCCCGCCTTCAGGTTCACCGGCACGTAGACCGCCCCGACCGTCCCCCAGTCACCGGTGGACGGGAACTTGTGGCTGGTCGCGGCGTTGCCGTTCGAGGAGACGCTCGCCGAGCGGGAGTCGCCGCTGACGTAGGCGACCTTCACCTGGTAGGTGCCGGCCTTGGCGACGACGACGTTGTTGACGGTGAGCTTGCCGCCGACGTAGAGGTTGCCGACCTTCTTGCCGCCGGAGCAGGCGGAGCAGTCGGCGACGACGGCGTTGCCGGACAGGGTGTTGGTGGTGGCCTCGGCCTCGTAGGCGGTCGTGGTGACGGCGCTGCCGTGCGGGGTGACGGTGAAGAGGCGCGAGCCGTGCGCGGGCAGGGCCTCGGTGACCTTGTTGGTGTAGGTGCCGAGGTCCTCGTGGTTCCAGAGGTCACGGACGGCAGCCTTGCCGGTGAAGCCGAGGGTCGACCAGTTCGCGGAGACGGCGGCGGGGGCGTCGGCGAGGTTGAACAGGGCCACTGTGTATGTGCCGTTGGGGTTCTTCGCGGCCCACACCTGCTGGGAGTCCGACGGGGTGATCGGGCGCGCGGGCGGTGCGTCGCTCTGGTCGACGCCGATGACCTCGCGGTTGGTGAGCAGCGAGAGGCCGTAGTCGTCGAGGCGGGTGAGGTCGTCACCGGTGAACAGCGGGGACTTGGCCACGGCCCAGAGGGTCGCGTAGCTCTGCCGCTCCGCCTTCGTCAGGCCGTCCATCGCGCCGCTGCCGACGTCGAGGGAGTCGAGGTCGTTCCAGCCGCCGGGGCCTGCCTGGCCCGTCCAGGCCGGGGTGTCGTCCCAGCGGTCGTCGACCGAATTCTCCCAGCTGACAAGGGTGTTGCAATAGCACTCGACGTCGGTGTCGATGCGCCAGCCGTTGGAGTACTTCTTCCAGTCGGCGGCGTGTCCGTAGTCCAGGGACCAGGACAGTTCGAGGTGGATCGGGCGCCCGATGGCGGTGATGGCCTTGTTCCAGGCGGCCACATCGGCAACGTTGTCGTACTGGTCGCCGCTCTTTCCGGACCCCGGACCGACACCGTCGAGCTTGAGGAAGTCGTAACCCCAGTCCGCGATCAACTGGGCTTGCGAATCAATGTACTTCTGGGTGCAGGGCCGCGAGAAGTCGAGCTTGTACGAGCTGTCCCAGCCGTTCGTGGTGCGCAGGTCGCTGTAGACGATGTCGGCGGTGGTGCAGCCGTCGGCGTTCCAGATCGGCGTCTTGCCGTCGTTGTACGCCTCCTTCTCCAGGCCCGCCGGCAGATAGATGCCGGCCTTGAGGCCCTTGGAGTGGATGCGGTCGGCGACGGCCTTCATGCCGCTGGGGAATCGTTTCGGGTCGGCCTTCTGGCGGCCGTACTGGTCGTACTCCGGCGTCCAGTCGTTCGCGCGCCACCAACCGGCGTCGATATTGACGTAGTTGTAGCCGTACTTCTTCAACTTCGAGGCCAGCGCGTCGGTCTGCTTGGTGACGTTCGCCTCGGTCAGGTAGCTGTAGTCGCCGTCCGGGTTGAGGCCGGGGTACTTGGACGACTGCATGCTCCAACTCGACCAGCCCATATAGGGCTTGGCGGCGACGGGCGCAGCGGTGTCCGCCGTGGGGGTGGCCGCCTGGGCGGCGGGGAGGTAGGTGGCGAAGCCTGCGGTGAGGGCCAGGACCACCATGGCTCTCAGGGCGCGGACGGGCGTGAGGGAGTACATCGTCGGGCTCCTCGTGCGGGTTAGGAGTGTGGCGGGGGTCGAGTAGGGGCGTGCGGGCTAGTCGGCGGCTCGGATGAAGGACTGGATCGCGGTGGCGGCGGCCCCGCGCGCCCATTCGTCGAAGGGCAGGGGACGGGTGTGTACGTCGCACCGGGCGGCGGAACCGAAGGCGGCGGCGGCGAAGGAGTCACGGATCTGCTCGGCGAACAGGTCGTACGCGGCCAGGCCCTCGCCGGAGATGATCACGCGTTCGGGGCCGAACAGGTTGACCACGGTCGCGATGCCCCGGCCGATCGCCTCACCGGCCCGCGCGTACACCTCCCGTGCTCCGGCGTCGCCCTGGTGGGCGAGGGCCAACGCCTCGGCGGTGTCGGCGACTTGGACGCCGGTGACCTCGCGGATCCGGGCGACGATCGCGGCGTCCCCGGCGATCGCCTCGACGCAGCCGCGGTTGCCGCAGTGGCACAGCGGCCCGGCGGGATCGACGACCACGTGCCCGATCTCGCCGGCCACCCCGTGGGCACCGGCGACGACTTGACCGTGCACGACGAGTCCACAGCCGATGCCCGCGCCGACGGTCACCACGGCGAAGTCCGTGAGGCCCGCGCCGGCGCCGAACCACTGCTCGGCGACGGTCAGCGCGCGCACGTCGTTGTCGACGGTGACCGGCAACCCCGTTGTCATGGCGGCCAGTTCGGCCAGGCGCACGTCCCGCCACTCCAGGAACGGCGAGTAGCGGACGACCCCTTCGCCGCGGTCCACGTCACCGGAGACCGCGAGGCCGAGGCCGAGCACCTGGATGCCCAAGTCGTCCGCCTCGGTGCGGAGTTCCTGGGCGAGGTCCGCGATCGACGACAGCACGGCCTTGGGGTCGCGGTCGGTCAGCGGCACATGGCGGGCGACCCGGATCCGGCAGCACAGGTCGGCGAGGACGCCGATGATCTCGTCGCCGGTGACCTTGACCCCGATGAACAACGCCCGTCCGCCGTCGACCCGGACGAGGTTCGCGGGCCGCCCGAGCGCCGGGGGCGCGTCCTGGTCGGCACCCTCCGCCAGGTACCCGGCCTCCATCAGCGGCCGGACCGCCTTGGTCACGGCGGCCGCCGACAGCCCCGCCCGGCGGGCCACCTCAAGCCGGGTGAGGGGGCCGTGGGACAGCACGGTCGTGAAGACCTGCGAGACGGCCGGCGTGTGTGCCGGGAACGACTCGGTACGGGGGATCGAGCGCATGGCGGGAACCTAGATCCCTTCTTTTCCGTCGTCAATAAAAGAAGCAGGATTTGCCGAAGCGAAGTTGTGCGTCGCCTGAGCGGAGCTGATGCCTGCCGAGGCCTCGTTGTCAGTGCCGGGCGGCACAATCGCCGTATGACGACGATCGATTGGTCCGGGCTGACCCACGCCTACGGCAGCGCCGAGGACATCCCGGGCCTGTTCGCGCGCCTCGGCGGCACCGAGGACGACGCCGTGTGGCAGGAGCTGTGGGGCTCACTCTGCCACCAGGGCTCGGTGTACGAAGCGAGCTGGGCGGCGCTGCCCGTACTCACCGACATCGCGCTGGGCCGGGCACCGGGCGGGGCGATACAGGCGGTCACCATGGCCGGGCTGATCACCACGGACCCGGACGAGGAGTGCCGGGCGCGGTACGCGCACGAGATAGCTCAACTACTCACTGTGGCAAGGGAGTTGCGCGCCGACCCGGGGCAGGACGCGCACACCTTCGTCTATCTCCAGATGGCCGTGCTCGCCTTCGAGGGCGGCGGCGGGGTGTGGGCCGAGGCGCTGGAGCGGATCAACGCCGAGGAGTACGACCTGGAGTGCCCCGAGTGCGAGGAGGAACTGTTCGTCGCGTTCGGCTCGTACGGCGTCTTCACCTCGGCCGGCGACTATGTGACCGGCGCGGGCACCGAGGACGCTGCGGGGCGCACGGAGTTGGTACCGGCCACGCCCGAGGGGCTCGACGGCATCGGGGCGCGACTGCACGGCGAGGCGGTCGAGTTCGGGCAGACGGAGGTCGCGCAGGCGTTGAAGTACGTGTTCGGGAAGGCGAGTTGCCCGTCCTGCGAGGCCGGGTTCACCGTGTCCGAGGAGGTCGAGAAGCAGTGGATCTGAGGCCGGGCGTCCGGGTGCCCCGCTCGCGGCAGGGCACCCGGGCGGTCATCAGTGCCTGGCGGCAGGGGTGTTGTCGACCGTGACGTTCACGGCGGCCCAGGCCTGGTCGACGGTGTTGTACGCCGTGCTGTCCGCGCCGTAGAGGTCCGCCGCCGCCTTCAGTGTCGCGATGCGCGCGTCGTGGAAGTCGGTGGTGGACACCATGTAGCGGGTGAGCGCGCGGTAGAAGATCGCCGTGGCCTTGGTGCGTCCGATGCCGGTGACGGTCGAGCCGTCGTAGGTGGGCGAGTCGTAGGTGAAACCGCCGATCTTCTTGCTGCCGCTGCCCTCCGCGAGGAGATAGTAGGCGTGCGAGGAGACTCCGGAGCCGGCGTGCACCTCGGCGTCGTACACCTGCGGCGACCAGTAGTCGACCGTGCCCTCCAGCTTGTCGAGGGAGGGGTGGTCGAGGCGGCGCAGGAACTTCTGGGCGAGGCCGAGCTTCTCGCCGATCAGGTAGTTCGGCGGGTTCTTGGCGTTGTTGGCGCTGAACTCGACGTTGGATCCGAAGATGTCCGCGAGGGATTCGTTCAGGGAGCCCGCCTCGCCGTACTGATTGCCGTCCGAGTCGACACGGGTGGGCTCCAGCTTCGCGGTGGCGTCCACGACTCCGTGGGTGAGTTCGTGGCCGGTGACGTCGAGGACGACGAGCGGCTTCTTGAACATGTCCCCGTCGCCGTCGCCGTAGAGCATGCAGCCGCAGGTCGAGTCCCAGAAGGCGTTGGCCACCTTGTTGCCGAAGTGGACCATGCCGCGGGCGGCCTTGCCGTTGTTGGCTATGCCCTTGCGGCCGAAGGTCTTCTTGTAGAAGTCGAGGGTCTTGGTGATGCCGTACTGGGCGTCGACGGCGGCGCTGTCGCGGTGCGAGACGGCGCCGTTGCCCCACTTGTCGTTCGTGGTCGTGAACTTCTTGCCCTGCGCGAAGTTCTCCAGTTCCTTCCCCTTGGCGTCGCGGGTCTCGGTGCCCCAGCGCGTCGGGTCCTTGAGGAGGTAACTGGTGCGCGCCGTGCGGGTGGTGGTCAGCGGCACCTTGCCAACGAAGAGGGAGGTGCCGGTGCCCGAGGCGGTGACCGGGTAGTGGACCGCGCGGCTCGCGGCGGCGGCCGCCGTGAGGGAGTTCGGCTGTACGGCGGTGCCGGTGGCGGGGTTCAGGGTCTCGCCGTGCTCGCGCAGGGTGTCGAGGAGCTTGGGCGAGAGGAACTCGTCGCTGTCGGGGGTGTTGCTGCGGACCTTGCCGGTGACGGCGTCGACGACGACCGTGCTGGTGCCGGTGGCCTCGGCGGTGCTGCTGTCGCTGACGGGTATCTGGTAGGCGAGGGCGGCTCCCCCGTCCCGGGCGTCCACCACGAGCCGGGCGGTGCCCGCGTCACCCTTGGCGACGGCGGCGGCCTTCGCCTCAGCCTGACCAGCGGTCAGCTTGGCCTGCGTGGTCGCGAGCTCGACGCTCTGCGCGGCCGCACGGGTGACGCCGGTGTAGGCCAGCTTGTGGGACAGATGGACGACGAGGTCGCCGCCGAGGACCGGCATGCCCTGATGGGTGCGGATGAACCGCACATGCCGTGCGCCCTCGGGGTCGATCAGGACGTCCTGGGCCCGGAGTTCATCGCCCCGCGTGACACCGGTCGCCGACGCGTGCGCGAACGCGGCGGCCCGCGCGGCCGTGACGACGGAGGCGGCGCTGGTGCTGGTGCCGCTGTCGGTCGAGGCCGTCGCGCGTTCCGTCCCCGTGGCCGGTCCCGCGAAGGCCGTTCCGGCCAGCCCCGTAGCGGTCGTCGTCACCGCGACGGCGACCGCCAGGCTGCGTATGTGGGGTCCACGCATGAAAGAGGGCTCCTCCGTACGAAGACGGCCGGGATCACCAACCGCCTTGAAACGGGGCGCGGTTGAACGCGCCCCCGGGGCTGGTCGGGCCCCGAACCGAAACCCTCACGCATCCACCATGTACATGTAAAGCCGAAATGAACGGTTTTAGAGCCTTTCATGGCAATACTTGGCAAATCCGCATCGCTCAGTGATCAGCGAATGACCAACTGTGCGTCAGCTGTGGAGATGTGACGGGGCGCGACAAGGTTGCCTCGCCCGACTGTGATCGATCTCGCATACCGAGAAAGAAACGGGAGAGAACCGGATGGTCTCAAGAACGGTGCGCAGAGCCACGGCGTCGGCGGCGGCGCTGCTGACGCTCACGGCGGTACCGGCACATGCCGCGACCCACGAGTCGGACACCACGAAGACCGGCAGTACGGCCGCACTTCCCGCCCCCGACCTGGCGGGCCTCCGTGCCGTACTGCGCACGCTGACGGCACAGGGCGCGCCCGGGGCGATCGCCCGCATCGACGACCGCGGTACCGTCCACACGGCCGCCGCGGGCATCGACGACCGCACGACCCGCCGGGCCATCGGCAACGCCGACCGCTTCCGCATCGGCAGCATCACCAAGTCGTTCTCGGCCGTCGTCCTGCTCCAACTCGCCGACGCGCACAAGCTGAACCTGGACGCCTCGGTCGACCACTACCTGCCCGGGCTCCTGCCCGACCAGCGCATCACCGTCCGCCACGTCCTGAGCCACCGCAGCGGTCTGTACGACTACACGAACTCCATGTTCGCCAGCTCGGTCTCCGGCTTCGAGGCCGTACGCAACAAGGTCTTCACCTACCGCCAGCTGGTACAGCTGTCCCTCAAGCACGCGCGCACCAACGCGCCGGGCGCCGCCTACTCGTACTCGAACACCAACTTCGTGGTCGCCGGCATGCTCATCGAGAAGCTGACGGGCCACTCCGTGGGCACCGAGTACCGCGACCTCATCATCAGACCGCTCAAACTGCGCGACACCTTCTACGTCCACCCGGCCACGAAGATCCCGGGACGCCACGCCCACGGCTATCTCACCCCGGACCGCGCGGGCGCACAGCTCGTCGACGCCACCGACCAGACCGTCTCCTGGGCACAGAGCGCCGGCGCGGTCATCTCGACCACCCGCGACCTGAACACCTTCTTCTCCGCACTGCTCGGCGGCCGGCTCACCTCCGCCGCCCAGCTCGCACAGATGGAGCGGTGGACTCCGGTCAACAGCACCACGCGCTACGGCCTCGGGCTGCGCCGCCGCGATCTGTCCTGCGGGGTCTCGGTGTACGGCCACACGGGCGCGGTCCAGGGTTTCTACACCTACTCCTTCACCTCGAAGGACGGCCGCCGCAGCCTCACCGCGCTCGCCAACACGTCCAACAACGGCACGGTCCTGAACACGATGGCGCGAACGCTGGAATCGGCGTTCTGCGGCAAGCGGACGAAGGCGATCCAGAGCACGCCGCTCACGGGCCGAGGCTCGTACGTCACCGAACGGAACGTGGCCTACGAGGACATCGCACCGGGAGTCGCAAGGGACTGAGGACTCGGTGCGGGGTGGAGTCGGGGTCGGGGTCGGGCAGCGTCGTTCCCCGGCCCCGCCGCGTCCCGTGGGAACCCTCGTGCCCGGGCGGGACGTTGAGTGGACAACGAACTCCCCCCGGGGAGTCTCCCACCGGAGACGTCCCCACCAGGCACGAACAGCGAGGGCGGTGCCATGAACGAGCTGGTGCCGGGCGGAAATCTGCCCCTGCCGGGCGGCACCCTGACCCTGCGGGTGCCCGGTCTCTTCGACGTGTCGGTACTGATCACGGACGAGAGCGGCAAGGTCGGCGGCGACGCGGACTTCGTGTTCTACAACCAGCCGACGGCACCCGGGGCACGGTTGCGGGACGACACCCTGACCATCGACCCGGCCCGCCTGCGCACCGGCGCCGCGCGGGTCACGGTCGTCATCAGCCCCGCCGATCCCGGCACCCCCTTGGGCCGCTTGCCCGCCCCCACCCTCCACGTGACCAACACCGGCGGCCAACCCCTCACCCGGTTCACCCCACCGCTCGCTCAACGGGAGACGGTCCTGCTCCTCGCCGAGCTGTACCGGCGTGGTTCCGGCTGGAAGTTGCGTGCGCTGGGGCAGGGGTACGCCGATGGACTCGCGGGTGTCGCACGGGACTTCGGCGTGGACATCGCCGAGGACGCGACGCCTGCTCCGGCCACTGTGCGGTCGGCGTCCGTACCCCGATCTCGGTCGACACCCTCACCCTCATCCTCCCGGACAACCGACCCCACCGGCTTCCTCACCCTCGCCAACTCGGCCCGCGCCGACGCCGGTTCACCCCCCGTCACCCTCGATCCGCGTCTCGTCTCCGCCGCCCAGGCCCACGCCTCCGACATGGCCGCCGCCGACCGGCTCAGCACCGAGAGCCGTGACGGCACCTCCGTGTACCAGCGCGTCACGCACGCCGGATACGCCTACCTCACCATCGGCGAGCACCTGGTCTCCGGCCCGCGCACCCCCGCCGAGTTCGTCGACTACTGCCTGCGCACCGAGAAGGCCAGACAGACGCTGCTGAAGCGGGACTTCACACACGCGGGTCTCGCCCAGGCCTTCAACTCCCGCTCCGGTGACGTCTATTGGACGGCGTTGTGGACAACTCCGCTCACCGCGGGCGACTTGGCCCGTACGGCGACGGAGGTCGTCGACCTGACCAACGCGGAGCGCGCCAGGGCCGGGCTGCGCGCACTCGCCGTAGACCCGCTCCTGACCGCCGCCGCGCAGGCGCACAGCTCGGACATGGTGGCCCGGGCCTTCTACTCGCACACCTCCCCCGACGGCTCCCAGCCCTGGGACCGGGCCGCCGCCGCGGGTTCGCGCAGGCGCACGATCGGCGAGAACATCGCGTGTGGTCAGCGCTCGGCAGCCGAGGTCGTGGAGGGCTGGATGAACAGCCCCGGTCATCGCGCCAATATCCTCAAGCCGGACTTCACCCACATCGGCATCGGCTTCGCGGGCGGCGGACAGAGCGGGACGTACTGGACGCAGCTCTTCGGCGCGTGACCTCGCGGGACGGTCAACACGTCCTCGATCTTGGCGGAATGAGATCTTCCGGGTCAGGATGCCCGCATGAAGGGTGATCTGTTTTCCAGTGAGCACATGGTGCAGCCGGCCACCGCGCCGGGCATGACCGTCGAGAATGCCAAGTGCATCAGGTACGCGGTCAACGGCGAGATGCTCGCCCGTCAGGGGGCGATGATCGCCTACCGCGGCAACCTCCAGTTCGAGCGCAAGGGCCAGGGCGTGGGCGGCATGCTCAAGCGCGCGGTCACCGGTGAGGGGCTGCCGTTGATGGCGGTGCGCGGCCAGGGCGAGGCGTGGTTCGCGCACGAGGCGCAGAACTGTTTCGTGGTCGAGATCGACCCCGGTGACGAGTTCACCGTCAACGGCCGCAACGTGCTGTGTTTCGACGCCTCGTTGTCGTACGCGATCAAGACGGTGAAGGGTTCCGGCATCGCGGGCGGCGGGCTCTTCAACAGTGTCTTCACCGGGCAGGGCAAGCTGGGCCTGGTCTGCGAGGGCAACCCGCTGGTCATACCCGTCTCGCCGCAGTACCCCGTGTACGTCGACACGGACGCGGTGGTCGGCTGGTCGGCCCACCTCCAGACCTCGCTGCACCGTTCGCAGTCCATCGGCTCGATGCTGCGCGGCGGTTCCGGCGAGGCCGTCCAACTCATGCTCCAGGGCGAGGGGTTCGTCGTCGTACGGCCCAGCGAGGAGACGCCGCAGAAGGCGCAGCAGCACTGAGTACCGAAACGTGTTGACCTGCGCGTCCTTTCCGCGTCAGGGTCGGACCGGCACGGGTCACCTGTCCCCGTGCCGGAAGGATGACTGCCTTGATCGGCATCTCGGACATCGAAGCCGCCGCCGAGCGGATCGCCGGACACGTCGTACGCACCCCGACCGTGGAGAGCTTCGGGCTCTCCGAGCTGCTCGGCGTCCCGGTCACGACGAAGCTGGAGCTGTTGCAGCGCACGGGTTCCTTCAAGGCGCGCGGGGCGACGGCGAAGCTGCTGTCGCTGAGCGAGGGCGAGTTGGCCGCCGGAGTGGTCGCGGTCAGCGGCGGCAACCACGGGATCGCGCTCGCCGTGATGGCGGCGGCGCTCGATGTGAAGGCCACGGTGGTCATGCCGCGTTCGGCGCCGGCGCGGTCCGTCGCGCTGGTGGAGGCGACGGGCGCGTCGCTGCGGCTGACCGACGACATGCCGAGCGCGTTCGCGCTGGTGAACCGGTTGCGGGACGAGGGGCTGACCCTGGTCCACCCGTTCGACGACCCGGTGGTGATCGCGGGACAGGGCACGGTCGGCCTGGAGTTCGCGGAGGACGCCGGTGACCTCACCGACGTCCTGGTCAGCATCGGCGGCGGTGGCCTGATCGCCGGCGTCGCCGCCGCCCTGCATGCCCGGCGGCCCGGGATCCGGGTCTGGGGTGTGGAGACCGAGGGCGCCGAGGCCATGTCCGAGGCGCTCGCGGCGGGCGGCCCGGTGCCGGTCACGCCGTCGTCCATCGTGACCACGCTCAGCGCTCCGGCCGTGTCGCAACTGACGTACGACCACGTCTCGGCCCTCGTCACCGAGGTACTGACCGTCCCCGACCGGGAGGCCGTACGGGGCTGTCTCGACCTCGCCGAACACGCCAAGGTGTGGACCGAGCCCGCCGCCGGCTGTCTGCTGCCCGCGGCCCGGCAGGTGCTGGACCGCGTCGGCGAGGGCGCCCGGCTCGGCCTCGTGGTGTGCGGGGGCAACGCGACGGTCGGGGAGATCGCGGGCTGGTCGGAGGGGTTCGGGCTGCGCTGACGTACAAAGGGGCGTACTGCAAAGGGACGGTGGGAACTGAGCCCGTACTGCGGTCAGTTGGCCGCACGCGCCGAGGTGACCGCCGTACGCGCCGCTTGTTCCACCGTCGCGATGCCGCCCGCCATCGACGCGTTGCCGTCGGAGAGGACCGCGACGAGGTAGTGGTGCGTCCCCGAGGTGACCTGTCCGACGCTGTTGATGTCCCACAGGCCGGTGGTGCTGCGCTGCAGCCAGCCGTTCTTGAGCGCCCATCCGGCGCCGGAGTCGGAGGCCGCCGAGACGCCCCATGACTGTCCGGCGGCGATGCGGGTCATGAGCGTACGGATGTAGTTCCGGGACGTCGTGCTCAGCGCGGACCCGCCCGCGGACGAGGTCCCGCCGTCCGCGAACACCGCGCTCAGCAGACGGATCTGGTCGGACGCCGTCGTGCGCGTGAGTCCCCACATGCCGCCGGTCCCGCCCACGGTCGAGGAGAGGCCGAGGCGCTTGTTCGCCGCCTCCAGGCCGGGCGCCAGGCCGATCCGCCGCCACAACGCGGTCGCCGCGTCGTTGTCACTGCGCTCGATCATCGCCTCGGCCTCGGTGCGCTCCTGCTGGGTGAGGCCGTGCCCGGCGTCCTGCGCCTGGAGGAGCAGCGTGGCGAGGATGTCGACCTTGATGATGCTGGCCGTGTCGTAGGGGAGGTCCTTCCCGCGCACCTGCGGCTTGTCGGTCGGGTGGTCCAGGTCCAGCACGGCGGTCGTCACGCGCGCCTCGTTCCGCGCGGTCGCCGGCGTGGTGCCGGTTCCGGAGCGCTCCGACGTCCCGCTCGCGGCTGCGGCGGCCGGACCGACCGAGGCGATCGCAAGGAGGGTGGTCACGGAGCCGGTGAGGAGCGCCACGCCGATGCCGGCACGCCTGCCGCGTCGGCCGGGCGTGCTCGCGCTCCGCGTGGTCGGTCGGGGATTCGGGCGGTACGGCATGAGGCCTCGGCGGTTCGGGGGCAGGGGGTACAGGCCTGCGAACGTAGACGAGACGGCGGTTCCATGACGTGACGGATGCCACGAAAAAGCCCTAAGAGCCCGTTTTGTGAGGACACCCACAGTTCCCGTGCCGCTCCGGATCCCCGGCACCCGCGCCCACCGCGCACGACTCCGGCCCGTCGCTACGGGGGAAAGCGACGGGCCGGAGCCACCCCCACCGTGCCACAGGCCCGGGCCGTCCGCACAGAGTGCGGCGAAACCGGCTCACAGAGTCGTTCACACAGTGGGCCCGGGCCCACCCCCCCTCGCCCCAGCCCATCCATCCCTGCGGCACGTCCAGGCAACGACGTCCGCCATCAACTCACCAGCGGCTACGACTCGTTGACGCCACGAGCCCCACGCCCATATCCAGCGGCCCAGCCCGCCCGGCCACCCCGAACGCAACCGGATACAGTGCGCGAGACGGCCGCCCGGTCAGGGAACGGCGGCCTGGTCAGAGAGGGGAAGCGTGACCGACACCAGCAACACCCGCTCCGCCGACAGTGAGGCGCCCGCTCCACGGCGGAGCCGCCTGCACCGCCTGATGCGCTACCTCCCCCTGATCGCCCCCGTCCTGCTGTGGGCCGTGCCCTGCTGGGTGCTCCTGTACGCCGGCCAGCACTGGCCGCTGCCCGTCACGCTGATCGGCACCGCCCTGTTCGTCCTCGGCCTCGTCGCCATGCCGCTCGCGATGGGGCGCGGCCACGGCCGGCGCCAGCAGGACCGGGCGGCGATCGTCGGTGACACCCTGCTGGGTTCCAGCTGGGTCCTGTTCACCTGGTCCGTTCTGCTCGGCGTCCTGCTGCGGCTCGCCCTGACCGTGGCCGGCGTCGGCGAGAGCCAGGACCGGGCCCGCATCGTCACATGGGCCGTCCTCGGCACCACCGCCGTCCTGCTCGTCTGGGGCTACGCCGAAGCCCGCCGCGTACCCCGCGTGCGCCGCCTCGACGTTCAACTCCCGCGGCTGGGCGCCGGGTTGGACGGCACCCGCGTCGCCCTCATCACCGACACCCACTACGGCCCGCTCGACCGGGCCCGCTGGTCGGAGCGGGTGTGCGAGACGGTGAACACGCTGGAGGCCGATCTGGTCTGCCACACCGGCGACATCGCGGACGGCACGGCCGAACGCCGCCGCGCCCAGGCCGTCCCGCTCGGTACCGTGCGGGCCACCCATGCCCGGGTCTACGTCACCGGCAACCACGAGTACTACACCGAGGCCCAGGGCTGGGTCGACCTGATGGGCGAGCTGGGCTGGGAGCCGTTGCGCAACCGCCATCTGCTGCTCGAACGCGGCGGCGACACCCTCGTGGTCGCCGGTGTGGACGATGTCACCGCCGAGTCCTCCGGCCTGCCGGGCCACCGCGCCCACCTCGACGGAGCCCTGGACGGCGCCGACCCCGAGCTGCCCGTCCTACTCCTCGCCCACCAGCCCAAGTTCATCGACCGGGCGGCGGCCGCCGGCATCGACCTCCAGCTCTCCGGCCACACCCACGGCGGGCAGATCTGGCCCTTCCACCACCTGGTCCGCCTCGACCAGCCCGCCCTCGCCGGACTCAGCCGGCACGGCACCCGCACCCTTCTCTACACCAGCCGCGGCACCGGCTTCTGGGGCCCGCCGTTCCGTGTCTTCGCGCCCAGCGAGATCACCCTGCTCGTGCTGCGCTCCCCGCACGCGCCCACCTCGCCGTAGCCGCCAAGGGGACGCGGCAAGGGACCTGGCCGGAGCGACAGCGATAGGCACATCGCGCGTTACCACTGGTTACCACCAGGTCGGACAGCGAAATTCCGCCTCGGAAACCTCCGTGGCGAATTCCGCCGACCCGGGACACGGGCGCCGACCTGGGACCTCCCCGCGACTCCCTTTTTTCTCGCACACCTGCTCGCCCCCGTTGAATAAAAGGCAAGAAACACCGGGGAATTGGGCTTCCATTGAACGCAGCCCGGCACACCCGCCGTACTTCTGGGAAAGGTGAGAGCCAGGGGTTCAGCGAGGGATGGCCATGGTCGAGACGCACGTCTCAGCACACGAGTTGGTCGCCGGCAGATACCGGCCCATGGAGGTCGCCCACCGCGAGACCAACCGTGTCTCCTGGTACGGCGAGGACATGATCGCCGAACAGCCCTGCCTCCTCACGCAGGTGACCCTGCCCGCCGCCCCGGACGGGGAGAGCGCGGGACGGATCACCGCCGGCATCCGGCGCACCACCGACGTCATGGTGCTGCTCTGTCCCACCCGGGTCGCCCCCGTCGTCGACGCCGTCGAGGAGGCCGGCACGCTGTGGACCGTCACCGACTGGATCGACGGCACACCGCTGGGCCAAGTCCTCGCCCAGCAGGGCACGTTCCACTATGTGCGGGCCGCCCGCATCGGACTCGAACTGCTCGACATCCTGGAGGCGGCGCACAGCGAGGGCATCACCCACGGCGAACTCAGCCCGGGCCAGGTGTTCGTGCGGGACCAGGGCGGGGTCGTCCTCACCGGCTTCGGACTCGCGGGCGCCACCCTCGCCCCGCGGATCACCGCGCCGTCGTACGCCTCGCCGGAACAGGCACGGGACGAACGCATCGGTCCCGCCGCCGACTTGTGGGCGCTGGGCGCGATCCTCTACACGCTGGTCGAGGGGCACCCGCCGTTCCGTGACCGGGGGCGTCCCGAGGCGACGATGAAGGGCGTGGACCGGCTCCCGATGCGCGGCCCGTCGCGCGCCGGTCCGCTGGCGCAGGTCGTGCAGGGGCTGCTGCGCAAGAACTCCCGGGAGCGGCTGACCCGCCCGGTGGTCCGCGACATCCTGACCCGCATCCTCAACGACGACCCGTACGCCGACCGCGATCCGGTCCCGCTGCCCCGGCTGCGTCGGGCCTACGACGCCGTACGCGGGGCGGGCACCACCTGGAGCGGACGGGGCATGGCCGCCGGGACCGCCCTCGCCGTCGGCACCGTCACGGTCGCCGTCCTCGCCGCGACCCACCAACTCCCCGGCACCGAGACCTCGGCATCCTCCTCCCCCTCGCTTCTCCCGTCGGCCTCCGCCTCGGTCGGCACACCCGGCGAGAACGTCGACGGTCACGCCTACTCGCCGTCCGCCACACCGTCGCCCACGTCCTCCGCCTCCCCTGCCCCGTCCAAGTCGGCGTCCGCCTCGCCCTCGGTCACCGCGTCGCCCTCCCCCACCGCCTCGGCGCTGCCGGCCGGCTTCCGCGTGTTCAAGGCGTCGCAGGGCTTCTCCGTCGCGCTGCCCAAGGGCTGGAAGGTGGTGGAGACCCAGCAGGTGTCCGGCGCCTACCGGATCACCCTCGGCGCCACGGGCGACCCGCGCACGCTGGCCGTGACGTACAGCACACAGGCGGGCCCTGACCCGGTCGCCATCTGGCGGGACGACGTCCTGCCGGGGCTGAAGCAGACCGAGGGGTTCCAGCAGATCGGCGACATCCAGGCCACCACGTACCAGGGCGACAAGGCGGCCGACCTGGAGTGGTTCTCCGGAACCGGCGACGACCGGGTGCGCACGCTCGGGCGTGGGTTCCTGATCGGCGGCGGGCGCAGTTTCTCGCTACGGTGGACGACGCCCGCCGACGAATGGAACGACGCGGCCAACCGTCAGGCCCTGCAGACCTTCTTCAAGACCTTCCGGCGGTAATCGAACTGACGGCGTCGGCGGCGACGCGAGGGCCGGGCACTCAAACCAGCGGCAATGGGTGGATATAGGCTGCGTGTTCGCACCATGCCTCATCACAAGCCCAGGAGAGTCCGCCTTGACCGTAGTGATCGACCAGGCCGAGACGTCTTTCACCGCCCTCGACGACGCCGGCCTCGTCGCCCGGGACGCGCACGAGTTCGGAGCCTACGCCCGCACCGGCGGCTGGGCGTTCGGCCTCAAGGTGGCGCGCAGCGTGCGGCCCGGCGGGCAGAGCGCGGACGAGACGCAGAAGGTGTCCGCGAAGGAGTTCGCCGAACTCGCCGACTGCTCCCCCGAGCGTGTCATGCGTTACTACAAGGCCTGGGACCGGGCCGCGGACGACGGTCTCGTCCCGCACTTCGAGGAGCTGGCCCCCGGCCAGGAGGTCGAACTCCCGGACGCCGACGTGTGGTTGAACTACTACGTCTCCCGTTCCAGCGCCACCTCCGAGCGCGGCACCGCCATCACCGAGGCCGCCGAGGCCGAGGGCATCCGCCCCACCAAGGCGCTGGAGGTCGCGGAGAACCCGACCGCGCTGCGCGCCGCGATCCTCGCCGACCCCTCCACCGCACGGGCCGCCCGCCAGGCCCTGCTGGACCGCGTCCGCGAGGACCCGGAGCTCCAGTCCGAGCTGGCCCGGGACGTCGTACGCACCGACGACCTGAAGAAGGCCGTCGCGACGGAGAGCCGCTCGGCGGACCGGATCGGCTACGTCCGGCAGATCGCCGAGTCGGGCCAGATCAAGACCCCGGCCGGCCAGACCGTCGACGCACCCGTCGACCTGCGCCAGGAGGCCGAGCGGCACCTCTCGCTCCTCGACGAACTGGAGGACGGCGAGGACACCGGCGAGTGGGCCACCGAGGCCTACGACACGATGAAGAACCTGGTCGTCGAAGCGGTCGAGGCCGACCCCGAACTCCGCGTCCAGGAGAAGCGGACCAAGTTCTACAGCAGCCTCCAGAAGGCCACGAAGGCGTTCGAGGAGCTGACCTTCGACGACGCCCAGGACTTCTACGAGGACGACATGGTCCAGCGTCTGGAGGAGCTCCAGCAGGCCATCGACAGCTGCCTCAACGCGCTGCGCAAGACCACCACTCCGGCTGAGTAGCCGTACTCATGTAGCGAGTTGGGCCTTCGGACACGATGGGGCTCCCCACGACAAGGGAGCCCCATCGTGTCCGTTCCTGCTTCCCGGCGCCGACTGCCGGCCGCCATGGCCGCCCTCGTGGTCGTCGGCATGGCCGTCTCGGCCTGGCATCCGCACGACCGCACGACGTGGTTCCTGGAGACCGTGTGGGTCTTCGTCGGACTCCCGGCGATCGTCCTGACCTGGCGCCGCTTCCCCCTGACCGGCCTGCTGTGCTGCCTGCTCGCCGCGCACGCGCTGGTCCTCGCCGTGGGCGGCCACTACACGTACGCGGAGGTACCGGCGGGCGACTGGGTGCGGGACACGTTCGGGCTCAGCCGTAATCCCTACGACCGTCTCGGCCACCTCATGCAGGGGTTCGTACCGGCGGTCCTGGTAAGGGAGTTGCTCACCCGCACGTCACCGCTGCGGGGCAGCCGCTGGCTCGCGCCGCTCACGGTGTGCGCGTGTCTCGCCTTCAGCGCGCTCTTCGAGTTGTTCGAGTGGGCGGCGGCCGTGATCGGCGGGCACAGCGCGGACGCCTTCCTGGCCACGCAGGGCGATGTGTGGGACACGCAGTGGGACATGTTCTGCGCGCTGATCGGGGCCACGGTCTCGGTGCTGGTGCTCAGCCGGGTCCACGACCGGCAGATGGCGCGGCTCGGGGTCATCGGGTCGTATAGCGGTACCGCGCCCACAGCGGCAGTACGAACCAGCACAGCAGGTACCAGGTGACGACCCCCGCGACCAGCCAGGGCACGTAGGCGTCGTGGGTGGCGACCCGGAGGACCAGCAGCAGTGCGGCGGTCATGGTGGCCAGCAGCAGCACAAGGCCGACGAAGGTCAGCCGGGACGCCCAGCGCACCGCCTGCGGTTTCACGCTCCGGCCGGAGACCAGGCGGTGCAGGGACACCGGGCCGATCAGGGCGCCGGTGGCGGTGGCGCCGAGGACGACGGTCACGATGTAGAGGACCTGGTTCGCGTGCTCCAACTGCGCGTACTTCGGGGTGAAGACGACGGTCAGCAGGAACCCGAAGAGGATCTGTACGCCGGTCTGCGCGACCCTGACCTCCTGGATCAGCTCGCCCCACATCCGGTCGGCCCGCTCGTCCTCGGACTCGTCGCGCCCCGTCCGCCGCTCTTCCTCGTGGATCATGCGGTCCGTGTAACCGGACCGCCGACCCTTCAAACGGCGGACCGTTCCACCAGAGCCTGGGGCCTACCAGCGGCTCTCCACCTGGTCCTTGATCCGGCGGTCGTAGAGGTCCCGGATCGCGGTGAGCGTGTCCGCCGACAGCGCGGGCAGCTTCGCGGCGGCCGCGTTGGCGCGGGCCTGTTCGGGTGAACGGGCGCCGGGAATCACCGAGGTGACACCGGGCTGGTCGATGATCCAGCGCAGGGCCAGCTGCGCCGGGGTGTACCCCTCCGGGGCGAGCGCGGAGAACTCGGCGGCGGCCTCGACACCGGTCGTGTAGTCGACGCCGGAGAAGGTCTCGCCCTGGTCGAAGGCCTCGCCGTGCCGGTTGTAGGTGCGGTGGTCGTTCTCCGGGAAGACCGTGTCCTTGGTGTACTTGCCGGACAGCAGGCCCGACGCGAGCGGCACGCGCGCGATGATGCCGACGCCCGCCTCCTGCGCGGCCGGCAGCACCTGGAGCAGGGGCTTCATGCGGAACGCGTTCAGGATGATCTGCACGCTCGTCACGTTCGGCCGGGCGATCGCGGTGAGCGCTTCCTCGCAGGTCTCCACGCTGACGCCGTACTGCGCGATGCGCTCCTCCGCGACCAGGGTGTCGAGGGCGTCGAACACCTCGTCCGAGGAGTACACCGGCGTCGGCGGGCAGTGCAACTGCACCAGGTCGATGCGGTCGACGCCGAGGTTGCGGCGCGAACGGTCGTTCCACGCGCGGAAGTTGTCGAGGACGTAGTTCTCCGGGATCTGGTCGACGCGGCGGCCCATCTTGGTCGCGACCAGGACATGCAGATCGGGCCGCCCGCTCAGGAAGGTGGCGATGGTCTGCTCGCTGCGCCCGTCGCCGTACACGTCGGCCGTGTCGAAGAAGGTCACCCCCGACTCCGCCGCCGCCTCCAGCACGGCGAGGGCTTCCTTGTCGTCGACGTCTCCCCAGTCGCCGCCCAGCTGCCAGGTGCCGAGACCGACGACGGACAGCTGCTGATGCGACCTGCCGATTACACGTTCGTCCATGCCGTCAGTCTGTCATCCGCCACTGACATGCGCGGATCGGGCTGCTCCGGGCCGCGACCTGTGAATCTTTCACTCGGACGAGTGAACCCATTCGACAGGATGCCTACTCGTGTCAACGGCCACCTAGCGTGTGCGCGTGACTGATCATGTGGCGAACAACCTCCAGCCGGGGAACGGCAGTTCCGCTCCCTGGACCCGTCGCGGCTTCCTCCGCTCCGCGGCGGCCCTGGCCGTCGTACCCGTACTCCTGACGGCCGATCCGGCTCTCGCGGCGGCCGAGCTGCCCGACTTCCCGGCCGATGTCGACCTCTACCGCTCGGCGTACCGGAACTGGGTCGGCGAGATCACCGCCGACGGCCTGTGGGCGTGCGCGCCGACCGACGCCGATCAGGTGGTGTCGGTCGTCAACTGGGCCTGGCAGCACGGCTGGCGGGTCCGCCCCCGCGGCTCCTCGCACGGCTGGTCACCGCTGACGATCGAGTCCGGTACGACGTCCGACGCGCCGGTGCTGCTGGTCGACACCGCCCCGCACCTCACCGGCGTGACCCTGGACTCCGCCTCGGCCGTGCGGGCCGCCACGGGTGTCACCGTAGAGGCGCTGCTCACCTTCCTGGAGGGCCACGGCCTCGGGGTCACCGCCTCGCCCGCACCCGGCGATCTGACGCTCGGCGGCGCCCTGGCCATCGACGCGCACGGCACCGCCGTACCGGCGAACGGCGAGCAGCGGACCGCCGGGCACACCTTCGGGTCGCTCAGCAATCTGGTGCTGTCGCTGACGGCGGTGGTGTGGGACGCGGACACAGGCGCGTACGTCCTGCGGACCTACACGCGCGACGAAGCGGACTGCGCGGCGCTGCTCACGCATCTGGGGCGTTCGCTGGTCACCGAGGTCGTACTGCGCGTCGGAGCGAACGCGAACCTGCGCTGCCTCAGCCGTACGGACATTCCGGCCACCGAGTTGTTCGGGGCGCCCGGGTCCGGCGGGCGGACCCTCGCGAGCTTCCTGGACGAGTCCGGGCGGGCCGAGGCGATCTGGTTCGCGTTCACCGAGTACCCCTGGCTGAAGGTGTGGAGCGTCGAACCCACGAAGCCGTTGACCTCACGGCGCGTCTCGTCGCCGTACAACTATCCGTTCTCCGACAACGTGCCGACCCTGGTCGCGGATCTCGTCGGGCGGATCCTGTCCGACGCCGCGTGGTATCTGGCGCCGGTGCTCGGCAACGCCCAACTCGCCGCTGCGGCACTGGGGTTGACGACGACGCTGTCGGCGGACATCTGGGGGCCGTCGAAGAACACGCTGCTCTACATCAAGCCGACGACCCTACGGGAGACCGCCAACGGTTACGCGGTGCTCACTACGCGGGCCCAAGTGCAGCGCGTGGTCCATGAGTTCACCGAGTTCTATCAGGAGCGGCTCACCGAGTACGCCGCGCTCGGCCGGTTCCCCGTCAACGGCACCGTCGAGATCCGGGTGACCGGCCTCGACCACCCCGCCGACACCGAACTCACCGGCGCCCGCGCCCCGTTGCTGTCCGCGCTACGGCCGAGCACCGGGCACCCCGAGTGGGACACGGCGGTCTGGCTGGACGTGCTGACGCTGCCCGGCACGCCGTACGCGGAGGAGTTCCTGCGGGAGTTGGAGCAGTTCCTGCTGCGCTCGTACGACGGCACGGACGCGCTGACCCGCGTCGAGTGGTCGAAGGGCTGGGCCTACACCGAGCAGGCCGCGTGGAGCGACGAGGAGGTGCTGGGCACGGTGATCCCGGGCTCGTTCGGGGAGACGGTGTGGGGGCAGGCGGCCGGGACCTTCGACCGGCTGGACCCGCACGGGGTGTTCGGGAACGCCTTCCTGGACCGGCTGTTCGGGTAGGACTGACTAGGCTGTCTCCGGATCTTCGGAACGGGGAGAGTTGTGAGCGGTTGGTCGACCGGACTGGCGAAGGCGGGCATCACCGACCCGCGACTGCGGCGCGCCTACGACGCCCAACGCCGGCTCGTCCGCAGGTTCGCGCCGCACGAATACACCGCGGTACGGCTGCTGTTGCCGGCGGAGCTGCATCCGTCGGCCGTCGCCGCGGTGGCCTACATGCACGCGACCGACGAGCTGATCGACACCGGTGACGTGGACGTCCGTACGGCGACCCTCGCCTCCTGGGACGCCGAGACCACGGCAGCCCTTGAGGGCAGCGAACTGCCCTCCAACGACACCCTGTTGGCGCTGCAGGACACCACGCGCCGTCACCCGTACCTGACCGCCCGGGTGCGGGCCTTCCTCGACGGCGCCACGGTCGAGGCGAGTTGGACGGGCTTCGCGACAGAGGCCGACTTCCAGGCGTACGTGGACAGTTACGCGCTGCCCGCGCTGATGCTCACCGCGTCGCTGCTCGCGCCCGACCCCGACGCCGGACCCGACGATCCTTACGTCCGGGGGTGCCGGGCCCTGATCGAGGGCTTGCAGCGCGCCGACTTCCTGGCCGATCTCGCGGAGGACGCCGAGGACGGCCGTATCGGCATCCCGGAGGACGAACTGGTCCGGTACGGGCTGAAGTTCGAGGATCTGCGGAGCAAGTCCGCGGCGTGCGAACCCGCGTTGGAGCGGCTGGTGCTGGCGCAGGCCGATCTCGCCGAGGCCACGCTCACGGAGGGGCGGCTGCTGCCCGCGCTCGTCGCGCCCGAGTACCGGCCGTTTCTCGACGCCCTGATCGCCGTCCAGGAACTGCGGCTCCACGCGGTGCGCCACGAGGGCGGAAGGCTCCTGCGGCGCGGGGCGAGCCCGGCTGCTCTCGCCTCCGTGCGGGTTCTGCTCCGGCAGTACCGTCGCGCACGGGCGGAGCGACGCCGGGCGCGGTAGCTCAGCGGGGCGTCAAGTGGGCCTGCACGGTGGGTCCGTAGCCGTCCACGATGGTGTCGATCGCGGTCTCGCGCAGCCGGGTGCCGCGGGCGATGCCGTACATGACGCCGAGGCCGAGGATCGTCGCGACGGCGAGTTCGGCGCGCAGGGCGGTGTCGGGGCCAGAGAGGCGCCCGGCGAGGCGATCGACCACCTGGGCGCGGAAGTTGACGCGCAGGATGTCGCCGTGGTCGCCCTGGAGGGGTGCGAACGCGATCCGCAGCAGCGGGTCGGCGCCCCGCTCGCGCTGGCTGACCAGGACGTGCCGGACCATGTGGCGGCCGAGGTCGTCGAGCGGGGCGTCCAGCAGGTCGCCCGCGTCGGTCTCGAAGGACATGACGCGGGCGAAGAGGGCGTCCTTGTTGCCGAAGTACTTGAGGATCAACGGCGCGCTGACACCGGCCCGTTCGGCGACGGCCTTGAGGGTGATGTCGGCGTGCGCATTGCGTGCGAGGAGGTAGCGGGCGGCCCTGAGGATGGCCGCCTTGGTCGCCTCGGCGTCCCGGCGTACGGGCGGGGACGCGGTGGGTGGAGTGGTGCTCACGGCACTCATGCTCCCTCCAGCGCCTCGTCCCGCGTACCCTCGGCACGCTCACGCGCCGGCCGCGTGTCCTCGGGAGCGGGATCGCCCGGGATGGTCAGTGCCGCCGCGCTCGCGACCAGGGCGATCACGCCCGCGATGCCGAACGCCATCAGGTATCCGTGCAGCGTGGGCAGCGGGAGCCCGCCGACCAGGCTGGTGTGGTGCACGAGCACGGCGGCCACCACGGCGCTGGAGACGGCCTGGCCGATGGTGCGCATCAGGACGTTGACACCGTTCGCGGACGCGGTCTGGCCGGCCGGGACGGCGCGCAGGATGAGGGTGGGCAGCGCCGAGTAGGCGAAGGTGGTGCCGGTGGCCACGACGGTCGCGCCGAGGATGATCGTCCACAGGTCACGGCTGTCGGCGATGCGCACCACATAGCCGAGCGCGATGATCGCGGCGCCGAGCGCGAGCGTGATGCGCGGGCCGCGGGCCGCCGAGATCCGGGCGGAAACGGGTGAGAGCAGCAACATGGTGATGCCGCCGGGCAGCAGGCACAGCCCGGTCTGGACGATGGACAGCCCGAGCCCGTACCCGGTGGCCTTGGGCGCCTGCACCAGCTGGGCGGTGACGAGGGAGTTGGCGTAGAACGCGAAGCCGGTCAGCAGGGCCGCCACATGGGACAGGCCCACCCTGGGCTTGGACACCAACCGCAGGTCCACCAGCGGCTGTTCCACCCGGAGTTGCTGCCACCACCACAGCCCGAACACGACGACCGCGCCGAGGAACAGCGCCAGGATCCGCGGGCTGCCCCACCCCCACTGCACGCCCTGCGACACCCCGAGCAGCAGACACACCAGTCCTGCGGCCAGCCCCAGCGCGCCGAGCACGTCGAAGCGGCCCGGCGACCGGACGGGCGACTCGCGCACCGCCCACCAGATCCCCCACACACCGATCGCGCCGAGCGCGCTGGTCGCCCAGAACATGACGTGCCAGTTGGCGTACTGCACGATCAGCGCCGCGAGCGGCAGTCCGAGCGCGGCGCCGATACCGACGGTGGAACTCATCAACGCGACCGCGCTGCCCCGGCGTTCAGGGGGCAGTTCGTCGCGCAGGATGCTGATCGACAGGGGGACGACGGCGGCCGCGGCGCCTTGCAGGGCGCGGGCGAAGATCAGGACGCGGATGTCGGAGGACAGGGCGCACATGACCGAGCCGACGGTCATCAGGCTCAGGGCGCCGGTCAGCACCCGCCGCTTGCCGTACATGTCGCCGGCCCGGCCGAGCACGGGGGTGAGGACGGCGCCGGAGAGCAGGGTCGCGGTGACCATCCAGGAGACGGCGCCCGCGGAGGAGTGCGTCAGCCGGGGCAGGGACGGCAGCAGCGGGACGACCACGGTCTGCATGACGGCCATGAGGATGCCGCCGAACGCCAGCACCGGAACGGTGAGCCGGTCCCGCAAGGGGGTCCGCCCGGCGAGGCTGCCGGACGGCTCGGGTATCGGGACGGGCTGGCCCATGGGCACTCCAGCTGGCATGAAAAAGAAGGTGAATGACTATTCACCCTAACTGGTGAATAGTCATTCACCCAACCTTCCCAGGCCGCTCGCAGAAGCTGGACCGCTCCCGGCGGGTGCCCTACTTGCGGGAGGCGAGCGCCCGCGCGTGCACGGTCCGCGCGACCTTGGGCCCGAGCCACCGCTTGAACCGGCGCAGCGCCTCCAGCCGCCCGGCCGCCTTGTCGATGCCGTAGTACACCTGCGGCGGGACGTACGGCAGCAGCGGCGAGTGACGCTGGCCGAGCAGGGCGAACATGCGGTGCGGGGGCAGGTGGATGTAGCGCTGGAGGTTCTCGTACCACTGGGCGCTGTAGCGGGCCGCGCTCTGGATGGACAACAGGGCTGACCTACGGCGCTGTTCGTACGCGGCGAGGGCCTGCGGCAGTTCGGTGTGGTCGCGCAGGGCGTCGGCGAGCGCGATGGCGTCCTCCAGGGCGAGGGTGGTGCCGGCGCCGATGGAGTAGTGGGTGGTGTGGGCGGCGTCGCCGAGCAGGACGAGGTTGTCGCGGTGCCAGGTGCGGTTGGTCAGCGTGCGGAAGTTCAGCCACTGGGCGCTGCCGTCGGCCGAGGCGCGGCCGATCAGGGAGTGGCCGTCGAGGAGGTCGGCGAAGAGCTTCTCCAGCAGGGCGAGTCCATCGGCCTCGGGCGCGGAGTCGAGCCCCAGACCCGCCCAGGTCTCGGGGGCGCACTCGATGACACAGGTGCTGCCCTCAGGGCCGAACGCGTAGCCGTAGCACCAGATCCAGCCGTGGTCGGTCTCCACGAAGGCGAAGGTGAAGGAGCCGAAGACCTTGCTGGTGCCGAGCCAGATGTACTGGTTGCGGCCGGGCTTGAGTTCGGCGCCGAAGTGGTCGGCGTGCCGGGTGCGCAGCGCGCTGTTGACGCCGTCGGCGGCCACGATCAGATCCGCGTCGGGGAGGTCGTCAGCCGTCACCTCGGACTCAAACTCCAGCCGTACGCCCAGCGATCGGGCCCGTTCGGCGAGAATCTTGAGGAGTCGGTGGCGGCCGATGCCGTGGCCCTCGTCGCCGGGTTGGGTGGTCGTCAGGTCCCGGATGCGGGCGACGCCGTCGCTCCAGCGCACCGAGTGCTCGTCGACGGCCTGCGCGGACTCCGGGTCGTACTCCCGGAGTTGGTCGAGCAGTCCGCGCCAGTAGGTGACACCCCAGCCGTAGGTCGAGCCCTCGGGGTTGCGCTCGTAGACGGTGATGTCGTGGGACGGGTCCTGACGCTTCAGCAGGATGGAGAGATACAGACCGGCGGGCCCGCCTCCGACACAGGCGACCTTCACGCGCACACCCCTGGAGATTACTCAAAGTGGTCAATTGGAACCGCAGAGTAGCAGGCTGACGGCACAAGAAAGTCCCATCGGTCTCGGGATCCGGAGACCGATGGGACGCGTCGAGCAGGTGAAGGGCTTACGCCTCGGCCGTGGCGCACTCCGGGTGGCCCCAGCCCTTGGGGTTCTTGCTGATGGGCTCGCCGGCCGCGTAGGCGCGGCCGCACAGGCAGCGGCCGGGGAACTTGGCCTTGATGGTGCGGGAGGCCGAACTAGCGCTCTTCCGGGGCGACTTGGCGCCGCCCGCGCGGGCGGGCTTCTTCGGGGTGTCGGGCGAGGGGGGCGGTTCCGGGGAGCCGAGGTCGCTGCCCGCGGGCTCCTGGACGATGGCCGCCTGGCTGGCCGCGCGGTCGGCGAAGTCGTTCAGCGGGTCGCCGTCGACCTGGTGGGCGGGGACGTAGCGGAACTCGACCGAGCGGCCGTCGAGGAGTTCGTCGATGCGGACGACCAACTCCTGGTTGGCGACGGGCTTTCCGCCGGAGGTCTTCCAGCCGTTGCGCTTCCAGCCGGGCAGCCAGGTGGTGACCGCCTTCATGGCGTACTGCGAGTCCATGCGGATCTCCAGCGGTACGTCCGGTGCGGTCGCCGTCAACAGGCGCTCCAGCGCGGTGAGTTCGGCGACGTTGTTGGTGGCCTTGCCGAGCGGTCCCGCCTCCCAGCGGGCCGGGCTCTCCTTGTCGTCCGAGACGACCCACGCCCAGGCGGCCGGCCCGGGATTCCCTTTCGAAGCCCCGTCGCACGCGGCCACCACACGTTCAAGCATGCGCCCGATCATGCCATGGCCGCACGAGGGGCGAGGCGTCGACCTCGGCGAGCGGGACCGGTTCGAGAGGCGGCTTTCACAGCCACTGCTAATATACAGGTGTCAATTAGTCCACCTTTTGGGGTTCCAGATGTTCAGTGCGGACACAACCGCCGCCGAAGTGATCGACGGCGTCGACCTGCACGGCCGCCGGGCCGTGGTGACCGGGGCCAGTTCCGGGATCGGGGTGGAGACGGCCCGCGCGCTCGCCGCGGCGGGTGCCGATGTCACCCTGGCCGTGCGGAACACCAACGCGGGCGCCCAGGTCGCGGAGCGCCTGGCGAAGGAACTGCCGTCCGGATCGGGGCAGTTGACGGTGAGGCGGCTCGACCTGGCCGACCGGTCGACGATCGCCGCGCTCGTGGCGGCCTGGCAGGGCCCGCTGCACATCCTGGTCAACAACGCCGGCGTGATGGCCACGCCCGAACTGACCCGCACGCCCGAGGGCCGCGAATGGCAGTTCGGCGTCAACCACCTGGGCCACTTCGCCCTCACCACCGGCCTCCACGCGGCCCTCGCGGCGGCGGACGGCGCGCGGGTCGTGTCGGTGAGCTCCATCGGCCACCTCTTCTCCCCCGTCGTCTTCGACGACCTGGACTACCGTTTCCGCCCCTACGACCCCTGGACCTCGTACGGGCAGTCCAAGACGGCCAATGCCCTGTTCGCCGTCGGTGCCGCCGAGCGCTGGGCCGGCGACGGCATCACCGCGAACGCGCTGATGCCGGGCAACATCGCGGACACCTCCCTGGCCCGCCACATGGACATGGACCAGGTCGCCGCCTTCATCGCCTCGGGCGAACTCGCGCTCCCGCCGCAGAAGTCGGTGGAACAGGGCGCCGCCACATCGGTCCTGCTCGCCGCCTCACCGACCGTGCAGGGCGTCACCGGCGCCTACTTCGAGGACTGCGCCCGTTCCGAGCCGGTCACCGAGCGGGCCGGTGCCGTCGCCGGCGTCGCGCCGTACGCCCTGGACCGGGAGAACGCGGCCCGCCTGTGGGCCGTATCCGAAGATCTCGTCCGCTAGCCCTACGCTGCGCGCATGACCTCGCGACAAGAGCAATGGGCCCGGGTGCGCCACCACTTGTGGCGACCCCCGCGCCCCCATGGCGAGCAGCCGCGCGAGCGGGTGGTCGGACCGCTGGAACTCTTCTACGACCTGGTCGTGGTCGTGCTGGTCGCGCAGGCCGCCCATCATCTGTCCGGAGAGCTCGACTGGCGCGGACTGGGCCTGTTCGCGGCGGTGTTCGCGCTGGTGTGGATCGCGTGGCTCAACGGCAGCCTGCACCACGAACTGCACGGGCACGAGGACGCCCGCGGCCGGAGCATGTTCCTGCTGCAGATCCTCGTGCTCGTCCCGCTGGGCGCGTTCATCCCCGAGGCGGGCGACGAGCGCGGAGCCGCGTTCGCCGTCGACGCGGGGGTGCTGTTCGCGGTCCTGGCCCTGCTCTGGCTGCTCGCCTCGCGCGGTGACACCCCCGAGTTCCGGCGCTCCAGCATGCTGTACGTGACGGGGACAGCGGCCTGCGCGGTCGTGCTGGCGGCGAGCGCGGCCCTGCCCGCGGACGCCCGCGTGCTGACGTGGGGTGCGCTGGCCGTCGTCTATCTGGCCGGGTTCGTATTCGTGATCGGGAGGGCCATCCCGGAACAGGTGGTCGCGCTCAGCGTGACCGACGCGCTCACCGAACGGTTCGGGCTGTTCATCATCATCGTGCTCGGCGAGAACGTGACCGGGGTCGTCGACGGACTGGCCCACGAGCCGACCAACGCGCTCACCCTCGCCGTAGGACTGGTGGCCGTCGTGGTCGGATTCGGCGCGTGGTGGACCTACTTCGACTTCGCCGGACACCGGCTGCCGAGGCCCACGCGTGCGAGTGCCCTGCTGTGGATGGTGGTCCACCTGCCGATCACGGCCGCGGTGGCCGCCATGGGGGCGGCGATGGTCGGCCTCGTCGAGCACGCCCACGACAGCCGTACGCCCGCCGCCACGGCCTGGGTGCTCTGCGGGGGCGCGGCCGTCGTGCTCTGCTCGACGATGGTGCTCGCGGCCTCCCTGCGCCACTGGAACGAGAACCTCGGGCTCTACCGGCCCCTGGCCCGCACCTGTGTCGCCATGGCCGTCCTGTGCCTGGGCGTCGGCGCCCTGCGCCCGGCTCCCCTCGTCCTCGGCCTGGCGCTCGTCCTGCTCTTCGGCGTCCCGTGGGGAGTCGCCGTGGCCAATCGCGTGGCCAACTACGAGGAAGAACCGGCCACTTGACCGCGCACCGGGGTCAGGGGTTCGAGGGCCGCGTCTCGGTCCAGTCGACCATCAGCCGGCGTTCGGCGAAGTACCAGTCGCCGTCCAGCTTGGTGAACTCGTCGAGGTAGCGGATGGAGGCGATCATCAGCGTGCGCTGCCCGGAGTCGTCGACGCCGATGTGATGGGCGATGCAGTAGCTCTCTCCCGTCGCCCGGTCGTCGCCGTCCAGGGTGACGGTGCTCTGGCCGTTGAAGTGGGTGGTCGCCCGGTAGGTGTTGAGGTTGTCGAAGACCGGGGCGAGGGACTCGCGCCCGTGCAGGGTCTGCGTCGGCTCGGCCGCCGTGGCATCCATGAACACCAGGAACCGGGTGTCCTCGGTGAACAGGCTCATCTGCCCTTTGGCGTCCCGCCGGTCCGCGCAGTGCGCGTAGGCGTCGATCAGTTCACGGATGGCCAGCCGGTCGGCGGCCTCCCGGGGTGAGATCTCGGTGTGCGAGGCCATGGCCGTTTCCTTTCGCCACACTATTTGACATGTGTATAAAATCACTCCTCATGGCAGAGTTCAACGGGAGTCCCAGGAGGGCAGAGCACTGAGCGACCGGATCGATCCGCGCATCACCCGTACGACGAGGGCCTTCGAGGAGGCCATCGTGGAGCTGGCCGGCCTGCGGCCCGTCTCGCAGATCACGATCGGTGAGCTGGCCGACCGCGCCGGGGTCACCCGCGCCACGTTCTACAACCGCTACAGCTCCCCGCTGGACCTCCTCATCCAGGTGCTCCGCGCCGACCTGGACCGCGGCCACCTGCTGGAGGCCGAGCGGCGCGCGCAGGGCGACCCGGCCCCCAAGTTGCTGCGCCTGGCCACGGCGGAGGTGGCCGACCACGTCGAGCGGTACCTGCCGATATACCGGCACGCTCTCGACGACCCGGCGGACAGCGGTGTGTACGAGGCGCTCGTGCGCCACTTCAGCGACTACACGCTGGCCCTCATGGCCGACGGCCACCACTCGGGGCTCCCCGAGGCCAACCGTCACGTGATCGCGCAGTTCATGGCGCGGGGCTTCGCCGGAGCCATCAGGGCATGGCTCGACGACCCGTCCGTCACGAAGGAGGACCTGGTCGACGCGGCCGTGGCCTGCGCTCCCGCCTGGTGGGCCGCCGACGGGAGCTGACGCAGGGCCTCGCTAGACGTCCGTGCTCGTGGGCATCTCGCCCTTGGTCGTCGTCACGTCGATCACCGTGAACGAGGCGCCCTGCGGATCGCTCAGCGCCGCGAACCGCCCGAAGGGGCTGTCCATGGGACCGAAGCGCACGATGCCGCCGAGCTCGGTGGCCTTGGCGACGGCCTCGTCGCAGTCGGGGACGGTGAAGTACACGTTGACGTACGACGGCACCTCGGGCGGGAACTCGTCGCCCATCTTCATCCGGCCCAGCACCGTCTCGTCGCCGACGTTGTACATCCGGTAGTCCATGTCACCGCCGTCCATCTGCTTCTGCGCGTACGGGAAGACCGCCGCGAAGAACGCGTCCGCCTTCGCCGGCTCGCGCGTGAAGACCTCGGCCCAGGCGTAGGCACCGGGCACGCCCACGGCCTCGAAGCCCTCGTGGACACCGCCCTGCCAGATACCGAAGACGGCGCCGCTGGGCTCGCTGGCCAGGCACATCGTGCCGAAGTCGCCGACCTTCATCGGCTCCATCAGCACCTGCCCGCCGTTCTCGCGGATCTTCGTCGCGGTGGCCGCCGCGTCCGGTGACGCGAGGTACAGGCACCACTGCGACTGCCCCTCCGCCCCGGGCATCGGCGGTACGACGGCCGCGACGGCCTTGTCGTCGACGAAGGCCTGCGTGTAGTTGCCGTACTCCGACGACGCGTCGCCGAAGGTCCAGCCGAGGACCTCGCCGTAGAAGCGCTTGGCCCCCTGCACGTCGCTGAACATCGCGTCGGCCCAACAGGGCGTTCCCTCAGGTTGTACGGCCATGATCGCGGCCCTCTCCGATAGGTCGGCTTGTCCGAATTCTCACGCTAGTCACCCGGGGACCGAGGCGCGCGCCGAACGTCGCGTTCCGTTCCACACTGGACGCATGGCGGATGCGAGGACGATGCACGCGTGGGCCGTGACCGAGCCGGGGCCCGTCGAGGAGGGCGTTCTCCGGTTGGTGGAGAAGCCGGTGCCGGTACCTGGGGATGACGAACTGCTCGTCCACGTGCGCGCGTGCGGTGTGTGCCGGACCGATCTGCATGTCACCGAGGGCGATCTGCCGGTGCACCGCCCCGGGGTGACTCCGGGGCACGAGGTCGTCGGGGTGGTGGCGGGCTTCGGGGCCGGGGTGAGTGGCTTCGCGCTCGGTGACCGGGTGGGCGTCGCATGGCTGCGGCATACGGACGGCACGTGCGCGTACTGCCTGCGCGGGGCCGAGAACCTGTGCCCGAACTCCGAGTACACCGGCTGGGACGCCGACGGCGGCTACGCGGAGTACACGACCGTGCCGGCCGCGTTCGCCCACCGCCTCCCGGCCGGCCTCGACGACGTGGCCCTGGCCCCGCTGCTGTGCGCCGGCATCATCGGCTACCGCGCGCTGCGCCGGGCGTCGCTTCCGCCAGGCGGGCGGCTCGGTCTCTACGGCTTCGGGGGCAGCGCCCATCTGTGCGCCCAGGTGGCGCTCGCCGAGGGGGCCACCGTGTATGCCCTGACCCGGGGCGAGGCGGCGCGGCGGCTCGCGCTGGAGTTGGGGGCGGCCTCGGCGCGTGACGCGTACGAGGCGCCGCCGGAGCCGTTGGACAGCGCGATCCTGTTCGCGCCGGTCGGCGATCTCGTGCCGGTGGCGCTACGGGCGCTCGACCGGGGCGGGGTCCTCGCGGTCGCGGGCATCCACCTGAGCGACACACCGCCCCTGGACTACGAGCACGAGCTGTTCTACGAGAAGGAGTTGCGCAGCGTCACCTCCAACACCCGTGAGGATGCGCGGGAGTTCCTCGACCTGGCCGCCCTGTACGGCGTGCGGGCGACCACCCACACGTATCCGCTCTCACGGGCCGCGGACGCGCTGACGGATCTGAAGGCGGGCCGCTTCGACGGGGCGGCGGTGCTGGTGAACGATCTCAACGGGTAGGCGGTGGGCGGGGTTTCGCGGGTGAGCGACCTCAACAGATAGGCCGTGTACGGGATTTCACGCGAACAGATACCTCAACGCGCAGGCAGCGCACGGAACTTCGCGCAGGCACGGTGTTCGCGCGCCCCGTGCGCCGGGGCGTGGGAAGGATCTCTTCCTCTCCCCCGCCTCGATCGACGGTTTACACACTCCCGGACGTGAAACCGCCCCCCGCGCGCGGTTACCGGCCCTGGGCAGGACTGTTTGGCTTGTACACCGACGACGCGCTCACCCCTGTTCACCTCCCGGGAGGGAATGTGTCCACTCCGGAAAGCGCCCACGGATCCGCCACCGACGAACCCGACCCCGCGACACCCGGCAACGGCCAACTCACCAGTCTCAGCACCCTGGCGGCACGTCAGCTCGCCACGACCACCAAGTCCGAACCACAGATGCAGGCCATCACCTCACGGTGGCTGCTGAAGATGCTGCCCTGGGTGGACGTACGGGGCGGTGCCTACCGGGTCAACCGGCGGCTCCAGCTCAGTGTCGGCCGCGGCCGGGTGCAGTTCGAGCAGAACGGCGCCGACGACATCAAGGTCATCCCCGAGACGCTCACCGAACTGCCGGTGCTGCGCGGGTACCCCGACACGGAGGTCCTGCGGGAGATCGCGGGCCGCTTCCGGGTCCGGGAGGTGCGGGCCGGCCAGATCCTCTTCGAGGCCGGACAGCCCGTCACCGAGGCCTACTTGGTCGCGCACGGCCGCTTCACCCGCTTCACCGCCGGCAAGTACGACGAGGAGGAGATCCTCGGTGTCGTCACCGACGGCGATCAGATGGGCGACGAGGCGATAGGGCAGTCCGACCCCCTGTGGCTGAGTTCCGTGCGCGCCGAGACCGCGGGCGTCCTGCTCGTCCTGCCCTGGGACGTCGTAGCCGAATTCACCGGCCGCGTACCGTCGTTGGCCGCGCATCTGGAGGCGTACGCCGAGCGGCAGCGGCTGCCGATGAACCGCAAGGGCGAGGCCGACGTCCCGATCCAGGCCGGTCATGTGGGCGAGCCGACGCTGCCCGGCGGCTTCGTGGACTACGAACTCGCCCCGCGCGAGTACGAGTTGTCGCTCACCCAGACCGTACTGCGGGTGCACACCAGGGTCGCCGACCTCTACAACGACCCGATGGACCAGACGCGGCAGCAACTCCGGCTCACCATCGAGGAGATCCGTGAGCGGCAGGAGTGGGAGCTGGTCAACAACCGGGAGTTCGGGCTGCTGCACAGCGTCGACTACACCCAGCGCATCAGCACGTTCACCGGTCCACCGACCCCGGACGACCTCGACGAACTGCTCGCGATGCGACGCAAGACGCGGCTCTTCCTGGCCCATCCGAAGGCGATCGCGGCCTTCTTCCGGCAGTGCAACCGGCGTGGTCTGGTGCCCGGCACGGTGAATGTCGAGGGGCACGAGATCCCCGCCTGGCGCGGTGTCCCGTTCTTCCCGTGCGGCAAGATCCCGATCACCCCCCAGCACACCAGCAGCATCATCGCGCTGCGCACCGGGGAGGCCGACCAGGGTGTCGTCGGACTGTTCCAGACGGGCATCCCCGAGGAGTTCCAGCCCGGTCTGAACGTGCGCTTCATGGGCATCGACTCGGCCGCGATCATCCGCTACCTCGTCACCGCGTACTACTCGATGGCCATCCTGGTCCCCGACGCGGCGGGGATCCTCGAAAACGTCCAGATCGGCCGGACCGCCGAATGACGGCGCGGAGCACCCCATGACCACCTCCCTTCCGCACCCCATGACCACCTCGCTTTCGCTGCCCGGTCCGCCGAACCTGGCCGGCGCCGTACGCGCCCGGCGCACCGGCGCGATCCCCGGCCTGAAGTACCAGCCCGTGGCCCCCGCCGACCCCGAGAAGGCCGCGGAGATCGACCGCAGACTGGAGGCCTGGGCCCGCGAGCTCGATCTGTTCCCCGCCGCGTGGGACGGCGACTTCGCCGGGTTCCGGTTCGGCCGGGCCGTGGTGCTCCAGCACCCGGGGGCGCTCGACCTCGAACGGCTCACCGCAGCAGGCAAGTTGCTGCTCGCCGAGAACATCGTCGACAACTGCTACTGCGAGGAGGACGAGGACAAGGGCGGCTCGCACCGCGGCCTGGGCGGACGGCTGATCTTCGGGCAGTCGGCGCTCGACCCGTTCCACTCCGTCCCCGAGTACGAGGAGGAATGGCGGCACGGCGTCCAGGCGGACGGCCCCCGGCGCTCGTACCACTTCGCCCTCAAGGACTACGCCCTCCTCGCCACCCCCAGCCAGACGGACCGGTTCGTGCACGACATCGCCCGGCTCCACCTCGGCTATCTCGCCGAAGCCGCCTGGGCCGAGACCCGGTACAAGCCGCGTGTCTGGGAGTACCTGGTGATGCGGCAGTTCAACAACTTCCGTCCCTGTCTGTCGATCGTGGACGCGATCGACGGCTACGAACTGCCCGAACCGGTCTACGCCCGGCCCGAGATCCAGCGGGTGACTGCCCTGGCCTGCAACGCCACCACGATCGTCAACGACCTCTACTCCTTCACCAAGGAGCTGGCCGAACCCGACCACCTCAACCTCCCCCAGGTCGTCGCCGCCAACGACCGGTGCGGCCTGAAGGCGGCCTATCTGAAGTCGGTCGAGATCCACAACCGGATCATGGACGCCTTCGAGGAGGAGTCCGCGGTCCTGTCCGCCGCCTCGCCCCTCGTCGAGCGCTACACCCAGGGTCTGGGCGCGTGGGTGGCCGGCAACCACGAGTGGCACGCCACCAACAGCCACCGGTACCACCTGCCCAACTACTGGTAGCAGAGCGGCCTCTGACATCTCGTCAGACGTACGACGCTAGGAGTCACCGTTGACCACTGCCGACGCCGGCCCCACCACAGCCCCGGTGCCGACCCAGTCCACGTACCAGAACCGTGTCGCGGACTACTGGAACGCCGAAGAGAACCCGGTCAACCTCGACCTCGGACAGATCGACGACCTGTACCACCACCACTACGGGATCGGCGGGGCCGACGAGTCCGTGCTCGACGAGCCCGACCCCGTGCGGCGCCGTGAGCGGCTGACCGCCGAACTGCACCGCCTGGAGCACGCGCAGGCCGAACTCCTCGCCTCCCATCTCGGTCAACTCACCCCGGACGACCGGGTGTTCGACGCGGGCTGCGGGCGCGGCGGCGGCAGTGTCGTAGCCCATCTGCGGTACGGCTGCCGGGCCGACGGGGTCACGATCTCCGCCAAGCAGGCCGAGTTCGCCAACGCGCAGGCGCGCAAGCGGGGCATCGACGGCAAGGTGCGTTACCACCACCGGAACATGCTCGACACCGGCTTCCCGACAGGTGAGTTCGCCGCGTCCTGGAACAACGAGTCCACGATGTATGTGGAGTTGGACCTGCTGTTCGCCGAGCACGCCCGGCTGCTGCGCCGCGGCGGACGGTATGTGGTGATCACCGGCTGCTACAACGACACCTACGGCCGGGCGTCGCGCGAGGTGTCCCTGATCAACGCCCATTACATCTGCGACATCCACCCCAGGTCGGAGTACTTCCGGGCGATGGCCCGCAACCGCCTGGTGCCCGTCCACGTTCAGGACCTCACCGAGGACACGATCCCCTACTGGGCGCTGCGCAAGCGGGCCGACCACCTGGTGACGGGGATCGAGGACACCTTCCTGGACGCCTACCGCAACGGCAGTTTCCAGTATCTGCTGATCGCGGCCGACCGGGTCTGAGGCTCAGCGCCCGGCGATCCTGGACGCCGCTTCCGGGAGCCCGGGCACCGGGTCCAGGACGTCCAGCGTGCCGTGCGCCCGCAACAGGCGCACGGTGCGCGGGGCGCACACCACGGCGAAGCCCGCCTCGTACTCCCGCACCCGGCGGCGGAAGCGCAGCACCAGGTTGAGCCCGGTGGAGTCGATGAACGTGGTGCGCCGCAGATCGACGACGTAGGCGGGCGCGCGGAGCGCCACCACCGAGTCCAGCCACTCGCGCAGCGGGGTCGCGGTCGCGAGATCGACATCGCCGTGCAGATCGACGACCAGCAGGCCGTCCCGTGCGCCCAGCAGGGCGTGTTCGCCGGGTGCGGGCCAGGCCGGGGTGGGCACCGGCTCCAGGCCGTTCTCGTGCACCGAGCCTTTTCCGTGCTTCAGGGCGTTCTCGTACAAGGTGTTCCGTCCCCGTTCCGTGCCTTCGCGCGCGAGCGCGCGATCCGGCGCGGGTCCGTGCGGCGGCTTCGACATCCCCGCACCGCACGAGCCCGCGCCGGAACTCCCCCCGAGCGGCTCCCCCTTGAACCGTGGGTACCAACTGTTCTACCTTCGCCACATGGTCGGGGCATCAACGCCCGCTCATCAGCGACACAACGAGCGGGCAGCAGTTGGGCCAGGTGATCCGGAATGCGTCCGCACCTCGCCCTGATCGAGGACGAACCCGATTTCGCACTGATGTGCCGTTCTTATCTGGAACGCGAGGGATTCACCGTCACCTGGGCCATGGACGCCCGCGCCGGCAAGGCCGTCCTCTACGAGAGCCGCGTCGATCTTGCCGTCCTCGACCTGGGCCTGCCGGACGGCAGCGGCCTGGAACTCCTGCGGGCGCTGCGATCCACCAGCCGCCTACCGGTCATCGTGGTCACGGGGAGAGGCGCGGAGGCCGACCGGGTCGCGGGACTGGAGATCGGCGCGGACGACTACCTGGTCAAGCCGTTCTCGCAACGGGAGTTGGTGGCCCGTATCCGGGCCGTACTGCGCAGATCGCAACCGCCGGAGGTCCCTGCGGTGCTCCAGATCGGCTCGCTGCGCATCGACACGGCGGCCCGCCAGGCGTCCGCCGACGGCGTCTTCCTGACGCTACGGCCCAAGGAGTACGCCCTGTTGGAGATGCTCGGCGAGGCGCCCGGCCGGGTGTTCTCCACCGAACAGGTGCTGGAACGCGTCTGGGGCGCGTCCTGGCAGCAGCCCGCGACCGTGATCGAGCACGTCTACCGCCTGCGCGGCAAGCTCGCGGCACTCCCCACGCCCGCACCCCGGATCACCACGGTCCGCGGCTACGGCTACCGCCTCGACCCCTGAGAGACGCCATGCCGCCCCTCGCCACCCCGGACTTCCGGCTCCTCTTCGACTCGGCGCTGTCCCCGCTGCTGGTGCTCAGCCCCGACTTCACGATCGTCGAAGTCAACCGCGCGTATCTCGCCGCCACCCGTACGGAACGCACGATTGTCGGGCAGCGGATCTTCGATGTCTTCCCCGACAACCCGGACGACCCCTCGGCCGACGGGGTCGCCAATCTGCGCCGCTCGCTGGAGTCGGTGGTGGCGACGGGCCGTACGGACACGATGGCCCTGCAGCGCTACGACATCCCGGGCGGCGAGGCGGGCACCTTCGCCGAGCGCTACTGGAGCCCCGTCAACTCCCCCGTCCTGGACGACGAGGGACGCGTCACGCACATCATCCACCGGGTCGAGGACGTCACCGACTTCGTCCATCTGCGCCGGGTCGGCCGCGAGCAGGAACGCGCGGCGGCCGAGGCACAGATGCGGGCGGAGGGCATGGAGATCGACCTGTTCGTCCGGGCCCGGGAGATCCGCGAGGTCAACGAGCAGCTCAGCCGCGCCAACGCCGAACTGGACGCGGCAGGGCGGCAGTTGAGGGCGGAACAGCGGGCCAAGGACCGTTTCATCGCCACGCTGTCACACGAGCTGCGCAACCCGCTCGCCGCCGCGACGGCCGCCGTGGAGTTGCTCGCACTCGATCTGCCGGACGGCGGCCATCCCGCACTGCCCGTCCTGGAACGGCAGTTGGGCACGCTGGTCCGGATGAGCAACGATCTCCTGGACGGGACACGGGCGTTGACCGGGCGCCTGGAACTGGTGCCCGAGCGGGTCGACGTGCGGTCCGTGGTCGAGAGCGCGTGCGCCGACATCCGGAGCCTGTTCGGACACGAGGAGCGCACCCTCCAACTCACCTTGCCGGACACACCCGTTGTGGTCGACGGGGACCGGCTGCGGCTGGCGCAGGTGCTGACGAACCTGCTGTCCAATGCCCTCAAGTACACCCCGCCCGGCGGACGCACGGAGGTCCACCTCGCGACGGAGGAGGGACAGGCACGGCTCACCGTGCGGGACGACGGCATAGGTTTCCAACCCGCCCAGGCCGAGGACCTGTTCGGCGTGTTCACACGGGCGGCCCCGGCCGGCCCCAACACACCCGAGGGCCTCGGTCTGGGGCTCGCGGTCGCCCGCACGGTCGTCGAACTGCACGGCGGCCGGATCAGCGCGCACAGCGAAGGCCCCGGCAAGGGAGCGGAGTTCACCGTGCTCCTCCCTCAGGCCGACGCAACGACCCCGGAGCCGCTACGGCCGTCCGCACCGCCACGTGCCCGGCGCCAACTGGCCATCCTGATCGTCGAGGACAACACCGACCTGGCCGCGACCTACCGCACCCTCCTGGAGCGCCAGGGCCATCACGTCACCGCCGTCCACACCGGCGCCGACGCGCTCACCTCGACCGAGTCCGACGTCTTCGACGTGGTCCTGTGCGACCTGGGCCTGCCCGACACCGACGGCTACACGGTGGCCCGTACGGTACGTGCCCGCCCGCACGGCACCAGGCCGCGCCTGATCGCGGTCTCCGGGTTCAGCCAGGGCACCGACCGCTCACTGTCCCGGGCGGCCGGCTTCGACGCCCATCTCGCCAAGCCGCTGCCGCTGACCGATCTGCTGGAGTTCTTGGAGAGTCCCGAGTAGTCGGGCGCAGTAGTTGGTCGGGCGTCTTCCTCCTGTCGCTCGGCTGTGCTTGCCTTGGGGGCCGTTTTCCGGTGCCCGGGGCGGGAGTTGGCGTATGCGGAAGCCATGGATCGTGGGTGCGGCAGTGGCCGCAGTGCTGCTGCTCGGCGCGTGCACGGACCCGGCATCCGGGCCCGAGGTCGCCCCGCCCACCCCGTCCGTGCCGGCCACCACACAACGACAGGCGCCGGCCTCACCGAGCCGTGCCCCGGTGGTGAAGTCGGCGCCCAGCGTGCTGTACCTCGGGGACTCCCTCGCCATGGAGAGCCAGAAGGTGCTCGGACGGGAACTACGCGGCCAGTTGGACGCGACGTACACGAGCGCCCCGTACTCGGGGACCACACCCTGCGACTACCTGGAGGGCACCAAGAAGGGTTCGCTGGTCCCGGACGGCGACAAGGCGGCCGTGCTGGTGCGTGCGCTGCACCCGGACTTCGTGGTGCTGCAGTTCTGGGGCAACGCGTGGGGCTACACGCCCTGCATGGACGGGATCACGTACGACGCCGACCGGGAGACGTACTTCGACCGGTACGCGGCCGACATCCGGAAGCTCACCGCGCAGATCGCGAGCGCCGGAGGAGCCCAACGCCCCACGATCGTCTGGGTGTTGCAGGGCCCCGACCCGATCACCCCCGAGCGCGTCCGGAACGTGAACGCGCTCTACAAGTCTCAGGCCAGGTCGGTGGGCGACCTCGTCGCCGACGCGGGGAAGACCGTGAGCCCTCCCGACGCCCGCTACACCTGGACCCAGTACCTCCCCTGCAGCGCCTACGAACGCGCCCACCCCGACTACTGCACCCAGCCGGGCAACGGCCGCACGGCCCTGCACCTCGACTCGGACTATCTGCACTTCTGCCTGGCGCCGACGACCTCGACGCCCAGGCCGTGTCCGGTCCCCTCCCCCGGCATTCTGCGGATCGCCCGGGAGATCACTCGGGTGATCGGCGCCCAAGTTCCGTCTCAATGAGGCGGTTGAGGTGACGGCGGGCGTCCTGGGTGCTCAACGGCGGTGCCTGGCGCAGCCGTTGGAGGGCGAGGCCGTCGGCGAGGGCGGCGAAACGGACCGTGAAGCCGTCCAGGTCATCGGCGTCGAACTCGCCGTCGGTGACGCCCCGTTGGGCCAGGGCGCGAATCTGCTGGTGCCAGGTCTCGTAGCGATGGGCCTGACCGCCGCTGAAGGCCTCGTCGGTGCCCTGTTCGCCGGCGTTCCAGTAGTCGAACCACATCCGCCAGTGCCGGTCGGTGTCCTCGGTGAACAGCGCGTCGACGAGCAGCCGCAGCGCCTCGGCCCCGCTCGTCGCCTGCTCGGCCGCCTCGCTCAACTCGGCGTAGTAGCGCTCGATATGGAGGACCATCGCCTCGGAGAGGATCTCCTGCACACTGCCGAAGTGGTACGTGACAGTGCCGACGGAGACCCCGGCCGCCGCCGCCACGTCCCGTACGCCGACCGAGGCGTAACCGCGTTCCGCTATCAACGGGACGGCCGCCTCGACGATGAGCCGACGGCGTACCTCGGTGGGCTGGCGCGTGCGGTCGGCGGCGGCGACCGCACGGCGCGGAGACTTCGCCGCCGGCTGCTTGGCGGCCGTCATCCCGACGTCCTCGGGGTGGTGCGGTGCCATGCGCGCTTGGCCACTGTCTCTCCGTTCGCCCGTGCTTCGACGCGACTGTCCATGACGAAGTCCGCGGCCGTGGCGCGCAACTCCGTCCGCGCCATGATCTCAGCGTCGTAGCCGTCCCCGCGGCGCAACCGGATCCGCCACCCCGACACGGCCTGCGCGGACAGCGGGTCGTCACTCCGGATGCGGTACGTCTCCCGCGCGCTCTCCTCGTAACGCAGCCCGTCCGGATACGTCCGCGATCCCCCGTAGTTCGGGTCCACCTCCAGCGTCCACTCCCCCTTGGCCACGTCGTGCGTGACGAGCCGCTCGGGGGTCGGCTCGGCTGGCCGGTCGTACGTCACGTCGAGCGGTAGAGCCTGTTCGGGCTCTTCGAAACGGATCTCCGGCTCAACTCCCGCTTCCCGCACGGGCAGTTGTACGGCACTCTCGGCCGGGACGACCCTCAACTCGCCGCGCTCGCCGTGCGGCCAGACCCACGGCCAGTAGGTGTCGGAGAGGGCGAGCCGGATGCGGTGACCCGGCGGGACGGCGTAGCCGATGCCGGTCAGCTCGAACTCGACGTCCTCGTACGTCCCCGGTGTCCACTCCACGGCCCGGTCACGGCCGTGCCTGCTGAGCAGGTTGAGCACGCCCCGGGTGACGAGCGTGGACGAGCCGTCCGGTGCCACGTCGCACAGGCGGGCGATGACGTGGGCGCGCGGCGTGGCGCTGTCGAGGCGGAGCCTGACGCGCGGGCGGCCGAGGATCTCGACGCGCTCGGCGAGCGGCTCGGAGTCGAAGCAGACCGAACGGCCGTCCTCCTCGCGCTGGTCCGGCGGCAGGTCACTCGCGTTGCCGAAGGGGAAGAAGCGTCCGGCGTCGAGTCCGGTGTGCTGCGGGGAGCGCACGAGGACCGGGTCCGCGCTTACCCCGAGGGGACGTGAGTCCCAACTGACCTTCTGGCTCGGCCACTTGGCGTCGCCCACCCAACGGCCCGGCAGCACGTCGTACGACGTCGCCGGCGGGACCGGGTCGGTGATCCAGGCCCGCAGCAGGGGCTCTTCCATCGCTCCCGTGTCGATGCCCTTGAGGTGCTGGTCCCACCAGCGCAGGGTCTCCTGGAGGAAGCCGATCGCCGGGCCTGGCGGCAGTCCCCGGTCGGGGTACTGGTGCGACCACGGGCCGATGATCCCCCGGACGCGGTCCTCAGGCAGGTGCTCGACGAGCCGCAACACGGCGTCCCGGTACGGGTCGTTCCAGCCGCCGACCGCGAGGACGGCCGCGTCGATCGCGGTGTAGTCCTCGCAGACGCTGCCGTGCTTCCAGTAGTCGTCGCGCTGTTGGTGGTCGAGCCAGGTGTGGAGGAAGGGTTCGAGGGCGTCGAGGCGTTCGCGCCACATCGGCACCCAGCGGTCCGCTCCGACGCTCGCCGGGTCCGGCGGACGGGACGCGAAGGCGAGCATGGTGCCGGCCCAGGCGAGCATGTCGATGCCGAGGACGGCGCCGCCCGTGTAGTGGACGTCGTTGTCGTAGCGGTCGTCGGTGGAGCACACGGTGACGATCGCCTTGAGCGGTTCGGGGGCGAGCGCGGCGATCTGGAGGGAGTTGAAGCCGCCCCAGGAGATGCCGAACATGCCGACCTTGCCGGTGCACCAGGGCTGTGCGGCAAGCCAGTTGACGACGTCGACGCCGTCGGCGAGTTCCTGCGCGTCGTACTCGTCGCCGGGCAGGCCCTCGCTGTCGCCGTGGCCCCGGATGTCGACGCGGACGGAAGCGTAGCCGTGTCCGGCGTACCAGGGGTGGCGCTGGGCGTCGCGGGGCGCTGTCCAGTCGCTCTTGCGGTACGGGAGGTATTCGAGCAGCGCGGGCACGGGATCCGACTCGGCGTCATCGGGCCGCCAGATGCGGGCGTGCAGCCGGGTCCTTCCGTCCCGGGTGGGGATCCAGACGTCCTCGCGGACGACCCGGCGCTCGAACTGCTCGCGGTACTTCACAAAGCTCCTTCCGCCACGGGGGCGTTGAGGGGACGCCAGCGACGGACGCGGTGGCCGTCGTCGCCCTGGTCGGTCCAGATGTCGTCCCCGTCCGCCGCGTCGGCCCAGTCGGCGGTGTCGTCGACGTAGGGCTGAGCGTCGGGGTCGGGTTCGAGGGCGGCGGCCATGAGTTGGCGGGTGTAGGGGTGCTGGGGGTCGGCGAACACGGCTTCCGTCGGGCCCTCTTCGACGACGACTCCGTGGCGCAGGACGACAACCCGGTCCGCGATGCCCCGTACGACGGCCAGGTCGTGGCTGATGAACAGGCACGCCAGGTCGCGTTCGCGCCGCAGGTCGTCGAGGAGCCGCAGGACGTCCGCCTGGACCGACACATCCAGGGCGGTGGTGATCTCGTCGGCGATGAGGACGTCCGGTTCGCCCGCCAACGCCCTTGCGATGCCTATCCGTTGGCGCTGGCCGCCGGAGAGCTGCGCGGGCAGGCGGTCGGCGAGAGCCGGGTCGAGGCGTACGTCCGCGATGAGCTGACGGGCCCGCTCGGTCGCCTCCGTGCGATCGGTCACCGTGCCGAAGAAGCGCAGAGGGTGGCGGACCGCGTCGCCCACGGAGCGCCGGGGGTTGAGCGAGGTGTCGGCGTTCTGGAAGACGAGCTGCACCCGGCGGCGCAGGGACAGTGGGCGTTGCTGTGCGGGGCGGGCGAGGTCGCCGTCCGCGTGGTTCATCGTGCCGCCGGACGGGGTGCGCAGCCCGGCCAGGCTCCACGCGAGGGTGGACTTGCCGCTGCCCGACTCGCCCACCAGGGCGAGGACTTCGCCGCGCCGCACGTCGAAGGAGACGCCGTGCACGGCACGGGTGCTGCCGTAGTCGATGGTGATGTCCTGCGCGGAGACGGCGACCGGGGCGTCGGCGGGGACTTCCGCCCGGGGCCTGACCTCGCGCTCCCCCGCGTCTCCGACGACCGCGAGCCCGGTGTCGTCGAGGCGCGGCACGCTCGCCAACAGGCGCTTGGTGTACGGGTCTTGGGGCTGGGCGAACAGCTGCCGCGTGGGCGCCGATTCCACCACGCGCCCCGACCGCAGGACGGTCACCTCGTCGGCCATGTGCGCGACGACGCCGAGGTCGTGGCTCACCAGCACTGCCGCGAGGCCGAGTTCGTCGCTCAGGGCGGCGATCAGGTCGAGGACGCTGCGCTGGGTGACGACGTCCAGGCCGGTCGTCGGCTCGTCCAGGACCAGGACCTTGGGGCGGGCCGCGATGGCCATGGCGATGGCGACACGCTGCTGCTGGCCGCCGGAGAGTTCGTGCGGGTAGCGACGGGCCAACTCCGCCGGGTGCGGCAGCCGGACCTGTTCGAGGAGGTCGACGACGGGAACGTCACCGCCCGCCTCCGCGATTTGGCGCCCGATGCGCATGGAGGGGGTGAGGGCGTGGCCGGCGTTCTGGCCGACCATGGCGACCGTTCCGCCGCGCAGTCGCCTCAACTCCCGTGCGGGCAGGGCGAAGACGTCGGCGCCGGACACCTGGACCGAGCCCCCGGTGATCCGCGATCCGTGCCGCAGATGGCCGAGGAGGGTCGCGGCGATGGTCGACTTGCCGCTGCCGGACTCACCGACGAGGGCGTGGGTCTGCCCCTCGGCGACATCCAGGGACACCTCGTGCACGACGGGGACGTCCTGGCCGCCCGAACGGTAGGCCACGGACAGGGAGTTGACGGACACGATCGAGGCCATCAGGAGCCCTCCCTGATCCGGTCGACGCCCCACGCCTTGGAGAGGCCGTCGGCCGCGAGGTTGAGCCCGACCACGAGGGTGGCCAGGGCGATGATGGGGGCCAGGCTGGCCATCGGGACGACGGTGATGGCGGTGCGGTTCTCGGCAACCATCAGGCCCCAGTCGGGAGTTGGCGGGTCGGCGCCGAAGCCGAGGAAGGACAGCGAGGAGATCAGCAGCACGACCCAGGAGGCCCGCATCGCGAACTCCACGCACACCACGTCCGTGATGTTCGGCAGGATCTCCCGGCGCAGGATCGACCAGGTACTCTCGCCGCGGGCGCGGGCCGCGGTCACGTAGTCGGCGGGGACCACCGCGAGGGCGGCGCCGCGCACGACCCGGACGACCTGCGGGACGTAGACGATCGCGACGGCGAGGACGATGACCGCGGGACCGGTGCCGAGGGCGGTCACGACGACGAGCAGGGCCAGGACGGCGGGGATGGACAGGATCGCGTCCAGCACCCGGCCCAGTACGTCGTCGAACCAGCCGCCGCGCAGTGCGGCGGCGCAGCCGATGACCGTGCCGAGCGCGACGGTGAGGAGGGTGGCGGTGATCGAGACGCCGAGGGCGTACCGGCCGCCGTAGAGGACGCGGGCGAGGACGTCGCGGCCGTACTGGTCGGTGCCGGCCCAGTGGCTCCAACTCGGGCCGAGCAGTGCGTGGTTGGCGTCGTTGGCGATCGGGTCGTAGGAGGTGAGGAGGGGGGCGAGCAGCGCGATCACGACGTGGACGGCGACGATCACGAGGCCGATGAGCGCGGTGCGGGAGCTGGTCACGGTGCGCCAGGCGCGGACAGTGCGGGCGCCTCGTACGGTCGTCGGTGGGACGGTGTCGAGCGTGGTCATCGGGTCCTCCCTCGGGTGCGGAGCCTGGGATTGAGGGCCATGGTGGCCAGGTCTGCCG
Source organism: Streptomyces sp. NPDC050528 (assembly GCF_044457795.1). NCBI lineage: Bacteria > Bacillati > Actinomycetota > Actinomycetes > Kitasatosporales > Streptomycetaceae > Streptomyces > Streptomyces sp. NPDC050528. Next base: position 393,391 of record NZ_JBITHH010000003.1, read on the forward strand.
CGAGGTTGCAGACGACGTAGACGACCGCGCTGATGAGGGCGATGGCCTGGATGGTGGGCAGGTCGCGGTTCTGCACCGAGGAGAGCATCAGCTTGCCGATGCCCGGGTAGTTGAAGACGTTCTCGACCACCGCGACCCCGCCGACCAGCCACGCGACATTGAGCGCGATGACGTGCAGCGTGGGCAACAGGGCGCTGGGCAGGGCGTGTCGGGTGACGACGCGCCAGGTGGAGAGGCCCTTGAGGCGGGCGGTGGTGACGTACTCGGTGGCCATCACGTCGATGACCGAGGTGCGGGCCATGCGGACGATGTACGCGGCCATCACCACGGCGAGCGCGAGCGCGGGAAGCCATACGGCGGGCAGGAGTTGGGAGACGGTGGCGTCGGGGCCGTAGAGGACGACCGCGGGGAACCACGGGAGGGCGACCGAGAAGCACAGGACCAGGACGGTCGCGACGACGAACTCGGGGACGCTCATGCCGACGAGGCTGACGGTGGAGATGACGTGGTCGGGCCAGCGGTCGCGGTAGAGGCCCGCGAGGATGCCGAGGACGATCGAGCCGGTGACCGCGAAGAGGACCGTGACGACGGCGATCAGCGCGGAGTTGCCGAGATACATGGACACTTCGCCGCCGACGGCCTTGCCGGAGACGAGGGAGGTGCCGAAGTCGCCGTGCAGGGCGCCCCAGACCCAGTGGCCGTACCGCTCCCAGGCGGGCTGGTCGAGGTTGAGCTTGGTGCGCAGGGCCGCCACGGCGTCCGGGGTCGCGTCCTTGCCGAGGATCTGGGTGGCGACGTCGCCTGGCAGCGCCTGGACGGCGAGGAAGACGAGGATGGAGGAGAGGAACAGGGTGCCAACTGCCGCCGCGATACGGCGGGTTATGAAGGAGAGCATGGTCAGGCTCCCTTCAGGCCGATGTTGAGGTAGTCGAACTCGAAGCCGTGCTCGGCGTATCCGCGCACCTTGCGGGAGATGCCGACGAGCCGGTCGGCGAACATCGGGGTCATCGCCCCGCCCTTCTCGATCACCAACGTCTGTGCCTCGCCGTAGAGTTCGCGCCGTTTGGTGTCGTCGATCTCGGCGCGGGCCCTGTCGAGCACCGCGTCGAATTCCTTGTCGGACCAGGCGGTCTCGTTGTAGGAGGAGCCGCTGCGGAAGATCTGGGTGAAGAGCTGGTCGACGGGCCTGCCCGTGAACCAATAGGTCGCCATCAACGGCTTCTTCATCCAGATCTGCGTGTAATAGGAGTCCGCCGAGGCCGTCTTGACCTTGATCCGGATACCGGCGCGCTTCGCCGAGTCCTGGTAGGCGAGCGCCATCGGCGTGAACAGCGGGTCGTAGGAAGAGGTGTAGAGGTCCATCGCCAGACCCTCGTGGCCCGCCTGCTTCAGCAGGTACTTCGCCTTCTCCGGGTCGTGCTTCGGGTGGGCGGAGATGTACGCGGGGTCGCTCGGCGGTACGGGGTTGTCCCACCCGGGGGTGCCCGCGCCCTGGAGAGCGACCTTGACCACGTGCTCGGGGTCGTAGGCGAGCTTCATGGCCTGGCGGACGCGGACGTCGGTGAAGGGCTTCTCGGTGGTGAGCATCGGGAGGACGTACCACTGGGCGTTCTTCACGCGGGCGATCGTCGCGCGGTCGGAGGCGGCCACCACGCGGGCGGTCGCGAAGTCGAGGTTGGTCTGGGACAGCAGGTCAACCTGCCCTGCCAGCAAGGCGTTTGAGCGGGCCGACATGTCGGCGACCGAGTAGAAGGCGATCGCGTCGAGGACGGGGCGGCCGGCGAAGTGGTCCTTGTACGCGGTGACGCGGCCGGGGCCCGCCGGTGCGAACGACTCCAGTTTGAAGGGGCCGGTGCCGATGCCGGTGCGGCCGATCGACTTCGCGCTGCCGTCGGGGATGACGTAGCAGTTGTAGTGCGTCAGCAGGCTCGGGAACTCGGCGTTCGGCGACTTCAGCGGCACGACGAGCGTGTGGGCGTCGGGCGTGCCCAGCTTCGCGGGGTCGATGAGCGGGGCGAGGACCGCGGCCTGCGGGGACGCCGTCGCCTTGTCGAGGATGTGGCGCAGGGTGTAGGCGGCGTCGGCGGAGGTGAAGGCGCGACCGTTGTGGAAGGCGACGCCCTTGCGGAGGCGGAAGGTCCAGGTGCGGGCCTTGGCGTCGGTCTCCCAGGACTCGGCGAGGTCGGGGGCGAGCTCGCCGTTCGCTGCGACGCGGACGAGCCGGTTGTACAGGGCGCCCAGATATTCGTACGCGGACAGGGAGCTGGCCGGATCCAGCGTCTCGGCGTCAGACGCGGGCGGCCGGGCGATGCGCAGGGTGCCGCCGCGGTCGGGGGCGCCCTTCTGGGCGGCGGCCGGCAGGACGGGGGCGGCCTCCGCCCCGCTGCAGCCGGTCAGCAGCCAGGACCCGCCGAGCGCGGCGGCCGAGGCGACGCCCGCGGCGAGCACCGACCGGCGGCCCGGGTGGTGGATGTCGGACATGTACCGACCGTCCTTGTCGCTATTCGTTCAGCTATTCGTTCAGCGGAACGATTGAGTGAAGTGCGTGAACGATAGCGAGGGGATGGTTTCCCGCCAACCCTTTGGCGGCGGAAATTAACGTCCGAAACGCACTGGTTACCGGGAGAAGGCGCGCAGGGGCCGCAGGGAGAGACGGCGGCGGTCGCTCAGCCGGTGATCTCGCGGGCCCAGGGCAGCAGCGCCCGCTCCGCGAGGACGACGACGTAGAAGAGCAGCACGCTCATCGCGCTGAGCAGGGCCATCGCGGCGAACGCGAGGGGTGTGTCGGCGTTGCCGCCGGAGGCCACGATGACGTAGCCGAGGCCCTGGTCGCCGCCCGCGAACTCGCCGACGACCGCGCCGACGACGGCCAGGGTGACGCCGAGGCGCAGGCCGGTGAAGACCTGGGGCAGGGCCCAGGGGATGCGGAGCTTGCGGTAGGTCTGCCAGCGGGACGCGGTGAGAGAGTGGGCCAGCTCGGTCAGCTCCAGGGGGACCGAGGTCAGCCCGGCCATGGTCGACACCACCACGGGGAACCAGGCGAGCAGCGCCACCATGAACACCTTCGGGGCGGTCCCGAAGCCGAGCCAGACCACGAGGAGCGGTGCCACCGCGATCTTGGGTACGGCGTTGACGGCGACCAGCAGCGGCATGACCGCGCGTTCCACGCCCCGGGACGCGGTGAGCAGGACGGCGGTCGCGAGGCCCGCGCCCACGGCGAGGCCGAAGCCGACGGCCGTCTCGGTGAACGTCTGCCAGGTCTGCCGGAGCAGATAGCCGGGCAGCCGGTCGAAGGCACGGACGACATCGGGCGGTGACGGCAGCAGGAACGGCCGGATGCCGAAGGCGACGGTCGCCAGCCACCACGCGGCCAGGGCGCACACGGCCGCCAGGACCGGTGGTCCCGCCGCCAGGACGCGTCTCACGCGGCGGGCCTGCGACCGATGGTCGAGTAGGTGAAGTGGCCGCGCACCAGGAGCCGGGGGTCGGCCACCAGCCGTCCCAGCTCGTCGAGTTGGGCCTCGGTCATACCGGCCGCCAGGAAGTCCTCCCGTGCCTGCGCGATGTTGGCGCCGATCAGCAGCGCGCCCGCGGTGCCGCCCGGCCAGGACCGGGCCTCGATCACGGTGTCCACGTCGGTCAGGCCCGCCTCCAGCATGGCGGCGGGCACCCGGCCCGCCCAGGTGGGGTCGTTGCCGTGGGCGGGCAGGACCCGTTCGACGAGCAACTCGTGGTAGCGGTCGACCAGTTGGGCCGCCTCCGGCGTCGGGGCCGCGAGCACCAGCTTGCGGAAGGTCGTCTCGAAGTCCTCCACCACAAGTGCGCCACCGGGTGCGAGCGCCGCCGCGAGCCTTCGGAGAACGGCCTCCCGTCCGGGCAGGTGCAGCAGCACCAGCCGGGCGTGGATCACGTCCCACGGTCCGTCCGGCACCGGGTCGCTCTCCAGGTCGTGCACGAGCACGTCGTACGGCGGACTCGGGGGCAGATGACGGGTGTTGACGTCGGTGGCCAGCACCCGCCCGGTCGGTCCCGTGGCGCGGGCGAGCCAGTCGGCGACGCTGCCGCCTCCGGCGCCGGTCTCCAGACAGCGCCGACCGGTCAGGTCTCCGAGGGAGGTGAGCCGCGAGATCGTGAACGCGTCGAGGATCGCGGGGAGTTGGCCGTGCCGGTCGACGGCTTCCGGGTGGTCGTTGTCGAAGACGTACGGCAGCGGGGTCTCCAAGTCCGTCAACTCCCCTTCATGGCCGTGAAGTCGACGACGTCCTGCGGGGCCATCCCGGGCTGGATGACCCCGGCGTTCTGGAGGCTGGTGATGGCGCGCCGCATCCGTGCCTCGGTGATCAGGCCGACGGACGACTCGCCCTCGGCGGTCACGGACGGCGTCATCAGCCTGATCTCCGCGGTCGCGGCCGTGGCGTCCGTCTCGGGGTGCTCGGAGTGCAGCAACTTCCCGGCCTCGTCGGGGTGTTGGATCGTGTACTTCAGCCCCTTGAGGAGAGCCGTGCGGAAGCGCTTGACCAGGTCCGGCTTCTTCGCGGCGATGGAGGCCGAGGTGACGGTGGCGTTGCCGTAGAGGTCGGGCAGGTAGGTGCTGTAGGGGAACACCACGACAGGCTTCGACCTGGCCTGCACGGTGGCCTTCTCGATGGTGGGCCGGCCGATCAGGAACGTGCTGAGCGCGTCGGCCTTTCCGCTCGCGAGGGCCGGGCCCAACTGGACGGGCTGGACCGCGATCCAGCGGACGCCCGCGGTGTCGATGCCGGCGAGCTTGGCGTAGCCGGGGAAGAGCAGCTGGTTCACGGAGTTGGCGGCGGCCGCGATCCGCTTGCCCGTGAGGTCCTTCGGAGTCGTGATCCCCGAGCCCTGCATCGCCATGATGGAGACGAGGGTCCGCTGGTGGATGGCGAGTACGGCACGGAAGTCGCGATAGGCCGTGGAGTTCTTGGCGCCCGCGGAAATCATCGCGCCCGTGAAGTCCAAACTCGTGAACTGCGCATTTCCGGACGCGAGGGCCTTGAGGTTCTCTCCGGCTGCTTTTCCGAGTTCGATCTTCACGTCGATTCCGGCCTGCCGGAAATAGCCTTTCTGCTCGGCCACCCAGGCGAAGGCGTCCCGCCCTGCCGCACCGAAGGCGGTGACGTAGGTGATGTGGTCCTTGGCCGAACTCGGGTCCTTGGAAGAGGAGTTGGAGTCACAGGCAGCGGCGGCCAGTAACGTGGCCGCCGCACAGAACACCGTCGCCGTGCGGTATGAGCGGATCATGCGACCTCCCCTGACGGGGGAATGGGTGGGGGGACGGCGGCACTTGACGGGGCTATATCGCCGGGGTCGCGATCCGGAAAAGCGTACGCGAGCATGTCACAATCCAGCAGAGCGATTTTCGGTACTCCGCGCACGGCGGCCGACGGGAGTCGACGCGTGATCCAATTACGGGGTGTGTCCAAGGAGTTCGCGCATCGGCGGGGCTCCGTCGAAGCGCTTCACGACATCGATCTGGAGGCGGCCGACGGCGAGTTCGTGGCGGTCGTCGGGCGGTCCGGGTGCGGCAAGTCGACGTTGCTCCGGCTGATCGCCGGGCTGGCATCGCCGACGCGGGGCGAGGTTCTGATGGGCGGCCGTGCCGTGACCGGTCCGCGCCGCGACTGCGCGGTCCTCTTCCAGCGTCCGGCGCTGCTGCCGTGGCGGTCGGTGCTGGACAACGTGCTGCTGCCTGCGGAGATTGCGGGCGACCGGAAGAACGGCTCGCGGAAACTGGCGCTGGGACTGATCGAGACGATGGGCCTGGACGGCTTCCAGCGCCGTCTGCCGCACGAGCTGTCCGGCGGGATGCAGCAGCGGGTGGCGCTGTGCCGCTCGCTCATGCAGCGGCCCCGGGTGCTGCTGATGGACGAGCCGTTCTCCGCGCTCGACGCGCTCACCCGGGACGAGTTGTGCGCCGAATTGCAGCGCGCGCACCGCGAGCATCCGTCCACCGTCGTCCTCGTCACGCACTCCGTGGACGAGGCGGTCCTGCTCGCCGATCGGGTGGTCGTCCTCACGCCCCGGCCCGGCCGGATCCGTACGGTCCTCGACATCACCCTGCCCCGGCCGCGCACCCGCGCCAAGGCCGACCAGGCGGAGCAACTGGCCCGACGGGCGGCCGAGTTGCACGCGCTGTTGCTGGACAGCGAGAGCTGAACCCCCGACCCGCGATCGCCTCACGGGCAACTACGGCCTCTCCCGGCCCTGTTGACATCACACAACCGACGCATAGCGTGTTCCGCGCACAGCATGTCGCACAGCATTCGGCATATCGAACAGGAGTGGAGCGGCGACAGGGACATCGCCCCGACTCCCCGACATGCGAAGGACATTGACGATGACCGCACCCCTCGGCAGACGCCGGTTACTCGCAGCCGCCGGTGCCACCTCGGCGACCCTCGCCCTCACCGGCGGAGAGACCGCGCACGCCACCACCAGAGCCGTATCCACGCCCACCCCGGCACACCCCTTCCCCCTCACCGCCGTGACCCTGCTGGACAGCCCGTTCCGCGCCAACCAGCGCCGCAACTCGGCCTATCTGCGCTTCGTCGCCCTCGACCGGCTGCTGCACACCTTCCGCACCAACGTCGGCCTGCCGAGCGGTGCCGAGCCCTGCGGCGGCTGGGAGGGCCCGGACGTGGAGCTGCGCGGTCACTCCACCGGCCATCTGCTCTCCGGTCTCGCCCTCGCGTACGCCAACACCGGTGACGCGAGCCTCCGCGACAAGGGCCGTACCCTCGTCGCCGAGCTGGCGAAGTGTCAGGAAGCCTCGCCCGCGGCCGGTTTCGGCAAGGGATATCTGTCCGCGTTCCCGGAGAGCTTCTTCGACCGGCTGGAGGCCGGGACCGGGGTGTGGGCGCCGTACTACACGATCCACAAGATCATGGCGGGGCTGGTCGAGCAGTACCGGCTGGCCGGGAACGACCAGGCCCTCGACGTGGTGCTGCGGCAGGCGCGTTGGGTCGACGCGCGGACCGCGAAGCTGCCGTACGAGCAGATGCAGCGGGTGCTGGAGACCGAGTTCGGCGGGATGAACGACGTGCTCGCCGATCTGCATTCCCTTACCGGGGACGGCACTTGGCTCGATGTCGCCGAACGCTTCACGCATGCCCGGGTCTTCGACCCGCTGGCCCGCAATGAGGACCGACTCGCCGGGCTGCACGCCAACACGCAGATCCCGAAGATGGTCGGGGCGCTGCGGCTGTGGGAGGAGGGGCTGCCGGAGCGGTACCGCACGATCGCCGCGAACTTCTGGGAGATCGTCACCGGCCATCACTCGTACGTCATCGGCGGCAACAGCAACGGCGAAGCGTTCCACGAACCCGACGTCGTGGCAGGGCAGTTGTCCGACAACACCTGCGAGAACTGCAACAGCTACAACATGCTCAAGCTGACCCGGCTGCTGCACTTCCACACCCCGGACCGCGTCGAACTGCTCGACTTCTACGAACGGGCCCTGTTCAACCAGATGCTGGGCGAGCAGGACCCGGACTCCGAGCACGGCTTCAACATCTACTACACCGGCCTGGCCCCGGGCTCGTTCAAGCGCCAGCCGTCCTTCATGGGCACGGATCCGAACGCCTACTCCACGGACTACGACAACTTCTCCTGCGACCACGGCACCGGCATGGAGACACAGGCCAAGTTCGCCGACACGATCTACACGCACGACGAACACAGCCTGCTGGTCAACCTGTTCATCCCCTCGCAGGTCGTCTGGCGCGAACGGGGCATCACCTGGCGCCAGACCACCGGCTTCCCGGACCGCTCCACCACCACCCTGACGGTCACCGCCGGCCGGGCCGCACACCGGCTGCGCATCCGCATCCCGGCCTGGGCATCCGGCGCCCGCGCGAGCCTCAACGGCCGTACGCTGCCGGACCGTCCGCCACCCGGCAGTTGGCTCACCCTGGAGCGCGCGTGGCGCACCGGCGACCGCATCGAGGTGTCCCTGCCGATGCGCACGGTCGTCGAGCCGACCCCCGACGACCCCGACGTACAGGCGGTGTTGCACGGCCCGGTGGTGCTGGCAGGGGCGTTCGGCGAGCAGGCCGATCCCTGGCTGTCACGCCTGGACGTCGACTCCGTACGGCAGGAGTCGTCGAATCCTCTGCGCTTCACCGCCCGCGCGGACGACGCGGAGGTGACCCTGCTGCCGATCGCCCGCGTCCATCACCAGCACTACTCGGTGTACTGGCTGACCGGCGAACCTCCGCCCCCTCCCCCGGAGTTCGCCGCCTGGCACCGCTTCGACGAGACCTCGGGCACGGCAGCGTCCGACGCGACCGGCAATGGCCGTACGGCCCAACTGGTCGGCGGTGCCTCATGGTTGGCGGACGGGCGCCTCGGCGGCGCGGTCGCGCTGGACGGGGTCGACGGTCATGTGGCGCTCGCCGAGGACCTGTTGGCGGGGGCGTCCGCCTACTCGCTCGCCGGGTGGGTGCGGCTGGACGGTCAACCCGGTGTATGGAGCCGGATCTTCGACCTCGGTACCGGTGTCACCGCGAACATGTTCCTGACCCCGCTCAGCGGTGACGGCACCCTGCGGTACGCGATCACCGCGGGCGGGGCGGGCGCCGAGCAGCGCATCGACGCCGCCCCACTGCCCATCGACCGCTGGGTGCACGTGGCGGTGACGTACGGCGACGGGACGGCCGTCCTGTACGTCGACGGCGCCGAGGCCGGCCGGAACGCGGCCGTCACCGTGGAGCCGCGCCGCTTCGGCAACCACATCCGCGCCGGTTACCTCGGCAGGTCGCAGTACGCCGACCCGTACCTGAAGGGCGCGGTCGACGACTTCCGGGTCCACGGCAGGGCGCTGAGCGCCGCCGAGGTGGCGACGCTGGCGCAGGCACCGTCGACGTGACCGAGGGGTCGCCGTCACTCCCCCGCGAAGGCCTTCTCCAACGCGGCGAGGTCGAACTTGCTCATCGCCATGAAGGACGCGGTCGCGCGGGCGACCTTCGCGGGGTCCGGGTCGGTGATCATCTCGATGAGCCGGTTGGGGACGACCTGCCAGGACACGCCGAACTTGTCCTTGAGCCAGCCGCACGGGCCGGGCTCGCCGCCGTCGGTGAGCTTGGCCCAGTAGTAGTCGATGTCCTCCTGGTTCTCGCACGGGATCTGGAAGGAGATCGCCTCGGTGAACTTGAACTCCGGGCCGCCGTTCAGCCCGACGAACTTCTGGCCGAGGGCCGTGAACTCCACGGTGAGCACCGAGCCCGCCGGCTGAGGGGCGCCCTCGCCGTAGTGGCTGATGCGGCCGATGCTGGAGTTCTTGAAGATCGACACGTAGTGGTGGGCGGCTTCCTCGGCCTGGCCGTCGAACCAGAGACACGTGGTGAATCCGTCGGTGGGTGCGTCGGTGGTCATGAGCTCCTCCATGGGCTCCGGGGGCATCGAACACGGTCATCTGTATCGACCCCGGCCCGCCGCGAAACTCATCGGTCGGACGGCCGGATAATCCGGGTGGCCGATCCGCCGCGCGGAACTAGGCTCCGGTTCCATGACGTCCCCGCAGGCAGACAGCGTCCAACCGTCCCGTATCGACCCGTTCCGCATCGACATCCCGCAGGCCGACCTCGACGACCTGCACGCTCGCCTCGACCGCACCCGCTGGCCCGACGAGCTCCCCGGCACCGGCTGGGCCTACGGCGTCCCGGCCGACTATCTGCGAGAACTGGTCCGGTACTGGCGCCACACGTACGACTGGCGTGCGGCCGAGGCCGAGCTGAACGCGTGGCCGCAGTTCACCACCACCATCGACGGGACGACCGTCCACTTCGCGCACATCCGCTCCCCCGAACCGGACGCCACCCCGCTGATCATCACGCACGGCTGGCCGGGCTCGATCGTCGAATTCCTCGACATCGTGGGCCTGTTGACCGACCCGGCCGCCCACGGCGGCGACCCCGCCGACGCCTTCCACGTGGTCGTGCCGAGCATCCCCGGCTTCGGACTCTCCGGCCCGCCGGCCGACACCGGCTGGGAGGCGGGCCGGATCGCCGACGCCTGGGCCGAGTTGATGCGACGGCTCGGCTACGACCGGTTCGGCGCACAGGGCGGCGACTGGGGCTCGGCGATCTCCCGCGAGCTGGGCCGCGCCCACCCCGACCGAGTCATCGGCGTCCACCTCAACCTGCTGCCCGGCGCGCAGGCGACCACCGAGCCCACCGCCGAGGAACTGGCCGCACTCGGCCCCGAGGACCGGGCGGACGCCGAGGAGTCCTGGCGCCGCTGGTCCGCCTGGTCGCGCGAGGGCACCGGATACGCCGTCCTCCACGCCACCCGCCCACAGACCCTGGCATACGGCCTCACGGACTCGCCGGTCGGCCAACTCGCCTGGATCGTCGAGAAGTTCAGGGAGTGGACCGACTCGGAGGAGCTGCCCGAGGAGGCCGTGGACCGGGACCGGATGCTCACCAACGTGATGCTGTACTGGCTGACGGGGACGGCCGGTTCGGCCGCCCGCATCTACTACGAGCGGGCCCACGCCACCGGCACCCGGGCCGCCGCACCCACCCTCCCCTCCACCACCCCGACCGCCCTGGCCCTCTTCCCGGCCGAGACCCAGATCCCGCTCCGCCACAAGGCCGAGCGCACCGAGAACATCGTCCGCTGGACCCGGCTCGACCGGGGCGGCCATTTCGCCGCGATGGAGGAACCGGACCTGCTGGCCGAGGACGTACGGGCGTTCTTCCGGGAACTCCGCGAGAAGGGCGTCGACTGACCGGCCCCTAGGACGCCGACTGAGACTCTGCTCCCGGCGAATCTGCTGAGGGCCTAGAAACCCCCAGGCCGGGGCGTTGTCGGCCGACAGTGGAGACAGGTCACGACACACCTTCGACACCCTCGACAAGGAGTGCTCATGTCTCCACTCACGGCCGGTTTCGCGCCGGCCCTCATGCCACGCGCCGAGGAGCTCGACACGCCGTCCTCCCGGTTCGACGACCACCTCGCCGCCCAGCTGCTCGGCCAGCGGATCGTCTTCCTCGGCACGCAGGTCGACGAGGTCTCCGCGAACCGGATCTGCGCCCAGCTGCTGCTCCTGTCCGCCGAGGACCCGCGCACGGACATCAGCCTGTACATCAACAGCCCCGGCGGCTCGGTGACGGCGGGCCTCGCGATCTACGACACGATGCAGCTGATCCCGAACGACGTCGCCACGCTGACCATGGGATTCGCGGCCAGCATGGGCCAGTTCCTGCTCAGCGTCGGCACCCACGGCAAGCGCTACGCCCTCCCCCACGCGCGGGTCATGATGCATCAGCCGTCGGCGGGCATCGGCGGCACCACGGCCGACATCGAGATCCAGGCGGAGAACCTGGACTTCACGAAGAAGACCATCGAGCGACTGACCGCCCAGCACACGGGCCAGAGCGAGGAGACCATCTCCCGCGACGGCGACCGCGACCGCTGGTTCACGGCCGAACAGGCCAAGGAGTACGGCATGGTGGACCGGGTCGTCGCCTCACTGGACGACGTGCGCCCGGCCGCCTCCAAGCGACGGATGGGGCTCTGACATGGGGACGTACACGATTCCGAACGTCGTCGAGCGCACCCCGAACGGCGAGCGTTCGTACGACGTGTTCAGCCGGCTGCTGTCCGAGCGGATCATCTTCCTCGGCACCGACATCGACGACGGCGTCGCCAACGTCGTCATCGCGCAACTCCTCCATCTGGAGTCGTCGTCGCCGGAGAGCGAGATCGCGATCTACATCAACTCGCCCGGGGGATCGTTCACTTCACTGATGGCGATCTACGACACGATGACGTACGTCCAGGCGCCGATCTCGACGTTCTGCGTCGGTCAGGCCGCGTCGACGGCGGCCGTACTGCTGGCCGGCGGGGACCCGGGGCGCCGGTTCGTCCTGGAGCACGCGCGCGTGCTGCTCGGCCAGCCGGCGAGCGGCGGGCAGCGCGGCATGGTCTCCGATCTCGCCCTCCAGGCGAAGGAGATGGTGCGGATCCGCTCCCAGGTCGAGGAGGTGCTGTCCCGGCACACCCACCACGACATCCCCACACTGCGCGCCGACATGGACCGCGACAAGGTGTTCACCGCACAGGAGGCCGTGGCGTACGGCCTCGCCGATCAGGTAGTCAGCCGACGCCTCGGCCCGTCCTGAGCGGAGTCGTCAGGCGGCGACCAGACTGAGCCGCGCGTTGTACGGCGAAGTCACCCTGCCTTGACGCCTGCTGCGGTGCCGGCCGAGTTCGTCCCCGGCCAGCGACAGCAGGTCGCCGAGGTCGAGTCCGAGGGCGTGGGCGGCGGCCGCGATGACCTCCGAGGAGGCCTCCTTGCGGCCCCGCTCCACCTCCGAGAGATACGGCATGGAGATCCGGGCGGCGTCGGCCACATCCTTCAACGTGCGCTCCTGGGCGAGGCGTTCGCGTCGCAGGACGTCACCGACCAGGTCGCGCCACAGGGGTTCCTTGGGCGCGGGAACCTGCGGCTCCGGCAGGTGCGGGGCCGGCTCGTGCGGGCGCAGCGGAATCACGCGGGCTTGGTTCGGCGCTTGGTTGCTCACCCCCTCAGACTAAAAGCCGTGGACGTGAGGGCAAGGGATCAGCATTCTGCCCTGGGGGGAATCGCCGATACGAAGGGTGCCGGAACGGTGCTGCGCGACACATTCGACGGGGCGGCCGAGCGCTACGACCGGGCCCGCCCCCGGTATCCGCGCCCACTGATCGACGAACTGGCCCGGACAGCGAACCTCGGCCCGGACATCCGGGTCCTGGAGATCGCCCCCGGCACCGGCCAACTCACCGTCCCGCTCGCCGAGTTCGGCTGCCGGCTGACCGCCGTGGAACTCGGCCCTTCGCTCGCGGCGGTGGCCCGGCGCAATCTGAGCGGGTTCCCGCGAGCGGACGTGCAGGTCGCGGACTTCGAGCTGTGGGAGGTGCCGGACGAGCCGTTCGACCTGGCGGTGATCGCGACGGCGTACCACTGGTTCGAGCCGCGGACGTTCCTTCCGAAGACGGCGTCCGCACTGCGTCCCGGCGGGCGGCTCGCGGTCGTCACCACGCACCATGTGGCGGGCGGCACGCAGGACTTCTTCGACCGGATGCAGGAGTGCTACGAACGCTGGGACCCGGCCACTCCGCCCGGCTTCCGGAGTCCCACCGAGGACGAAACGGCAACGGACACACGGGAGTTCGAGCGTTCCGCACACTTCGGGGACGTCACGGTGTGGCGCGGGGCGCAGGAGATCACGTACTCGACCGACGAGTACCTCGACGTCGTACTCACGTACTCGAACCATCTCGCGATGGACGAGCCCGCGCGCCAGGGTCTGCCGGCCTGTCTGCGGGAGCTGCTGGAGACGCGGTTCGGCGGCCGGGTCACCAAGCGGTACCTGCACGAGTTGATCACGGTCACCCGGACCGGGGCGTGATCTCCTGACGACCCTCTAGCGGTCCTCGCCGCTCAGGCGCACCACGGCGCGCACCCGCTTGCCGACCGGAATCCGTTCGACGCTCACCTGCGCGGCCAGGGCGTGGACTATCTCCAGGCCGTGCCGGCCGATGCGCTCGGGGTCCCGGGCGAACAGCCGGGGCAGGGCGACGCTGCTGTCGCAGACGGACACCGTCACCGAGGTGTCCGTGCCCTCCAGTTCCAGGATGTACGGCCCGTTGCTGTGCCGGTCCGCGTTGGTGACCAACTCGCTGACCAGCAGGAGCAGTTCGCCGTCGGACTGGTCGTCGATGGTGGCACACCACTCGGTTCTGAGCTGTTCCAGGAACTGGTGGGTGAAGTGCCGGGCCGCTGAGATGCAGCCCGGTTCGCCGGTGTAGTGCGCCGCCCGCCGCAGCGGTTCCACGGGCACGTCGAAACGAGTCGGTATCACTACCCCGTCCCGGTGGTCGATCATGCGTGTCTCTCTCGGAAGGCGGCTGTGCCGGTCGCTGTCGTACCAGTGCTCGTACCCAGCCCCACGCCCGGCAGTCCCCCCGATCAGAGTGACGGTGAAATCGACCCCGAGGAAACCGGCGCGCTGAAGCTGGACGACGAGGTCGTGGTCGTATCGGAAGCGAGCGATTCGGGTGGGGAGGACGAGGCCGATGATGCCGAGGAGGCTGCCGACGACTCCGTCGACGGCGGCTCGGAGGACGGCGACTTCGGGCTCGACGGGGACTCCGAACTCGGCGACGACGAGGACGGTGCGCTCGACGTCGGCGGGCACGGGCTGGTGGACGTGCCGGGCGTTCCCGGTGTGCCGGGGGCCGTGGAGGCGCACGCGGACGGGGAGTTGGAGGACGGCGAGGTCGGCGGGGACACGGTCACCGAGGGACTGGCCGGGTTCACCGGGGGCGGGGTCTTGTGGTCGTGCTTGCCCGTGTCGCCGTGGTGGCGGCCGAACCAGTGGTGGTTGTCGGGGTCGTAGATCACGAAGATGTTGATGATCTGCGGTGCGGGGGTGACCACGACGACGTTCTGCGGCCGGTACGAGGACCAGGTGTCGCCGGTGCGCTTGGGGGTGGTCTGCTGCGCGACGGGGGGCGACAGGGGGTTGCCACAGGCGCAGCGGACGCGGGGCACGCCGTGGTTGTCGACGAGGACGGCGGTGCCGGCCTGGAGGACGGCCTGGTAGCTGGTGGCGGCACCGTCGCGGTAGCCGTGGTTGGTGACGCGGGTGTCCATGCGCAGCTGTACGGGGGTGAGTGAGCGCAGATAGGCGGGGACTCCGGCGGGCTGGACGCCGACGACGGACGCGAACGCCTGCTTCTTCGCCGGGGCCGCGTTCAGGGCTTTGATCTGCTTCTCGACGTCACAGCTGGAGACGTTCTGGGTGCCGCCGTAGAGGCCGGGGGCGCCGCCGTCGACACCGCGTACGGCGTTCGCCGGTTCCGAGGCGGTGGGGGACGCGCTGACGGGCGGGGCGGAGTTCTCGGTCGCCGTGGACTCCGTGAACGGGTCGGGGCCGGTCTTGGCCGCGGACTGCAGGAAGACCTCGCCCTTGCTCGCGGTGTTGCTCGAACCGCCGTCGGAACGGGTGAAGACGAGGCCCAGCACCACGGCGGCCACCACGACGGCCGTGAGGATCGCGACGCGCGGCACCGACTTCCACCAGGGCCGATGCGGCTCCGGCGCCCCGGCACCGCCGCCGCCCGAGGGCTGCGAGGGCGGGCCCGAAGGCGGCTGGGAGGGTCCCGACAGCGGGCCGGAAGGCGGTCCGGTGGGGCGGCCTGAAGACGGAGGTTCGACGCTCACGAGCTCTTCTTCCCGACGCGGTCGACAGCGGCATTCATAGCGATTTGTGCCGCTTTATCCACAACGAACCCATTGTGTGCTCGGATCATGGTCCGCCCGCAAGCCGACGCGGACGGCCCTCCCGGCGGGCGTGCTCCCCGGCCGCTGCTTAGCGTGGCCGTGTGACCCCCCGAACCCCTTCTGACCAGGCGGTAGCCCGCCACGGCTGGCTCCAGGCGCTCGGCACGGTGCTGGCCGGACTGCTCGCCATGGTCCTGGTGTCCGCGCTGGGCCTGTGGGCGGCGGGCGCGACGGACCTCCCCGACGGCGCGTTCCCCCGGGTCGTCACGGCGACAGTGGTGACGGCGGTGGGCGGCACCGTGAAACTCACCGGGAACGCGGGCTCCCTGGCCACCACCAAGGCAGGCCTGACCGTCATCCCCCTCTCGGTGACCCTGGCCGGCGCCCTGACAACCGCGGCAGCCTTCCTACGCCCCCTCCGACACCGCGCGGTCGCCTCGGCCACGGAACTGTCGGGCTGGGCCGCTCGCATCGCCGTCCTGTGGCTACTGGGCCTGATCGGCCTGGCCCTCGGCGCACGCCAGAAGTTCTCGATCTCCCTGGGCACCGGAACCCTCGGCGACATCGGCGACCTGCTGGGCACGTCCCCCGAGGTCGGCTTCGAGGCGGACGTAGCACAGACGGTGCTGTACGGCCTGCTGTGGCTGGCCGGAGTACTGGTGCTGTCCCTCCTGGTCTCCCCAGGCGCACCTCTCCCCGCCCGCCTCCTCCGCTTCCACGCGTCGGTACGCCCGGCCGCGTTCGCAGTCGTAGCCCTCCTACTGACCTACGTGGCGCTCGGCGTCGTCCTGGCCCTCGTCACGGCGGCGACCCGAGGCAACACCACCCAGACCTTCGCCCTGATCCTGCTGGGCATGCCGAACCTGGTCTGGCTGGCCCTCACGATCGGCCTGGGCGCCACCTGGAACGGCCGCGTCGACGGCCCCTTCGGCCTGCCCATGCCGCACCTCCTGGACGAGGTCCTGCGCACCCCGGACATCTCCACGCTCAATCTGCACTCGCTCGCCGCCTACGACGGCCGCGTGTGGTGGCTCCTGGTCATGGACGCGGTCCTGCTCCTGGCCGCCGCCTTCCTGATGGCCGTCCGTTCCCCGGCCCACGTACGCGCCTGGCAACACGCCGTCCACCTCGCGGTCGCCTTCGCCCTCGCGGTCCTCATGATCTGCCTCGTCGGCCGGATCTCCGCCCACTACGGCCTCTCCCTCCTCGGCATCGGCGACGTGGGCGGCGGCTTGTCCGGGGACCTGTTCCTGAAGCCGGAATTGTGGTCGGCGATGGGGCTGGCCGCGGTGTGGGGGTTGGTGGCGGGATTCCTCGGGGCCCTGTTGGCGAGGCCGGTCCACCGGCGGGGCGAGGTCGAAATTCCCCAGCAGCCCCAGCACCAGCCATGAGAGTGTGCGCCCATCCAAGGGAAGGGCAGACATGGCATTGCCTCTTGAAGACCGCCTGGCCATAACGGAGTTGATCGCACTGCACGGCCACCTGGCCGACGAGGGCGAACTCGACCACCTGGCCGAGGTGTTCACCCCGGACGTCGAGTACGACCTCACGGACTTCGGCCAACCCACGCTCACCGGCCTCCCCCAACTCGTGGACGCGGCCCTCACGTTGGGCCCAGGGAACCCCGTCGCGCACCACGTGACGAACGTGGTGATCGAGGAACTCCCGGACGGCGAGATCCGAGCGCGATCAAAGGGCCTGGGCATCAGGACGGACGGCTCGTGCGGATCGGTGACGTATGTGGACACGGTGGTGCGGGTGGGGCTGGGTTGGCGGATTGCTCGTCGAAAAGTCGAGGCGCGACGCGTGCCCTTGAACGGCGCGGGCAAGTTCTAGTGCCGGCAACTGCAGCGCGCCCTGAAGGGGCGCGGGGAACTGCGCGACCAGCCACGACGAACCCGCACCCGAAACACTTCAGTCACGCCGCCTGAACACGGGTTCGGCCCACCGCGGCGGCGCAGGAGGCCGTTCATCTCTCCCCCGTCCCACCCGCACATCCACCTCGGTCGCCGCATGCCCAGAACCACCCCCACGCAACTCCGTCACAAACGCCAGGCAGGACTCGTACCGATCATCAGGACTCTTCGCCAACGCCCTCGCGAAAACCCCGTCGACGTGCCCCGGCAAACCACCCCGAACCTCACTGACCGCCGGAGGCAAGTCGTACTGGTGCGCCCACAACAAAGCCATGTCATCGTCCCGCCGAAACGGCGGCCGCCCCGCCAACGTCTCGTAGACGACACACGCCAGCCCGTACACATCGCACCGCCCGTCCACCGGCCGCCCCGAGATCTGCTCAGGCGCCACATAGTCGAGCGTACCGACGAACTGCCCCACGGTCGTGAACCCGGTGAGTGACAGCGACTTCTTCGTCAGACCGAAGTCGGTGAGGTACACGTGCTCGGGATGATCGCTGTCCGTACCGCGGGCAACCAGGATGTTCCCGGGTTTCACATCCCGGTGGACCAGCCCGTGTTCATGGGCGGCATCCAGCGCGGACGCGACCTGCGTGGCGATCCGCACGGCCGTCGGAAGCGCCAACGGC
Organism: Streptomyces sp. NPDC050528; assembly: GCF_044457795.1. Classification (NCBI taxonomy): domain Bacteria; kingdom Bacillati; phylum Actinomycetota; class Actinomycetes; order Kitasatosporales; family Streptomycetaceae; genus Streptomyces; species Streptomyces sp. NPDC050528. Next base: position 411,228 of record NZ_JBITHH010000003.1, read on the forward strand.
CCCTCCCGGTCAAGGAGATGACGCAGATCACTGCCGGCGACGTACCGCATCGCGATGTACAGCACCCCGTCCGTCTCCCCCGCCTCGAAGACGGGGACGATGTGCGGATGGTCGATCGCGGCGGCGACCCGGGACTCGTGGGTGAAGCGTTTGCGGAAGGTGTCATTGCGGGCGAGTTCGGGGGCGAGGAGCTTCAGGGCGACCGTGCGTTCGAGGCGCAGGTCGTGGGCGCGGTACACGACCGCCATGCCGCCGCGCCCGATCTCGTCCTCGATGCGGTAGCCGGCGATCTGCTGCCCGACCAGTTCGGAGGGGCGCCCGGAGAAGAGGCTCGCGTCACGGGCCATCGGGGCTCACGACCTGGGTGGGGGCGTGCCCGGGGTCGGCCGGTTCGGCGCGGGGTCCGTCGCCGGAGGCGTAGGTGCTGAGGCGGGTGCCGTCGCCGTAGACCCAGCGCTCGTGGTCGGAGTCGTAGAGCCAGACGGATTCGCCGTCGACGACCACCCCGATCCGCAGGCCCTTCGTGCGGCCCTGGAAGGTGGCGCCGTCCAGGCCGCCGCCCGCGAGGTCCTCGACGGCGCTGCGGTAGCGGGCGAGGGCCTGTTCGGCGCGGGCCAGCAGCGGGCGCGGGTCGGCGGTGCGGGTCAGCGGGCCGCCCGCCGCCGGCGGGTCCTGGGAGACGGAGATGAGGTGGCGGCCGTCGACCCAGGCGGACCAGCCGTTGGAGCACAGGGCGTGGGCCCAGTCGCCGCGCCGCTCCAGCAGTTGCACCGGGAGCAGCGCGTCGAGCGGCACGGTGGGACGCGCGGGGTCCGGGGCCTCCCAGGCGGGCATCCCATGCTCGGGGACGACATGCGTGGGCCGGAAGCCGGGGGGCGGGAGCGTCATCGCGGCGGCCCCTATTTCCGCATCACGGCGGGTTCGTGGCGCCGCAGCAGCCGGGAGACCAGGAAGCCGAAGAGCAGCGACAGCACGACCAGCATGCCCATGTTGAGCAGCCACACCCCGGCCGAGTGCCGGAACATCGGGTCGCCGGTCAGCTCGCCCGGCACGATCCGGGCCAGCCCGATGGTGCCGGCCATCCCGCCGAGCGCCCAGCGCGAGGGCACCAGCCAGGACAGCTGTTCCAGGCCGGGTACGCCGTGCAGCTTCAACAGGGCGCCGCAGAACACCACTTGGACGATGGCGAGCAGCACCAGCAGCGGCATCGTCACCTCCTCCTTGCGCACCATCGCGGAGACCAGCAGGCCGAGCATCATCGCGGTGAAGGACAACAGGGCGACGGCCACGGTGATTTCGATCAGGGGCGGCATCAACACCCCTTTGCCGCCCGGCGCGTTGAGGTCGACGCCGAAGAGTCCGACGAGGGTGAGCACCACGGCCTGCGCCACGGTGATCGCGCCCAGGACGACGACCTTGGAGAGCAGATACGCCGATCTGGAGAGGCCGACGGCTCTCTCGCGCCGGTAGATCGCACGTTCCTTGACGAGTTCGCGCACGGCATTGGCCGCACCGGTGAGCACACCGCCGACACAGAGGATGAGCAGCGCGTTCATCGCCGTCTCCCGGGTCAGCTCGCTGCCTGCCAGCGCGCGGGCCATCGCGCCCATCACGAACGGCAGCGCGATCATGATGACGAGGAACGTGCGGTCGGCGGCGAGCGCCGCCGTGTACCGGCGGACCAGGGTGCCGAGTTGAGCGCTACGGCTGCGCGGCCTGGGCGGCGGCACAGCCGCGGCGACCGCGCCCGAGCCCAACTGGTGGGGCTGAGCGGTCGAGTTGACGATGTACTGGCGCTGGAAGGGCGAGTTCCTGAACTCCCCCGCCCAGTCCCGCTGTTGGTCCCGCTCGAAGGCCTCGAAGGCCTCCGGCCAGTGCTCGAAGCCGAAGAAGGCGAGGGCGTCGTCGGGCGGCCCGTAGTAGGCGACCTTGCCGCCGGGCGCGAGCACCAGGAGCCGGTCGCACACGTCGAGGCTGAGGACGCTGTGGGTGACGACGATGACGGTACGGCCGTCGTCGGCGAGGCCGCGCAGCATGTGCATCACCGAGCGGTCCATGCCGGGGTCGAGTCCGGAGGTCGGTTCGTCGAGGAAGAGCAGCGACGGCTTGGTCAGCAGTTCCAGCGCCACGCTGACCCGCTTGCGCTGACCGCCGGAGAGGCTGTGCACGGGCTGCGCGGCACGCTGTTCGAGGCCGAGTTCGCGTACGACCTCGTCGACCCTGGCCTGCCGTTCGGCCTTGGCGGTGTCCTGGGGGAAGCGGAGTTCGGCCGCGTACGACAGGGCGCTGCGCACGGTGAGCTGGGCGTGCAGGATGTCGTCCTGCGGGACCAGGCCGATGCGCTGGCGCAGTTCGGCGTAATCGCGGTAGAGGTCGCGGCCGTCGTACAGGACGGTGCCTCGGTCGGCGGGGCGCTGGCCGGTGAGCGCGTTCAGCAGGGTGGACTTGCCGGCGCCGCTGGGTCCGACGACGGCGAGCAGACATTTCTCGCCGACCGGGAACGAGACCTGGTCGAGAAGAATCTTGCGGCCGTGGTCGACAGCGACGGTGAGGTCCTGTACGTCGAGGGAGACCTCGCCGGTGTCGACGTACTCCTGCAACTGGTCGCCGACGAGACAGAACGCGGAGTGTCCGATGCCGACGATGTCACCCGGCCCGATGGGGGCGCGGGCGACGGGCTGGCCGTTGAGGTAGGTGCCGTTGTGGCTGCCGAGGTCGACGATCTCGTACGTCCCGTCCGGCATGGCCCGTAGCTCGGCGTGGCGGCGGGAGACGATCAGGTCGTCGACGACGAGGTCGTTGTCGCCGGCCCGGCCGATGCGGACGGTCCGGCTGGGCAGCGGTCGTACGGTCGTCGGTTGCCGGAACGTGCCGGTGAAGGCGGGCATGGACACGGCCGAGGGGCGTTCCGGGGCCGGGGCGGGGCGGTCGGCCAGGGTGACGCACGGGCCGTCGGCCGGGTTGCCGAAGCGGATCACGCTGCCGGGGCCGACGCCCCACTCCTGGATGCGGCGGCCGTCGGCATAGGTGCCGTTGGTGCTGTGCTCGTCCTCCAGCGTCCAGTGGTCGGCGTCGGGCCGCAGGACCGCGTGGTGCCAGGAGACGCGGGCGTCGTCGATGACGATGTCGCTGAGGGGATCGCGGCCGACGTGGTAGTCGCGGCCCGGGGTCATGACCGTGGAGCCCGATTCCGTCTCCAGGAGGAGTTCGGGCGCTGTCGGCACCATCGGCCGCTCTGGCATGCCCTGAATTCTACCGATTCGTTCACCCGTGCGCCCGGCCAGCGGTCAGAGGTGTGCGGTGGTCGACACGTGTCAGGCGACAGGGACGACGAGTGCCGGAACGGTCCGCTGCATCCGGAGGGCGTCGACCGATTCGGCGAGCAGCTCGTACTCGGTGGTCTCGTCGCTGATGGCGATCTGCACCAGCCGCCCGGCCGCCAACTCGTAGGCGACCTGCTCCTGTTGGCCGACGTCACGCGACCATGTCCGTAACGCGCGGGGCACGTCGGGGGCCGTGTCCGAGACCGGCACCAGGGCACCCCGGGGGAAGCGCGGGTTCTCCGGTTGCGGGTCGAGCCGGTCGGCCATCCACACCGCGCGGTCCCGTAACCACCACAGGGCCAGTGCCAGGGTCGGCGCACGGTAGGTTCCCAGAGGCACCCCGACGCGCTGTCCACCGCAGGTACCGTACGCGGTGACATGGCACAGGAATTCGTCGTGCACGATCACTCCCCCGTCGCGTGTCTCGATTGCCGGTCGGGCCTCGCTTTCCATGCGGCTCTTCTGGCGGCTCGGGTGGCTCAGGTGGTGCGCACGATGGCGGATTTGCCTCGTGAAGTCATGCCCGGGCACGCGCGAAGTCATGCCCTAGCAGTCGAGTATGTTCACTCCCGAAACACTGTCACCACGACTTTTTAGCCACTCTCTTGGCATATTCACAGCCTCCGGTGGCCGAAAAGCTTCGGGACCCCTTTTGTGGTGGTCTCACGCCGTCATTACCCGAGGGGTAATCGACGCTTCCCGCGAGCCCCGGCAGGGTGGAGGCACCGGGTCGGCAGGCATCGCGATCCGGACCCTGACCAGTACGAACGACCTCGCTGGAGGCTGATTCACCATGTCCGTGAACACCGACCGATACGAGAGCGCCGTCGCCCGCTACTTCGAGGCCTGGAACGCGGGCGAACCGGAGGCGCTCGCGAAGGCGGTCGCCGCCGCCTGGTCCGTCGAGGGTACATACACCGACCCGCTGGCGTCAGTCACCGGCCACACGGAGATCGCGGGGCTGATCGCCGGGGCGCACGAGCAGTTCCCCGGGTTCGCCTTCCGTCCGCTGGGCGCCGTCGACGGGCACCACGAAACCGTGCGTTTCGCTTGGGAGTTGGTGAGCGAGACCGATGGCTCGGCGCCCGTCGCCGGCTTCGACGTGATCACGCTGGACGGGGACGGCCGTATCCGCTCCGTGCTCGGTTTTCTCGACCGGGTGCCGGCCGGAGCCTGAGGGCCGGCGTCCGCGATGAGTTTTCCCGCTCGGGGTGGTCTCTTGTACGGCAGGCCATCCCGAGTGGAGGACATCATGAGCACCGGCACCCCGTTGAACGAGGAATTCACCGCCGAATTGATCAAAAGCCCGAACGACGGCGGCTGGACCTATCTCGTCTGGCCCGAGTCCGTCGCATTCTTCGGCACCCGTGGTCTGGTCAAGGTCCGCGGCACGATCGACGGACATCCTTTCCGCAGTTCGTTCATGGCCCTGGGCGACGGCACCCACAAACTCCCCGTGAAAGCCGATCTTCGAAAGGCCATCGACAAAAGCGAGGGCGACCGAGTCACCGTCCGCCTCGAAGAACGGCTCAACTCCTAGCCAGGGCCTCTTCGCGATACCGCCGCGGCGCCACCCCGACCGCCCGTTTGAAGGCGTTGCTGAAGGCGCTCTCGGAGGTGTAGCCGACGGAACGGGCGAGCGCCCCGACCGGCGCGGCGTCCTGGCGCAGGGCCCGGGCGGCAAGATTCATCCGCCAGTTGAGCAGATAGGTCAGGGGCGGCACCCCGGCCGCCTCCTTGAACCGTACGGCGAACGTCGTGCGGGACATCGCGGCCGCCCGGGCCAGCTCCTCCAACTGCCAAGGGTGGGCCGGGTCGCCGTGCATCAAGCGGAGCGCGGGGGCGAGCCGTTCGTCGGCGAGGGCGCGCAGCCAGCCGGGCGGCAGGCCGTCCGCGTCGGTCAGGCAGACCCGCAGCACCTGCACGAACATCAGCTGCGCGAGCTGCGCCGACACGAACTCGACCCCGGCCCGGCGCGTCCGCATCTCGGCCGCCAACTGCCCGATGAGCCACCGCAGTACACCGGCTTCGGGCGAGTCCGCACGGACGTGCACGAGCTCCGGCAGCGCCCGCCGCAGCAAATCGCCGCGGTCCCGGCTCAGGTCGATGTGCCCGGAGACGCAGGCGACGTCCACCGCGTCACCCTGCCCGAGCCTGCCCATCCGGGTCGCCGGGTCCATGACGACGTCCGCGGAGTCGGTCGGCGCGACACCGGGCCGGCTGCACAGGGTGTACGGCTGGCCACCGTCGGAGATCACGACGTCCCCCTCGGCGAGCCGCAGGGGCTCACCGCCGTCCCGGACCAGCAGACAGCTGCCCTGCACCACGGCGTTCACCTTCAGCCGGTCGCGCCCGCGCAGCTCGATGGCCCAGTCGCCGCCGGCCGTGAAGCCGCCGGAGAACACGCTGCGGGCATCGGCGACGGCGAGGGCGTCGGAGAGCGGATCCACGGTCATGTTCGAACTATCACGCAAGTTATGCGGATTCTCAAGTATTCATCGTACGGATCGGTCGACCTACGGTGGTCTCACCAGCTCAAGCTGATGAGGAGAGAGCAGACATGACCAGCACCGCACAGCAGCCCCTGAATTCCGGCTTCGGCGCCTCGACCACCGCCGAGGAGGTGATCAAGGGCGTCGACCTGACCGGCAAGGTCGCGATCGTCACCGGCGGCTACTCCGGCATCGGCCTGGAAACGGCCCGCGTGCTGCACGGCGCCGGCGCGCGGATCGTCGTACCCGCGAGGGACGTGGAGCGGGCCAGGACGGCGCTCGCGGTCCTCCCCGGGACCGAGGTCGAGCACATGGACCTGCTGGACCCGGCGTCCATCGACGCCTTCGCGGAGAAGTTCCTGGCCTCCGGGCGTCCGCTGCACCTCCTGGTGAACAACGCCGGGATCATGGCGACCCCGCTGGCGCGGGACGCGCGCGGCTACGAGTCGCAGTTCGCCGCCAACCACCTCGGGCACTTCCAGCTGACGACCAGGCTGTGGCCCGCGCTGGTCGCGGCGAATGGCGCGCGGGTCGTCGTCCTGTCCTCGCGGGGCATCCGCTTCGCCGGCGTCGACTTCGACGACCTGCAGTTCGAGCACAGGAAGTACGAGCCGTTCCTCGCCTACGGCCAGTCCAAGACGGCCAACGCCCTGTTCGCCGTCGAGGTGGACCGGCGCGGACAGGCCGAGGGCATCCGCGCGTTCGCGGTGCACCCGGGCCTGATCATCGACACCGGCCTGGTCAAGCACCTCGACCCGGCGGCGCTCCAGGCCGCGGGCGCGCTCGACGCCGAGGGCAAGCCGATCCGTGACCCCGAGCGCCAGATGAAGACCGTGCAGCAGGGCGCCGCCACCAGCGTGTGGTGCGCGACCAGCCCGCAGCTCGACGGTCTCGGCGGGGTCTACTGCGAGAACGTCGACATCAGCCCGCTGCTCGCCCCCGAGGACGAGGCCGCCTGGGCCGGCGGGGACACCATCCCTGGGGTGCTGTCCCGCGCCGTGGACCCGGAGTCGGCGGCCCGCCTCTGGGAGGTCAGCGAGCGGCTCACGGCCTGACGGCCGTGAGGTGCCCTACGGCTTGATGATCGCGTCGATGCGGGCCAGCTCGTCGGCGTCGAAGTCCAGGTTGCGGGTGGCCGCGACGCTGTCCTCGATCTGCTGCGGGCTGCTCGCGCCGACCAGCGCGGAGGTGACCCGGCCACCGCGCAGCACCCAGGCGAGGGCGAGCTGGGCGAGGGTCTGACCGCGACCCTTGGCGATGTCGTTCAGGGCGCGGAGCTGTCCGACCAGGTCCTCGGTGACGGCGTCGGAGTTCAGGAACGGGCTGTCGCTCGCCGCCCGCGAACCCTCCGGGATGCCGTCGAGGTAGCGGGAGCTGAGCAGCCCCTGCTCCAGCGGGGAGAAGACGATGGAGCCGACCTGGAGTTCGTCGAGGGCGTCGAGCAGGCCCTCGTCCTCGGGGCGCCGGTCGAGCATCGAGTAGCGCGGCTGGTGGATGAGGAGCGGGGTTCCCAGCTCGCCGAGGATGCGGGCGGCTTCCCGGGTCTGCTCCGCCGAGTAGTTGGAAATGCCGACGTAGAGCGCCTTGCCCTGCTGGACCGCCGAGTGCAGGGCGCCCATCGTCTCCTCCAGGGGAGTCTCCGGGTCGGGGCGGTGCGAGTAGAAGATGTCGACGTAGTCCAGGCCCATGCGGCTGAGGCTCTGGTCCAGCGAGGACAGCACGTACTTGCGCGAACCCCACTCGCCGTAGGGGCCGGGCCACATCAGATAGCCGGCCTTGGTGGAGATCACCAGCTCGTCGCGGTACGACCCGAAGTCCGCCTTCAGCGCCTCGCCGAGGGCGGACTCGGCGGCGCCGGGCGGCGGGCCGTAGTTGTTGGCGAGGTCGAAGTGGGTGACGCCCAGGTCGAAGGCGCGGCGCAGGATGGCGCGCTGGGTGTCGACCGGGCGGTCGGGCCCGAAGTTGTGCCACAGGCCCAGCGAGATCGCGGGGAGTTTCAGACCGCTGCGTCCGGTGCGCCGGTAGGGCAGGTCCGCGTAACGGTCGGGGTGTGCGGTGTACAACGCGACTCCAGAGGGGTTGGCACACGGGATACCGGTTCCAGGGAACCACCGCCCACCCTGTCGTGACCTGCGGGCAGTGGTCCAACAGAAGAATCCGATGGAATTCAGCGGCTACGCTTCTCAATCATGGAACTGCGTCATCTCCAGCATTTCATCGCCGTCGCTGAGGACCAGCACTTCACCCGTGCGGCCGAGCGGCTGATGGTGTCCCAGTCGGGCCTGTCGGCGTCGATCCGCGCCCTGGAGCGGGAGTTGCAGACCCCGCTGTTCGTCCGCACCACCCGCCGGGTCACGCTCACGGAGGCCGGCCGCGCGCTGCTCGGCGAGGCGGAACGCATCCTGGCGCAGGTCCGCTCGGCGCACGAGGCGGTGGCCGCGGTGCAGGGCGTGCTGCGCGGCACGCTGTCCCTGGGCACCGAGCAGTGCATCGCCGGGGTGCACGTGGCGGGGCTGCTGGCCGCGTTCCGGCGCCTTCACCCCGATGTGGAGATCCGGCTGCGGCAGGCGGGTTCGGGCGCGCTGGCGGAGGAGGTCGCGGCCGGGCGACTCGACCTGGCGTTCGCCTACCGTACGCAGGCGGACACCGACCAGCTGCGCTCCGTATCGCTGACCAGCGAGCCGATGACCGTGCTGTGCCATCCCAGCCACCGGCTCGCGGAGACCGGCGCTGCGGTCACTCCGGACGACCTCGGCGGCGAGGTCTTCGTCGACTTCCACCCGGACTGGGCCTCGCGCCGCACCACGGACGCCGTCTTCGCCGCGGCGGGCGTACGGCGGACGGTCGCGCTGGAGGTCAACGACGTGCACAGCCTCCTCGACCTGATCGACGAGAACCTCGGCATCGCGGTGGTCCCCCAGCACTTCCGCCACAAGCGCGAGCCCCTCACCGCACTCCCCCTCAAGGGCACCGGCGAGGAGGTCTACGAGACGGTGGCCCTGCTGCCGCCCCCACAGGCGACCAGTCCGGCGGCCCGGGCCCTGATGACGATCCTGGAAACCGACACTCCGGCCGCATGACGGACGGCGATGCGCGATGGTGGTCGTATGCATGCCAACGACATCCTCATCGACGCGTACGGCCGCGTCCAGGAAGAAGTCCATGCCGCCCTCGACGGCCTCACCCCTGACCAACTGCACGCGCGCGTGGCCCCCGACGCCAGCTCCATCGCCTGGCTGATCTGGCATCTCACCCGCGTCCAGGACGACCATGTCGCCGACGCGGCCGGCCTCGACCAGGTCTGGCTGACCCAGGGTTGGGAGAAGCGCTTCGGCCTCGATCTGCCGCCCGAGGACACGGGATACGGCCACACCTCGGCGAAGGTCGGCAAGGTGCGGGTCGAGTCGGCCGGGCAGCTGACCGGGTACTACGACGCCGTGCACGACCAGACGCTCGCGTATGTGCGCGGGCTGACCCCCGAGGACTACGAGCGGATCGTGGACGAACGCTGGGACCCGCCGGTCACGTTGGGCGTGCGGCTGGTCAGCGTCCTGTCCGACGATCTCGAACACGTCGGACAGGCCGCGTATGTACGCGGGTTGCTTCAGAGCGCGGAGGCGTAACCCGGCAGGACGACGTCCTCGATGAGGGCCTTGCGCTCGTCGTACGGGATGAACGCGCTCTTCAGGGCGTTCACCGTGACGGTGCGCAGGTCCTCGACCGTCCAGCCCGCCTCCTCGACCAGCAGGGACATCTCGCGCGTCATCGTCGTACCGGACACCAGTCGGTTGTCGGTGTTCAGGGTGACGCGGAAGCCCAGGTCCTTGAGGGCGGTGATGGGGTGCTCGGCGATCGAACTGGCCGCGCCCGTCTGGAGGTTGGAGGTCGGGCACATCTCCAGGGCGATACGACGGTCACGCACCCAGCCAGCCAGGCGGCCGAGCTTGCCGTCGACGATGTCCTCGGTGATGCGGACGCCGTGGCCGATGCGCTGGGCGCCGCACACCTGCAGTGCCTGGTGGATGCTGGGCAGGCCGTGCGCCTCACCGGCGTGGATCGTGAACGGGACGCTCTCGCGGCGCAGGTGCTCGAACGCGGCGAGGTGGTCGGCGGGCGGGAACCCGTCCTCGGCACCGGCGATGTCGAAGCCGACGACACCCGCGTCCCGGAACGCCACCGCGAGGTCGGCCGCCTCGGCGACCCGGTCGAACATCCGCATCCCACACAGCAACGTCCGCACCTGGACCGGCGTACCCGCCGCAGCGGCCTTCGCCATACCGGCCGCGAGCCCCTCCTGGACGGTCTCGACGACCTCGGCGAGCGTGAGTTCACCGTTGGTGTTCAGCTCGGGGGCGTAGCGCACCTCGCCGTAGACGACACCGTCGGCCGCGAGGTCGAGGACGTACTCCTCGGCGGTGCGCAGCAGGCCCTCGCGGTTCTGCATCACGGCGAGGGTGTGCTCGAAGGTGGCGATGTAGCGCACCAGATCACCGGAGTTGGCGGCGTCGAAGTACCAGGCGGCCAGCTCGTCCGGGTCGGTGGTGGGCAGCGTGTGCCCGACCGACTCCGCGAGCTCCACCACGGTGGCGGGGCGCAGACCGCCGTCGAGGTGGTCGTGCAGCACGGCCTTGGGGAGCTGGCGGAGGGTGTCGGCGTCTATGCGCGTAGATGACATGTGCGGAGGTTCCTCGGTCGTCGTTCGGTGAGCGGGAGAGCGGGCGGTACGGGGGTCAGGCGGCGGGCTGGAGCAGGTCCCAGCGGTTGCCGTACAGATCCTGGAACACGGCGACGGAACCGTACGGCTCGTGCCGCGGCTCCTCCAGGAACGTCACGCCTGCGGCGAGCATACGGGCGTGATCGCGGGCGAAGTCGTCGGTGTGCAGAAAGAACCCGACACGGCCACCGGTCTGGTCACCGACCCGGGCACTCTGACTCTCTCCCTTGGCCCGGGCGAGCAGCAGTCCGGAACCGTCCGTGTCCGCCCCGGGCGGCGTCACGACGACCCAACGGGAGCCGTCGGGCCGGGGCGCGTCCTCGACGAGGCGGAAGCCGAGGGCTTCGGTGTAGAAGCGGATCGCCTCGTCGTAGTCGTCGACGACGAGGGTGACCAGGGCGATACGGCTCATCGGGGGGTCTCCGTGCGGGTTCCGGTCGGGGGGATTGACGGGTGAGGTTATACGTAAAACTTGGCGCGCGCCAGTCGTATTCCGAGGGGGTTGGGGAGGCTGTGGGGCGACGGGGCTCTGGGGGTGCCGGGGAGTTGGACGCGGCTGGGTGAATGGGCAGGTCAGCGGGGTGTTGGCGGGGATGCGGCGCGAGGCTGGAGGACTCGGCTGACGCGAGGGGCGCGCGGTACCGGAGTTTGATCCGCCCGGCAGGCGCGCGGGGCGGATAGGCGAGGTCGGCGGAGCGCGGCGGATGCCGGCCGGGTTCGGTCGCCCCGGCCGCGTCTCCCGGCATCGGCGACCGGAGCGGCTTCGCCGATGCTCGTAGACTCACGGCGTGGCATTCATGAGCACCCCGCACTGCTGCTTCCTGTAACCGGAAGGCGTTGAGGGCGAGGCCGGACGGCGTCGCCCTCCTTGGTGTGCCTGCTGCGTGAACCGCCTTTTCGGCACTGCCTGTTGCTCCTTCTGTTTCTCGTTGCGGCAGTGACGTCCCGAGCGCGCGCAGGCACGGCCCCTTCCCCTCCCCCTTGCCAGGAGCGCCTCGTGCCCATGTTGCTTCCCCCTGCCCTCGCGCTGTCCCTCGACCTGCTGCGCTGCCCGACGTGCCGCGCGCGCGGCCTGCACCCCGACCGGGGCGCGCTGCGCTGTCCGGCGGGCCACACTTTCGACATCGCCCGCCACGGCTACGTCAGCCTGGTGACGGGCGCCCGTGCCACCAGCGGCGACGACGCGGCCATGGCCCAGGCCCGGGACCGGTTCCTGTCGACCGACACATACGCGCCCATCCGCAAGGTCGTTGCCCGCCTGTCGGCCGACTCCGCGCCCGAGCGGGCCACGGTCGTCGACGTCGGGTGCGGTACGGGCTACTACCTGGCCGGCGTACTCGATCAGTTGCCCGGTGCCCGTGGTCTGGGGCTGGACACGTCGGTACGCGCACTGCGCTCGGCGGCTCGCGCCCATGAACGAGCCGCCGCGGCGGCCTGGGACGTCTTCCGTCCCTTCCCGCTGGCCGACGGAGTGGCCGAGGTCGTGCTGGACGTGTTCGCTCCGCGCAACCCGGTCGAGTTCCACCGCGTCCTGCGCCCGACCGGTCGGCTGATCGTGGTCCGCCCCACCGGGCGGCATCTCGCCGAGCTGCGCGGACGGGTCCCCGCGATGGTCACGATCGACCCGGCCAAGGAGCAACGCCTGTACCGGGCGATGGATCCCTTCTTCGAGACCGCCGTAACCGAAGAGGTCGAGTACACCGCACCCTTGACCAGGCAGGAGACCCTCGACCTGGTCGGGATGACGCCGAGCGCGCGTCACTTGAGCGGTGCGGACCTGAATGACGCCGGCCCTTTGCCGGACCACGTCACCGTCTCCGTACTGGCCACGGCCTACCGGCCTCGGTGACCACTGGCGGGCTCGTGAGCCTGTTGACCGACCAGCAAGGGGCACGCGTGGCGCCCTGCCCTCTCCACAACACGGGGAAGGCAGGGAGTCAGCCGGACGACTTCACGCCTCTCCGGATTCCAGAAGGTCCCGCAGCACCCGCTCGTCGTCAGGGCTCAACTGCGCGACGAACCGAGCCAGGACCGTCTCCCGGTCCCCGTCCCGATCAAGTTCCGTATGCATCCGCCGCGCGGTGAGCCCCTGCGCGTCCTGCACCGGGAAGTAGGCGTACCCGCGCCCCTGCCGCCGCCGGTCCACGACGCCCTTGTCGTGCAGCCGGGTCAGGATCGTCGTCACGGTGGTGCGGGCCAGGCCCGCGCCGAGGTGCAGCTGCACCTCCCCGGGGGTCTGCGGGTCGCCGGCGGCCCAGAGTGCGGCCATGACGGTGGCCTCCAGCTCACCCGCCGGTCGGCGTTCGTCCTTCTCGTCGGCCATGGGAACGATCCTCACCCCGTCTTCGTCTACAGTTCAGTAGACCGTCTACAGAATTGTAGTCACTCGGGTGCCGTCTCGTCACCGCGCCCGTGTGCCCGTTTCCGCCCGCCCATTATGGAAGGGACCGTCGACGATGACCGCAGGGCTTCACACACTCACCAGCTTGCGCGTGTCGACCGGCTTCCACGCGATACCGGCGCTCCGTCTCCGCCCAGGTCCTACGACGGAAGAGCGCCACGATGTGTCCCCAGTCATCCGGGATCCCCGCCGGGTTTCCCTCCCTACCGCGCCTGCTCACCCTGCTCCGCCGCCATCTGGGCCGAGCCGTCGCGGTGACGTACCTCGCCGCGGCCGTGCTGCCAGGACCGGGCCTGTGGCTCCGGCACCCGCATACGACGGGCATCCCCGAACTGTCCCTGCGGACACCCCAGTTACTCCTCGCCCTCGTCCTGTTCGGCGCCGGCCTCCAGGTCCCGCTGCGTGAACTGCGGTTGCTGGTACGGCGCCCCGCCGCCCTGCTCGCGGGTCTCGCGCTGCACATCCTGGTGCCACTGCTGATCGTCCCCGGGGTGGCCCTCGCGCTGCGGCTGTCGCCGGACCACGACGGCGGCAGCGGCATGATCGCCGCGATGATCCTCGTCGTCGCGATGCCGGTGGCCGCCGGGGCGACGGTGTGGACCGCGAAGGGGGACGGCGACCAGCCCACGGCGGTGGGCCTGGTACTCGCCTCCACTCTCATCAGCCCGCTGACCGTCCCGCTCACCCTGGCCGTCCTGTGCCCGCTGCTCCAGGGCGACTACGCGGGCAGACTCGCCGTCGCCGCCCACTCGGCCGGTGACGCCTTCGCCCTCACCTCGGTCGTCCTGCCGTGCGCGACGGGCATCCTGTGCCGGCTCGTCCTGCCCCGCCGCGCGCTGAACAGACTCATCGGCGTGGCCGTCCCCGCCGCGCTCCCGGCTTCGCTCCTGCTGACGTACGTCAACGCGAGCGGGGTGCTCGGCCCGTTCCTGCGCCACCCCCGCCCGGTGCTCCTGCTGGCCGCCCTCGCGGTCGCCGCGACGGTGTGCGGCCTGTCCTTCACCCTGGGCCGAGTAGCGGCGCGGGCTCTGCGCCTCGACGCCCGGGCCGGCGCCTCGGTGACACTCGCCTGCGGCATGAACAACAGCAGCGCGAGCGCGGTGCTCATCACGACGACCCTGCCCGACCGTCCGCACATCCTGCTGCCGGTGCTGGCGTACGGGCTGCTGCAGAAGGTGGCCGCCGGACGGGTGGTCCGCATAGGACAGGAAACAAGCCCGGCGCCGGTCCGCGTCCGACAAGCGAAGTGAGGGGCCGGGCAAGCGAAACGAGGGGCCGGGGCGCCCCCCGAACCCGGTCGTGACAGGCTGGGGATCACGTCGGGCCCCGCCCCGACGACACCCCTACCGAGCATCGCCGTACAGGAGTTGAGCCCCATGTCCTCCGAGCTGCCGAAGTCGACCGGAGCCCCGGCCCACCAGAACGTCACCTTCCCCAGCGCCGGCGGCACTGCCCACGGCTACCTCGCCCTGCCGCCGTCCGGGAGCGGGCCGGGCGTGATCGTGATCCAGGAATGGTGGGGCCTGACCGACCACATCGCCGACGTCGCCGACCGACTCGCCCAGGAGGGCTTCGTCGCCTTCGCCCCCGACCTCTACGGCGGGAACGTGGCCCACGAGAGCGACGAGGCCCTGCGCATGATGCTGGCCCTCCCGGTCGCCCGCGGCGTCGAACTGCTCTCCGGCGCGGTCGACCACCTCCTCTCCCTCCCCGAGGTCACCTCGGACACGGTCGGCGCGGTCGGCTTCTGCATGGGCGGCGGCTTCGTCCTGTACCTGGCCGCGGCCGACCCCCGGGTCAGCGCGGCGGTGCCGTTCTACGGCGTGATCCAGGGCGAACTCCCCGACTTCTCCGGCCTGAAGGCCCAAATCCAGGGCCACTACGGCGAGTTGGACGAGAGCATCCCGGTGGCAAGCCTCGACGCCCTCGCCAAGCACATCCAGGACCAGTCCGGCATCACCCCGGACCTGCGCCTCTACCCGGCCAACCACGCCTTCTTCAACGACGGCCGCCCGGTCTACGACGCCGACTCCGCCACCCGCGCCTGGGCAAGCACGGTGCCGTTCCTGCACAAGCAACTGGGCTGACGCCCCGGCGTCCTCGGGCCAAGGTCCTACACCCCCGGCCCGAGGCGCCGCCCGCTCTCCGCAAGTAGCGTCCCGCGCATGAGGATCACCGCGCCACCCCGCAGCCCCGAAGACCGCAAGCGTGACGTACTGGCCCGGCTGGAGCGGGAGTTGGACATCTGGGTGGCCTCGGCGGATGCCGGCGGGGTGCCGTGTCTGGTGCCGCTGTGGTTTCTGTGGGACGGGCAGGCCGTGTGGCTGTCCACCCGGGCCACGAATCCCACCGGCCGTAATCTCACGGTCGGGCGGCGGACCCGCCTCGCCTTCGCGGACACCCGGGACGTCGTGCTCGTCGACGGTGAGGCGACGGCCTTCACCGCCCAGGACGTCCCGGCCGCCGCGGTCGAGGCCTTCCGCGCGAAGTACGGCTGGGATCCTCGCGAGGATCGTGCGCCCTACTCCTTCTTCCGGGTACGGCCGGTCGCCGTCCAGGCGTGGCACGAGGTGCGTGAGCTGCCCCAGCGGCATCTCATGCGGGACGGGGCATGGGTGGTCTGAGCCCCGCTGCAGCCCCAAGCCGCCACGCCGTTGTCGCTCAACCCGCCTTGCTGTGCAGCTCGTTGAGCCGGGACAGTTCCTCCTCCGTGAGCCGGATCGCGCCCGTGGCCACGTTCTCGGCGAGGTGGTCGGGGTTGCCCGTGCCGGGGATGGCGAGGACGTGCGGGCCCTGGGCGAGGGACCAGGCGAGGCGGATCTGGGCGGGGCTGGCGTCGTGGGCGTTGGCGACGGCCAGTACCTCGTCGTCGTGGGCGGTGGTCGCGCCCTGCGGCCCGGCCTCGCCCGCGATGGCGAAGAACGGCACGAAGGCGACGCCCTGTTCCCCGCAGAGCCTCAGCATGTCGTCGGCCTCGGGGCTGGACGAGTCCAGCCCGAACCGGTTCTGCACGCTCACCACCGGCGCGATCTCCTGCGCCTCGGCCAGGTGCCGCGGCTCGACGTCGGAGATCGCGAGGTGCCGGACCAGTCCCTCCTCGCGGAGTTCGGCCAGCGCGCCGAAGTGCTCGGCGATCGAGTCCTGCCCCATCCGGCGGAGGTAGACGACGTCGAGGTGGTCGCGCCCCAACTGCCGCAGGTTCTCCTCGACATGGCCGCGCAGGTCGTCGGGCCTGGCGGAACCGGCCCACTCCCCCGAGTAGTTCCGGAAGGGACCCACCTTGGTGGCGATCACCAGGTCGTCCGCGTAGGGCGCGAGCGCGGAGTTGATGAGTTCGTTGGCCGACCGCAGGGACGAGAAGTAGAAGGCGGCCGTGTCGATGTGGTTCACACCGAGCTCGATCGCCTTGCGCAGTACGGCCATCGAACGGTCGCGGTCGCTCGGTGTCCCGAGGTTGAAGGCTGCGCTGCCCGTCAGCCGCATCGCTCCGAAGCCGACGCGGTTGACGGTCAGGTCGCCGAGTGTCCAGGTGCCCGCGGCGGCCGCGGCGATCTTCTCCGATGTCATCAGCGGAGTTTCGCACACACGCGCCGCGCGGCCGCCCGCACTTTACGGATACGTGTAGGTGTTCAGGGAGTTGACCGCGGAAGCAGGGTCACCGAGGTCGTAGCGGTCCACCGCAAGGAAGTTGGGCTTCTTGCGGGCGGCCGGCTGGCAGAACCGCTGGGCCCGGTCGAGGACCTTGGTGTTGTCGGTCTGCGCCGTCCCGGCGATCGTCGCGTCACGGAAGTGGTTCATGACGAACAGCGGGCGGAACCCCGCATACGTCTGCGTCAGCGGCACGTTGAGGTCGTTGCCGTACCAACGGCTGTAGCAGGACCAGTCGGAGGAGCTCGCGCCGGAGCCCATGGACCAGTAGTTCTCGACGGTCCACTCGCGCTGGTACATCACGCCGAAGCTGTCCCGGGTGAGACCGGCCGACTCGTCGGAGGCGCGGCTGTGGTCGGTGAAGATCAGCAGCCGGTGGTTGGCGGCGATCAGGTCGGCCATCTTCGGCCAGCCGTTCTGCCGCACGCCGGTCTGGTCGGGGCGGTACAGCACGTCGTACAGGCCGTTGACGCGGGCGAGTTCGCTGCGCAGGACGCCCGGGTCGACGTAGTCCTCAAGGAACACGGTGACGAACTGGTCGGGGTGCGCCTTGAGGAAGTCGACCATGCGCTGGAGGTCGACGTTCAGGGCGACCGGGCTGCTGACCAGGGTGCAGCTGTCGTGGCACAGGATCGCGCCGTCGGAGGTCTGGTGGATGTCCAGCATGAACCCCCGTACGCCGTCGGAGAGTTGCTGGTTGATGCCGCGCGACTGGTTCGGGAAGAAGTTCACGAACGGCGGGGCGAAACCACCGTCGACCCCGTTGGCGTAGGCGTTGTGCGCGGTGAGGAACGTGACCTGGTCCAGGGTGCGTTGGTCCTGGGCCGGGATCGGCTTGGTGGGTGAGGTGATCGGCGTGAGGTACCAGGAGGCGAGGTCGCCGGAGGAGCCGATGGCCAGCTGGGCCGGGTAGTTGGCGCCGGAGGGCTTGGCGCCGACGGTCAAGTAGCTTTCCGCGCCCGGGACTTTGAGTGTGTACGCGTCGCCGCCGATGGGCGTGATCTGCCAGGCCGCGTCGGCGCTCGCGCAGGAGACGGTCTTCGCCTGGCTGCCCGAACGGCCCAGACAGCTGCCGGCCGTGTCGGTGCTCTCCAGGACGTACGAGGATCCGCTCGTCCGGAGGTTCCATTGCTGGTGGTCCTCGTTGCCCTTGGGGTTGTGCTGCTCCACCGCTCCCCCCTTGTCGGCCGCGTTGAGCCCGGTGGTGGCGCTCTGGACGTAGTAGGTGCCGGCGGCCAGGACCGCGTCGGCGGCTCCGGCCGGTGGAGCGGCGACGACCGCGGCGAGCGCGGCGGTGACGGCGAGCAGGGCGTGGGGGGTTCTCATGGGTGCCCTTCGGTTGAGTGTGGTCAGGCTCATGACACCGAAAAGGTGATCGGCCCACACCCAAGCGCCTGTGGTCTGAACCAGTCAAGAGCCTTGAACGGTCCGCGGAGTGAACGGCGATGGGCGAGTGCCGCTCAGCCCGCCTTCCTCAACTCCCGCCAGGCCACGTAGTGATCGAGGAGTGTCTCCTCCAACGGCCGGTAGGTGATGCCCAGTTCCTCGATGCCACGCCGGTTGTCGACGGGGAACCTGATCCCGAGGTGCTTGCGGATGTAGTCCTGGGTGAGCCCGAACGCCGGGCCCAGAATGCGCACCGGCCAGTGCGGGAGACCGTGCCGGGGCAGCCGGTACGCGCGAGGGAAGTGCTGCCGCAAGGCGCGTGACATGTCGAGGAAGGACGCCATCCGGGCGTCCGCGACGATGTACCGGCCGTGCGCCTCGGGGTTCTCCGCCGCCGCGATGTGCGCGCCCGCGACATCCCGCACATCGGCGACGGTGAAGCTGAAGTCGGGTGCCCCGTAGAAGAAGTAGCCCTTGAACAGCTCGTCGAGGAGGAAGAGGCTGCCGGAGTCGGAGGCCGGGGTCAGTGAAGGGCCCAGGATCAGGCCGGGGTTGACGGAGACCATGCGCCAACGGGACTGCGCCTGCTGGGCGTCCCAGGCGGCGCTCTCGGCGACCGTCTTGGCATAGTGGTACGGGTTGTTCTCGACCGTGCTGCTGGTGTTGACGTAGTCCTCGGAGAGGATCCCGTCCTTCATCGCCCGTACGTCGGCGTAGTCGCCGAAGATCGCGCCGACCGTCGAGGTGAAGACCAACTTCTCGACGCTGGGCGCGCGTTCGATGCCGGCGAGGACGTTCCGGGTGCCGGTGAGCGCGGGGTCGACGACGTCCTTCCGGCCGTCCTTGATCTTCTCCGGCATCAGGAACGGCGAGGCCACGTGGAAGACGACCCGGCAGCCCTCCATCGCCGCGTCGAAGGAGCCCTCCGCCAGCAGATCGGCCTCGAACAGCCGTAGCGCGCCCGGGAATTGGTCTCCCATGGCACGCAGCGGCGCGACCTTCGCCTCGTTGCCGAGGGAGCGCACGGTGGTGTGCACGCGGTAGCCGCGCTCCAGCAACTGCCGGACCAGATGGCTGCCGACGAATCCGCTGCCGCCGGTCACCAACACCGTCTCGCCGCCGTCACTCATCCCTGGCTCCGATCACCGTGGCATCCAGCGCGCACGCTACAACGGTGATCGGTCCCGGGTCAGCGCTTCGGCCGCTACGACCCTCAACTCCCGGCCCCTGTTACGCCTTTCAACTCTCGGCGCCTGTATAAGCGGCGGTGGTCCGGTCGGCCGCCTCGCGGGCCGCCGACTCGTCCTCGCCGCTCGCCACGTTCGCCGCGAACCACGCCTCGCTGCTCAAGGTGACGAAACGGCGGCCCTCCTCGGACGCCAGCCAGGCCATGGCGTCCTCGGGCTTCACGGGACTGGTGCCCGACAGATTGCCGTCGAGCCCCAGCAGGATCGAGTCCCAGCCGACGCCCACCGCACCCGGCCCGAACTCGGCCCACTTCGTGTCGTCGACGTGGGCGATGTGCTCCAACTCGAAGCGCGTTCCGTCGCCCTCGGGCGTCAACCGCAGCTCGATCCAGCTCACTTCACCGCCGAACTCCCAGGTGGCGAAGAAGGAGTTGGGCGGATCGCAGCGCTCGACGGTGCCGCCCGCGTTGCCCTGCAGCTGGTACTTCCCGCCCAGCCGCAGTTCACCGGTGACCGGCAGGAACCAGCGCGGGATGCGCTCGGGGTTGGTACAGGCGTCCCAGACGTCCTCGACCGGTGAGCCGTAGGACTGGCTGATGGTGATCACGCGGGCCTCGCCGGCCTGGAAGTCGCGGCGGCCGACCGTGCGGCTCACGGAGTTGATCTGGTGGGTCACGTCGATCATGGGGTGCTCCTCGACTCGTCGGGGCTGTCGTCGTCGGCCTCGCGGAGCCGGCGTTCGCGCTTGCCGCGGGCCAACTCGGTTGCCAGGGCGTCCAGATGAGGGGTCCAGTAGCGGCGGAACCGGTCGAGCCAGGCGTCGATGTCCCGCAGCGGCCCGGAGTCGACCGCGTACAGGCGCCGGGTGCCGTCCGGCCGTACCGTCGCGAAACCGTTCTCCCGCAGCACCTTCAGATGCTGGGAGACCGCGGGCTGCGTTATCCCGAACTCGCGCCGGACGACGTCACTGACCGTGCCGGCGGGCTGCTCGCCCTCGGCGAGCAGCTCCAGGATGCGGCGGCGCACGGGGTCTCCGAGCACATCGAAAGCGTGCATGAGCACCAAAGTATCACCGGTCACTTATATAAGCGACCGGTGATAGAGGAGCCTGCCGTCAGACCAGCGGCTTCTCCAGCAGGGCCTTGCGGTGGCTGAAGGTCTCGATGGAGTAGCGGCCGTGGTAGTTGCCCATGCCGCTCTCACCGACGCCGCCGAACGGCAGGTCGGAGACGGTGAGGTGCGCGAGCGGGAGACCGTAGCCGATGGCGCCTGAGGAGGTCTCGGCGGCGATGCGGGCGCGGGTGTCGTCGGAGTCGGTGAAGACGTAGAGGGCGAGGGGCTTGTCGCGGTCGGTGATGAAGGTGATCGCCGCGTCGAGGTCGGGGACGGTGACGATCGGCAGGATCGGGCCGAAGATCTCCTCCGCCATGACGGGCGCCTTCGGGTCCACGTCGGCGAGGACGGTCGGCGCGATGTACTTGTCGTCGCGGTCGCTGCGCCCGCCGACGACGACCCGGCCGGAGTCGAGCAGTCCGGCGAGCCGGTCGAAGTGGCGTTCGTTGACGATGCGGCCGTACTCGCCGGAGGTCTGCGGGTCGGCGCCGTAGACCTTCTCGACCGCGCTCACGAGGAGCGGTTCGAGCGCGGCGGCGGTGTCCGGGTCGGTCAGGACATAGTCGGGGGCGACGCAGGTCTGGCCGGCGTTGAGGAACTTGCCGCGCGCCAACCGGTCGGCCACGACGGCGAGATCGGCGTCGCGGTCGACGAACGCCGGTGATTTGCCGCCGAGTTCGAGGGCGACCGGGGTCAAGTGCTCGGCGGCGGCGCGCAGGACGATACGGCCGACGGCGCCGTTGCCGGTGTAGAAGATGTGGTCGAAGTGCTCGGCGAGCAGGGCCGTGGTCTCCGGGATCCCGCCCTCCACGACGGCGACCGCGTCGGTGTCGAGGTACTCGGGCAGCAGCCGGGCGATGGCGGCGGAGGTGGCCGGGGCCATCTCGCTGGGCTTGAGGACCACCGCGTCACCGGAGGCGAGCGCGCCGACGACCGGGGTCAGCAGCAGCTGGAGCGGATAGTTCCAGGGCGCGATCACGAGGACGACGCCGAGCGGGTCGTACTGCGTCCAGGCGGTCGTGTCCGTGCCGAGGTGGGGCGGTACGGGGGCGGACTCGGGGCGCAGCCATTCCTCAAGGTGGTCGAGGGTGTGGTCGATCTCGCGGACCGTGAAGCCGATCTCGGTGCGCTGGGACTCGGCGGCGCTCTTGCCGAGGTCGGCGTGGAGGGCGGCGGCGAGGTCGTCGCCGTGCTCCGTGAGCAGGTCGCGCAGGCGGCGCAGCTGGGTGGTGCGCCACTCGACGGGCTTGGTGCGGCCGGTGCGGAAGGTGGCGCGCAGCCGGGCCACGATGTCGGCGGGCTGCTCGGGGCTGGACTGGTTCACGGTGCCTCGCTGCTGGTGCGTGGGGGTTCTCGACGGACAGGTGTAATTGCCAACCATTCTTGCACCGGAAAAAATTCCGGTGCGGCCATGGTCACCCTCCGCCTCGCGGCTGTCACATGCGGACGAGTTCCCGGCGCCGGCGTTCCAGGTAACCGCGCTCGGCCGCGCTCCCGGTGCGGGCGATGGCCGCCTCGTACTCCTCGACAGCCTCGGTGTGGCGACCCAGCCGGCGCAGCAGATCGGCCCGGACCGCGTGCAGGACGTGGTAGTCGTCGAGGTCCAGCGCGTCCACGAGGTCGAGGGCCTTGCGCGGTCCGTCGACCTCGGCGACGGCGACGGCCCGGTTCAGGGCGACGACCGGGCTGGGGGCCACGGCCGTCAACTGGTCGTAGAGCTGGAGGATCTGCCCCCAGTCGGTCGCGGCCGCGGTCGGCGCGTCACTGTGTACGGCGTTGATCGCCGCCTGGATCTGGTACGGCCCGGGGTTGTTGAGCCGCAGGCACCGCCGGACGAGTGACTGGCCGTCGGCGATCAGCTCGCCGTCCCACCGGTCCCGGTCCTGCTCGGGCAGCGGCACCAGCGCACCGTCCGGGCCCTCCCGCGCGGCCCGGCGTGACTCGATGAGCAGCATCAGGGCGAGCAGGCCGGTGACCTCGGGCTCGTCGGGCATCAGCTCGGAGAGGAGGCAGCCGAGGCGCAGGGCTTCCGCGCACAGCTCCGGCGAGTCCGTGTAGCCCTCGTTGAAGATCAGGTAGACGACGGCGAGGACGCCCTTCAGGCGGTCGGGGAGGTCGGCGTCGCGGGGCACGCGGTACGGGATCCTCGCGTCGCGGATCTTGGCCTTGGCGCGGACCAGGCGCTGGGCCATCGTCGGTTCGGGGACCAGGAAGGCGCGCGCGATCCGGGCGGTGGTGAGGCCGCCGAGCAGGCGCAGGGTGAGCGCGACCTGGGCCTGGGTGGCGAGCGCGGGGTGGCAGCAGGTGAAGATCAGGCGGAGCCGGTCGTCGCGCACGGGACCCTCCTCGGCGGGCGCGTCGGACGCGTACAGCAGGGCGGCCTCGGTGTGGCGGGCCTCCCGCGAGGACTCGCGGCGCAGCCGGTCGATCGCGCGGTTGCGGGCGGTGGTGATGATCCACCCGGCCGGGCTCGGCGGGACACCGGTCTCCGGCCACTTCTGTACGGCCGTGGTGAACGCGTCCTGGACGGCCTCCTCGGCGAGGTCGATGTCGCCGAGGAAGCGCACCAGGACCGAGACCGCCCGTCCGTACTCGGCACGGAAGACGGCCTCGATGTCGGTGTCGAACGGCATCAGGCCTCGGCCGTGTTCATGAACGGCCGCACCTCGACGGGCAGCGTGGTCGCCCAGGTCGCACGCTTCCCCCACTCCAGCGCCGCGTCCAGATCGGCCGCCTTGATCAGGCAGAGCCCGCCCAGATACTCCTTGCCCTCGGCGAACGGCCCGTCGGTGATCAGCACGTCACCGTCCTTGGGCCGCAACACGGTCGCGGTCTCCGGCCCGTGCAGCCCACCGGCGAACACCCAGGCACCGGCGGCCTGCAGTTCGTCGTGGAAGATCTCCAGCTTGCGGCCGATCTCCGCCATCTCCTCGGGCGAGGGCATCTGTCCGTCGGTCGGGGTGATCACGCTGAGCAGGTAGTGCGGCATGACGTCCTCCAGGGCGTAAGGCGATTGTCGAACCCTCCGGGGGTTCTCTCACCTCCTACACGAACGCCATGGCACCGGATCGACACCGCGCCTCAGCTTGATTCCTGACCCTCGCTCGTCCGATCCCGCCGTGTTGCCGCCTCGTGAGCCGCGAGTGCTTCGCGGTCCCCGAGGAAGGCAGGGCCCCAGTCCGCCGGAAGGTGCTGGACCACCCGGGCAATGGCCTCGTCCGCTGTGACTGCCGGGCCCACAACCTGGTTCCGGAGAGGACCGGCGACCAAGTAGGGGCCGCCGATGGCGGGATGGACGTAGGGAATGTCCCAGGTCCACGGATATTCCGTGCAGCGGCTGAAGTGCAGCTCTCCCATGCTGACCCAGGGAAGCCAGCGCCGCAGGCGGGGTTCCCCGTAGGCCGCTTCCAGCAACTCGGCCTGCACACGTCCATCGTCACGCGCTTTCTGCCAGCCTGCTTCTACAGCCACTTCGGCTGCCGCATACCTGTCCATGCCCCCATCCTGCCTTGGCCTGTTCAGGACACCGGCAGGACTTTCGCCGCGGGTCCGTCCGTGACGCCGTCCCCGGTCCCCTCCGCAGGCTCCTGGTCGAGCGCCGCCGTGAGCCGGGCGAGCAGTCGTACGAGGTCTCCCCGGTCGTCGATCGCGCCGAGAAGCCGGGTCTGATCGGCAAGGAGGCGATCAGCCGCGCGCTGGTGGAGCGCGCGGCCGCGCGCGGTGAGGTGGAGCAGGACGCGGCGGCGGTCGGCGCTGTCGGGGCGGCGGTAGACCAGGTTGTCGGCGACCATCCGGTCCACCAGTTTGGTGAGGCTCGGCGCCGGCATCAGTACCTGGTCGGCGATCTCGGTCATCGGGTGGCCCTTGCCGTCGGCGATGATCGACAGGACGCGCCACTCTTCGACCGAGCAGTTCTCCTCGGCCAGTACGGCGGTCATGCGCAGGCCCAAGCGCCGCTCGGCGTGACTCAGCAGGTGGGCGAGGGCCGGCGACGGTACGGACGACATTGCCGCTGTCCTTCCGGTAGGTCTACTGTGCGGTTCAGATTACGAGCCTCTGCGAGGGCGCCGGGGCCGGGCCCGGTTTCCGTGCCCTCATGCCCTCACGGAGGTGGTCTGGTGCATCCCCTGCCGCCCGGGCGGATCAGCGGCCCGGTCAAGACGTTGGTCGTGGCCCTGGTCGTACCCCTGCGAGGCCCGGCGGGCGTCTTCGGCCCGTCCTGCGAACTGGCCGCGCAGCTCGCCGTGGAGGAACTCAACGCCGCCGGCGGGGTGTTGGGCCGCGAGGTCCGTCTCGTCGTGGTGGACGGCGGCGCGCCGGCGGAGCAAGTCGCCGCAGAGGTCGAGCTGTTGGTGTCGATGCGCGCGGTCGACGCGGTCGTCGGCTGGCACACCTCGGCGGTCCGCAAGGCACTGGTGCCGCGCATCGCGGGCCGGGTGCCGTACGTCTACACCGCGCAGTACGAGGGCGGCGAGCGCACCCCCGGCGTGTTCCTGACCGGCGAGACCGACGCGGCCCAACTCCTGCCCGCCATGCGGCTGTTGGCCGAGGAGACCGGCGTACGGCGCTGGTGCACCGTCGGCAACGACTACGTGTGGCCGAGGGTGACCGCCCGAGCCGCGCGCCGCTACGCCCGGGACTGCGGCGGCCGGGTGCAGGGCGAGGCGTTCGTGCCGCTGGGGACGTACGAGTTCGAGCCGGTGCTGCGGCGGATCGAGCGCTGCGAGGCGGACGCCGTCCTGATGCTGCTCGTCGGGGACGACGCGGCGCGCTTCAACCGGGCGTTCGCCGCGCACGGATTGCACCAGCGGTGTCTGCGGCTGAGCACGCACATGGACGAGAACATCCTGCTGGCAACCGGCGCCGAGGCGACCGAGGGACTGTGGGCGGCGGCCGGCTACTTCGAGACCCTGGCGACCGCCGAAAGCCTTGATTTCAGCGGGCGTTACGCGGCCCGCTTCGGCGTGGAGGCACCCGTCGTGGGCAGCCTCGGCGAGTCGTGTTTCGAAGGCGTACGCCTGCTCGCGGCCCTGGCGGAGCGGGCGCGGTCGCTCGACGTGGGCGCCATGTGCGCGGTGGGCGGCACCGTCTCGTACGAGGGCCCCCGGGGCGTACTGCGTCTGCACGGCAATCACCTCCGCCAACGGCTGTACCTGGCGCGGGCGGACGCCTTCGACTTCGACATCGTCGCCCAACTCTGACCTTCCCACCTGCTCGGATCGAGACTACCTTCCCCTGAAAATAGTTTCCACAGGAAGCATCAATTCAATCTACGCGCGTCGCCCAAAAGAATTCCGAAAGCTTCCTCATTTAAAGGAGGCGAAACGAACGGGAAACAATTCGGCGTGACTCTTCCGTGCAACTCCCCCGGGCCGTCCGGGAGATGACCCACACCCGTGGAAGAGGGAAGAGTCGTGACCGAGATCGTCGACAAAGAGGCGCCGGCAACGGCAGCCGGACGGACCTACAACGACTGGGCGAAGAACGACACGCTGGAGGACTACTCGCTGCGCTACGCGCCGAAGTCCTTCCGCCGCTGGACGCCGTACGTGGTGGCCACCACCGCTCTCGGCGGCATCGCGTACCTCGCCGACTTCGCCATCGGCGGCTCCATCGCCATCTCGAACGGCTTCTCCAGCGCCATGGTGGCGATCCTCGCGGCGGCGGTGACGATCTTCCTCACCGGCATCCCGATCTCGTACTACTCCGCCAAGTACTCCATCGACATGGACCTGTTGACCCGCGGCGCCGGCTTCGGCTACCTCGGTTCGACCCTGACGTCGGTCATCTACGCCAGCTTCACCTTCATCTTCTTCGCCCTAGAGGGCTCGATCATGGCGCAGGCGCTGGACCTGGGCCTGCACATCCCGCTCGCCGTCGGCTACTTGATCTGCTCGCTGATCATCCTGCCGCTGGTGATCTACGGCATGACCGCGCTCTCCAAGATGCAGGTGTGGACGCAGCCGGTGTGGCTGGTGCTGATGGTCGCGCCGTTCGTGTCCATCGCGATCCAGGAGCCGGGCAAGTTCTCGCAGTTCACGCACTTCGCGGGCAACTCCCCCACCGGTTCCAGCATCAGCATGCTCGGCGTCGGCGCGGGTGCCGGTGTCGCCCTGTCCCTGATCGCGCAGATCGGTGAGCAGGTCGACTACCTGCGCTTCATGCCCGACAAGACGCCCGAGAACGCCAAGAAGTGGTGGGGCGCGGTGCTTTCGGCCGGTCCGGGCTGGGTCGTCCTCGGCGCGGCGAAGCAGATGGGCGGCGCGTTCCTCGCCTTCTACATCGCCGGCAGCGTGGGCCTGGCCAAGGCCAACGAGCCCATCCAGCAGTACGTGCACGGCTTCAAGACCTTCGCCGCTCCGGTCGCCCTCGGGCTCGCCACGTTCTTCGTGATCCTCTCCCAGGTGAAGATCAACTCGACGAACGCGTACTCCGGTTCGCTGTCCTGGTCGAACTTCTTCTCCCGCCTGACGCACCGTCACCCGGGGCGCGTGGTCTACATCTTCCTCAACGTCGGCATCGCGCTGGCCCTGATGGAGGGCGGCGTCTTCGGCTTCCTCAACACGGTGCTCGGCTTCTACTCCAACGTGGCGATCGCCTGGATCGGCGCGGTCGTCGCCGACCTCGTCATCAACAAGCCGCTCAAACTCAGCCCGTCCTACATCGAGTTCAAGCGCGCCCACCTGTACAACTTCAACCCGGTCGGCTTCGGCTCGATGCTCATCGCGTCGGCGGTCTCCATCGCCGCGTACTTCAACGCCTTCGGCGACTACGCCAAGGCGTACTCCCCCTTCATCGCCCTGTTCCTGGCGATGGTCCTCTCCCCGCTCTTCGCGGTGCTGACGAAGGGCAAGTACTACATCGCCCGCCTCGACGACCTGGCGGAGCCGCTGCTCGACGCGGACGGACTCCCCTCGGCCGTCATCCTCAACTGCACTGTCTGCACAACGGACTTCGAGCGTCCCGACGTGGCGAACTGCCCCTTCCACTCCGGCCCGATCTGCTCCCTGTGCTGCAGCCTGGAGAAGGACTGCCACGACTCCTGCAAGAGCGCCCCCGGCGCCACCGGCCCGGTCGACCTGGCGATGCCGGCCGTCCGCTCGGCGGACTGACCCCCGCGCTCCCACCGCTCCGGCCCGTCTCCTACGACACGGGCCGGAGCGTCGCGCGTCGCCGCCCTCCCCGTCGGCAGAATCTCCCGCATGACCTCCCACCTCCTCGTCTCCCGCGCCCGACACCTCGCGGACGACCTCCTCGCCCCGCACGCCGAACAGGTCGACCAGGAAGGCGTCCCGGCGAGCCACATCGAGGCGATCAAACAGTCCGGCCTGCTCGGCGTGAGCGCACCGGTGGCCTACGGCGGCTCGGCGGCACCCGGCGCGGTGGCCCGGGAGACGGCGGAGATCCTGGCCGGAGCGTGCTGCTCGACCTGGTTCGTCCAGACGCAGCACCACACACCGGTACTGACCCTGACGAAGAGCGAACTCCCCGTGCGGGACCGCCTGTTGGGCCCCCTCGCGCGAGGCGAGCTGATGTCCGGGGTGGCGTACGCACACCTGCGGGCGCACCCCCGGATCCCGGTACGGGTGACGCGGGAGCAGGGCGGCTGGCGCTTCGACGGGACGGTGCCCTGGTACACAGGCTGGGGCCTGAACGACGTGATGCTGCTCGCCGGGGTGACGGACGCGGACGAGGCGCTCTTCGCGTTCACGGAGGCGCGGGAACAGGAGGGGCTCCGTCCGTCCGCCCCGATGCGCCTGGCCGCGCTCACCGCGTCCCGCACGGTGTCCCTGGAGCTGGACGGCCTGTGGCTGCCAGAGGACGCGGTGGCCCTGCGCGTGCCGTACGCGGAGTGGGCGAAGACCGACCGCCCCAAACCGACGAACGCGTCACCGGCCGTCTTCGGTGTCACGGAGGCAGCCCTCGCCCTGCTGGACGAGGACACGTCCGGACCGATCCGCGCGCGTCTCGACGACGTACGCGAGCAGGCCTACGCCCTGGCCGAACACCCCGTACCGCATGAGTACTTGGAGGAGCGGCTGTCGCTCCGGACGCAGGCGTACGAGGTCCTCATGGCGGCCACGACGGCAGCGGTGGTGGCCGGAGGCGGCAGATCACTGTCGTTGACGAACAGGGCCCAACGTCTCGCGAGGGAGGCCCTGTTCCTCCTCGTTCAGGGCCAGACGGCGGAATCGAGACGGGCTCACTTGAAGGCGCTGGCCGACCGGCCGTAATTCGCTTGACCTGGTCACCGGGCGACGCTGCACTGTGCGGGGCACCACGGGTGGTGGTGCCGGTATCCGGGGAGGCACGGCAGCGATGGAGATCCGTCCCACGACCGACGAGGACCTTGACGTCTTCGTCGACACGGTCCATGCCGCGTTCGGGCTCTTCCCGGAAACCCCGGTCGAGGGTGGCGGGCTGTGGTGGTCGGCGCTGGAGATGGACCGCTGTCTGCTCGCCCTGAGCTCGGACGGGCGACCCGTCGGCACCGCGGCCACGTACCCCTTCGAACTCACCCTGCCCGGCGAGACCCTCGTCCCGGCCCCCGGGGTGACCGCCGTCGGCGTCCTGCCCTCGCACCGGCGCCAGGGCGTGCTCAACGCGATGATGCGGCATCAGCTCACCGAACTGCGGGCCCAGGGAGAGATCCTCTCCGTGCTGCTGGCCTCCGAGGCCACGATCTACGGC
This sequence comes from Streptomyces sp. NPDC050528, assembly GCF_044457795.1. Classification (NCBI taxonomy): domain Bacteria; kingdom Bacillati; phylum Actinomycetota; class Actinomycetes; order Kitasatosporales; family Streptomycetaceae; genus Streptomyces; species Streptomyces sp. NPDC050528. The sequence goes on from NZ_JBITHH010000003.1 coordinate 440,183, forward strand.
AGGTACGGCTACGGACCGGCGACCTACACGACACGGCTGACGGTGCCGCGCCATCAGGCCGCCCTCGCCGTTCCCCGGGCTGGCGCAGTGGCCCCCGCACCACCCGTCGTCGCGGACAACGGCACGGTCGAGGTACTGCGTCGCGCCGAGTGCGGCGAGATCCTGGAAGAGGTCTACGACCGCTACCGCCGCGCCCAGCCCGGCGCGTTGTCCCGGCCGCACCGCTGGTGGGACCTGCGCGCGGGGCAGCCGCCGATCTCTCCGGCGCCGCGCTACATCGCCCTCCACCGGGACGCCGACGGCGTGCCGGACGGATACGCCTGCTACTCGATCGGTGAGGGCAAGACCCTGACGGTCGACGAGACCATCGCCACCGACGACGCCGTGTTCACGGCCCTGGCCCGGTTCGTGCTCGGCCACGACCTCGTCTCCAAGGTCGTGTTCAAGCACGTCCCGCCCCAGCACCCGCTGCGACTGCAGCTCGCGGACTTCCGCGCCGGTGAGGTGAGCGGCGACACGGACTGGCTCTGGGTACGGCTTCTTGACGTTCCGCGTGCGCTGACCGCGCGCGGCTGGTTCGCGGACGGCGAGATCGTCCTCGCCGTCGACGACCCGTTCCTGGACGACCACGGCCGCTACCTGCTGACCGTCCGGGACGGCAAGGCCGACTGCGTGCCGACGGGCCGGGAGCCCGACCTCTCCCTGGACATGTGCGACCTGGGCTCGGTCTACCTCGGCGGCACCGCCCCGAGCACGCTCGTGCGGGCCGGCCACATCCGGGCCCACCGCCCGGGCGCGGCCGCCCTGGCCGACGCGCTCTTCCGCACCGACCGTTGCCCGCACTGCCTGCACTGGTTCTGACCACGCGCCCGCCGAGCCCGCCAACGACGCCCGAGGGACGCGGAGTTGTGCCGTGCTCGGCACCCGTCAACTCGCGAACGGCACCTGTGCCGCGGAAGCCTTCTGCTCACCGACAGGGTGCCGCCACACCCCGTCCGCCGCGAGCCTTGGCAGCACGCCCTCCCCGAACCAGTACGCCTCCTCCAGGTGCGGATACCCGGACAGCACGAACTCCTCGATGCCCAGGGCCGCGTACTCCTTGATCCGCTCGGCGACCTCCTCGTGGCTGCCGACCAGCGCGGTCCCCGCCCCACCCCGCACGAGCCCGATCCCGGCCCACAGGTTGGGGTGGATCTCCAGCCCGTCCCGGCTCCCGCCGCCGTGCAGCGCGAGCATCCGCTGCTGCCCCTCGGACTCGCTCCGGGCAAGCCCCGCCTGCACGGACTTCACAGTCTCGGGGTCGAACCCGTCGAGCAGCCGGTTCGCCTCGGCCCAGGCCTCCGCAGAGGTGTCACGCGTGATGACGTGCAGCCGGATGCCGAAACGGAGCGTCCGGCCCTGCCTCGCCGCCAACTCCCGGATCCAGGCGATCTTTTCGGCGACCTGGGCCGGAGGCTCACCCCAAGTCAGGTATACGTCCACATACTTGGCGGCGATCTCCCCCGCGATGGGCGACGATCCCCCGAAGTACACCTCGGGCACCGGGTCGGGCAGTCTCGCCAACTTCGCCTCTTCGACGCGCAGATGCTCACCGGCCAGATCGACGGTCTTCCCGTCCCACAACTGCCGTACGATCTCCAGGAATTCGCCGGTGCGGCGGTAACGGTCGTCCTTGTCGAGGAAGTCCCCGTAGGCCCGCTGCTCGTGGCTCTCGCCGCCGGTGACGACGTTGAGGAGCAGGCGTCCGCCGCTCTGCCGTTGGAACGTGGACGCCATCTGCGCGGCGAGCGTCGGTGAGACGAAGCCGGGCCGGAAGGCGACCAGGAACTTCAGGCGTTCGGTGTTCTGGCTGACCATCGCGGTGGTGAGCCACGCGTCCTCGCACCAGGCGCCGGTGGGCGTGAGGGCCCCCACGAAGCCGAGGTCCTCCGCCGCGCGGGCGATCTGGCTGAGGTAGGCGACCGTCGGCGGCCGGTCCCGGCCGGAGGCGGTGGCGGGGGTGCCGTGACCGCCGCCCACGACATGGCGGCTGTCCCCGTTGGTGGGGAGGAACCAGTGGAAGGTGAGGGACACGTGGGGTTCTCCGATCCGGTCTGTCCTGCGAGGGAGTTAGAGGAGGCCGTGGCGGGGCGGCCTGGTGCCGTTCAGTACGTAGCGGCCGATGTGCTGGATCTTCCAGCGGGCCGGGTCGTGCAGGGTGTGGGTGCGGGCGTCCCGCCAATGCCGGTGCAGGTTCAGCGAGTTGAGGGCCGAGCGGGTGCCCGACACCTCGAACAGTGCCCCCGCCACCTCTACGGCCGTCTGCGCCGCGTGCACCTTCGCCGCCGCCACCGCGATGGACGCCTCCGCCGCCGAGTCGTCGTCGAGGTCGGCACGCGCCGCGTCCACGGCCTTGGCCGCCTGGATCAGCAGGGCCTCGGACGCCCTTACCTGGATGGCGAGTTCACCGAACCGCTGGATCAGCAGCGGGTCCTCGGCGGCGGTCTCGACCCCGCTCTCGAACCAGGGCCGGCTCTTCGTCCGCACGAACTCCGCGGCCTCGGCCAGCGCTCCCCCGGCGATGCCGGCGTCGATGGCAGCGTGCAGCAACTGGGCCACGGCGCCGTGGAGTTGGGGTCCCCCGAAGGTGAGGTGGTGCGGCAGGACCCGGTCGGCGGGGACGGCGACCGCCTCCAGGCGGACGGTACCGCTGGCCGTCGTACGCTGGCCCATTCCGTCCCAGTCGTCGACGACCGTGACGCCCTCGGCGTCGCTGGGGACGTACGCGACATGGAGGTTGTCGTCCTCGGTGCGGGCGAGGACGGGGATCCAGTCGGCGAACAGGGCGCCGGTGGAGTAGTGCTTGACGCCGGTCAGTCGGTAGGAGCCGTCGGGTTGGCGGGTCAGGCGGGTGCGGATGTCCTGGACGTGTTTGGTGCCGGCCTCGGACTGGGCGTTGCCGAAGCGGCGACCGGCCAGCAGTTCGGCGAAGAAGAACTTCTGCTGGTCCGGGGTCCCCTGACGGCGGATCACGTTGACGTAGGCGAAGTGGCTCTGCGGGATCTGGGCGAGGCTGCCGTCGGCCGAGCCGAGGAGACGGAAGATCTCGGCGAGGGTCTCCGCGCTGACGTCGGCGCCGCCGTGGCCGGCGGGCACGGTGACCGCGAGCAGTCCGGAGTCGGAGAGCCGGTCCAACTCGGCGCGCGGGAGCCTGCGTTCGGTGTCGCGCGCCGAGGCTCCCGCCCGGAACTCGTCGGCCAGCACGGCGGCGAGCGCGAGGGCCTCGGCGTCGTTCGCGATCACGTGGGCGGTCGCACGGTGGGTCATGGTGGTCAGCTCGCCGCGGCCAGGAGCGGGGTACGGCCGAGGGCCGCCGAGAACTGGTCCACCACCTGCGTGAGCGCCTCGCCGGCGGCCGGGGCGACGGTGAGCGAGCCGTCCTCGTGGGCGGTGATGTCCTTGTCGAGGGTGAACCAGCCCTGGACTATGTGGGCCGCGCCCATGGAGTTGAGCACCGGCCGGAGCGCGTAGTCGATGGCGAGCACATGGGCGGTGGACCCACCGGTGGCGAGCGGCAGCACGGTCTTGCCGGTGAGGGCGTACTGCGGCAGCAGGTCGAGCAGCGCCTTGAGGACTCCGGAGTAGGAGGCCTTGTAGACGGGGGTGCCTACGACCACTCCGTCGGCGCGGGCGAAGAGTTCGGTGGCCTCGACGATAGCCGGGTGGCGGAAGTCCGCGCCGAGCAGGGCCTCGGCGGGGATGGTGCGCACGTCGAGCGGGATCACCTCGTGGCCCTGGGCGATCAGCCGCTTGTCCAGGTGCCGTAGCAGGCGATTCGTGCGGGAGGAGACGGAGGGGCTGCCGGAGACGGACAGGACGGTGGCCATGGGTCCTCTTTCGGGGAGGCGGGGCGCCCGCTCAACCGGCGGGCGCCCCAGGGCAGTTCGGTCAGGAGTACCAGGTGGGTTCGGGCAGTTCGCCCTCAAGGACCCAGCGGCCGACCTCGCGCCGCTTGTAGGCGACAGGGTCGTGCAGGGTGTGGGTGCGGACGTTGCGCCAGAACCGGTCGAGACCTTCCGAGGTGGCGGTGGAGCGGGCGCCGGTGACCTCGAAGATGCGGTTGCCGATCTCCAGGGCGACGTCGGTGGCGCGTGCCTTCACCGCGGCGACCCGTACCTCGAAGTCGCCGCGTGTCTTCTCGGTGACGGCGTCGGGGTCGTCGTGCAACTGCTGCCCCTCGGCGGCGACGGTGTCGGCGAGGGCCTCGACCGCCCAGAGCTTCGCGGTGAGGTCGCCGTAGGTGTCGATGACGTAGGGCTCGTCGACGGCGCGCTCGTAGCCGCCGTGGAGCCACGAGCGGGCCTTGGTGCGGGTGTAGATGGCGGCCGTCTCCAGGGCGCCGGCGGCGATGCCCAAGTAGAAGTTGACGAAGACGAGTTGGATGGTCGGGACGTTGAGCGTGTTGTACGTGCGCGGCCGGAATTCCTTGTCGACGTAACCGGCCGCCGAGGACCACGGGGTGCGGACGCCGTCGAGGATGACGCCGCCGCTCTCGGTGAGGCGCTGGCCGATGTTGTCCCAGTCGTCGAGGAAGGTCAGGCCCTCGCTGTCGGAGGGCACGATGGCGAAGACGTGCTGGTCGGTGCCTTCCAGGACGCCTTCGAGGACGGTGACGTCGGAGACCTTGCTTCCGGTGGAGAAGGACTTGCGGCCGGTGAAGACGAGGTCGTCGCCGTCCTCGGTGACGGTGACGTCCTTGTCGCGCGGGTTGACGGCCCCGCCGAAGAACCACTGGTTGCGGGCGGCTTCGGCCTCGACGTGCTCCCACTGTTCGCGGGTGCCGACGAGACGGGCGGCCCAGTTCCAGAGGTAGTGGTAGCCGAGGAGTTGGCCGATGGAGCCGTCGGTCTTGGCGATCTCGCGGACGACGCGGTAGGCGGTGGGCCAGTCCTGGGCTCCGCCGCCGTGCTCCGTGGGGCCGAGCAGGGTGACGAGGCCGGAGTCCTTGAGGAGTTGGACCTCGGCGTACGGGGTGGCGCCGGCCCGGTCTCGGGCGGCGGCGTCGGTGTCGAGGAGGGCGGCGACCTCGGCGGCGCGGGCGATCCAGTCCTGGGCGGACTGCGGGGCCGGGCGGGTCTGCCAGTCGGTGGGCGTGACGGTGCTCATGTCGGACGACCTCTTTCGCGGTGGGGGCGCTCAGGCGTGGACAGAGACGGACTCGGGCTCGGAGTCCGGGAGTTGGGCTTCCAGTTCACGCACCAGCGGCAGCACCCGCTTGCCGAAGTACTCCACCTCCTCGTGGTAGTGCAGGAAGCCGAGCAGGAGAAGGTCGACGCCCAACTTCTTGTAGGCGACGATCCGTTCGGCGATCTGCTCCGGGGTGCCGATGAGTCCCGTACGGAACCCGTCGTTGTACTGCACGAGGTCCTCGAACGTGGAGTCCTGCCACATGCCCTTGCCGTCGGCCGAGGACTGCCCGGCCTGTTTCACCGCGGCCCCGAAGCCCTCGACGGCCTCACGGTCGGCCTTGGCGACGATCTCGCGGAGTGTGTCACGTGCCTCGGCCTCGGTGTCGCGGGCGATGAGGAAGCCATTGAGGCCGAACTTCGGTGCTGTGCGCCCGACTTGGGCGGCGGAGTGGCGTACGTCGGCGAGCTGTTCGGTGACGCCGTCGAAGTCCTTGCCGTTGGAGAAGTACCAGTCGGAGACGCGGCCGGCCATCGCGCGGGCGGCGGTGGAGTTGCCGCCCTGGAAGATCTCCGGGTGCGGGCGCTCGGGGGTGTTGAGGGGCTTGGGCTTGAGGGAGAAGTCGCGCAACCGGTAGAAGTCACCGGCGAGTTCGGTGTGGTCCTCGGTCCAGATCTGGCGCAGGGCCTGGATGAACTCCTCGGAGCGGCGGTAGCGCTCGTCGTGCTCCAGCCAGGGTTCGCCGAGCGCGGTGAACTCGCCCTTGAACCAGCCGGAGACGACGTTGACGGCGAAGCGGCCGTTCGACAAGTGGTCGGCGGTGGCGCCGAGTTTGGCGAGGACGCCCGGGTGCCACAGGCCGGGGTGGACGGCTGCGATGACCTTGAGGCGTTGGGTGGCGAGGAGGAGCGCGAGGCTGAAGCTGGTCGACTCGTGCTGGAACTCGGCGCCGTAGCTGGCCATGTAGCGGACCTGGCTGAGTGCGTACTCGAAGCCGTTGTTCTCGGCGAGGACGGCGAGTTCACGGTTGTACTCGTAGCCCCAGTCGGTGCGTTGCTCGATCTTGCTGGTGACGAGCCCCCCGCTGACATTGGGGACCCAGTAGGCGAATTTCACGGGCTCTGCGGGCATGCGGAACTCCTGTTGCGGAATGCGTTTTCGGGCACGCCGAATCCAGCCGGAGCGATATCCGGCGAATTATCGGGCGGGAGTGAAAAGTGGGCGGCGGATCACAGGACGGAGGTGACGGGGATCAGGCCGCGGTGCAACAGGAGGCGCTGGAGACGCGCGCGAGGTCGACATGGCGTCGCCGCGTGAGGTCCAGTCGCATCATCATGCCGTCGATCGTGGCAGCCGCCTGCGGGGACCGTCAAGGAAAACCCGACCGGTCTCGTATCGCGGACCATTGAATTTCACGAACGTGTGACAGGGAAACCCTTGAACAGCGCGGGAAATCGGCCGCATTCTGCGGGCATGCGGACCGAACAGCTGGAATACATAGCGGCCGTCACCCGGCTCGGCTCCCTGCGCCGGGCCGCCGAGGAACTGCGCCTGTCACAGCCCGCGTTGAGCGAGACCGTGCGCAACCTCGAACGCGAACTCGGCGTCGACCTCCTGGAGCGCAAACGGTCCGGCGCGACGATGAGCGCGGAGGGCCGGGAACTGCTGCCGAAGATCGTCGACGTACTGGACGCGGTGGACCGGCTGCGGGCGGCGGCGGGCGAGCAGCACCGGATCAGCCGCATGGTGCGCGTGGGCACGGTCAACGCGGCGACCGTGCCGCTGCTGCTTCCCGTCGTCCGCGAGTTCCGCGCCTCGCATCCGCTCACCCAGGTCGAGGTGGTCGGCGCCCAACAGACCGACATCCACCGGGCGTTGTCGGAGGGCGGCTTCGATCTCGGCCTGGTCAATCACCTCGACGGCGACGACATGCCGGCCGACTTCGAGTCCACCGAGCTGCTGTCCGGGCTGCCGGTGGTGTGCATGCGCCCCGACAGCCCGCTGGCGTCCCGGCCGACGGTCACGGTGGACGAGCTTCTCACCGAGCCGCTGATCGGCATGCGGTCCGGCTATGTCATGCACCGCTACGTCCACCGGCTGCTCGACGGTCGGGGACCGGCCTTCGCGTACTCGACCGACGGCGCCGAGATGGGCAAGCTCATGGTCGCGGAGGGGCTCGGGGCGACGGTCCTGCCCGACTTCAGCGTGATCGGGGACCCGCTGGAGCGACTCGGCGCGATCACCTACCGCCCGATCACCGGCGACACGGCCCGCGTCCTGCTGATGCTGCGCCGCCGCCGCGCGGACTCCGTACCGCAGGCGGCCGGAGACCTGTACGAGGCGTTCGTACGGCGGGCAAGGGAGCTGAGCGGAACACGCGCCTGAAGCCGTGGCCGTACGGTCAGTCCTCGTCGCCCACCGGAACCACCACGAGGAACGCATCGGACTTCAGGTCCATGACGACCCTGGCGGGCTCACCCTCGGCGCGACGCCGGGCCGCGAACTCCTCGGCAGGCCATGATCCGCGCGGAGCCCCCGCCGAAAACCGCTTCAACACCTTCGCGCCCATGTCCGCAGACACCTCCAGCATCGTTCCTCGACTCCCCACGGGGGACCGTCGTACCTGTTCACCTGCCCCCGATCAACGCGGACATGCTCACTCTCTCGGCGGGACTCGACCGACATGTGCATCCGGTTCGGCCACACACGGGGAAGTGATCACAGGGGGTACACCGACACGAAGGGCCGTGGAACCGATGCACGCTGACGAGGCCGTACCGGGCCTGCGCTGTCTGGTGACCGGAGCGACGGGCTATGTCGGCGGCAGGCTCGTTCCGGAACTGCTCGCCGAGGGCCACCGCGTCCGCTGTGTGGCCCGTACTCCCGAAAAACTGCGCGACCACCCATGGGCGGGTGACGTGGAAGTGGTGGGCGGAGACGTCACGGATGCCGCGTCGATGGCCACGGCCCTGCGCGACGTCGACGTCGCCTACTACCTCGTGCACGCGCTGGGCACGGGCGACCGCTTCGAGCAGACCGACCGGAAGGCGGCGCGGATCTTCGGGGAGCGGGCTCGGGCCGCGGGGGTGCGGCGCATCGTCTACCTCGGCGGTCTGACCCCCGCGGGCGTGCCGGAGGGGGATCTCTCGCCGCACCTGCGATCGAGAAGCGAAGTGGCCCGGATCCTCCTGGACTCGGGCGTGCCCACCACGGTCCTGCGCGCGGCCGTCGTCATCGGCTCGGGCTCGGCCTCCTTCGAGATGCTGCGCTACCTCACCGAGCGGCTGCCGGTGATGGTCACACCCAGCTGGGTGCGCACGCGGATCCAGCCCGTGGCGGTACGCGACGTACTGCGCGCACTCGTCGGCAGCGCGCGCATGCCGGCCGACGTCAGCCGCGCCTTCGACATCGGCGGTCCGGACGTGCTCACCTACCGGGAGATGATGACCAGGTACGCGGCCGTCGCCGGCCTCCCGCGCCGGCTGATCCTCTCCGTCCCGGTTCTCACCCCCGGTCTGTCCAGTCACTGGGTCGGCCTGGTGACGCCCGTACCGGCGTCCATCGCACGGCCGTTGACCGAGTCGCTGCGCCACGAGGTCGTCTGCCACGAGCACGACATCGCCCGGTACGTCCCCGACCTGCCCGGGCATCCGCTCGGCTTCGACGAGGCGGTACGACTGGCCCTGCAGCGGGTCCGCGAGGCCAAGGTCACCACCCGCTGGTCGTCGGCCTCGGTGCCCGGCGCGCCCAGCGATCCGCTGCCCACCGACCCCGACTGGGCCGGCGGCAGCCTCTACACAGACCGGCGGGAGCTGCCGGTCGACGCCTCGCGCGAGGCGCTGTGGCGGGTGATCGAGGGAATCGGCGGGGACAACGGCTGGTACTCCCTCCCTCTGGCCTGGGCCGTGCGAGGTCGGCTGGACCGACTGGTGGGCGGTGTCGGCCTGCGCCGGGGCCGTCGGGACGCGACGCGGCTGCGGGTCGGTGACTCGCTGGACTTCTGGCGCGTCGAGGAGATCCGCCCCGGGCACCTCCTGCGGCTGCGGGCCGAGATGCGGCTGCCGGGTCTGGCCTGGCTGGAGATGTACGCCGAGACGGACGACGACGGCGGCACCCGCTACCGGCAGCGGGCCCTGTTCCATCCGCACGGGCTGCTGGGACACGCCTACTGGTGGAGTGTCTCGCCCTTCCACGCCGTCGTGTTCGGCGGCATGGCACGCAACATCGCGGCGGCCGCGGCCCGGACGCCGACGACACCGACGGGGGAACGCGCGCCGATCGGTTGACGGCCGCATCCGCCGGGTCCTCCGCGCCGGAAGCACCTCAGCAGCCCCTCTTCCCGTCTCCCGGAGTCCGCATCATGAACGTCTCGGTCGTCCTGTTCACCTCCGATCTGCGTCTGCACGACCATCCCGCGCTGCGCGCCGCCGCCGAGGCCCGCGAGGTGGTTCCCCTGTTCGTCCGCGACCGGGGCGTGACGGACGCCGGGTTCGCCGTGCCCAACCGGCTGGCGTTCCTCGCCGACTGTCTGCGCGACCTCGACACCGGCCTGCGCGAGCGGGGCGGCCGGTTGGTGCTCCGGTCCGGCGACGTCGTCGAAGAGGTGTGCAAGGTGGCCGCCGAGACCGACGCCGACGAGGTGCACATGGCGGCCGACGTCAGCGCCTACGCACGCCGGCGCGAGCAGCGGCTGCGGCGGGCGCTGGAGGCGGAGGGGCGACGGCTGCACGTCCACGACACCGTGACCACGGCCGTCGCGCCCGGCGCGGTGACTCCGGCCGCCTCGGACCACTTCGCGGTCTTCACGCCGTACTTCAGACAGTGGTCCGGGCTGCGGTTGCGCACCCCCCTGGCCGCGCCGCGCACCATGCGGGTCCCGGACGGTGTCGGCTCCGAGGAGCTGCCTGCGCGTGCCGACGTCGAAGGCCTGTCACCGGGCCTGGCGACCGGCGGGGAGACCAACGGCCGCAAGCTGCTGAGCCGTTGGCTGCGCGACGGCATCGCCTCGTACGAGGACCTGCACGACGCCCTGGCCGCCGACTCCACCTCCCACCTCTCACCCCACCTCCACTTCGGCACCCTCTCCCCCGTCGAACTGGTCCACCGCGCACGGCAGTTGGGCGGCCCGGGCGCCGAGGCCTTCGTACGACAGCTCGCGTGGCGGGACTTCCACCGTCAGGTGCTGGCGGCCAGGCCCTCGGCGGCGGGCGCCGACTACCGTACGAAACACGACCGTTGGCGTTCCGAACGCACGGCCCGCGAGGACATCGCGGCCTGGAAGGAAGGCCGTACCGGCTATCCCCTGATCGACGCGGCGATGCGCCAACTGCGCCACGAGGGCTGGATGCACAACCGTGGACGGCTACTCACGGCGAGCTTCCTCACCAAGACGCTCTACGTCGACTGGCGCGTCGGCGCCCGGTACTTCCTCGACCTCTTGGTCGACGGCGATGTGGCCAACAACCAGCTCAACTGGCAGTGGATGGCGGGCACCGGCACCGACTCCCGCCCCAACCGGGTCCTGAATCCCGTGACGCAGGCGAAGCGGTACGACCCGGACGGTGCGTACGTGCGCCGCTGGGTGCCCGAACTCGCCCAGCTGGACGGGCCGTTGGTACACGAGCCGTGGAAACTCAGGGGACTTGAGCGGGCGGCGATCGGCGACTATCCGGATCCGATCGTCGAACTCGCCGACGGGCTGGCCCGGTTCAGGCAGGGGCGGGCGCGTGACTGAGGTCGGCGTCGGCTGTCAGTGCCGTTCCCTGTATGCCCCGTGCGTCCCGGTCACGAGGTTCACGGCGTCTTGGAGACTCACCGGCCGCAGCGCTCCCCCCGCCGAAGTACCGGACCAGCCGGGCCCTGCCAGCACCACCGAGGGCTGTTGCCTGGCGCCCTTCACTCCCCAGGAGATGTCGGCGAGGTGCCGGGCCAGCGGCGGGCTCGCCGTGGAGCGTGCCTGTGCCCACAGGACGACGGCCGCCGGGCCCAGCCGCCGTACCGCCGCGATGAGCGCCTCGGCGGGGACGGCTGCGCCGAACATCCTTGTGGGCAGGCCGAGTTCACCCAGTGCGGCGTTGAGTGCCTCGATGGGGAGGGTGTGTTGCTCGCCGGGTACGCAGGCCAGCACCACCGGCGACACGTCCACCTGTGGCCCGGGAAGCGGGGTGCGTCGACGGAGGGCGGTGGAGACGTGCCAGGACAGCAGGTGCTCCACCTCGACGTAACGGTCCCCCGACGACGCCCACTTGCGCCCCACCGCGTGCAGCGTCGGCACCATCACCTCCTGCCAGGCGACGACGATGCCGTACTGGCCCACGGCATCCGCCAGTTGACGCTCGACGGCGGGCGCGTCGAGCCGAACGGCGGCGCGCGCCAGGCCCCGGCACTCCTGGCGCACGTCTCCGAGAGGCAGCGCGCCGGGGGCCCGTGACTTCCGGTGCCGTACGGGCTCGGGCTCCGCATGCGCACCGGCGGCGGCTCCCTTCGCCACCTGCGCCGCCTCGGCCGGGGGCACGCCCGACGAGGTCAGGCGGCACATCGCCTCCAGCACGGCCACGTCCCGCTGGGTCCAGCGCCGGTGTCGCCCTTCGACGCGGAGCTCGGGCCCGATGCCGTAGCGCCGCTCCCAGGACCGCAGCGTGGTCGGCGCCACGCCGAGCCGGCGGGCCAACGCGCCGGTGGCCAGGGGCAGTTCGGCCGCTGACTGGTTCGCCGCATCCCTGTCGGCGGGCATTTCGCTCATCCGGCGACTATACGACGCAGAATCGACGCAAGTTGATGACCTTGATCCCTTGCTCGCACGATGACCGGACAGTCGCCGTCCGACGCGTGAGGAGTCGTAGCCATGAGCCCGCAGTCCAGCGCGGTCCGTCCCTGCCCTGCGGCGGAGTCGCTCACCGACGAGGAGCTGGCCAGGGGTCTGGTGGCGGGTGACGAGGATTGTCTGGCCCTCGTGTATCACCGCTGGTCGGCCATGGTGAACGGCATGGCCCGGCGCTCGCTGGGGGACGCCAAGGAGGCCGAGGACGTGACGCAGCAGGTGTTTCTCGGGGTGTGGCGCGGGCGGCAGGGCTTCCGTCCGGAGCGCGGTGCGATCGGCGGCTGGATCGTGGGCATCACCAGGCGCAGGATCGCCGACGCGCTGTCCGACCGCACCCGCCGCCTGCACCTCCTGGCCGCCGCGGGCTCGTCGCTCGCCCTCGCCGATCGCGTCGCCCGGAAACCCGAGTCGGTTCTCGACCGGGTCCTGATCCTGCACGAACTCGCGAGGCTGCCCGCACCCCAACAGCGGGTGCTGCGGCTCACGTATTACGAGGACCTCACCCAGACCCAGATCGCGCGGCGCACCGGCTGGCCGCTCGGCACGGTCAAGAGCCACGCACGACGCGGGCTCCACCAGTTGCGCCGCCGTCTCCAGGCCGACGATCAGGCCGACGGACAGGCTGACCACTACACATAAAGGCGAAATAAGAGCACTATGGGGATAAGCGGCTTTTACCGCATACCGCACCAGACGCGGTCAGGCCAGCCAAGTCAAAGGAGACGAGTCATGGCCAACGTCTCGCACACCAGAGGTGACATAGCGAGCCACCCTGATGTCTCCGAAATGCAGGCACGCTACGCCCGCATGCTCGGTGGACGCGATGTGGCGCTCGTGGACGGACCGGTGTTCCTGCTCGGTCTGTACTGCGCCGTATCCCCGTGGATACTCCACTACACGACGAGCCAGCCCGCGCTCGTGCCGCACAACCTGATCGTCGGCATCGCGATCGGCCTGCTGGCCCTCGGGTTCACCAGGGCGCCGGAACGCATGTACGGCCTCAGCTGGGCGATGAGCGCCCTGGGTGTCTGGATGATCGTCTCGCCGTGGATCGTCGGCACCAACCCCGACAAGGGCGTCATCCTGAACAACGTCATCATCGGCGGACTGGCCGTGCTGATGGGCCTGGTGTGTGCCGGTACGGCGGCGCGAAGCACTCCCAAGCCGTAGAGGCCGACCCCGGAAGCAAGCCGTAGAACCCCGGAAGGAAGGCGCACCCCTCCTCCGCCCCATTCAGTGGTCGCCCGGCACCAGCCAGGGCGACTGCGGGAGGGGGCTGCCCGTTTCGAGGACCGACTTCAGGTTGGACAGCACGGCCGGCCAGCCGCCGGACACGTCGGACAGTTCGCCCTGGTCGGCGAGGTCCTCGTGGGTGACGGTGAGGCGCACGATGTCCTCGTGCCGTCGGATGTCGTACGTGACGCGGGAGTACTTGTCCTCCTGGCCTTCGTTCTCGGGCGCGGCCCAGGTGGTCACGAGCCGGGTCGGGCGCTCGCTCTCCACCACCGCGCCGACGACGTCGGCGATGCCGGAACCGTCCGTGCGCACATGCTCCCAACGGGAACCCTGCCGCCAGTCGGACACATTGCTGTGGCCCCAGTACGCGGCGGTCAGTTCGGCGTCGGTGAGCGCGTCCCAGACCTTTTCGGGGGTGCTCGCGATGTAGGTGACGTAGACGAATGTCGGCTTGTCGGTCATGGCTTCCTCGGCTCGTCGTTTCAGGGCGCCGAGCGCGCGCAGGCGCGGGCGCTCGAACTTGTCGATCCAGCGCTCCTGCATCTCGTGCAGCGGGACCGGATTGAGGTAGTGCAGCTTCTCCCGCCCGCGCCGCACCGTGCTGACCAGGTTGGCGGCCTCCAGGACGGCCAGATGCTGGGTCACCGACTGACGGGTCATGTCGATGCGCCCGCACAACTCGCCGAGCGTCTGCCCGTTCTCCTCGTGGAGCCGGTCCAGCAGACGTCTGCGGGTCTCGTCGGCCAGCGCCTTGAAGACCGCGTCCATCCCTGAGTCGTGTTCGGATCGCACACTCAACGTTATGCAGGCAATTACTTGCATGTCAAGGCGGGCGACTTCGCCCGTTGTGTGCCGGTATACGACGGTTCAGCGCAGGAACGTGCCCAGTTCGCGATGGCGCGCGGCCACCCAGTCGTGCGCGTCGCGGATCTCGTCGACGACCCCGCCGGCCCGCAGGTCGACCATGGCCTGTTCGGCGCCGGCCTCGATGCCGCGCCGGCACCGGTCCTGCCACCACAGCACCGTGTCGAGGAGCGGGCCGGTGTCGTCGAGGCCGTACGCCTCGCAGATCAGCGCGATCCGGCGAGCGGTCTCGGGTACGTCGGTGATGCCCGGGCCGAGGTCCAGGTACTGCCAGCAGACGTGGGCGACGTCGTGGACACGCTCCCCGGGAGCCGCGAGGTCCCAGTCGACGAAGGCCAGCGGGTGCCACGCGCTGTCGTAGACGGTGTTCTTGGGAGCCAGGTCGTTGTGGCAGACGACGTCCTGGTCACCGGCTTGCGGTGTGCCGTGTGTCAGGTCGTGGAAGGTGCGGACGAGGCGCGCGACGCGCACGAGGCTGTCGTCGGCGCGGGCGGCGGACCGTTCGCCGAGGCTTGCGGCCGCCCGGCCCTCGATGTACTGGAACATCTCCCGTCCGCGCTCGTCCGTGCCGAGGAAGCGCGGCGCTCCAGCCCACTGCCGCCGCTCGAACAGCGCGAGCAGTCCGGTCACGAAGGCCGACCGTTCCGGCGGGGTCGGAGTGCGCCGTACGGTCTCCCCGAGCCGTACGACCTTGTTGATCGCCCCTCCCCCGAGCACCGACTCCTCCACCTGGCCCGCCTCCACGAAATCGTTCGACCGCACGAGTATCGCTTGGCACGCTGCTCGTATGGATCACGCTGAGGCATTGCTCATCGGGGGACGCGCCGGGGTCGGGAAGACGACCGTCGGGTGGGAGGTGTCGGCGCGGCTGCGGGCGGCGGAGGTCGCCCATGCGGTGATCGACGGGGACTTCATGGGGCAGGTACATCCAGCGCCGGCCGGCGATCCGCACCGGGCGACGATCAGCGAGGCCAACTTGACGGCCGTGTGGGGGAATTACGCCGCGCTGGGGTACCGGCGTCTCGTGTACACGAACACGGTGAGTGTGCTCGACGAGACGGCCGGGCAGTTCCGTCGGGCGATGGGGGCGGACGTGCGGATCGTACGAGTGCTGCTGACCGCCTCGGACGAGACCGCGGCCGCGCGGCTCAACGGGCGGGAGATCGGGAGTGAGTTGGAGAACGAGCTGGCCAACAGCGCCCGTAAAGCACGGCTGTTGGACGAGCGGGCGCCCGTGGACACCATTCGGGTGGTGACCGACGGGCGCTCCGTCGTCGACATCGCGGACGAGGTGCTGGCCGCGACGGGGTGGATCGTCAACTACCGCTAGGCGCCAGCGGGTTCGGTGTCCGGGGACGTCTCCGCCAGGTACTCCTCCGCGATTTCCTTGGGGCCGAACGGCCACACCTTCTCGAAGCGGGCCCAGATCACGAACGCGACGCAGCCCAGGGCCAGCCAGGCCAGGGACCACTCGATGGGGTGGCGGCCCGGGGAGTTGCGGTCCGCGTAGCCGTAGATCACGCACCAGCCGACGAAGGCGACGATGCTCGGCACGGGGTAGAGCCACATGCGGTAGGGGCGGCGGAGGTTCGGCTGCCGTTTGCGCAGGACGGTCAGGGCGATGATCTGGGCCAGTGCCTGGACGATGACCATCACCGTGGTGAGCAACTGGATCAGGGTCGCGAGGTCCGTGTGGCGGCCGATCAGGAAGCCGATCGCCGTGATCACGCCCATCGTGGCGAGGCCCAGCATCGGGAAGCGGTGCTTGGGGTGGAGTTTGGCGTAGGGGCGGAAGAAGACGCGTTCGCGGGCCGCGTCGTAGGGGACGCGGGAGCCGCCCAGGAGTCCGGTGAAGACCGAGGCGAAGGCCGTGATCAGGATCAGGACGGTGACCGTGTCGGCGGCGCCCTTGCCCCAGGTCTTCTCCAGGACCGCCGAGGCCACCGAGGTGGACGCGATGTCGTTCACGTTCGTCATCCGGTGCCAGTCGATGACACCCAGCGTGCCGATCTGGAGCATCAGGTAGATCGCCATGATGCCGACGATGGAGAAGAGGATCGAGCGCGGGAGTGTGCGGCCCGGGTCCTTGATCTCGGCGCCCATGTAGGCCGTGGTGTTGTAGCCGAGGTAGTCGTAGATGCCGATGGTCAGGCCGCCGGCGAAGCCCAGCCAGAATTTGTCGCTGCCCAGGTCGAAGGCGTGCGCCGGGTAGGTGAAGGCGAGGTGCGCGCTGAAGTCGCTCGCGGCGGCGACGATGACCAGGAACACCGCGGCGATCATCACTGTCCACATCACAGCGGTGATGCGGGCGATGTTCTCGATACCGCGCCAGAGAAGCAGGATCACCACGGCGATCACACCGAGGCCGATCAGGTCGCCGGACGTCTTGCCCAAGTCCGGTGCCAGATAGCCGAGATACTGCACGAAGCCGACCACGCCGGTCGACATGATCAGCGGGATGAAGAGCATCGCCGTCCACACGAACAGGAACGGCATCAGCCGCCCGGTGCGGTACTGGAAGGCCTGGCGCAGATAGACGTAACTGCCGCCGGAGCCGGGCATCGCGGCGCCCATCTCGGCCCACACGAGCCCGTCGGCCAGCGCGAGGACCGCGCCCGCGACGAAGCCGATCACCGCCTGCGGACCGCCGAACGCGGCGACCATCAGCGGGATCGTCACGAACGGCCCGATGCCGCACATCTGGCTCATGTTGATGGCGGTGGCCTGGAAGAGGCCGACGCGGCGGACGAACCCGCCGTCGGGGGGCGGGCTACCGGGAGGCGGACTACCGGACATGGGGACTCCTGGGGCTGGTCACGGGGAGAGGAGGGCTGGGTGGCCCGGCGCGGGTGACTGGGCGATAAAGTTAAGGAGCCTTACTAGACTCGTCAAGAGGCTGTCCAGGATGCCGGAGAATGATGCGATGCCCGTCAGTGACGCCGTGGAGCGACCGGAACAGCCCTGGAGCCGTCAGCGGCTGCGCAGTACGAACGCGCGGCTGCTGCTCGACCGGCTGCGCACGGCCGGTGCCGCGTCCCGCGCCCAACTCGCCCGCGAGACAGGCCTGTCGAAGCCGACGGTCTCCAGCGCGCTGGCCGCGCTGGAGGAGGCGGGACTGGTCCACGAGGTCGGCACGCAGGCCCCCGAGCGCGGCCGCACCGCCGTGCTCTACGCCCCCGACCCGTCCGCCGGGTACGCGCTCGGGATCGACGTCGGGCGCAGCTGGCTGCGGGTCGCGGTGGCCAATCTGGACGGCGAGGTGGTGGCCCGCGCGGACGTCCGCAACCGGGCCCGCAGTTCGGGCGCCATGGCCGAGCTGGTGGTCGCCACCGCCCACCAGGTCGTCGCGAACTCCGAGGTGAGACCGGCCGCGGTCGTCCACGCCGTGGTGGGCACCCCGGGTGTCTACGACGAGCAGCGGCGCCGGGTGCGGTACGCGATGCATCTGCCGGGCTGGGGCCGGGCCGGGCTGTTCGACCGGATGCGGGAGGAGCTGGGCGTCCCGCTGGAGGTGCACAACGACGCGAATCTCGCGGCGCTCGGCGAGTACACGTACGGCGTCGGCGCGGGCAGCCGGCTGTTCGCGTACATCCTCATCGGCACCGGTCTCGGCATGGGCGTGGTCAGCGAGGGGCGGCTGTTCACGGGGGCGCACGGCGGGGCCGGGGAGATCGGGTTCCTGCCGTGGCCGGGGCAGCAGAAGCCGGAGACGCTGGAGGACGCGGTGTCCGGGGTGGCCGTCGTGGAGGCGGCCCGCCGATTCGGCATGAGCGGGCAGCAGCTCACCGCGAAGGCCGTGTTCGACGCGGCCCGGCAGGGAAATGCCGCCGCGATCAAGGCCGTTGAGCTGGAGGGCGAGCGGATCGCGCACACGGTGGCGGCCGCCGCGGCCGTCCTCGATCCGGACCTCGTCGTCCTGGGCGGCGGGGTCGGGCACAGCGTGGATCTGCTGCTGCGCCCGGTGCGGGAGAACCTCCGTGCGCTCACTCCGCTCCGGCCGAAGATCGTGCCCAGCGCGCTGGGTGAGGACGCGGTGCTGCTGGGTGCCGTGGCCACCGCGCTCGGTACCGCGAGGGACCTCGTCTTCGAGCGCCACTCGACGTCCTGAGCAACTCACCCACAGCCACAGGTGTTTGACAGGCCTCGTCGAGCGCCCTACCTTCTGGTGCGGTTAGTAAAGCTTCCTAACTTGACGAGGCTGGAGACCGCCGTGTTCCACCGCCCCGCCGTTCCCCCACTCCGCAGAAGCCGTCTCGCCACGGCCGCGATCGCCCTGGGCCTCCTGGGTTCCCTCACCACCAGCGCGTGGGCGGGGGCCGCCCGGGAGTCGTCCCCGCCGCAGCGCGCGCAGGTCCCGGTGACCGCCGTACGCTCGACCGCCGGGACCGCCACCCCGCTGTCCGGCTACGCGATCCAGTCGTCCGCCAAGGTCACCGACTCCGCGGCGGCCGTCTCCTCCCCCGGCTACCGGGCAACCGGCTGGTACCCGGCCGGCGCGCGCTCGACCGTCCTGGCGGCCCTGATCGCCGACGGCGTCTACCCGGACCCCTTCTACTCGACCAACCAACGGAAGATCCCGAAGGCCGACTTCCAGGTGCCGTGGTGGTACCGCAGCGACTTCACGGTCGCGGACACCGGCAGGCGCACCTACCTAGACTTCAGCGGGGTCATCTCGGCGGCCGACGTCTACGTCAACGGCAAGCAGGTCGCCAAGGCCGCCGACGTCAACGGGGCGTACACACAGCACGAGTTGGACGTCACCTCGCTCGTCCGCTCCGGCACGAACACGGTGGCCTTCCGCATCCGGCCCAACGACCCCACCAAGAACCTCACCATGGGCTGGATCGACTGGCTCCAGCCGCCGCCCGACGAGAATATGGGCATCGTCCGTGACGTCCTCGTCCGCCGCGGCGGCCCGGTCGCACTGCGCGACGCCCACGTGGTGACCAAGCTGGCCGTACCGTCGCTCGCCTCCGCGGACCTGACGGTGAAGGCGCAGGCCCGCAACGACTCGAACGCGCCCCTCACCGCGAAGGTCAGCGGCAGCATCGGCAGCACGGACTTCGAGAAGACGGTCTCCCTCGCCGCCCACCAGACGAAGGCCGTCACCTTCGGCCTGCACCTGAACTCCCCGAAGGTCTGGTGGCCCGCGGGCATGGGCGGCCAGCCGCTCTACGACCTCGACCTCACCGCCTCCGTCGCGGGCACCCCCTCCGACACCGCGCACCAGACCTTCGGCATCCGGGACGTGCAGGCCCCGCTGAACTCCGCAGGCGACCGCCAATACAGCGTCAACGGCCGCAAGTTGCTGATCAAGGGCGGCGGTTGGTCACCGGACGAGTTCCTGCGCTGGGACAAGAACTACGTCGAGGACCGCCTGAAGTACGCGCTCGATCTCGGCCTGAACACCATCCGCCTGGAAGGCCACATCGAGCCGGACGAGTTCTTCGACCTGGCCGACCGCTACGGCATCCTGACGCTCCCCGGCTGGGAGTGCTGCGACAAGTGGGAGGGCCAGGTCAACGGCGACGAGAGCGGCGACAAGTGGACCGCCGCCGACTATCCGATCGCCAAGGCGTCGATGGCCGCCGAGGCCGCCCGGCTGCGCGACCACCCGAGCGTGATCTCCTTCCTCATCGGCAGCGACTTCGCCCCCGACGCGAAGATCGAGAAGACATACCTGGACGCCTTGAAGGCCGCCGACTGGCGACTCCCGGTGGTCGCGGCCGCCTCCGACAACTCCTCACCGGTCAGCGGCAGTTCGGGCATGAAGATGACCGGCCCGTACGACTGGATCCCGCCGAACTACTGGTACGCCAAGCGCGAGGGCGGCGCCACCGGCTTCAACTCCGAGACCAGCGCGGGCCCCGACATCCCCACCCTCGACACCCTGCGCCGCATGATGACCCCGGCCGAACTGACCACCCTCTGGAAGGACCCGACCGCCAAGCAGTACCACCGCTCCCCGTCCTCGACCTTCAACACCCTCAAGCTCTACGACAACGCCCTCACCGGCCGCTACGGCCCACCGACGAGCCTCACCGACTATGTCCGCAAGGCGCAGCTGGCCCAGTACGAGAACGTGCGGGCCCAGTTCGAGGCGTACGAGCGCAACGCGACCGACGCTTCGAAGCCCGCGACCGGGGTCGTCTACTGGATGTTCAACAGCGGATGGACCTCGCTGCACTGGCAGTTGATGGACCGTTACCTCGACCAGGGCGGCGCCTACTTCGGCGCGAAGAAGGCGAACGAGCCGCTGCACATCCAGTACTCCTACGACAACCGCTCGGTCGTCGTGGTGAACAACCGGAACGCGTCGGCACACCAACTCACCGCCCGGGCAACCCTGTTCAACACCGACGGCACACCGAAGTACGACAAGAAGGTGCCCGGGATGCAGGTCTCCGGCGGCGGCGCGCACAGCACCGCGCTCACCCTGCCCTCGCCCGCGTCCGTGAGCGGGCTGTCGACGACGTACCTGGTGCGGCTGACCCTGACCGACGCGTCCGGCAAGGAGGTGAGCCGGAACGTGTACTGGCTCTCCAGCAAGCCCGACACGCTCGACTGGGCGCACACCGACTGGTACTACACGCCGACGACGAGCTACGCCGACCTCAAGGGGCTCAACTCGATGGCACAGGCGCCGATTTCGGCGACGGCGTCGACCGAGGCGGGTCCGCACGGCACGTCGACGACGACGGTCACGGTGCGCAACTCCGGGAAGGGGAAGGCGCCTTCGCTCCTCACCGACGTCCATCTCGTGGACTCGGCGGGCAGGCCGGTACTGCCGGTGCGGTGGTCCGACAACGACGTGAGCCTGTGGCCCGGGGAGTCGACGACACTGACGGCGACCTACCGGACGGCGGATCTGCACGGGTCGGCGCCGCAGGTGCGGGTCTCCTGCTGGAACACACCGGAGCGGACGGTCTCGGCACGGTGAACCGGTGAACCCGTGGGGCCCGGCCGCCGCCAGGCCCCACCGGTCGTCGTCAGCTCACATTGAGCGCGGTGTCGTCGATGACGAAGGACGTCTGGAGGGTGGACCCTTCGACGCCGGTGAACTTGATGGTGGCGGTGGTGCCGGCCAGGGAGGAGACGTCGAAGGACTTCAGGACGTATCCGGAGGCCGCGTTCAGGTTGGAGTACGTGGCCAGGGTGGTGGAGCCGGCGGTGACCGTCAGTTTGTCGTAGGCGGTGCTGGTGGTGGTCTCCGCGGTGTCGATGTGGAGATAGAAGCTGAGGGTGGCCGAGCAGCCTGACGGGATGGACACCGCCTGGGACAGGGTGTCGGTGGTGGCGGTTCCATAGCCGTCCAGCCAGGCCTTGTAGGAGCCGGTGCGGGCGGCCTCGCTGCTGGAGGTGGTGATGACGCCGCTGCTGGCGGTCCAGGTGGTGTTGCCGGACTCGAAGCCCGGGTTGCCGAGCAGCTGGGCGGCGGTGCAGGTACCGCCGCCGCCCCCTCCGCCACCGCCGCTGGTGCCCTCGCCGGCCAGCCAGGCGGTGGCGTTCAGGGCGAGGGCGGCGTTGGTGGCGCCGGTGTCGTTCCAGCCGTCGTAGAGCGTGTTGCCGGACTGGCCGGTGCCGTCGTCCATCGGTGAGCTGTCACCCCAGAACGCGACGCGGCCGCTGCCGAAGGTGCTGGTCGCGAAGAACGCGCCGGTGTTGCCGGAGTAACCGCTGCGGTACACAAGGCCCTTGACGGACGAGTTGTCGGCGGGCTTCAGCGTGGCCGTCGTACCGTCGGCGATCAGGCTCTTGGTGACCGTGCCGAAGGAGCCGTGCAGGACGGGGTCGGTGCTGTCGCTGATCGCGGCGGGGTAGCCGGAGCTGATGTCGAGGGTGTCGATGGAGAAGCCGAACGGGTCGGTCGAGTCGACGCTGTTGTTCGTCATCAGGTCGTTGAGGATCTCGACCGCGTCCTCGCCGTCGCTGTTGCGGTCGGCGCCGGTGTGGTCGGAGATCATGAAGAGGCCGCCGCCGTTCTGGACGAACGTCATGATCGCGGTCTTCTCAGCCGTCGTGAACAGCGTGTTGGGCTCGGGCAGGACCAGCGTGTCGAAGTTCGACAGGTCGGTCGTCGACGAACCGCCGTACGTGAGCGCGCTGGTGGCGGTCTTCAGGCTGTAACTGCCGGTCTTCTGCAGGGCGACGCCCCACGAGGAGAGCGCGCCGGTCCAGTCGGTCTCGGAGGACGGGGAGGAGTCCTGGGAGAGCGGGTCGGGCTTGCTGGTGGAGATGATCCAGTCCGCGTTGCCGGCCTCCTCGGCGTGGCCGTCGTCGAACAGGACCCGGTGCGTGGTGGCCGCGTGCGCGGGTGTGGCCGTGGTGGTGACCTGGAGGGCGGCCCCCGTGACGAAAAGTCCCAGGCCGGCGAGGGCGGTGGTGAGTCTGCGGCGGGATCTTCTGGATCCAAGCATCCGACGAACCTCCATGAGGGGATGGGGAAGGGTGCGGTGCGGGCGCCTGATCTGCGCGCGTAGAACGGTAGTTGGGGAGTTCTACACGCGTTGAACGATTGAAAGGTACATGGCATGAAGGGGTGGTGAACAGAAAGACCCGGCAATAAGAGGCAACAAAACTCCGGCGGACTGCCTTGGCGTCCAGCGGGCACATGAAGAGAGCAGCACTATCGACAAAGAGGGGCGGAGATGGAGATCTCGGGCATCATCAGTGCCATCATCATCGGCATCATCATTGGCGTGCTGGGACGGCTCGTCGTCCCAGGGCGTCAGCACATCGGCGTGCTGCTGACGATCGTCGTCGGCATCGTGGCCGCGCTGATCGGCGCGGCGATCGCATCCGGCCTGGGGGTCGCCGACACGAAGGGCATCGACTGGATCGAGTGGCTCATCCAGATCGGCCTGGCGGCGGTCGGTATAGCCGCGCTGGACCGGTCGAGGGCGCGCCGCTGAGCCTGGGGCGGGACATGCGTCACGGGTGAGACCGGGCGGCGGCCGGCTACTGCGGGCCTGCCGCCCGATCCCCCGTTCCCGCACTCCCGGCTCTCCTCACGGAGAACCCTTCTCACCACGCATCACTCCGCTCGTCGATCCGGGGTCCGGCCCGTCGGGTCGGCTCCACTGCGCCTGTTCCTCCGTTCCACAAGGAGGGGCAGGCGCAGTCGGCCGTAACCGAACACCCTTACTCCGACGACGAGTTGACGGAGCCGGACCGCAGCGCGGCGAGACCGTCACCGCTGGACGCGTACACGGGCGTCCAGCCCAGCTCCCGTTCGGCCTTCGCGCTGGACACCCGCAGATTGCCGGTCATCATCGTGTGCGCGTACGCCATCGGCCGAACCGTCCACAGCGGTACGGCGATCGGCTTCGGCAGGCCGAACTCCCGCGCCACGCACAGGACATGGGCGCGGAAGCCGATCGGTGTGCGGTCGGCGATGTTGTACGCCTGCCCAGGGCGCCCGCGTTCGACGGCGGCGGCCACCGCGCGGGCCGCGTCGGTGAGTTCGACCCAGGGCAGGACCCGGCCGCGGTCATCGGGGGCGGGGAGTTGGCGCCTGCGCAGCATGGGGAGGATCGCCTCGGTGCCCCCAGGGCCGTAGAAGAGGCCGAAGCGGAGGGTGATGCCCTCCAAGTCCCCCGCCTCGAAGGTCAGTTGCTCCTTGATGCGCATGCCCTCGATGTGCTTCTCCAGCTCCCGTGTGGTGCCGCGCGGGCCGAAGGGGTCGTCCTCGGTGAGGGGGCGGGGGCCGAAGTCCCCGTAGCCGTAGCCGAAGACCATCGATTCGGCGATGAGGCGGCGGGCGCCCGTTGCCCGCGCGGCCTCGACGAGGTGGGCGGTGCCCTGGATGCGCAGGGCGTTGGTGGCGTGCATGTCGCGGTGGCGCAGGGGTGGCTTGCGCAGGGCGGTCGCTGCGTGGATCACCGTGTCGAAGTCGCGCCCCTCGACCGCGCGGAGCAGCCCGTCGCGGTCCATGAGGTCGGCGCGGATGCCGTTGCCGGGGCCCCTGCCGAGGCCGGTGACCTTGTGCCCGGCGGCGGTCAGGGCGTTGGTGATGTGTCCGCCGAGCACACCGCTCGCACCGGCGAGGAGGATGCTCCGGCTGTTCTCATTGCTGTCGTTCATCGTCATGACGATGCGACGGATCAGGGCGCCGCGGATGTGACATCTACACGCCGAGCTGCGGTTTTACGGCTCGTAGACGTACGGCGTGGTCGTGGTCAGCGGGGCGAGGCCGAGGCGTTCGAGGATGGGGCGGCTCTGGTCGGAGGCGTCGACCTGGAGGTAGCGGTAGCCGCGGTTGGCGGCGATGCGGGCGCGGTGGGCGACCAGGGCGCGGTAGATGCCGCGGCCCCGCCAGGCATCCACCGTGCCACCGCCCCACAGGCCGGCGAAGCTGGTGCCGGCGACGAGTTCCATGCGCGCCGCGCTCACCGGTTCGTCGCCGACGAGGGCGACGACGGCGACAACTGTGTCGGGATCGGCGGCGAGTTGGTCGAGCAGTCGGGCGCGCAGCCGGGAACTGTCCGTGCCGAACGCCTTCTCGTGGACGTCCGCCACGAGGTCGATGCCGGCGCGGTCGGTGGCGGGCAACAGCCGGATGCCGTCCGGTAGTTGGGCGTCGAGGATGCGTTCGGTGATCTCGCCGACCATCAGCGTCTCCTGCGGCTCGGGCGTGAACCCGGCCGCCGTCAGGCGCTGCCCGAGATCCGTCGGCAGGTCGTGGCCGTAGAGCTTCCACTCGAAGTCGTGGCCGAGCGCGGTGAAGTACGCGATCTGCTCCGCGATCACCGCGTCGGCGCTCGCCTCGTCGAGGTCGGACCACAGGACCCCGTTCCATCCGTGCGCGTCGGCGACATGGCGCACCACTCCCCCGACCCGCTCGACACGGGCGCCGGGTCCGTCTGGACGGGCGCCTTCGCGCAGTTCACGGTCGTGGAGGGCGAGTACCGAGGCATGATCCATGGGCCCACTTCAACATCCACGGGCGCACCCGGCAACGCAATTACGCGCCCCGCCCCGAGTCCAGCAGGCTGCGGATCCGCTGGACGCCCGGCCGTACGGTCCAATCGCCGTCGACGTAGGCGCCCCAAAGGGGCGCGGGGCTGTATCTACTTGCGGCTCCGCCGCGTGGGCGCGACCAGCCCCTGCCGCCCCGCAGACAACCAACAACCCCCGACCTGGCCCCTACACCTCCCCGAAGTATTCCCCCGTCTCAAGGTCAGCGATCAATCCCACCTCCACCGGCTCCCACCCCGTCTGCTTCCGAGTCAGCGCGTTCGACGCCGGGCAGTCCAACGAAGCGACGAGACCGAGGAATCCGAAGTGGTCGACCGCCTGCTCGGGCGACACACTGCCCGTCGGGACGTCGAGACGGCGGCCGATGACGTCCGCGAGCTCACGGAGGGGCAACGCCTCGTCGCCCACCGCGTGGTACTGCGCACCCGCCGGAGCAGACTCCAGAGCCCATCGGTACAACCGCGCCGCGTCGAGCCGATGCACGGCGGGCCAGCGGGCGCTGCCGTCACCGACGTACGCCGACAGCCCCTTCTCCCGCGCGACGGCGATCAGTTGAGGGACGAAACCCTGGTCGCCCGTGCCGTGCACGGACCGGGGCAGCCGGATGACCGACGATCGCACCCCGCGCTCCGCCAGCGCGACCGCCGCGAGCTCGGAGGGCTGCCGGATCGCCGCGAACGACCCGGGTTCGACATGGTCCTCCTCCGTCGCCACCCTCCCGTCGGCGAGCCCGGGCGTGCCCGAGGTGACCACGAAGGGCTTGTCGGTGCCCGCGAGCGCCTCGCCGATCGCCTCGATGGCGCGCAGGTCGGTGGCGCAGTTGGCGGCGAAGTCCGTGAAGTCGTGGATGAACGCCAGGTGGCAGACCCCGTCCGCCGCGACGGCGCCCGCGCGCAGACTGTCGAGGTCGTCGAGCGATCCCCGGTGCACGGCGACCCCGGCCGCCGTCAACGCCTCGGCGGACGCGTCCGAGCGGGCCAGTCCGGTGACCGTGTGCCCGGCGGCGAGCAGTTCACGGACCACGGCGGAGCCGATGAAGCCGCTGGCGCCGGTGACGAAAACACGCATGGTGCGTTCCTTCGATGAGATGAGGTGAAGTGAGCCAGCGCTGCGATGGTTGCGATGGATCGCGCTGTGCTGTGGTGTGCTTCCATCGTGGGCGGGGCACGGGTTCCAGGTCCAAAGCCTGTTTCGCATGTCGCAATACAGGTCAGGCATCACCGCAGCTCATGAGGTACAGCGGCCGAAGTCTCCCCGTTCTCACGCCGTACACTTCAGGCATGACGGACCTGCCTCCCGCGCCCGATCTCGAACTACGCCTCGTGCGGTACTTCATCGCCGTCGCCGAGCAGCGTCACTTCGGCCGTGCCGCCGAGACGCTGCACATCACCCAGCCCTCCCTGAGCCGTCAAGTCCGGCGCTTGGAGGACCAGTTGGGCGCCCGGCTGCTGGACCGCACCCCGCAGGGCACCCGGCTCACGGAGGCCGGCGAGGTCTTCCTCCCGCGCGCCAAGGCGTTGTTGCGCTCCACCGCCCAGGCCGCCGCCGAGACCCGCGCCGCCGCGGAACCCAGCCGCCTCACCGTCGGCTACATGGCGAACCTCTTCGTCACCCCGGCGGTGCGCGAGGTCCGGCGCCGCCATCCGGACGCCGACGTGCATGTCGTACACCTCGCCTACGACGATGTGCGCCCGGCCCTGATCGATCGCCGGGTGGACGCGGTGGTGGCCCGACTGCCGTTCCCCACCGACCAGTTGGACGTCACGATCCTCTACGACGAGCCCCGCTTCCTGCTCGTACCGCTCGACCACCGCCTGGCCGGCAAGGAGTCCGTCACGCTGGACGACATCGCCGACGAGCCCCTTCCTCAGATGCCCGGCGCGGACCCGGCGTGGAGCGCCTTCTGGCGGATCGACCCCCGGCCCGACGGCCGCCCGGCACCCGGGGGTCCGGTCATCCGGGCGCTGGAGGACAAGTTCGAGTTCGTCGCCGACGGGCAGGCCGTGGCCATCGTGGCCGGCCTCCGCCCCGGCCAGACGGTCCGCCCCGACATCACGCCGGTACCCCTCCACGGCGTCGAACCGAGCCACGTCGCCCTCGCGACCCGCGCCGACGAGCACAACCGTCTGCTGACCACGTTCCGCAAGGCCGCCCACGCACTCCTCAGGGATCCGGCGGAGCAGTCCGAGTAACTCCCCTTCCACACCTGGGAGTTGACGCCCTCTGCTCTCTGCCTGCGGGAGCTCTCCGCGGGGACCCGCCCTGCCCTTGCCGCGCCGGACGACGGAGGCCCCACCGGTCGCGTACCCGGTGGGGCCTTCCGTCCTGGCGCGGGTGCTGGGGTCAGCGTCCCGCCCTGGGGCGGTGGCGCCGGTACAGGGCGGCGCCGCCGAGGAGGAGGGCCGCGCTCGTGACGGCGGCCGGGATCGTGCCGTCGGCGCCGGTGTGGGCGAGTGACGCCTGGGCCGCGGGCTGGGCGGGGTGTCCCTTCACCTCCGTCATCGGCGTCGGGCCGGGGTGCGGCTTCGCCGGTGTGGGCGGCGCGGGGGTCGGCGGCGCGGGGTGGTGGGGGTGGTCGCCCGAGGTGTTCTCGGAGTGGTTGCCCACGGCCGGGTTGCCGATACCGACCACGCTCACGGAATTGCCGCTGAGGTTCACGGGGAGATGGATCGGGAGCTGTACTCCGTTGCCGGAGAGCACACCCGGCGAGTCCTTTTCACCGCCCTGCGCGACGGCACCGCCGTGCGATCCGCCGGCGTTCTTCCCGCCGCTCCGCTTGTCACCGCCCGCTTTCGCGCCGCCTTCATTGGCGCACGTGTTCCCCGCGGCGGGATTGAGGAGTCCGACCACGTTCACGGTGTTCCCGCACACGTTCACCGGCACATGCACCGGGAGCTGAATGGTGTTGCCGGAGATCACCCCGGGCGAACCGGCCGCGGCGCCGTCCGCGCCGGAGTCCGCGAATGCCGGCATCGCCGCGGCCATCGCACCGGACACGGCGGCGACGGCGATCACACCGTTTCGGGCAACCCGTTTCATAGGGTCCCTGCCTTCCAGAGATGTAGCGGGCACTCACCCGCACCGGATAAAACGCGGGCGCACCATCCGAGTTATGGCTTATCGGCCTTTCACTCCATCGAGCGCCACGGTTATCGAACTACTCATAACGACTCTTCATCGGTCGGATACCACATCGGTCGGAAAATGTTAGTAGGAAAACCGCTTAGGCCTATTGAAGGGGCGCAGAATACGGCATCGATCATCGCTCCGCCCGCCGGGAGGCGGGGCCCGCGAGGCCCGCTTATCGTGATCGAAGGCGCTGGTCACGGCGCGTTCTTGGAGGCATTGATGCTGGCCAAGCTGTCATCGCGGCCCGCGTTCCGGCGGTGCGCGTTCACCGGGGTCCTCACGCTGGCACTGCTCGGCGCGGGGCTGCCCACGCTCGCCACGGCCGACGACGGGCCGCAGGCCGACCTGTCCCGGTTCTACCGGCAGAAGGTGAAGTGGGCCGCGTGCAAGACCCCGGACGCGCCCAAGGATCTGCAGTGCGGGAAGGTCACCGTCCCGCTCGACTACGCGAAGCCCGGCGCCGGGACGCTCGATCTGGCGCTGGCCCGCTACCGGGCGACCGGGAAGTCGAGGGGGTCGGTGCTGCTGAACTTCGGCGGTCCCGGCGGCGCGGGGGTCAGTGAACTCGCCTCGGACGGCAAGGAGTTCATGGATCTGACGAACGGCTACGACGTCGTCACCTTCGATCCGCGCGGTGTCGGCCAGTCGTCGCCGGTGAGTTGTGGCGAGGGCTCCGACCAGGGCTCGGCCGCGATCGACGAGGACCCCTCCGACAGCACCGATCCGAAGGTCGTCCTCAAGCAGTTGCGGAAGGCGGCCGCCACCTGCGCCAAGTACTCCGGTCCGGTGCTGCCGCACATCGGCACGGTCAACGCCTCCCGGGACCTGGACGTGATGCGCCAGGCCCTCGGCGACAAGAAGCTCAACTACCTTGGTTTCTCCTACGGAACGCGGCTCGGCGCGGTGTACGCGGCCCAATTCCCCAAGAAGGTGGGCCGGTTGGTGCTCGACGGCGTCGACACCCTCACCGAACCGCTGTCCGAGCAGGGGATCGCGGGCGCCGAGGGACAGCAGACGGCGCTGGAGGACTTCCTCAACTGGTGTGTGCAGGACGTCGCCTGTCCCTTCGGCACGGACGCACGCGAGGCTCCGGACCGGGCCGTACACCTCGTCCGTTCGCTCGACCAGGACCCCGTACAGACGGACTTCGGGGACCCGTTCTCCGGTCAGGACCTGGTGGGTGCCATCAGCCAGGCGCTGTACACCAGGCAGATGTGGCCGACGCTGGAGCGGGCCATCGCCTCGCTGGTGGAGGACGGTGACACGCGCGCCATCATGGCGTTCTCGTCGGGCGGCACCGGTCTTCCGCACCTCGGCGGGGGCGGCGGGATCGTCGACGCCCAGGACGTCCCGCTCGACAACCTCCCGGCCGCGCTGATGGCCGTCAACTGCGCCGACGACCCCGACCGCCCGACCGCCGAGCAGATCACCAAGAACCTGTCCGGCCTGCGCGCCCAGTACGAGGAAGCCTCACCGGTCTTCGGCCGCTACCGGCTCACCGAAGTGCTGATGTGCTACGGCCGCCCCAAGGGCACCGACTACATCCGCGACGACGTCAAGAACGTGGACACGGCGAAGATGCTGCTCGTCGGCACCCGGGGCGACCCGGCGACGCCGTACCGCTGGACCGTGGAGACGGCCCAGCGGCTCGGGTCCTCGGCCGTGGTGCTCGACAACAAGGGCGAGGGCCACACCGGTTACGCCTCGTCCAAGTGCGTGCACACCAAGGTCAACGACTTCCTGCTCTACGGCTCACTGCCGCCCAGCGGGAGTTCGTGCCGGCCGGACAGCACCGTGGCCCCCTGAGGGAGCGTTCAGCCGAGGGCGAGTTCGGGCTTGTAGAGGTCCATCCAGAGCGCCAGGTCGAGGGCGCGTTCCAGGCCGCGTCGGCCGGCCTGGGCGGTGATGGGGGTGTCGCGGTGGGCGGCCTGCCGGAGCCTCTCGCGGTCGACGAGGTCGAAGACCGGGTGGGAGGGCCGGGCGAGAAGGTCCTTGGCGTGGTCCTGGAGGGCGACCGCGTACTTGGGGTCCTGGGTGGACGGGTACGGGCTCTTGACGCGGTCGTAGACGGACTTCGGGAGGACGTCGGCGGTGGCCTCCCTGAGCAGGGTCTTCTCCCGGCCGTCGTAGGACTTGAAGGCCCAGGGGGTGTTGAAGACGTACTCGACGAGCCGGTGGTCGCAGAACGGGACGCGGACCTCCAGGCCGACGGCCATGCTCGCGCGATCCTTGCGGTCGAGCAGGATGCGGACGAAGCGGGTGAGGTGGAGGTGGCAGATGCGCCGCATGCGGTACTCGAAGTCGCTTTCCCCGTCGAGGCGTTGGATGCCGGCGACGGCGGTGCGGTAGCCGTCCGCGATGTACGACTCGGTGTCCAGGGCCTTGGTCAGGTCGGGACGCAGGACGTCGGCGTCGTCCCCGAAGTGCTGCCCGAAGCGCACCAGCCAGGGGAAGGTGTCGGCGCGCCGGGCCTCCTCGTCGAAGAACTGCAGGTATCCGCCGAAGACTTCGTCCGCCGATTCGCCGGACAGGGCGACCGTGGACTGGTCGCGGATGGCGCGGAACAGCAGGTACAGCGAGGAGTCCATGTCGCCGAAGCCCAGGGGGAGATCGCGGGCCCGGAGCATCTTCGCGCGGACGTCGAGGTCGGCGAGGGCGTGTGCGTCGAGCACGATGTCCTGGTGGTCGGTGCCGGAGGCGCGGGCCACGTCGTGGACGTACGGGGTGTCGGGGGTGCCGCGCAGGTCGTCGGCGACGAAGTTCTCGTTCTGGCCGACGAAGTCGACGGCGAAGCTGCGCACCTTCTCGCCGTGCTCGGCGAGTTGGCGGGCGGCGATCGCGGTCATGGCGGAGGAGTCGAGGCCGCCGGAGAGCAGGGTGCAGCGCGGTACGTCGGCGACGAGCTGGCGGCGCACGATGTCGTCGAGGAGGGTGCGGACGTGGGCGACGGTGGTGTCGCGGTCGTCGGTGTGCGGGCGGGTCTCCAACTGCCAGTAGACGCGCCGCCGTAGACCCGAGCGGTCGACGGTGACGACGGTGCCGGGTTCGACCTCGTGCATGCCGTCCCAGATCGCGTGTCCGGGGGTCTTGATCATGGTGAAGAGTTCGCGCAGGCCGTCCAGGGTGACCTTGGCGCGGGCGAGCGGGTTGGCGAGGATCGCCTTCGGCTCCGAGCCGAACAGGACGCCGTCCGACGTCGGGTGGTAGTAGAAGGGCTTGATGCCCATGCGGTCGCGGATCATGACGAGTTGGTCGCGGCGGCCGTCCCAGATCGCGAAGGCGTACATGCCGTTGAGTCGTTCGGCGACCGCGTCGCCCCATTCGAGATAGCCGCGCAGCACGACCTCGGTGTCGGAGTCGGTGGTGAACCGGTGTCCCCGGTCGGTGAGTTGGCGGCG
This sequence comes from Streptomyces sp. NPDC050528, assembly GCF_044457795.1. Classification (NCBI taxonomy): domain Bacteria; kingdom Bacillati; phylum Actinomycetota; class Actinomycetes; order Kitasatosporales; family Streptomycetaceae; genus Streptomyces; species Streptomyces sp. NPDC050528. The sequence goes on from NZ_JBITHH010000003.1 coordinate 471,773, forward strand.
GAGTTCGGTGAAGTTGTAGGTCTCCCCCGAGTAGACGAGCGCGACCGTGCCGTCCGCCGTGTCGACGGTCATCGGCTGACGGCCGCCGGGCAGGTCGATGATCGCGAGCCGGCGGTGTCCGAGGGCCGCGGGACCCTGGACCCAGGTGCCGCGGTCGTCCGGGCCGCGGCAGGCCATCGTCTCCGTCATTGCATCCAATGTCGCGGCCTCGGTGCGCAGTTCACGGTCGAAGGAGACCCAGCCGGTGATGCCGCACATGCGTTACCTCCTGCGTTCGGTCCACCGGATGCAGGTCGCCCACCTGTGTGTTTCCGCACGTCTGACCCGTACTCGCCGAACCAGTTGTATCCAGCACCTATATGACGAGCGTGTGTCACACCCACCGGGCCGGTCAACATGTCCGTAACCTGAACGGCCGTACCGACCCCCGGTTTTGAGCCGCGCTTTGCACCCCCGAGGTCCACCGATCGGGTCTCCACCGGGCGCCTGTCGTCAGGAATCGGCCACGGGCAAAGAGTTGCTCAACAACCCGTCGGCACCCGGAACTTCAGAACTCCACCGGGTCCCGCACGATCGGGCAGGTCATGCAGTGACCGCCACCCCGGCCGCGCCCCAGTTCGGCGCCGACGATCGTGATGACCTCGACGCCGGCCTTGCGCAGCAGGGCGTTGGTCTGGGTGTTGCGGTCGTAGGTGAAGACCACGCCCGGTTCCAGCGCGACCGCGTTGTTGCCGCTGTCCCACTGCTGGCGTTCGGAGGCGTAGACGTCGCCGCCCGTCTCCACGATCCGCAGCTCGGGCAGGCCAAGTGCCTTGGCGACGACGTCAGTGAACGGGGTCGAGCCCTCGTCGACGATGTCGATGCCGGGTGCCTTGTCGCCGGGGCGCAGGGAGAAGGTGTGGACGGCGTCCATGATGACCGGGTACAGGGTCACCAGGTCGCGGTCGGCGAAGGTGAAGACGGTGTCGAGGTGCATCGCGGAACGCAGTTTCGGCATCCCGGCCACGACGACGTGCTCGGCGGCGCCCAAGTCGAAGAGAGACTTGGCGACTTGGGTGATGGCCTGGCGCGAGGTGCGCTCGCTCATGCCCATGAGGACGACGCCGTTGCCGACGGGCATGATGTCGCCGCCTTCGAACGTGGCCTGCCCCCAGTCGAGTTCGGGGTCGCCCCACCAGACGACGGAGCCCGCGAAGTCCGGGTGGAAGGTGTAGATCGCCTTCATCAGGAGGGTCTCGCCGTGCCGGGCGGGCCAGTAGAGGGGGTTGAGGGTGAGGCCGCCGTAGAGCCAGCAGGTCGTGTCGCGGGTGTAGAGGGTGTTGGGCAGCGGTGGCATCAGGTATTCGCGGACGCCGGTCGACTCGCGGACGAGGGCGACGTAGTCGGTGCGGTACTCGTCCGGGAGGTCGGTGGTGGCGAGGCCGCCGATCAAGTACTTGGCCAGGTCGGCCGGTTCGAGGCTCTCCAGGTAGGCGCGGGTCGCGTCGATGAGTCCCAGGCCGACCTCGTTCGCGACGATCTTCCGGTCCAGGAGCCAGTCCTTGGCGGCGGGGATCGTCATGGTCTGGGCGAGCAGTTCGTGCAACTCGACGACGTCGACGCCGCGTTCGCGGAGTTCGTTGACGAAGTCGGCGTGGTCGCGCTGGGCGTTCTCGACCCACATCACGTCGTCGAAGAGCAGGTCGTCGGAGTTGGTCGGGGTGAGCCTGCGGTGGGCCAGGCCCGGTGCGCAGACCAGCACCTTGCGCAGTCGGCCGACCTCGGAGTGGACGCCGTACTCATGTCGGTCCACGGTGTCTTGACTGGTCACGGTGCACACACCTTTCCGGAGGTCACAGGCTGATCCAGCCCAGCGCCAGGGCGACGATCCCGACGACGGCGCCCGCGACCGAGACGGCGAGGATCCCCAGTTCCCGGGCCGAGAAGGGCGAACGCCCCTGTTCCCTGCGGGCCTTGACGAACAGGAAGGTGGCGGGCGCGTAGATGATGAGCGAGACGAGGAGGTACTTGAGTCCGGCCGCGTAGATGAGGAACGCGGTGTAGACCGTGGCGAGCACGGCGACCACCAACTCGCCCCGTCCCGCACGGGTTCGCTTGAGCGCGATCCGTACGGCGAAGCCGGCCGCGAGCAGGAACGGGATCAGGGTCAGCGAACTGGTCAGGTCCAGCGCGAAGTTGAAGGCGTCGTCGGAGAAGTAGGTGACGACGAGGACGAGTTGGCTGAGCAGCGTGGTCATCACCAGCGCGGGGACGGGCACGTCGGCCGCCGTGGACTTCTTCAGGAAGCGCGGCATGTCGTCGTCTTTGGCGGCGACGAACAGCACCTCGGCCGCCATCAGCGTCCAGGCCAGATAGGCGCCCAGCACGGAAACGATCAGCCCGACGCTGACGAAGACCTTCCCCCAGGTGCCCACCGCGTGTTCCAGCACACCGGCCATGGAGGGCTGCCGCAGTTCGGCGATCTCACCCATGGGCATCAGGCCGTACGACACGATCGTGACCGATGCGAAGACGGCGAAGACGCTGAGGAAACCGAGGACGGTCGCGCGTCCCACGTCCTCACGGCGCTGGGCGTGCCGGGAGTAGACGCTGGCGCCCTCGACGCCCAGGAACACGAAGACGGTGGCCAGCATGGTGCCCTTGACCTGCTGGAACAGGGAGCCCGCGTAGTCGGCGCCGCCGAAGTTCTCCGCGAAGACATGGGGCTTCAGGTAGAAGAGCGCCAGGATGACGAAGACGAGGATCGGCACGACCTTGGCGACGGTGACGATCCTGTTGATGGCCGCGGCCTCCTTCACGCCGCGGCTGATCAGCAGGAAGAAGAGCCACAGCCCGGCGGAGGAGAGGACCACCGCGAGGACCGTGTCGCCTTCGCCGAGCGAGGGTGCGATCGTGCCGATCGTCGACATGATCAGCACCCAGTAGGTCACGTTGCCGACGCAGGCGCTGGCCCAGTAGCCGAACGCGGAGAAGAAGCCGAGGTACTCGCCGAACCCGGCCTTGGCGTAGGCGTAGACACCGGCGTCGAGGTCGGGTCGGCGGACGGCGAGGGTCTGGAAGACGAAGGCGAGCATCAGCATGCCCGTGCCGGCGACACCCCAGGCGATCAGGGCGCCGGCCACACCCGTCTCCTGCGCGAACCGGCGCGGGAGCGAGAACACCCCGGCCCCGACCATGGAGCCGACGACCATGGTGGTCAGTGTCGGCAGGGTCAGCTTGGCGGCGGCGGTCCGGGTGTCGGTGGTGGCGGCCTGCGTCACCCGAGCGACGTTAGCAACGAAATGGCCCAATTGCCTGGCGGGCTGCCCCCATATGCCCCATCCGTCATTCGGCCCTATCGTGCTGTTATGGAGCACGCACTGAGTCCCGCCACCCTCACCGAACTGCGGCGCCCGCGCCCCTACCCCGCGGTCTCCGTGCTCACCCCGACACATCGTCGCGAGCCCGACAACGCCCAGGATCCGGTCCGGCTGCGCAATGTGCTGGCCGAGGCCAAGAAGCAGCTGGAGGCCGATCCCGCGGTCCCCCGGGACCGGCGCATCGACGTGTCCCGGCAGCTCGACCAGGCCCTCGCCGAGGTCGATCTGGCGCACGCCGAGGACGGTCTGGTGATCTTCGCCGCGCCGGGTGAGCACCAGGTGTGGTCCCTCGCCAGGTCCGTGCCGGAACGTGTGGTCCTCTCCGACACGTTCCTGACCCGCAATCTCGTCTCCGCGCAGGCCTCCGAGCGCCCGTTCTGGGTGCTGTCGCTCGCCGCGGACCGCGTCACGCTGTGGAACGGCGGTGTCGACCGGGTCGTCGAGGACCACACCGGCGGCTTCCCGCTGACCCGCGACCACCGGGACAACTTCGACGCCGAGCGCCAGGAGCGGATCGGCGACATCCCGAGCACCTTCCGCGACGAGGACACCCGTCACTTCCTGCGCGAAGCGGACACCGCGATGGGCCGGATCCTGCGCGAGCACCGGCGCCCGCTCTACGTCACCGGCGACCAGGCCGCCCTGTCCGCCTTCGACGAGGTCGGCGGCGCCACCAAGGACGCGGTGCACATCGCGCACGGCGGCCTCGCGCACGGCACACCCGACGCCGTGTGGCAGGCCGTACGGCCACTCGTCGACGCGGAGGCGCGCAAGAACACCGTCACCGTGACCCGCGAGCTCGAATCGGCGCGCGGGCGCAAGGAGTTCGCGGCCGGCGTCGACGAGGTCTGGCAGAACGCCCGCGAGGGCCGGGTCCGGCTGCTGGCCGTCGAGGAGAACTACCGCGTCACGGTCCGCGACGACCACGGCGACCATCTGGTCCCGGCCGACGGCAGCGACCTCGACGCCCGCGAGGACATCGTGGACGAGATCGTCGAACAGTGCCTGGAGACCGGCGCGGAGGTCCGCTTCGTCCCCGACGGCACCCTGAACGACGCGGACGGCATCGCGGGCGTGCTGCGCTACTGAGCCCACCTCGTCGTCAGGCCCCGCAGATTCCGGAGGCCCCCTCCCCCTACGGCGTACGCTACGGCGTGATCGTCGTCGGAGAGGGAGTGCACACGTGGGTGACCTGCTGGGCGTGGCCGTGCTGGGTGCGGGACACATGGGAGCCGACCACATACGCCGCCTCGACCAGGTGGTGAGCGGCGCCCGGGTCGCCGCCGTGGCCGACCCGGACACGGATCGCGCCAAGGAGGCGGTGGCCGGCCTGGACGCGGTCGCGGTGCACGAGGACGCCGTGGCCGCGCTGGACGCCCCCGGGGTCGAGGCGGTCCTCGTCGCCTCGCCCGGTCCCGCGCACGAGGAGGCACTGCTCGCGGCCTTCGCCCGCGGACTGCCGGTGCTCTGCGAGAAGCCCATGGTCCCCGACTCCACCGGAGCGCTCCGGGTGGTGGAGGCGGAGGCGCGGCTCGGCCGACGGCTCGCGCAGATCGGGTTCATGCGGCGCTACGACGCGGAGTACCAGGGCCTCAAGTCCCTGCTGGACAGCGGGGAGTTGGGGCGTCCGCTGATGCTGCACTGCACCCACCGCAATGTGTCGTCGCCGGCGTACTTCACCTCGGCGATGCTCATCGACAGCTCGGTGTCGCACGAGATCGACGCGGCCCGCTGGCTGCTCGGCCAGGAACTCACCGCGGTGACGGTGCTCAGCCCGCGCTCCTCGGCGAACGCCCCCGAGGGTCTGCTCGACCCGCAGCTCGTGCTCTTCGAGACCGACGGGGGCGCCCTGGTCGACGTCGAGATCTTCGTCAACAGCGGCTTCGGCTACCAGGTGCGCTGCGAGGCCGTGTGCGAGGCGGGCAGCGCCCGGATCGGCGAGGACCACTCGATGGTCGTCACCACCCGGGGCAGCACCCACGAGGATGTCCCGCTGGACTACCTCGTCCGGTTCGCGGACGCCTACGACCGCGAGGTGCAGTCCTGGGTCGACGCCACCAGGCAGGGTGTGGTCACCGGCCCGAGCGTCTGGGACGGCTACGCGTCCTCCGCCATCGCCGAGGCCGGGGTCCGGGCGCTGGAGAGCGGCGGCCGGGTGGCCGTCGAACTCGCCCCGCGCCCGGAGCTGTACACCGACGTCAGCCGCTGACGCTCGCCGCGCCCGATTCCAGGTGCCCGGTGAACCGGCGCGACCAGGTCGCGTCGGAGTCGACGGTCACCGTGAAGTCGTACCAACCGCCTTGGTACGCGACGGCGTTGAAGAAGTCCTCCGTGGACGCGCCCGCCGCGACCGTGTAGGTCCACGGCCCGTCGCCGCGGTAGTGGTTGGCGGTGATGGTGAACTTCACCGACGCGGCGGACGAGTTGGCCATCTTGAAGTAGACGGCGAGCTTGCCGGTACCCGACTCGACGGCGTAACGGGTGCTCACCTCAACGGACTTGCCCGCCTTCGTCGCGTCGCCCTGGAAGCGGCGCAGGAAGCGGTTGGGGCCGACCATGCTCAGGTCGTACTTGCCGCTGCCGTACCCCGTACCGATGTTGAAGTAGTCGGAGGCGGTGCCGCCCGGATCGATCGTGTACTGCCAGGGCGTGGTGTCGCGGTAGGCGTTGGGGTGGATGGAGAGATGGGCGGCGCTCTTCGCGGCGCCGCCCTGGTTGGACATGGCGAACCAGGCGAGGATCTTGCCGCTCGACCCGAACTCCAGGTGATCCAGGTACCCGTTGGGCTGGTACGGCAGCGCGCGGGCGGGCCGGGTGCCGGTCTCCTGGACGGGCAGGGCGTTGTTCGTCGGCACCGAGTTGGGCAGCGGGCCGCAGGTGGAGATGCCGATGACGCTGGTCGCGGGCAGGGACACCGCGCCGTGGACCGGGTTGGCGAAGTCGAAGACTCCGGTCAGGTCGCCGCTGACCTTGCGGCGCCAGGTGCTGATGTTGGGGCAGGCGGCGGGCTTGCCGAACGACGAGGTCCAGGTCTCCAGGAAGCGCAGGACCGAGGTGTGCTCGAAGACCTCGGAGGAGACCCAACCGCCGCGTGTCCAGGGTGAGATGACGATCATCGGGACGCGGAAGCCGAAGCCGTACGGCACGCCGTTGAGGAACTCGCCGTCGGTGCCGGCGGGCGGGGCGGGCGGCGGGACGTGGTCGAAGTAGCCGTCGTTCTCGTCGTAGTTGAGGAACAGGACGGTCGAGTCGAAGACGTCCGGGTCGGCGGCGAGGGCCTGGTAGACGAGGCTGACGAAGTGGGCGCCGTCGCCGGGCGGGGCGTAGGGGTGCTCGGAGAAGGCCTGGTTGGGGACCACCCAGGAGACCTGGGGGAGGGTGCCCGCGAGGACGTCGGCCTTGATGGCGGCGGCGATGTCGTCGGGGGTCGAGCCGGTGGTGGCCGGGACGGAGGACATGCCGCGGTCGTAAAGGGGGCTGCCCGCCTTGGAGTTGGCGAAGTTCTTGAAGTAGGCGCAGGCGTTGTCGCCGTAGTTGTCGGCCGCGTTCTGGTAGACCTTCCAGGTCACTCCGGCGTTCTGCAGGGACTCGGCGTAGGTCTGCCAGGTGAGGCCGGACTCGTCACCGCCGTCGTAGCTGGAGGAGTCGACCTTGCCGCTCCACAGATAGGTGCGGTTGGGGCCGGTCGCGCTGAGCGTGGAGCAGAAGTAGGCGTCGCAGATGGTGTAGTTGTCGGCGAGTGCGTAGTGGAAGGGAATGTCGGACCGGTCGAGGTAGCCGAGCGAGCGGACGTTGCCCACGCCCGAGACCCAGTTGTCGAGGCGGCCCTTGTTCCATGCCGAGTGCTGCGACGACCAGGAGTGCGGCAGGTCGCCGTTGCACTGGGCGAGGGTCTCGCCGTCCTGGCCGCCCGCGGCCGGGGTGGCGCTCAGCTTCCACGGGTACTGTCGGCCGCCGCCGTTGGGCTGGTTGAAGACCGGGTAGCCGCCGCTCAGCGTGATGCCGCTGCGGTCGTCGAAGCCGCGGACGCCTTTGAGGCGTCCGAAGTAGTGGTCGAAGCTGCGGTTCTCCTGCATGAGGATCACCACGTGTTTCACGTCCGAGATCGTGCCGGTCGCCGCCGCCCGCTGCGCCGCGACCGCCGGCCGTGCGCCGGTGCCCATGGCCATGCCCGCCGCCACGGTGGCACCGAGCCCCACGAAGCCTCTTCGGCTGATCGGTGTCATTCGCCCCGCCCTCGTCACAGGCGTGCCCGAGCGGCACACCGCGCGCAAGGGTGCACGGGGTGATCGCGAAGGTCCATCCCCGCACGGTGAGATGGAGGTGAACAAAAGTCAAAGTCGGCTTCAGGGCGCCGAGTCGCCCTCAGACGTTCCCGAACAGGGCGCTCAGCCCGCGCTCGACGACCGCGTCCATGTCCTCCTGTCCGGTGGCCACGACGTCGTAGGTCCGCAGCAGGAAGCGGCGCAGTTCCGAGGTCTGGAAGTGCAGCAGGGCGAGTCCGAACGGCGAGTGGAACTCCAGCACCGTACGGGCCCGGCCGCACGGCCACAGGTGCACGTCACCGCCGCCCGCCGGCCTGCGCAGCCCCTCCTCCAGCAGCGACCGGGCGAAGGTCCAGGTGACCCCGTCGCCGTCGAGGGAGACCTCGGGCGGGAAGTCGAGGTGCACGGCCAGCGGGTCCGAGGCGAGGTAGCGGAGCGTGGCCGACACGGGAATCTCCGTGTCGTCCGCCGTGATCAGCCGGGCTCGGGTGGGCTGTTCGAGGGTGATGTCCATGGTCGGTCTCCACTGCGGGCGTGAGGTCGGCCGGATTGCCGTGTGCCTGTACGACCTCGCAGGCGCCGTTCGCATTACGCGGAACCACGAACGAGTTGATGTGACCTGCATCACATCACCGTGGATCGGTGTGGCCGCCGGTGAACTCGTTTGCGATGGGGCGGGTGGGCCCGGTGAGGCGGGTCCATGGACGGGGTTGAGGAGCGGGTACGCCGGGCCCGGTGGGACACCGGTTACGGCGTGACGGTGGCCGTCGAGTCCGTGCCGCTCGCCCACGTCATGCGGGGCGTGGCCCGGCGCCACGTATTCACGGGCCTGCGGACAGCACTGGTCGTATCCAGTGCGATGGCGGCGCTGCCGAGGTCCAACTGGCTTCTGCTCACGGCCCGCCTCCGCACCGCACTCGCTCAGGCGCTGTTCTGGGCCGTGCTGGGACCGGTCACGGTGGGCCTGTTCGCACCCGGGGTCCGTCGACGGGTGCTCGGGGCGCTGTCCGCCACGGGGGCGTTCGCGGGATTCACGTACATCGTGAAGTTCCTCGGCGACGTGCGCGGGTTCTCCCCGAGCGCGAACGGCGTCCTCCTCGTGGTGTTCGGCGTCGCGTGCCCGGCCGGGGTGACAGTGACTGGGGCGGTGTTGGACCGCTTCCCGCAGGGGGCGCTGAATACCGCCGCAGCCCTACAGGCGGTGCGCTCGGACCGGTGTTCATGACCGCCCAGAACGCGATGCCCCACTGCGCACCGGGACGTATGGACATCGCTCTGGCGGCCAACTCCGGCTCCTACAACGCCGGTATCGCGGTCGGCGCGGCGCTCGGGGGGCTCGTGTTGCGGGTGACGGATGCGCGAGGGGCGTTTCTTGTCGGTGGGGTGCTGACTGTGGGGGCGTGTGTGGTGTTGGGCGGCGCGGGGGTGGTGGGGGGCGGGGCAACGCCCGTCGGGCACAGCCGAGTTGAAGACGCCGGTCAAGACAAACGGCCAATTCCCTCCCCTGGGAGCACCGCAGCCAGGGCGACCAACTGTTGACCAGCTGGGCCGCCCATGTCGCTCCGCGCGCGGACCGACGACCGCCCAGCAACACCAAGTTGAAAACATCGGCCCGGCCAGCCGAAGGCCTCACTCCTGCGCCAGTGCCGTACCCGGGGCATACGCGTCGAGCGCGGCCACGCGCAGAGCAGCCCCCACTCGGGTGACCGCTTCGGTGGGTGGGTGCGGAAGGCGGGCCAGTAGCAGTCGGCGTTGTTCCTGGGGGCCGCCGCGTACCGGCAGGACCCGTACGCCCGGCGGTACGGCAGGGGCCAGTGAGGCGGTCACCGTGGTCAAACCGCAGCCCGCCGCGACGAGTTGGAGTTTGGCCAGCCAGTCGCGGGCCGTGTGGGCGATCTCGGGGCGCTCGTCCAGGCCCGGCCATACGCCCATGAGGCGGTCCTCGCCGGAGGAGGGGCTCGCGATCCAGCGTTGGCCGCGCAGGTCGGCGACGTCGACGTAGTCGGCGCGGGCGAGTGGATGTGTGGTGGGGACCGCGAGGTACAGAGGGCGCTCGGTGAGCGTGCGCAGTACCAGCGGTGGTGACTCCGTGTCCGGTGGGCGGAACGGCGGCACCGACGCCAGCAGGGCCAGGTCCAGGCTGCCGGCGCGCAGGGCGCGTACCAGGGCCGGGGTGCCGCCCTCCCGGCTGACGATGTGCAGGTCGGGGTCGGTGCGGCGCAGGGCGGTCAGGGCGCGGGGCAGCAGGACCGCTCCCGCGCTGGGGAACCAGCCCAGGCGGACGGTCGCGGCCTCTGTGGGCAGCCCGGACAGTTCGCGGGCGGTCGCGTCGATCTCGTCCAGGACGACTGTCGCCCTGCGCATGACGAGCCGGCCGGCCGGGGTCAGCCGTACGCCGTCACGCCTCCGCTCCAGCAGTTCCGCGCCCGCGGCACGCTCGATCGCGGCGATCTGGCGGGACACCGCGGACTGGGTGTAGCCCAGTGACGCGGCGGCCGCGGTGAAGGTTCCCTGTTCGGCGACCGCGCGGAAGACGCGCAGCGCGGTGAGTGACACATCCGTGAAGTCCATGACGATCACGCATGCTAGCGGTGCGCAACTTTCGTTGGACGCACACCCGGCGGGTTCCTACCGTGGCAGTCATGAACGTTTCGCGCATCGCCCTCGTCACGGGCGCCAACCAAGGACTCGGCCGCGCCCTCGTCGAGGGCCTGGCGGCCCGCCTCGGCTCCGACGACCTGGTCCTGCTCACCGGCCGCGACGAGCGCCGGGTCACCGACGCGGCCCACGAGGTCGCGAGCCTGCCCGGCACCCGCAGCCGCGTCGAGGGCCGGGTCCTGGACGTCACCGACACCGACGCCATCGCCGACCTCGCCGCGGAGCTCCGGCAGGACCACGGCGGGGTCGACATCGTGATCTCGAACGCCGTGGCCCGGGTGCTGCCCGGGGAGTCCCAGGCGGCGCGCGCCGACGAGTTCATCGACGTGTCCAACACCGCCACCCACGCGCTGCTGCGCTCCTTCGGCCCCGTCCTGCGCCCGGGCGGCCGGTTCCTCGTCGTGGCCAGCAGCCTCGGCACGCTCGGGCATCTCGACCCCGCGCTGCACGACCTGTTCGACGGCGCGAGCCTGGACCAGGTCGAGTACGCCGTCGAGTCCTGGCGCGGCGCCGTCCACAACCGGACCACGGCCGAGGCGGGCTGGCCGCTCTGGCTGAACGTGCCCTCGAAGGTGGCCCAGGTCGCCGCCGTCCGCGCGGTCGCCGCCGAACGCCGCGAACACGACCTCGCGACCGGCACGTTGATCGCCTCGGTCTGCCCGGGCATGGTCGACACGGCCACCTCCCGCCCCTGGTTCAGCGACTTCAGCCAGGCCCAGTCCCCGGCCGACGCGGCGGCCGCCGTCCTCGACCTCGTCTTCGCCGAGCACGTAGACCCCACGCACTACGGCGAGTTGGTCCGCTTCGGCAAGGCCCTGGACTGGTACGGCGGCACGCCCCCGGTGGAACAGGACCGGCTGATCACACCGTGACGGCACCGGCGGAAGCCGTTCGCAGGTGACGGGGCCGCCCGGTGCTCACCGCTCATCCCAGCCCGGGCAGGCTCCGCAACTCCCCGATCCTCAGCAACCGCGCCAGGAGAACGAACAGCAGCGCCATCGCCGTACCGCCCGCGGCCAGCGAAAGCACCGGCGCCCAGGAGGCAGAGGCCAGGGCCTGGTCGCAGACCCGGGCCAGGAGCCATCCGGCGCCGCCTGCGGCGACGGCGGCCGTGGTCAGTTTCGCGTAGGTGCGACAGATCCGACGCCCGTCGAGCAGTCCTTCCGTACGCCGTCGCAGACGCAGCGCGGTCAACAGCAGACCGATCCCGTACGACAGGGCATAGGCACCGGCCATCCCCGTGACCGCCCAACGCGCGGGCAACAGGAAGTGGCAGGCGGCGGCGAGGCCGATGTTGATGCCGCCGATCCACACCGCCATCCGGAACGGCGTACGGGTGTCCTCGAAGGCGTAGAAGCCCCGGAGCAACAGGTATTGCGCGGAGAACGGGATCAGTCCCAGGCCGAAGGCCTGCAGCATGTGACCCAGCGGCGCGGTGGCCGAGGCGTCGGCGGAGCCGTGGGCGAACAGGAGTTGAGCCGTCTGCGGGCCGAAGGCGAGGAAGAAGAAGAAGAAGGCGGCCGGGACGATGACGACACCGCTGACCCGCAGCGCGCGGGACAGGTCGGCGCGCAGGTCGTCGACGCGGTGTTCGGTCACGGCCCGGCTCATGCGCGGGAGCAGGGCCGTCACGAGGGAGACGGTGACGATCGACTGGGGCAGCATCCAGATCTGCTGGGCGTAGCTGTACGCGGTGTATCCGACGCCGTCGCGGGGGCGGGCGGCGTCCGCGTCGGAGGCCAGCCGGGTCACCACCGTGCTCGCCGCGAGGTTGGCCAGCACGAACAGCAGGGTCCAGCGTGCGGCGTTGACGCTCTTGCGCAGCCCGGTGCCGCGCCAGTCGAACCGCGGGCGGAACCGGAACCCGGCCGCGAGGGCATAGGGAATCAGCGCGAGCGCCTGGACGGCCAGCGCGATCGTGGTCCCGATGCCGAGCAGCCGGACCTGGGAGCCCGTGATGTCCGCGACCTGTTCCGGCGCGGTCAGCAGACCGAGGTAGAGGCCGAACATGGCGATCAGGACAAGGTTGTTGAGGACCGGGGTCCACATCATCGCGCCGAACCGGCTCCGGGCGTTGAGGACTTGGCCGAAGATGCTGAAGACGCCGTAGAGGAAGATCTGCGGGAGCAGGAAGCGGGCGAACACCACGGTCAGTTCGAAGGCGTCGTGTGTGGCGGGTGTGTCGTGCTGGTAGACGCTGATGATCTCCGGGGCGGCCCAGGTGGCCAGCGCGGTTCCCGCGCCGAGGACGCACAACACCAGGGTGACCAGGCGCTGTTCGAAGGCCGCCCCGCCGTCGGGGTCCTCGGCCCGGGCGCGGACCAGTTGCGGGACCAGGACGGAGTTCAGCGCGCCGCCGATCAGCAGGAAGTACAGGCTTGTCGGCACCGTGTTGGCCTGGTTGTACGTCGTGGCCAGCAGCCCGGTGCCCAGTGCGGCGCCCTGCAGCACCATCCGTATCAGCCCGGTGGCGCGCGACACGATGGTCCCCGCCGCCATCAGCGCGGTCGAACGCAGCAGTCCCCCACCGCCGTTGGGCTTCTTCTGCGCGGCGTGCCTGCGTCGTGCCGGTAGCCGGTCCGACCGCTCGGGCGAGCTCTCCTCGATCATGGGCACAATCTACGGTCCCGTGTTGTCGGCGCCGACTCCTCGGTCGGCACCGACAACACGGTTGCCCGTCAGGGGACTTGACCCGATGACCCCCGACCTACCGGACTACGAAGGCCCGTTCACGGAGTGAGCTGCCACTGCTCGATGTAGCCGACGTCGATCGAGGCGTGGTCCTGGACCCGCAACTTCCAGGTGCCGTTGACCGGTTGGGCGGAGGCGTCGACGGTGAAGGTCTGGTCGACGTTGTCGGCGGAGCCGCCGGAGCGGTTCAGCAGGGAGTAGACGGTGCCGTTCGGGCCGACGAGGTCGACGGTCAGGTCGCCGCGGTACGTGTGGACGATCTTGACATAGACCTGGGTGGTGGCCGAGGCGTTGCCGTCGCGGCCGGTGACCGTGATCGGGGACTCCACGGCGCCGGCGTTGTCGGGGATGTCGACGCGGGTGCCGCTGGCGTAGATGTTGGCGATCCGCCAGCTGAAGGCGACGGTGGAACTCGCGCCCGTGTCGTCGGTGACGGTCACCGTGACGTCACTGGTGCCGAGGGTGGTCGGGACGCCGGAGATCAGACCGGTGCTGCTGATGGTCAATCCGTCGGGCAGTCCGGTGGCCGAATAGGTCAACCCCGCACCGGAGTTGGTGGTGTACGCGTCCGTCTGCAGGGACACGGCCTGGCCGACTCCGCTGATCTGCGCGGCGACCGGGGCCACGTTGACACCGAGGGCGATCCGGCTGCCGACGTTGATCGCCGCCCACGCGTCGGCCACGGCCAGGTACGTCGGGCTGTAGGCGCCGAAGAGGTCCGCGGCGGCCTGGAGGGTCGCGGTGCGGGCACCGGCGTAGTTCGTGGACGAGGTCATGTACGTGGTGAGCGCCCGGTACCAGACCTTCTGGGCGTTGTCGATGCCGATGCCGGCGACGGGCACGCCGTCGTAGGTCGGGCTGTCGTAGGCGACGCCGTTGACGGTCTTCGCGCCGCTGCCCTCGGACAGCAGGTAGAAGAGGTGGTTGGCCGGGCCCGAGGAGTAGTGGACGTCGACACTGCCGAGCGTCGAGCTCCAATAGTCGCGGGACGCACCGTCCTTGGAGGGCTTGTCCATGTAACGCAGCGGTGTGCCGTTGCCGTTGATGTCGATCTTCTCGCCGACGAGGTAGTCCGGCGGATCGGCGGGCAGGTTCTCATGGAACTCCACGGCGGCGGCAAAGATGTCGGAGGTGGCTTCGTTGAGGCCGCCCGACTCGCCGGAGTAGGTGAGGCCGGCGGTGGCGGCGGTGACGCCGTGGCTCATCTCGTGCGCGGCCACGTCCAGCGCGGTCAGCGGGTGGGTGTTGCCCGAGCCGTCGCCGTAGGTCATGCAGAAGCAGGTGTCGTCCCAGAACGCGTTGACGTAGTTATTGCCGTAGTGGGCCCGGCTGTAGGCGGCCACGCCGTCGTTGCGTATGCCGTTCCGCCCGAAGACGTCCTTGTAGTAGTCCCAGGTCGCCGCCGCGCCGAACGCGACGTCGACGCCCGCGGTCTGGCGGTTGGCCTGGGTTCCGTCGCCCCAGACATCGTTGTCATCCGTGAAGAGGGTGCCGGTGCCGGAGGTGCCCTGGTTCAGGTCGTAGGTCTTGTGTCCGGCGCGGTCGCCGTCGACGAGCTGGTACGTCGAGCCCGAGAGCGTGGTGCTGAGCGGGACCGATCCGTTGAACTGGCCGGTGCCGGTGCCCGTTTCGATGCCCTGGTACTGGAAGACCGCCTTGCCCGAGTCGGCGTCGGTGATCACATGGAGCTCGCTGGGCGTGCCGTCGTCCTGGAAGCCGCCGACCACCGCCTCCCAGGCGAGGACGGGCTTGGCTCCGGCGGCCCAGACGACGAGCCGGGGGGCGCCGTCGAGTTGGGCCTTCTCGCCGCCCGCCTTGGACGCCGCCGCGAGCGCCTTGGTCTTCACCGTCGCCGAGGTCACGTTCGGGGTGATGTCCGGCAGGGCCAGGTCGGCCTTCGCGGCCTTCGTGACCGTGAGGCGGCCGCTCTTGGCGTGGACGACCAGGTCGCCACCGAGGACGGGCAGTCCGGCGTACGTCCGCTCGTAGCGGGTGTGGGTGGTGCCGTCGGCGTCCTGGCTGACGTCCTTGACGACGAGCTTCTCCTTGGCGCCGAGGCCGAGGGTCTTCGCCGTGTTCCTGACGGCCGCGCCGGCGTTCTTGAGGAGGGCTGCGTGCTTCGACGGCGACAGGGCGGCGGGGGCCGCTCCGGCACGCGGGGTGGCCAGGATCTTCGCGGAGGAGGTGTGCCCGCCGGGAGCGGCGGAGGCCGCACTGGTCTGCATGCCTGCGGCCAGCAGGGTGCCGACCGCGGTGAGTACGAGGGCTGCGGTGTATCTGGGGTGGTGCGGATAACGGTCATGCCGGGTCAAGGCGTTCTCCTTATGTGGGGTGGTCGGACTCGGTGGAGTCCTGGAGAGCGGGTCGGGCCGGGGTACGGCCGTCCGGCGGCGCGCGCGGGTGCGGGGAGGAAGGGTGAGGAGGAAGTGAACGCTCGGTGAGCGTGGTGCACAGCAGCGTGGCACCACGCCCACAGAATTGTCATGGCTATAACAAAGCAACGGCCAAAAATGACTGTTGCGTCCTGCGGATCAATCGCTTGAGCAACACTTTTCGGCCGCACGGCGGGCGTCCGGACGCCCGCGTCAGGCGCGAACACGAAGCCGTCGAACAGGTGGTTGAATGACGGGCCGGAAGGGTAATCAGTCCTTCAACTCGCGTACGGCGTCTACGACTTGCCTCACCAGGACAGTTTCGCCACGAGCACGGCACCAGCCGCCCGTGAAGACGCTGGCATATGCCAGAAGCACCACCGGATCGGGTGTTGCCAAATCCCTTACAGGGCGTCGCAGCCTGTGCGACAGTCGTAACCGGTCCCTCCATCCGCCTTGGTCGTACCGCCCCCGCATCGGAGTGCTTCATGCCGTCCCACCTCTCTGCGGACCGCCCCGCCGCCCAGCCGCCCGCGCGCGGCTCGGTCGACGCGCTGATATCGCAGGCGCGGCGGCTCATGGGCGACGTGGACGCCGTACGACGGGACGCGCAGCACGACGGAGCGGACCCGCGGGAGCGGTGGCAGCGGGCGCTGTGCGATCTGGCGCTGCATCAACTCAACGATCTCGACGAGCACTTGGCCCAGTTGCGGGACGGCCCGCCACCGGTGCCGGCCGCCGTGGAGACGCCGACCGCACCGGCCGCCGTACCGGACGCGCCTCAGGGCGACCCGCTGCTCAGCCGGGTCGGCAGTGCCGAGTGGAACCTGCTGACGGACGCGGCGACTTGGTCCGGGGAGCTGTACCAGATCCTCGGCCGCGACCCGGCCGCTCCCCCGCTCACTCTGGACGAACTGCCGTCGCTGATCCTCGACGAGGACCGGCCGGCGCTGACCGCGATGGTGACGGACTGTCTGATCGACGCCAAGCCGATCGACGGCGAGTTCCGCATCGTCCGGCCGGACGGCGCCGTTCGGACCGTGCACATGATGGGCGAGCCCGTGCTCGACGCCGACGGCGGCACCGCCTCGATGTGGGCCGTGCTGCGGGACGTCAGCGAACTGCGCCGCAGCCAGCGGACGGTGAGCGAGACCCGTGACTCGCTGCAGCGCCACCGGCACCACGCGCAGACCGAGCGCCGGCTCGCGGTCGAGCTGCAGGAGGCCGTGCTGCCGCCGTGGCGCGGTTCCCTGCGGCTCCCGCACCAGGGGCCGGAAACCCTGGACCTGGCCGCCCGCTATCTGCCCTCCTCGATGAGCGCGCTGATCGGCGGCGACTGGTACGACGCGCTCCAACTGTCCGACGGGGCAACCCTGTTGAGCGTCGGCGACCTCACCGGACACGGTGTCGCCGTCACCTCGGGCATGGCGATGCTGCTCGGCGCCCTGCGCGGCATGGCGATGGCGGGCACCGATCCCGGTCAACTGATGTCCTTGCTCAACCAGTTACTCGACGCCACCGTGCAACCGGCCCTGGGCAGCGCGGTGTGCTGCCGCTACCGGCCCGAGACCCGCACCCTGACCTGGGCGCAGGCAGGACACCCCGCCCCGCTGCTGTTCCGCGGCGGGACGGGGCGCATGCTCAGCGCACCGGACGGCGTCCTGCTCGGCGCCACCTCGGGAGCGGCCTACGGACAGGCCGAGGAGATCCTCGAAGCGGGCGACGTCCTGCTGCTGCACACCGACGGACTGGTGCCGGGGCGCGGCGGACCGGAGGCCGTGGACCAACTCCTGGCCCTGGCCCCCCGGTTCGGCGAGGCGCGTACCGCACAGGACTGCGTACGGATGGTCGTGGAGGAGTTCGGCGACACCGAACGCCAGGACGACGCGTGCGTGCTCGTCGCCAGGACGACCTGACCAACAACCTTGGGCGCAAAGGCCCTTGCCGGATGATCAGCCGGACGACGATCAACCACACGACGGACAGTTGCACAAACCCCTTACGCCTGTGCGCTGTTGCCGCCCCTGGACCTCGGAATCCTCGACTGGGTCTTCGGCAGCGCTAGTTCGATCTCCTCCCGCAGTTCGTGGATCTTCGGGTAGCCGGCGTACTGGGCGGTGAGCCGGTACATCTCGCGCAGCCGGTCCCAGGTGCGGTGGGAGGAGTTCGATCCCATCGACGCCAGGGCCAACCGCGCGTACCGGTCCGCTTGTTCGGGGTCGTCGGCGATGAAGCAGGCGGAAGCCATCGACAGGTAGTCGAAGATCTTCGAGCGCTGCCGTCCGTCGACCCGCAGCGCCAGGGCCTTCTCCGCGAAGTACTGGGCGTGCACGGCCGCTCCGGGCTCGTGCTCGGCCAGCGTGCGGTAGGCCAGGGCCTGCATGCCGTAGAGGTCCTCCTCCTTGAACGTCTGCATCCAGCTGGGGGGCGGTACGTCGCCGCGGTCGGAAACGAAGAGGTCCTCCGCCTGGCCGAGGGTGCGGCGCATGGCCTGGCCCTTGCCCATCGACGCCTGTGCCCAGGCCTCGATGGTGCACAGCATCGCCCGGGTGCGCGGCAGCACCTCGTCACCGGAACCGGTCTTGGCGAGTTTCATGAGATCGAGTGCGTCGTCGGGCCGGCCCAGGTGCACCATCTGGCGAGCCGCCCGTGAGAGCGCCTCCCCGGCGCGGGGCCGGTCACCGCCCTCACGGGCCGCGTGGGCGGCGATGACGAAGTACTTCTGGGCCGTGGGTTCCAGGCCGACGTCGTGCGACATCCAGCCCGCGAGCACGGCGAGGTTGGCGGCGACACCCCACAGGCGCCGCTGCACATCGGCGGGGTGCCGGTAGGCGAGCATGCCGCCCACCTCGTTGAGCTGTCCCACCACGGCCTTGCGTTGCAGCCCACCGCCGCGGGCCGCGTCCCAGGCGCGGAACACCTTGACGGACTCCTCCAGTTCCTCGATCTCCTGCGACCCGATGGGGGCGGCCTCATAGCGGTCGAACCCAGCGGGGTCGGCGTGCAGGGGATCGTCGAACCGGGGAGCGTCGGCGGAAAGAGTCGGATCGGAGTGCAGCCATGCGTACATGGCGCTGCTGAGTGCGGAGCCTGCGGCGAGCGCGGCGCCCGCGCCCACCAAGCCGCGTCGGTTGAGCATGAGGTCCATTCCCGTGAATTCGGTGAGGACCGCAGCAGTCCGTTCGGGCGCCCACGGCACACCGTCGGGATGTTCCACACTCCCGTCGTCGGGCCGTTTCCCCACACGCCCGTGCCGGACCAGACCGAGGTCCTCGATGGTCACGACACGGCCGAGACGCTCGGTGAACAGAGCCGCCAGCACCCTCGGCACCGGATCGCGCGGGATCTCTCCCGTGTCGATCCAACGCCGTACCCGCGAGGTGTCGGTCGACAGCTGGGGGTGGCCCATGGCCGCCGCCTGCCGGTTGACCCGCCGCGCGAGCTCGCCCTTGGACCAGCCGGCCAGGCCGAACAGGTCCGAGAGACGGGAGTTGGGTTGTCCGTTCACGTCAAGCCCCCAGGTTCTCGGCTGACTTGAACATAGCCCGGTGCGCTGTGCCGGGCGACTATTCGCCAGGGTTCGCCAGGGTGCGCCAGATGGTGTGCCACTGCGCATCTGGTGTCAGGTAGGAACGCGCCACCCCGACCCGGTCACCGAGGAACACTCCCCAGGGTGCACCAGCGGGACCGGGTCGGGCAGCGCGCTTGATTGGACAGGCACTGCAGGCACACGAAGGGATCTGTTTCTCCCATGTACACAGCATCGTCCTCCGTGTCCGCCCCGCCCCGGTCGCTGCACCCCCGCCCGGGCGCCGGCGGCCCCTACCTCGACCCGGCGCGTCCGGCGGCCGGCCCCGTGCTCGGTGCGGGCAGGCCGCGGCGCGTTCCCGGGCTCGGCCCCCAACCGCTCAGCGGGAGACTCGACTTGTCCGGCCCTCAGGGCGCCCAGCTGCGTACGGCGATCGCGTCGGTGCACCGGATCTGCCCGGAGTTCGCTCCGGTGCAGGTGCTACGCCGCAACGGGCGCTCCGTGCTCCTGGTCGGAACGACCGGACGCAGCACGGCCGTAGCGAAGTGTTTACTGGACCACTCCCCCGCGTGGGCCGAGCGGATCCGGCACGAGATAGCTGCCTACCGCTCGTTCGTCCGGCACCGCCCTCCGGTGCGGGTGCCGCGGCTGATCGCGGCGGATCCGGACAACTGCACGCTCGTCATCGAGCGGATGCCGGGCCGGGTGGCGGCGCTGCACCGGCACCCGGCGGAGGCCCCGCCGCGGGCGGACATCCGGGCGGCGCTCGGCGCGATCTGCCGGCTGAACGCCTGGCGGCCGCCGGCGGGCACGTTCGACGCCCCGCTGGACTACGCGGCCCGTATCTCCCGCTATCACGAGCTGGGGCTGCTCACCGACCGGGACATGGGAGATCTGCAGAAGCTCCTGCACGGCATCGCGCACTCGGCGGGCCGCGGTGGGATGGGCCAGTTCTGTCACGGCGACGCCCTGCTGTCCAACATCCTTCTGTCACCGGCCGGTCCAGTGCTGGTGGACTGGGAGCACGCGGGCTGGTATCTGCCGGGCTACGACCTGGCGACGCTGTGGGCGGTCCTCGGGGACGCGCCGGTGGCCCGGCGGCAGATCAGCCAGATCGCGCAGTCGGCGGGACCGGCGTCGCGTGACGCGTTCCTGGTGAACCTGATGCTGGTGCTGACCCGGGAGATCCGTACCTACGAGATGGCCGTGCAGCGTTCGATGCACGACACGACCCCGGCGGCACCGGGCGTGGTGGCCCACCCGGGTGCTGCGCCGTCCGGCGAGGAACAACGGCTGCTCTTGAGGCGGCTGCACGACGACTGCCAGATGGCCCGCCGGGCCGTGCGTGCGGCGGTCGGCACTCGCTGACGGGGACAAGGTCCGCGGTGCGCCCTGCAGCGGCGCACCGCGGACCTTCGTGTACGGCCATTGGTGTAGTCCACTGATGCCTCGCAGGCCCGGACACCACCGCCACGAAACTCCTCGCATCCCCTGTTGACATGGGAAATCACCTTCCTCTGGGCATGATTGACGGATCGTCGGCCAGCCGGTACCACTGACGCACGCCCGGCCCCGCACGGTTCATGACAATCCACCGTCCCAGGAGGCTGCATTGCGAGGATCCTCGACCGACCCCACCCGCTCTCCCGGTCACAGACGCGCGCGCCGGTCCGCCGGCGCGTTCGCCACCGCCGCCCTGCTGCTGCCCCTGCTGGGCGCGGCCCCGGCGGCGAGCCCCACCGACTCCTCCGCCTCCACCCTCCAGCGGGCGTTCGCGTCGGCGTCCGCCGAGTACCACGTGCCGCAGACAGTCCTGCTGGCCGTCTCCTACCTCCAGTCCCGCTGGGACACGCACGGCGGAGCGCCCAGCGTCACCGGCGGCTACGGTCCGATGCACCTCACCGACGCCCGTACCGCCCTTGCCGCGACGGAGCACCTGAGCGAGGGCACCGAGGACGCGCGCGGCGACAGCGCCCGCCCGGCCCTGCACCCGACCACGCAGATCCCGGCGGACTCCCAACTCCCCGCCCGTCTCAAGACGTTGACGAAGGCGGCCGAGCTGACCGGCCTGTCGGCAATCGACCTCCGTACCGACGAGACCGCGAACGTGGCGGGCGGCGCCGCCCTCCTGGCCGACGCCCAGAAGAGCCTCGGCGAGTCGGCGAGCGCGGACCCGGCCGACTGGTACGGCGCGATCGCCCGCTTCTCCGGCGCGGACGACTCGGCGACGGCGGCCGCGTATGCCAACGATGTCTACGACGTCATCCACACCGGCGAGACGCGCACCACGGACGCCGGACAGCAGGTCACGCTGGCCGCCCAGCCGGACCTCGCGCCCGACACCACGCAGCTGAACGAGACCGGCCTGCGCACGGTCCCCGCCGGCGACACGGAGTGCCCCAAGAAGGTGTCCTGCGAGTGGATCCCGGCGCCGTACTCCCAGTTCGGGAACGACGACTACGGCAACCACGACCTGGGCGACCGGCCCGCGTCGCAGAGCATCAAGTACATCGTCATCCATGACACGGAAGGCCAGTGGGCCGGTGTCCTGAACCTCGTCCAGGACCCCACCTACGTGTCCTGGAACTACACGATCCGCTCCACCGACGGGCTCATCGCCCAGCATGTGAAGGCCAAGGACGTGGCCTGGCACGCGGGCAACTGGTACATCAACGCCAAGTCGATCGGCATCGAGCACGAGGGCTTCCTCGCGGCGCCGGACGCCTGGTACACGGAGGCGATGTACCGCTCGTCGGCGCGGCTGGTGAAGTACCTGACCAAGAAGTACGGCATCCCGCTGGACCGGCAGCACATCCTCGGGCACGACACCGTGCCGGGTCCGACCACGTCCACGATCCCCGGGATGCACACGGACCCGGGCCCGTACTGGGACTGGGCGCACTACTTCGACCTGCTGGGCCACCCGGTCAAGCAGACCGCGAGGAAGGGCGGCGGCCTGGTGACGATCCGCCCCGACTACGCCACCAACCAGCCGGTGTACACGGGCTGCGTCACGGCCGGCCAGCCGTGCGCGGCGCACGGGTCGAGCGAGGTCCGGCTGTACTCCGGCCCCGGCGAGACCTACCCCCTGATCAAGGACATCGGCCTCGGCACGACCCCGACCACCGGCGTCAACGACCTCTCCTCACGGGTGTCCACCGGGCAGCAGTACGCGGTGGCCGACCGCTCCGGTGACTGGACCGCGATCTGGTACCTGGGTCAGGAGGCCTGGTTCAAGAACCCGAAGAAGCAGCCCACCGCCGTGGCGGCGACCGGGCTGGTGGTGACGCCGAAGGCGGGCGTGGACAGCGTCCCGGTGTACGGCCGCGCCTACCCGGAGGCCTCGGCCTATCCGGCGGGAGTCCCTGTGCAGACGGTGTCCCCGCTGCCGTACACCCTGCTCAAGGGCCAGAAGTACGTGGTCGGTGACAAGGTGCCCGGCGAGTACTACTACGCGGTCACCTTCACCACCGACTCGCACAAGGTCGTCGTAGGAAAGGATCTCTACTACGAGATCCAGTACGGCCACCGGGTGGAGTTCGTGCGCGCCGCCGACGTGACGGTGGAGCGGTCCAGCCGGTAGCCGTGCCTCAGCCCTGCTGGAACAGTTCCGCCGGGAGCGGTTTCAGCAGGGCGTAGAGGTCGTCCGTGATGGGGCGGTCCCAGGCGGCGATGGTGACCAGGACGTTGTCGCTGCGGTCGAACTGCACGCAGGAGATCCGGCTCTCGGAGAGCTTGAGGCGGCGCACGATCAGCAGGTTGTCGCCCTGCATCACCGGCATGTCCTCGACGCCTACGACGGTCACCTCCTCGTCGTTCTCCAGCGCGAGGAGCAGCTGCGCGACCTCGAACGGGATCTCGTCCTCGGCGACGTCACGGGCGGGCGAGCCCTCCGGCAGATTGCCGATGACCATCGCGGGGCCGCGGCCGCCGAACAGGTCGTACCGCAGGAACACGCCCTGGCAGGTGCCGTCGGGCGCGGGCAGCAGACCGGCACCGAGGTTCCCGGGCCAGTCGCCCGGGTCCATGGCCAGCACATCGAATTCGGGGCCGGCGGGGGTGGCGCTGCGGCGGCGGAGGAACGACATGTCGCAATGGTACGGGGTGCCGTTCGGCGATGTGGCCGTGGCCGTGTGGGGTGCGTTGTTTGGTGCGGGTGCGTGGGGGCTGGGCGCGCAGTTCCCCGCGCCCCTGGGGGGTTCGGGCCTACGTTGGTTTGATCAGTGCCGTTTGCAGGCCCGTTTGGTCTGTGCCCAGTTTTCGGTAGGCCGCCGAGAGCAGGCGTACCGCCGTTTGTTCGTCCGTGTGGAGTTCTACGGCTATCTCGTGGTCCGTGTTGCCTTGGGCGGCCAGGGTTGCGGCTGTGCGTTCCTGGGTTGTGAGGGTGTCTGTTTCGGTGCTGTGGAGGCGGCGGGGGCGTAGGCCTGCTGCTGCCAGTTCGGCTCGGGCGGTGTCCGCGAGGCCGTCGGCGCCGCATTGGACGGCTGCGTCCAGGCCTCGGTAGAGGTGGTCGGCGGCTTCCTTGGGCCTGCCTGCTCGGCGGAGTTCGGTGCCGAGGGCGACGAGGGCGCAGGCCAACTCGTAGGCGGCCGGGGAGCGTTCGAGGTGGGTGACGGATTCTTCGAGGAGTTTGGCGCGGGCCGAGCCGGTGGAGACCTCGGCGGCGATGCGCAGGGCCTGGCCGATGGCGGACGGGGTGCCGAACTGGCGGGCGCGGGCGACCGCTTCGTGGGCGGTGACGACGGCGCGCTCGGGGGTGTCGTGGCGTTCGGCGCGGGCGAGGTGGAGTTGCCAGGGGCACCAGGCCGGGTTGCGGATGCCGCGGGGGTCCAAACGGCGGCCGGCGGCGGCCAGTTCGGCTGCTGCCTCCTTGGCGAGGCCTCGGGCCAACAGGAGTTCGCCGTAGACGGTCTGGGCGTCCGGGAAGACCACGGCCGCCGGGAAAGGTTCCGCGAAGGCGTGGTCCTCGGCGAGTTGTACGGCTTCGGCGACCCGGCCGCGGGCCAGCAGGACCTCGATGAGGATGCCGGTGCCGTACCAGTAGACGGGGGTGCCGGGGCCGACGCGTTCGGCGAGGCGCAGGCCCGCGCGGGCGAAGTCCTCGGCCTCGGCGAGGCGGCCGCGCCGGTACCGGAGGTAGCCGAGGAAGGTGTAGCCGAACGACAAGTGGGCGCCGCGCCAGCCCTGTTGCTCGAAGTCGGCGATGCCGGTGGCGAAGAGTTCCTCCGCGCGGCCGGGTCGGTCGCAGTACATGAAGGTGAGGGCGACCAGCACCGGCACCTCGAAGCCTCGGTCGGCCTCCGCCCAGCCGAGGCCGCCGTCCAGCGCGCGTTCGGCGTGGTGCAGGGCGACATGTGCGGGTTCACCGCGGAGTACGGCGTCCCAGGTGCGCAGGCCGATGATGTACCGCTCGGTGAGGTCGCGGCCCTTGAGGCGGTCGGCGAGTTTGGTGAGGCGGCGGGAGCGCGAGGGGTGGTCGGGTTCGTCGGCGCGGAAGGCGTCCCACATGAACTGCTCGGAGAGCATGCGGAGTTTGACCCGGGCGTCGCCGGTCACGCGGATCTCGCGGGCGAGGGTGTCGGAGGCCTCGGCGAGGCGGTCGCTGTGGGCGAGGACCTGAGAGAGGCGGTAGACGATGTTCTGCCGCAGGCCCGCGTCGCTGATCGGCTCTTCGAGGGCGGCCCGCAGATGGTTGACGGTGGTCGCCGGTTCGGTGAGGAGGGAGGCGCTGCCCAGTTCGTACAGGACGGCGGCCCGGTCGTCGAAGGGCGGGGGTTCGCGCAGGGCGCGGGCCAGATAGCGGCAGGCCGTGTCCGGGGCACCGGCGCGCAGGGTCTCGCCGGCCGCGGCGCGGAGTTGCTGGACCACCCAGTTGTCGCCGTCGGGGTGGGTCTCCATGAGGTGGCGGGCGGCGGCGGAGGGGCCCTGGCCCTCGTTGATGACGCACCAGGCGGCCTGGCCGTGCAGGGCGACGCGGACGCCTGCGGGGATGGCCCGGTAGACGGCGGTGGCGATGAGCGGGTGCACGAATTCGAGCTTGCCCGCTGCGGTGAGTGTGCCGGTGAGGATGCGGGCGCCGCGCAGCGCCTCGGCGGCGTCGGCGGCCTCCTCATGGCCGAGTCCGGCGACGGCGGCGGCGAGCATCGGATGGGTCTCGGTGCCGAGGACAGCGCACGCCCAGGCGAAGCGGACGGTCGAGGTGCCGAGCCGTTCGAGGCGGGTGGTGAGGCCGTTGCCCTTGACGGCGGCGGCGAGATCGCGGAGTTGATGGGCCCCGGCCTCGGTGGGGTTCAGGCCCCGGTCGTGGATCTTGGCGGCGAGTTCGACGGTCTCGAAGGGGTTCCCGGCGGTGACGGCCCAGCATTCGTGACAGAACGCGTCGTCGGCGTGCTCGCCGAGCATCTCCCGCACGAGGTCGGCCACGGCGGCGACGCTGAGCGGTTCGAGGTCGAGGGGGCGTCCGCCTGCCCGGCCGGGCAGTCCCCTGAACGACTCGGCGTGGTCGGGGAGTTCGTCGGGCCGGTAGGCGACGACGACCAGCAGCGGGAGTTGTTCGGCGCGGGGCGCGAACGCGGCCAGCCAGCCCAGGGATTCGGGGTCGGCCCAGTGCGCGTCGTCGAGGACCAGGACCATCGGGGCACGCTGCACCGCGAGGTGGGTGAGCACCCAGTCGAGGCCGTCGCGCAGACCCTGCTGGTCGGGTGGCGAACCTTCGGTGGGCGCGCACAGTCCGAGGGCGGGGCCGACGATGTCGTACCAACTGCCCAGCGCGGTACGGAGATCGGCGTCGGCCGAGCCGGCGAACTGCGGTTGCAGGAGCTGGCGGGCGACGTGGAAGGCGACGCGCTGCTCCTGGTCGCCGCCCCGCGCGGAGAGGACGGTGCAGCCCTGGGCGGCGGCGCGACGGCGTACTTCGGCGAGGAGGGTGGTCTTGCCGATGCCGGCCCGCCCCGCGAAGGCGAGCAGGGCACCGCGCGGCCGGTCCCCCGGGTCGCCGCCGTCCGTGCGCAGACCTGTCAGCTCGCCCAACGCCTCGTCCACGGCGGCGAGTTCACTCTCCCGTTCGAAGAGTGTCCTTCTGCTGCGTGCACTCCGCTGCCCCATGCCATACCCCCTGCCACGGTGGTGCGCCCGCGCGGGGAGCGAACGCGCACCGTGAGCTACAGGGACCTCAGCGTACGCTTCCCGGCGGTCGCGCGACCCGCTAGTCGACGAAGGCGTACCGGCCGGTTTTCCTGTGCCGTCGGGGGCTGTAGGGACGCGGTTCGCGCTTGATCGAGTCCGGCCCGGGACAGGCGATGCAGTTCACGGAGTGGCTACCGGGGGCGCTGGAGGCCGGGGTGCGCGAGCCGCACGCGATGACGGTCTCGACGGTCGTGGCCGACGGCAACCCGACGGCAAGAACCTTGATCCTCAAGGGCGGCGCCCACCCCTCGCCCAGCTACTGCGTGATACCGTATAGTGGTACTCGGTAATACGCAGTACCGGGGAGGCTCGAAGAGGGGACCCGCGATGGACGACCTGACAGAGATGCTGAAGGGCACGCTGGAGGGCTGCGTGCTCGAAATCATCGGCGGTGAGGAGACCTACGGGTACGCCATCACCCGCCGGCTGAATGAACTCGGCTTCACCGATGTCGTCGAGGGGACCGTCTACACCATCCTGCTGCGGCTGGAGAAGAACGGGCTCGTCCAGGTGACGAAACGACCGTCCGGGGTGGGTCCGCCGCGCAAGTTCTACGCGCTCAACAACGCGGGGCGCGAGGAACTCAACCGGTTCTGGGCGAAATGGGAGTACCTCTCATCACGCATCGACAAGCTCAAGGAGGGCGGGAGATGAATTTCTGGGAGACCATCACCGGCAGCGACCTCACCAGGGAATGGAAGGCGTTCGACGCCCGGGCCGAGGCATTGCCGGCCGACTATCGGACGGCGTGGGAGCAGATCAAGGTTCACCTCTCCCCGTACTCGGACTTCACGGGTCGCAATCTGATGCCGATCCTCGACGGCGCCCTGGGACTGCTCGAAGAAACGGCGGCGGACGGGCAGAGCGTGCACGAGGTGCTGGGCGACGACGTCGAGGGGTTCTGCGCGGCGCTGGCCGGCGGAGAAGGGGCGCGGAGTTATCGCGACCGGTGGCGCGAGCAGTTGAACCGGAACGTGGCAAGAAAACTGGGCCAGTTGGGAGGCTGACGTGGGCATCCAAGACATCATCGAGGGCAAGAAGCAGTGGCGAGCGCACATGGCGCGGGTCAAGGCGCTGCCGCCGGATTACCAAATCGTCTACAAGGAGATGCAGAAGTACTTCTTCAAGGTCGGGCCGGTCGATCTGTCCGACGGGACCCTGCTCTCCGGAATCGTCGATTTCTTCGAGGAGGGCGTCGCGTCCGGCAAGGGGGTCCTGGAACTGATCGGCCATGACGTCGCCGCCTTCGCCGACGGCCTGCTCAAGGACTCGCGCACGTACGCGGACATCTATCAGGAGTCCATCAGCGGGGACCCCGGCACGGCCGGGAAGTAGGACCGGGCAGGGAACCAACGAGGCTCCGGTGCCGGGGAGTTGAGACGTCGAACACCTCTCGACAGAGGGTGGAGCCGCCGCCTGTGGGTTCCCCTGCCGCACAGGTGATCGGTAATTCGGTGGCATGGCACTGAGGGTGTCGAAAGACTGCCTCAGTGATCCCCACCGAGTTGCCTCGACTGCTTCGGCCTCGTGCTCTGCGGCCCGGAGATCTCGTGGTTGTCGCATCGCTGTCCGGGCCCCTCCACGCCATGTACGAGCCCGACCTGGAGCAGGCGATGGTCGTGCTGGAGCGGATGGGGTTCCGCGTGCGTCGGGCGCCACTGCTCGAAGCGGGGCGGCACCGCTGGTGGAGCGCGGCGACGCCGGCGGAGATCGCCACAGAGTTCAACGCCCTCCTGCGCGATCCCGAGGTGCGCGCCATCATCGCGCACGACGGCGGCCAGACCGCGCTCGGCTACCTCGACCTGATCGACGTCGAGGCGATCATTGCCGACCCCAAGCCGATCCTCGGCTACAGCGACATCTCGCTGCTGCATCTGGTGCTCTACGCGCGAACGGGCCTGGTCGGGTTCCACGCCGACGTGGCCACCCCCGGGCTCGGCGGACACTGGCAGGCCGTGCCCGCCGCACGCAGAGCGGAACTCGAAAGGCTCTACTCGACGCTGCTGACCAGTACAGAGCCGATCGGTGCCCTGCCGAGCACCCCGTCATGGGAGTGCTGGCGTGCCGGTCGCGCCGAAGGCCGGCTGATCGGCGGGGTGATCAACCGCATCGTGCTGACGCAGGCGACGGCCTACGCGCTGCCGCTCGCCTGGTTCGACGGCGCGGTGCTGTTCTGGGAGGAGTTGGGCGGCCACGCCTCCCATGTGTGGAGCTACCTGCAGGTGCTGCGGCACGCCGGCATCCTCGATCGCATCGCCGGCATGGTCGTGGGTATCCCGACCGCGATCGACGGACTCGACGCGCCCGACGCGTCCCCGACCCTGCGAGAGCTGGTCCTCGACGTCCTCGGCGACCGCGACATCCCGGTCCTGGGCAACGTCGAGTTCGGACACGCCGGCCCGAATCTGCCGATGCCGGTCGGCATCCGCGTCGCCCTCGACGCCCGGCAGCGAACCCTGTCACTGCTCGAACCGGCGGTACGCCCGATCACGGTGACCGGTCCCATCGCCTGAGCAACAGTGAGCGCCGGGATCAGGCGACCTCGCACCCGCATGCATCCACCCCGCCCGATCACGCGACACCTGCCACCGCACTATTGCCGACCGGCCCAAGTCACCGCACGAACAAGGGACTTGCTCACTCCTCCATCGCCGTCGGCGGCACCACAGCCACCGGACTCGCCGCATGCAGCAGAACCGCCTGGGTCACCGAGCCGAGCAACCGCGCCGGGGACAGCAGCCGACGGCGATGGCGGCCCACGACGACGAGGTCGGCGTCCTTGGAGGCGGCGACGAGGTGGCCGGCCGCGTCGCCCGGGGCGACGTACGACTCGATGCGGACGTCGGGGTGGTGTTCGCGGTGCGGGGCGAGGAGGCTCTCGGTGAGGGTACGGGTCTCGTTCTCGATGGCGTCCTGGTCGATGGTCGGCGGGACGAGTTCACCGAGGGACGCCCAGGCCTGCGGCGGCCACGGGTACGCGGCCACGACCTGAAGGTGGGCTCCGCGCAGGGCCGCCTCGGCGAAGGCGAAGGCGAGGGTGGTCTCGTCGGGACTGTCCACGTGCAGGCCGACGACCACGCGGGGCCCGGGTTCGGCCGGAACATCGCCGTGCACCTCGCGCCCGGGCCGGGGCACCACGACGACGGGGCAGTCGGCGTCACGGGCGGCGGCCATGCCGTTGGAGCCGAGCAGCAGGCTGGCGAAGCCACCGCGCCCACGCGAACCGAGCACCAACAGCTGTGCCGTGGAACCGAGTTCGGGCAGTACGGCACCCGGCACGCCCTGCATCCCGAGGTACTCCACGACCGGCTGGTCGGCACGCCCTTCGACATACTTGCGGACCTGGTCGAGCACCTCGTCCTCGTCCGGCTCCGGGGGTCCGGCGACCAGGGAGCCGGGCGGGGTCCAGGCGGCGGCGTACTGCCACACATGGACGACCCGCAACGGCGCCCCGCGTCCACGGGCCGCGTCGAGGGCCCAGTCCAGAGCCCGCAGGCTGTCGTCCGAACCGTCGACCGCCGCGATGACCGGCAGGGTGCTCATGTGTTCCTCACCTCTGGAGTAACGGGACCTTCCCCTCCGTGGCCAGCCTGGCTCAGGCGTCGGCCCCAGTAGGGGTTCTCAAGGTCGCGTGTCCGGAAAATCGCGCGGGACACCCTTCCGGAGCGGGAGTTGCTGAAGGAGGGACGGGAAATCTCCACCCCGGCGCCGATCAGTCCACGGTGACGGCGATGGCGACGAGGCGGCGTTCGCGGCGCAGGACCCGGTCGAGGAGGTGCACCACGCGGTACATGAAGAAGCGCCGCCTCATCATCTCCTCGACGCGGGCGGTGTCCGCGGGATCCAGGAGCCGGGCGGTCGCCCGCACCGTGGGCGCGCCAGCGGGGACGGTGCCCTTCATGTTGCAGGGGGCGATGGTTACTTGAGGGTTGTTGCGGATCCGCTTGACCTTCCCGGTCTCGGGCGGTGTCAGGACGTAGAGGATGCCGTCCTGTACGAGGCCGCCGACGGGAGTGGGGACCGCCTGGCCGTTGCGGCGGAAGGTGGTCAGGCTGACGTGGCTGCCCTTGCCGATGCGGTCGAGAGCCTGGTCGAAGTCGCTGCGCGGGGTGGTCATACGGGTCTCCAGAGCTAGCGCGTTTTCCGGCCGGCCAGGGCACGGGCCGTGCGCGCGGCCTGTTCCTCGACGGAGGACCGGGTGTTCCAGGGGCCGGGCAACATGTCCTGCTGCTGGAACAGGGCCAGACCGTGAGCTGCCGCGGCGATCTGGACAAGCAGTTCGAACGCCTCGTCCGGGTCGGGGGCGATACGGCTGGTGACGGGCATCAGGTCGTCGTGCAAGACCCCTCCCGCCGCGGCCAGTTCGGGGTGCCGGCTCTTGTCGAGGCCTGCCAGGAACGTGATGTCGAAGAGGGCGCGCTCCTCGGCGGCGAACCGTACGTAGGCCGTCGCGAACGCCGCCAACTGCTCGACCGGGTCCTCGTGCGCGGCCAGCGCGGTGCGGTACCGGCGCCGCTGCTCCTCGTAGCCCTTCAGAGCCAGCGAGGCCAGCAGCGCCTCCCGGTCGCTGAAGTGCTTGTAGGGGGCCGACACGCTCACCCCGGCCCTCCGGCACGCCTCGGCGAGCGTGAACCCGTGCGGGCCACGCTCGCCGACCAGCGCGAGGGCCGCCTCCTCCAGCGCGTTGCGCAGATCTCCGTGGTGGGTGCCGGTGGGACGCCGTTTGACTGCCATGCCGCCAAGGTTAACACTATTCACCATAGGTAAATGGCATTCACCTACGACGCCGAACAGACGGCCGGGCAGGCAGGCAGGCAGGCAGGCAGGCAGGCAGGCCACGGTCGCCCCCTCACGCCCGCCGAGTCCCCGTACTACTTCCGGAGGAACCAATGAACGGACCGAACCCCACCCACTGGACCGCCCGGAACATCCCCGACCAACACGGCCGCACCGCCGTGATCACCGGCGCCAACACCGGCATCGGCTTCGAAACCGCCAAGGCCCTCGCCCTGCGCGGGGCGGCAGTCGTCCTGGCGGTACGGGACACCGACAAGGGCAAGCGCGCGGCGGAGGAGATCACTCTCGCCGCGCCGACGGCGCAGGTATATGTCCAGCGCCTCGACCTGAGTTCGCTCGCCTCGGTCCGCGAGGCGGCCGGGGAACTAAGAGATACCTACGCCCGGATCGACATGCTGATCAACAACGCCGGCGTGATGTACACCCCGTACCGCACGACCTCGGACGGCTACGAGCTCCAGTTCGGCACCAACCACCTGGGCCATTTCACCCTCACCGGGCTGCTGTTGGACCTGCTGCCGGCCTCGCCCGCCTCCCGCGTCGTCACGGTCAGCAGCGCGGGCCACCGCATGGGCGGGCCGATCGATCTCGATGATCTCGACTGGCGCAGGCGCCCGTACGACCGGACCGCCGCGTACGGACACTCCAAGCTGGCCAACCTGCTGTTCACCTACGAACTCGACCGCAGACTGCCGACCGGCGGGCCACTGGCCGTCGCCGCACACCCCGGCGGCGCCGACACCACCGGTTCCCGGAGCGCGATGTCGCACTCCTCCGCCCTCACCCGCACAGCCTTCGCGGCGATCCGACCGCTGCTCCTGCAGTCCCCCGAAAAGGGAGCACTGCCCGTGCTGCGCGCCGCGACCGACCCCGATGCACAGGGCGGCGAGTTCTACGGCCCCCGCGGATTCCAGCAGAGCAAGGGGTACCCCAAGGTGGTCCGCTCCAGCCCGCAGTCGTACGACACGTCGCTGCAGCGCCGCCTGTGGGCGCTCTCCCAGGACATGACCGGCATCGAGTTTCCCGCGTAGCGCCATGCGAGCAGCGGCCACGCGAGCAGCGCATGGAAACCGGCCGGAGGCAGCCGCATGCGGCACGCAGCCCGGCCGCCACCCTCACGAGTGAAGGCCGGGCTGAAGATGCCTGTGCGCATTTCCCCTGACGACTCGCCGGGGAACCGTCACCGTCAGGTGAGGTCGAACTCCCCTTCCCGCGCCCCCGACACGAACGCGCCCCATTCCGCGGGCGTGAAGATCAAGGAAGGGCTTTCCGGGCGGCCGCTGTTGCGCATCGC
Organism: Streptomyces sp. NPDC050528; assembly: GCF_044457795.1. NCBI lineage: Bacteria > Bacillati > Actinomycetota > Actinomycetes > Kitasatosporales > Streptomycetaceae > Streptomyces > Streptomyces sp. NPDC050528. Next base: position 503,923 of record NZ_JBITHH010000003.1, read on the forward strand.
GATGAATCCCTCGACAAAAGCGATCTGGACATCCCCCAGTCCACGGCTGCCTGAGTGCCAATCGGCGTCACTGAGGTCCAGCTCCGGCTTCTCCCAGCCCGCAAGCGGGTGCTGCTGGATGGTGCTCTCGGCCACGTCCGTGCTCCTCCCGATTCGTCGTCCGCGGCCAGCCTAGCGATCGGTTTCTGATGCCAACAGGCCACGTGAGGGGGACCTTTCAGGAGGCGGGGGGTTCGCTGCCCACAAGCCACATCGAGAAGAACTGCGATCCGCCGCCATAGGCGTGCCCCAGAACCCGCCGAGCGCCCTCCACCTGGTGTTCTCCGGCCTGCCCGCGCACCTGAAGGGCGGCCTCCGCAAAGCGGATCATGCCCGAGGCCCCGATCGGATTGGTGGACAGCACACCCCCTGACATGTTCACGGGAAGGTCGCCGTCCAGCTCGGTCACCCCGGATTCGGTGAGCTTCCACCCCTCCCCCTCCTCGGCGAAGCCAAGGTTCTCCAGCCACATGGGCTCGTACCAGGAGAAGGGCACGTACATCTCCACGGCGTCGATGTCCCGACGCGGATCGGCGATCCCCGCCTGCCGGTACACGTCCGCCGCGCAGTCCTTGCCGGCCTGCGGCGACACACAGTCCTTCCCGGCGAACAGCGTGGGCTCGCTCCGCATGGCACCCCCGTGCATCCAGGCCGCCGGCCGCGGCGCGCGAGCCGCTCCCGCCCGGTCGGTGAGGACCATCGCACAGGCCCCGTCCGAGGACGGACAGGTCTCCGAGTACCGGATCGGGTCCCACAACATCGGCGAGGCCTGCACCTTCTCCAGCGTGATGTCGTGCTCGTGGAGATGCGCGTACGGGTTCTTCAGCGCGTTGCGCCGATCCTTGTACGCGACCAACGAGCCGACCGTGTCGGGCGCCCCGGTCCGCCGCATATAGGCCCGCACATGCGGCGCGAAGAACCCACCCGCACCCGCAAGCAACGGCTGCTGGAAGGGAATCGGCAGCGACAGCCCCCACATGGCGTTCGACTCGGACTGCTTCTCGAACGCCAGCGTGAGGACGGTGCCGTGCACCCGGGCGGCAACAAGATTCGCGGCGACCAGCGCGGTCGACCCACCCACCGACCCGGCGGTGTGCACCCGCAGCATCGGCTTCCCTACGGCGCCCAGCGCATCGGCGAGATACAGCTCGGGCATCATGACGCCCTCGAAGAAGTCGGGCGCCTTCCCGATGACGACGGCGTCGATGTCGGCCCACGTCAACTCGGCATCGTCCAGGGCCCGTTGAGCCGCCTCCCGCACCAGCCCGGCAATCGACACATCCCGCCGCGCGGCAACATGCTTGGTCTGGCCGACCCCTACGACGGCCACGGGCTCCTTGCTCATCGCGGATCCCCTTCGAGTACGGCGACCAGGTTCTGTTGCAGACAGGGCCCGGAGGTGGCGTGGGCGAGGGCCCGGTCGGACTCGCCCCGGTGAATGCGGGCGGCGGCCTCACCGATACGAATGAGCCCGGCGGCCATGACGGGGTTCGCGGCAAGGGCGCCCCCGGACGGATTCACACGCACGTCGTCGCCAAGGCGCAGCGCCTTCCGCAGGACGACCTCCTGAGCGGTGAACGGCGCGTGCAACTCGGCGGTGTCGACGGCCCGTTCGAAGACCCCGGCCTTCTCGGCGGCGAGCCGCGTCGACGGCGAGTCCGTCAACTCCCGTACGCCCAGCCCATGTGCTTCGATGCGGTGGTCGATCCCCTTGATCCACGCGGGCCGTTCGCACAGCTCGCGGGCCCGGTCCCCGGCGGCGAGGATCACGGCGGCGGCACCGTCACCGACCGGCGGACAGTCGCCGGTGCGCAACGGCCGTACGGCATAGTCGCCCTGCGGCACCGAACCCCGCATCTGCGCATGGGAGTTGGCGCTCGCGTCGGTCCGGCTGCGGGCCGCGACGGCGGCGAGGGCGGGTTCGTCGGTGTCGCCCGCGTCGATGAGGGCCTGGGCCTGGAGGGCGGCCAGGGCGACCGAGTCCGGCCACAACGGGGCGACGTAGTACGGGTCCAACTGCCGGGTCAGGACGTCGCGTACGGAGCCGGGGGACGACTTGCCGTACGAGTAGACGAGCGCGGTGTCGGCGTCACCGGTGAGGAGTTTGACCCAGGCCTCGTAGAGCGCCCAGGCGCCGTCCATCTCGACGTGCGACTCGGAGATCGGCGGCCAGGCTCCGACGCCGTCGAGGGCGAGGGTGAAGGAGAAGGCGCGGCCGGCGAGGTAGTCGCTGGAGCCGGAACAGGTGAAGTCGATGTCGGCGGTCTTCAGCCCGGTCTGTTCGAGGACACCGTGCAGCACCGGCATCAGCATCTCCACCTCGGAGAGCTCGTCGGTGGTACGCCGATGGTCGGTCTGCGCGAAGGCGACGACGGCGATCTCACGCGGTGCGGTGTCTCCTGCCATCACAGCAACTCCTTGTAGACGTCGTAGTCCGCGTCGGGCTCGCCGGTCGGCCGGTAGTGGTCCGGATAGCGACCGCCCTCGCTCCACACCGCCTCGACCCGCAGCCCCATGCGCACCTGGTCGTACGGAATCCCGCCGATGCGTCCGTGCAGGGCGAGGTCGGCGCCGTCGAGGGCGATGTGCGCGTAGACGTACGGCACTTCGATGTCGAGGTTCTTCGCCTTGATGTTGACGATGCAGAACGTGGTGACGGTCCCGCGCGGCCCCACTTCGACATGCTCGGCCGTGGCTACACCACAGGTGGGACACGCACCCCTCGGCGGGACGTACACCTTCCGGCAGGAGGGGCAGCGTTCGCCGACGGTGCGTTGTTCGGAGAGCGCGTGGATGTAGTCGGTCTGGGCGCGACCGGGCGAGTAGACGTAGTCGAGACGCGCGGAGGCCACGATGCCGGTGACCATGTCCTCGAACTCACCGCTGTGGCCGACAGGTTGATGGCCTTCTTCCCCGTCATACGGCTCGAAGCAAGCGATGTCCGTGATGGCGCCGGTACGTTCCTCGGCCCAGCGGACACGCACGCGCATACCGGTGCGGACGGCGTCGGGACCGGGAGCGTCCAGGGCATGCAGGAGGGCGGTGTCGGCCCCGTCGAGCCGAACCAGCACCCAGGCGAAGGGGGTGTCGAGGGGCTGCCCGCGCCGGGGTTCATGGTTCCAGGCCCAGGTCGTGACCGTCCCGGTCGCACCGACCTCGACGAGATCGCGTATCTCCTCGGCGGTAACGGGGTCGTACTCGACGGGAGGAACAAGGGTCCGCCCATCACCGGTCTTCACCCCGAGAACGACACGTTCGCGCAGCCCGGTGAGAAACGCGCTCTGGACGGGCCCGAGGGAGCGGGTGAAGGGAAATTCGAGGACGAGGGGCGCTTTGAGCACTTCGGGCACGACATTCTCCTAACTGAACAGTTGGGCCCGCGCATCCCCACCCAGGGGCGCGGGGCTGTGTCGTATATGCGGCTCCGCCGCGTGGGCGCGACCAGCCACAACGAACCCGCAGACACAAACGGACCGACCCGCAGAGCACCTACGCCCGCCGATAAACAGCCGCCCGCTTCTCCGCAAAGGCACGGGCCCCCTCCTTCGCATCGGCGGTGTCAAAGATCGGCCACCCCCGCTTGAGTTCGGCCGCAAGCCCCTCCGTCTCGGTCAGCTCCGCCGTCTCATACACCGACGCCTTGACCGCCTCAACAGCCAACGGCCCACAGGAATTGACGAGTTCGGCAATCTCCAGCGCCTTGTCGAGAGCCGCACCGTCGGGAACGACATGCCCGACCAGACCAACGTCCGCCGCCTCCCGCGCGCTGTACGGCCGCCCGGTAAGCAGCATCTCCAGGGCATGGGTACGCGGAATCTGCCGCTGGAGACGGACAGTTGACCCCCCGATCGGGAACAGCCCGCGTTTGACCTCGAACAACCCGAAGGTCGCCGACTCCCCCGCGACCCGAATATCGGTGCCCTGAAGAATCTCCGTACCGCCCGCCACGCAGTACCCCTCAACCGCGGCGATCACCGGTTTACGGGGCCGGTGATGCCGCAGCATCGCCTTCCAGTGCAGATCCGGATCAGCGGTGAGCCGATCCCGGTACTCCTGCCCTTCCATCCCCTTGCCGGCAAGGGCCTTGAGATCCATGCCCGCGCAGAACGCACCGCCCGCCCCGGTCAGCACGATCGAGCGAACCGAGTCGTCCGCGTCACCCTCGACCCAGCCGTCGTACAGCCCGACCAGCATCGGCAACGAGAGCGCGTTCTTGGCCTCGGGCCTGTTGAGCGTGAGCACCAGCGTGGCGCCCTCGCGCCACACGGTCAGGTGTTCCGTACCGCTCATGGTCGTCTCCCGTCGCCGTACCGCCTCCGGAACGAGAACAGGTTGCAGGAGGCGCCCTGCCAGTACAAGGGGTTTCTGACACTCAGTCAGATTTCTTCTGCGCGGACCCTTCACAGTTGCCGCGCCCTTTGCTCTGATGACCGGCGAACCGACGTCAGGAGGAGTGGTGGAGTACAACATTGCCGACCTGTTCGAGTCGGTCGTCGACGTGGTCCCGGACCGCGAGGCGCTCGTGTACATCGACCACCCGGGCACGGGCGCGGAACGCCGCCTGACCTACGCGGAGTTGGACGCGGCCGCGAACCGTATCGCCCATCATCTGATCGACACCGGGATCCGCCCGGGTGAGCATCTCGGGCTCCATCTCTACAACGGCGTCGAGTACTTGCAGACGGTGCTGGGCTGCCTCAAGGCGCGGGTCGTACCGGTCAACGTCAACTACCGCTACGTAGAAGAGGAGTTGGTGTACCTCTACCGGGACGCCGACCTCGTGGCGCTGGTCTTCGACACGGAGTTCACCGAGCGGGTGGCGGCCGCGCTGCCGCAGGCGGAGCAACTGCGGCATCTGGTACGGGTGGGAGCGGCCCGGGCGGACGGACCGGAGTTGCCTGCCGTGGACTTCACGGACGCCGAGGCCGCCGGGTCTCCCGGGCGCGGGTTCCCGGCGCGGTCGGCGGACGACCAGTTCATCATCTACACCGGTGGCACGACCGGCATGCCGAAGGGTGTGATGTGGCGCCAGGAGGACCTGTTCTTCTCGGGGCTCGGCGGCGGCGCACCGACCGGTGAACCCGTCAAGAAACCCGAGGAGTTGGCGGAGCGGGTCGCGGCCGGCGGGGCGGGGATCACGTTCTTCCCCACTCCCCCGCTGATGCACGGCACCTCCACGCTCACCGCGTTCATCGGCTTCAACTTCGGTCAACGCATCGTGATTCACCGGAAGTTCGTGCCGGAGGAGGTGCTGCGGACCGTCGAGAAGGAGAAGGTCACCAGCATGTCCCTGGTCGGCGACGCGATGCTGCGCCCGTTGATCGACGCGCTCAACGGGCCGATGAAGGGCACCGATTGCTCGTCGATGTTCAGTGTGTCGTCCTCGGGCGCGATCATGTCGGAGACGGTGCGTCGGCAGTTCCAGGAGCTGCTCCCGAACACGATGCTGCTGAACAACTACGGTTCGTCCGAGTCCGGCTTCAACGGTACGGCGACGGCCGACTCAGGGGCCGGGAAGTCGTTCCGTATCCGCGTCAACTCCCGTACGCAGGTAGTAGATCCGGCTACGTACGAACCCGTCGCCGTCGGTGAGATCGGCCGGGTCGCCCAGTGCGGTCATGTACCGCTCGGCTACTACAACGACCCGAGGAAAACCGCCGAGACCTTCTTCGAGAAGGACGGCCGGCGGTGGGTCCTGCTCGGCGACATGGCGACCGTGGACGAGGAGGGCATCGTCACGGTTCTCGGGCGGGGCTCGCAGTGCATCAACACCGGTGGGGAGAAGGTGTATCCGGAGGAGGTCGAGCAGGCGCTCAAGTCGCATCCGGATGTCTACGACGCGCTGGTGGCCGGGGTGCCGGACGCGAAGTGGGGCAACCATGTCGCTGCCGTCGTACAACTGCGCACGGGTGCGCAACGGCCGTCCCTGGACGCGATCCAGACGCACTGCCGCACCCACCTCGCCGGCTACAAGATCCCGCGCCAGTTGGTGATCGCGGACTCCATCCAGCGGTCGCCGAGCGGCAAGGCGGACTACCGGTGGGCGCGGGAGGTGGCGGTCGCCGCAGATCAGTGAGTCAACAGTGGGTCAACGAGCAGGCCCGATTGAACTGACGGTAGCGTGCGGCCGTACCGATGGTGACGAATCTGGTGGCCCGGGCCAGGTCCGCCATGCCGTCACCGGGCTCAGCACGGAAGGAACTTCGGGTGCCGCTCTTCACTCGCTCTCACCCATTGGCACAGCAGAAAGCCACTGGGGAGACCGACCCGACAGCGGCACCGGAGGCCGCGACATCACCCGAACAACAGGAGCCACCCGAGCCACGCGCCTCGGCCGACAAGCCCGAGGCCCAGGAGCCGGCCGACGCGACCGAGGCACGGGAATCGACTGACGTGCCCGAGCCACGGAAATCGGCTGACGCGACCGGGTCGACGGAGGCGACGGAGTCGGTTGAGGCGACCGACGCGGGTGATACGGAGAACGCGGGCGAGGCTGCCGACCCGGCCGGTGCAACCGGTGCCGGTGACACGGCCAATGCAACCGCCGCCAGTGACACGGCCGGTGCCACCAGCGCGGCTGGCTCCGTCGGCGCGGCCGCCCCGGCCGACACGGCTGGCTTCAGTGGCTCGGATGTTTCGGCCGCCGCGCCCAAACCGGCCAAGTCCGCCGACCCTGCTGAATCCGCCGCGCCTACCGGGTCCGGCGAACCCATTGAACCCGCGCAGTCTGCCGAGCACGCTGACTCCACCGCGCCTGCCGGGCCCGGCGAGACCGCCAAGTCCGCGGCGCCGAGCGAATCCTCACCCTCCGGACACTCCGGCGAGTCCACGGAATCCGCGGACGCCACAGAGTCCGCCAAACCTGGCGAGACCGCGAAGACCGGCGGCCCAACGGAATCCGCCGCACCCGGCGAGACTGCGGAATCCGCCGCACCCGGCGAGACTGCGGAGTCCGCCGCACCCGCCGAGATCACTGACCCCGCAGAATCCGCTACACCCGCCAAGACCAGTGACCCCGCAGAGTCCGCCGCGCTCGGCGAAAATGCTGAGCCCACCGAGCCCACCGAGCGATCATCCCAACTCCCCCTCCGCCCCGGCTGGTTCGGCTGGCGTCATCGCTTCCCCCGTACCTCACGTGCCGTAGGCGTCGGCACGAGTGTGTTGGCCGGTGTGCTGCTGGTCGTCGCGCTCGTCGTGCCGGACCGGCTCGATCGGATGACGTTCCAGTCGTTCCTGCGCTTCCCCGTGGAGCTGGTTGTCCTCGCCGTCGTGCTGCTCGTGCTGCCGGCGCGGGCTCGGCGGATTACGGCCGTCGTCTCGGGCGCGTTCGTCGGGCTGTCCACCGTCCTGAAGTGCCTCGACATGGGCTTCTACCAGACGCTGGCGCGGCCGTTCGACCTGGTCTTCGACTGGGTCCTGCTCAGCGACGCGGCGGACTTCCTGAAGGACTCGGTCGGCCGCTCGGGCGAGGTGCTCGCGATCATCGGGGTGATCGTCCTGCTGATCGCCGTGCTCGCGGGCAGCGCGCTCGCGATGGTGCGGCTGTCGGATGTGATGGCCAGGCACCGCCCCATGGCCGTGCGCACCACACTCGTCCTCGGTGTCGCGTGGATCATGTGCTTCACCCTGAGCGTGCAGGTCGGCGGTGTCACGCTCGCCACCAAGGGCTACAGCCAGTTCCTCTCCAACCGGGTGAAGTACGTCCGCGAGGGCCTCGGGGACGCCGACGTCTTCAAGAAGCAGCTCACCGTCGACGCCTTCGCGAAGACGCCGCCCAACCAGTTGCTGACCGGACTGCGCGGCAAGGACGTGCTGTTCACGTTCATCGAGAGCTACGGCCGCGTCGCGCTCGACGACCCGACGATGGCACCGGAGATGGACAAGACGCTCACGGCGGGCGACGCCCGGCTGAAGGCGGCCGGGTTCTCGTCGCGCAGCGCGTGGCTCAGGTCGCCGGTGACGGGCGCGGGCAGCTGGCTCGCCCACTCGACGTTCCTGTCGGGCCTGTGGGTCAAGAACCAGCAGCGGTACCGGACCGTCACCACCAGCACCCGCGCGACCCTCACCAGCTACTTCCAGAAGACCGGCGCCTGGCGCACGGTCGGCATCGTCCCCGGTGTGCGCAAGGCGTGGCCCGAGGGCAAGTACTTCGGCCTCGACAACATCTACGACTCCACGCACCTCGGCTACAACGGCCCGTACTTCAGCTGGACGCCGGTACCGGACCAGTTCAGCCTGGAGTCCTTCGAAAAGCTGGAGTACGGCAAGAAGAACCGCGACCCGATCATGGCGGAGATCATCCTGGCGTCCAGCCACAACCCCTGGTCCCCGATCGCCCACACGATCCCCTGGAACCAGCTCGGGGACGGCACGATCTTCAACCAGATCAAGAAAGAGGGCACGAACCCGACCGAGGTCTGGAAGAGCGCGAAGCGCGTACGGACCGAGTACCGCAAGGCCATCCAGTACTCCGTGGACAGCCTGACCCAGTGGGTCCAGCGCTACGGCAACAAGAACACCGTCCTCGTCTTCCTCGGCGACCACCAGCCCGTCCCGACGGTCACCGGGGGCACGTCCGACCGCGACGTGCCGATCACCATCGTCGCCCACGACCCGAAGGTCCTCGACAAGATCTCCAGCTGGGGCTGGACGGACGGCCTCAAGCCCGCCGACAACGCACCGGTACTGGGCATGGACAAGTTCCGGGACCGCTTCATGACGGCGTACGCGAAGTAGGTCTCACCGGTCGAGGAATGCGACGACCCGGCGCGTGAACCACTCCGGGTCGTCGAGCCACGGGTAGTGCCCGGCCCCCGGCTGGACCTCCAACTCCGCGTCGCGGAAGGCGTCGGCGGCGCGGCGGGCGAGGTCGGGCCGGGGGCCGCCGTCCAACTCGCCCGCGAGGACCAGGACGGGGGCGGGCAGCTCCGCGAGGGCGGCCCGGGTCGCGGGCGGGTCGAAGGCGCCGTCGGAGAAGTACAGGTCGGCGGCCTCGTCGTTGCACTGCTCGTCGGCGAGCGCGGAGTGTTTCTCCGCGACGGCATCCCAACTCCCGTAGAAGAACGGCTCGATGACCGGGTCGAAGTCCGCCGTGCCCGCCAGCCACGCCTCGAACGCGGGGTACGCGCCCTCGAACCAGGGCTCCCCCTTCCGCAGCCGCGCCGCGGCGAGCCGGTCCTCGGCCGTGGCCGGCATGCCGAGCGCCCACGGGGTCGCGGTGACGAGCGCCAGCCGTGCCACGCGCTCGGGACACCGGGCCGCGTACAGCATCGCGAGGCTGCCGCCCGCCGAGTGCGCGAGCAGGTCCATGCGGTCCAACTCCGCATGGACGCGCAGCACTTCCACATCATCGACCAGCCGGTCGCAGCGGTACGACGACGGATCGGCCGCCACCGCGGAGTCACCGGTGCCCCGGAGATCCAGCAGGATCAGCCGCCGGTGCGCGGCCAGTCCGCCCAGGTCACCGAGGTAGGCGGAGGCCCGCATGGGGCCGCCGGGCAGCACGACCAACGGCTCGCCCTCACCCCGGACGTGGTAGGCGAGTTGGGTGCCGTCGGTGGCGGTGAAGGTCGGCATGCGGATGATCCTCGCCGCCAACCGCGCCCCACCGCAAGGCAGTTCCGCAGGTCGTCGTTCTCCTCAGAGGGCGATGGGGCGGTGGGCCAGCGCTGCGTCGACGATCTGCTCGGCGGAGGCGTCCGCGAGTTCGTACGGCGGATGAAAGATCAGGTTCAAGGCCGCTGGATGAGCCACGTTCGCCGTGAAGAGCCGGAGGTAGTACTCGGCCTCCGTGTCCCCGGCCAGGATCCTGCGGACGACCTCGACGAGTTCCTCGCGGGTGACATCGGGCACGCGCGGATACGCCGGTCGCGCGGCCTCCAGAGCGAACTCCTCCAGCGTCCGCGACCCTGCGTAGCCCAGGAAGTCGGCCGCCGTGCAGTCGTGCCCCGTCGCCTCGGCGAAGGCAGCCACTGCTCCCTCCGCGGCCGAGCGGTCGGCGTCGCACAGAAGGCGCTCAACCCACCTTATTTCTCGGGCGAGTTGCTCCACACGCGCCACGGGCACGGACGGTGGCAGCAGTTCCGGACGGAGATCCACGCGGCCATTGTGCCCGGCGGCGCGTCGAGAAAGTGAGGGCAGACCTCTTGCCCCGGTGGGTGGGTGGCTGGATTACTGATCCCACACACATCGACCGAATGATCGGTCGCCCGAAATGGCACGATTGACGAAGGGGTGCGCCGATGGCGGACGCGGCGGAGCTGCTCGACTCGGGGGAACGGCTCGACCAAGACGCACTCAAGGCGCTGCAACTGGAGCGGCTGCGGGCCTCGCTCCACCACGCCTATACGAACGTGCCCTTCTACCGTCAGTCCTTCGACCTGGCGGGAGTAAACCCGGCCGACTGCCGCGCGCTCTCCGACCTCGCCCTGTTCCCGTTCACCACCAAGGTGGACCTGCGCGACAACTACCCGTTCGGCATGTTCGCCGTCCCCGAGGACCGCATCCGCCGTATCCACGCGTCGAGCGGCACCACCGGCCGCCCCACGGTGGTCGGCTACACGGAGAACGACCTCTCCATGTGGGCCGACATGGTGGCCCGTTCCATCCGCGCCGCGGGCGGACGGCCCGGCGACAAGGTGCATGTGGCGTACGGCTACGGGCTGTTCACCGGTGGGCTGGGCGCGCACTACGGTGCCGAACGACTCGGTTGTACGGTCATCCCCGCGTCCGGCGGCATGACGGCCCGTCAGGTGCAGATCATCCAGGACTTCAGACCCGAGATCATCATGGTCACCCCGTCCTACATGCTCACGCTCCTCGACGAGTTCGAGCGGCAAGGCGTCGATCCGCGCGGCACCTCCCTCAAGGTGGGCATTTTCGGGGCGGAGCCCTGGACCCAGCAGATGCGGCTGGAGATCGAGGAGCGGTTCGCGATCGACGCGGTCGACATCTACGGGCTGTCGGAGGTGATCGGTCCAGGGGTCGCGCAGGAGTGCGTCGAGACGAAGGACGGGCTGCACATCTGGGAGGACCACTTCTTCCCGGAGGTCGTCGATCCGATCACCGGTGAGGTCCTGCCGGAGGGCGAGAAGGGCGAGTTGGTGTTCACCTCGCTCACCAAGGAGGCCATGCCGGTGATCCGTTACCGCACCCGGGACCTGACCCGCCTCCTCCCCGGCACCGCCCGACCGGCCTTCCGGCGCATGGAGAAGGTCACCGGCCGCAGTGACGACATGGTGATCCTGCGCGGGGTGAACCTCTTCCCCACCCAGATCGAGGAGATCGTCCTGCGCACCCCGGGCGTCGCACCCCACTTCCAGCTCCGACTCACCCGCGAGGGCCGCCTCGACGCCCTCACGGTACGGGCCGAGGCCCGCCCCGACGCCACCCCCGAGACCCGGGACGCGGCGGCCCGCGCCATCACCGCGACCGTGAAGGACGGCATCGGCGTCTCCGTCGCGGTCGAGATCGTGGAACCGGAGTCACTGGAGCGCAGCGTGGGCAAGATCCGCCGCATCGTGGACCTGCGCACGCCCTGATCAGCCCAACCGCAGCAGTTCGGCGAGATTCCCGCCCAGCACCCGGTCACGCAACTCCCCCGAGGACGTGACCCGTTCGACGGTCGTACGCGCGACGACCGGGTCTCCGTAGGGCGCGTCCGAGCCGAAGAGGGTGCGGGTGGGGAGTTCGTGGATGGCGAGGCGGACGGCGAAGACGAAGTTCGCTGTGGAGAGTTCGAGGTGGAGGTTGGGGGTGGCGCGGGCGAGTTCGATCGCCAACATCCAGTGGGCTCCGGCCAGTTGGCTGATGACCAGCGGCACCTTCGGGTAGCGGGCGGCCAGTTCGGCGAGTGTGCGGACGTCCGCCGCGGTCGTGGGCGCTGCGCCGTGCACGACCACGGGGAGTCCGGTGTGGTCGTGCGCCGCGCGGAGCACCGGTTCGACGAGGGCCGCCTGGTTCAGGGGTGGGGTGAGTTCGCCTATGCCGTACAGCCCGCGGCCGGTCACCTCGCGCTCCACCCGGGCCGCCGTCTCGGCCTCCGGGCGGCCGAGGGGCACGGAGCCGAAACCGAGGAAGCGGTCGGGGTGCGCGGCGAGGGCCTCGTCCAACTCCCGCAACGCCAGGGCGAATCCGTCGTCACCGGAACCGCCGGCCAACGCCCGTTCCAGGGCGCCCATTTCGCGGTGAAGGGAGTCTAGGTCGGTGGCCCGTTCCGGGTGTGCCCGGGTGGGGAACAGCACCGTACGGTCCACCCCCGCGTCGTCGAGCGCCAACAGGTGGGCATCCAGCGGGTCGTGGACATGGCTGTGGGCGTCGAGAATCATGGGCGTCTCCCTGAGCGTGCCGGCCGCCCGGCGGAATGCGGGCGGCGGGAGCCAGTGTTGAGCCCTGACACCGTGGGAAGGTCAAGTCGGAGAGGGGTGCGCGCCCGTGCTGATCGGGGAGCTGGCCGAGCGGACGGGAACCAGCGAGCGGCTGCTGCGCTACTACGAACGGGCCGGACTGCTACGACCCGAGCGGCTGCCCAACGGCTATAGGGAGTACGCCGATTCGGACACCGCCGCCGTACTCCGCATCCGCGCGCTCCTCGCCGCCGGGCTGCCCACCCGCGTCATCCGGCAGGTACTGCCGTGCACCACGGACGAGGCAGCCGTACAACCCTGCCCCGGTGTACTCGACGCGCTGCGCGCCCAGTTGAACGACCTCGACCGCCGTGCCGCCGAACTCGCCATGGCGCGTGAGGTGTTGCGGGAGACGATCGCGGGCGCGGAGGCGCGTACGGCCCCGGCATCAACTCCTCGCTGAGAAGACTCAGTTGCCGAACTGCTCACGCAACTCCCGCTTGAGGATCTTTCCGCTGGCGTTCCGCGGCAGCTCCTCCACGAACACCACCCGCTTCGGCGCCTTGAAGTGAGGGAGCTTCTCCCGTGCGTGGTCGATGAGTTGGGACTCGGTGACCTCGCCGCGCGGGACGACGACCGCGGTGACGGCCTCGATCCAGCGGTCGTCCGGGAGGCCGATCACGGCGACCTCGGCGACGCCCTCGTGGGTGTAGAGCACGTCCTCGACCTGGCGTGAAGCGACCAGTACGCCACCGGAGTTGATGACGTCCTTCACCCGGTCGACGACGGTGAAGAAGCCGTGCGCGTCCCGCACCGCGAGGTCGCCGGAGTGGAACCAGCCGTCACGGAAGGCGGCGGCCGTCTCCTCGGGCTTGTCCCAGTAGCCCTCGCACAACTGCGGTGAACGGTAGACGACTTCGCCGGACGTTCCGTCGGGAACGTCCTTGCCCTCCTCGTCGACCACCCGCGCATCCACGAACAGGACGGGACGGCCGCACGAGTCCAGTCGGCCCTTGTGCTCGTCGGGGCCCAGGACCATGGAGAGCGGGCCGATCTCGCTCTGCCCGAAGCAGTTGTAGAACGCCAGCTTGGGCAGCCGCTCGCGCAGCCGCTCCAGGACGGGCACCGGCATGATCGACGCACCGTAGTACGCCTTGCGCAGCCCGCTCAGGTCGCGCGTCTCGAAGTCGGGCCGGTTCGCGAGGCCGATCCACACCGTGGGCGGGGCGAACAGGCTGTCCACGCGCCCGGCCTCGATAAGGTCGAACAGCCGGTCGCCGTCGGGCGCGTCGAGGATGGTGTTGGTGGCCCCGACCGCCAGGTACGGCAGCAGGAACACATGCATCTGCGCCGAGTGGTACAGCGGCAGCGAGTGCACCGGCCGGTCCCCCGCGCTCAGGTCCAACGCGGTGATCGCGCTCAAGTACTCGTGCACCAGGGCCCGGTGGCTCATCATCGCGCCCTTGGGCAGCGCGGTCGTGCCCGAGGTGTAGAGCAACTGCACCAGGTCGTCGGTGCGCGGCTCGGGCCCGTCGTACGGAGACGCGGACGGCAGCCGGTCCAGCAGCGAGCCGTCGGCGTCTCGGAGCGGCAACATCCGTACGCCGTCGGGAAGTTGCCCGGTGAGGTCCGGGTCGGTGAGCACCAGCGTGCTGCCCGACTGGCCGACGATGTACGTGAGGTCGTCGCCGGTGAGGTTCTGGTTGACCGGGACGTGCACGAGGCCCGCGCGGGCACAGGCCAGGAAGCCGATCAGATAGGCGTCCGAGTTGTGGCCGTAGGAACCGACCCGGTCGCCCGGCGCGAGGCCCTGGTCGAGGAGCACGGTCGCCGCGCGCGAGACGGCGTCGTCGAGTTCCTCGTACGTCCAGGAGCGCTCGCCGTAGTCCACCGCCACGCGGGCGGGAGTGCGCCGGGCACTGCGTCGCAGTACCCCGTCAACCGTGCTGCCTTGTCCGGGCGTCATGACACATGATCCTCGGGCCGCCGCCCGGGCAGGTCAAGCCGACGGGACGGGTGTGGTCCCACCGCGCAGGGGGCGGGACCACACCCGTCCCGCTCCAGATGCCTACGGCACTCACATGGGCCGCGTATGCCCCTCCCAGTACGGGTCCCGCAGCCGCCGCTTGTACAGCTTGCCGTTGGGGTCGCGGGGCATCTCGGCGATGAAGTCGATGCTCTTGGGCCGTTTGTAGCCGGCGAGTTGCTCGGCGCAGTGGTCGAGGAGGGTGGTGGCGAGGGCCGGGCCGGGTTCGTGTCCGGGGGACGGTTCGACGACGGCCTTGACCTCCTCGCCCCACTCGTCGTGCGGGATGCCGAAGGCGGCGGCGTCGGCGACGGCGGGGTGGGCGAGGAGCGCGGACTCGATCTCGGCCGGGTAGATGTTGACGCCGCCCGAGATGATCATGTCGATCTTGCGGTCGCGGAGGAAGAGGTAGCCGTCCTCGTCGAGGTAGCCGAGGTCGCCGACGGTGAAGAAGTCGCCGATGCGGTTCTTCCGCGTCTTGGCCTCGTCCTTGTGGTAGGCGAAGCCGCCGGTGCTCATCTTCATGTAGACGGTGCCGAGTTCACCGGGCGGAAGCCGCTTGCCGTCGTCGTCGAAGACCGCGAGTTCGCTGATGGGCCAGGCCTTGCCGACCGTGCCGGGCTTCTTCAGCCAGTCCTCGGCGGTCGCGAAGGCGCCGCCGCCCTCGCTGGCCGCGTAGTACTCCTCCACACAGTCGCCCCACCACTCGATCATCGCCCGCTTCACATGGTCGGGGCAGGGGGCGGCGCCGTGGATGGCGTGCCGCATGGACGAGACGTCGTAGCGCGCCCGTATGTCCTCGGGGAGGGCGAGGAGGCGGTGGAACTGGGTCGGGACCATGTGGGTGTGGGTGCAGTTCTCGCGGTCGATGAGGCGGAGCATCTCCTCCGGGGTCCACTTGTCCATCAGGACCAGGCGGTGCCCGATGTGCAGGCTCGCGCCCGCGAATTGGAGGACGGCCGTGTGGTAGAGCGGCGAGCAGACGAGGTGCACGTTGTCGTCGAACGGCTTGATGCCGAAGATGCCGAGGAAGCCGCCGAGGTACGCCGACTCGGGCGGCCTGCCCGGCAGCGGGCGGCGGATGCCTCGGGGGCGGCCGGTGGTGCCCGAGGTGTAGTTCATGACCCAGCCGAGGGTGCGGTCCCCGGGCGCCGACTCCGGTTGTCCGTCGATGAGTTCGGCGTACGGCCGGAAGCCCTCGACCGTGCCGACCGCGTACCGGTGCGTGGCGGGCAGGCCGGCCTCGTCGGCTGCCTGGCGGGCGGGCTCGGCGAACCGCTCGTGCGCGATGAGCACCTTGGCGCCGGAGTCGGCGACGATCCAGGCGATCTCGGGTGCGACGAAGTGGTGGTTGACGGGGACGAGGTAGAAACCGGCCTGGGTGGCGGCCAGATGGGCCGTGAAGAACTCGACGCCGTTGGGCAGCACGACCGCGAAGGCGTCGCCGCGTTCGAGTCCGGCGGCGCGCAGACCATGGACGAGCTGGTTGGCGGCGGCGTGCAGTCGGCCGGCGGTCCACACCTCGCCGTCGGGGGCGACGAGGACCTCGCGGTCGGGGTCCTGAGCCGCCTGGGCCCAGAAACCGGTGGGGGGCGTGCTCTCACCCTGTGCGCTCACTGGCCGCTCCTTCCGGCGATGCGGTTGATGCGGTCGACGGCGTGCTCGAAGCCGCGCGTGAGGTCGTCGAAGACGGCCTGGACACTGCGTTCGCTGTTCATCCGGCCGACGATCTGGCCGACCGGGGTGCCGAGCAGTGGTTCGATCTCGTACTTCTGAATGCGGGACACCGCCTCGGCGACCAACAGGCCCTGCAACGGCATCGGGAGAGTGCCCGGGCCGTCCGGGTCGTCCCAGGCGTCGGTCCACTCGGTACGCAGTTGGCGGGCCGGTTTCCCGGTCAGGGCGCGGGAGCGGACGGTGTCGCCGGACCCGGCGGCGAGCAGTTTGCGGGTCACGCCGGGCGAGTGCATGTCGGCTTCCGTGGTGGTCAGCCACAGGGAACCCAGCCACACGCCCTGCGCGCCGAGGCTGAGCGCGGCGGCCACCTGCTGTCCGCTGCCGATGCCACCGGCGGCCAGCACAGGCAGTGGATCGACGGCTTCGACGACCTCGGGCGTGAGCACCATGGAGGCGATCTCGCCGGTGTGGCCGCCCGCCTCGTAGCCCTGGGCCACGACGATGTCGATGCCGCCCTCCGCGTGCTTGCGGGCGTGCCGGGCGCTGCCCGCGAGCGCGGCGACGAGCACGTCGCGGTCATGGGCGCGGGCGACGACGTCGGCGGGCGGGGAGCCGAGGGCGTTGGCGAGCAGCTTGATCGGGTAGTCGAAGGCGACGTCGAGCTGATTGCGGGCGACCTGTTCCATCCACCCGGTGATACGCCAGCCGGACACCTCGCCCTCGGCGAGTTCGGGGACGCCGTACTTGGCCAGCGTCTCGGTGACGAACCGCCGGTGCCCTTCCGGGATCATCGCCTCGACCTCGGCCTCGGTGACGCCCTCGACCTTCTTCGCGGGCATGACGACGTCCAGGCCGTACGGCATCCCCTCGACGTGCGCCTCCAGCCAGTCGAGGTCGCGCTTGAGCTCGTCGGGGGCGGTGTAGCGGACCGCGCCGAGCACTCCGAAACCGCCGGCCCGGCTGATGGCCGCGGCGACGGCGGGGAACGGCGTGAAGCCGAAAATGGCGTGCTCGACTCCCAGTTTCTTGCTCAACTCCGTCTGCATGGGCGCAGAATGCCGCAGTCCTCCGGACGACGGAAGGCCTTTTCTGATGCTCCGTCAGATTTTCTGGAGTCACGGGTCGGCCCATCCCGCCGAGCCGTGAGCGCCGGCCGGTGGAAGCAGCCGTTCCCGGGGTCGCGCCAACTGACCTCCACGAAGCCCTCGTTGACTGCTGCGGTGATCAACTCACCACACCGCCCTGCTGCTTCCACACCAGTTCGGCAGCCCTGGCGTCGGGGAACGAGCGCTGCCACCAGGTCAGTCAGGACGGCAGGGCCGTAGCGGACCGTGGGGACGGCTGGGGCTCATGTGGTGGGCCTGTTCACGCGGATCAGGGTCTGCTGGCCGTTGGCGACGAGCTTCCGGGTGCCGTCGGGCTGGACGCCGTAGACCTCCAACTGGCAGACGGTCAGGGTGCGTCCGGGCTTGAGGACCGTGCCGATCGCTTCGAGGTGGTCGCCGGCGGCGGGTGCCAGGAGGTTGATCTTGTACTCGACGGTGAGGACCTCGGAGTCCTCGTCGAAAAGGGTGAGCGCGGCGTAGCCGCCGGCGCTGTCCGCGATGGTGCTGGTGGCGCCGGCGTGGACGTAGCCATGCTGTTGGGTCAGCTCAGGACGGACCGGGAGCACGATGTGGACGCGGCCGGGTCCGATGTGGGCGAGGCGCGCGCCGAGGTGGGACATCAGGCCCTGGAGGGCGAAGCTGTCCTGGACGCGCTCGCGCACCTCGGGGCTCGCCTGTTCCTGCTGTGTCCGGTCTTCCACGTACGTACTCTCCCTCGGTCTGTTTCGTATTCCTCAGCGGGCCAGGCCTTCCACCAGAAGGAAGCCGCCGATGGCGATCATCGTGGCGCCGCTGACGCGGGTGACGATCCGCGCGGCCGAGGGCCTGGTGCTCAGGACCGTGCGAGCCAGGACGCCGACGGCAAGGTAGACGGCGGCGCATGCGGTCAGGTGGACCGTGCTGAGCAGCCCGGTCTGCGCGGCGACCGGCCAGCCCCTGGCAGGGTCGATGAACTGGGGGAACAGCGAGAAGTACAGCAGGAGCGCCTTGGGGTTCAGGCCGCTGATGCCTGCTCCCTTGAGCATGACCCGCGCGCGGGAGGCGTCCGTGCTCTCGTCGGCGGCCGCCGGAACGGCCGGTTGCCGCAGGACACCCCAGCCCAGCCACAACAGGTAACCGGCACCCGCCACGGTCAGGGCGGTGAGCGCGGCCGGGGAACTCGCCACGAGTACCGCCAGGCCGGCGACGGCCACCAGCGCGTAGGCCGCGTGCCCGGCGATCAGACCTGTGACGGCCGGGACGACCGAGCGCCCCCGCAGCCCGGCGGAAATCGCGTAGGCCCAGTCCGCGCCCGGCGTGAACACCAGCAGCAGGTCCACAGCCAGGAAGGCCGCCAGCGTCGTCGTGTCCATCGGTCGTTCCCTCTCGCCTGTCGTGCGCTGGAGGGAAGGCTAGGCCGGATACAGCCGAAGGCGTTTGCGTATTTACCCCATGATCACGCGATCCGAGGGAGAATATTCCCCATGGACGCCCTGGACCGGAAGATTCTCACCGAGCTGCAGCTCGACGGCCGCCTGACCATCACCGAGCTGGCCGCCCGCGTACAGCTCAGCGTTTCGCCCTGCCATCGCCGGCTGCGCGACCTCGAACGCGAGGGTGCGATCCGCGGCTACCGCGCCGTCGTCGACCCGGCCGCCGTCGGCCTGAACTTCGAGGCCCTCGTCTTCGCCACCCTGCGCTGGGAGACCCCCGACACCGTCACCGCCTTCGAGGAGGCCGTGGCCGCCGTCCCGCACGTGATCCAGGCGCAGCGCCTGTTCGGTGAGCCCGACTATCTGCTGCGGGTCGCGACCGCCGATCTGGCCGCGTTCCAGCAGCTCTACGATCAGCGGCTCGCCCGGCTCCCCGGCGTCCAGCGCCTGACGTCGACCCTGGTCATGAAGAACGTCGTCCAGGACAGACCGCTCCCCGAACAGCCGGGCACATCCTCGACGGGCTCGACGCCCGGTTAGATTTTCGCCGCCTCCAGCACGGCCATCGCCGCGTTGTGCCCCGGCACCCCGCTCACGCCCCCGCCGCGCACCGCGCCCGCTCCGCAGAGCAGGACGTTCGCGTGCCGGGTCTCGACGCCCCAACGGCCGGTGTCGGCCTGGGCGTACGGCCAGGTCAGTTCGCGGTGAAAGATGTTGCCGCCGGGGAGTCGGAGGTCGCGTTCCAGGTCGAGCGGGGTCTTCGCCTCGATGCAGGGGCGGCCGTCCGCGTCGGTGGCCAGGCAGTCGGCGAGGGGTTCGGCGAGGTGGTGGTCCAACTGGGCCAGCGTCGCCTTCAACAGCTCATCGCGTACGGCGTCGTTGTCCCGCTCGAACAGCCGCGCCGGTGTGTGCAGGCCGAAGAGCGTGAGGGTCTGGTAGCCGTCCTCGACGAGGTCCCGCCCGAGGATGCTCGGGTCGGTGAGCGAGTGGCAGTAGATCTCGGAGGGTGGCGCGGCGGGCAGCGAACCCGAGGCCGCCTGGGCGTGGGCGGCGGCCAGTTGGTCGTAGCCCTCGGCGATGTGGAAGGTGCCGGCGAACGCCTCGCGCGGGTCGACCGAGGTGTCGCGGAGCCTGGGCAACCGCTTCAGCAGCATGTTCACTTTGAGCTGGGCGCCCTCGGCGGGTGCGGGCGGCTGGTCGCCGGTGAGGGCGGCCAGTTGCTGCGGCGATGCGCCGACGAGGACGTGCCGGGCGGCCACGGTGCCCTCGCCCTCGGCGGTGCGGTAGGTGATCTCGGCGGCGCGTCCGTCCGTGTCGATGCGGACGGCCTCGTGCCCGGTGGCGAGTACGGCGCCGGCCTCGCGCGCGGTGGTGGCGAGGGCGTCGGTCAGGGCGCCCATGCCGCCGACGGGGACGTCCCAGGCGCCGGTTCCGCCGCCGATCACGTGGTAGAGGAAGCAGCGGTTCTGGGCGAGCGTGGGGTCGTGGGCGTCGGCGAACGTGCCGATGAGGGCGTCGGTGAGGACGACGCCCCGGACCAGGTCGTCGGTGAAGTTCTCCTCGATCGCGACACCGATCGGCTCCTCGAAGAGCATCCGCCACGCGTCCTCGTCGTCCACGCGCCGGCGCAGTTCGTCTCGGGTGGGCAGGGGTTCGGTGAGCGTGGGGAAGACCCGCTGCGCGAGGCGGCCGGTCATGCCGTAGAGCCGCTGCCAGGCCGCGTATTCGCGGTCGCCGCCGGTCAGCCGGGCGAAGGCGTCCCGGGTGCGGCGCTCGCCACCGCCGACGAGGAGGCCGGTGGGGCGTCCGTCGCGTTCGACGGGGGTGTACGACGAGATGGTGCGCCCTCGGATGCGGAAGTCGAGGCCGAGGTCCCGCACGATCTTCTTGGGCAGCAGGCTGACCAGGTACGAGTACCGGGACAGCCGTGCGTCGACTCCGGCGAACGGGCGCGTCGACACGGCGGCGCCGCCGGTGCCGGCGAGGCGTTCCAGGACGAGCACGGAACGCCCTGCGCGGGCCAGGTAGGCGGCGGCGACCAGGCCGTTGTGGCCGCCGCCGACGATGACGGCGTCGTACGTGCGGTGTCCGGGTCCCTCGTGTGCAGGCATGGTTCTTCGTAACACGAGGTGATCTAGGTCGGCCAGGGGTGGGGCGGGTGGCGGTGGGTGGAAGTGGACGGGGGCCGGAATTACAACTTCGGCGGGGTGAGGGGCGCGTTGGTTGTGCGTCCTTGGGTTGTTTCGCGGCTAGCGCCCGGTGGGGGCTGGTCGCGCAGTTCCCCGCGCCCCTTTAGGGGGTTGGGGCTGGGGGGGTGGCCTGCGGCTGTGGCGCGGCCGACGGACGCGGACAGAGCCGAAGGCAGACACCGGCAGGCAGGGCTGTGGGCGCCGCGGCCGGAGTTGGCAATCCGGCCCTTCAGTGCCCGCCGGACGGACGGCCCTGGCGTAGCGCCGCCACCCGGCGGTACAGCTCGACCGCTTCGGCGTTGCGGCCGAGTTGTTCCAGGCAGTGGGCCTCGTCGTTGCGGCTGGCGAGGGTGTCGGGGTGGGTCGGGCCCAGGACGCGCTCGCGGGCGGCGGCCACGCGGCGGTACTCGGTGAGGGCGTCGGACCAACGGCCGAGCCAGCCCAGGCCTACGGCGACCTCGCGGCGGCTGACCAGGGTGTCGGGGTGGTCGGCGCCGAGGACGCGCTCGCGGATGGCGCACACGTCGCGGGACTCGGCGAGGGCCTCCTCCCAGCGGCCCAGGCGCCCGAGGTTGACGCCGAGGCCGTGGCGGGCGCGGAGGGTCTCGGGGTGGGCGGGACCGTGGACGCGGGTGCGGTCGTCGATGAGGTCGCGGTAGAGCTTGAGGGCATCGGCGCTGCGGCCGAGCCTGCCGAGGCTGATGCCGACCTCGTAGCGGGCGGCGAGCGTGTCGGCGTGGTCGGGGCCGAGCGCCTGGGCGCGGGCCTCGGCGACCTCGCCGTAGGTCTGCAGGGCCTCGGGCCAGCGGCCCAACTGGCCGAGCGCGTAAGCGACTTCGTAGCGGGTGACCAGGGTGTCGGGGTGGCCGGGGCCCAGCACGCGGGCGCGGGCGGCGGCGACCTCGCAGGCCATGCGGTACGAGTCCTCCAGGCGGCCGAGCCGGCTGAGGTTGAAGGCGAGGTTGTGGCGGC
Organism: Streptomyces sp. NPDC050528; assembly: GCF_044457795.1. NCBI lineage: Bacteria > Bacillati > Actinomycetota > Actinomycetes > Kitasatosporales > Streptomycetaceae > Streptomyces > Streptomyces sp. NPDC050528. Next base: position 525,688 of record NZ_JBITHH010000003.1, read on the forward strand.
AGCGCAGGGTGTCCGGGTGGTCGGGGCCCATCGTCCGTTCCCGGGCGGCGAGTACGGACGTGTACACCTGGTGTGCGTCGAAGTGTCGGCCCAACTGGCCCAGGACGTACGCCATTTCCTGCCGCGCGGCGAGGGTGTCGGCGTGGTCGGCGCCCAACGCCCGTTCCCTGGCGCGGGCGACGTGGGTGTACTCGTGCAGGGCGTCGGCGGCGCGGCCGGTACGGCTGAGGGTGAAGCCGAGTTCGTAGCGGCTGGCGAGGGTGTCGGCATGGTCCGGGCCGAGGAGGTGGGTGCGTTCGGCGGCGACCGCGCGGTGCACCTCGCCGGCCTCGGCCCAGCGGCCCAACCTCCCTAGACTCAGGCCCGCGTTGTGGCGTCCGGCCAGGGCGTCGAGGATCTCCGGGGACGGTGCGGACGGTGACTCCGGCGCGGGTTCCTCGGCGTGGCCGGTGGCCGGGCGGGCGATCCACTCGCCGGTGAGTCCGGCTCCGGCGTCCGGCGGGGTGGTGCGTAGTCCGGCGCCGGTCGCCTTGTGCCCGGTGGTCATCCCGCGCGTCCAGGACGGCAGGCGCGCTTCGCGGGAGGCAGGCTCGGAGGCCGGTTCCGACACCGCTTCGGACGGGCGCAGTTGGGGCCGCGGGGTCACAACGGTCGGTACGTACAAGGGTGTCGTACGGCCCATGGTGATCCGGCGACCCAACTCCCGTGCGTCGTGCGGACGTTGTTCCGGGAGCTTGGCCAGCAGGTCAAGGATGGCCTTCTCCAGGTACTCGGGCAGTTCGGGCCGCTCGGCGCGCGGCGGGCGGGGTGCGTTGTCGCGGTGGCCGATGAGGATCGCCCAGGCGTCGCCGAGGTCGAACGGCGGTGCGCCGGTGGCGAGTTCGTACAGCACACACCCGAAGGAGTAGAGGTCGCTGCGCTGGTCGACCTCGGAGCCGCTGATCTGTTCCGGCGACATGTAGTGCGGGGTGCCCATCGCGATGCCGGTGCCGGTCAGCCGGGAGGTGAAGCCGATGTCGGCGCCGAGGCGGGCGATGCCGAAGTCGCAGATCTTCACCGTGCCGTCGGTCAGCCGCATGATGTTCGCGGGCTTCAAGTCCCGGTGCACGATGCCCTGTTGATGGCAGTAGGCGAGGGCGGAGGCGACCTGTTCGGCGATGTCGACGACGTCAGCGACGGGTAGCGGCCGCTGCTCGTTGTCCTCCAGGAGCTGGCTGAGATTACGGCCGTCGAGCAGCTCCATCACCAGGTACAGGACACCGTCGGACTCCCCGAAGTCGTGGACGACGGTCACCCCGCGGTGCTGCAACGCGGCCGCCACCCGCGCCTCACGCCGGAACCGCTCGCGCAGGACCCGGGTGAACGACTGATCGTGGTGCGGGTTCAGCGGCTTGAGGCACTTCACGGCGACCTGCCGCCCCAGCGACTCGTCCCGCGCACGCCACACCTCGCCCATGCCGCCGCGCCCGATCAGATCGAGCAGCTGATAGCGGCCCTGGATCAGTCTGCTGTCCCCCATCTCCCGCGACCGCCCCCGTCAGTGTTCGTCCCGCCCTCCCCTGGCTCGTCCAGTATGGCGAGCGAACGCCCGACTTTGTACGGGGGTGGGCGCGAGCCGTCACATGCCTTGGAGAATATGCCCGGCCGGGAGCCGCTCCCCCACATGCGTGGGAACAGAGCGCAACAGGGGGCCTGTGGCGCACGGTTGCCGGGTCACGGTGGCGGGCACGGGGGTCGACCTGTCGTGGCCCGGGGGCCTCCCTGCCGTAGAGCTGATGGGCGTACGACAGCAGGCAGACGTACGACTCGTGCACCACGCGCCGCTGTAGCGCCTCGCGCGCCGGGATGGGTGGGCGCCCTCTCCCTACCAGGTCTGCGATCACGCTTCTCGCACCCTGCCATGGCTTGCTCATCATGTTGGAACCAGCTCCGCACGCACATCGCTCACATCGTCGCCGAGCACCTGGCCATCTGGAACTCGCCCGCCGGCGAGCAGCGGAGCCGTTCGATCGCCGCCACGTACGCGGACGATGTGCTCGTCGCCGAGCCGGACGCCGTGTATCACGGCCGTGAAGGGGCGGAGAAGGCCATCGACGCGCTACAGGCCGCCGTACCCGGGATGCGGCTCGAACTCGACAGCCCCATTCAAACTGCCCAAGACCTGTCGACGTACGCCTGGACCCTGGCACCGTCCGGCGGCGCACCCGTGGCCACCGGACGGGACGTCATCACCGTCCAGGACGGCGTCGTGAAGACCGTGTACGTCCTCATCGACGCCCCTGAGTAGTGACGCGCGGCACGCTCCACCGCCCGGTGCTGGATGAACTCGGTGCCCAGGTAATTCGATGGCGCGCATCAAGCCGTGTCCGCACGCTGTCACCGTGGCAGAACTCAAGCACCGGATCCGCGCCCGCTACACCGACTCCACAGTCGTCGTCTACCAGGCATACGCGCCTGAACTCGGCCAGCCGGCAGCCCGAGAGGGTCGCTTTCCGGCGGCCTGGCAGCGAGACCGGATGACATGGATCAAGCCGTCCTTCCTCTGGATGATGTATCGCTGCGGATGGGGAGCCAAGGAAGGGCAGGAGACCGTCCTCGCAGTCGAGATCACCCGCGAAGGCTTCGAATGGGCGCTGGAGCACGCGTGTCTGTCCCACTACGAGCACGGACTGCACGCCGACCGAGCAACCTGGAAGCGGCAGTTGAAGCGAGCACCGGCTCGTGTCCAATGGGACCCCGAGCGCGATGTGCATCTGCAGCCCCTTCCCTACCGCGCACTGCAGCTCGGCCTCGTCGGCGAAGCCGCACACCGCTACGCGGACGAGTGGACGGTTTCCATCACCGACGTCACTGACCTCGCGTACGAGATCCACGGGCATGTCCGGAGCGGCGACCTGGACACCGCCCAGCAGCTTCTTCCCCGTGAACCCCCTTACCCCGTGCCCGACGGACTCCTCGACCACCTGCGCCAACGACTCCACTCACCAGTCGAGATGTCGACTTAGTCGCAGATCCCGGTCGGCAGGGCATTGGCGCGCAAGCTAACGCCGCACCCTCGGCATCCCCAGCCCGATCCACGAGATGATCTCCCGCTGGATCTCGTTGTTGCCGCCGCCGAAGGTGAAGATGACGGCGGAGCGGTACCCGCGTTCCAGCTCGCCGTGCAGGACGACTCCCGCGGAGCCCTCCTTCAGGGCGCCCGCCGCGGCGACGATCTCCATGAGCCAGGCATACGCGTCGCGGCGGGCCTCCGAGCCGTAGACCTTGACGGCGGAGGCGTCCTGGGGAGTGAGGGTGCCTTCCTGGACGGCGTTCACCATCTGCCAGTTGAGGAGTTTCATCGCGTCGAGGCGCGCGTAGGTGCGGGCGAGGAGGCGGCGGACCCAGGGGAGGTCGACGACGCGGCGGCCGTCGGCGAGTTTGGTCTCCATGGCCCAGTGCTGGACGTCGTGGAGGGCGCGGATCGCCATGGTGCCGTGGGCGGCGAGGGTGACGCGCTCGTGGTTGAGCTGGTTGGTGATCAGGCGCCAGCCCTGGTTCTCCTTGCCGACGCGGCGGGAGACGGGGACGCGGATGTTCTCGTAGTAGCTCGCCGTGGTGTCGTGCGAGGCGAGGGTGTTGATCACCGTGCAGGAGTAGCCGGGGTCGGCGGTCGGGACCAGGAGCATCGTGATGCCCTTGTGCGGTGGGGCGTCCGGGTCGGTGCGGACGGCCAGCCAGACCCAGTCGGCGGTGTCGCCGTTGGTCGTCCAGATCTTCTGGCCGTTGACGACGTACTCCTCGCCGTCCCGCACGGCACGTGTCTTCAGCGCGGCCAGGTCCGTGCCGGCCTCGGGCTCGCTGTAGCCGATCGCGAAGTCGATCTCGCCGGCGAGGATCTTCGGGAGGAAGTACGCCTTCTGTTCGTCGGTGCCGAACTGCATGATCGTCGGGCCGACCGTGTTCAGCGCCATCAACGGCAGCGGTACGCCCGCCTGCGCCGCCTCGTCGAAGAAGATGAACTGCTCCATCGGGGTCAGCCCGCGCCCGCCGAACTCCTCCGGCCAGCCGACCCCGAGCCAGCCGTCCGCGCCGAGCCGGCGGATCGTCTCGCGGTAGAAGCGCTTCTGGGCGGCCGGGTCGTCGTAGCGCGAGTAGGCGTGGTCGGGCACCAACTCGGCGAAGTAGGCGCGCAGTTCGGTACGCAGCCGCTGCTGCTCGGGCGTGTATTCGAGATGCACGGCGCCTCCAGGCTCCCCAAGGCCGGTCCTGACGGCGCACACCGTAGAACGTGTTCCAGAAATAGGGAATGGCGAGGCGGCAATGCCCCTGAAGGAAGCGGCCATGCTCCTGAAAGTGCCCTAGCCGCCCGTCAGTTCAGCGTCGCCAGGAACTCCGTGCACGCCCGCGCGCAGTCCCGGCACGCCTGCGCGTCCGCCTCGGCGCCCGGCTGCGCGTCGAGGACCTGCGCGCATTCCAGGCAGACGAGCCGGCACCACTTGGCCTGGAGGCGAAGCGCGGGCTCGTCCTGGCGGTGCTGCTCGGCCAGCATCCGGCAGGTCGCGTCGCACACCTCCGCGCACAGCAGCGCCCTGCGTCGTACGACTGCCTCGTGGTCGGTGGCGTCCGGGTCCGAGCGGCTGACGCGCAGCACACAGGCCCGCGCACACTCGGTGCAGGCCTGGGCGCAGGCGAAGCGGTCCTCAAGGAAACGGACGAGTTCCTGTTGTGCGGTCATCGCTGTCACACGGTCCGGGTTGCCGTCACCGCCCTCCGCAAACCCGGCGGAGCAGGCATCCGGGGTGCGCGCTCCCCCGCCGGTCAGTACGGTGCTGTCCAGGTGTTCGACCTTGGACACGGGGAACCGCGCACGTCATCGAGGGGTTGAGGCAGCATGGCCGGCAAAAAGGCGACGAAGCTGCCGCGCGAGAAGTACGAGACCGAACTGCTGCGCCTGCAGACGGAGTTGGTGAAGCTCCAGGAGTGGGTGCGGGCCGAGGGCACCCGGCTGGTGATCGTCTTCGAGGGCCGGGACGCGGCGGGCAAGGGCGGCACCATCAAGCGCGTCGCCGAGCACCTCAACCCGCGTGTCGCGCGGATCGCCGCGCTGCCGAAGCCGACCGACCGCCAGCGCACCCAGTGGTACTTCCAGCGCTACGTCGAGCATCTGCCGGCCGCCGGCGAGATCGTCCTCTTCGACCGCAGCTGGTACAACCGGGCCGGGGTCGAACGGGTGATGGGCTTCTGCACCCAGGAGGAGTACCAGCTGTTCCTGCGCCAGTGCCCCATCTTCGAGCGGATGCTCGTGGAGGACGGGATCGTGCTGCGCAAGTACTGGTTCTCGGTGAGCGACTCCGTGCAGCAGGACCGGTTCCGGCGCCGGCTGGAGGATCCGCTGCGCCGCTGGAAGCTGTCGCCGATGGACCTGGAGTCCATCACCCACTGGGAGGCCTACTCCCGGGCCAAGGACGAGATGCTGGTGCACACCGACATCTCCGAGGCCCCCTGGGCCGTCGTCGAGAGCGACGACAAGCGCCGGGCCCGGCTGAACATGATCGCCCATCTGCTCGGCTCCCTCCCCTACCACGAGGTCTCACCCCCAGTCCTCAAGCTCCCGCCCCGCCCGCCGTCCACCGGCTACGAACGCCCGCCGCGCGACCTTCAGACGTACGTCCCGGACCACGCGGCGAGCCTCTGAGGCGGTCGGGGCGAGGAACACCGTGTCCCCCAGCGGGCGCGCCCTGGACTGGCGGCGCCTGACACCCGGAATCGCCGCGCTGGCCGGCTACCGGCGCGCCTGGTTGCGCGGCGACCTGCTGGCCGGTGTCACGGTCGCCGCGTACCTCGTCCCGCAGGTGATGGCGTACGCCGGAGTCGCCGGCCTCCCGCCGGTCGCCGGACTGTGGGCGATCCTGCCCGCGCTCGCCCTGTACGCCCTACTGGGCTCGTCCCGGCTGCTCTCGGTCGGCCCCGAGTCGACGACCGCACTGATGACGGCGACCGTGGTGGGCCCCCTCGCGGCCGGTGACCCGAGCCGCTACGCCACCCTGGCCGCCGCCCTCGCGCTCACGGTCGGCCTGTTGTGCCTCGTCGCGTGGGCGGTACGCCTCGGCTTCGTCGCCGATCTCCTCTCCCGTCCGGTCCTGATCGGCTACTTGGCGGGCGTGGCCCTGATCATGATCGTGGACCAACTCCCCAAGCTCACCGGAGTGTCGACGACAGGCTCGGCCTTCTTCCCCCAACTCTGGTCGTTCCTACGGCACTTGGGTCAACTCCACGCGCCCACGCTGGTGTTCGCCGCCGTCACGCTCGCGTTCCTCTTCACGGTCGCGCGCATCTCCCGGATGGTCCCCGGCCCGCTGCTGGCCGTGGTGCTGGGCACGGCGGCCGTCGCCGTCCTCGACCTCGACGACCGCTACGGCATCAAGGTGATCGGCCACGTCCCGGCGGGCCTCCCCACGATCGGCCTGCCCGACCTCACCCAACTCCCCCACCTGGTACTGCCCGCGCTCGGTGTCCTGCTCGTCGCCTACACCGACTTCATCCTCACCGCCCGCGCCTTCACCGGCGGCGACGAGGACGACGGCCCCGGTCTCGACGCCGACCAGGAGTTCCTGGCGCTGGGCGCGGCCAACCTCGGCGCCGGCGTACTCCACGGCTTCCCGGTGAGCAGCAGCGCCAGCCGCACCGCGCTCGCCTCCTCGGCGGGCGCCCGCAGCCAGGCGTACTCGCTGATCGCCGGAGCGGTGGTCCTGTCGGTCCTCCTCTTCCTGAGCCCCTTGCTCTCCCGTACCCCCTCGGCGGTCCTCGGCGCCCTCGTCGTCTACGCGGCCGTCCGCATGATCGACCTCACCGGCTTCCACCGCCTGGCCACCTTCCGCCGCCGCGAGCTCCTGCTGGCACTGGGCTGCTTGGCCGGAGTCCTCGCCCTCGACATCCTCTACGGCGTGATCGTCGCCGTAGGCCTGTCGGTGGCCGAACTCCTCACCCGGGTGGCCCGTCCGCACGACGCCGTCGAGGGCCTGGTCCCCGGTCTCGCCGGCATGCACGACGTGGACGACTTCCCGCAGGCCCGCACGATCCCCGGCCTGCTCGTCTACCGTTACGACTCACCCCTCTTCTTCGCCAACGCGGAGAACTTCCGCCGCCGCGCCCTGGCCGCCGTCGCCCAACAGGCCGTCCCTGTCCGCTGGTTCGTCCTCAACGCCGAGGCCAATGTCGAGGTGGACATCACCGCGCTGGACGCCGTCGACGAACTCCGCCGCGAACTCGCCCACCGGGGCGTGGTGTTCGCCCTCGCCCGGGTCAAACAGGACCTCCTCGACGACCTGGAGGCGTACGGGCTGGTGGAGTCGGTCGGCACGGACCACATCTTTCCGACGCTGCCGACTGCTGTGGCCGCGTACCGGAAGTGGAGCGGCGGGGCCGATCAGGGGACGGCGGGCCCGGTGACGTAGTGCCCGGCGTCGTCATAGGGCCATACGTTGGGCGCGCAGCCGTGCATGCCCTTGATCTGTTGCATCATCGCGGGGGCGGGGCGGCCCGGGCCCGGGCAGTCGACGTGGCCGTGGCCGAGGAAGTGGCCGACCTCGTGGTTGATGATCAGCGCGCGGTAGGCGACAACGTCCTTGGCGTAGACGGGAGTTGCGAGCAGCCAGCGGCGGAGGTTGACCATCACGTTCTTGTCGACGCTGCAGTTGACCTCGCCGCCGGTGTCCAGGCCGTACTGTCCGCAGATCGTGTCCACGGTCCCGGGGGTAGCCACTTTCACGACGAAGTCCGTGGCCCCGCTCGACACCCGCTGGAACGCCGAGTGCCCGTCGGCCGTCCAGCCGCGCCGGTCCGCGAGGACGTGCTCCACCTGTGCGGCGACATCGGCGGCGGACAGGTCGAGGCCGGTCTCGACGTCGACCCGGTAGCGCAGGGCCGTACCTTTTCCGACCTTGGCGCTGCCGCCGGGCGCGGTGGTGAAGGTGCCCGGTCCTGTGGCGGGGATGCCGGTCCTGCGGGGCGCAGGGGAGGAATGCGCCGGGAAGGAACGGGTGGACGACGGGCCGGGCGAGGCCTCTGAACCGGCGGTCGGGTGGGTCGCCCTGGGCTTGGCGGTGGGACTGGTTCCGGATGTCGCGTGTTCGGTGGGTGCGGTGGGTGCGGTGGGTGCGGTCCGGGCGTCGGTGTGGGTGCGGCCCGCGCCGGGGGACATCCAGCCCACGGCCGCGAATCCCGTGACACCGAGCGCGGTCAACGCGGCGAGACCTGCCCACAGCCGCCGCTTCCCTCCGCGCAGGGGCGCGTGTGCGGCAGCGCGTCGTCGGCGGGTGCGTACGGAAGGTGCTTTGTGCGCGGTCATGGCTGATCAGCCTGTGATCACGATGTGATCGAACTTGGCCTGGACGGTAACCAAAAGGCAACAGCGCACCCGGGAGCGAACCTACGCGTCACCCGCCCGCCGCGCTCGTGCCAGCCTCCGCTTCCGCTTCCGCTTCCCACCGCAGCAAGTCACCCGGCTGGCACTCAAGCACCTCGCAGAGCGCCGCGAGTGTCGCGAAACGGACCGCCTTGGCGCGGCCGTTCTTGAGTACGGCCAAGTTGGCGGGTGTGATCCCCACGCGGTCGGCGAGTTCACCCACGGACATCTTCCGCTTCGCCAGCATCACGTCGATGTCGACGGCGATCGGCATCAGATCACCTCGTCCAACTCGGCCTGCATCTGCGCCGCTTCGGCATCGCGCGCGACGGCCTGCGCGAGCAGCATCCGCAGGACGAGCACGATGAGCGCGACCCCCAGGACGGCCAGGCCGATCCCGCCCATGATGAGGGTGACGCCGGGATCGTCGCGCTGGCCGGGCGCGTTGACGGCCGTGACCGCGAACCACACGAGGGCAATGGCCACGATCGCGCCGATCACACCGTCCACGTACCGGAAGGCGACGGGCGAGAACACCGTTCCGCGACGCACCATCGCCACCAGTCGCCATACGCAGACCAGGGCGACCTGCACCGCCACCAGACCCAGGACCGTGAGCACGCGGAACGCGGTCAGCGGGCGTGAGCCGTCCTCCGGGTCGCGCCCGCTGACCAACGTCCACACCATCAACACCTGGAGCAACACGGTGCCGGCGAGCACCACCACGAGCACGGCGCGCAACGCACCCACTGTCAGCTTTCCCACGACCTGTCCTTCCATCGACTTGCGATTGAAATCTATCGATAGTCGATAGGTTAGGCAAGGGGCAGGAAGATCACCGGGTAGATGATCGGGGCCGCCACCACCTTGCCGATCGCGTCGTCGCCGACGAGCGCCCTGTCGGGCCGGTCCGACGGATCGCCAAGGCGTCCTCGTCGGCCCGCACCCGCCGGACCGCCGGACTACCGGACCGCCGGACTTCCGGCCCGGCATCTAGGTCACATTGCCGATGCCACCGCAAAAGCACTCCTCATAGGGTCCATGACAGGTCACACCGATGAAACCGCCCTCGCGCAGCAGCTCCGTGGCGAGCGCTCCGCCGGCCCCATTCGCTCAACCCCCATGCCTGAGGAGTCCCATGAGTACCGATGTTTCCCGTCGCCGGGTATTGGCCGCCGGAGCCGCGCTGGCCGGGTCGGCGGCGCTGATCGCCGGTGCGGAAGGAACGGCCGGCGCGGCGACGGCCCCCAGCGGTACCAGTGAGGAGAAGTCGAAGGTGAAGCCCACGATCGTTCTGGTGCACGGCGGTTACGCGGATTCGTCCTGCTGGAACGCCACCATCGGGGAGTTGCAGGACAAGGGCTACACCACGATCGCGGGGTCGAACCCGCTGCGGGGCATTCCCACCGACGCCCCCTACATCGCGAGTCTGCTGGACTCCATCAGCGGACCGGTCGTGCTGGTCGCGCACTCCATGGGCGGAACGGTCATCACGAACGCCGCCGCCGGGAAGGCCAACGTCAAGGCGTTGGTCTACATCGCGGCGTTCGTGCCCGACGTCGGCGAGACACAGGGCGAGCTCATCACCAAGTTCCCCGGCAGCGAGGTCGAGCCGGTGAGCGTGCCGGTGCCGTACACGAAGGCCGACGGTACGACCGGCACCGATCTGTACCTGAGCAAGGACGGCCAGGCCGCCTTCGCCGCGGACATCTCCACCGCCGACTTCCGGGTCCTCCAGGCCACGCAGCGCCCCTTCGACGCCGATTCCTTCACCTTCCCGACCACGGCCGCGGCCTGGAAGACGATCCCGACATGGGGCCTGGTCGCCGGCCAGGACAAGGCGATCCCGCCGGCATGCGAGCGCTGGATGTACAGCCGCGCGAACGCCCGCAAGGTCGTCGAGGTACCCCGCTCGTCCCACGTCGTGATGATCAGCCACCCCAAGGCCGTGGCCAACCTCATCGTGGACGCCGCCAAGTCGGTCGGCTGACGGTCGCGATTAGTGCCCCGGTCCACGGCTACGGGCCGGGGCGCGCTTCCGCCCTCCCACTGCCTCCACCTGTCGGCAGGTTTCGGAGCGACCCGCACGGTCAACGGCCGTGAGGCGTACGGCGGTTGTTCGAGACTCGGGGGCCACGACGCCCGGCTCAGGCCGACGGATACGGCCGGCTTCCTCGACGGCCACTGGCAGGACAGGCTGCTGTGGAAGCGAGTGCTCGGCGAGCAACGCGCTGACCCACGGTTGAACTCGCTGTCGTGACGGCATCCAGACGCCTCCTCGAATGTCTCCTCAAAAGGAAATCGCGGCGAGTCCTCCACCACTAGTCACACCTGGCCGCCGATGGCACCCTGGCAGGAACCGGCGGGCGGGTCCAAGCGTCCGGAAACACATGGATCAAGGATTCCGACTGCGTGAGGCGACAACCGAGGACGCCGACGTCCTTGCCGACGTGCACACCCGGGCCCGGACCGCGTACTACACCGCCGGTGGCCTGCCCGAGGACCAACTCACCGACCCGAGTGCGTGGGGGCAACGGCGCGACGCCTGGGCGCGGGTGCTGGCCGCGCCGACGCGTGCCACGGTGGTCGCCGAGGACACCGACGGGACGGTGGTCGGACTGCTCAGTGCAGGGCCGCCGCACCACGAGGACCTGGACGCCTCGACCGCCTACGAGCTTTACCAGATCGGTGTGCTGCCGCACGTCTGGGGGCGCGGGGTGGGTGCGGCCCTGCACCGAGCGTTCATCATGCGGGCCGCGGCCGCCGGCTCCACCGAGGGCGTGCTGGAGTGCTGGGCGTCCAACGCCCGTGCGCAGAGCTTCTACCTCCGAAACGGCTGGCGGCCGGATGGAACGCGCCGTCCGGGACCACTGGACCATGACTACGTCCGGCTGCGACTGAAGCTCGTACCGCACGGCACCTGAACAGCAGCCGGATGCCGGGACGGTCGGGGACGTCGGACCCACGGATCAACCAGCGCCACCAGGAACCGGCCGGTGAAGACCAGTTCGGCAGCTCGCGCGGCCCTCTGCGCATCCCCGCCCTCACCGACCAAGGTCAATCGCAGATCCGCTCGCTAGGGTCAGAGGCATGACGTCACCCCTTGCCGGCAGTGCATTCGACTCGCTCCGTCTCGACGCCGTGCGCGATGAGGAGACGCTGCGCCATACGTACGGCCTCCCCCGCGACACGGCCGTACGCAAGCAGATGACCGAACTCACCGCGCAGACACGGCAGTTGATCGGGTGTTCATCGCTGGTCCTGGTCGCCAGCGCGGACGCCGACGGCAACTGTGACGTCTCCCCGCGCGGCGGCCCCGCCGGATTCGTGGCCGTCCTCGACGCACGGACCGTGGCGATTCCGGACGCGACCGGCAACAAGCGTCTGGACACCCTGCAGAACGTCATCGCCACGGGACGGGCCGGGCTGCTGTTCGTCATCCCGGGCCGTACGACGACCCTGCGGGTCAACGGCCGGGCCTGCATCTCCACCCGCCCCGAACTGCTGTCGCAGCTGACCGCCGTAGGCAAACCGCCCGCCAGTGCGCTGGTGCTGGGGATCGAGGAGGTCTACCCGCACTGCCCCAAGGCCCTCCTGCGCAGCGCGGCCTGGAAGCCCGAGCAGTGGCTGCCGGCGGATGCCCAGCCGACCTCCGCCGAGGTGACGCTGGCCCAGTTGCGGATGCCGGAACTGACGATCGCCGACATCGAGCAGTCGGAGGCGGACTCCCTGAAGTACCGGTACGAGTAGCGTGCCGCTCCGACCGTCCGGTACCGCGACGGTCGGAGCGGCTGTGCAGCTACCGGCCACCCCTGTCAGCGAGAGCCGGGACCCGCCCTCACTTCAGATGCCGCCCGAAGAACCGGTCCCCGTCCTCCCTCTCGAACCACGGCGTACCGAGGTGCCCGCCAAGATTGGCGTGCAGCGTCTTCTCCTTGCTCCCGAACGCGTCGAACAGGTCCAGCGCCCGCTGCCGGGGGTTCCCCTCGTCGTCCCACTGGAGCAGCATCAGCAGCGGAACGCCGACCTGCCGGGCCTCCTCGCGCTGGACGCGGGGCACATAGCCCCCGGCGAAGAAACCGGCCGCCGCGATGCGCGGCTCGGTCACCGTCAGGCGGATGCCGAGGGCGGTCCATCCCGCGTACCCGACCGGGCCGCCGATCTCGGGCAGCGCGAGGAGGGCGTCGAGGGTGGTCCGCCAGTCCGGGACCGCCTGTTCCACCATCGGGGCGACGAAGGACTCGAAGATCTCGTCCACCGGTTCGCCGGCCCGCATCGCCCGGCGGAGTTCGGCGCGGGCCTGTTCGTCGGCGGCGGAGCGGGGCCGCTCACCGCACCCGGCGGCGTCGATCGTGGCGACCGCGTAGCCGTACGCCGCCGACAGCCGGGCCCGGGCCACCAGCCGGGGTTCCCTCTGGGGCAGGCCGTTGTTGTGGGCCATCAGGATCAGCGGGGTCGGTGCCTCGGACTCTGGAGTCCACAGGGTGCCGGGGATCTCGCCGAGGGTGAATTCGCGTTCGAGGACGCCGTCGTCGAGGCGCCGCTCGGAAATGACGTGCATGGTCGTGCCTTTCGGGAGCACTGCGTTATGGCGCTCCCGGACGACCGCCTATCGTCCGACCGTGACCCCGGAGGAGAGCACCCATGTCGATACTGCGTTCACGGGTACCACCTCCTCGTTCTCTCGCACGGCCACCCGGAAAGTAGCAGTGGTCGGCGCGGTACACCACGGGTTTTCGCGGAGGCCCCGTGACCGGATGCCGCCGCCCGAGCGGATACGACCGGCCCCTCCCGCCCTGGGTCCGCGTGCTACTCCTCGTCCTCCGCGGCCGTCAGCTCGACCTCGCTCACACCGTCGTTCTGGAACAACTCCGACGTCAACTGCCCGGCGTCCGCGGCCCCTTCCAGCCGCAGCAACACCCGCGCCGCCGGATCCGCCCGCTCGGGCAACCGGTCGACCTTGACCTCCTGAATCCGAAAGCCCCTCCGCGTACACGTCTCCATCAACTGCGGCAGCAACGCCGTTCCGGTGCGATAGGTCAGCCGCACCTCGAACGTCGCCGGATCCGCGCCCGGCATCATGTGCGCGAACAGCAACGGATATCCGCGTACGACGAGGAAGTGCACGGCGGTCGTGGCCAGCGCGAGGATCGGCAGGCCGCCACCGCACGCCATACCCACCGCGCACGTGAGCCAGATCGTCGCGGCGGTCGTCAGCCCCCGTACCGCGTCCCGCCGTACGAAGATCAGGCCGCCGCCGATGAAACCGATCCCGGAGACGATCTGGGCCGCCACGCGGGACGGGTCGAAGGAGACGTTGTCCAGGCCGAGGACGTTCGTGAAACCGTGCTGGGAGACCTCCATCATCAGCGCGCTGGCGATCCCGACCAGCGTGTGCGTGCGCAGCCCGGCGCTCTTCTGCTGCGCCGCCCGCTCCCAGCCGATCAGGGTCGACAGCAGCAACGCCAGCCCCAGTTCGGCGAGTTGGCGCAGCCCCTGCCCATTGCTCACGTCCCACAACGGGACCGCCAGTCCGGCCACCCCCGCGCCTCCTTCCAGGTCCCCGCCCGACAGTGCCCGTCAGTGCCTCTACCCGGACGCACGGAACCATGCCCTTCCGACAACTCCACCCTCCTTGACAATTTTTTTTGTCGGTACGATCCTGGAGTCACCCGCACTCACACCGACCACCCGAGGAACCCCGATGCGCACCCTGATCAGCACCGCCTTCATCTCCCTCGACGGCGTCATGGAGGCGCCCGGCGGCGAACCCGGCTACCGCAACTCCGGATGGACCTTCAAGGAGGTCGAGTTCCTGCCCGAGTCCTTCGCCATCAAGGGGCGGGAGCAGGAGGAGTCCGCCGCGATGCTGATGGGCCGGGCCAGCTACGAGGCGTTCAGTCCGGTGTGGCCGGACATGGACGACTTCGCGCACTACAAGACCCTGCCGAAGTACGTCGTCTCCACCACCCTCACCGACGACGACCTCGTGTCGAACTGGGGCGAGACCACGATCCTGCGCTCCCTCGACGAGGTCGCCGCACTCAAGGAGACCGAGGGCGGCCCGATCATCGTGCACGGCAGCGCCGCGCTCAACCACGGCCTCGCGGACGCCGGCCTGGTCGACCGCTACCACCTGCTCGTCTTCCCGCTGCTGCTCGGCGCCGGAAAGCGCCTGTTTCCCGCCACCGACAAGGACACCCAGAAGCTGAAGCTGGTCGAGCACGCCGTGTACGCCAACGGCCTGCAGATGAACGTCCTCGACGTCGTGCGCTGACCACGCCTCGACCGGGGGCGCATCTCAACAGGTGTAGACCCTTGACTCTGATTCAACACAACTCCACACTGTCGCCCAAACCTCCACGGACAGTCAGGACGGCGCCCACTCGTTCCTGAGAGCGCTCTCTGGAACTGTCCTCACCCCCCTCTGGAGAAGGACGGCACTGTGCGAAGAATCGTGCGACACCTCCTGCCCTTATGGGTCATGGCCCTGGTCGCCGCCCTCTGCTCGGTCGGTGCGCCACCGGCCCAGGCGGCAGCGGCGGCCACCTCCATCACCGTGGACGGCGGTCAGAGCGGCCGGACGTTCGACGGGATCGGTGCGATCAGCGGCGGCGGGGGCAACTCCCGGCTGCTGCGCGACTATCCGGCCGCCCAACAGGCGCAGATCCTGGACTACCTGTTCAAGCCGGGCTACGGCGCGAACCTCCAGTTGCTGAAACTGGAGATCGGCGGAGACGCGAACTCCACCGACGGTTCGGAGCCGTCCATCGAGCACACCAAGGGACAGATCAACTGCGACGCCGGCTACGAGTTCTGGCTCGCCGAGCAGGCCAAGGCCCGTAACCCGAACATCAAGTTGTACGGTCTGGCCTGGGCCGCCCCCGGCTGGATCAGCGGCGGGTTCTGGTCCACCGACACCATCGACTACCTGATCTCCTGGCTGGGTTGCGCCAAGCAGCACGGCCTGACGATCAGTTACCTCGGCGGCTGGAACGAGCGGGGCCACGACGTCGACTGGTACATCCAGTTGCGGTCCGCGCTCGACAGCGCCGGTTACGGCGCCGTGCAGATCGTCGGCGACGACTCGGGCTGGAGCGTCGCGGACGACATGGAGAGCAACGCCTCGTTCAACAACGCCGTGTCCGTCATCGGCGCCCACTACCCCTGCGCGGGCGGTGACGGCGGCAGCGCCGACACCTGCTCCAGCACCACCGCGGCGAAGAACAACGGCAAACCGCTGTGGGCGTCGGAGAACGGCTCACTCGACATGGACGCCGGAGCACCCGCGTTGATCCGCTCCATCGTGCGCGGATACGTCGACGCCCGCATGACCGCGTATCTCAACTGGCCGCTGGTCGCGGCCATTTACCCCAACCTGCCCTACGGCACGGTCGGCCTGGCCACCGCGAACTCGCCCTGGTCCGGGAACTACGCGATCGGCGAGAACACCTGGGCGACCGCGCAGGTCACCCAATTCGCCCAGCCTGGCTGGAAGTTCATCGACTCCGCGTCGGGCTACCTCGGCGGCGCCGAGTCCAACGGCACGTACGCGACGCTGAAGTCGCCGAACGGGTCGGACTACTCCACGGTTCTGGAGACCACCACCGCGACCGCCGCGCAGACGGTCGACGTCCAGGTGCAGGGCGGGCTTTCGACCGGTGGGGTGCACGTGTGGGCGACCCGGGTGAACAGCCCGAGCACGTCGACCGACTTCGTGCACACGCAGGACATCACCCCGACCGCCGGCGCGTATGCGCTGACGCTGCAGCCGGGTTGGATCTACACGGTCACCACGACCACCGGCCAGGGCAAGGGCACCGCCACCGCGCCCGCCGCCCATGCCCTCGCGCTGCCGTACGGCGACACGTTCGACAACGATGTCTCGGGCACCGAGGCGACGTATCTGTCCGACATGCAGGGCTCGTTCGAGGCGCGCCCGTGCGCGGACGGCCGTGGCGGACAGTGTGTGCAGCAGGTGACTCCGGTCAAGCCGATCGAGTGGCAGGACGACTCCGACGCCTTCTCGTTGCTCGGCGATCCGACGTGGACCGACTACACCGTCAAGGCCGACGTGAACCTCCAACAGGCGGGTACCGTCGAGCTGTTGGGGCGGGCCAACACCCAGAACCGGCCGCAGAGTCACCAGGCCGCCTATCTGCTGCGGGTGAGCGACACCGGCACCTGGTCCATCGTCAGGAGTTCGGCGGCCGGCACCCTCACCACGCTGGCCTCCGGAACGCGGGCCGCGCTCGGCACGCACGCGTGGCACACGCTCGCGCTCGGCTTCTCGGGCGACCGGATCACCGCCACGGCGGACGGGGTCAACCTCGGTACCGCCGACGACAGTTCGTACTCCGCGGGCCAGGTCGGCATCGGTGTGGTGGGCTACCAGACCGACCAGTTCGACAACCTCTCCGTCACGGCCAACCCGCCGGGCAACCACGCCGGCATCCTCAAGGGCCGCCAGTCCGGCCTGTGCGCGGACGTGCCCGGGGCGAGCCGGACGAACGGCACCCAACTCGCCCTCTGGGACTGCAACGGCGCCGCCAACCAGTCCTGGACCCTGACGCCCGCCGGTCAACTCACCGTCTACGGCGGCGCGAAGTGCCTGGACGCCAAGGGCAGCGGCACGAGCGACGGGACACCGGTGCAGATCTACGACTGCAACAGCTCCGCGGCCCAGAAGTGGACCGTGAACAGCGACGGCACGGTGGTCAATCCCAACTCGGGCAAGTGCCTGGACGCCACGGCCGGTGGCATCACGCCGGGCACCCTGCTGGAGCTCTGGAGTTGCACCGGCGGCACCAACCAGAGCTGGCTGCGGGGCGCGGTCGCGGCCCCGCTCAAGGGTCAGGAGTCCGGCCGTTGCGTCGACGTCCCGGGCGCCAACCAGACCAACGGCACCCGGCCCGCGCTGTGGGACTGCAACGGAGGCACGAACCAGACCTGGACCTCCACGACCGGCAACCAACTCACCGTCTACGACTCCAAGTGCCTTGAGGTGACGGGCGGTGCCACCGCCGACGGCAGCCCGGTGGAGATCCGGGACTGCGACGGTTCGGCGGCCCAGCAGTGGCGGGTGCGTTCCGACGGCGGTGTCGTCAACGTCGGCTCCGGCACCTGTCTGGACGCGGTCGGCCACGGTACGGCCAACAGCACGGCACTGGAGATCTGGACCTGCACCGGGGGCGCGAACCAGATCTGGCGGCGGTCCTAGCGGCCGTTCCACCCGTGCCGTCCGAGGTGGCACCGGGTTCCTCCGCTGGGTAGCCTCCGGTCCATGCGGATCTCTGTTTCCTCGGACATGGACGAACCGGTGGCGCGTGCCCTCGTCGCGGAGTTGCGCGGCCGGGGCCACGAGGTGGTGACGTACGGGGCGTTGCGTCCCGGCGACGACCCGCAGTGGGCGGTCTGCTCGGAGGCGGCCGCCCGTGAGGTCGCCGCCGGGACGTCGGACCAGGCGGTCGTGTGCTGCTGGACCGGTACGGGCGCGTCGATCGCCGCGAACAAGGTGCCGGGCGTACGGGCGGCGCTGTGCGCGGACGCGTACACGGCGGACGGCGCGCGCCGCTGGAACGACGCCAACGTCCTGGCCCTCAGCCTGCGTCTGACGTCCGGGCCGCTGCTCAAGGAGATCCTCGACGCCTGGTTCGCCGCGCGGCCCAGCGAGGACGCAGACGACCGGGAGAACGTGTCCCGTATCGGCCAACTCGACCTGAACCGGCCCGTGTTGTAGCCCAAAGGGGCCGGGGTGGTGATCCACCGTATTGTCGCTCACGTGTGCGAGGCGTGGCGATGGTACCTTTTGCCGCGAGTCCCCCGCGGACTCCATGTTCGTCCGCAGCCGTGTGCGCCAAGGGCCCCGGCCCGACGTCTCCGGTTGCGCTTGTCGTCACAGTCGGCACGGGAGACTCGGTGCGTACACGTTTCGCCGTCCTCGGACCCGTCAGGGCCTGGCGCGGAGACACGGAGCTCGCGCTGGGGCCGCCCAAGCAGCGCGCTCTGCTCGCGTTGCTGCTGACCGAGGCGGGACATCCGGTCGCCGTCCACGAGATCGTCGACGCCCTGTGGGGACAGGACCCGCCGGACAGTGCCGTCAATGTCGTCCAACGGCACGTCGGAGCGCTGCGGCGGCTGCTCGAACCCGATCTCCCGGCCGGGGACCAGTCACGGTGGCTGGTGCGTGGCTCGGGCGGCTACCGCCTCGAAGTGGAGCCCGACGATCTCGATCTGCTGCGCTTCCGTGCCCTGCGGCAGCAGGCCGCGCAGGCCGGCCAACCTCCCGTCGCCACAGGGCTGTTGATCGAGGCGCTGGCCCTGTGGCGCGGGCCCGCGGCCTCCGGGATCGCGGCCGAGGTGAGGTGCCACCCGGCCTTCGCCGCCCTCGACGGCGAGCACCTGGCCGCCGTGAAGGAGGCCGCCGAACTCGCCCTGGAGGCCGGACCGGGCCTGGGCGCACGGGTGTTGGTGACGCTCCGACAGGCCGCCGCACAGCACCCGTTGGACGAAGGGCTGCAGGCCCGGCTGATCCTGGTGCTCGCGGCCACCGGACACCAGGCCGAGGCCCTGGACGTGCACCGGGGCGTACGCACGCGCCTCGCCGACGAGTTGGGCGTCCAGCCGGGCCCCGAGCTCCAGGCCGCTCTGCAGCGCGTCCTCGCTCGCGACCACGCCGTGCAGGCCGCGACGCAACCCGCCGAGGGCGCGGACGAGACGGCCGCTGCCGAGGCGGCGCAGCCGGACGGAGTCGCCACGATCCGTCCTGCCCAACTCCCCGTGGATCTGCCCGCCTTCACCGGTCGGCGCAGTGAACTCGCCCACGTCCAGGCACTATTGCCGGCGTCCGAGCTGCCGGCCTCGACGGTGGTGATCAGTGCCATCGGCGGTATGGCCGGCGTCGGCAAGACGACCCTGGCGGTGCACTGGGCGCACAGCGTCGCCGACCGCTTCCCCGACGGGCAGCTCTACGTCAATCTGCGCGGCTTCCATCCCAGCGGTTCGATCATGAGCGCGGCCGAGGCCATCCGGTCGTTCCTCGACGCGTTCGGCGTTCCCGGTCAGCGGATCCCGGCGGGACTCGACGCGCAGGCCGCGCTGTACCGCAGCCTCCTCGCCGACCGGCGCGTCCTCATCGTGCTGGACAACGCCCGCGACACCGAGCACGTCCGCCCCTTGCTGCCCGGTGCACCCGGCTGCCTGGTCGTCGTCACCAGCCGCAACCAGCTCTACGGCCTGGTGGCGGGCGAGGGCGCGCACTCGCTGACGCTGGACGTGCTCACCGAGGCGGAGGCACGCGAGTTCCTGTCCCGTCGGCTGGGTGCCGAACGGATCGCGAACGAGCCCGACGCCGTCGCGGAGATCATCGCCCTGTGCGGCCGGCTTCCCCTGGCCCTGGCCGTCGTCAGTGCCCGCGCGGTCGTGAACCCGGCCTTCCCGCTCGCCTCCATCGCCGCCGAACTCTCCGACAGCGAGGACAGTCTCGACGCGTTCGCCGGAGAGGCCCCGGTCGCGGACGCCCGCAGCGCGTTCTCGTGGTCGTATCAACTCCTCAGCCCCGCGGCCGCCCGGGTGTTCCGCCTGTTCGCCCTGCACCCGGGACCCGACTGCACGCTCGCCGCCGTCGCGAGCCTCGCCGGACTGCGGGTCGGCCAAGTCCGGCCGGTCATGGGGGAGTTGGCTCGGGCGCATCTCATCTCCGAGCCGCTGCCGGGCCGTTACGGCTGTCATGAACTACTGCGCGCCTACGCCGCCGAGTTGGGCCGGGCACACGACTCCGCGCAGGAGCTGGAGACGGCCCGGCGCCGCATGCTCGACCACTATCTGCACACCGCGCACGCGGCCGACAGCGTGCTGATGCCCACCCGGGACAGCATCCAACTGCGCCCGCACGCAGCCGGGGTGACCCTCCCCCGCCTGCCCGACCGGGCGGCGGCGGCCGCGTGGCTGGAGACGAACCGGTCGGCCGTGCTCGCCGCGATCGAGCAGGACGCCCGGTACGGCAGCGGTGAGCACAGCTGGCAGTTGGCCCTGGTCATGGAGCTGTACCTGGACCGGCGCGGCCGCTGGTCCGAGCAACTCGACGCCCAGACAACGGCAGTTGAGGCGGCCCAGCGCCTGGGCGACATATCCGGCCAGGCGTTCGCCCACCGCGCCCTCGGGTTCGTCTGCGGTCGCCTCGGGCGGCCGGACGAGGCCGACGCCCACCTGGCGCGCGCCCTGGAGCTGTTCGGGGAGATCGGCGACCGGGTCGGCCGGAGCAGGACCCACCGCAGGCTCGCGTTCCTGGCCAACGGGCGCGGACGGCACGAGGACGCCCTCGACCACTACACCGAGGCGAGCGCCCTGTGCCGCGCGGCCGGGCGGCGCGACGGCGAGGCCGGCATCGCCAACGAGGTCGGCTGGACGTACATCCTGATGGGCAAGTACGAGGACGCCCTGACCGAGTGCGGCCTGGCGGTCGCGGGCCACCGGGAGACGGGCGACCGCAACGGCGAGGCCGCCGCCCTGGACAGCCTCGGCTACGCCCATCACCATCTGCGCGACCACGAGCGGGCGTTGGAGTGCTACGAGCAGGCGCTGCGGCTGTACCGGGAGGTCCGCGACCGCTATCTGGAGGCCGACACCCTGGTGCACATCGGCGACACCCTGCGCGCCGCGCACCAGGACGCGCAGGCCGCGCTCGCCTGGCGTGAGGCGCTCGGCATCCTCGACGAGATCGGCCACCCGGACGCCGCGGACGTCCGCCGCAGGCTGACGGAGCTCCCCGAGCCCGATCGGCCCCGGCAACAGTAAAACGTCAGCGTCCCGAAAGCGGGCCCTGCCTACGCTCCCCGCTCCGCTCCACCCGGAGCCGGAAGCGCGTACGGCATTCCCTTTCAGGACTGGAACATGACCCCCACCACTTCCGCGGACCTCCCCACGGCCGCGCACCGCAACCAACTGCTGCGCACGATGATGTCCGACCACGCGAAGGCTCTTCTCGCCTACGCCGACAAGCTGCTGAACGACCGTCACATGGCGGAGGACATCGTCCAGGAGACCCTCATCCGTGCCTGGCCGCACGCGGAACGCCTCTACAGCACCGAGGGATCGGTGCGCGGCTGGCTGCTCACGGTGACCCGGAATCTCGTCGTCGACCGGATGCGCAGCGCCGTCGCCCGCCACGAGACCATCGGCGCCGAGGACCGGGACGTGCCCCTGCCCGACCACACCGGCGCCGTGCTGGCCTCGGTGGAGGCGACCGGCCTGTTGCGGCGGCTGTCCCACGAGCACCGGGAGGTCCTGCTGCACACCTATCTGTGCGGCCGGACCGTGCAGGAGACGGCGCGCATCCTCGGCATACCGGCGGGCACCGTCAAGTCCCGCCGGCACTACGCCCTGAACATCCTGCGCACCGAGGCCGGTCAGGGACTCACGCCGGAACGGTGAGCCGGACGTCGAGGACCGGGATGTCGACGTGGCCGTCGGCGTCGGTGTGCCAGCGCCAGTGCGCGCCGTTCGCCTCGCCGTAGACCAGGCCGGTCCAGCCCGCACCGCCCGGGCCGCACAGCGCGGCGAGTTCGGCGGCCTCGCGCTCACCCGGCGTTCCGGCCACCACGACCAGCCCCCGTACCGGCCGGCGTGCCGCACCGGCGCGCACCGTTCCCCGCCCCGCGACGGGCGCCGCCGGAGCGGGGGCGTCGACCCGGGGAAGCTGCCGCAGCTCCGTCGGCACGGCGAGCGGCGGCGCACTGTCCGCCCCGCGCAGCACGGTCACCGGGGTGCTGGGCCGGGTGCGCGCGATCTCCGCCAGCAGGTTCTGTACGACGTCCCGGGCCACGGCCTGGTCACCGCCCACGCTGAGGATGCCGTCGAGTCGGCTGAGGTCCACGAACACGGGCTCGCCGTCGGCGTCCGTGCCCGCCCGGACGAGGCAGGACGCGGCGATCGACGACTGGGAGGACGGTGAGGTCCGGCCCGTGTCATCGCCGGGGTTCAGCCAGCCGGCGGCGGCCGCGGGGCGGCGCCAGCGGGTGCTGTCGATGTTGGTCCACGGGGCGTCGACCGTGTCGGAGGCCGTCAGCCACACCGTCACACCCGAACCGTCGACACGCAGTGCGTGCACCGGCCGCTCGGGGTGCTGTCGGCCGGGGCCGAACTCGCCCAGGACGCCGTAGGCACGGCGCACCGAGTCGGCGTCGGTCGCGAACCGGCGGCTCGTCGCGCGGCGCGACGCGAGTCGGCGGCGGCGCCGCATCGGCTCGCCCAGCCTCCACACCGTGCGCCGTACGGCGGCGTACGCGGTGCGCACCCTGCGCCTGCCCACGATGCCCGCGGTGATCAGGGCGAGCAGGATCGCGCCGAGCAGCGCGATCGCCGCGGCCAGCGGGAACGTGAACGCCGCGGACTGCCCGGTGCTCGGCGCGGCCGGCTGCTGTCCCGAACTCGGGGCGGCGGAGGCGGAGTTCTGGCTCCCGGTGTCCCGGGCCAGCTGGACGTCGGACCCCGAGGCGTCCTGCGGCAGACGCAGGATCCAGCCGGGGTGGAGCTGGTCGTCCGCGCTGTTGAGCGCCCCGCCGTCCTTCTGTGTCTGACCTCGGTTGAGGCTGAGGATCTCGCCGGCCCGTGAGGCGTCGCCCAGCGTGGACGTGGCGATCGACTGCAGGGTGGCGAGCTGCCCGCCCGTCTGTGCCGGGTCCGGGACCACGAACACCTTGATCAGGTCGTCGGCGGCGGGCGTCGCGCTCGCGGAGGCGGCGACGCCGAGCGCCATGAGACATGCGGCGAGCAGCGCCGCCACGGCGTGCAGGAGTGTCCGTGGCAGGCGGTGCGCCCTGTCGGTCGCCGGCCTGTGCTCGGGCTTCGCGCCCGTGCCGTTGGTCATCGTGTCCACCCATGCCCTCCGAGGTTCCGTTGCACCGACTACACGGAGCCGCCCGGGAGAACGTTCGATACGCATTCGCTTTGAACCTTTCCGAACGCCGATCCCGTGTACCTGGCGACCACACGTCACAGGCAGCGCACCGGGGGATCGCAATGGCACGTCGGCACTCCAGGCCCGAGGACTTCCAGCTCGTCGGCATGGACTCGGACCCGACACCCGGCGACCCCGACCTGATCCAGGGCGTGATGAAGCGCTACCGCGACATCGGCGACGCGGCGGAGAAGGCGCTGAACGTCCTGAAGAAGGACGGCGACGTCTCGCGGGGCCGCGGTTCGGCGATGGACGCGCTGAAGGACAAGATCGGCGACGATCTCCCGGACAAGCTGAGCAAGACCGTGACCTCCTATCACGACGCCGCCCAGGCCTACACCGACTACATGCCGCGGCTGCGCGAGGCCCAGGACACCTTCGACCGGGCCGTGGACCAGGCGCAGTCCGCCGCACCTCAGGCGAACCAGGCGCCCAAGGAACTCGGCGCGAATCCGACCGACGCGGAGAAGTCGCAGGCGCGCAGCACCCAGGACGCCATCGACGCCGGCAAGGCCCAGCTGGGCGCGGCCCGGAGCCTGGCCGAACAGGCCAGGTCGATGCGGGAGAGCGCGCAGCGGCAGTGTGCCGACGTGCTGGACCGGGCGGCGCAGGAGGCGATTCCGGAGCGGAACATCTTCCAGAAGATCGCCGACTTCTTCAAGGACTTCCCGTTCGTCCAGATCCTGTTGGCCGCCCTCGTCGCCGTCGTGGCGGTGTTCTTCCCGGTGGTCGGCGCGCTGCTCGGCGGGGCACTGTTCCTGTTCAACCAAGTCGTCGCGAGTCAGACCGGAGGACTCAAAGCCGGCGACTTCATCCTCGGTCTGATCGGGATCGTCCCCGGTGGCGCCCTGCTGAAGCTCGGGGGCAAGGCCGTCCAGGCGATCGCGCCGGCCGCCGTGGCCGCCGTGAAGAGCTCCGGGTTCATCACCAAGACCGCCGGCACGATCACCAAGGTCGGTGAGTCCCTCACCAACAGCAAGGTCGTCAGCGGTGTCCTCGCCAACCCGATCGGCAAGGTGGCCACGGAGGTCACCGGCAAGTTCCTGACCAACTCGGCGCTGGAAGCGGCCGGGAAGGCGGCCAACGGCGACAAGATCACGGCCGCGGGCGTCTTCGCCGGGGCCGCCGCCGGTGCCGTGGCCGGCGTCGCCTTCAAGGGCGGCATCGGCGCAATCGGCAAGCGGCGCGGGAACCCCGACGTGGAGGTGGGCAAGGGCGGCCGGTTCGGCGACACCTCGGAACCCGCCGCCGCGGACTCGCTGGGCAAGCGGGCGTCCGACCAGGTCGGCAACTTCGTCGAGGAGGGCGCCACTCTCGGCACGAAGATCGGCGTCGGCGTCGCCCAGGGCGGCGACCTCAACGAGGTGGCGGCCGGTGAGATCGCCAACTCCGCATCGAAGCTGGGCGTCGGGCCGGTCGGCACGGCGGGCCTCGGCCGCGTGGTGGACGGCCTCAGCGACAAGATCCCGATCAAGACCGGCCCGAGGCCGGCGACCGCCGCGCCGATCCCGCCCACGGTCCAGCCGCCGGCACCCGTCGCACCTCCGCCGCCCCCGCCGCCTCTGGCGCCGACGCGTCCGGTGCCGGTGGAACCTGCCAACGTGCCGCTGCCGGATTCACCCACCCGCCCGGCACCGGCGACCCCGGTGGAACCGGCCAACGTACCGCTGCCCCCTTCACCGACCCGTCCGGCACCCGCGACCCCGGTGGAACCGGCGAACGTACCGCTGCCGCCCTCGCCGACCCTCCCGACACCTGCGACCCCGGTCGAGCCCGCCAACGTGCCGCTGCCCTCTTCGCCCACCACCGAGGACAGCGGCGGCAATTAGCCGTCCGCGCACCCAGACCTCCGTCCCCGACGGGATGGACCGCACCACCAACTACCAGCAAGGAGTACTCCCATGCCCAATTACGCCGTCAACTCGGACACCACCGCGTCCACTTCGCAGGCCCTCCTCAACGACTTCTCCCAGCTCCAGGACAAGCTCAACGAGGTCAAGGGCAAGATCTCCACGCTGCTCGCCGACGGCTACAGCACGCCCGCCGCCCAGCAGAAGTTCTCGCCGTTCTTCGACGAGTTCGCCAAGGGCTTCGACCAGGTCAACCAGGGTCTGCAGGGCATCGGCCAGTACGTGAAGGCGGTCGGCGAGGCCTTCGACCAGACCGACAACCAGCTCGGTTCCAACCTCGGCTGACCCACCGACCCGGCTCGCCGCCACGGCGGGCGGTGCTGTACCTCCACACCAGAAGGATGATGAGCAGTGCGATTGACCGTCAGCGTTCGTGATCCGCAGGTCGAGGGGGTGTCCACCACCGTCGCCGTGGAAACCGAACCCTCCGCGCAGGCGGGCCGGTTGGCAGCCGAGCTGGCACGCGCCGTCGGGTATGCGGGGGCGGCGGCGGAGGAGCCGTCCCTCTACATCGGCCCGACGCCCGTCGAACCGCACACCACCCTCCAGGCGGCCGGTGTGCGCGACGGCATGGACCTCGGACTCGGCGCTCCCGTGCCCCGGGAGCCCGAGCCCGAGGGCCGCACCGAGGTCCGCGTGGTCTCAGGCCCGGGCGCCGGAACCGTCTTCCGGCTCGTCCCGGGCGACTACGACATCGGCAGCGGCCCGGTGTGCCGCGTCCGCCTCGCCGAGGGCACGCCCGCCCTCGCGGCCCGGGTCCGGGTCCATCTCGACGGCAGCGCCCAACTCCTCCTGACCGACGGCGCGTTGCTCGACGGCAAGCCCGCACCGGCGCCGTCCCCGTGGCGGGAGGGCAGCCAACTCGCCGTCGGCGACATCCTGTTGGAGCTGACCTCGCAGCGAACGGCCCGCGCTCCGCTGACCCCGGCGCAGGACGGTCTCGGCCTGGAGTTCAACCGGCCGCCGAGGTTCCTGCCGCCCGCGGCGGGCGCCAAGTTCCGGCTGCCGGCCCCGCCGGTCAAGCCCGACAAGCGGCCCATCCCGCTGCTGCCGATCCTGCTGGTGCCCGCGGCCAGCGCCGCGATCGCCATCTTCGTCACGCACCGCTGGTCCTTCGTCTTCATCGCGCTGCTCTCCCCCATCGCCGCCCTGATCACCCAGTTCGGCGGCCGCAAGCAGGCGATGCTCAAGTACCTTGAAAAGAAAGAGGAATACGAGCAGACACTGGCCCGGGTGCGCGCCGACATCGACGCCGCCGTCCTCGCGGAACAGCACAACCTGCGCCTGTCGCTGCCCGATCCGGCCACGCTGCTCCAGATGGCGGTGCAGCCCTCCGAGCGGCTGTGGGAACGCCGGTGGCAGGACCCCGACTTCCTCTCCGTGCGCGTCGGCACCGCCGACCTGCCCTCGTCCATCAGCGTCGACGACCCGGACCAGGACGAGCACCGGCGCTCCACCGTGCCGCAGTTGAACCAGGTTCCCGTCAGCGTGGCGCTGCGCAGGGCCGGGGTCGCGGGTGTCGCCGGACCAGGCGCGACCCGGCTGGCCGGCTGGCTCGCCGCCCAGGCCGCAGCCCTGCACAGCCCGACCGATCTGCGGATCGTCGTCCTCGCCGGACCGGACGGTGAACGCGACTGGTCCTGGATCCGCTGGCTGCCGCACACCCAGGCGCAGGGCGAGGACGCCTACGCCCTGATCGGCTCGACCGCCGACTCCCTGGCCCGGCGCATCGGTGAACTCGGCCAGCTCGTCGCCTCCCGTGTCGCGGCGGGCCCCGACGTCACCCGCGGCGGAGCCAACGGCTACCCCGACGTCCTCGTCGTCCTCGAACAGGCGCGCCGCGCCCGCTCGTTGCCCGGCGTGATCGCCCTCCTGCGCGACGGCCCGTCCGTGGGCGTCCACACCATCTGCATCGACCGCGAGGAACGGCTGCTGCCCGAGGAGTGCGGTGCCGTCGTCGTCACGGAGGCCGGTGCCACCACCTCCAAGGTGCGCACCGGCTCCGGCGCCGCGCTGGAGAACGTCCGCAGCGACTCGCCGGAGTCCGACTGGTACGAGCACTTCGCCCGCGCGCTGGCCCCCCTGCGCGGCGTGGGCGACAGCGACGAGAGCGCACTGCCCGGCTCCGTACGCCTGTTGGACCTCCTGAAGGTCGAACCGCCCACCGCCGAGGCCGTGGTGGCCGGCTGGTCCCTTGGCGGCCGCAGCACCCGGGCCGTCCTCGGGATCGGCTACGACGGTGAGTTCGCCGTCGACCTGGTGCGCGACGGCCCGCACGCCCTGATCGCCGGCACCACCGGGTCCGGCAAGTCCGAGCTGCTGCAGACCCTGGTCGCCACCCTCGCGGTGGTCAACCGGCCCGACGAGATGACGTTCGTGCTCGTCGACTACAAGGGCGGCAGCGCCTTCGCCGAGTGCGCCGACCTGCCGCACACCGTCGGCCTGGTCACCGACCTCGACACCCGGCTCGTGGAGCGGGCGTTGGTGTCCCTCGGTGCCGAACTGCGGCGCAGGGAGACCCAGTTGGCGCAGGCGGGCGCCAAGGACATCGAGGACTACCTCGACAAGCGCTCGCGCGGCGGCAACGTACTGCCCCCGCTCCCCCGACTGCTCCTGGTCGTCGACGAGTTCGCGTCCATGGTACGCGAACTGCCCGACTTCATCTCGGGGTTGGTCAACATCGCGCAGCGCGGCCGGTCGCTCGGCATCCACATGGTGCTCGCCACCCAGCGTCCCGGCGGCGCGGTCACCCCGGACATCCGCGCCAACACCAACCTGCGGATCGCGCTGCGCACCACCGACACCTCCGAGAGCCGCGACATCATCGACGCGCCCGACTCTGGCGACATCTCCCCGGCCAACCCCGGCCGCGCCTACGCCCGCCTCGGCCCGTCCGCCCTGCTGCCCTTCCAGTCCGGCCGCGTCGGTGGCCGCAGGCCGGGTGGCCAACCCGCCGCAGGAACCGAAGTGGCCGTCCGCGCCGAACCGGTGACCTGGCAGAACCTCGGCGGCCCACTGCCGAGTTCGCGCTCCCGCGGTGGTTCCACGGCCGCGCAGACCGAGGCCGTCACCGACCTGGCCGTGCTCACGGGAGCCGTCGCCCAGGCGGCCCGGCTCGCGGACGTACCGCGTCAGCCGAGTCCGTGGCTGCCGCCCCTGCCCACCGTGCTGCCCTGGACGGCACCGCCCGCGCCCAAGCCGACCGCCGAGCGCGAGGCGGCCCTGCCGGCCGTGGAGTACGGCATGGTCGACCTGCCCGCACAGCAGACCCGTACCGCGCTGGTCCTCGACCTCGACCGGGCCGGCCATCTGCACATCGTCGGCTCGCCCCGCAGCGGACGCTCCCAGACCCTGCGCACCCTGGCCGCCGCCCTCGGCCAGGCCCACGGCGCCGACGACGTCCACCTGTACGGCATCGACTGCGGCAACGGCGCGCTCAACGCCCTGACCGCGCTGCCGCACTGCGGCGCGGTCGTCGACCGCAACCAGATCGAGCGCCTCGGCCGGCTCCTCGACCGGCTGGGTGCCGAACTCACCGCGCGCCAGAGCATTTTGGGCGCGCGGGGCACCGCCGACCTGTCCGAACTGCGCGGGAGCCAGCTCCCCGAGGAACGGCTCCCCCACATCGTGCTGATGGTCGACCGGTTCGAGGTCTTCGAGCGCGAGTTCGCGTCGTACGACAACGGCAGCTACATGGAGCGCATGATCCGCCTGCTGCGCGACGGCGCGGGCGTCGGTATCCACGTGGTCCTGGCCGGTGACCGGGTGCTCGGCAGCAGCCGGTTCTCCGGCACCACCGAGGACAAGATCGTCCTGAGGCTCAACGACCGCCAGGACTACTCCAGCGTCGGCATCCCCTCCAAGTCCGCGCCGACCGACCCGGAGCCGGGGCGCGGCATCCGCACCCAGGACCTGAGCGAGGTACAACTCGCGGTGCTGGGCGCGGACTTGTCCGGTACCGCGCAGGCCGACGTCCTGCTCGCCCTGGGCCGGGAGCTGACCGAGCGCGAGTCCTCGATGCCCGACGCGCGCCGCCCGATCCGTCTCGACGTGCTCCCCGACCGGGTCACGTACGAGGAGGCGCTCGCCCTGCACACCCGGAGCGGGCCGATGCGGCCGCTGGTGGCCGTGGGCGGTGACGTCCTCACCTCGCTCGGCCCCGACCTGACGGACGTACCGACGTTCGTGATCGCCGGGCCGCCGCGCACCGGACGGAGCACCGCCCTGCTCGTCGCGGCGGAGTCACTGCTGGCCGCGGGCGCCGGCCTGATCGTGCTGGCGCCGCGCCGCTCGCCGCTGCGGCAACTGCTGGGGCGGCCCGGTGTGGCGGCCCTCATCACCGACGCCGAGGTGACGGTCGACGAGTTCCGGCAGACGCTGGGCAGCGTGCCGGAGGAGTGCGGCGTGATCGTCGTGGACGACGCCGAACTGTTCATGGGCGCCGAGATCGACTCCGACCTCGCGCTGCTCGCGCGCGGCGGTGCGGGAGCCGGCTGGGGCGTCCTCGCGGCCGGCAACGCGGAGTCGCTGGCGCTGAGCCTGGCGGGCTGGATGGGCCAGGTGAAGCGCAACCGCACCGGCATGCTGCTCTCCCCGCAGGGACTGAGCGACGGCGAGGTCATCGGGGTGAAGCTGACCCGAGGCGTCGTCGGCCAGGCCCCGCAACCGGGCCGGGGCCTGCTGCACCTGGGCGACGGCACGCTGCGCTCGGTCCAGGTGCCGCTGCTGGAAGCGGAACTCTGACAGACGGCGAAGGGCGGCCGGACCGAGGTGGTCCGGCCGCCCTTTCGGCTTGCCGTACGGCGGGCGGCGTGGGGCGTGCGGCTCAGGCGGCTACGCCGTCGCTCGCCCCGGTCCCGGCGCCGTCCGGGGAGACCTGGACACCGTCGTCGGTCACGAAGCGGAAGGTGCAGGTGATGGCGTCGAAGAGGTCGTACACCTCGTCCTTCAACGGCAGGTTGGGGCTGGCGAGGGTCACCACGAGGAAGTCCTCGGTGCTGCCGGGCACCGGCATCATGGTGTGCATCGTCAGCAGCTTGACGTCGATGTCCCCGGTCAGCCGGGTCACCTCGGTGCCGGTGACGCGGGCCGCCGTGCCGACGTGGGGCACCTTCGCCGAGGCGATGACGCGGTCCTTGGGCGCCACCCCGTTCGCGGAGGAGACGCCGAGCCGCGCGGACAGGACGGGGAGGGTGAGTTCCTCGCCCTTGGGTGTGGTGACGGCGAAGACCATGCCGTACGCCATGAAGAGGCCCTCGGTGTACATCGTCGCCGTGCCCGCGGCCAGCAGCGCGCCGTAGCGGCGGGCCGCCCGCGTCACCTCGCGGCCCTGGCGGAACATGTCGTTGACGCGGGCCTTCTCCCGGGGGTCGTCGGTCGAGGCCAGGGCCTGCGCACGGGTCCTGGCCAGCTCCTCGCCGCTCAGGTCGACCTGGTCCCAGGAATCGGGGATGTCCAGCAGAAAACGCTGTGCCGTGCTCATTTACCGCTCCCGCTGTCGAGGTTGGACACCGCGTCCTCGTCGGTCTTCTCGAAGGAGTCGAGGATGCTGCCGATCGCGTCCTTGATGCCCAGCACCTGTTTGCGCAACTGGCCCTTGCCGTCGTCCCACTTGTTCTCGAAGTTCTGGGCGGCCCCCTTGGACAGCTCGGGCCCGAAGGCCGCGTCGAAGTCGAAGGTGTTGTGTCCGATGTCGATGAAGTCGTGCACGAAGCCCAACATGTCCTGGGCTTCCTTGAGTTCGCTCCCGGGGATGTTGACGTCCGATGCCATGGCGGGCCCCCGTTTCTGAGGATGGGTCTGTGGGATGAGGCTCGGTCTGTGGGGACGGGATTCGTCCCTGCCCTGAACACGAGGTCGACGGCCCGAAACGTTCACCGCCGTTGAACCTTTGCCGGGGGCTGTCTCGTGTTGTCCACATGACCCCGCTCCTGACCCGCCCGCTCTCCTCCCAGAGCACCGCGCGCCGTACCGCTGTCGCCTCCCTTCTCGTCCTCTGCGGCGTGGCGAGCCTCTCGGCCTGCGGCAAGACGATCTCCATCGGCGACAGTTCGTCCCCCGCCTCCTCGGCCCCCGCGTCGTCGGCCGCTCCGTCGTCCCCCTCCGCATCCGCCTCGGCCGCTACGTCCGGTCAGGGCGCCGGCAACTCCGCGCTGCAGGTGGTCGACACCACCGCGAAGGACGCCGGTCTCAGCGGCACCGGCGGGACCGTGGTCGGGGCGGCGGTGCAGGAAGCGCCGCCCAAGTGGGTGCAGTTGTCGGCGGTGACCTCGACGACGCTCTCCTCACCGCACCTCATCAACATCAACCAGGCGGCGCTGTACCGCTTCGACAACGACACCGCCTCCCCGTCCAAGTCCTCCTGCAACGACGCCTGCGCGGTGAAGTGGCCGCCGGTGACCATCCAGGAGGGCGGCAACGTCTACCTCGCGGGCGTGAACCCGAAGGACGTCGGGGCGATCCGCCGCGAGGACGGCCAGGTCCAGATCACCGTAGGCGGCTGGCCCGTCTACCGCTTCTCGGGCGACACCGGGCCGGGCGACCTGAACGGCCAGGGCGTCGGCGGCACGTGGTTCGCGGTGGGCCCGAAGGGAGACAAGGCGACGAGCTGAGCGGGGGCGTGCCAGTCCGGGACCACGTGGACGACCAACTCACCTCCCCCATAGGGCAGTTCACCGCCCGGGAATATTGGAGTGCCCCGAGAGCCGTGTCCGTGCCAGGATGCGCCGCGTCTCGGAGTCCTCCATCCCGCGGAGCTGCCCTTGCCCGGCGATCGCCGCCCCCTCGTCGCCGTACTCGCCGCCAACACCGTCTCCATCACCGGGAACGCGCTCACCGGGATGGGCGTGCCGTGGTTCGTGCTGCAGAGCACGGGAAGCGCGGGCAAGGCGGGAGTCGTCGCGTTCTGCACGATGCTGCCGGTCGTGCTGTCCGCGACAGTCGGCGGTCCGGTCATCGACCGGGTGGGGCGGCGCCGGGTCGGTATCGTGTCCGACCTTGTCTGCGGGGCGGCGGTTGGCGCGGTGCCGTTGCTGGAGTTCGCCAGTGTGCTGCGGTTCTGGATGCTGTGCGGGCTGATGGCCGTCACCGGGTTGTTCCAGGCCCCGGGCGTGACCGCTCGCGGTGTCCTGCTGCCCACGCTCGCCGACTCCGCCGGGATGGCCCTGGGCAGGGCCGCGGCCTGGTACGACGGCGCCTCACGCTGTGCGGGGATGATCGGCTCGGCGGTCGGCGGTGTGCTCATCGCCGTCCTCGGCGCGCAGAACGTCCTGTTGCTGGACGCGGCGACGTTCGCCGTATCGGCCGCGCTCCTCGCGTTCGGCCTGCGCGGCCTGACCGAAGCCCAGCCGCGGAAACGGTCCGGACCGACGTCGCCGCGCGCGTATCACCGCGAGCTGGTCGAGGGCTACCGCTACGTCCTCGCCACACCCTTGCTCCTCGGCATCTGCCTCATGACCCTGGTCACGAAGGGCCTCGACCAGAGCTGGAGCGCCGTACTCCTCCCGGTTCACGTACGCGAGAAGTCGGCCGGCTCCGCCGAACTGGGCCTGCTCAACGCATTGTTCTCCCTCGGCGCACTCGCCGGGGCACTGGCCTACGGAGCGATGGCCGGCCGCGTCCGACGCCGACCGACGTTCACGGTCGCGTTCCTCCTGGGCGGCATGCCCCGCTTCCTGGTGGCCGCCGTCACGGGCTCCGTGGCGCGGTGTGAATGTCCTGGCCAAGCTCAGCTCGCTGGTCTTCCCCGCATGGAGACAGATGGACGGCACCGTCTCCGCTGAAGGCAGGACGCAGAGCCCCCCTGCAACAGGGCTCGGAACCGGAGCCGGGGTAGTCCGGCGGGACCAGATCGTCTGAGACCTCGGCAGCAGGCGTTCGGGGTCGCCATGGACCGTAGCGCGGCCCGATCAACCGGACTCGTCCCCGTCCAGCCGGACGCGTCCCCGCCCTCATCGCATTTTTTCATTTCCTCCGGGCGCATGATTTATTTCCGGGAGGGCACTCGGTCGCCTGGAGGTCGATACCTATGTTTCCCCTGATCCTTGTTCTTCTCCTGGCACTGCTGCTTTTCGGTGCGGGATTCGCCATCAAAATTCTTTGGTGGGTCGCAATCGTCGTTCTCGTCCTGTGGCTGCTGGGGTTTGTCGCCCGGTCAACGGGTTCCGGTGGTACACGAGGACGTTGGTACCGCTGGTAGGAGATAAATCACCGATCTCGAAATTCGCCCACCATAAAGCGAGGTTTACATGGCGGACAACATGTGGGACTACCAGGCCGAGTCGAACCACCGGACCGGTACGGATCTGACCGGATTCAAGGTCGAGGCGAGCGACGGGTCGATCGGCAAGGTCGACAAGCATTCCGAGGACGTCGGCGCCATGTACATCGTCGTCGACACCGGCGTGTGGATCTTCGGCAAGCACGTCCTGCTGCCCGTCGGCACGATCGCGTCCATCGACGTCGCCGAGCGCACGATCCACGTCGGCCGTACGAAGGAAGAGATCAAGAACTCCCCGGAGTTCGACAAGGACAAGCACCCCGGTGACGCCGGCTACCACGAGCTGGTCGGCGGCTACTACGGGAACCCTCGCACCTGATCGGTATGTCGCGGTTCGACAGGGGGGGGGGGGGGGGGGGGGGGGGGGGGGGGGGGGGCCCCCGCGCCGCCCCCCCCCCCCCCCCCCCACCCCCCTGTCCTGCTACCCCCGTAGACTGCCGGTGCGGTGACCGCCGTCCGCCTTGTCGCCGCACGCCGTGGACATGTCCTGGCCCGGCCCGACAAGGATCGAGGTGGCGGCGCGATGAGTACGGCCACCGCCGGTGCACCGTTCGCGCATCCCGCGCTGTTCTACCGGGGCGAGGAGCAGTACACGGCCGGTACGGTGCCGTTCGTGCGAGCGGGGCTGGCCGCCGGCGAGGCCGTCGCGGTCGCTGTTCCCGGCCCCCAGCTCGAACTCATCAGAGCCGGACTCGGATCGGGCGCCGACGGCGTTCGGTTCCTCGACATGACCGAGGTCGGCCGCAACCCGGGTCGGATCATCCCCGGCGTGCTGCGCGCCTTCGCCGACGCCCACGCGGGCGGTGGCCGGGTGCGCATCATCGGGGAGCCGATCTGGCCCGGCCGTACCGCCGTCGAGTACCCGGCGTGCGTGCAGCACGAGGCGTTGATCAACTCCGCGTTCCAGGACCGCGAGGTGACGATCCTCTGCCCGTACGACGCGGACCGGCTGGAGCCCGGTGTGCTCGCCGACGCCCGCGCCACCCACCCGGTCGTCATCGACGAGGGCGCCCAACTGCCCAGTCCTGCCTACGATCCGCAGCACGTGATCGCCCGCTACAACGAGCCGCTCCCCCACCCACCGGGCGCCGCACGCATCTCGTTCGCCGCGGGAGAACTCCCCAAGTCCCGCTATTTCGCGGTCCAGGAGGCCGAGCGGCTGGGCCTGGCGGGCGTACGGCTGCAGGATCTGACGCTGGCCGTCGCGGAGTTGACCACCAACAGCGTGCTGCACGGCGGCGGTTCGGGAACGCTGCGGATCTGGGCGGAGGACGAGCGGATCGTCTGCGAGGTGCACGACCACGGCCGGCTGACGGATCCGCTGGCCGGCCGGCGCCCGTCGTCACGCGACCAACCCGGCGGCCGGGGGCTGCTGTTGGTGCACTACGTTGCCGATCTCGTCCGTGTCCATACGGCAGAGGACGGCACAACCATCCGGTTCTACCTGGCCCGATGACGCTTCACGGTCGGTTCGCCGGAGGTGTCCAGGTCGCTTCGGCCTCCTGCGCGGTCGCGTGGGCCGGGAAGACCTGGTCGAGGCCGACCATGTGGAAGATCCGGCTGATGTGCGCAGGCACCGCCGCCAGCGCGATGGCCGCCCGGGCGGCGAGGGCGTGGTTGCGGGCCGCGAGCAGGGCGGTGATGCCGCTGGAGTCGCAGAACGTGACGCCGGCCAGGTCCACGACGAGCTGTTGGCCGTCCAACAGCGCCAGTCCGGGCAGGAGTTCACGCACCTGGGTGTAGCTGTCGTAGTCGAGTTCTCCGGAGAGTTCGACGACGGGCCCCGCGGGCGTGGTCCGGGTGCGGATGGCTAGTTGGGTCACGGCTGCTCTTCGCTGGTGGGTCGGGGCACGTTGATGGCGAGGACGGCGGTGTCGTCGTCGACGCCGGTACCGAAGGTGTCGAGCAGGTCGCGGATCGCCGTGACGGCGTGGGCGGCGGTGGTGGGGGCCAGGGCGCGGGCGAAGTCGAGGAGGGCCTCGTCGCCGTAGCGTTCGCCGTCTCTGGTGTGGGCCGGGCGGGCTTCGGTGAGGCCGTCCGTGTGCAGGAGCAGGGTGTCGCCGGCCGCCAAGTGGACGGTGGCGGTGGCGATATGGGCGTCGGGCAGCACGCCGATGAGCTGTCCGCCGGGGGTGTCCACGTGGTCGGCGCTGCCGTCGGCGCGCAGCAGCAGGGCCGGCGGGTGGCCGCCGCTGGCCAGGGTGATGCGGAAGCCGCCGCGGTCGCCCTCGGGGGTGAGCAGGCCGAAGACGACGGTGCAGAACCGCGGGTCGTGGCCGTTGTACTCGTGGTTGAGGACGGTGTTGAGGTTGCCCAGGACGGCGGCCGGGTCGGGGTCGTAGACGGCGGCGGCGCGCAGCGTGTAGCGGGCCAGCGAGGTGACGGCCGCCGCCGCGGCGCCCTTGCCGCACACATCGCCGAGGAACAGCCCCCAGGTCCCGGCGGAGAGCGGGAAGAGGTCGTAGAAGTCGCCGCCGACCATGTCGATGGAGGCCACGTGGTAGTGCGCGGCGACGTCAAGTCCCGGCACGTTCACCAGAGTTGGGGGCAGCAGGGTCTGCTGGAGGGTGGCGTTGAGGCGCTTGAGCTCCTCGCGTTCGAGATCCGCCTCCTTGCGGGCGCGCAGCAGTTCCGTCTCGTAGGCGCGGCGGTCGCGGGCGTCGAAGACGGTGGTGCGGATCAGCAGCGGCTGGCCGTCGCCGCCGGTCTTGACGGTCGAGGTGACCAGCACGGGCAGCCGGGTGCCGTCGGTGGCCTTGAGTTCGAGGGCGATGCCGCTGACTTCGCCCTGCATGCGCAGCAGCGGGCCGAAGTGGGTCTCGTGGTAGAGCCGGCCGCCCACGGTCAGCAGGTCGGAGAAGGTCCTCCGGCCGACCAGGTCGCCGTGGTCGTAGCCGAGCCAGTCGAGCAGTGTCGCGTTGATCTTCGCGATGGTGCCGTCGAGCAGCGTGGAGAGGTAGCCGCACGGGGCGTGCTCGTACAGGTCCTCGGCGCTGTCCTCCAGGAGCGCGGAGAACGCCGCGTGGTCGTCGCCGGGCTGGTTGCCGGGCGGTTTCCCGTGGGGTCTCTCGGGCTGCCGGTGCTCGCCGTTCTCGCTGTCGCCGCTCCCGCACATCAGCGCAGGGCCTCGACGAAGTCGGTGATCGCAGCGGCCGTTTCCTCCGGGGCGGCGAGCTGGGGGCAGTGCCCGGTCGCGTTCAGGGTGACGAGTGTGCTGTCCGGGATCCGGGACTGTACGAAGGTGCCGACCTCCGGGGGCGCGATCGCGTCGACGGAACACTGGGCGACCAGCGTGGGCACGGTGACCTTGGCGAGGTCCTCGCGGTTGTCGGAGAGGAACGTGACGCGGGCGAAGACGCGGGCGATGTCGGGATCGGTGCGGCAGAAGCTGTTGGTCAACTCCTCGCCCAGTTCCGGGCGTTCGGGGTTGCCCATGATCACCGGCGCCATGGCGCCCGACCAGCCGAGGTAGTTCGCGTCCAGCGATTCCAGCAGTTCGTCGATGTCCTCGGCGCTGAATCCGCCGCGATATCCGGCGGCCGGGTCGTCGATGAAGCACGGCGACGGGGCGAGCAGCACCAGACCGGCGAACGCCTCCGGCTCACGGGCCGCGGCCAGGACGCCCATCATCGCGCTCACGGAGTGCCCCACGAACGTCACCGGGCCCAGTGCCAGCTCACGGCAGATCTCCAGCACGTCGTCGGTGTAGCCGTCCAGCGTGGAGTAGCGCTCCGGGCTCCAGGCCGACA
Source organism: Streptomyces sp. NPDC050528 (assembly GCF_044457795.1). NCBI lineage: Bacteria > Bacillati > Actinomycetota > Actinomycetes > Kitasatosporales > Streptomycetaceae > Streptomyces > Streptomyces sp. NPDC050528. Next base: position 562,967 of record NZ_JBITHH010000003.1, read on the forward strand.
GGTCGGAGCGTCCGGCGCCCACATGGTCGAAGAGGACCACGGTGAAGTCGCGTTCCAGGAGCGGCACCACCAGCCGCCACATGTGCTGGTCGCACCCGAACCCGTGCGCCAGCATCACGACCGGCCCTCCGGGACGGCCCGACACCGTCACATGGTTCCTGCTCCGCATACTCATGCGGCTCATCCTCACAGACTGCTTCCTTCTCCACCCGCCGTGCCCACGCCGTACCGGCGCCTCAGGGCTGCTTCGGCTTTCCCAGGGACCAGCCGGACACATCCGTGAGCCGACCCCGCCACAGCGGCATGACCGCGGTTCCGCCGCCGGCGACCCCGGTGGCGTCGCGCAGATGGATCCACTGGGGCAGCCGTTGCGGGCCGGGTCCCTGCCGGTCCGCGACCACCTCGTCCACCTGCTGCGGGAACCGCTCCAGCAGCTGGGCGCCGGAGCCGTCCATGCCGTGCAGACTGCGGGCCCAGTCGGTGGTCCAGGCCTCGTGGGAGATCAGGTCGCCGTGGAGGAAGACGCCTCCGACGGTGAGGGTGATGGGCAGGGCGGCCTGGGCGTCCTGGCCGATCAGCCGTACCAGCAGCTGGAGTTGGAGGTCGGGGACGGGCTCCGTCACGATCGGCGCGGAGGGCTGGTGCAGCGGATCGTGGTCGGTGCTCGTGGTGCTCATGCGGGGTGATCCTTTCGGTGCCGCGCGAAGAAGGAACGGTCGGGCGGGCGGATCACGTGGGCAGCAGGCCGGTGCGCAGCTTGGCGAGGGTGCGGTTGAGCAGGCGGGAGATGTGCATCTGCGAGAGGTTCAGTACGCGGCCGATCTCCGCCTGGGTCAGCTCCTGGCCGAAGCGCATCTCGATGATGGTGCGCTCCCGCTCGTCGAGCTGTTGCAGCAGCGGGCCGAGCGTGTGCAGGTCCTCGAACAGCTCCAGCGCCGGATCGTCGTCGCCCATCGTGTCCGCGTACTTCGGCGCGCTGTCGGACTCGTCGTCGCCGCTCGGGGTGTCGATCGACCCGGCGACATAGCCGTTCGCGGCGACCAGACCCTCGATGACCTCGTCCTCGGTCAGCTCCAGGTGGGCGGCGAGTTCCTTCACCGTGGGGGTACGGCCCAGCTCGGTGCCGAGGGTCTCCTTGCTCTTCGCGAGGTCGACCCGGAGTTCCTGGAGGCGGCGCGGGACGTGCACCGCCCAGGTGGTGTCGCGGAAGAACCGCTTGATCTCGCCGAGTATGTAGGGGATCGCGAACGAGGTGAACTCGACCTCGCGGGTCAGGTCGAACCGGTCGATGGCCTTGATCAGCCCGATCGTGCCGACCTGGATGACGTCCTCCATGTCGCCGCTGCCCCGGTTGCGGAACCGGCGGGCCGCGAAGGCCACCAGCGACAGGTTCATCTCGATCAGCGTGTTCCGCGCGTACTGGTACTCCTGGGTGCCCTCCTCCAGCTCCTGGAGCCGGTCGAGGAACATCCGGGACATCACGCGCGCGTCCTTGGGAGCGACCTTGGCCCCGTCCTCGATCCACGGGAGGTCGTCCCCGACATCCGGTGCTCCCGCGCGGACAGGAGCAGTTCCTTCGAGAGCCTTCACGGAGGAAGTCACGGTGCCGCCTTAACTGGAGAACAGGACGAACGTCGCGTGCCCCCTTCGGGCACAACCATGTCTCCCCGGACCTCACAATTCCGCAGCCGACCTGAAAACCTGCCCCGCTGTCCCCCGCCGACACGAGAAGTGCGCGCACTTTCACACCACTTCAGGGGATCTTCACACCTCTTCGGCGGCTCTACGACGATGCCGGGTGCCGGGGTTCACAGCCGCCGCCAGCGTGCCGAGGCGAAGGAGAAACCGCCGAACAGGACCAGGCCGACGGCGACGGCGACCAGCAGCCACGGCCCCGCCGGAGTGTGCGCGAAGGTGCGCAGGGTGGCGTCCATGCCCTTGGCCTGGTGCGGGTCGAAGCGGATCGCGGCCACGAGCGCGAACACACCCACCCCGGCGAACACGACACCGCGCGCGACGCCGCCGCCCACGCCCAGGACGGTGACGACCTGCCGTACCCGGCGGCTCATCTTCCCGGTCTCCAGCTTCCGCAGGAAACGCCGCATCACCGCGCGCACCGCGAGGGTCGCGCCGACGCCGATCAGGACGCAGCCGGCGATGCCCACCAGTACCTGACCGCCCGGCAGTTTCAACGCGGAGGCGGTCCAGTCCTGCGACTTGGCGTCACTGCCGGACGACCCGCCGGTGCCGGCGGCGAAGGAGGCCGTACCCCAGCAGACGAAGCCGTAGAACACGGCGCGGCCGGCGTTCATCAGGCGTGAACCGACCTTGTTGTTGGGGCCGTTCGCCAGCAGGGCCTCGGACGCCCGCCAGATCGTCATGCAGCCGAAGCCGACGACGAGCAGCCACAGCATCCACTTCCCGAAGGGCTGCGCCGCTACCTGTTGCAACGCGCCCTGCCGGTCCGCCTCGCGGCCCCCGCCGCCGAACGCTATCTGCAGGGCGAGGGCGCCGACGAGGACGTACACGACGCCTCGTGCGACGAATCCGGCGCGCCCGGTGACGGCCAGTGCCTGCTTCCCCTCGGCCTCTCCCGGTGCACGGTTGCGGGCGGTCGAACTCGCCCTTCTCAGGCCCCACTTGTGTGTCTGCGACGAGGTCATGATGCCTTCCTGAAAACACTGGACGAGCGGAAACGCGGACGCACGGTTCGCGTCCCGTAGTGCCGCGTGCCCCCGGAGCGCGCTTCGATGTGCGACGCGAGGGACGGCATCGGCCGATCGCCCGGCGGCGGGCCACTCGGAACTGTTAGTTTCCTTTGCGTGATCCACTGGATCCTGTCCCCCACCCACACACCCCGCGGCGAGGCCTACATGCCCAACTCCCCCTCCGTAGACGGCACCAGCGGACGTCACCGCAAGAGCAGACCGTTCAGTCCGGCGCTTCTCCGGGTCGCCGTCATAGCGGTGACCGCTCCGGTCGCCGGGACGATTTTGTTCGGCACGTCCGCCTTCGCCGCCGAGCAGACCGTCGCCAAGACGACCGCGGCCACGCTCGACCCCGCGGAGCAGCAGATCGCGGACAACCTCGACACCCGCATCCAGGACGTCCGGCTGGGCAGCACGCTCAGCGGCGTCGTGATCGACGCGGATTCCCGCCAGGCCGTATGGGGCCATGACGCGACCACGGCGCTGATGCCAGCGTCCAACACCAAACTCGGCACCTCGACGGCCGCGTTGACGGTCCTCGGCCCCGATCACCGCTTCACCACGAAGGTCGTCTACGACAACGGCACCCTCACCCTGGTCGGTGGCGGGGACCGCACCCTGACCTCCGCCGACCTCACCGCGATGGCCACAACTGCCGTGGCGGGCCTGAAGAACGCGGGCCTGACCACGGTGAAGGTGGTGGTCGACGACAGCCTGTTCCCCGCGCCGTCCCTCGCCACCGGCTGGAACGACGGTTACTACCCCGACTCCATCGCTCCCGTACGGGCGTTGGTAGTCGACGGCCACCACGTCACGGACACGTCCCTGGACGCCGGCCAGACCTTCGCGCGGATCCTTGCCCAGCAGGGGGTCACCGTCACCGGGAGCGTCACCCACGGCACCGCCGCCACCGGGGCCGTCTCCGTGGCGGAGCACGAGTCCGACCCGCTGTCGGCCATCGTGGAGCACATGCTCAAGGTGAGTGACAACGATATCGCCGAGACCCTGCTCCGGATGACCGCGCTCGCCTCCGGCCGCCCGGCCACCTTCGAGGACGGCACGGCGGTCGTACGCCAGGTGCTCACCCAGTACGGCGTATCGCTGACCAACTACGAGATCTACGACGGCAGCGGCCTCTCCCGCTCCAACCGGATCCCGGCCCAGACCATCGCCGACATCCTCGACGTGGCCGACGACCCGGCCAACAGCGCGACCCTGAAGTACATCGTCGACGGCCTGCCGGTCGCGGGCGAGGCGGGCTCGACGCTGGGTCCCGAGTGGGGCCGCTTCGACACCGCGGACTCGCAGTGCGCCGTCGGCAAGGTCATGGCGAAGACCGGCACGCTCACCGGCGCGATCGCGCTGAGCGGGCTGACCAAGGCGGGCGACGGCCGCTGGAAGATCTTCTCCTTCATCGAGAACAACTCCACCGCCGCCCCGGACGCCACCAAGGACGCCCTCGACGGACTCGCGGCCACGGTCAACGGCTGCTGGGCGTAACCCGCCCGACCCGGCCCGCGCTGATCGGTTCCCGGCATCGGCGGCCCATGCGGCCCCGGTGCCGGAACCATCCGATCGACGGAGCGACAAATCGATTCGCCGGGTGAACGCGGCGGCATACGACCGTCCGCGCAGGTCAGCGCGGCAATCCTGGAACGGCTGTCGGCCCGCTCGACAGCGACAGCCCTTCCAGGACTGCCAACTCGCCGACCAAGGAGTCCCTTTGCGTTTTCGTCGTACGGTGACCGGCGCCCTCGGTGCCGCCGCGCTCGTGCTCACCTCGCTGGGCGCGGCGGCCGCCGCGAGTCCCGCCTCGGCCGGCCCCTGCGGGTTCTACGAGACCGGGTCCGACGCCTTCTACCGCCACTGCACGACCGACGGCTCGCGGGTCGTCATCAAGGTCGAGGTCGCCCGGGCCCGCGACTACGAGCGGTGCGTCGGACACGGCACGACCTGGCTGGGCTCCGCCCGCAAGATCCAGGGCGCCCACTACGCGGGACGCACCTGCTGACACCGGTCTGCATACGGCTCAGGGCCGCCCGTATGTCGATGGGCGGCCCTGAGTTCGTCGGAGCGGTGCGTCACAGCGCCGCGGTCGTCCCCTCGCCGGAGCCGCTGCCCGCGAGCCACTGGTCCCAGCCGAGGTTGAAGTCGGCGTAGCCGTTGTCGGCCGGGGCCTTGCCGCGGGGTGAACCGGTGATGGTGATCGGGTCGCCCTGCTTGACCTGGCCGTAGAACCACTCGGCGTCCGACAGGGACAGGTGGACGCAGCCGTGCGAGCCGCGGGCGCTGCCGCTGCCCGGGTTGGGGTCACCGGTCGAGTAGTGCACGTAGGTGCCGGACTGGGTGAGGTGGATGTCCCAGGGCAGCGTCAGGTCGTAGTAGTTGGGGCTGCCCTTGTCGCAGCTGATGCCGACGCTGCAGGAGGTCATGTGGACCTTCTTCTGCTTGTCGATGACGGCCATCGTGCCGTCCCAGGTCGGGTACTCGGCGCTGCCCGCGTTGATCGACAGGGTGCGCACGGCCTGGCCGTTCTTGGTCACCTTCATGGTGTGGTTGGTGACGGAGACGTCCGCGCGGACGTCGTCGCCGACCTTGAAGGTGTGCGTGTAACTGTGCACGCCGTAGCGGCCGTTGCCGTTGCTGACGCCCTTCATGTCGGCGTCGATCTTCACCGTCGTGCCGGAGGGCCAGTACGTCTTCGGGCGCCAGTCGACGCGCTTGTCGCCCATCCAGTGCCAGGCGCCGACGACCGACTGCGAGGCGCTGACCTTCATGTGCTTCTCGACCGTGGCCCGCGCCGAGGACGCCACCGGGTTCGTGAAGATCACCGAGATCGGCATGGCCACGCCGACCGTGGTGCCGGTCTGCGGGGTGATCGTGTCCAGCAGCATCGGCGGGCCCAGGGGCTTCGTCGGCGACGGAGAGGCACTCGCACTCGCCTTGCCCGACGCCTTCGCGTCGGACCCGCTCGCCTTGTCGCTGCCACCCCCGCCGCAGGCAGTCGCGCCCACCAGCACCGCACCCGTGACAAGTGCGATCCCTATGCTGCCCTTGCGCCGTCCCACGACGTGCCCCACTTCCCTCGCTCCATGACCCCGACGGGCCCGACTCACTGTCAGACATCGACAGTGGGGGTGCCAGTTGCGTACGCCGCGTAAAGCGTGTCTCAAGATTCCGTACGCCCCGAGTGATCGGTGACGACCAGGTGACTACGAGTGCCCGCCGCCCCCGGCTGCCGCACCCCGCCCGATCCGATCGCGACCTCTACCACCGCCCTGGCGTCTACCACGATCGGGCCCGGGTATGCCGAACCTGAGCATCAGTTCGAGACACCGGCGACACCGGTCCTACCCTGGCCGCATGCCCGAACCAGACCCCACCAGGGCCTCCAGCAAGGTTCAAGTGGACTATCACGCCTTCGAGTTGACCGACTCCGACAACCGCGCCCCCATGGGGTTCGACGCCTCCAACGGGCTGATCTTCTCCCGGCCCGGCCACAGCGTGATCTGCACCGGCATCAGCGGGGGTCCGGTCAATGTGAGTGTCGAGTCACGTATGTGTTCGCCGACACACGTGGATTCCGGCGCATGGGACGAGGTCGTCGACCACAGCGTCGAAACCCTCACGGGCGCTCTCCGCGTCACCTGCGTCATGAACGACCCCCCGGACCTCCCCCACCTCACGCCCCAAGGCCCCGGCACCTACCGCATCCGGGTCCACGCAAGGGGCCGCGACACCGCGCCCGACGGTGTCACCTTCAAACCCGTCGAGGACTACCTGCTCATCGCCTGGCCGGCCGAGCCCCGACCGGACACGGTCCACAAACAGACGGACGTCTACGGCGCCGAGTTGCGGGCCGGGCCGAGCGTCCCGGCGCCCGTGCTGCCCGTGGACGACACCGACGACGAGCACCGTCGGCGTATCCGCGAGCGACTCCGGCGCCGTCGCACGCCGCAGACGATCACCGCGACGCGTCACGTCGACACCGGGCGCAGACAACCGCACCCGGGCTGTCCGTCACCGAGGGAACCGCTCCGGCCGGAAGTCCGCGAGCAACTCGTCCCTCTGCCCGTCGAGGATCTCGGCGGCAAGCAGTCGGCCGATCACCGGCCCAAGTGTGATGCCGCTATGGGAAACGGCCTCGTAGTAGCCGGGCACGGACGGCACCGCTCCCACCGAAGGGAAACCGTCGGCCGGGATCGGCCGGTGGGCCACCCGGGCTTGTGCGATACGGGAGTTGGCGAGCTCCGGGACGACCTGCCGCGCCAAGTCGTGGAGCAGCCGCGCGAGTTCCGCCGCCGCTTCACCGGTGTCGAGCGTGTCCATCGTGTCGATGAGCGCGTCGATCTCGCGGCTGTGGAGGACCATCGCAGCGTCTCCGTCAGGACGCATCTCGATGTGAGGCGCGTGCATGGCCCGGTGAATCGGTACCTGAGGACAGTCGATCCGGGTGACGATGCCGGGCTCCCGACGCATCGGCAGGTGCCGTGCGACGAGCCCGGCGACGTGGGAGGCGCCGGGGCCCGCCGCGTTCACGACGATGTCTGCGTCGAGACGGCTGCCGTCGGACAGAACGACCGTCCGGACGCTCCCGTCGGCACCGGTGCCGATGTCACGGACCTCAGTGTCGGACCGTAACTCCCCGCCTGCTGCGACGACTTGGCCGACCAGGCGGTCGACGAGATGACGTCCGTGCACCCAGGCCTCGTCGGGGTAGAGGAGGACGGGAACCTCGTCGGGCAGCGCGAGAGCGGGTTCGAGGCGGCGGCGCACCTGGGCCCCCGTGGACATCTCGACCCGGTAGCCCCAACTGCCCAGCAACTCGGCGGTTTTCAGGAACTTCGCCTCCACCGCGGGATCGTCCGCCCAGCGCAGATGGCCGCTGGGGTACCACCAGGCGTCCGGCCCGATGGTCCCGGCCAGCTCACGGTGTGCTGCGATGCCGGCGACGTTCAGGTCGAAGTAGGACCTGCGCACGGTCTTGTTGCTGGCGTTGACCCACGAGAAGGACCAGTTGGTGACGCCCTCACCCGGCCGGCCCGCGTCGATGAGGATCACCTCGGCACCCCGCCGGGACAGGTTCCAGCCCACACAGGCGCCCAGGACGCCCACGCCGATGACAGCGACACGTACAGGCGACTTCCCGGACTCGCTCCTCACGTACGCCCCCTTCCCGGGGCTCGGGCGAACTCAACTCCCGTTCCCAGCATGCAAGATGGGGAACGGCAAGCACTATGCGCGGGCCGAAGAAAGCACCGCGATCGACGGCTGAAACGGCACCACGTACATGCCGGTGTGGTGCCGCATACGTGCCGGTATCGACACCTCCACGCCTACTGGCGATCACCCGCGCCCGGCACAATCCCCCGTGTGACGATCACCAAGGGCGCGCCGCAACCCACGCGCAACACCCCCCTCTCTCTCGCCCTTGCCCGAGGGATTCTCACGGGCGGTGTGATCGGGGCGTCGTTGGCCGCTTTCGTCGTCGGCTGCGTCATCGAGAGCGTGCCGTTGTGCGTCACGGGTGTGGGACTGCCCGCGGTCTACGGTCTGCTCTTCTTCCTCGCCGGTGTGCCGAGGCGTGTCCGGGAGGCGGCGATCCCGCCGCGCACGGCTCTCGCGCGGATCGAGAGCCTGACGGCGGTCGGGGGCGAGGCGACGAGTGACGTGGCGGTCCGCTTCGACGTGACGGTCGCCCCGGACGACGACATACCGGCGTACCGCGTCGAGTTCACGCAGCACATCAACCTCGCGGACCTGCCCGCCTACCGCCCCGGCGTCGTCGTGGTCGTCCAGTACCCACCGGACCGGCTGTGGAAGGTCCGGATCGTGAAGCCGCCGACACCGGAGTGGAAGGACCGCGCGGCAGACGCCCGCCTCGACTCGGCACCCGGCCCGGCCGTGGTGAAAGAGCCCTCGGAAGGCTGTGCCGTCGGATTCGTCACGCTACTCGCGCTCCTGCTCGCCGCAGCCGCTGTCGTCCTCGTGTTCCGCGCCGACCTCTTCGACAAGGAAACCTCCGTGCAGCCGCCGTCCTCCGCCGAGCCCTCCGTCTCCTCCACCTCGTCGGCCACGGTCGTGTCGTCGGCGTCCGGCACGGTCGCCCTCGGCGCCGGCCAGTCGCTCCTCGACAAGGGTGAACTGCGCCGTGCCGTCGACTCGTTGACCAAGGGCAAGGGCAAGGACACCGGCAAGGCACTCACCGTCGTCGTACAAGAACGCCTGCTGTCGGTCGTGTTCGCCCCCACCGGCTCACAGGCGCCACGGTTCGACCCAACTGCCGTGCCCTACGGGCGTTTTCCCGCCCTGGTCGAGGAGGCCAGGTCCACCCTGGGCATCCGCTCTCCGCAGACCTGGCAGATCACCACCGACCGCCTCACCGGTTTCCTCACGATCCGCGTCGGCGTGACCGGATCCGACGGTGCGGTCTCGCCGGAGGCGAACGGCAAGGGCGAGGTCGTACGGCGCACCCCGGCCCGTTGACCATGGCGAGGTAGTGAACTCCCGTCCACCGCCCCGCTGTTGGCTGCGGACGCTACCCGGCCGTGTGTCGCAGTCCGGCCAGGACCACGTCCGTGATTCTTTCCGCCTCGGCGCGGGTGAAGGGGCGCAGGCCGCGGCTGACGTACAGGTGGACCGGGCCGGTCAGCAGCTCGGCGAGGAAGTAGGCGTCGACCGGGGGCAGTTCACCGCGTGCCACGGCATGGTCGACGACCTGCTGGAGGTCGGCCAGACGCAGTTCGAAGATCCGGTTGACGGGCCGGGCGGCCTCGGGGTTCTCCCGTGCGGACTCGATGGCGCGCCGCATGGCACGGCCGGTCGTGGTGGACAACAAGTCGGCCAGCGCCACGAGATAGTTGACCAGATCGTGGCGTAGATCTCCGGTGTCTTCCAGCTCCACCGAGCCCGCGTACCGGAGCAGTGCCGCGTTGACGAGCTCCTCGCGGTCGGGCCAGTTGCGGTAGACGCTCGTCCTGTGCACTCCGGCCAGCTCGGCGACTTCCTCGTAGCGCAGGCCGGCGATGCCGTCCCGTGCGACGAGGTGCAACGTGGCCTCCAGGATCCGGTCACGGGTGCGGGCCGTGCGCCCCCCTGGCCGCCGCGCGGTCACCGGTTGAGGTGCGCCGTCTGTCTCCTGCTTTCGGGTCGCCGTCACACGCTCACCTTAATGCAACAGATTGACGTGTTAGCGTTAACGCAACAGATTGACGCTTTTGGATGCGCGGTCCGCTGTCCCCCGCAATCGCCCGAACAGGACTCCCATGAACATCCTTGTCTCCGGCGGCGGCATCGCCGGCCTGGCCACGGCACTGGAACTCGGCACCCGTGGCCACCAGGTGACGCTCGTCGAACGCGCCGCGCACCTGCGTGTCAACGGCGCTCCGATCGACGTCCGCGGCGACGCCGTCGCGTTCGCCGACAGGATGGGGGTGCTGCCCAGGATCCGTGAGCAGCGCATCCGAATGTCGGAGCACGGCGTGTTCGTGCAGGCCGACGGTTCCGTGGCCGCCCGTCTGCCGGTCGCGGAGATGAGCGATTCCGGGGACGACATCGAGATCGCGCGCGAGGACCTCACACACATTCTCGCCGCCGCACTGCCGGCGTCGACCGACATGGTTTTCGGCGATTCAATCGATGCGCTCGCCGACGACGGCAAGGGCGTCGACGTCCACTTCGTCTCCGGCCGCGCCGACCGCTTCGATCTCGTCGTGGGTGCCGACGGCCTGCACTCGGTCACCCGCAGGCTGGCCTTCGGACCCGAGCGGGACTACCTGCACCACTTGGGCCTCTACGTCGCGCTCACCGACCTGCCCGGCGAAGCCCGGGCCGACCGGACCAACCCGCTGTACAACTACCCCGGCCACCTTGCGAGCATCGCCCGCTACAGGAACAAGGCCTTCGGAGTGTTCCTCTTCCGCTCCGAACTCCTCGACTACGACCACCGCGACCTCGACGCCCAGAAGCAGATCCTCGTGGACGCCTTCGCGGGACACACCGAGTGGAGGATCCCGCAGCTGCTCGACGCGGTCCGCGCCGACCCCGAGTTCTACTTCGACTCGGTCAGCCAGATCCATATGCCCACCTGGCACCGGGGCAGGATCGCCCTGGTCGGCGACGCCGGGTACTGCGCGGCGCTGCTCTCCGGCCGCGGCACCTCACTCGCCCTCAGCGGCGCGCACATCCTGGCCGCGGAACTCGACGACGCGGGCGGCGATCACACGGTGGCGTTCGAGCGCTACGAGCAACGCCAGCGCCCCTACGTCGAGTTCGCCCAGAACACCGTGACGGACGGCGGCGAACTCATCGTGCCGTCCACACAGGAAGCGATCGACGCCCGCAACGCACGGCTCCAGCCCATCACCACCTGACCCGGCTGCCACTACACCGCGCGCCGCCCCCGCCGAACCGCAACAGCGACCGTCGCAGTTCCTGCCTCCGGCGCGTGACCGCCACCGACCGCAGACCGTCCCCGTCCTCACTCAACTCCCGGTCCAGAGCGCGCGTTTCATCCACACGCCCCAGCGGCAGGAGTACGTCCGCCAGGCGCAGCCGCGTCAGTGCGGCACCCCGGCGATCGTCCGAAGCACGGGCCGCCAGCGCGTATTCGAAGGCGGGCACCGCCTCCCCGGGCTCGCGCAATGCCATCAGCGCCTCACCCCGCTGGAACTCGAAGTCGGCGCGCGCGTAGGACTCGAACGGGTGCCGCCCGGCCTCCTCCGGACCTACGCCGCTCTCAGCCTCGGAGAGCGCCCGCAACGCGTCCGCGCGTTCGCCACGGCTCGCGGCGGTCACCGCCAACTGGGCCTGGGCGAAGGCCCGTACGGCGCGTGGGGTGGCCTGTGCGATTCGGACGGCGGCGCGGGCCGTCTCGTCGGCGATGCGCAGGTGCCCCAGGCCGTACGCCTGCACGCTCAGGGTGCGCAGGGCGATCACGGTCAACTCCCGGTTCCCTGCGGTGATCGCCAACTCCCGTGCCGCGAGGTAGCAGCGTTGGGCCTCGCCGTTGCGCAGGTCGTCCGCGTACATACGGCCCAGGACGAGGGCGAGTTGGGAGGCCTCGGCGTACCGCTCCCGCCGTAACTCGCCTCGTACGCCCCGCAGTTGACCGGCGACCGCCTCCGCCAGATAGGTGCGCAGGGTGCCGCGGGCGAAGCCGCCGCCCTGTGCCTGAAGGGTCCGGGTGAAGAACAGCGACGCCAAGTTCCTCGTGCCCGACGCCCGCACCGCACCGGTCGCCGTTCCCGTGGCCCTGCTCGCCGACCGGATCCGCGCGGGCCGGTAGGCAACCGGGCCCGACAGCTCGTGCAGGAGACTGACGAGGTCATTGGCGTCCGGAGGTGCCAACTGCGCCGGGACAACCGGGTCTTGGCCCGCGAAGCCCGCCTCCTCGGTCGTGATGACACGGCCGCAGCGCCGGCTGAGTGCCTCGCAGGCCAGTGGCTGGACGCGTGGCATGGGGTGGCTGCCCGTCAGCCAGTGGGCCACCGTGGTGCGGTCGTACCGCAGGACCAGCCCCGATTCGGCCGCCACCGCGTTCACCGCCCGGGCGAGGCCGCCCTGGGTCCAGTCCGTCTCCTCGATCAGTGCGCGCAGCCGGGTATTGGGAATGCGCGTTCGCGCCATCCACGTCTCCTGTCGGGCGAGCCGGGTCGTCCGTTCAGCGGTAACGCGCCGCGCCTCGATCCATCAAAAAGATAGTGATCATTATCCTTTTCTCGACTCCCCCACCCACCGTTTCCAGCATTGAGGGGCACGATCACGGTGATTGATCCGTTCGACATGCGCTACTACGCCGACCCCGCCAGCTCAGGCCGGCCGGAAGGCCAGCACCGCGTTCTGGCCGCCGAAGCCGAACGAGTTGCTGACGGCCAGGGAGACCTTGCCGATTCTGGGCGTTCCGCTCACCAAGTCCAACTCGGCCTCGTCGAGCGGGTGTTGGAGGTTGGCGACGGGCGGCGTGATCTCATGGAAAACCGTCAGGGCGGTGAGCGCGGCCTCGATCGCTCCGGCGGCGCCCATCGTGTGCCCGGTGACGCCCTTCGTCGCGGTGACGGAGGGGTGGCCGGTCAGCAGCCGTTCGATCACCGCTCCTTCCACCCGGTCGTTCAACTGGGTGCTGGTCCCATGGGCGTTGACATGGTCGACGTCTGCGGGTGAGGCGTCGGCGTCCAACAGGGCGCGGCGCAAAGCGAGTTGAGCACCGGCTCCCTGCGGGTGGGGTGCCGTCTGGTGGTGGGCGTCGGCGGACGCGCCGTGGCCCGCGAGTGTGGCGTAGCGGCGGACGCGGCGGGCGGCGGCGTCGGGCGCGCGTTCGAGGACGAGGACGGCCGCGCCCTCGGCCAGGACGAATCCGTCGCGGTCCGCGTCGAAGGGGCGGGAGGCCGTTGCCGGGTCCTCGGCGCGTCGGGAGAGGGCTCCCATGCGGGCGAAGGCGGCGGCGCAGAGCCGGGTCACCATGGCGTCGGCGCCGCCGGCCAGCGCGATGTCGCAGGCGTCCGAGCGGAGCAGGTCCAGGGCGATGCCGATCGCCGTGGCGCCCGAGGCGCAGGCCGTGCCCGTGTGCAGGTTCGGCCCGCGGGTGCGCAGGTCGACGGCCATGTGACCGGCCGCCATGTTGGGCAGGAACATCGGCAGCGTGAGCGGGGAGACCAGGCCCGGCCCCCGCTCCCGTAACCGGTCCTGCTGCTCTTCGAGCGTGGCGACACCGCCGGCGGCCGAGCCCATGACCACGGCGACCCGGTCGCCGTCCCAACCGCCCGGCGCCAGCCCGGCGTCGGCGACCGCCTCCCGCGCCGCCGCGAGGGCGAGGAGCGTGTAGCGGTCGACGCGCCAGTGCTGCACTCCCGGCACCAGGGTCGCCGGGTCGAAGCCGGGGACGCGGCAGGAGAAACCCGTTGGCAGGCCTTCGAGTCGGGGATCGTCCGTGGCCGTGGGGCGGCCCGAGCGGACGCGTTCCCAGGTCCGTTCGCGCCCGATGCCCGCCGGAGTGACCAGGCCGATCCCGGTCACCACCACTTCCGGCCTGCCGCCGACGGCTGTCACGACTCCGCCTTCAGCTTGTCGATCAGGTCGGCGGTCTCCCGCACGGTGAGGGTACCCACGGCCTCGGAGTCCTCCAGCGGTACCGCCCACTCCTCCTGGAGGGTCAGGAACAGCTCCATCACCGCGAGGGAGTCGAGGCCGAGTTCGTCGTAGGAGGTGTCCGGCCGGATGGCATCGGCGGGCACCTGGAACTTGCCGCTCAGGGTGGTCACGAGGTGGTCGTAGACGGCAGACATGAGTCGAACTCCTTTTGTGTGGCGCGGGGTTGGGGTGTGTGCCGTACGGGTTTCGCCTCGGGCCACGTCATGGCGATGGAGCCCCAGGTCAGGCCGCCGCCGAAGGCGGTGAGGAGGGTGCGGGCGCCCGGGCGTACGACCCCGCGGGCGGCGGTGTCGGCGAGGGCGAGGGGAAGCGAGGCCGCCGCGGTGTTGCCGACCTCGCGCAGATTTCCGTGGCAGCGGTCCGGCGGGATGCCCAGCCGGTCGGCCACGGAGTCGAGGATGCGCTGGTTGGCCTGGTGCGCGACGAAGGCGGCGACGGAGTCGGTGGACCACCCCGCCCGGTCGAGCACCGCGCGCGAGGAGGCGGCCATCTGCCGTACGGCCCGGGCGTACACCTCCCGGCCGCGCATACGGAAGTACCGTTCCTGGCGCGGCAGTTCGTCGGAGCACGGCGAACGGGAGCCGCCCGCCGGGATCGTGATGAGGTCGCTGCCCGTGCCGTCGCTGCCGAGGTCGAAGTGGACCAGGGCTCCGGGATCCCGTCGGTCTCCTCGCGTCAGGTACGCGGCGCCCGAGCCGTCGCCGAAGATGACGGCGGTCTCCCGGTCGCGCGGATCGACGATCGTCGAGTACGTCTCGGCCGCGACGAGCAGCACGCTGTCGTACGTGCCCGCCATGAGCACCGCCGAGGCGACGGCGGCCGCGTAGACGAAGCCCGAGCAGACGGCCGCGAGGTCGAACGCCGGAGTGCCGGCCAGGCCGAGCCTGGCGGCCAACTCCGGTGCTGTGGCCGGGCATCGGCGGTCGGGTGTGGTGGTCGCCAGGATCAGCAGACCGGCGTCGTGCGCGCCGGCCGACTCCAGTGCGCCACGTGCGGCGGCCACGGCCAGATCGCCGGTCGAGGTGCCTGGGCGGACGCGATGGCGGCTGTGGATTCCGGTGCGGCTGCGGATCCAGGCGTCCGAGGTGTCCAGGCCTTCGCGCACGAGTTGTTCATTGGTGATCCGGTCGGGCGGCAGGGCCGCCCCCAGCCCGGTGATCACCGCGGCCATGGCGCTCACGTCGTCGGCCCGCCGCTCGCGAACAGGGCCGCCACGACGTCCTGTTCGGCCATCGGAGCCCTCAGCCGCACGTCCGGCGGCGCGCATCCGTCCAGGAGAACGGCGAGATGAAGGTGTACGTCGTCCAGGGCACGGTCGCGTTCCCGGTGCACGCGGAGGGCGTCCGAGGACGTGAGCGACCCGCTCTCCAGGTGCCAACTCAGCGTCTGTTCCAGTGACTTCATGGCATAGAGGGTGTGGAGAGCGTGCAACGCCGGGAGGTGGGGTGCCTGGTCGGTGGCGGTCGACTCGACCTCGGCGACCGCCTCCGTGAACGCCTGGAGCAACAGCCGCTGTTGGTGGGCGTCGGCGAGTACGACGATGTCGGGGAGCAGGGGGTTCCAGGTCTCGAAGGCGGTCTTCTCGTCCACCGGGACGCCTTCGATACGACCGCGCAGTTCGGCGAGGAGGCCGCGTTCGCGGAGGAGCGTCAGCGCCAACACCCCACCAGGGGAGATCAGTTCGCCCATCTCTGCCGGAGCCGGGACGGTGTGCGTGAGGTCCTCGACGAGTTGCTTTCCCGCGTCCAGCCGGATGAGGAGGTTGTCGCCCGCGGCGGCCTGGTAGACCTGCGCCATGCCCTCGTACTCAAGGAGCCGGTTGACGGTCAACAGGCCCTGGGCACCCGCGCGTTCGCGGCAGACTCCGGCCGCGTTCTGCAGGATGCGGGTCGCGGCCACCTTGGTCAGGGCCTGTTCGCGGCTGACCGAGGCCCAGGGCGCCCACACCGGGCGATGCGCGGCGGAGAGGTCCGTGGGGGCGCTGCACTGTCGTACGTACTGCGCCTTGATCCGTGTGGCGAGGAAGCTGCACGCGTACACCTCGGCGAGGACGCCGTACAGGGCGTCTTGCTGGGTGCGGTAGTCCAGGACGGGGAGGTCGGTGCGCAACCGGCCCATGGTCGGGCGGTGTTGGCTGTGGCGGATGCCGATGGTGACGGCGGCGCGGGCGGCGGCGGTGAGGGCGGCCGCCGCGCCGGTGGAGGCGTTGGAGGAGACCGAGAGGGAGCGCATCAGGCGTCGGTCCGGGTCGCCGAGGGGATCGGAGAACTCTCCGTCGGGTGCGATGGAGGCGTCGTCGCGGAGCCAACCGTCGTAGGGGACACGGGTGTTGTCGAAGGTGACGAGGGCGTAGTTCAGCGGGACCGAGGTGGTCTCGGGGAGTTCGGTGATGTGGATGCCGTCCGTGATCCGGTCGGGGTCACGGACGCGGACCGCGAAGGGGAACACCCCGCAGTCCTGGCCGGCGAGGAGGAGGCGGGCGTAGACGATGGCCATGTGGGCGCGGCCCGTGCCGGCGACGTGGGACATGAACTTGGCCGCGGTGGGGTCGGGGGTCCGTAGGGTGAACTCCCTTGTGGCGGGGTCGAATCGGGCCTCGGTGCGGGTCGCGAGGTGGCTGTTGCCGCGGCCGACTTCGGTGATCATGATGGAACCGAAGGTCTCGTGCCGGTCGACCTCGTCGATCAGGGGGTCCAAGTAGGCGCCGGGCCTGCCGAGTTGGGTCATGGCGGCGACGCACACCGCGTACTGCACGGTGCCGGCGAGGAAGAGGGGTGGGTCGACGGTGGCGGACCATTCCAGTACGGCGAGGAGTCGGGCCGGGTCGTGCTGCAGCGCGTTGGCGCCGCCCACCCACTCCCCCAGGGCACGCAGCCGGTCGTAGGTCCGGGTGTGGCGTTCGGGGCCGCAGGGCGGGGCGGACCGTTTGAACGGCGGGGTGTCGAGCAGGCCGTCCAGGGCGTCGACGTCGAACCGGGTGTCGCCGTGGACGAGTTGCCGTAACAGTCGGGCGGTGTCGGTGTCCGCCTGGTCGGGGGTCATGCGGCGGGGGTGGCGCGGAGCAGGGTGCGTCGGGCCTGGCCGTCCTCGATGGCGAAGACGAGGGCGGGGCGGAAGGCGTGCAGGTCGATGCGGACCCGGCTGCAGTCCTGGCCTGCTTGCTTGACCCGTACCTCGGCGCTGAGGGGGATCTTGTCGTCCTCGGCCGGGCCGGTGCGGGTGAATGTGCCGGTGAGGAGGGTGGGCAGCGGGAACACGAACCGGCTGAACTCGAAGGCGCTGGCGTGCATCACGGCGTAGTAGGGGGGATGGCCGGCCGGTGGGAGCCAGATCTCCGACACGGCCCAGGTGACGAGTTGGATCGACGCCTCGATGAGGAGCATGCCGGGTACGTGTTGCTGGTCGGCGGTGTGGTCCCGGAGCATCTCGGTGTCGTTGACGACCGCCAACTGCGCCTGGAACGCGTCACCTTCGACGTGTGCGTCGCCGATGAGGACGTTGTCGCGGCTGTGCTTGAGGACGCTGTGCCGGGGCACGGCGGTCGGCGGGCGGCCCTCGGGGAGCACGGCCGCGCCATAGGCCTTGAGGAGTTCGGAGGTGAGGTCGCTCCACTCGGTGTCGTCGACCCCGAGTCCGGGGCGGATGCGTAACGGACTGTCCTGGTCGGGTGGTTGGCGGCGCAGGCGGTCGCGGAGTTGGGCCGCGGTGGTGAAGTCCGGCTGGACGCTGGCGTGTTGGAAGGACTCGCCCACCACCCACTGGTGGAGGGAATCGTCGTCGTTCGTCTCCGACGAGGGCATCTGATTGGCCGTCATCTATCGCTCCTGCTGGCACAGTTGGGGGTCTCGGGACGGGGTGCGTGCGGGGTCAGGCGGCGAAGGGCGAGGCGGGCTTGGGGATGCCGGCGAGGCCGCCGTCCGGGACGGACACCCCGCCGTCGCAGACGAGGGCGTGTCCGGTGACGGACGAGGCGGCCGGTGCGGCCAGGAAGAGCGCGGCGGCGGCGACCTCGGTGGGCGTCAGCCAACGGCCTTGCGGTACATGGCTCATGAGCCAGTCCGACAGCGGTGCGTGCTGTTGCATCGGCCCCGTCATGTCGGTGCGCACCCAGCCGGGGCACAGGGCGTTGACGCGGATGCCCTGCCGGGCCCAGCCGACGGACAGCGAGCGCATCAGGGAGAGTTGGGCGGCCTTGGTGACGGCGTACGCCTCCATTGCCGGCGTGGCGATGAGCCCGGCCACGGACGACACCAGGACGACGGCCGCCTTCCGGGAGGCGGCCAGGTGGGGGTGCGCGGCGCGACACAGGTCGACGGTGGCGCCGATGTTGACGGCGAGCAGGGGATCCCACTCGGCGGAACTGCTCTCGGCGAAGGGCACCAGGTACGAGGTGCCGGTGTCGTCGGCCGGGAACACGCTGGCGTTGTGGATGAGGATGTCGATTCCGCCCAGCCCCGCGGCCGCCTCGTCGACGAGGCGCGCGGCCGTCCCGGGCTCGCCGAGATCACCGCACGTGAGCACGGCCTGCCGCCCGAGCTTGCGCACCTCCTGCTCCACGTCGTGCAACGCGTCGTCGCTCCGCGCGGCCAGCGCGACGTCTGCTCCGGCCTCCGCGCAGGCGACGGCGATGGCGCGGCCGATGCCACGGGAGGCGCCGGTCACCAGGACGCGGGCACCGTCGAGTCGGAAGAGGGAGGCGAGGGGGGCGGGGTCGATGGAGTTGACGTTGGTGGGGGTGGTTGGGTTGGTGGGGGTGGCGGACTCGGTGTCGGTGGAGTTGGAGTCGGCGGGCGTGAGGGGCTCGGTCACAGCTGGGCTCCTTCGGTGTGGGGGGCTTTGGTGCGAGGGGCTTTGGTGCCGGGGGCGTCGGTGCGAGGGGTTTCGGTGCTGGAGGCGTCGGGGCTGGGGGCGTCGGGGCGCGGGATTTCGGCGCGAGAAGCTTCGGCGCGGGATGCTCCGGCCCTGGGCGCTTGGCTGCGAGGCGCTTCGGCGCCGGGCACTTCGGCGTGGGGCGCTTCCGTGCGGGGTACTTCGACGCTCGGCGCTTGCCTGCGTGGCGCTTCGGCGGGAGACAATTCCGTGCCCGATACTTCCGCGCGTGGCACGTCCGTATCAGGCACTCCGGCGCCCGACGCTTCCCTGCGTGGCGCTTCCCAGCGGCGGACGTCGGGGCGCGGGATTTCGGTGCGAGGCGCTTCGGTGCCGGATGCTCCGGCCCTGGGCGCTTGCGTGCGAGGCGCTTCGGCGCCGGGCACTTCGGCGCGGGGCGCATCCGTGCGAGGCACTTCCGTGCAGGGCACTTCGACGCGGGGCGCATCCGTGCGAGGCACTTCCGTGCAGGGCACTTCGACGCCCGACGCTTCTCTACGGGGCGCTTCGGCGCGAGGCACTTCGACGCTCGGCACTTCCCTGCGAGACGCCTCGGTCCGGGGCACTTCGACGCTCGGCACCCCCGCGCTCGGCACTTCTGCCCGTGGCACTTCCGCAGGAGGCACTTCGACGCCCAGCGCCTCCCAGCGAGACGCCTCGATCCGGGGCACTTCGGCGCCGGGCACCTCCGCGCTCGGCACTTCCTCGCGCGGCACTTCCGTACGGGGCACTTCGACGCCCGGCGCTTGCCTGCGAGGCGCCTCGGTTCGGGGTGCGGGGACGACCCCGCGTCGCTGGGCCCTGGTCCAAGTAAGGACCGTGCTCCCCCAAGTCAGACCCGCGCCGAACGCGGTGACGAGCACCCGGCTGCCGGGTCGTAGCCGGCCGTCGTGGTCCGCGGTGGCCAGGGCGTACGGGATGGAGGCCGCGCCGATGTTGCCGATCTCGTGGCCGACGATGACCACGCGGTCCTCGGGCACTCCGGCGTCGAGCGCGGCACGCCGTAGGAGGAGGGGATTGGGCTGGTGGGAGATCAGCAGGTCGATGTCCGTCAGGCGGAGGCCGTTGCGGGTCAGGGCGTCGCCGAGGACCTTCGGGAAGATCCGCAGGATGAAGTCCCGTACGGCCTTCCCGTCCATGTGAACCTTGTGGCGCCGGTCGGCGAGGGTCTGCGGGGAGGCGGGCAGTCGGCTGCCGCCGGCCGGGATGAGGACATCGCCCGCCGCTGTACCGTCCGACCCGAGCCGGATCGAGGCGAACCCTTTCCCTCCCTGAACGGACCCGAGGATCGTCGCCGCCGCACCGTCGGCGAACAGCACCGCCGTGGCCCGGTCTGCCGGGTCGACGAACCGGGAGTAGACCTCGACGCCGACCACGACGGCATACCGTTCGCCGGTGCCGGAACGGAGCCAGTCGTGGGCGACCCGGGCGGCGAACAGCCAGCCGGAACAGGCCGCCGCCACATCGAAGGCGACCGCCTGGTCCGCGCCCACCAGCGCCTGGACCCGGCATGCGGTCGATGGCCCCAACTCGTCGGGGGTGGAGGTGGCGAGGATGAGCAGTCCGAGCGCGGATGCCGGCAGACCCGCCGCGGTGAGCGCCTTCCGCACGGCCTCGGCGGCGAGATCGGAAGCGGCCTGAGCGGGTTCCGCGATGTGTCGGCGCAGTACGCCGGTGCGCTGGACGATCCATTCGGGGTCCACGCCGGCCGCCTCGGCGACCTCGTCGTTGGTCAGGATGCGCTCGGGTAAGCACGTGCCGGTGGCGAGGACGCCGATGCTCGGCGCTGGGGACACCGTGTACCTCCAAATGGCAGGCAGGGATCGCGAGTTCGCCGGTTTCCGTACGAACGGCCGGCTTCCGCCAGATTGCCCGCCGGGCCCGATGTCCATCAGGGCGCGAAGGAAGGCGTCGAAGCACTCGCCGAATTCGGTTTACACCCCCCGCGATTCCGAACACTCCAATTCACGCTGATCCACGCCGATTCACCACGGGATACCGACCAAGTCCCTTACATGTTGAGCGTGTTGAATCCTGCTTGCGCCAACTCTCCTTTTGCCTAACGTGAGTTAAGACGCCTCATCGGAATCGACACCGGAATCGACATCAGGGAAGAATTTACCGATACGGCTGCCTCATACCTCTCGCCCAGTCGAACGGCAGCGTGGCGATGTCGGTGCGGTCGAGCAACAGGCGGCCCGCGCCCAGGTAGCGGACGGTGTCGCGATTGGCCGCGCCGAGGCACAACATGACCCTCGAACCGGCCGCCACCTCCGTACCGGCGATGGGGAGTCGGCGCGCCAACGCACGCGTCACCGCGTTCATCCCCTTCGAACTTCTGCTGCCGCACACGGATCTTCTGATCACCAATGGTGGGTTCAGTGATGTGCGCCAAACGCTGGCGCACGCTGTGCCGATGGTGTGGAGATCCACAGCGCCAACGGCTACCTTCCACACCAGTTCTTGTCCAGCAACGCCAACCGGCGCACGGACCAGTACGGCGGCTCCATAAGCAACCGTGTCCGCTTCCCGCTGGAAGTGGCGACCGCGGTCGCCGAGGAGATCGGGGGCGGGAGGACCGGCTTCCGTATCTCAGCCGGAAACCCCTTCAACTACGTCGTCGAGCACGACGTAGACGACCTGTACGGCCATCTCGTCCCGGCTCTGGCGCCACTGGGTCTGGCCTACCTGCACGTGGCCCACCGCGGCAGCGAGGCACTGCTCAAGCGCATCCGCGACGACTGGCCCCTGAACGAACCCGCCCCGACCACGTTCCACGGCGAAGACGAGCGCGGATACACCGACCACCCGGCTCTTGCCCGGAACCAGGGCGGCTGACGGCGGGCACAGCGGCGCCGTACGACTCGTGATCGTTCGCCTCCTCCGTAGAACGTGGCCGGGGTATCACGACGTTCGCGTCGAATCGCCGCCACCTGGAAAGCTGGGCCTCCGTGACGGGAACAGCCGGTGCAGCCGGCGCGGTTGCACCGGCTGAGGGAAGACGTATTTCTACAGGAGGACCGCTTCATGACTGACCGGCCGTTGACGCTGATGGCAGTGCACGCCCACCCCGACGACGAGGCCACCAGCACCGGAGGGGTCCTGGCGCAGTATGCGGCGGAAGGCATCCGCACGGTGCTCGTGACCTGTACCGACGGCGCTTGCGGTGACGGACCGGGGGGTGTCAAGCCGGGTGATCCCGGGCACGATCCGGCAGCCGTCGCCGCGATGCGTCGTCAGGAACTCGAAGCGAGCTGTGACGTTCTGAAGATCAGCGATCTGGAGATGCTGGACTACGCCGACTCCGGAATGATGGGCTGGCCGAGCAACGACGCCCCCGGATCCTTCTGGCAGACCCCGGTGGAGGAGGGCGCGGCCCGGCTCGCCGAACTCATGCGGCACTACCGCCCCGACGTCGTCGTCACGTACGACGAGAACGGTTTCTACGGCCACCCCGACCACATCCAGGCCCACCGCATCACGATGGCGGCGCTGGAGCTGACCGAGCTGACGCCGAAGGTGTACTGGACGACGATGCCCCGCTCGACGATGCGGCGGTTCGGCGAGCTCATGCGGGAGTTCAACCCGGACATGCCGGAGCCGGACCCCGCCGAGCTCGCGGAGTTGGCCAAGATCGGCCTTCCCGACGACGAGATCACCACCTGGGTGGACGCCACCGCGTTCAGCGGCCAGAAGTTCGACTCGCTGGCGGCGCACGCCAGTCAGGGCGACAACATCTTCTTCCTCAAGATGGGCAAGGAGAGGTTCGGCGAGTTGATGGGCGTGGAGACCTTCGTACGCGTACAGGACACCACCGGCGCGGACGTACCCGAGACCGACCTCTTCGCCGGACTGCGCTGACCGTTGAGCCCACCCCGGAAACGAGGTGTGTGGCCCTTCGCGGTGGGGGCTCGGTAGTCGCCCTGGCCGTCCTCACGGCCAGTCGGTACCTGGGTGTACGGCGCCTACAGCGTGTCGGACCCCACGACACCATCGGCCAAGGAGGGGATCGCCAGGCTCTGGTCCGGCGAGGGATTCGCGCGCCACGCGCCGGAGCCGGCCCGGTCCGCCATCCCCCGCACCCTCGACATCGGGTACTCGGATCCGTCCGGTGACGGCCGGGACGGCGTCTTCGCGCCGCGCACGATATCGGCGGCGAAGCTGACGGCCGGACAGTACTGGACCGCCGACGGGCCCAGGACCGCCGCGGAGATCGACGCCCAACTCGGCTGCGGCGGTGCCGGATGAGGAGGACCGGGCGGACCTCGTCCGTCAGACGGTCTTGACGACGGTGCCGGTGTCTTCGAGCGCGGTGACCTCGTCGGCGGGTGCCGCGGTGTCGGTGACGAGGGTGTGCAGGAGGGTGGAGGGGCCGACGTAGGCGTAGGCGGTGTGGCCGAGTTTGCTGCCGTCCGCGGCGACGACGATGCGGCGCGTGGCGGCGATGCCCGCCTTCTTCACGGCCGCGTCGTCGAGGTCGTAGGCGGTCAGGCCCTGAGCCGCGCTGAGACCGCAGCAGCCCATGACGGCGGTGTCGAAGCGCAGTGCCGCGAGGGACGCGAGGGCGAGGGGGCCGGTGAGGGCGCCCTCGGCGGCCCGGGGCCGGCCGCCGGGCACCATGAGCTTGGCCGGGCCCGGGTTCTCGCCGAGTACGTGGATGGCCTGCAGCGACAGGGGCATCACCGTGACCGGCCGTCGGCGCAGCAGGTGGGCGACCTCCAGGCAGGTGGTGCCGCTGTCGAGGAGGACGGTCTCGCCGTCGGCGATGAGCGAGGACACCTCGGCGGCGATACGGCGTTTGGCGTCGAGGGACTCGTGGGCGCGCAGCGCGAAGGGCGGCTCCTCGCCCCTGAGCAGCAGGGTGCGCGCGCCGCCGCGGACGCGCTCCAGGACACCTTGCGCGGCCAGCGCGTCGAGGTCGCGCCGGATGGTCATCTCGGAGGCGCCGGTCAGTTCCACGAGTTCCTGGACCGAGGCCCGTCCCGACTCCCGGACGGTCTGCGCGATCGCCCCGTGCCGGTCTGCGCTGCTGCTCATGCCGCGATTGAACACCACCCAAAACGAACATGCAATGTGTGCGAAACGACAGTATTCAATCGCTATATATGTTCGTTACCGTGGTCGGCATGAATGATTCGCTGCGAGGCGCCCGCATAGCGACCTTTGTCTACTTCAGCCTGTGCGGCACCCTGATGGGCACCTGGGTGGTGAACATCCCGGCCATCGAGGAGCGCGTGGGCATCACCCACGCGACGCTCGGGGGGCTGCTCGTACTGCTGGGCCTCGGCGCCTTCATCGGCATGCAGGTGGCCGGGAGTCTGACCGACCGTCTCGGCGCGCGCGTCGTCGTCCCCGCCACCGCCGTGCTGTGCAGCGCGGCCCTGGTGCTCCCCGGTCTCCCCCGGGACCCGTGGACACTGGCCGGCGCCCTGCTGCTCTTCGGGTTCTGCAACGGCTGCCTGGACGTGAGCATGAACGCCCACGCCGTACACGTGGAGAAGGCCTACGGCCGCCCCGTCATGTCGGCCTTCCACGCCACGTTCTCGGTCGGCGGCGTCCTCGCCGCGCTGGTCGGAGCGGCTACGGCGAGCGCCGGCCTGAGCCCGGCCGCGGGCATGGGCGCCATGGGAACCCTGGGCATCGTCATCGCCCTGGTCACGGCACGCGCCCTGCTGCCGGCCACACCCACCCCTGCCGAGGCCGCGTCCACGCGGGATACCGGACAGACGCCGGGCCCCGGGCGCCGTAGCACCGGCGGGCGCATCTGGATCCTCGCAGGCCTGGCCCTGATGGTCATGCTGTGCGAGGGAGCCGCCAACGACTGGAGCGCCCTGCACCTCAAGGACGTCCTCGGCGCCCCCGCGAGCACCGCCGCCTTCGCCTACGGCACCTTCGCCGCGACCATGACGATCGGCCGACTGCTCGCCGACCGCTTCGTCGCCCGGTTCGGCTCGATGGCGATCCTGCGCTACGGCGCGGCCACGGCCGGCGTCGGCATCACGATCGTGACGGTCTCCCCCTGGACATGGGCCGCGTTCGCGGGGTGGGCGCTGTTCGGTCTGGGGCTGTCCGGCTGTGTCCCGCAACTGTTCAGCGCGGCCGGGCACGCCGACCCCTCCGCTGCGGGAGCCAACGTCTCGCGGGTCGCCGGGCTCGGCTACGTCGGCATGCTCGCCGGCCCCGCCGTCATCGGCTGGCTGACCCACCTCGTCGCCCTGAACCACGCCTTCGTCCTGCTGATCCTGCTGTGCGCGACCACCGCCGTGGCCGCCGGGATCCTGCGCACCGACTCCGCCCGCACACCCGAGCCGGCACACGGCACCCCCTGACCGCCTGTGCGGCACGGCTCACTCCGTGCCGCACAGGCTTCGCCGCCCGCCCCGGCCACCAGAACCCGGAGGAACTCCCACCATGCCGACCGCCCGCAGCATCGTGCTGTTCGACCTCTTCGGGGTCATCGCCCGCCACCAACTCCCGGGCGCCCTGGGCAAGATGGCCGCCCGCTGCCACACCCCGGTCGAGACCTTCACCATGGCCTACTGGGACTGCCGCCCGCCCTACGACGCCGGTCGCCAGTCCGCGTCCGAGTACTGGACCGCCGTACTACGACGGCTGACCCTGTCCGCCGACCCCGACACGATCGAGGAGCTGCGCCTCACCGACATCGACAGCTGGTCGCGCGTCGACGACCGGATGGTCGCCTACGTCCTGTCCCTGCGCGACGTCGCCGAGGTCGCCCTGCTGTCCAACATCCCCGCGGACCACGCGGACGCCTTCCTCGCCGCGCAGCCCTGGCTGTACCACCTGGACCACGTCGCCTTCTCCGGAAAGATCAAGGCGGCGAAGCCGGACCCGGCGGCCTTCCGGCACTGCGTCGACGTCCTGCGGGCCGCCCCGGCCGACTTCCTCTTCGTCGACGACCGCGAGGAGAACGTCGGCGCCGCGCGGGTCATGGGCATGAACGGCCACGTCTTCACCGGTCGCGACGAGTTGGCGGCGGTCGTCGGCCCCTGGTTGGGACGGACCGTCAGCCCCGGCCAGGTCTGACGGTCCACGTACGCCGCGAGGCGGCTCGCCCGGTCCGGTCAGTCGAGGGTGTCGCCCTTCACCGTGCGCGTCGAGCCGTCGGCCAGGTGCAGGGTGACGGTGCCGGTGATCGCGCCGTCGGGCCACCAGGCGGTGAAGCGGCCGTCCTGGATCGTGGCCTCGGTGGTGTGCCCGTGGTCCCGGATGGTGATGCCCGTGACGGCCGAACCCGCCCATCCCACAACGTAGTTGAGCTCCTCGTCACCGCTGCCCCGGGAACCCGGCGTGTCCACCTTGATGTGCCCGTCGGGCTGCTCGCGCACCGGGGAGATGCCCATCGACGTACCCCCGTCCGAACCGGCCAGGCAGCACGCCGACACATCGCCGCGCGTCCGGCGCCCGTACGGGTGCAACAGGCGTACGGGAAAACCGCGTTGGGAAGGCGCGACCTCGGGTCGACGGCAGCACGATGTCCGGCCGGGTCACACGCCCGGGGCGTCTCCAGGCTCCGGACGGAAGGGGCACTCACCGACGTGGGTCGCGGGGGCAAGGGCCCTCGGGGAACCCTCGGCCGGCGTGGCGCGCGTGTCGCCGGTCTCGTCCGACGGCGGGGTGAAGGCGACGTCCAGGCGGGTCAGGCCGCGGAAGTTGAGGCTGCGTTGCCACTTCGGGGGCTCGGTGCCGTCGAGGCGCAGGTCGGGGAGGCGGGCGAGGAGGGCTTCCAGGACGATCGCGCCCTCCAGCCGGGCCAGCGCCGCGCCGAGGCAGAAGTGCGGGCCGTGTCCGAACGCCATGTGCCGTCCGCCGCCGGGCCGTTCGAAGTCCAGCACATGGGGATCGGGGAACACGGCCGGATCCCGGTTGGCGGCGCCGCACACCAACAGCACCGTCTGCCCTTCGGTGATGGTGCGGCCCGCGAGGTCCAGATCGTGCCGGGCCCGGCGCAGCATGAGCTGGACGGGGGCGTCGTAGCGCAGGAGTTCCTCGACCGCGGCGGGCAACAAGTCCGGCCGCTTGCGGAGTTGCTCGGCCGCGTGCGGGTTGCGGAGGAGGGCGAGGGTGGCGTTGCCGATGAAGTGGGTGGTGGTCTCGTGGCCGGCGATCAGCAACAGGGCGCAGTTGGCGAGCAGTTCGTCGGTGTCCTGGCCAGTGTTCTCGGCCTGTGCGGTCACCAGGGCGCGCAGGCTGTCCGGGGCCGGCGGCATTTCCGGACTGGTGAGGAGCTCATGGAAGTAGGCCAGCATGTCCTCCATGCTCTGCGAGGCCTCGCGGTTGCGGTCGGCGTCGAGGCGGGAGTTGCCGATGGCCTCGGCGACCGGCTCGGACCAGGCCGTGAGGGCGGGGCGGTCCTGCTGCGGTACGTCGAGGAGGTCGCAGATGATGGTCAGCGGCAGCGGGCGGGCGAGGTCCGCGACGATGTCCATCCGCCCGGTCGGCGCCGCCTCGTCGATGATCCGGTCGACGGCCTCGGAGATCCGGGCGCGGAGTGTCTCAACTGCCCGCGGGGAGAAGGCTTTACTGATCAAGCCCCGCAGCCGGGAGTGGTCCGGGGCGTCGTTGTAGAGCATCTGGCGGCTCAACACCCGGGCCAGCGGCCGCAGTTCCTCGGACACGGCCTCGATGTCGGGATAACGCACCGAGGACAGCGCCGGGTTGCCCGTCGCGCTGCTGACCACTCCGTGCCCCAGCGCGATCCAGGCGCCGAGGTTACGGTCCCAGAAGAGCTCGTCGGTGTTCCGCAGCTCCTCGTAGAAGTCGTAGAGGCGCTCCTGGACCTGGGGGCGAAAGGCCGGCAACAACGAAGTAGTGGTGCGCATCGCGCCAGGCTAGATCATGTACGGACATGGCGGAGTTGCCGTTCCGGAAACAGGCTGTGCCGGTTCGATTCGCACATCGCGGTCGCCGTCACGGCTGCTTCTCGCCCGCTCTTCCGAAGCGTGTCTCGACGGTCGCGGCGACGACAGCCGCGGAGACGGCCAAAAGACCGACGACGAGCGGCAGTTGGACGGTCACGCCCGTCAGGGAACCGGCCAGCGCCGTTCCGGCGGAGCCTGACGTGATCTTCAGGGCCGCGACCCAGATGAAGACCTGTCCGCGCGCTCCGCTCGGCGCGTACTCCGTGCGGGCGGCGAGGGTGGAGGCGAAGAAGAAGGAGTTGAGGATCCCGGTGAGGGCGTACGCCGAGACGGTCACCGTGAAGGCGGGGCTCGCGGTGACGGTGAGGAGGCCGGCGGCGACTCCCAGGGCGAGGCGGCGCATCAGCCGGTCCGGGTCGCCGGTGAGCGGGAAGACCATGACGGCTATGGACCCGGTGAGATTGCCGAGGCCGTACGCGGCGGTCAGTACGGCCGCGGTGGCCGGTTCGACGCCGAGGATCTTCGTCATGTGGACGGCGGTGATCGGCAGCGCGGCGACGCTCAGGGCGACGGTCATGGTCAGGTAGACGGTGCGCCGCAGCGGGCCGGTGCGGGCCATCAGCGCGAGGGTGGCTCCCGGCCTGAGGATCGCCGACCTGTCGCCGCCGTGGGACGGAGCGGCGAACGGCAGGAGCAGGACTCCCCCGGCGGCCGTGGCCGCGCCCACCGCGAGGGTGAGGGCCGCCGCCGTCGGCGAGACCCAGCCCGACAGGGCGGCCACCAGGGACGGACCGACGGTGCCGCCGATGCCGTAGGTGGCCACGTCCCAGCCCTGGGCCCGCCGTTGCGCGCGCAGGCGCGGCCGCGGTCCGACGATGGCAGGCAGCCGGCTGCTGATACCCCCGGTCAGCAACGGCCCGCAGGTGCCGGCCCCGGCCAGGAGCAACCCGGTGAGTAAGGCAGGCGCGTGGCCGTACGTCAGTACTCCCGCCGTCAACACGGTCGCGTACAGCAGGCAGGCCGCCGCGATGACCTTCCGGCCGTCGCGGGCGAGGTCCAACGGCCGTGCCACGAAAGGGCCGAGCAGGTGCGGGGCGGTGATGCAGGCACCGAGCACCCCGGCGAGCGTCCCGGATCCGCCGGACGAGGTGACGAGCAGGACGACGGCTACTACGGCCCCGCCGTCGGCGGTACGGGCGAGGGCCGCGGCGACGACGTAGCGCGCCAGGCCGTCGCCACCCGTACCGCCCTCTCTTCCGGGCGAGGGCGCAACTCCCCACGCCCTGGGCGTACTTGCTGTGTGCTGCTGTCGCATGGCGGTTCGCGCTCAGGAGGTGAGGCCGAGGGTGTCCAGCGCGGCGGCGACCTCCTGGCGGGCGGTCTCGTCCAACCCTCGCAGGGGGCGCGGCAGGTTCGGCTCGCCCGTCAGGCCGAGGTGGGAGGCGGCGGCGGAGATGACACGCAGGCTGCCGTGGCGGCGGAACAGCACCCACAGTGGTTCGAGCCGGTCGGACAGTTCGACCGCCTGGTCCGCGTGGCCGGCCTGGGCGGCGCGAGTGATGGCGAGGGCGGTCTCCGGGAAGGTGCCGCCGAGCACCGAATACCAGGCGTCGCAACCGGAGTTGAGGCCGCGTGCGGCCGTCCAGTCACCGCTCACCCCGATGGTGACGGAGTCGGGAATCAGCGCGCGCAAGGCGGCGACACGGTGCTCGGCCTCGCGCGGATCGTCGGGCACTCCGGGGATCTTGATCGAGCCGACGTTCGGCAACTGCGCGATACGGCCGTGCAGTTCGTCGGTGAAGTGCACATGCGTGGTGCCCGGGTTGTCGTAGACGCAGAGCGGCACGGACAGCTCGCGCGTGACGTCCTCGTAGAGCCCGAACACCTCGTCCTCGGTGAGCAGTTGATACGTCATCGGGGCAAGCAGCACCCCGGAGGCACCGGCCTTCTGCGCGTCCTCGGCCAGCTCCAGCACGTGCGAGGTGCGCAGGGCGCCGATCCCGACGATCACGGGAGTCCCGGCGGCGGCCTCGACCGCGATCTTCGCGGCGTGGGCGCGCTGTTCGCGGGTGAGGTAGGCGTAGTTGCCGGTGGAGCCGAGCGCGCCGATGGAATCCACGCCGGCGGCGGCGAGTCGGGCGACGAGTGCCGCGTACGCCGGTTCGTCGATGCCCTGGTCGTTGGTGGGGGTGAGGGGGAAGGCGCTCAGGCCGCGGAACATGGTGGCTCCTTGAGTCGAGTGGGTGGGTGATCGGGTTTTTGGTCAGTCGGCCGTCGAGCGCAACTCCGCGACGACTGCGGCGAGTTCGGCGGCGAAGGTCTCGGCCTGCGGCTCGGTGATGGTGGAGGAGGTGACCCGGATCGCGCCCTGGTGGGCGGCCGGATCCGGCGCGAAGAGGTGACCCGACCGCACCGCCCAGCCCCGCCGCGCCAGGCCCGCGACCACGGCCCGTCCGTCGACGTCGAGTTCGATCCAGACGTTCAACCCGTCGGGCCGGTACGGGACTTCGATGCCCTGGGCGCGCAGCCGCTCGACGAGCAGGCCGCTGCGCTGGGCGTAGAACTCGCGGGCGCGTTCGTGGAGTTCGTGGACCCGGGGATCCAACAGGAGCTCACGGGCGGCGTGTTGCAGCAGACGACTGACCCAGGTGGTGCCGGCGCTCAACCGCGCTTCCAGGCGCGCGGTGGTCTCGGCGTCGGCGGCGACGAGGGCGAGGCGCAGATCCGGTCCGAGGAACTTGGACACGGACCGCACCAGCGCCCAACGGGTACTGCCCGGTGGGGTGACCCGGTGGTATGGCCGCGCGGAGACGGCCGAGAAGTGGTCGTCCTCGATCACGAGAACCTGGGGGTGCTCCGCGAGGATCGCCCGCAGATCGGCCGCCCGTTCCTCGGTGAGGCTCGCGCCGGTCGGGTTGTGGGCGCGGGGCGTGCAGACGACCGCGCGGGCACCGGCTTGCAGGGCGGCCCGCAGCGCGTCGGGGCGCATGCCGGCGCCGTCGACCGCGACGGGCGCGGAGCGGTAGCCGCTCAGCCGTAGCGTCCCGATGCTCGCCAGGAAGCAGGGGTCCTCGATCGCGACCAGGTCTCCGCGGGTGAGGTGAGCGTTCAGCAGCCGCTCGGTGGCGTCCACCGCGCCGTGCGTCACCAGCGTGCGGAACGGCTGGTCGATGTCCTCGGCGAAGTCGGCGCGGGCCCATTCGTCCAGCGCAGGGTCGACAGCGGGCGCGCCGTACAGCGGCGGGCTGTACTCCCCACTCCGGGCGGCGCCCAGGAGATCGGGCAACAGCATCGGATCGGGATTCCCACTGGCCAGGTCGACACCGTCGCCCCCGACACCGGCCGCGACACCTTCGCGCGCGAGCTGCGGCACCGCCGCGACCACTGTCCCGCCCCGCCCCCGCGTCTCGGCCACGCCCGCCTCGACAAGCCGCCGGTACGCGAGGGCGACCGTGTTCCGGTTGACCCCCAACTCGGCCGCGAGCACGCGCACCGGGGGCAGGCTCGCCTGCGGCGCCAACTCGCCCGAGGCGACCTGGTCCCGCACGCTGCCCGCGATCTCGGCGGCTGTGGTGCCCTTGATACGCACGTGATCGGCTCCGCTCGAAGTGAGGGTTTCGTCCTATGCCAAAGTTTGTCCTAGGCCAAAGATAAGGCATGGGCGGCGGTGAGGTTTCATTGGGTCTCGGGTTCGGGTTGAGTGGGTAAGCGGGGGCCGTCACTGTGCGCGCCCACCGGGAGCTGGTCCGACGAGCACGCCCCGGCTACGACTCCACGCCCACGCCGCCGTCCCGTCCGCGTCCGAAGCGGCGATCGGTACCGTCAAGCAAACGCTCGCGGAGCCCGAACACCCTTATGAAGCACGGCGGTTGTCTACCGC
Source organism: Streptomyces sp. NPDC050528 (assembly GCF_044457795.1). NCBI lineage: Bacteria > Bacillati > Actinomycetota > Actinomycetes > Kitasatosporales > Streptomycetaceae > Streptomyces > Streptomyces sp. NPDC050528. The sequence continues at coordinate 594,454 of NZ_JBITHH010000003.1, forward strand.
GAGACCTTCCGTTCGTCGGCCTTGAGGCCGCGAAGTGTCCAGAGTCCGTACAAAGCCAGCAGCGGTTTGACGACCGTCCACTCGCCAAGGCGGTAGTCGTCCGCGCGCACCAGCCTCTGGGCAAGATCGGGGCGCTGTCTCCGCAAGTACGCACGGGCCTTGAGCGCATGAGCCGGCTGGGAGGCGATCTTGATGCGGTCCACGTCTTCGAGCAGGGGGATCACGTTCGTGATGTTCTCCCATGTCGTCGCGCTCTGGTCCTCCAGGAGCACCGTGCCGTCGAACTCGAGCACCGACTTCGCGTAGCCGGCCATCAGTTGGGCCTCCGCGGTACCCTTGCCGGGCGCACCGCCGCTGAAGATCACGCACGTCCGTCGCCCGCCGTCAGCGGCGATGGAGCGAATGCCGGCACGGACCCGCCACCGGTTGATCAAGTTCGCCGTAGCCTGGGGATTCCGGTACCCCAACACCACCACGGCCTCCGAAGCGCCCTCGCTGTTCCCCACCAGAACCCGGGACCAGCGCCCGTTCAACCACTCACCCCAGGCCAGGGTCGCCACCCCGGCCATGGCCAGTACCGTCCTTCGCCGCATGCGGAGACTTTAGGACACCTCGGGAACGGACCATCGAGCGCCAGGAGAGGACCGTCACCATGTCAGATCTCGCCGCCGAGCTCACGGCGTTCATGACTCGGTATGAGCAGGCCACCAACAGTCACGACATCAGCCGTGTGGCGCCGTTGATCGATACGGACGCCGTCTACTGGTTCTCCGACGGTTCCCATCGGGGCCTGGGCGAGATCACGGGAGCGATCGAGCGGACCTTCGCGACCATCCACGACGAGGTGTACGAGATCCAGGATCTCGAGTGGGTTGTCCTGGCTGCCGACCACGCCGTATGCCGGTACCGCTTCTCCTGGACGGGCGTGGTCGACGGCCGGCCTCGGTCCGGACAGGGACGGGGCACGAACGTGCTCGTGAAACGGGCGGGCGAGTGGAGGATGCGCCACGAGCACCTGAGCCCCTGATCTGTGGGTCCGTTCCCAGCACGGTGGAACCCGCGGCGTCAGGGTCCGGGAGGGCACAGACGTCCCGTGCCCTGATGCCGGACCGACCGCGGACCGCCCGACACATGACGGACGGCGCCGCAGGGCGGAACGCTCAGCGCCAGCCGAGTTCCGGTGCCACCTGGGTCAGGATGCTCTCCAGCACATGGGCGTTGTAGTCGACCCCGAGCTGGTTCGGGACGGTCAGCAGGAGGGTGTCCGCCGCCTGGATGGCCTCGTCGTCCCGGAGTTGCTTCACGAGTACCTCCGGCTCGGCGGCGTACGAGCGGCCGAAGATCGCCCGGGTCGTGTCGTCGATCATGCCGACCTGGTCCTGCGAGTTGCGGTCGTGGCCGAAGTACGCGCGGTCCATGTCGTCGGTCAGGGCGAAGATGCTGCGGCTGACGGACACCCGCGGCTCGCGCGTGTGCCCCGCCTCCTTGTACGCCTCGCGGTACGCCTCGATCTGCTTGCGCTGCTGGACGTGCAGCGGTTCGCCCGTCTCGTCGTCCTTCAGCGTGGAGCTCTGCAGGTTCATCCCCAGCTTCGCGGCCCAGACGGCGGTCGCGTTCGAGCTGGAACCCCACCAGATCCGTTCGCGCAGCCCTTCGGAGTACGGCTCGACGCGCAGCAGCCCCGGCGGGTTGGGGAACATCGGCCGCGGATTCGGCCGCGCGAAACCCTCGCCCTCGATCACCTTGAGGAAAGCCTCGGCATGCTGGCGGGCCATGTCCGCGCCGGTCTCACCCTCCGCGGGCGCGTAGCCGAAGTAGCGCCACCCGTCGATCACCTGCTCCGGTGACCCACGGCTGATGCCGAGCTGCAGTCGGCCGCCGGAGATCAGGTCGGCGGCGCCCGCGTTCTCGGCCATGTACAGCGGGTTCTCGTAGCGCATGTCGATCACGCCGGTACCGATCTCGATCTTCGACGTCCGCGCACCGATCGCCGAGAGCAGCGGGAAGGGACTGCCCGCCTGCTGCGCGAAGTGGTGGACGCGGAAGTACGCGCCGTCCACGCCGAGTTCCTCGGCGGCGACCGCGAGGTCGATGGACTGGTGCAGGAAGTCCGCGGCGGACCGGGTCTTGGAGTGCGGACTCGGCGACCAGTGCCCAAAGGAGAGAAAACCTATCTTCTTCACACAGCCTGAAGCGTTCCGCCGCCATGATTGATTCCCCGCGCCCGCACGGTGTGACCAGGCGTCCGGCCGACGGGACGACCGTCACGGAATCCAGGGCGGGGTTGTCGAGCGATCACACCTCGGGAGAGACTTCTACAGCACTGTAGATTGAAACGTGTGGCCGGTACGCTGTAGCGGCCTTGCCCCCGTGAGAAAGCAGACCTGATGTTCGGCTTGAGCGAACTGGCCGTGATCCTTCTCGTCGTCGTGGTCGTCCTCGGGATCAAGAAGCTGCCGGAGCTGACGCGTTCGGCGGGCAAGGCGTCCCGGATCTTCAAGAGCGAGGCCAGGGCGCTCAGGGAGGACGATCCCCGGCGCCCCTGACAGCAACCCTGGCAGCCCCCCTACTCCGGCTGACCGGCGAACAGTTCCAGATGCGCGCAGGCCGGGCAGCGAAAGGCGTCGATCTGCCAACGCAGTCGGCCCATCTTCCTGGCGTTGCCGAGCGGGCCGCGCTTCAGGGGACCCGCGATCCACCGCGCGAACCCGCGGGAGCCTTGCCCGGAGTCCTCGACGAAGCCCGGCTCCAGCCCCACCGCACCGCATTGGGTGCACCGTATGTTGTTCACCGAGGGACGGTTCCCTTCAACGCCCTGTCCGACACCCGGAGTTGGGACGTCGGACAGGACCACCCCGCCGAGTCGCCCGCCGGAGAGACGGGCGACTCGCCGTCCGGTCACCAACTCCCAAGAACTTCCCGGCAGTTCGGCAGCCCTGTCACAGATGGGCGGCGACAGCGGGCATCAGATCCTGGAACGTCCGGCCCGTCGCGGGCTCGCCGATCGCCTTCAACTGCCAGCCGCCGCCCACCCGGTGGAGCTTCGCCATGATCTGCGCCGTACTGGTGCCGCCACCGCTGAGCGTGTACCGGGCGAGTTCCTGCCCGGTGGTCTCGTCGATCAGCCGGCAGAAGGCGTTCTGCACTTCGGCGAAGGTCTGCCCGGTGAAGGAGTTGACCGTGAAGACGATCTGGTCGATACGGGCGGGGACGCGGCCGAGGTCGACGAGGATCGTCTCGTCGTCACCGCCCGCGCCCGCGCCCCCGGTCAGGTTGTCACCGGTGTGCCGGACGGACCCGTCGTCGCTGGTCAGGTGCCGGAAGAAGACGACCTCGACCGGCTCGCGGCCGGCGAAGAGCAGCGCCGAGGCATCGAGGTCGACCTCGCGGGGACCGGTCAGTCTGGCCAGGAAACCCTTGCGGGGTGCGGCCTGCCAGCCGAGCCCCATCCGTACCGAACTCAGCGCGCTGCCATCGGACTTGCTCAGGCTGATCTGCTGGCCCTTGCCCAGGTCGACCGACATACGTGATCCCTCCCCGTACCGGTTCTCAGACGCCCACGCCGAAGTCGGACGCGATACCCGCCAGCCCGGAGGCGTAGCCCTGGCCGACGGCACGGAACTTCCACTCCGCACCGTTGCGGTACAGCTCGCCGAAGACCATCGCGGTCTCGGTCGACGCGTCCTCGGACAGGTCGTAGCGGGCGAGTTCGGCGCCGCCGGCCTGGTTGACGACGCGGATGAACGCGTTGCGGACCTGGCCGAAGGACTGCTGGCGGTTCTCGCCGTCGTGGATCGAGACGGGGAAGACGATCTTGTCGACCTCGGCCGGTACGGCGGCGAGGTCCACCTTGATGGACTCGTCGTCGCCCTCGCCCTCACCGGTGGTGTTGTCGCCGGTGTGCTCCACCGAACCGTCGGGGCTCTTGAGGTTGTTGTAGAAGACGAAGTGCTGGTCGGAGACGACCTTGCCCGAGGCGTTGAGCAGCAGCGCCGAGGCGTCCAGGTCGAAGTCGGTGCCGGTCGTGGTGCGCACGTCCCAGCCCAGGCCGACCAGCACCGCCGTAAGCCCCGGTGCCTCCTTGCTCAGCGAAACGTTGCCACCCTTGGACAGGGAAACACCCATGATTCGTTCCTCCACGCATACCGACGGTCCGGGTCCGCGGCTCGGACCCGAACTCGAATCTACAACACTGTAGAAATAATCGCGGAGGATGGAGAGAAGGGTACGGGGAGGACAGGACGGCGCGGCCGAATCGCACCGCGTCGATACGATGGGACGATCGCGAACCCGCAACGGCGCACGCGACCCCACGGACGTACACAGGAGGGAGACGGAGCATGGCGAGACCGGATGCGCGCCCTCAGCGGCGGGCACAGGGCGAGTTGGAGACACAGGTGCTCAGCGTCCTGCGCACGGCCGACGCGCCGGTGACCGCGGCCTGGGTGCAGGAGCGGCTGGACGCCGAGCTCGCGTACACGACCGTGATGACCGTGCTGAGCCGGTTGCTGGAGAAGCAGGCCGTGACCCGGGTGCGGGAGGGCCGCTCGTTCGCGTGGTCGCCGGCCGCGGACGAGGCGGGACTGGCCGCGCTGAAGATGCGCAAGGTGCTCGATCGCGAGCAGGATCGCCGGGCGGTGCTGGCCAGCTTCATCACCGCTCTTCCGGAGGACGACGAGCAGTTGCTGCGCGATCTGCTGGACCAGGCCACCGACGAGTCGGCGGGCTGACGTCCCGTGGGCGTCTTCGTCTTCCTGCCCCTCGTCCTGCCGTTGACGGCCTGGCCGATCGCCCACCTCGCCGCCCAGCACCTCCATCCCCGCACCGCCACAGGCCTGTTGAGCGCGATGGCCGCCGTCATGGCCCTGTGCAGCACGCTGTGCCTGGCCTTGCTGATGGTGGTCGGCACCGCCCAACTCCCGGGCAATCCCCTGCCGGACGGCTGGTCGGACCCCGAGGTGCGCGAGAGCGTGCCCCACGACGAGATCGTGGGCAAGGCAGCGATCCCCGTCCTCCTCGCCGTGGTCGTGAGCTGCGCCCGAACTCTCCGGCGCCACCGCCGAGTTCGGCGCCGGGCCCACGCAGCACTCGCCGGACTGCGCGACACCCCGGTCGCGGTCCTCCCCGACGACGAGCCGTACGCCTACGCCCTGCCCGGCGGCCCGCGCGACCGCATCGTGGTCACCACCGCCCTGCTCGCCTGCCTCAACTCCCGTGAACGCCAAGCCCTGTTCGCCCACGAACGGGCCCATCTCACCGCCCGCCACCACCGCCACCTGTTGATCGCCCAACTCGCCGCCCGCGCCAACCCGTTCCTGCTGCCACTGCGCACGGCGGTCTCCTACGTCACGGAGCGCTGGGCCGACGAAGAGGCCGCCCAGTCCGTCGGCAGCCGTAAAGCCGTCGCCCGCGCGATCGGCAAGGCGGCCCTCGTCTCCCGCGCCACGCCGGCGCCGACCCTCGCGGCCCTCGCGGCGCCGGGCCCGCTCCCCCGCAGGGTCGCCGCCCTACTGGCCCCGCCGCCCCCGGCACGCACCTGGCCGCCGCTCTTCACGGCCGTGAGCCTGGCCCTGTGGAGCGCGGCGGCGGGTGCCGCCCTGTCCGCGACGTTCTCCGCGAACTCGGCCGTGACACTGCTGCTCCTCCTGCACGCGGCGACCCCACTGTAGGCAGCGGGTCCGCGCAGGCCGTAGGCGCATGACCGACAGGGTCCAACTCCCTTCGGCCACCGTGCAGTTGCGTTCGCCCGCTCCGTGATCGGCCGAACCGGACGACCGCCGCGAGGGCCGCCCGCATACAACACCGTCCGGCCCGTCCGGCGACATGCGACTGCTTCCTGACTTGGGGGCGGCGTCATCGGGCTGTGCCGACCGGGGCGGGGTCCAGGGCTTGGATGCTGTCGAGGAGCTGCCCGAAGGTGATCTTCTCGTCGGCGGGGCCGTAGTCGAGGGCTTTGAGGACCAGGCGCGCTGTCCTGACGGCCGGATCGAGTGATGCGCGCACCAATTCCATGACCGGGTCTTGAAGTGACGTCATACGGTCATCGTTGCGGCACAGCCCGTCCGGTGTCAGGCGAACATGTGACTCGTCCGAAAGGCGAACTGCAGCCAGTAGTTGCTGATGGAGCAGCCATCCCGGATGCGATGTACGACCTCCGCCCGGTCTTCCGGGACATCGAGATCGACTACGACTCCGCCGACTTCGGCCCATTCAAGGCCTCGGCAAATCCGTCGGTGACCTCGTGGACGTCACCGATGCTCTCGTCCCCAGATCGGAGGTGACTCCTGAACTGGCGGGACGCCATCGGCAGCAAGCGGCACTGCGCCATCGCCCTCAGCCGCGCTCCCGTACGACCACCTTCGCCGCACCGCAGGCGGAGCCTCTCTCCCCTCCCGGTCCCCCGGGTCGGGAGCGCTGCCTCGGCGCCGCGAAGTTCAAGGACCTTACGCGGTAAGTCAGTTGCCGGCCTCCGTGGCGAAGTCGGGCAGTTCCGTGGACAGCAGGTGCTCGGCCCCGTTGTCGAGCAGTCGCTGCATCTCGTGGGAGCGGGGCAGCATCGTCTTCTCGTAGGCGTGGATCGCGTCGTCGACGGTCTCGTGGTGTGCGATGGCGAGGGCGAGTTCGCAGGCGTCGAGCATGGCGAGGTTGACGCCGACGCCGAGCGGGGGCATGAGGTGGGCGGCGTCGCCGAGGAGGGTGATGGTGGGGTTGTGGGCCCAGGTGTGCGGGACGGGGAGGGCATGGATGGGCCGGTCGACGTAGGGGCCGTCGTTGTCGGTGATCAGTCGGCGCAGGCGGGGTGACCAGTCGCGGTACTGGTCGAGGAGGTACGCGCGGATGCCGTCGGTGTCCTGGGCGGCCAGTCCCTGGGCGGTGATCCAGTCGGCGGAGACGCGCTGGATGGCGTAGACGCGGATGTGGTCTCCGCTGCTGCGCTGGGCGAACAGGCCTCGGTCGCCGTCGGCCGCGGCGGCGCTGCCCTGGCCGACGAGGTCGGCGATGTCGGGGTGCCGGTTCTCCACGTCGTCGAACCAGGCTTCGAGGAAACTGACGCCGGTATAGCGGGGAGTGGCCGGGGAGATGGCGGCCCGGACCTTGGACCAGGCGCCGTCGGCGCCGATGACGAGGTCGGCCTCGGTGGTGGTGCCGTCGGTGAAGTGCAGTCGGCGGGGTCCGGCTGCGGGGCCGTCGACGGAATGGAGGGTGTGTCCCCAGTGCACGGTGCCCGGCTGGAGTGAGTCGAGGAGGAGGTCGCGGAGTTGGCCGCGGTCGATCTCCGGCTTGAAGCTTTCGCCTTCTTCGGGGGTGTGGTGGAAGAGGAGCGTGCCTGCCGGGTCCAACTGACGTGACTCCTGCCCCTCGGGGCGGGAACGTCGGAAGAACTCCTCCAGCAGGCCGGCTTCACGCAGGGCGATCTGGCCGTTGTCCTCGTGCAGGTCGAGGGTTCCGCCCTGATTGCGGGCGTCGGGGCCGGTTTCGTGGTCGTGGACGGTGGCGGTTATGCCGTGCCGCTGGAGGATGCGGGCGCAGGTCAGGCCGCCGGGGCCGGCGCCGATGATCGCGATTCGAGGGGTGGGGGTGGGGTTCGTGGTGGTGTTCATGGTGGCGCTCCGTTCGGGTTGCGCGAACTGTGTTGCTGCGCACGGGGGTTGGGGCTAGTGATGGTGGTGACCTGGGGGTTCTCGGTGGGGTCGGCGAGTGCCGGCATGCCGAGCCCCCTCAACTGCGATGCCGTGCGCGGGAGTTCTGTCAGGTGACCGTGGCGACCGGCGCGGTCTCGGCAGGGTCGGCGGGCGCGGGCACACCGGAACGCTTCAACCGGCGGTGATCCGCGAACCGCCACTCCAGAAGAGCACACCGACTCACTAAGTGCAACCGTTGCACTTTCCAGTCTGCTCCACTTTCGCATTCGCTTCACCGAAGAGTAAGATCCCAGGCATGCCCGACACGGACACCACCACCCCCACCCCGGCGGCACCGCTGGGGCGCCGCGAGCGGAAGAAGGCAGCCACCCGCCAGACCATCGCCGACGCCGCCCTGCGGCTGTTCCTGGAACGCGGCTACGACGACGTGGGCATCCGCGAGATCGCGGATGCCGCCGACGTGTCCACCACCACCCTCTTCAAGCACTTCCCGGTCAAGGAAGCCCTTGTCTTCGACGAGGACGCCGACCAGGAGGCGCGACTGCTCGCCGCCGTACGCGAACGCCCGCAGGGCCAGTCGATCCCCGGCGCACTGCGCGAACACGCCCTGCGTTACCGCATGGCTGCCACGGGCGGCGACGACCGCTACACCGCGTTCTTCGCACTGGTCGACAGCACCCCGGCGCTGCGCGACTACGTCCAGGGCATGTGGCTGCGCCACGCCCACGCCCTGGCTCGCGCCATCGCCGAGGACAGCGGCCTGCCGGCGGACGATCCCACCTGCGCCGCCCTGGCCCACTTCGCCCTCGAAGCCCCGCGCACGGCCCGCGGCCACGACGACCCACGCCAGGCCGTCACCCGCGCCTTCGACCTGCTCGAACACGGCTGGGAGAGTTCGCGCCCACCCGCCCCGGACGGACAGGGTGATGCTGATGCCCTCAACGCCGGGCAGGGGCAGGGTAGTTGAGCCACGCCGGCCGGCTCAGCACCGTCCCGTTCACCCGGACGGCGTGCGGCCGCCAGCCCCTGGGCGGCACGGGGGGGCACCAGGACGGAGGCATCGGACGCCGTGCCGCCGGCCGGCGGGACCGCGCCGAAGACCAGCAGCCCGGTCATGAAGACCGAACGGCGGCCGAAGATGTCACCGAGCCGGGCGCCCAGCAGGAGGAAATCGCCGAACGCCAGGATGTAGGCGTTGGCGATCCAGGACAGCCCGGTCAGTCTGACGCTCGCTCATCATCGCAGGTCATAGCGGTCCCGCTCGCCGATCACTGCGCCCGTTCAACACGCTCGGCACGTTGGCGGTCCCCGAGCAACAACCGGGCACGGCAGACCAGTTGATCCGCCCTGCCCGGCAGGAGTCCGCCCCGCTCACGCACGCACGACCGATGTCACACCAGGCGCCGGATCTCCCCGCGCACCCGGTAGAAGCCGGCCGAGGAGGAGTGCAGCGCGTCCACCACATACCGCGCCCCGGGCTCGCGTATCGCACGTGGGAACTGGACGTTCCAACCGGGCTCGTAGCCGTCGGAGACGACATGCACCCGCACCCGGCCGCCCTGTTCGAAGCACTCCACGACGACTCCGCTCCCCGGTGCGGGGACAGCGCTGACCGTGGCGACGGAGGCGGCGGTGGTCAGCGGTGCGAACGTCGGCAGTGCGGCCGCCAGCTTGATGTCCGCGGCGACCGGGACGGTGCCCGACTGGGCGGCGGTGATCGCGGCCTCGCTCGCGTCGATGCAGGCGAGCGAGCCGTCCGTGGAGACGATGTACAGCCGTTCGTCGTGGTACTGCATCGAGAGCGCCGAGCCGCCGCCCGTGCCGAGCTTCCACAGCCGGGTGCCGTCGGCGGTGAAGCAGTAGACGGAGGACGCCGAGTCGCCCGCGAAGACGTACCGGCCACCGGCGGACGTGGCGCACGAGTACACGGCGGCATCGCACTGGTAGGAGGCCTCGACGGCCCCGGAGGACTTCGCGAGGCGCTGGACGACCCGCCGTCCCGTCCCGGCGTAGACCGCGTGCTCCTCCTGCCAGCCGAAGAGCACATTGCCGTTGGTCGCCGTGTGCCAGAGTTGTCTGGCGCCGTCCGCCGCGTACGCCGTCACACCCTGGCTGTGCCCGTGGTAGACGGCGTGGTCGTCGGCGCGGACCATCCACGCGTTGTCCCCGGACGAGTTGCGGGACCACTGGAGTTCGTCCTCGTGGTCGATGACCGTCAGTCCGCCGTTGCGGTCGGAGACGTTCAGCACGCCCGCGTGGATGTCCAGCCAAAAGATGTCCACCTCGGCCGCGATGTCGTAGGCCGCGAACGGCACCTTCGAGGAGAGGTCGTAGACCCGGCCGTCGTCGCAGCCCGCGTAGATCCAGAAGTCGTCGGCCACCAGGCACTTCACCCCGTCGGGCAGGGAGTAGTGCGCGAGCACCTCGCCGTCGTGGCTCAGGTTGTAGACGCTGCCGTGCTGGTTGCCGACCCAGCAGCGGTCCTCGTCCACGTGGATGCCGAACGCCGAGGCGCCGGTGCGGAACCGCCACAGCACCGGGGCGGTCGCCCGCGCGGTCGACGGGGCGGACGTGACCTGACGGCGCGTCACGGGGCGGGCCGCGCGCTGGCCCTGGACGGCGGGCGCGTACCCCTTCCGTACCTTCTCGGCTATCTTCTTCGCGGCCGCCGCCTGCGCCTTCTCGACGGTCGGGAAAGCGGAGGTCTGGTGCTGCCCGTCCACGCCGATCCGTCCGTACCGCACGGAGACGGTGGTGCCCTCGACAGTCACCTCGTAGAACTTGTGGGCGCCACCACTCTCCTGGGACAGCTCCAGATAAGTCGTGTTCCCCGACTGTCGTGTCTGCGCAGCGGACACAGCGCATCCCTCCCCAAGGCCCGGTCGACCGGGACGGCCGATCTTCAGTGATTCCAAACTAGCGGTGACCACTGACATCGCCGTCCCCGGCCTGATCCGGGGGCCCTGAGCCTTCCTCGCGCCCTGCCGGCAGACGGGCATGGATGTCGCCAGCGGTCACGGATGTCGCGGGTGGTCACGGTGCCGGTCGTCCGGGTGTCTCGTGCGGAATCGGGGCCTCGTCGGTGATGGGGGTGATGCGCACGGTGGCCGCGCGGGCCCGGTCGGTGGTGATCCCGCCTGACTCGCCGACGTATTTACGGACGTGGGCGCGGACGAACGCACCGTCCGGGATGACGACGAGGCCGATCTCGACGCTGTCCCGGAGTGGTCCGTCGTCGGTCCGCGCGGCGAGGACGATCGAGTAGGCGGCGTCCAGGGCCGCGAGCTCCCGCGCGGTCCACGGGCACCAAGGGCAGCCTGCTGACCGTGCAGAAGTCGCTGCCGTTGCTCACCGAGTCCGCGTCGGTGATTCTCCTGGCGTCCACCACCGTCCACCAGGGCGTCGACCGGATGGGCGTCTACGCCGCGTCCAAGGCCGCCGTGCGCAGCCTGGGCCGGACCTGGGCCGCGGAACTGGCCCCGCGCGGCATCCGTGTCAACGTCATCACGCCCGGCCCCATCGCCACTCCCGCCATCGACGGCCTCGCCGACCGGTTCGGCCAGAGCACGCAGGACCTCCACGCCGCGCTGGCCGCGGACACCGCGCTGCGGCGCATGGGCCGTCCCGAGGAGGTCGCCGCACTCGCCGCCTTCCTCGCCGGCCCCGAAAGCTCCTTCATCACCGGCGCCGAACACTTCGTCGACGGCGGACAGGTCCAGGTCTGACCAACCGCGACGCGGCGCCGCCCGCCCACCCCATGGCGGACCGCGCCGCGAACCCCGGCATCGAGGAACGCGCGCCAGTCTCCAACGAGCAGGTGCAGACGTGCAGTTGGGGCGTGGCACCCTTCCCGGCGGCCGGCGTCGAACCCGCCGTCCGCCTCGCCGACGAACTGGACCTCGGCCACCAGACCATGACGACCATCGCTGGCCACGACATCAGCGCGGGCATCGACCTGCCGACCGAAGTGGTCCGCCGGCTCATGTCGGGCGCCGCCCCTCGGGGCAGGAACAGGGGCGCGTCTCTAGGGTGTCGGGAACCCGCCGACCGCCCGCTCGTAGGTGTGCGCGACGCGCAGCACGGTCGCGTCGTCGAAGCGCCTGCCGGTGATCATCAGGCCGGCCGGGAGACCGTCGACGAGGTCGGTCGGCACGCTGCACGACGGGTGGCCGGTGACGTCGAAGGGTGCGGTGTTGCCGACCATCGACAGCGCGAGGTGCAGATAGTCGGGCAGGGAGACGTCGGTCGGTGGGATCTCCTTGGCCGTGTAGGGGACCGTGGGCATGACCAGCACGTCGTACCGGTCCAGTGCCGCGTCGTAGGCCGCGCGGACCTGCGGGAGGAGGCGGCGGGCCATGCCGTAGTACTTTCCGCCGCCCGCCTCGAAGGTGTAACGGCCGGACAGGCCAACGAGTTTGACGGTCTTGGAGAGCAGGGCGCCGCGCTCGACGCGGCCCTGTGCGTAGTGGGCGATCAGCTCCGGGTCGTAGAAGTCGTCGGCGTTCATGCCGTAGGCGTTGCCGTCGAGCATCTGATACGCGGCGCCCTCGGTCGCGACCACGTTCCACACGTGGAGGGCGTCCAGGTGCCAGGGGATCGACACCTTCTCGACGGTGAGTCCGGCCGAGGCCAGGACGTCGATCGCGGCGTGCACGGCGTCGTCAACTCCCGGATCCGACACCGGCGTTCCGAAGCCTTCCGTGACGACTCCGACGCGCAGACCCGAGGCGGGTTCGGCGAGGGCGGCCAGGTAGTCGACCGGTTCGATCACGTCGGGCTGGCGCGGGTCGAAGCCGTCGGCGCCGGCCAGTACGCCCAGCATCGCGGCCGCGTCGGTGACGGTACGGGTCATCGGGCCCACGTGGTCGATGGTCCGCTCGATGGGGAAGGCGCCGGTGTAGGGCACCAGGCCGTGGGTGGGCTTGTGTCCGACGATGCCGCAGAACGCGGCCGGCATCCGGATCGAGCCGCCCTGGTCGCCACCGAGGGCGACGTCGACCTCGCCGGTCGCCACCAGTGCGGCACTGCCGCTGGACGAACCTCCCGCGTTCCGGTCCGTATCCCAGGGGTTGCGCACCGGTGCCGGCTGCGAGGTGAAACTGGCGCCGGAGAAACACAGGTCCTCGCACACCGACTTGCCCGCGATCGTCGCACCCGCGTCGAGCAACCGCCGTACGACAGTGGCGTCTTGGCGCGGGACGAAGCCCTCGACCGTGCGCGAACCGTTCATCATCGGGACGCCCGCGACGGCGATGTTGTCCTTCACCGCGACGGTACGGCCCGCCAGTTGGCCCTCGGTGGACTCGGTGAGCGAGGTCTTCACGTACCAGGCGCCGAGTGGGTTCTCGGCCGGTGCGGGTGATGTCCAGGAGCGGTCCGGGGCGGTGGGGGCCGTGCGTTCGTAGAGCTGCTCGACCACCGCCGAGGAGGCGAGGGAGCCCGCCACCGCGGGCGCGAACTCCTCCAACTCCTCGGCGGACAGGCCGAAATGGAAGTGCTGGGCGATCGCCGCGAGGCGGGTGGCATCGGGTGCGGGGAGTGATGACAAGGGACGACTCCTTTTCGGCTGGACAGTCATCAACCTAGAACATCGCGCCAATAGGTCAATACTTATTGACGTAACTTCGCCGTTAACCGGCCCGGGCCGCGTGGAACTGTGCCGAGCGGATCGACGGTGCTACAGCGAGACCGGTCGCAGTCCGGTGGCGGTCGCCTCGGTGACGAAGAGGTGCTGGGTGACCCGGCCGTTGTCGTCCAACGTGACGGTCCCGCGCGGGAGTTGGAACCTCCCGGGACGCATCGCCTCGGCGATCAGGCGTGGTTCGTCCGCGCCGACCCGGCGCGCGGCGGACCACCAGATGTGCGCGGCCTCGAAGACCGACTCGCTCAGGGTCGACAGGGGTGGGGCCCAGCGGCCGTATGCCTCCCGATAGCGGTGCAGGAGTACGGCGTTGCCGGGCGACGCCAGTTGCCCGACGTAGCCGGAGACGGCGTACAGGCCGGGGGCCGCGTCGGCTCCGACGTGTTCCAGGGTCGACTCGTCCATGGCCGGTGCGAGCGTGACGCAGCGCTCGCGCAGGCCCGTCGCGTGGCACTGCCGCTCGAACGCGGCGGCGTCCGCGCCGACGAACGTGGAGAGCACGATGTCCGCGCCCGAAGCGGTCACCGCGTCGATGACCTGGGTGAAGTCGCGCGTGCCCAGGGCTGCGTACCGCTCCCCCACCACCCGCGCGCCCGATCGCGGCAGGATGCGACGGGCGGCCGCGTGTGTGCTGCGCGGCCAGCAGTAGTCGTTGCCGGCCAGGAACCAGCGCTTCCCACCGGCCGCCCGCATCAACGGCCGTACCGCCGTGGCCAGTTGGTCCTCGTGGTGCTCGCCGAGCTGGACGCGCAGCGGGCCGGTGCCGCCGCCCTCGTTCATGTGGGGCTGGATCAGGAGCACTTCGGTTCCGGCGAGGGCCCGTGAGACCGCGAAGTAGGTGGCGGAGGTCGTGGCGACCAGGATCGTGCGGCAGCCGGCCCGGACCAGTCGGCGGGCCTCGGCGACGCCGACCGCCGGGTCCGAGGCGTCGTCGCCGACCAGCAGTTCCACGGGGCGGCCGCGCACCCCGCCCTCGGCGTTGATCTCCTCGACGGCGAGCATGGCCATGTGGTCCGTCGCGGCCCCGAACATGCTGCCCAGGCCGGACTTGCTGTTCAGCAGACCGAGTCGCGGATTCGGATTCGGCGTGGACCCGCGACCGGCCGGCAGGCCGCGGCGGCGCAACAGCCACTCCAGCCCGGCCTCGTCGAGTTCGGCGAACAGGCGGACCCTCGTCCCGCCCCGGTCGGCGTCGAAGCGCAGCTTCATCCGGCCCCGCCACGGCTGGTCGTGCACGATCTCGATACGACCGCCCTGGCCTGCGTGGCCGCGTGCGTTCCCGCGTGCGGGCGACGGCGGCCGTACCTCGCTGATGCGGCCGATGATCTCCACCATGTCGGAGACCGGGCCGCCCAGCGGAGCGCCCATCCGCACCACCGCGCCCACCGCGACCCGGTCGCACACGGCGTCGAAGACCCAGCCGGCACCCGCGCCCGCGCCGAACAGGCCGAACGTCGCGCTCGGCGATGCCCGGGTCCATTCCTCGGCGGGCAGGAGGAGTGCGGCCATCACGTCACCTCATCAGGCGGACCGGCCGTCCTGGACGTCCGGGTCGGTGGTCGCGGCCTCCGTCGCGGTGGCGGCGCGCCCGGCGTCGGCGAGCGCGCCCTGGAACAGGGCCTGCAACGTAGCGATGACGTCACGCGCCGGGCCGGCCGGATCGATCGAGTAGTGCCGGAACCGGCCCGCCTTCCGCTCGGTCACCAGACCGGCGGCACGCAGGACACGCAGATGGCTGGAGACTCCGGTACGGCCGATGCTGGTGATCCGCTCCGCCAGCTCCCCCACGGTGCACTCCTCGCGCTCGGCCAGCACGCCCAGGATCTGGCGGCGTACGGGGTCGGCGAGCGCGTCGAACGCCAGGTCTGCGGGCACCTGTGTTCGCCCCCTCCATAGGTCAGCGACGGTTGACATGTCCCAGCGTAGTCGAGGGTGCCACACCACTGTGCGGAGCCGCCCGCGTGGTCGTGACGCGCAGGCTGGAGCGGCTGATTTCCAGCACCTCCCGGTACGGCAGCACCGTCCAGCGGTCGTCGGGCTGCGGAATACCGCTGGAGGCCACGACCACCCGGTCCTCGTCGACCCGGTAGCGCAGCCGGAAGAAGTCGGGGCCGCGCCGCCTGCTGACCTCGGACTCCGGGTCCTCGTCGGCGTACGCGTACAAGGCGTCCTCGGTGAGCAGCAGGCAGTTGAGGCTGGCGTAGGCGGCGGCCCGCTCCCGGACGTCCGCAGCTGCGCGGGCGAGTGCGTCGACGGGGCCCGTCTCGCGCAGCAGGGTGAGCACACGCAGGAAGTACCGCTCGGAGTCGGTGCTCCCGGCCGCCCCGGCCAGCGGTTCCGGCGCGATCAGGTCGTCGAGGATGTCGTACGGCGTGAAGTATCCGTTGTGCGCGAAGGCCACGGTGCCGGCCGTGAACGGGTGGGTGTTGCCGGGGACGACCGGCAGCCCGGGGCTCGCCAGCCGCAGGTGCAGCAGGGCGGCGTCGGTGACCGTGCCGGTGAGGGTCCGCTCCCAGGAGTCGGTCGCGGCGGCGGGCTCAAGTCCCTTGACGACCAAGGGATTTGACCCGCTCCCCCGCCCGGCGGCGATGCCCCAGCCGTCACGGTGCTCAAGGCTCAGCTCGGTGAACGGCCCGATCAGGCCGTCCAGTGCGGTGTCGAGCGGCAGGGGGGCGCGGGTGACCACGCCGAGCAGGCGGCACATGCCGGTTCGCTCCTCTCTCGCGTTGCTTACGGCTTGCGTTGATTACGTCTCGCGTTGCTTGCGGTTCTTCTCGTACGCCGGTGTCAGGCGCGGCGCGCTTCCAGCCATGAAGCGGCCCCGGACAGGGCGGAGTTGACGGCGATGAAGCAGGCCGCCGCGACCAGGTAGGTGGAGAGCACGGCGTGGTAGTACTCGCCCAACACCTTTGCCTGGTGGAGCAGTTCGAGGTAGCTGACCACATAGCCCAGCGTCGAGTCCTTGAGCAGCCGGACCAACTGGCTGACCAGCGCCGGACTTACGGCTCGCAGCGCCTGCGGGACGACCACGCACGCCATGGTCTGACGGTGTGTCATACCGAGGCTGTACGCGGCCTCCGTCTGTCCGCGCGGCAGGCTCAGCACCCCCGCCCGGAAGATCTCCGCGACGACGGCCGCGTTGCCGAGCACGATGGGGATGACCAACTGCCAGAACACGGGGAACGTCAGGCCGACTCCGGGCAGCCCGAAGAGGAACACGTACAGCAGGAGCAGCAGCGGTACGGACCGGAACAGTTCGACGTACGTCCGGGCGAGCGCGCGCGTCGGCCGGTTGCGGGCCAGTCGGCCGAGCGCCACGAGGCCGCCCAGCGGGAAGGCGAGTGCGGCGGCGACCGCGGTGACCAGCAGGGTCTGGCCCAAGCCGGAGAGCAGGAAGCGGATGATGGGCCACTCGCCGAACATCCGCCACTGGTCGGCATCGAACTGTCCGTGCGCCGCGAACTGCCGTACGGCGAAGGCGAGTAGGCCGGCGAACACGGCCAGGGAGACGGCCGTCGCGATCCTGATCCGGCGCCGGGCGCGCGGTCCGGGCGGATCGAAGAGGAGGTGGATGTCGTCGTCGCGGCGCGCTCTCGTGACCGGCTTCATCGGGCCACCGCCAACTTCCGTTCCACACGGCCGGCGACGAAGCCGGACGTGAGGGTGAGGGCGACGTAGATGACGGTGGTGAGGGCGAAGCTGGTCAGCGGCTGGTCATAACGGAGTGTCAGGAACTCTGCCTGGCCGGTGAGTTCGGCGACGCCGACCGCCGCCGCCAGTGAGGTGCTCAGGGCGCAGCCGATGAAGATGCTGCCCAGCGGCTGTACCATCGGGCGCACGGCCTGCGGCAGGATCACATGGCGCAGGCACTGCCCGAAGCCGAGTCCGAGCGCGCGGGCGGCCTCGGCCTGGCCGCGCGGTACGGCCCGTACGCCGGAGCGCACGACCTCGCACACGAACGCGGCCCAGTACAGGGCCATCGCGGTGCTCACGGTGGCGAACAGCGGGTACAGCAGCCCGACATCGGGCAGCCCGAACACGAAGAGCACGAGCAGGACGAGGAGCGGGATGTTGCGGAAGACCGTGACATAGCCCGCGCCGAACGCCCGCAGCGGTGCCACCGGGCAGATCCGCAGCACGGCGACCACGAGGCCGCCGGCGACCGCGCCCGTGAAGGCGAGCGCGGTCATGGCGAGCGTCAGCAGCAGTCCTCGCCCCAACTGCCCGGCGATGGCGTCGACATGGGTGAACATGGGGTCGGTCAGCTGCCCTCGACCGAGCCGATCACCGGCGGCTTGGGCGCGGCACCGGTGACGGCGGTGCCCAGGGTCGCCTTCCACAGCTTCGCCCACGCGCCGCTGGCCTCGATCTTCTTCAGCCAGGCGTCGACGAACTTCTTCATCTCCGGGTCGGCCTTCGGCGTACCGATGCCGTAGGGGTCGGTGGTGAAGGGCTGTCCGACCACCTTGACCGACGGGTCGCGGTACTGCGTGCCGACGAGGATCGCCTGGTCGATCACATAGGCGTCGGCCCGGCCCTGCTTGACGGCCTGCACACACTGGCTGTTTCCGTCGAAGAGGATCACCTTCGCCTTCGGGGCGAAGTCCTTGATGTCGTTGGCCGCCGTCGAACCGCTCTGCGTGCACACGGTCTTGCCGTTGAGATCGGCCACCGACTTGATGCCGGTGTTGGCCTTCTTGACGAGGATCGCGTCGCCGGAGGAGTAGTACGGCCCGGCGAAGTCGACCTTCTTGGCCCGCTCCGGGGTGATGGAGTACGTGGCGAACACCGTGTCGACGGTGCCGTTCCGGAGCAGTTGCTCGCGGGTGGCCACGCTGACCTGGACCAGCTTGGTGGAGGTCTTCCCGGTGATGTACTTCGCCAGCATCGCGGCCAACCCGGCGTCGAATCCGGTGAGTTCGCCGGTGACGGGGTCCTTGAGCGAGAAGAGCGCGGAGGTGTCGGTGCCGCCGACGATCAGCGTCCCGCGCTTCTTGATCTTCGCCATGAGGCTGCCGGCCGGTATCTGGTCGGCGGACGCAACAGGGGCGGCGGCGAGGATCTCGTCGTACGACTTCGAGGCGTCCGCGGCGGCGGAGCCGGACGAACCGGAGGCGGCCGGCAGGGTCGTGGACCCGCCGCAGGCGGTGAGGGTCAGGGCGAGCGTGGCCGTGGCGGAGGCGGCACCGAGGACACGGCGGGACCGGGACAGTCTCATCGGGCGGAATCCCTTTCGTCATTGCGCGAATGCGAGGCGGGGTGGCGAATACGAGGTGCAGTGAATACGGGGTGCGGCGAATACGGGGGGTGCGGCGGCTGCCGGACTCGGTGACTCCGGTAGCTCCGGTGGCTTCAGTGGCTCTTCAGTGGCTTCAGTGGCTGAGGACCTTCGACAGGAATTCACGGGCCCGTTCGGTGCGGGGCGCGTCGAAGAATTCGTCGGGGGTGGCGGTCTCGTGGACGCGGCCCTCGTCGAGGAAGACGATCCGGTCGGCGACGCGTCGCGCGAACCCCATTTCATGGGTGACGACGAGCATGGTCATCCCGTCGGCCGCCAGCGCGGCCATGACGTCGAGCACCTCGCCGACCGTCTCCGGGTCCAGTGCCGAGGTTGGTTCGTCGAAGAGCAGGACCTGCGGGTCCATCGCCAACGCCCGTGCGATGGCGACCCGTTGCTGCTGCCCACCGGACAACTGCGCGGGCCGGGCGTCCGCCTTGTCGCCGAGTCCGACCCGGTCGAGGAGCTGCCGGGCGCGCTCGACGGCCTCCTGGCGGGAGAGGCCGCGCACGCGGGTCGGGGCGAGGGTGATGTTGTCGAGCACGCTGAGATGCCCGAAGAGGTTGAACGACTGGAAGACCATCCCCACCCGGGCCCGCAACCGCGCCAGTTCGCCTCCCTCTTCGGGCAGGGGAACGCCCGCCAGACTGATCAGGCCGGAGTCGACGGTCTCCAGCCGGTTCACGCACCGGCACAGCGTCGACTTCCCGGAACCGGACGCGCCGAGCAGGACGACGACCTCGCCGGTGTGGATGTCGAGGTCGATGTCGCGCAGCACATGGTTATCCCCGAAGTGCTTGTTCACTTTTTCTATACGTACGAGAACATCAGGCACGCGATCAGCATCGTCGGCGCCACTAGCGGCCGTCCAATTCGAATGTCACCCGGAATTAATAAAGGCTCTTTATGCTTGCCGGATGTACGACCCCCGACAGTTGCAGGTCCTGGCCGAGGTCGCCCGTACCGGCACCTACACGGCCGCGGCCGACGCCCTCGGCTACACGCAGCCCGCGATCAGCTATCAGATGCGGATGCTGGAGCGGTCGGTCGGCGCGCCCTTGGTCACCCGTCGCGGCCGGGGCGTTCAACTCACCCCGGAGGGACGGGCGTTGGCCCGCCACGCGGGAACGGTGCTGGCCGCGCTGCGCACCGCCGAGGACGAACTGGCCGCGCTCACCGCCCCCGAGGCCGGCCGGGTCCGCCTGTCCGCGATGCAGAGCAGCTGCGTCAGCCTGGTCCCCCGCGCCCTCGGCACCCTCCGCAGGACCCGCCCGGAACTGGAGGTCACGGTCACCCAGGCCGAGTGCCACGTCTCGCACGGGCTGTTGCTGGAGGGTGCGGTCGAACTGGCGGTGATGTGCGACCTGGACTTCAACGACACGGCTCTGTCCGGGAGTTCGGGCGTCACGCGTGACGGCACCAGCGCACGTGACGGCACCAGCAAACATGACAGCACGGGCACACGTGACAGCGCCGGCACCCCCGACAGCACGGGTGATCCGTCCGTCGCCGTGGACCCCCGCCTGCGTCGCGTCCCGCTGCTGACCGACCGCCGCTGTGTCCTGCTCCCGGCCGACCACCCCGCCGCCGCCTCGCCGACGGTGTCGTTGGCCGACCTCGCGGGCGAGCGCTGGGTGCTGGAGTCCGGCCGTACGCGCTTCCTGGCCGCGTGCCGTGACGCCGGGTTCGCGCCCCGGATCGCCGCCACCGCTGACGACCAACTGACCCTGCACAGCCTGGTCGCCAACCGCATCGGCCTCGCGGTGATGAACGAACTCGGTGTGACGGCCCACTTCGACCCCCGGGTCGTCGCCCGCCCTCTCACCGACTGGCCGGTCCGCCGCGTCTTCGCCCTGCTCTGGCCGGACACGCTGCGGATCCCGGCGGCCGCCGCACTCCTTCACGCGCTGCGCGACACGGCTGGGCCGACGAACGACTCACCAGCGAGCCGACAGGCCAACTGACACCAAGAGCCGGCCGTTACTCCACCCGGCGCGGGGCCGTTGTCGACTCGCGTACCACCAGCCGGGAGCCGACGCGGATCAGCCGGCCGGTGCTCTCCGGGTCGGGGTCGCCGTTGTCGGGGCGGCTGTCGATGCGGCGCAGCAGTTGTTCCGCCGCGAGTTCGCCGAGGTCGCGGGCTCCGTTGTCGACGACGGTGATCGGCGGGTGCCAGTACGGGAACCAGGGGGCTTCCTCGTGGCACACGAGCGAGAGCTGCTCCGGCACCTGGACCCCGAGCTGCACCAGGCCGCCGAGCACCCCGAACGTCGCTTCGTGGTTGGCGCTGTACAGCGCGGTGGGCGTGTTGCCCGCGGCCATCAGCCGCATGACCGACTCCGCGCCGAACGGCACGGTGTACGGGCCGCGTGCGCACAGGGCGGGATCGGGTTCGAGTCCGGCGGCCGCCAGGGCCGCGGCGAATCCCGCGTACCGGTCGCGTCCGGAGTCGACGTGGGGCGGGCCGCCGATGAAGGCGATGTTCCGGTGCCCGAGGTCGAGCAGGTGGCGGACGGCCAGTTCGGCGCCGTCCCGGTCGCTGGCCATCACCGAGTCGCCGGGGGCGCTGTCGGGGGTGCGCATCAGGTTGACCACGGGGATGCCGGCCGCGCTCACCTCGCGGACCGTCGCGGTGTTGTCGCCGGTGCCCACGATGATCAGGCCGTCGACGCGGTGGTCCAACAGCATGTCCAGGTAACGGCGTTCGCGCGCGGGGTCCGAGTCGGTGACGCACAGGAGCACTTGGTAGCCGCGTTCGTCCAGCCGCTGCTGGAGCACCTCGGTGATGCGGTGGAACGAGGCGTTCACCAGGTTGGTTATCACCAGCCCGACGAGATTGCTGCGCCGGGTGCGCAGTCCGCTGGCGATCCGGTTGGGGCGGTAGCCGAGCCGTTCCGCCGCGGACTGCACCGCGCGCTTCGTCTGCGCACTGACCCGACTGGAACCGCTGAGCACCCGCGAAGCCGTGCTCTTGGAGACCCCTGCCGCCTCGGCCACCTGGTCCAAGGTGACGGACACCGGCCCACCCCCGATCATGAAATCGATCCCATACGGCCCTTCCCGCACGCCGAGCCGTGATCGCCATCATGTCAGACGCGGTCGAGTCGGTGGCGTAAACAGTGCGTTTCGTCAGCAGTTTCCGGCCAGAACGAGGTTGACCCTCGCCTCGGACCGATGTCACGGTGCTGTGCAATCGATCCCACGGAGTCGTCCCACAAGGTGTTGGCCTGACGGGACGGACACTCGATCGGAGCTCACCATGAACACCTCGGTCGCCGCCCCCTGGCGCGGCTACTGGCCGGCCGCACCCACCCCCTTCACCGCCGACGGCTCCCTCGACGAGGACGCCTGGCGCGCACTGCTCACGCTGTACGCGGAGCACGGCGTGCACGGAGTCCTGGTGAACGGCACGACCGGCGAGTGGTTCTCCCAGACCCCCGAGGAGCGCCGCCGGGTGGCCGAGATCGCGGTCACCGAACTCTCCGGACAGATACCGGTGGTCATCGGCTGCGGCGCGTACACCGCGGCCGAGTCCGCCCGCTACGGCGAGCACGCCCGCTCGATCGGCGCGGACGGCATCCTCACCACCCCGCCGCCCTACGTCCACCCGAGCCAGGACGAGATCCACGCCTTCTACGCCACCCTCGCCGGGGCGGTCGACCTGCCGCTCATGGTCTACAACTGGCCGCGCGGCACGGCCGTCGACATCAGCGTCAACACCCTTGTCGAACTGGCCGAGTTGGACACCGTGGTGGCCGTCAAGGACAGCTCCGGCGACGAGTTGAAGGTCGCGGACACCTGCGCCGCGCTGGCCGGGAAGGTCCAGGTCTTCGGCCGTTTCATCCACCGCCGGGGCATGGCCGTCATGGCCGAGTTCGGCGGTGCCGGAAACATCGACGGCGGCGGCCTCGGCGCCCCCTTCGCCGTCCCCTTCTACGAGGCCTACTGGGCGGGCGACTTGGCCCTCGCCCGGGAATGGTCCGCACGCTACGAACGGCTTGTGAACCTGCTCGTCAACGACGACTACAGCTCACGGTTCGCCTCACCCACCTCGCAGCTCAAAGCCGCCATGCGGCTGCTCGGGCAGCCCGGAGGGCATGTACGCCCCCCGCTGCTTCCCCTGAAGGACCCGTCCGCGCTGCTCGGCCTGTCCGAGGCGCTCGACGAGGCCGGGCTGCAGCCCTGTTCCACCAGCACCGGAAAAAGGTGAACCGACCGTGCGCAGACTTCTCATCGCGGCCTCCTCCGCAGCCGCCCTGCTCCTGGCCCTGACGGCCTGCGGCAACGGGGACTCGTCCTCCTCGTCCGCCGCCGCGGCCCCGACCGGCTGCACGCCCAAGGTGGGCAAGGCGGACCTGGTCAAGGCGGGCACGCTGACGATCTCGACCAACGCGACCCTGCCGCCCATGCAGTACCTGGACTCCTCCAACAAGATCGTCGGCATGCGGGTGGACCTCGGCGACGAGATAGCCAAACTCCTCTGTCTCACCCCGAAGTTCGTCAACATCCCCTTCGACGCGCAGATCCCCGGCGTGCAGTCCGGCCGCTGGGACATGATCGACACCGGCATGTTCTACACACCGGAGCGCGCCAAGACCGTCAAGCTCGTCCCGTACGAGATCCAGGGCGTCTCCATCTCCGTCGCCAAGGGCAACCCGAAGAAGATCACCTCCGAGGACGACCTCTCCGGCAAGACCATCGCCGTAGAGGCGCCCGGCTACGAGTTCGACACCCTCACCGCGCTCAACAAGGAACTGAAGGCGGCCGGCAAGAAGCAGGTCACCGTCCGCACCTTCACCACCACCGCCGACGCCTACCAGGCACTGTCCGCGGGCCAGGTCGAGGGCGTGGCCATCGTCGAGGCGGTCACCAGCTACTACCAGAAGGACGGCCGCTTCGAGACGGCGGTCAAGGGCATGAACCCGGCCCCGCTCGCCCTCGGCTTCGGCAAGCAGAAGCCCGCCGACGCGGTCTCGGAGGCGCTCAACACCCTTCGCAGCAACGGGTACTTGGCCACGTTGTTCAAGAAGTACGGCGTCACGGCCTACACCGGCGACCTCAAGGTGACCACCGGCGCGATCAGCGCGAAGTAGCGATCGAAGGGCGAGAGCCATGTGGTCCTGGGATGCCTTCTTCTCCTTCCTCACCAACCCCCAGCTCATTCAGGGAGCTTGGACGACGATCTGGCTGACCACGGTCAGCATGGCGCTCGCCCTGCCGCTCGCCGTACTCGTGGCGCTCGGCCGGGCGTCGCGCATCGCACCGGTCCGGGCGGTCACCGGCTTCTACGTGTGGCTGATGCGCGGCACCCCTCTCCTGGTCCAACTGGTCATCATCTACACGGGGTTGCCCCAACTGGGCCTGCGCCTCGGCGTGATCAGCGCGGCCCTGACCGGTCTGGTCCTCAACGAGGCGGCGTACCTCTCGGAGATCGTCCGCGCCGGGGTGATGTCGGTCCCGCGCGGCCAGTCCGAGGCCGCCCGCGCGCTGGGCATGCCACCCTGGAAGGTGTTCCGGGTGGTGGTCATGCCGCAGGCGCTGCGGGTGATGGTCCCGCCGCTCGGCAACAGCTTCAACGGTCTGCTCAAGACGACCACGCTCGTCTCGGTGATCTCCGTCGAAGAACTGCTGCGCCGCACCCAGTTCGCCGTCCAGACCAACTTCCGTGTCCTGGAAGGCCTTACGGCGGCCGCCCTGTACTACCTGGCGATGACCACCCTGTGGGGACTGGTCCAGCGGTGGCTGGAGATCCGGGTGGGCCGCGGTCACGAAAACAGGCCGAGCAGCAGCCGCCGCATAAAAAGCGCGGTCCTCGAATTGGAGACCCGATGAACACCGAGACGGTCGTCGAAGCGCGCCAAGTACGCAAGTCCTACGGCGGAGTCGAGGTCCTCAAAGGCATCGACCTGACCGTCCGGCAGGGCGAGGTCGTCCTCGTCCTGGGCCCTTCGGGCGGCGGCAAGAGCACCTTCCTGCGCACCCTCAACCACCTGGAGACCCCCGACTCGGGCACCGTCACCATCTGCGGCGAACGGATCGGCTACGGCGAGAAAGGCGCCCTGCGGGAAAGCCGCATCGCCGTCCAACGGCGGCGTACCGGGATGGTGTTCCAGCAGTTCAACCTGTTCCCGAACATGACCGCGCTGGACAACGTGGCGTCCGGTCCGGTGCATGTGAACGGTGTCTCCAAGTCCGAAGCACGCGGCGCTGCGGGCGAGTTGCTGGCCATGGTGGGACTCGCCGACAAGACCGGCTCCTACCCGTCCCAGCTCTCCGGCGGCCAGCAGCAGCGGGTGGCCATCGCCCGTGCCCTGGCGATGCGCCCGGAGTTGCTGCTCTTCGACGAGCCCACCTCCGCGCTCGACCCGGAGATGGTCGGCGAGGTCCTCGACGTCATGGTCCGGCTCCGCGAGGAGGGGATGACCATGATCGTCGTCAGCCACGAGATGGGCTTCGCCCGGGCGGCGGCCGACCGGGTGGCGTTCATCGCCGACGGCCTGGTGGTGGAGGACAAGTCCCCGGACCTCTTCTTCTCCGCGCCGGAACACGAACGCACCCGCCAGTTCCTGGACCGCGTCCTGTGAACCCCCCACCCCTCTCGATCCCTGTGAGCACAGCCATGAGCACCAACTCCCGGCCGGAGACGGTCACTTTGACCATCGACGGCACCCCCGGCCAGGCCTGGGCGGGCCAGTCCGTGACCGCCGTCCTGGTCGCGGCCGGCATCTGGCCGCTGCGCCGCAACCCGGTCAACGGCCAGTTGCGCGGCCCCTTCTGCGGGATGGGCGTCTGCCTGG
This sequence comes from Streptomyces sp. NPDC050528, assembly GCF_044457795.1. NCBI lineage: Bacteria > Bacillati > Actinomycetota > Actinomycetes > Kitasatosporales > Streptomycetaceae > Streptomyces > Streptomyces sp. NPDC050528. The sequence continues at coordinate 619,813 of NZ_JBITHH010000003.1, forward strand.
AGTGCGAGGTGACCATCAACGGCCGCCCCGGCACCCGGAGTTGCACCGCGCACGTCACCGACGGCATGGACATCCGCACCCACACCGAGCCCCTGCCGACGGCCGCCCATGGCTGACGTCATGGCGGAGTCGGAGGCGGATGTCGCGGTCATCGGGGGCGGACCGGCGGGACTGCACGCGTCGCTGGTCCTGGCCAGGGGCGGTCTGAGCGTCGTCCTGCTCGACGAGTCCGACACCCTGGGCGGGCAGTACTACAAGCGCCGGGCCGAGCAACTCACCGCCGCCTTCGGCGACTTCCGCCCGCGCGGCACCGAACTGATCGGCCAGGTACGGGACTCCGGGGTCGACGTCCGCACCGGCACCCTGGTCTGGGGCGCCGAGGACGCGGGCCGCACCCTCTTCACCTCCGACGTCCGCACGGGCGCCCTCGGCCGCGTCAGCACCCGGGCCACACTCGCCGCCACCGGCGCCTACGAACGCACTCTCCCCTTCCCGGGCTGGACGCTACCGGGTGTGGTCACCCCGGGGTTCGCCCTGCACCTGGCCACCATGGACCGGGTTCCCGTGGGCCAACGGGTCGTGCTGGCCGGAACCGGGCCGTTCCTGCTGCCGGTCGCGTGCGCGCTGCTGGAGGTGGGCGCCCGGATCGAGGCACTGGTCGAGCTCAACCACCCCTACCGGCCCGGGGTTTCCTCGATCGGCGGGGCGCTGCGGCAGCCCGCCCGGCTCGCGGAGGCGGCCCGCTATCTGCTCACCCTGGCCCGGCACGGCGTCCGCGTCGAACAGGGCGCCCGTGTGCTGGCCGCACACGGCGACACCCGGGTCACCGCGGTGGACATCGGCCAAGAGGACGGCAGCGTACGGCGGTTGGAGACCGACGCACTGTGCGTGGGCTTCGGCTTCCGCCCCAGCACCGAACTCCCCCGACTCCTGGGCTGCCTTACCGAGCCGGACCCGACCGGCACGGAGCAACTCCCGGTCGTGGACCCGGACGGCGCGACCTCGGTGGACGGCCTGTACGTCGCCGGGGACTGTGCCGGTATCGCGGGCGTGCACGCGGCGGGAGTACGGGGGCAGCTCGCCGCCCACGCGATCCTGCGCCGCCTGGCACCCGAACGCGCGCCCGTGCGGCTGTCCGGTCTCCGCCGCCGGGCCCGCTCTCTGGACCGTTTCGCCGAACTGGCCGACCGCCTCTACCCGTTGCCGGACACGACCGACCTCCCCGACGCCACCCAGATCTGCCGCTGCGAGGGCGTCAGCGCGGGCGAGATCCGGCAGGCCGCCGCGACCGGCTGGAACGACCTGCACGGCACCAAGGCCGCCACCCGCGCCGGCATGGGCCCCTGCCAGGGCCGCGAATGCGGCCACATCGTCGCAGCGTTGACCGGACGGAGCGAGGGCGGGCTGGAGTGCTTCGCGGCCCGTATGCCGATACGGCCGCTGCCGATGGCCGCGACGGTCGAAGGGCAGGAGGTCCCGTGACCCGGCCCGACGTCATCGTCATCGGCGCCGGCATCCTCGGCGCCAGTGCGGCCTTCCATCTCGCCGAACGCGGTTACCGGGTCGTGGTGTTGGAGCGCGGCGCGCCCAACCGCGAGGGCTCCGGGACCACCGCGGGCAACCTCCACATCCAGGCGATCCACACCCGCCGCCCGGGCCAGGAGGTCCCGGTCGACAGTGCCCGTCTGCTGCCGTTGCAACGCCGGGCGTCGGACCACTGGGCGCAGATCGAGGAACGGCTCGGCGCGGACGTGGAGTTGCGGCGTGGCGGCGGCTTCATGGTCGCCGAAACAGCGCTCCAGGAAGAGGAGTTGAGGGAGAAGCACGAGTGGGAGCGGGAGGCCGGCATCCCCACCGAGGTGCTCACCGGTGACGAGGCGCGCAAGGAACTGCCGTTGCTCTCCGACCGGGTACGCGCGGCCAGTTGGTGTCCGCTGGACGGTTACGCCAACCCGCTCCTGATCACCCCCGCCTATCTGGCCGCGGCCCGCCGTCTCGGTGCCGAACTGCATGCCTTCACTCCTGTGACCGGCATCCAGCGGGTCGGCGACGACTACAAGGTGCTTTCGGGAGACCGGAGTTGGACCGCACCGGTGGTCGTCAACGTGGCCGGGCCGTGGATCACCGGGATCTCCGCACTCGCCGGGGTGGGGATCCGGATGTCCCCGGTCGCGATCCAGATGCATGTGACCGTGCGGGTCCCGCCGGTCATGCACCATCTGGTCCAGCACATCGGCGAGGGCATGTCGGTCAAGCAGGTCAGCGCGGGCAACCTGCTGATCGGCGGCGGCTGGCCCGCGGCGAAGCTCGACATGGAGGGCCGCAGCACCGTCAGCGTGCCCAGCATGGCCGGCAACCTCGCGCAGGCCGGGCGCATCCTGCCGTTCCTCGGCGACCTGCGGCTGCTGCGCATGTGGGCCGGACCGCTGGCCGCGACCCCGGACGAGATGCCGGTGATCGGTGAAGTCCCGGGCCACCCCGGGTTCTTCGTCGCGGGCGGCACCTACGCCTTCACCCTCGCCCCGGTGTGGGGCGACACGCTGGCCCGCCAGATCGCCGGCGAGCCCCCGGCCGACCCGGTCGACGACCTGGGCCCCGGCCGCCTGCTGCACGACGACGCCACCACTCCCGTATCACCCTGAAAGGCACTCCCCCATGACCCTGAGAATGTTCGTCAACGGCCAGGCCATGTCCGGCGGCACCCTCAACCACGCGCTGAGCGACGCCCGCCTCCTCGGCCCCGCCCGCACGGCACCCACGTACCAGTTCTTCTCCGTACGCGACGAGTTCCCCGGCCTGCACCCCCTCACGGAGGGCGGCGCGGCGATCAACGGCGAGGTGTACGAAGTCAGTTACGAGGTGCTGCGCGAGCAACTGCTACCCAAGGAGCCCGAGGAACTCGAACTCGGTGTGATCGCGCTGGCGGACGGCTCGGGTTCCTTCTCGATGCGGATGCGCGCCTCCGCGCTGACGGCCCCCGGCGTCGTCGACATCACCACCCACGGCGGCTGGCACGCCTACCTCGCCTCGCTCTGACACCTACTCGCTCACTCGCTGGAGGTCTGCCGTGTCCCACCCCTCATCGATCCAGCCCGTCGACCTCGTCGTCCGGGGCGGCACAGTGGTCAACGCCGACTGGCAGGGCGCCGCGGACGTCCTGGTGGGCGGCGGCAAGGTGCTCGGGGTGGTGGAGCCGGGCGCATACCGCGCCCAACAGTCCCCCGGCACCGTCGAGTTGGACGCCTCCGGCCGCCTCGTGCTGCCCGGCGGCGTCGACCCGCACTGCCATGTCGGCTTCACCTCGGGGGACTTCACCTCCCTCGACGACTACCGTCAGGCGACCACGGCGGCCGTCTTCGGCGGTACGACCACCATCGTGGACTTCGCCATCCCACGCCCCGGCGAGAACCCGGCCGACGTCGCCGCCGCCCAACGCGCGAAAGCGGCCCAGGGGTTGTGCGACAGCGCGCTGCACGGGTGTGTGGTCGAGTGGGACGACACCGTGCCGGAACAGCTGCGATCGATGGCCTCCGACGGCATCGTCACGGTGAAGATGTTCACCACCTACCGCGGCGAGACCATGGCCGACGAGAAGACCATCCTGAACGTGATGACGACGCTGCGCAATCTCGGCGGCATGGTGGTCATCCACTGCGAGGCCGACCACATCATCGCGGACACGCAGGAGCGCGGCGAGGCGGCCGGGTCGATCAGCGCGTCCCATCACGCCGGTACGCGGCCGGAGTTGGCCGAGAACGCGTCGGTCGCCGAGATCCTCGCCATCGCGGAGTCGGTGTCGGCCCCGGTGTACTTCGTCCACCAGTCGACACCCGAGGCGGTCGACCTGGTGGCCCGCGCGCGTGGCCGGGGAGTGCGCGCGTTCACGGAGACGGTCGCCCACCACCTGGTCCTGGACGACACCGCGTACGCGGGCCCGCACCCCGAACGCTTCGTGTGCTGCCCGCCGTTGCGGGACGCCGGCACGGTCGCCGGACTGCGCTCACGGCTGCTCATGGGCCAGGTGGCGACGATCGGCAGCGACCACTGCTGCTACGACACGGCCCAGAAGGAGTCGGTGAGCCACGACGTGCGGTCAATGCCCAACGGCCTGCCGGGAGTTGAGACACGCATGCCGGTGATCTTCAGCGAGCTGGTGGTCAAGGGCGGCCTGCCGGTGGGCCGCTTCGTCGAGTTGACGTGTGCCAACCCGGCCCGGCTCAACGGCCTCTACCCTCGCAAGGGAGTCATCGCACCCGGTTCGGACGCGGACCTGGCGATCTGGAACCCCACGGCCACCCGCACCGTCCACAGCACCGCCCTGCACATGGCCACGGACTACACGCCGTACGAGGGCATGTCCGTGACCGGCTGGCCCGAGACCGTCGTGGTGGGCGGCCGTCCCGTCGTGGAGTCCGGCCGTCTGACGGACACCGAACCCCGGGGCCGCCACCTGCGCTCGGGCCCACTGAGCCGGTCCCTGGTCTGCTGACCCCGCGAAGCCGACGGCCACCCGGCGCCAGGACAGGCTCAGGACGCGCTGGTCATGCTCCACACTTCGTCGATGACAGCGGTCGCGCGATCAGCGAGGTCGTACCGGGGCCAGCCCGGGTCACCGTCCCGGATGAACGCGGTCCACGCCGCGTGTGTGCGGTCCGCCAGGTCGGCCGGGGGGCGGTGCGGGCCGAGCAGGGCGGTGTCGCCGTACAGGGTGGGCAGGTCGGTGCGGTGGAAGACGAACGGCAGTTCCACGCAGTGGCAGGCGCCGAGGGTGCCGCCGAAGGCGGGTGAACGCCAGGCGAACTCGTAGGCGAAGGTGCGGGCTTGCCGGTGACGGGCGTGGGCGTCGGCGAGGAGTCGGCTGCCCTGGGTGAAGGTGTCCGTGATGAGTCGGCTCGCCAACTCGCTCGGCTGGGCGACCGGTTCGTGGGAACGGTACGCGGTGAGCCGTTCCCGGGGGTTGGTCAGGCGCCGTTCGGCGAGGGCGAGGAGCTGGGTCTCGGTCATGGGGGCGCCCGAGGGCACGGTGTAGAGGTTGGCCTCCTCTCGGTTGGTGCCGATGAGCAGGTCCACGTCTGCGCCGTGACCGCCGTACACCGCGTCGGCGGGCTGTCGGTCCAGGGAGCGGCCGTCGATGACGCACTTCGCCGGGCTCTCGCCGAGTGACGTGTCGAGCGGACCGTCCGGTATGACGACGACCGGGCCGATCGCGCCGAGTGCCTCCGTCAGCCGCCGGTCGTCAACGGCGCCCAGATCGGCGGGAGTTGCCCGGACGTTCAGTGCCTCGGCCACCGCCCGGGTGGTCAGCGCGGCCTGTTCCGCGCTGATCGCCGCCGTACCGCTGCCGCTCTGGCTGATCGCCCGGCTGAAGAGGCGTTCGCGTCGAGCGTGGGGGTTGGCGAGCAGTGCGGCGACGATCATCGCCCCGGCGGACTGTCCCGCGACGGTCACCTTGCCCGGGTCGCCGCCGAAGGCCGCCGCGTTCTCGGCCACCCAGCGGAGCGCGGCGACGACGTCGAGCAGTCCGCGGTTGGCCGGCGCTCCCGGAATGTCGAGCCAACCGGCGACCCCCAGACGGTAGTTGAGGGTGACGGTGACGACGCCGTCGCGGGCGAAGGACGAACCGTCGTAGAGCGGCGCCTGACCCGAGCCCGAGATGAGGCCTCCGCCGTGCACGAAGACCAGCACCGGCAGCCCGCCAGAGGGGTCGGCGGGGCCGGTGACCGTCACGGTGAGGTAGCCGGAGTCCGGGATCCAGCCGGTGCCGAGGACCGGGGACAGGTCCAGGCCGCCGAAGCCGGAACGGGCCCGGGCGGGCGCGGTTCCGCCGGGCACGGTCGCGTCCCGTACGCCGTCCCACCGTGCGGCCGGGGCTGGCGCGGCGAACCGGGCGGGACCGGTCATCGGGGCGGCGTAGGGGATCGACGCGAAGGTGCGGACACCGGCGTGGAGAGTGCCCCTGACCAGTCCGCCGGTCGTGCGGACGACCGGCGCGCCGCTCACACCCGCTCCTCGAACGGCGCCCACGACTGGATCGCGTACACCGAACCGGTCCTCCGCACCCGGGCCCCCGAACCGCCCCGCAGATGCGCGGGGAAGACCAACGCGCCCTGGTCGGCGGCCTGTTCCAGCACGCGTCGCCGTGTCACGCGCGCGGCGAGCGGGTCCTCGCAGAAGCAGCTGTTGGCGTCCGGCTCGATGAACTGCACCGGGTTGTGCAGCACATCGCCGACGAACACCGCCGACTCGCCGCCCGACCGCAGCGTGAGCACCGAGGAGCCCGGGGTGTGTCCCGGTGCGTACTCCAGACGCAGGGCGCCGTCGATGTCGTAGGCGTCCTCCCACAGCACGGCCCGGCCGGACGCTAGGACCGGTGCCACGCTGTCGTCGAAGACGTTCGCGTTGGCCGCCGCCGTCCGGGCGGGACGGGTGCGTCGGGCGCTGTCCGGGTGCCAGAAGTCGTGGTCGGCGCGCGGGATCAGGTAGCGGGCGTTGGGGAACGTCGGTACCCAATTCCCGTCCACCAGACGGGTGTTCCAACCGACGTGGTCGGCGTGCAGGTGGGTGTTGACCACCAGGTCGACGTTCTCCGGACGGACTCCGGCAGCGGCCAGCCGGGCCAGGAAGTCGGTGTCGCGATGGTCGAACGCCGGTGTGGCCGGGCGGGACTTGTCGTTGCCGACGCCGGTGTCCACGAGGATCGTCGCGCCGCCGCTGCGCAGGACGAACGTCTGCATCCGGGTCATCAGGAGCCCCGCGTCCGGGTCCCAGTGGTCGGGGGCGAGCCAGGAGCGGTTGTCGTCCCACACCTCCGGGCCGATGTCCGTGAACATGGTCGCCGGCGGGCGGGTGTGGGTCTCGAACTCCACCACCCGCATCACGTCGACGTCACCGAGGCCGAAGGAATCCACAGGGTGTCCTCTCTCAGATCTCAAGTCTCAACTCGCCGGAGCTTCAGCGGAGTTCACGCAGTCCGGCGACCAGGACATTGGGGTCTTCGGCCGTGACGTAGGCGGCGTTGAGCACGTAGACGCTGTTGCCGCGCACTTCGATCGCCGTGGGGTTCTGCAGGCCGTCCGCCGCGGTCAGGACGGTGGTCTGGTGCCCGTCGGGGCGGATACGCACGACGGTGTTGGTGTGGTTGAGCGCGGCGAGTATCTCGTCCCCGGCGCCGGTGAACGTGAAGTCGTCGACGGTGGTCAACCCGGTTGCCCTGACCTGGAGTTGACCCGGGCGGCCACCTGGTATGAAGGGGATGCGGAGGATGGTGCCGTCGTCCGTGTTGGACACCCACAGCGCGCCGTTGTGGACCTTCACGCCGTTGGCACCGGCGATGGCGGAGTAGGCGAGTTCGGGGGCGTTGAGCCACGCCGTTGGGGTTCCGCCGGTGACGGGGACGGTCCAGATGGCGCCCCGTACGGAGTCGGCGATGTAGAGCCTGCCGGTGCGCCGGTCCAGGGCCATGCCGTTGGGCAGGCCGGCGGCGGGCAGGGCGGCGATGCGTTCCGGGGTGCCGTGCGGCTTCAGCCGCCAGACTCCGGTCAGGTCCGAAGTGCCGGTCGCGTAAAGGAAGTAGAGGGTTCCGTCGTCGGTCCGGACGATGCCCATGGTGGGCGCGAAGTGCAGGACGGGCGTGTTGACCCCGCCGTCGGCGGGCAGCGGCATGGTGGCCAGGATGTGCGTCCTGCCGTCGGTACCGACCCGGGCGACCTGCCGGGCCACCGAGAACGTCACGTCGAGACTGCCGTCGGGTTCCAGCGCGCCGTTCTCCGGCGTCTGCCCCTTGGCCAGGTCGAAGTGCGCAGCGACGTGGGCGACTTGGGCTGCCGCCCCACCGGATGGGGTCGCGGCGGCGGGCACCGAGGCGAGACCGAAGGTTCCGATCACGACGGCCGCGACCGTCAGGGCTGCTCCTGAAAGCTTCTTGCTCATGGTGTTCTCGTCCGTTCCGGCGCGCGCGGACATGGCGCGGCCTGGCGGTAGGTGCGGTGAGGTCAGTAACAGGGAGGCATGCGGCGTGAGTTGGGCCGCTTGAGCACGGTGGCGGGACGCGCGTGGGCGCGCGCAGCGTCCACCGGTCGCGGGGCGCCTGCCAGAGGCCCGGTCGCCGGTCGCCGGTCAGGATGCTCTCAAAGTCGGTTTCAGCGAGGGCTGTTGGTGACCGTGGGCCTGCGTTCCGCAGTTTTGGTGACTTCGGTGGCTTCGGCGCCGCCGGCGGGGTCGGTGCTCGGCACGGTCAGGGTGTCGAGTCGGGCCAGAAGGGAGAGCGCGGCGGCGGACGCGGTGTCGGAGCCCGCCGTGGCCACCACGATGCGTTGGCCCTCTTCCTGGGGGACGTTCAGGGATTGCAGGTTGAGTTCCATGCGGCCGACGACCGGGTGGTGCATGCGGTACTCCGCGAGAGCCCATTTCCTGACCCCGTGCTCGGCCCACATCGTGGCGAACTCCGGGCTCTTCATGGTCAGTTCGCCGATGAGCGAGGCCAGTCGGGGATCGTCGGGGTGCCGGCCGGCGGCGAGCCGGAGTTTGCCGACGACGTTCCTGGCCTTCTTCGGCCAGTCCACGAACAGGTCCCGGGTGTGCGTGTCCAGGAACACCAGCCGTGCCATGTTCGGGCGCAGATCGGGCTGTTCGGGGATCAGCGGGTCCAAGTGCCCGGCGAACAGGGCGTGTCCGGTGCGGTTCCAGGCCAGTACGTCACTTCGGCGGCCGAGGACGATCGCGGGTGTGTCGCCGAGCGCGTCGACCAACTGCCGTGTCGCGTCGCCGATCCGCTCCGGCGCGGGCCTGCGCCGGGTGGTGGTACGGCGTGGTGCGCCGGCCAAGTCGTGCAGATGGGCGCGCTCGACCTCGTCGAGACCGAGGGCACGGGCCAGCGCCTCCAGGACCTCGGGGGACGCGTTGAGCGAACTGCCCTGTTCCAGCCGCGTGTAGTAGGACAGGCCCACCCCGGCGAGCTGGGCCAGTTCGTCGCGGCGCAGACCGGGCACCCGACGGCGCTCCCCGAAATCCGGGAGCCCCACATCCGCCGGCTGCAACTGAGCTCGGCGTGTCCTGAGGAACTCCCCCAACCGCGGCTTCTTGTTCATGCCCCGAGTATCCGCCAACGGGTCGCCGGACAGCCTGCCCCTGACAAGGGCAGGCTACGAACGGCGCCGGGACAGATGGGAAGGCCTGTGCCCTGGGGCGAGTCACCCTGCCGCAGGCAGCACCGCACGTTCGTCCAACAGCCCCTCGCCCCGCAGGTCGGTCCAGAACTCCGGCGGAACAGGTGCGGCGAACGCGGCGATGTTGCGCCGTACCTCCTGTTCCGTGCGCATGCCGACCGCGATGCAGGCGACAGCGGGATGGAGCAACGGGAAGGCCATCGCGGCCTGCGGGACCGTCACGCCGTGTGCCTCGCAGACGTCGGCGATCCGGTGGACCCGCTCCACCAGCTCGGGGCCGGCTTCGCCATAGTCGTACCGAGCGCCCGTAACGGGCCGATCGGTGGCCAGGAGGCCGGAGTTGAAGACGGAGGCGGCCACCACCGACACCCCGTGCTCGGTGCAGGCCGGCAGCAACTCGTCCAGGGCGCTGTGGTCCAGCAGGGTGTGGCGGCCGGAGAGCATCACCACGTCGGGGTCGGACTCCCGTACCAGGCGGGCGAGTTGGCCGGGGTGGTACATGCCCGCGCCGATCGCCCCGACCACGCCCTCGGCGCGGAGTTCGGCGAGCGCGGGGTAGCCGTGCCGCAATGCCTCCTCGAAGTGCCGCTCGGCGTCGTGCAGATAGAGGATGTCGATGCGGTCGAGGCCGAGTCGGATGAGGGAGTCCTCGACGCTGCGGCGGATGCCGTCGCGGGTGAAGTCCCATACCCGGCGGTGGGTGGCCGGGACGGCGAAGGACTCGTCCATCCGCCCCTGCGGGTCCTGCGGCACGAGCAGCCGCCCGACTTTGGTGGACAGCGTGAACTCACCCCGGGGCTTGCCGCGCAGCAGCTCTCCGATACGGCGTTCCGAGTGGCCGATGCCGTAGTGCGGTGAGGTGTCGAAGTAGCGGATGCCCAACTCCCAGGCGGTGTCGAGGGCTTGGGCTGCGGTGGCATCGTCCAGCGGTTCGAACAGCCCGCCCAACGGGCCGCCGCCGAAGCCCAGTTGGGTGACAGCGACCTCGGTGCTGCCGAGCCGGTGCGTGTCCATGCGGTTCTCCTTCGGGTACGGGCTACGTGGACTGGTCGTGGCGTGGTGACCTCGGCCGGACACCAATTCAGAAAGCAGGAATCAGAAGGCGGGAATCAGAAGGCGGGAATCAGAAGGCGGGAAAGGCCCAGCCCGAGGGGTGGAACGGCGCGCGCTCGCCGCGGAAGGCGAGGGAGGCGGCGGTGACCGCCCCCGGCCGCAGTTCCTCCACGCGTCCCGCCGCGGCCAGCGACGACAGGGTGGTGCCGCCCAGATAGGCCGCGCCCAGTTCCGTGGAGGTCACCCTCAAGTCGGCCCGGGCCCGCGTGAGTTCACACGTGACGGAGTCGCCGTCGGCCGACAGGTGGTGGCGTCCGGCGTTCCAGGGGCAGAACGTGTCCTGGACCTCCAGGACCAGGTCCAGCGGGGTGGAGTAACGGCGTGCCGTCAGCGCCCGGTCGATGTCCACCAGGCGGACCCAGAGGTTGTCGGTCACCGTGGTGCGGGCGGCGCGCGGATCGACCAGCAGATGCTTCAGCGGTTCGTCCACGGCACCGTCGTAGACGAGGCCGTCGTGCGCGTCGAGGTCGATGAGGAAGCGCCACAGGGCGGCGTACGACGGCCGGGTGGTGGCCGCGACCTCGATGACCTGTACCGAACCCTGCCGGGAGCGGTAGACGGCATAGCCGGTGGCCGTTCCGCCGGGCTCCAGATGGACGGCGAAGCGCAGTGCCGTGCCTCCGTCGCGGGCGCGTTCGCCGTCGGCGAGCCGGGCCTCCCAGAACTTCTCCGTGCGGTCGACCCATCCGACGGCGGTGCCGCGCACGGATTCGTAGACCTTCTCCAGGAGTGGCCGGGCCTCCTCGCGGTCGAGCAGGCGGACCATCCCGTCGCCGAGGTCCGTGCCGGGGCGCAGGGCCAGGGACCTCTTGTCGGCCCGGATCTCGGCGACGTGGCCGGCGATGCCGTACCCGAAGCGGCCGTAGATCGTGGCTTCGGCGGCGTTGAGCGCGGCGATCGGTTCGCCGCCCGTGTCGTGGAGGTCGGTGAGCTGTTCGCGCATCATCGCGGTGAGGATGCCGCGTCGGCGGTGGGTGGGCAGGACCGCGACGAGTGTGATGCCGGCGACGGGCACGGTCCCGCCGGGGACCGTCATGACACGGCCGTAGATCGACGCCCCACCGACGATTTCGTGGCCGTCGTGGGCGGCGATCGTGCGGTCCGGTTCGAGTGAGGAGGCGGCGTTCCGCAGGCCGCCCTCCTGCCAGTCCTGGCCGTAGGTCGTGGTGACCATGTGAGCCCACGCGTCGAGTTCGTGGGCGCCGATCGTGCGCAACGGGTAGATCGTCGTCATGCGTCGAGCGTGGCCGGATAAACAGCTGCGGCACATCGGGCGATCTCCCTGTTTATATGCTGGCGGCGTGGTGGCGCAGCGCGTGGTCAGTCCGGTGTTGGTCGGCCGGAGCGAGGAGTTGGCGAGGCTGACGGCGGCTCTGGACACGGCCGTCGAGCAGGGGCCGGGTGTGGCACTGATCGCCGGGGAGGCCGGGATCGGCAAGTCACGGCTGCTCGCGGAGTTCGCGCGGTCGCTGGACCCGGGGGTGCGGGTGGTCGGCGGAGTGTGTGCGGGGCTGGGGCGTGACTCCGTGCCGTACGCGCCGTTCGTCACCGTCCTGCGCTCCCTGATCCGGGTCGAGGGCGTGACGCCCGGCCCCTACCCCCGGCTGGCCCGCTGGTTCCCCGAACTCGGCGCGCCGGGCGACGACTTCGAAGGCGGCAGGCACCGGCTGTACGAGGAGGTGCTGACGCTGGTCGAACGGGTGGCCGCCGTCCAGCCGCTCGTCGTCACGATCGAGGACCTGCACTGGGCGGACACGGCCACCTGCGAACTGCTCGGCTTCCTGGCCAGGAACCTGACCCGGCCCGGGGTGCTCCTCGTCATCACCCACCGGCCGCCCGAAGTCGGACCTCTGCTGTCGGAGCTCGCCCGTCGGCCGGGCACGACCCGACTGCGCCTCGGCCACCTCGACGAACGGGACGTGGGCCGCCAGTTGGCCGCGATCCTCGGCACCGAACCGGACCCGGTCACGGTGGGCCGCGTCCATCAACGCAGCGACGGCAACCCGCTGTTCGTCGAAGCGCTCGCCCGCGCCGGTGAACGGACCCCGGACGACGTACGCGATCTGCTGCTGGACGGCCCGCGGTCGCTGCGGACCCCGGCTCGCGAGCTGCTGAGCCTCGCCTCCGTGGCGGGCGGACGGGTCGGCCACCGCCTGCTGGCCGAGGTGGCCGGGCAGGACGGGCCCGAGTTCGACGCCCTGCTGCGCGAGCTCGTCGACCGCAGCCTGCTCGTCACGGCCGGCGACGGCTACGCGTTTCGCCACGCCCTGATCCGGGACGCGGTCTACGACGACCTGCTGCCCGGCGAACGTGCGCGCCTGCACGCCCGCTACGCCGAGGCCCTGCGCGAGGGCGATGCCCCGGCGGAGTTGGCCGCACACGCCCACGCGGCCGGCGACCGCGGCCTTGCCCTGTCGGCCGCCTACCGGGCCGCCGGACAGGCACGCAGCTCGTACGCCTACGCCGAACAGGTCCGTCTGCTCGGCACGGTCCTCGACCTGTGGGATCCGGACGTCCCGCTGGGCGCCGACCGGATCGGCGTGCTGACGGAAGCCGCCGAGGCCTGCATGCTCAGCGGCGACTACGCCCGCGGCGTCGAGTACGCGACCGCCGGACTGGCGGTAGTGGACGAACGACGCGAGCCCGAGCGAGCCGCCCTGCTCCTCGAACACCGGGGCAGACTGCGGCACCGGCTGGACACCACCGGCAGCTCCGACTGGGAACACGCCCTTGAGCTGCTGCCGCCCGGCAGCTCCCAGCGGGGTCGGCTGCTCGGCGTACTGGCGATGGGTGTTCTTCCTGATGTGGACCGGGCCCGTCCGTCGTTCGAGGAGGCGCTCGCGATCGGCCGGGCCACCGGTGACGCCATGGTCACCGTCCGCGGACTGCTGGGCGTCGGTTCCATGACCAACGACCTCGGAATGCTGACCGAGGCCCGCACACTCGCCGAACGACTCGACAGCAACGACCTGTTGATGACCGTGCCCATGTACGAGGCGATGCTGCACACCAGAGCGGGCGACCACCAGCGCACCATCGAGGTCACCGGGGACGGGATCCGCCTCGCCCGCCGCTACGGCCTGGCCCGCAGCCGGGGAGCCGAACTCGCCCGCTACGCGGGAAGCGCCCTGATCCTCGCCGGGCGATGGGACGAGGCAACCGCCGTACTGGAGGAGAGCCTCCGAGCGGACGCACCACCGCAGTCACGGCGAGGCCTGCGCGCCCTGGTCGGCCAACTGTCGCTGCTGCGCGGCGACTTGACGACGGCGGCCGAGGCGGCGGCAGCCCTGGACCACCCCGACGCCGGAAGCCTGTTCTCCCGCCATCAGCTGCTGTGCCTGCTCGCCGTGGCCCAGGGTGACCCCGAGCGCGCCGACCTGCTCCTGGACCGCGCACTGACCGACCCCGCACTCACCCGGATCTACAGCAGCGACGCCCGACCGGTCCTGGTAGCCGGCGCCCTGGTGCAGCGGGCACGGCTGTCCGCACGCGCCGACACGGAGCTACGGCAGCGGGTGGCGGCCCGGCAGTCCCAACTCGCCGCGTTCGACGCCGAGTTCGGCGTGGACGGAAAGCTCGACCGGGCCTGGCGGACCATGCTCCGGGCGCTGATCGAGGACGCCGGCTGGGATCAGGCGGTGGCCTCCTGGCGTGAGCTACGGCAGCCGTACGAACTGGCGCTGTGCCTGTTCCACAGCGCGCGCACCCTGCTGACTGCGGGCGACCGCCCCGGCGCCACGGCCCGCCTCAGAGAGGCCGCTGTGCTCGCCGAAGACCTGAGCGCCGCTCCGCTCGCCCGCCAGATCACCCAGGTCCTGCGCCCGCGCCCCACCCAGGACGGCCTCACCGAACGTGAGCTTGAGGTGCTCCGGTTGATCACCGACGGCCTGAGCAACCGGCAGATCGCCGCCCGACTGCACATCTCGCCGAGTACGGCGGGCGTGCACGTTTCCCACATCCTGACGAAACTGAGCGCTACGACACGGACCGAGGCGGCGGCCATCGCCTTGCGGGAGGGGTTGGCCGGGGCCTACGGCGGCGACAGGTGACGAAGGGGCCGGTGCGGCACTCCTCAAGACCCGTGGATCGGCCTGGAGTTGGACGCGGAGGGCGGCGCACCCTGCCGGGTGATCGGTCGATGGCCGTCTGGAGGGCTGGCGCCGCGAACGGCGGCCGGAAAGGCACGCGCATGGACGGCGAGATCGGCGTGGTCAATGCGGTCGGCAGCGGTGCCGAGGGCTTCTCGCTTGTCGACGAGGTTGCCCGAGGGCAGGGTCGTCGGCGCGTCAGGCCGATGAGTTTGCCGGTTGCGTGAAGTCTTCCTTGTGACGTCTCCGCCCCACCGACGAATAAGGATGCGGCGGGTCCCGATGTCACGGCGAAGAGAAGGAGGCCAGGATGCACACCCCGATTCGGCTTTACATGTCGATGTCGCTCGACGGCTACATCGCCGGGCCGGACGATCGGCCGGGGCAGGAACTCGGACGCGACGGCGGACGCCTGTTCAACTGGCTCGACGACCGGAAGTCCGACGGCCCGAGCGGCCAGATCTACCGCGAAGCACTGGCGACCGGCGCGCTGATCTCCGGCCGACGGACCTTCGAACTCGCCGGGCGCTGGCAGGGCGACCACCACGACGGCGTGCCGGTTCTCGTCCTCACCCACCAGGTGGACGACGGGGACGTACCGCCCGGCCACGCGCGTTTCGTCACCGACGTCGAGGACTGCGCCCGTCAGGCTCGCGCCGCCGCGGGCGACCGGCCGGTCATGGTCCATGGGGCGGGGGCGGCCCAAGCGCTGCTCCGGGCCGGGCAGTTGGACGAGATGGAGATCCATCTGGTGCCGGTCCTCCTCGGCGACGGCCGCCGGCTGTTCGACCACCTCGGTGGTGATCACATCGAACTCGACCTCGTCCGACGGCTTGAGGACCGGGACGTCACGCACCTGCGCTACCGGGTGCGCCGAGCAGGGGCCGGGGAGGCCGCGTGAAGACGCTCTTCGTCTCCTACCGCGTCACCGACCTGGACCGCTCGCTCGGTTTCTACACCGCCTTGGGCTACGTCGAGTTGGGCAGGGTCGACATCGGCGGCGGAGCTCGCCTCGTGATCCTCAGCTTCCCCGGCGAACCGGCCGCCTCCCTCGAACTGGTCCACCGTCCGGCCGACGGCCGCGTCGACGTGGGCAACGGTTTCGACCACCTCGCGATCCAGGTGGACACGCTGACAGACACCCTGAAGGCACTGACCGAAGCCGGCCTGGCGCCGGAGCCCGTCCAGTTTCCGGGCGGCCCTGACGGCCCGAAGACGTCGTGGCTCACCGACCCGGACGGTTACCGGATCGAGCTGGTGGAGTGGCCGTCCGGACACCCTGGCGGCATCACAGCGGCGGACTTCGCCTGAGGTGCGCGGGTCGAGGTCCTCGTCCTTGAGGGAGTGACAGCCTCAGGGGTTGAAAGACAGGTCTAGAGCGCGAGGCCGAAGAGCGTTGCCGCGTTGGTGGAGGCGAACTTCTGTCGGTCCTCGTCGGAAGTGAAGTGGCCGAGGAAGGAGTTGATCTCGTCCTGGGTCGGGTGTTGGAACGGGTAGTCGGTGGAGAAGATCAGCCGGTCGATGGTGGTGACGGACAGGGCGTGGTGGAGCAGCGCGGGGTTCAGCATGCCGGAGGCGGTGATGTGAAAGTTGGTCCGGATGTAGTCCGAGACGGGCCGTTGCAGGCCGGCGAGGCGGGAGAGGCTGTCGGCCCGGTCGAGCCAGAACAGCAGCATCTCACCCCAGTGGCCGAGCACGATCTGCAGGTCGGGATGGCGGTCGAACGTGCCGCGCAGGATGAGCCGGAGTGCCGCGGTCGCGGTATCGAGGTGCCAGCCCCAGCCAAAGGTGGCCAGGCCGAGATCGGTCAGCTCACCGAGGCCTCGGTAGGAGGCGTCGCGCACCGCGTCCGAGGGGATCTGCGGGTGGATGAAGACCGGCTGGCCGAGTTCCGCCGCGGCGGCGAAGAACTCGTCGTAGGCCGGGTCGTCGAGGAAGCGGTCGCCGGAGCGGCCGTAGACCATCGTGCCGACGTGGCCCAGACCCTTCGCGCGCACGAGTTCCTCGACGACGTGCTCCGGGGAGGACATGGGCAGGGTCGAAAGCGCCCGGAACCGTGTCGGGTTCTGGCCGACGGCCTCGATGACCGTGTCGTTCGCGGCGCGGCTCAGGTGTCGGGCCTGTTCGGGGTCGAGCGGTTGGGTTCCGGGTGGGGTCAGGGCGAGGATCGAGATGTCGATGCCCTGGGCGTCCATCGCGGCGATCCGCTCCTCGCCCAGGTCCTCCAGGCGGTGCCGGTGGTCACCCAGCTCGTTGAAGGCGAGGCTCTCGTCCGGTCGCGGCAGGGCTTTGAGGGCGGACGTGAGGTCCGGGGCGATCCAGTGTTCTTCGATGGCGATGAGGGTCATGGTCTTCGTCCTTCGATCGGTTCGACCGGTTCGATCGGGCGGTCGGGCGGTCGGGCGGTCGGGCGGCACGTCCGGTGGCTTCGCTCCTCGATACCTGTCAGATGACAGCAAACTAACGCACGGACTAAAGTAGCTGTCAACTGACAGCAATCGAGTGGCGACGACGGAGGTCCTGGCGCATGGACGAGGAACAGACGTCGAGGCTGTTCGAACTCGCCGACCGGATCCTGGCGGTGGGTCGCCACATCGGGGCGTCGAAGGAGGGCGAGGTCGAGTCGGGAACACCGCTGCAGGGAGCGGTGATGCGCTACATCGACCGCCATCCGGGCACGACGGCCCGCGAGGCCGCCGAAGCCACCCAGATGATCTCCAGCAACTTCAGCCGGGCGGTACGGGGCCTGGAGCAGGCGGGCCTGGTACGGCGCGACACCGATCCGCACGATGCGCGACGGGTGCGCCTGTATCCCACCGAGAAGGCGCGGGAGAACCTGCGACGTCTGCGTGAGCTCTGGAGTCGCCTTCTTGAGGACGCCGTGACCGACTCCGACGACATCGACGCCGTGATCGCGACCCTGCGCACCATCGAGACCCGGCTGGTCGCCCGAACCCGCCCCGGGGCCCGCTGAATCCGGCACCCGTGCCGCGTCCGATCTGCGGCACAGGGAAGGTGACAGGTGGCCATGTCGACCAACTCGCAAGCCACCCAAACCAGTTCAGGACGCACGCCAGTTCAGGACGCACTCCAGGTCCGGCCGGGGCAAGGTTCGGGGACCGGTAATTCGCCTATCGCCTCACATCGAGAACTCCCGTATCACCGTGTTCCGGAACACCGCACTGCCGCCGATCGTGAACAGCGCGAGCCCCGTGTCCAGCAGATACGGGAACACCTGACTGGTGTGCACATAGCGGCCGTCGTCGACGAACATCTCCACCGACGTGCGGTCCACCAGGATGCGCAGCTTGACCGTGCCGGCGGACGGGTCGAACGGGGTGTGGCTCTCCTGCCACTTGCCGGACGTGTCGGCGTTCACCGTGTTGCGTCGGTTGAGGAAGGCGTAGTTGGAGTAGACACCGGCGTCGATGTGCCGACCGCCGCTGGGTGAACGCCTCAACTGGAGGCCCGCGCCAGTGAGTTGGGACCAGGTGATCTCGGTCGTGACCTCGTAGGAGATACCGGTGTAGTCGAGCACCTTCGTGCCGTCCACGGTCACGTCGCCCAGGTTCACCTGGCGGGAGACATGCGCGTCGAGGTCGGCGACGGGCTGGGAGGCGAGGAAGTACGTGCCGTCGGACGCCTTCTCCAGCGTGATCTCGCGGACGACGGAGTCGGTGCCGTTGAAGCCGTCGCAGTCGATGGTGGGGGTGGTGTCGGCGTAGTCCCAGTTGTTCACCCAGCCGAGCGCGTACCGGGCCGTCACGTCCACCGCGCCGCTCGTGTCCCGCTTCTCGAAGGTGACGCCGGCGTACCAGTCCCAGCCGTGGTCGAGCCACTGCGGGTCACTCGCGTCGGCGGTGAACGCGCTCCCGTCGAAGGAACCCGTCCAGTACGCGTACGTGTTGGGCAGCCCCGAGCTCTTCCCGTTGGCGCTCACGCCGAGCACCCATTTCACGGTGCCGTCGCCCGCGGTGACGCGGAACAGGTCGGGGCACTCCAGGACGCCGATGCCGTCATGGACGAAACCGCCCGCGTACGTCCAGGACTTGAGGTCGTCGGAGTGGTAGAAACCGACCTTGTCGTTCTCGGCGAGGGCCATCACCCAGCGGCCCCGGTCCTCGTCGCGGATCACCTTGGGGTCGCGGAAGTCGGCGACGCCGGGGTTGGGCAGGACCGGGTCGGTCCCGTAGTTGGTGAAGGTGAGACCGCCGTCGGTCGAGTAGTAGAGGAACTGTTCCTGGTCGTTCGTGCCGCCGCCGGGGGACATCGTGACGATGACGACCACCGCGCCCGCCCCGAACCCGGCCGTGTTGCCGGTGTCGACCACCACCGAGCCCGACCAGAGGTCGCCGTTGACCGTGGTGTCCTTGGGTACGGCGACCCCGCGGTCGGTGAAGGAGACCAGGTCCTTGGTGGTGGCCAGGCGCCACGCGGTGCCGACGACGCCGGTGAAGTAGTCGGCGTTGTAGAGGTAGTAGTAGTGGTACTCGCCGTCGATCCAGACGGGCCGCTGCGGGTCGTTCTTCCACTGGTCGGGGACCGTGAAGTGGTAGGCGGCGCGGTAACTCGCCCCGGTCGCCGCGGACTTGGCGGCGCCCTCGACCTTGGGTTTGGGCTTGGGCTTTGGGGCAGCCGTGGCCGTTCCAGCGGACAGCAGCGCGGCGGCGGTGCCCGCCGCCGATCCCGCGAACAGTGATCTCCTGGAAATCCCCGAGGTTCCGGGCATGGCACATCGTTCCTCTCGTGGCGGCTCACGGAGTAGAGCAGAGGGCGTGAAAAATCGGCTCCTGCGAACGAGGACTGTAGACCTAACTCGTTAAAGGTCAAGCGTTCCCGACCCTTGACAGGCCTACTGCCCGGTTCCCATCATCTGGGGCATCACCCCTGAACTAACACGAGTTAGGCCCGTTAGATGACTGACTCGCACCTCCCCCGCCGCACGCTGTTGCGGTACGGCGCGTACGGGGCCGGGGCAGCCGCCCTGGCCGGTACCGCCGCGAGCTGGGACCGGCTCACGGGAGCCGACATCCCCGGCCGTGACGACGGCTCCCTCGTCGTCGCCACCCTCGGCTCCGCCTTCGACCCAGCCACCGTCGCCGCGCTCACCAAGGGCTTCCACGAGCTGCACCCCGACATCCCGCTGCGGGTGAACGCGGTGCAGGCCGTCGACTGGTCGGACTTCTTCGCGAAGATCCTCACCCAGATCGCCGCGGGCACCGCCCCCGACCTGGTGTATGTGGCCACCGAGGGCGTGCAGTTGTTCGCCCAGCGGCTCGGCGTGTCCCTGGACCGCTGGGTGCGGCGGGACGCGGCGGAACTGCGTGAGTACTTCGCCGACGTCCACCCCTCGCTGGTCGAGTCGATGATGTACGAGGGCAACCTCTACCAACTGCCCATGGAGTTCAACGCCGCCGACATGTACCTCAACAAGCAGGTGCTGAAGCGGGCGGGCGCGGAGTTCCCGGCGGCCGACTGGACCCGCGACGAATTCACCGCGCTGCTACGGCAGTTGATGCGTTCCGGCGGCTCGCACTTCACGCCGTACTTCTGGACCAACCGCCTGTGGGGCGGCGTGGTCCCCTGGCTCTTCGCGAACGGCACGAACCTGCTCAAGGAGTCGAAGGCGCCCGGCGGCTCCTGGCTGTGGGACACCTTCTATTCGGCCGCCGACCGGAAGGGGCGCGGCGGCGGCTTCCGCTGGACGACCCCGCAGGCCACCGCAGGCCGGGTCGAGGAGGCGTACGACTATCTCGCCTCCCTCGTCCAGGAGGACCTGTGCACCCGGCCCGAGGGCGGCAACGGCAACAACCTGGTCGGCGTGTTCTCCACCGGCCACGTCGGCGTCACACCGGCGGGCGGCTTCTGGGCGGGCGGCCTACAACTGGCCGGCATGCGGGCCACCGACTACGACGTGCAGTACTTCCCGCGCTGGCGCACCCAGCGCCACCAGTTCGGCGCGGCGGGCTACGCGCTGCTGCGCACCTCCAAGAAGCAGGAAGCCGCCTGGGAGTTCATCAAGTACGCGGCCCGCAAGGACACCATGACCCGGCTGTTCCGCAGCAACCAGACCACCCCGGCCCGCCGTTCGATGCTGAACGCCGCCCGCTACGCCGAGAGCGGCCCGGCGCACTGGAAGGTCTTCTACGACACCCTCGACCGGTTCCCCGACACCGGCCCGATCCCCGCGCCGCCGCAGGTCGCCGAGGTGACCGACGTCCTTCTCAAGTACACCGGCACCGCGCTGGCCTCGCCGCGTGCGGTGGGTCCCGCGCTGCGCCGGATGCAGGGCGACCTGGAGCAGGCCATGAAGCGTGCGGTATGACGAACACTCAGGTCCCGAACTCCCAGGCCCCGGCGGTGAGTTCACAGCCCGCCACACCACCGGCCTCCGCCGTACGGCCGTCCGTCCGCGACCGCGGCTCCCGGCTGCTGGCCGCGCTGTTCCTGGCGCCCACGGTCGTCGGCATCGTCGTCTTCACGGTCGTGCCGATCATCGGGTCCGTCGTACTGAGCCTGTTCCACTGGAACGTGATCGACCCGCCCCGTTTCGCCGGCGGCGCCAACTACCGTACGACGTTCACGGATTCGACCGTCCTGGTCTCCTTCCGCAACACGCTCGTCTTCATGGTCCTCGCGGTCGCGCTGCAACTGCTGATCGCGCTCTCGCTGGCGATCACGCTGAACGGTCGGATGCCGGTGTGGCTGCGATCGGTGTTCCGTTCGGCGTTCTTCTTCCCGCTGGTGCTGTCCGCCGCGTCCATCTCGGTGGTGATGAAGTACCTGTTCAACCAGGACTTCGGGGTGGTGAACTGGCTGATCGGCCTGGTCGGCATCGCGCCCGTGCCCTGGCTGACCTCGGAGCACGCGGCGATGGCCACGGTGATCCTGGTCTACGTCTGGCAGCAGTTCGGTTTCTCGTTCCTGCTGTTCATCGGCGGTCTGAACAACATCCCCAAGGAGATCCACGAGGCCGCCGCCCTCGACGGCGCGACCGGCCTGCGCAAGCACCTCGGCATCACGCTGCCGCTGCTGTCGCCGACGCTGCTCGTCGCGTCGGTGGTCGGCATCATCAACGCCCTGCAGGTCTTCGAACAGCCCTACGTTCTCACCGACGGCGGCCCCGGCGACTCCACCCGCACCGTCGTGATGGTGATCTACGAGAGGGCCTTCGAGCAGCTCGACTTCGGCGAGGCATCCGCGGTGGGCGTGCTGCTCTTCGTGATGATCATGGCGGTCACCGCCGTCCAGTTCCGGCTCAGCCGGCGTTTCGTCCACTACCAGTGAGCCGGTGAGCCGCATGAGCGCCACGAGCCAAGCAACCCCGCCCCTGAAAGCGACCCCGACCCTGAGTCGCGTCCGTTACTCACTCGCCCCCTGGGCCCGGATCGCCGGCCTGACGGTGTGCGCCCTGCTGACGCTGGGCCCGGTCATCTGGACCGTCGCCACCTCGCTGCGCACCCCGGCCGAGTCGTTCGACCTGCCCCCGCAGATCATCCCGACGCACCCGACGACAGCGGCCTACCACGGGGTCTTCCAGCAGATCGACGTGTGGCTGCTCGCCCTGAACTCCACGCTGGTGACGGCCCTGGTCGCCGTCGGCCAGATGATCACGGCGGGCCTGGCCGGATACGCCTTCGCGCGCCTGGAGTTCCGCTTCAAGAAGCCGCTCTTCGGCCTGGTCCTGGCGACCATGATGGTGCCGTTGCAGGTCACCATCGTGCCGGTGTTCCTGGTGCTGAAGACGATGGGCCTGACCGACACGCTCCTCGGCCTGATCATCCCGGCCTTCCCGACCGCCTTCGGCACCTTCCTGATGCGCCAGTACTTCCTCGGCATGCCGAAGGACCTGGGCGAGGCGGCCATGCTGGACGGCGCGGGGACCTGGCGGATCTTCCGCTCGGTGTACGCGCCGCTGGCCACACCCGGCCTGGCGATCGTCGGCGTACTGGCCTTCAACTACCACTGGAACGAGTTCTTCCGCCCGCTGATCCTGGAGACCTCCAGCCAGAACTACACGCTCCCGCTGGGTCTGGTCTCCCTCCAGGGCAACCTCGGCACGGGGTCCATCTCGGTGGTCCTGGCCGGAGTCGTGCTCTCGATGCTCCCCGCCGTCGCCGTGTTCGCCGTCGGCCAGCGCCCTCTCCGCGAGGGCATCACCTCTGCAGGAGTCAACCGTTGAGCAATGACCCCAACGCACCGCGTTTCAGGGTCCGTCCGCCCGCCAACTGGATCAACGACCCCAATGGGCCGTTCCGTTGGCGGGACCGCTACCACCTCTTCTACCAGCACAACCCCGACGCACCGGTGCACGCGAACGTCCACTGGGGCCATGCCTCCAGCGCCGACCTCGCGCACTGGGAGCACCACCCGATCGCGCTCACCCCGACGCCCGGCGGCCCGGACGAGGCCGGCTGCTGGTCGGGCTGCGTGACCGACGACGCCGGCACACCGACCGCCGTATACACGGGAGTTGACGGTACCCACACCGGCCTCGGCACCATCTGCCTCGCCCGGGCGGCGGACCCGGACGACGACCGGCTCACCGAGTGGAAGCCGCTGCCGACACCGGTGGTGACAGGACCACCACCGGGACTGGACGTGGTGATGTTCCGCGACCCGTTCATCTTCCGCCACGCGGACCGGCGTTGGGCCCTCGTCGGCGCCGGGCACGCCGACGGCACACCGTCGGTCCTCCTCTACGACTGCGACGACCTGACCGACTGGCGGTTCGCCGGCGTGCTGCTGGACGGCAACGACCCGGTGGCGGCTGGCGTGTTCGGCGACAAGTCGGTGGGCTGGGAGTGCCCGCACCTGTACCGGACGGGAGGCGGCGACCACGTACTCCTGGTGTCCCTGTGGGACGGAGACCCTTGCTCCACCGGATACTTGACGGGTCGTCTGGAACCCGACGCCCAGGGCGAGTTGAGGTTGGTGCCGCGCACCGGCGGCCGACTCGACCAGGGCCGGGACTTCTACGCCCCCGCCGTACTCCAGGAGCCGGACCGCGCACTGCTGTGGGGCTGGTCGTGGGAGTCCCGCCCGGAGGAGGAAGTACTGCGGGCCGGCTGGGCGGGCGTACTGACCGCGCCACGGGAGGTCGACGTCCACCCCGACGGCTCCCTGCGGGTGAGTCCGGCCCCGGAGCTCCAACTACTGCGCCCGGCCGAGCCGTTCATCACCGCGCCGGGCCGGGTGCCGCTTCCACAGGCGTACGACCTGACGGTCACCGCACACGAACAGACCACGGTGAGCCTTCTCCGGGCCGCGTCGGGCCGGGAGTTGACCATCCGCGCGGACCCCGCCTCGGGAACCGTCGTCCTCGACCGCGACGCCTGGCCCCGAACCGGCAGGGAGGGCTCCGCCCCGATCACCGTGCGCGTGCCGAGGACACCGGAACTCACCTTCCGGCTACTCGTCGACGGCTCCCTCCTCGAACTCTTCGTCGCGGACCGGGCGATGGTCACCGAGCGCGTCTACCGGCGCCCGGACGACACCGCCGAGTTGATCGTCGACGGGCCGGGTGCCCGGGTCACCGGGTGGGCGCTGGACCTGCGGGAGCGCGGCTGACCGTGGGCCGGGGCAGGCACGGCCCCGGCGCCCAGGTCACCGGATCGGCACCGGCCCCACGGAAGCACGGCTGACCACCGGACAGGCCAACCGTCGGACGGTCGCGGGCGGCGTGGGGCCGGCTTCGATCGCGTCCAGGAGCAGCCGGGTCGCCGCCTCGCCCATCGCCCGGTGTGGGAGCGCGATCGAGGTGAGCGGTGGGGCGAGGAACTCGGCCATGTGCTCCTGGTCGTCGTAGCCGACCACCGACAGATCGGCGGGCACGTCGATCCCGAGCCGGGTCGCGGCGTGCAGGACTCCCGCCGCGACCCGGTCGTTGTAGCACAGGACACCGGTGGGGCGACGGCCCGGTTCGACCCCGTCGAGCAGGCGCAGCGCGCCCGCGTATCCCGCGGAGATCTCCCCGCCGCCGCGCACGATCCACTCCCCCGGCACAGTGACGCCCTCGGCGCGCAGCGCGTCCCGGAAGCCGCGGGTCCGTTCCACCGAGGCGATGTCGTCCAGACCGCCGATCACCGCGAGCCGGCGGTGGCCCGCGGCGAGCAGCAGCCGGGCGGCGGTACGGCCACCGGCGCGCTCGGCGGGGACCACGGCGGGCAGGGAGTCGTCCTCGGGGAGGCAGTTGGCCAGCACGGAGTGGGTGCGGTGCAGGCCCTCCGGGACGCGTACCCGGCGCAGTGACATGGCCGCGTAGATGATGCCGTCCACGCGCCGGTTGAGCAGTTCCGCGACGGCCGCGTCCTCCTTGGCCGGGTCACCGCCGGAGTCGACGGTGAGGACGAGATGGTCCCGGTCCCAGGCGGTCTCCATGGCACCGCGCAGCAGGCGACCGGCGAACGGCGAGGACGCGATCTCGTCGGTGACCAGCCCGATCACGGCCGTACGGCGACGGCGCAGACCCCGGGCCACCGGGTCGGGGCGGTAGCCCAGCTGGGCCGCGGCCTGCCGGATGCGTTCCTGGGTGGCGGGCGAGAGGTTGCCGTCGGCTCGGCCGTTGAACACGAAGGACACCGCGGTGTGCGACACACCGGCGATCCGGGCGACGTCCCGTGACGTCGGGCGCCCGGTGCCCGTGTTCCCGCTCTCCTCGGCACCGCCCACGCTGCCCGCCGCCCTCGCCCAGCCCGTCCCTGTCGATCACCGCCCACCCTATCCGCGGGCGGCGCCGCAGCACACAGGAGAACCGCAGGGCAGGGACCGTTGCGGACCGGGCGTCAGCACGTCGCCCGCCGGCGATGCCTACCCGCCGGCCCGGTGGAGGGCAGCGAGGGTGGGCCCACCGCGCCCGGCAGTCGTCTTTCGGCCGCCGTCAGAGGTACGGGTCCAGGTGACGGGGATGGGATCGGGCACAGTGGGCTACGGCCCCGGCGGACATCCGCCCCCGGGCCGTAGCCGAGCGTAAGACGGTCACGGCCACAGCGGCCGGGATCCGTCGGTGAACGCCGACGCCATCTGCCAGGCGTCGAACCCCTCCAGGGCCGCGTCACCGTCGGCACCGATACCGACGCCGACGGCCTCGGCCGGGCGGGTGGGGTAGATGCGGGCTGTCAGGGCACGCCCGTTGGCGAAGATCTCCAGTGCTGAGTGGTCGACGAGGACGCGCAGGTCGACCCGGCCGTCGGGGTCCAACGGCAGCTCGCCGTACCGGGGTTCGGTGTCGACCGTCGGGTCGAGGCTGCTGGTCTCGCGGCGCAGGCGGAGCATGCCGCTCGTTCCGTCGGGCGCCCTGCTCACCTCCACCACGGTGCGTTCGGCACCGTCGGGTGTCTCGCGGAGCACGAGCCGGGCGGTCGCTCCGGGAGCGAGACGCAGGGTCGTCTCGATGTCCAGCTGGTCCCCGCGTACGGCGGGCAGTTGGGTGTACGGGGCGGCCAGCCGGCCCGGAGCCACCTCTACGTGCTCTCGCCGCAGCCCGGTCAACTCCCGTACCGGGGCCTGGTGCAGGCCACCGTCCGTGGCAAGCGTGACGACCCTCGGCAGGGACATCACGCCGCACCAACCGGCCCGCGCGTTCGCCTCGTCCGTCCGGCCTTCCTGGAGCCAGCCGAACATGATGCGGCGGCCGTGCTCGTCGCGGGTGGACTGGGGGGCGTAGAAGTAGCGGCCGCCGTAGTCGAGGCGGTGGAGGGCGGTCGGGGTGAAGGTGTCGCCCTGGTAGCGGCCGGTCCAGTAGAGGGGGTGGTGGGTGGTGCCCTCGTCCCAGGCGGAGAAGACCAGTGCGTCGGTGCCGCCGGTCTCCTCCTTGCCGGCCTCCTCGTCCTCGCCGAGCCGGAAGAGGTCGACGCACTCCCACATCGTGCCCGTCCAGTCGAGTTCGCCCCGGTTCCGCGAGGCGTCACCCGTCAGCAGGGGGCCGACGTAGCGCCAGCTGCGCAGGTCGTCGGACTCGTACAGGAAGGCCGTTCCGCCGACGCCGCGGATGCCCGAGCCCACCAGGTGGCGCCACACCTTGTTCTCGCCGGAACCTTCCCGCCACACGCAGTGGTCGCGGAAGGCCGTGATGTCGATGCCCTCGGGCGGGGCGGTGATGACCGGGTTGGCCGGGTCCTTGGTCCAGTACCTCAGATCCGCCGATCCCCTTGCCACGCACGGGAGTTCACGCTCGCCGCGCCTGCCCGAGTAGACGAGCGTGGGCACACCGCCGTCGTCGACCAGGACACCGGACCAGCAGCCGTCGCGGTCGGGGCCGGTGGTGCCGGGGACGAGGGCGACCGGTTCGTCGGTCCAGTGGACGAGGTCGGTGCTGGTGGCGTGGCCCCAGTGGATGCGGTGGTGCGCGGCGGCGAGCGGGTTGTACTGGTAGAAGAGGTGATAGACGCCGTTCCAGTGGCTCAGCCCGTTGGGGTCGTTGAGCCAGCCGCCGGGCGAGGTGAAGTGGAAGCGGGGTCGGTGGGGGTCGCGCGGGGCGAGTTCGGCCAGCCCCTCGGCGGTGTGGCTACCGGAGGGGAGGGTGAGGTCGTGGGTCATGCGGCGGTGGTCTCCGCTTTCTCGGTGGCGTCGGTGGCGTCGGTGGCCTCGTCGTCCGACCGGTCCGTGGCCTTCAGGACTCGGTGGGCGGTGTCGGAGGCGGGTGCGCGCAGATGGCAGCGCACCCAGTGGGGCTGTCCGTCGTCTTCGCCGATGATGTGGCGGACGGGTTCGGTGCGGCTGCACGTGCCGTCGTCGCCGTAGGGGCAGGACGTGGGGTTGAGGATCGCCTCGCGGAGCCTGGCGCGCTCGACGGGGTCGTAGCCGACGGCCCGTTCGGGGTCGGGTACGGCGGACAGCAGCAGGCGGGTGTAGGGGTGGGCGGGGGCGTCCATCACGGCCAACGCGTCGCCGCCCTCGACGAGTTCACCGGCGAACATGACCATCGTGGTGTCGGCGAGGTAGCGGGCGGAGCCCAGGTCGTGCGTGATGTAGAGCATGGCGATGTTCCGCTCGTCGCGCAGGCGTCGCATCAGGTTGAGCACGCCGACGCGCACGGAGACGTCCAGCATCGACGTCGGTTCGTCGGCCAGGACGAGGCGCGGATCCACCGCCAGCGCGCGGGCGATGGAGACGCGCTGGCGCTGGCCGCCGGATAGTTCGTGCGGGTAGGACTGGAGCATGTCCTCGGTCAGGCCGACCGTCTCCACCAGCTCGCGCAGCGCCTCCGGTGTGGCGGGGTGGCCGTGCAGGACGAGGGCCCGGGTGAGGAAGTGCTCGATGCGGTGGACGGGGTTGAGTGAGCCGAAGGGGTCCTGGAAGACCATCTGGACCTTGCGACGGTACGCCCGTGACGCCCGGCGCCGTTCGGTGCGCAGGATGTTCTCGCCGTCCAGCAACACCTCGCCCGACGTGGGCTGTTCGAGGCGGGCGAGGCAACGGGCGATGGTGGACTTGCCGCTGCCGGACTCGCCGACCAGGGCGGTGATCCGGCCGGCGGGGAGGTCGAAGGAGACGTCGTTGACGGCTCGGACGCGGCGCCGGGAGAAGACGGTGCCGACCTGGAAGTCCTTGGTCAGACCCCGTACGGACAGCAGGGGTTCGGTCATCGGGAGGCTCCTTGCGCGTTGCGGGCATCGCTGCGGGCCACCCAGCGGCCGGGCGCGATCTCGCGCAGGTCCGGGATGTTCATGGAGCAGTCCGAACGGTCCTCGGGACAACTCACGTGGAAGCCGCAGCTGTCGGCGGTACGCGGGGCGTCGAAGAGGCCGGTGAGCTCCTGGCGCGGGCCGGTCAGTGGCGGGAAGGCGTTCATCAGCGCCTCGGTGTAGGGGTGCAGCGGTTCCGCGAACAGGTCCTTGGCGCCCGCGAGTTCGACGATCCGGCCGCCGTACATCACGCCCATGCGGTCCGACAGCTCGATCATCAGGGAGATGTCGTGGGTGATGAAGAGGACGGAGAAGCCCAGCTCCCGCTGGAGGTCGCGGATCTGCGCCATGATCTCCTGCTGCACGACCACGTCGAGCGCGGTGGTCGGCTCGTCCATGATCAGCAGCCTTGGCTTCAGGGCCACGGCCATGGCGATGACCACGCGCTGGCGCATTCCGCCGGAGAGCTGGTGCGGGTACGCCTTCAGCCGTCCCGGGTCGATGCCGACCAGCTGGAGCAGCTCGCCGGCCCGCTCCCGGGCGGCCCGCTTCCTCATCTTCTCGTGGGTGGTGAAGATGTCGACGATCTGCTCGCCGACGGTCAGGACGGGGTTGAGCGAGTTCATCGCGGACTGGAAGACCATGGCGATCTCCCGCCACCGGAAGGCGCGCAACTCCCGTGCGTCCAGGGCGAGTACGTCGCGGCCCTGGAAGCGGATGCCGCCCGCGGTGATCTCCGCCGGGGGCTTGAGCAGGCGCATCACCGCGTTGGCGATGGTCGACTTGCCGCAGCCGGATTCTCCGGCGAGGCCGAAGATCTCACCGGCGCCGATCGAGAAGGAGACGTCGTCGGCGCCCACGACGGTGCGTCCGTCGCCGCGGTATTCGACGCGGAGGCCGTTCACCTCAAGTACGGGTTCCCTTGCGGGTTGCATGACGGGTTCCATGGCTCAGCCCCTCCTCTCACGGCGGGCACGGCGGGCACGGCGGTTGCGCAGCCTGGGGTTGGTGATCTCGTCGACCGCGTAGTTGACCAGCGCGATGGCGAAGGCGACGAGGGCGATGCACAGCCCGGAGGGGACGAAGGCCCACCACGCTCCGGTCATCAGCGCGCCGTCGTTGCTGGCCCAGTACAGGTTGGTGCCCCAGCTGACGACGCTGCTGTCGCCCAGGCCGAGGAACTCCAGGCCCGCCTGGGCGCCGATGCCGAAGATCACGCAGCCGAGCAGCGTGGTCATCACCACGGACGCCATGTTGGGCAGGATCTCGCGGAACATGATCCGCAGGGGGCGTTCTCCGGTGACGACGGCGGCGGCCACGAAGTCCTTGCCGCGGATCGACTTGGCCTGCGCGCGCAGAACCCGGGCCGAGCCCGCCCAACCGGTGACGACGAGGACCAGGATCACGGTGGAGGTCCCGGGCGGCAGGAACGCGGCCAGGATGATGAGCAGCGGCAGGCCGGGCAGCAGCAGGAAGATGTTGGTGACCAGGGTCAGCGCGTCGTCGACGACGCGGCCGAAGTACGCGGACGCGAGGCCGACGACGATGGCGACCACGGTCGCCACGAGCCCCACGGTGAACCCGACGAAGAGGGAACTGCGCGCACCCCACAGGGTGAGGGCGAGCACGTCCTGCCCCTTGGCCGTCGTACCGAGCCAGTGTGCGGCCGAAGGGGCCTGGCTGCCCGTGGAGTTGATGAACGACGGGTCGCCGGGTACCAGGACGGGTGCCAGCAGGGCGAGCAGGACGAAGAGAGCGAGCAGGATGAGTCCGCTCAACGCCTTCTTGCTGTCGATGAGTTGGCGCAGCAGTCCGCGCCGACGGGAGGCACGCGCGGGTGCCGTCGGCGTGGTGGCCGTGGCGATGTCGATGGCGGTCATGTCGGCCCTCCTCAGCGGACGCGGACACGCGGGTCGAGGCGGACGTAGACGAGGTCGACGAGGAAGTTCGCGATCAGGACCGCCGCCGTGATCGTCAGGAAGATGCCCTGCATCAGCGGGTAGTCCAGGCCCTGGACGGCCATCAGCAGCTGGTAGCCGATGCCGGGGTAGGCGAACACGACCTCGGTGAGCAGGGCGCCTCCGACGACGAAGCCGAGCGCCATGCCGAAGTTGGTGACGGAGGGCAGCAGGGCGTTGCGGGCGGCATAGCGGAACATGATCCGCGCGGGGCTGAGCCCCTTGGCCTCGGCCATCGTGATGTAGTCCTCGGCCGCCGTGGCGATCATGGTGTTGCGCATGCCGAGCATCCAGCCGCCGATGGAGACCAGCACGATGGTCAGCGCGGGCAGCACCAGGTGGGTGGCGACGTTGGAGAGGAACTCGGCGTTGAAGCCGGGCGTCAGTCCGACGTCGTAGGCGTGGCGCATCGGGAACCAGCCGAGGCTCACCCCGAACAGGTACAGCGCGCCCATGGCCAGCCAGAAGTACGGGAACGAGCCGACGAAGATCAGCAGGGGCGGGAAGGCGGAGTCGAGGACGCCCCCGCGCCGCCAGGCGGCGACGATACCGAGCAGGTTGCCGAGCACGGCGGCGATGACGAGGGCGACGCCGCCGAGGAGCAGGGTCCAGCCGATCTGCGCGCCGATCACGTCGGAGACCGGGGTCGGGAAGCGGGAGATGGAGATGCCGAGGTCGCCGGTGAAGACGCTCTTGACGTAGGAGACGTACTGCTCCCAGAGGGGGCGGTTGTCGAGACCGAAGAGTTTCCGCAGCTGGGCTATCTGGTCGGGCTGCATGGTGCCCTGGGCCTGCGCGAACATCCGGGAGACCGGGTCGCCCGGCATGAAGCGCGGGAGAACGAAGTTCAGGGTGATGGAGGCCCAGAAGGCGAGCAGATAGAACCCCAGGTTGCGCAGGATCAGACGCACGGGTCGTGCTCCCTGTCGGTGGGGGTGAACGTGTGGTTCGGTGCGCGGGGGCGGCCGTCCGGGGAGGAGGGCGGCCGCCGGTCCGCGGGCGGCGTCAGCTCTTGACTGGCTTCAGCGAGGTGAGCACGAGGACCGTGCTGCTGTTGCGGTTGCCGAGGGTGGCGTACGGGTTCTCCGCGGTGGGCCAGCCGGTGAAGCGGGCGTCCGTGTACGCGCCCCACTCGGGGCCGGTGAACAGCGGGACGACGGGCGCGTCCTCGTTGTACAGCTCCTGCAGGCCGTTCATCTGCTCGGCCTGCGTCTTCTCGTCCGTGGCGGCGGCGAAGGCGTCGATGAGCCTGTCGGCCTTCTTGTCGCCGAAGCGGTGGTAGTTCTCGGTGGCCTGCTTGCCGACCGGCTGGAGCATCTTGGTCGACATCACGCCGCGGAAGTACTCGTACGGCGTGGCGCCGTTGTTGCTCCACACGATGCCGGTGTCGAAGGTGCCGGTGTTGTACGACGACTGCACCGCCGCCCAGTCGGGCGTCTTCACGGTGGCGGTGATGCCGACCTTCGCCAGGTCCTGCTTGATGATGTTGGCGACCGAGATCCAGTCGGAGGAGGCGGAGCCGACGGATATGTCGAGGGTGAAGTTCTTGCCGTTCTTCAGCTTCCGCTCGCCGCCGCTCTCCTTGTAGCCCGCCGCGTCGAGGGCCTTGGCCGCCGCGGCGGCGTCGTACTTCGTCCAGGTGCAGGAGGCGGCCAGCGAGGTGTCACGCCACTTGTCGTACGTACGGGCCAGGCCCGTGCAGTCGGCGGGTTCGGCGTAGCCGTTCATCGCGACCTTGGTGATCTGGTCGCGGTCGACGGCCATGCTGAGCGCCTTGCGCACGGCCGGGTCGTCGAAGGGTGCCTTGGTGGTGTTCAGCTGCCAGTTGATCATGGCGCCGGTGGCCGGGAACCAGTAGTGGTTGTGCTTCTTGTCCTTGGCGACGAAGGACTTCTCGATGTCCGGGATGAACGACTGCGTCCAGTCCACCTCACCGTTGGTGAAGGCGAGGTTGGCGCTGTCGTTGCCGGAGAAGGCGAGCATCTGGATGCCGGCGATCCGCTGCTTCGCGGGCTGCCAGTAGTCGAGGTTCTTGAGCAGCTCGTACGACTGGCTCTGGAACTTCTCGATCTTGGTGTACGGGCCGGTGCCGACCGGGTTCGGGTTGGTGAACTTCGCCGGGTCCTTCACCTTGGACCAGATGTGCTTCGGCAGGATGTAGTGGCCGCTGATCTCGTAGAAGGCGGTCGAATACGCCTTGTTGAAGGAGAACTTCACGGTGTGGGCGTCGACCGCGGTGACCTTGTCCAGGTAGTCGAAGCCGCCGAGCACCTTCTTCTGGAGCTCGAAGGTGTAGACGACGTCGTCGGCGGTGAGCGCCTGACCGTCCGACCACTTGACGCCGTCGCGCAGCGTGAAGGTGAGGGACTTGCCGTCCTTGGCCCGCTCCCACTTGGTGGCCAGCCACGGCGTGTCCTTGGCGTCGGCCATGCTGTGCACCACCAGCGGCTCGTAGACCGACTGGAGGGTCATGGGCGCGGCCTGCGGGGAGAGCGGGTTGAAGTTGCGCGTGAACGTCGCCAGATCCTCGCGCGGGATGGTGAGCAGCTGGTTGCCGGAGGTGTCACCGGCACCGGCGGCGCCCGAGCCACTCGTACACGCGGACAGGACCAGGGCCGCGGCGGCGGTCGCGGTGACCGCTCTCAGGACGGCTCGGGGCCGCCGTGAAGGTATGCGGGAGGGTGCCATAATGGAGACTCTTTTCCTCTCTTCAACACACAGGGCGAAGACGGGACGGGATTACTCGGCGGACTGATTCGCAGTCAGACCGACGAGCGTTCGAGCAGCGGGCAGTCGATCGTCACCTGACGGGTGTCGAGCGGCTGCCCCGCTGCGAGAGCGGCGAGCATGTCGATGCCCTTGGTGCCCATCGCCTCGAAGGGCAGGGCGAGCGTCGTCAGCTTCGGCCGCAGATAGGCGGCGATGAGTTCCTGGTTGTCGAACCCCACCACGGCCACGTCGTGCGGGATGCGCAGCCCACGTTCCTTGATCGCGTCGTACGCGCCCATCGCCATCCGGTCGTTGCCGCAGAACAGCGCGGTCGGCCGGTCGCCGGAGCGACGGTCCAGCAGTTCGCAGGCGGCGGTGTAGGCGCTGTCGGCGGTCGCCCAGCCGGGGACGACGAGGGAGGGGTCGGGGGTGATCCCGGCCTCGCGAAGGGCACGTTCGTATCCTTCGCGCCGGCCGATGGCTGCCGGGATCGCCGGATCGAGGTTGATGAAGCCGATCCGGGTGTGCCCGGCGTCGAGGAGCCGGCGGGTCGCCTTGTATCCGCCCGACACCTCGTCGGGCAGGATGCACGGCAACTCCCGTTCCGCGTCATAGCAGTTGACGAGCACCGTCGGCACCTCACGGACGGCCTTGGGGAGCGTGACGGCGCGGTGCCAGGTCGTGGCGTACAGCAGCCCTTCCACCCGGTGCTCCAGCATCTGGTCGAGCGCGGCGGCCTCCTGGGCGGGATCGCCCTCGCTCGCGGCGATCAGCAGGAACCTCCGGTCGCTCCAGGCGCGGCTCTGCGCGCCCGTGATCACCTCCCCCGCGAACGGGCCGGTCACGATCTCGGTGATCAGCCCGTACCACCCGCTGCGGTTCGCGGCCAGCGCCCGCGCCCCGGCGTTGGGCCGATAACCGAGCGCCTCGATCGCCTCCAGGATCCGCCGACGGGTCTCCTCGGGGATGACGGCACCGGGCTTGTCGTTGAGGACGAAGGAGACCGTGGTCCGCGAGACACCCGCACGGCGGGCCACATCGCTCATGGTCACGCGATGCGACTTGTTCGTGGCCACTTCCAGTCCCTTTCGGCCAACCGAAGACGAGACGGCGCCTCCGGTTTCGCGCTTTAGTAACGCGCGTTACTTCCTTGTGGCAGGGAAGTTACGTCCGTCTTGAGCGGCATGTCAATACCTGCGGAAGGGCCGCATCAGGCCACGGATCCGGGTGCCCTACCCGGTGCCCTTCGCGCCCGCACTCTTCCCGAGACAGGCAGCAGCCACCGTGGCCCGCCCCTCCCTGCCCCCAGCAGCGTCACCGTCCTCGGCGAGTGCGTCGCCGACGCCTTCACCGAGCCCGCCCGGCCCGGCACCCGCCCAGCTCCCTGGCACCCCCATGAGCGTCCCAGCCCGTGACCTTCACCGCCGCAAGGTCGATACTTGCCGCAAGGGCGTTCCAGCCACCCTCGTCCGACCAACTCCAGAGACCTGACACCCCGTCGCCAACGTCAGCATTAGGTCAGCATCAGCCCCGCCGGAACCCATTTCCGACCGCCGTGGACCATCGTCGACCGTCAAGGTTGATGACCGATAGAACCCTCTCTGACCAGCGAAGACACCGGCCAGAGACCACCTTCCAGTCTCGCCAGGAGGTACCCATGAAGATGCTGATCAACGTCTCGTAGTTTGGTGCGGCCGCAGGTCAGCGCCATGCTAAGGGGCCGTTGGTCAGCAAACTCCCAGCATGAGTCAGGAGACGTGCACGTTGGCGACTCAACTCGTCCGTGGGATGGGCAGCTTCTTCAAGAACTGCGAGTGCTCCCGCCAGAGCCGATGCCCCCACCCGTACGCCATTCGCTATCGCGACGCAACAGGCCGTCAGTGCGAGGAGACGGGATACGCAAACCAGACAGCGGCACTCGACCGGCTGAACAAGGTCTACGACGAAAAACGCAACACCCCGCGCCAGAAGGCAGACCTCAAGCGCCAGGTCGGGAAGCAGCGCTTCGGCGAATATGCCTCCACTTGGCTCCCCCGACAGCGCCACTACGTCCCGGGCAGCGTCCGCTCGGTCAATCAGGTGCTCAACTGCCATGTACTTCCGGTCTTGGAATCCCGCCGGATGAACACGTTCACGCCGACCGTGGTCGAAGACTTCATCATGTCGATGGAGGAACGTTCCGTCGGGCTGGCCGCACAGCAGAACGCCTTCGACACCCTCAAAAAGATCCTTCTCGATGCCCATCGTCGTGGCGGAATCACCGAGAACCCTTTGGACGGGGTCATCCCGCCCGAGTACATCCCTCGCAAGATCACCATCCCGACGCTGGACGAGATCCATGCCCTCAAGGCTGCCGGAAGCGACGAACTCGTCCTGCTGATCGACCAGATGTCCGGCTGCGGACTCCGGAACGGAGAGGCCTACGCCACCCATCCCGATCGGATGGTCGCGGACGACGTCTATCGGATCACCGAGCAGATCGACGGACGGACACGGCAGCCAGCACGTCTGAAGCATCGCAAGCCCGGCGAATTCCGCGAATCCCCGATGCCCTGGACCGTCCGCGAGTCGATCCTCCGATTCGAGAGGAACCACGGCGTTGGTGCGAACGGATATCTTCTCCGGACGCAGCGTGCGGATCATTGGGCACACACAACGCTCAACTACCAGTGGGAGGCGGCGAAGAAGAGGGCGGGCATCACAAAGCGGCTCACTCCTTATTCCTTGCGTCACTTCTTCGCGTCCAACTGCCTGTCCAATGGGATACCCATCACGGACGTGGCGGAGTGGATGGGGCACAAAAACATCAACATGACCTTCAAGATCTACCGCCACCTCATGCCGGCCTCGGTCGGTCGGGCTGCACGACTCCTCAACGGGGGCCTGTAAGGCGAAAGGGCCGGGCGCGATGCCCGGCCCTTCACACCACCTTCTGTTGTCGCGCCCAGCGATCAAGATCCGTGATCTTGAACTTCAACTTACCGCCGAAGTAGTACCGCGGAATGCCGTGCCGCTGGGACTCTTCGATACATCCAACGCTCGGTCATGTCGAGATAGCTTGCCGCTTCGGCAACCCCTACATAGTGGCGCTCCAACCCATACCTCCCAATCGACCTTGACAGGAGGTATACAAGAGGATTCCGGCAGCACCCACCGCGTCCAACAAGCGTCGCGCCGTCTCAGCGCCCCATCAGTCGCCCCAGTCTTCGGCCACACCACCGGAAAGACCATCAGACACGGATGCCAGACCACGCCGCCCGGCCAGCATCGAATCGCCAGCGCGGGCTGCACATCAACGTGAAGTACAAGGAGACCGCGCGCGGGGGCCTCACGGTGAACATCATCGAATGCTGACG
This sequence comes from Streptomyces sp. NPDC050528, assembly GCF_044457795.1. Taxonomy (NCBI): domain Bacteria; kingdom Bacillati; phylum Actinomycetota; class Actinomycetes; order Kitasatosporales; family Streptomycetaceae; genus Streptomyces; species Streptomyces sp. NPDC050528. Next base: position 655,826 of record NZ_JBITHH010000003.1, read on the forward strand.
ATATAGGCCCTGACCAGCGCGTTCTTATCTTTCAGCGCTGTCAGGGCCTTCCCTCCTTACGCGGCGGAAAGTCCCTCAAAAGTCCCTGGGATGTCCATGGCCTGGGACCGGTTCCGAGGCTGGTAGAGAGTGCATCCGGCCAGGGAGCGCGCTTCCGTGAGCAGGCGCACCGCCCGGTTCTGGGGACCATCCCCGCGGGCGCGGGGTTAGTCCCCAGGCAACCGGCCAGATGGCGTCAACGTTGCTCTGCTCCCCGCACCTGCGGGAGGTAACGATACCTACGCATTACGAGACCATGAGCGATCGTGTCGTCCTGTGATTCGTCGTGCCGCGTGGTGACGTTGTGCCTGATCAGATCATGCGTGGCAGGTTGACCCGTACCGCCTGATGCCGCGCCGTCCAAAGGCGTCCGGCCACCGGCCGGCCACCGGGAGGGCCCTTGCTGGTGACGGGAAGCAGGTTCACCGAGATTGTCGGCCTTCGACAACCCCTTCGCACACATGCCGGATGTCCCGCAGGTCGCTCCAGAGAGGCCCCCATTTCAGCGATCTCGGTCACGGTTCCCGTGACGGCCCGTCCACGATGCAGGGTCTTGAGGAAAGACCAGTCTCGGTCGCTGGGACCTTCGGACGACCCCGTTGGCCGGGGCATGCGTCAGGCGGTTCAGGACCTACCGGACACTGCTTGGGCCAAATCACCCGCTTCCCCGACCCCGCGGACAGAGGGACTGTGCGGCGCGCCGTCGCATAGGGTTGGCACAACCAAGGGGGATTTCGAACACGGCGGATGGTCATGCAGCTGTCGCGACGGCGAGGCGCCCTGGTCGCGCCTCGTCCAGGACCTGCGCACGGTGCGCTTACGCAACCTCTTTGCGCTTCCGTGAGGTGATCGACAACAGGTTTCACACGGCAAGAGGAGCCATCCCGATGACCGCGGAGCGGGAAAGGCCCGAGCACCGCCGGGCCGCGTCCGGCCTGACGGGACGTGCCGGCGAGCTGGACCTCATCAAGGCCGTCATCGAGGACACCGGTAAGTCGGGCGGCTCGCTCACACTCTTGGGCGAACCCGGAGTGGGCAAGTCCGCATTGCTCGACGCAGCCGCCGATCTTGCCCTGGAGAACGGCATGCGGACGCTGCGGGCGGCCGGGGCCGAGTTCGAGGCCAATATCGCGTTCGCGGGGCTCAACCAACTGCTGGTGCCGCTGGCTCCGATGTTCCCTCGGCTCGACTCGTCCCACGAGAGCGCCCTGCGGGTGGCACTGGGCTTCGGCGACGGTCCGACTCCCTCGCGCCTCCTGATCGCGACCGCGACACTGTCGCTGCTCCTGCTCGCCGCGCAGGATCAACCGCTGGTGGTCATCGTCGACGACACCCAGTGGCTCGACGACGTGAGCGCCGACGTGCTGGCGTTCGTGGCCCGACGGGTCGCCGACACCGCGGTGCGTGTCCTGACGGCGGTCCGCACCACCGGGCAGCCGCCGACCGGTGACGGCAGCAGCCTCACCGTCCGCTCCCTCGGCGACGCGGCGGCCGAGTCGCTGCTGATCGGCCGCTACCCGGATCTGGCCGAGCCTGTGCGCCGGCGCATCGTCACCGAGGCGCAGGGGAACCCGCTCGCCCTGGTCGAGCTGCCGGCCGTGCTGACCCCGGACCGGTACCCGACCGCCGATGCCCTGCCCGCCGTACTGCCGTTGACCGAGCGGCTCAGCCGGACGTTCACCTCCCGCATCTCCGCACTCGCGCCCGAGACCCGGGACCTGCTGTTGCTGCTCGCTCTGGACGGCTCGGGGCGGGCGCTGTCCGACGAGGGTGTGGTGGGCTCCGGTGCCGCGGCCCAGCTGGACATCGCCGAACACGAACGCATCGTCGTGGTCGACCAGCAGCACACGGTGGTCTTCCGTCACCCGCTGGTGCGCTCCGCGGTGGTCGAACTGGCCGGGCCCGAGGCCCGGCGCAGAGCCCACCGGGCGCTCGCCAAGGGCCGGGCGCTGGATCCGGGGCACCGGGCCTGGCACCTGGCGGACGCCTCCTTCGGTCCCGACGAGGAGGTGGCCAGCCTGCTGCAACGCGAGGCGATCCAGGCCCTCAAGCGCGGGGACCCTACGGCCGCGGTGGCGGCGATGACCCGCTCGGCGGACCTGAGTCCGGACCTCCAGCAGCGCTCGCAACGGCTGGCGGCGACCGCTTACTTCGCCGCAGAGGTCCTGGGCGACCTGCGGTCGGTGTCAAGCCTGCTGAGCGATGCCCGGCGGGTGCACGCGGGCGTGGGCTCGCTGGCCGCCGCCTCCGCGGCGGCTTCACTGCTGCTGTACTCCGACGGGGACGTCATCTCCGCGTACCGGGTGATCAGCGCCGCGCTGCGGGCCCCGGACGTCGAGCCCGCCGCGGAGGAGGTCAACTCGGCGATCTGGATCCTGTCGCTGACCGTCGCCCTCAACGGGCGCAAGGAGATGTGGGACTCCTACCGCGAGCTGGTGGAGCGGTACCGCGACCTGCTGCCCGAGTCCGTGCTGATCCGCTCCGAGATCGCCACCAACCCCGCCACCGCCTCGCCCGAGGCACTGGCCACCCTCGACCGGCAGATCGCCGCCCTGGCCACCGAGCGCGACCCCGGGCAGATCATCCGCGTCGCCTACGTCGCCAACGACGTGGACCGCCTCGCCGACCTGCGCGAACCGCTCCTGCGGGTGTGGCGCGAAGGCAGGCAGGCGGGTGCCGTCGCCTCGGTGACCAACGCGCTGATGCTGTTGTGCGGGGAGAGCTACCTGGCCGGGCGCTGGGACGACACGATGCGCTTCGCCGAGGAGGGCCTGGAACTTGTCGAGGCCTACGGATACCTGGAGTTCGTCTGGTACCTGAAGTACAGCAAGGCCCTGGCCGCCGCCGCACTGGGCCAACAGGACGTGGCGGAGGAGCCGCTGGAGTGGATGTTGTCCTGGTCGCTCCCGCGCCAGGCCTTCATCGTGCCGCAGCACGTGTACCGGGTGCGGACACTCGCCGCCATCGGTCGCGGCGACTACGAGACCGCGTACACCGAGGCGGTCAGGATCAGCCCGCGCGGCGTGGAAGGCGGCACCGCCCAGCAGTTGCAGCTGTTCGTGGCCTACGACCTGGTCGAGGCGGCCGTACGGACCGGCCGCACCGAACAGGGCCGGGAATTCGTCGACGCGATGCTGCGCATGGGCATCGCGAAGATCTCCTCCCGCTGGGCGCTGCTCGTGGCCGGGGCCCAGGGGCTGGTGTCCGAGGGCGAGGTGGCGAGCGCCCACTTCGAGCGGGCCCTTGCGGCGGCGCCCGAGGAGCTGTGGCCCTTCGAGCGGGCACGGGTGCTGCTGGCGTACGGCGAGCACCTGCGCCGGGAGCGGGCCACCGTCGAGTCGCGTGTGCACCTGGTCGCGGCACTGGCGTTGTTCGACCGGCTGCGGGCCGCACCGTGGGCCGAGCGCGCCAGGAACGAGATGGGCGCCACCGGTCTGTCGCGCCGCCCGGCCGACATGAGCCAGGTCCAACTCACCCCGCAGGAGCTGCAGATCGCCACGCTCGCGGCATCGGGGCTGACGAACAAGGCGATCGGGGAACGGCTGCACCTGTCCGCGCGCACCGTCAGCGGGCATCTGTACAACGTGTTCCCCAAGCTCGGCGTCACCGCGCGCGCCGGCCTGCGCGACGCGCTCACCAAACTGGGCGAGCCACACGACGGTCCGGAGTTTCCGTAGCCAGGGAGAACGGCGAGGAGCCCGGCGGCGCGGTGGTCGCGCTGCCGGGCTCCTCGCCGTCGGGTCAGGGCTCGATGTCGACGACGATCTTGGCGTGGGCCGAGCCGTCCTCGACGGCCGCGTGGGCCTCGGCGACCGTGTCCAGGGTGTAGCGGCGGGGGTCCAGCAGTGGCTTGAGCAGGCCCGCGTCGGCCAGGGCGGCGGCTTCGCGCAGGATCTCGCCGTGGTGCTCGCGGCCCTTGCCGGTGAGCATGGGCAGCAGGGTGAAGACCCCGGAGTAGGTGGCGCCGCGGAAGGAGAGCGGGGCCAGGCTGTGGCTGCCCCAGCCCAGGGCGCTCAGGACGTGGCCGGTGTAAGTGCGCACCGCGGCAAAGGAGTTGTCGAGGACGGCGCCTCCGACGGTGTCGAAGACGATGTCGAAGCCCTCGCCGCCGGTGTGGGCGGCGACGTACTCCTCCACCTCGGTGCCGGCGTAGTCGATCGCGGTGGCGCCGAGCCCGCGGACGGTCTCGGCGTGGGCGGCCGAGGCGGTGGCGAAGACCTCGGCGCCGCGGGCGCGGGCGATCTGTACCGCGACGTGGCCGATGCCGCCTGCTCCGCCGTGCACCAGGACCTTGTGCCCGGCGCCGACCCGGGCCCGGTCCACCAGGCCCTCCCATGCGGTGACGACCGACAGCGGCAGCGCCGCGGCCTGGCGCATGGTCAGAGCGGCGGGCTTGTGGGCGAGCAGGCGGGCGTCGGCGGCGGCGTACTGCGCCAGCGATCCCTGCAGGTCGCCGACGCCGCCGCTCAGCCCGTACACCTCGTCGCCGACGGCGAAGCCGGTCACCTCCGGCCCGACCTCCTCGACCGTGCCGGCCAGGTCCAGGCCCAGCACCGCGGGCAGGACAGCACGGGCATGTGCGGCCTGACCGGCGCGGATCTTGGTGTCCAGGGGGTTCACCCCGCTGGCGGCGATCCTGACCAGGACCTGGCCGGCGCCGGGCACCGGTGTGGCGATGTCGGCCAGGTCCAGTGGGGTGGCGAATTGTCTGAGCACGGCTGCGCGCATTGTCACTGTCTTTCGGTGGGTCCGGGTGGTGGCCGCCGTCATACGGGGCGGTGGAGCTGGGGTCGGGCTGCTCGCGCCGGGGTCGCCGGGTCGAGGACCGCTGCCCTGAAGGCGGCGGGATTCTCTTCGGGGAGGTTGTGCCCTGCGTGCGGCACCCGGCGGTGGGTGCGCGGGGTGCCGAGCCCGGCAGATCCTGCGGACGTCGTCGCCGCGGGGATCACGGCTGCAGCAGCCACTGGGCCTCGGCGCTCGCGCGTGAGGGGCGCCAGTCGATGACCGTGTGCGTGGCCACCTCGGCGATGCCGAACGGGTCCAGGGCCAGGACGCGGCCCAGTGCCTCGCGGTCGGCGGCCCGGGCCAGGACGACGCCGCCCGTCCTGGGGTCCTGGCGGCCCGAGGCGAGGAAGTGGCCGGCCGCGTAGTTCTCCTCCAGCCAGGCGTTGTGGGCCTCCAAGTGGCCGTCGATCTCTTCGAGCGGCGCGGTGTAGTTAAGGATCACGATGAACATGGCGGGCACTTCCGATCTTCGAACGGAGCGGTCAAGGGGGGCGGTGGCAGGGGTCAGGCGGGCTGGACCCGGGCCCAGAAGTCGTTGAACTCGACGCTGTCGAAGAACGCGACCGCGCTCACGATGCGCTGCTCACGCATCGTCAGGAACCAGGCGTAGGTGTTGTCGTAGCGCGACCCGTCCCGCACCGTGGCGCTCGCGTCGAACAGGGCGACCACGGTGTCCCCGTCGGCGTACAGCGCGCGGACGGACGGCACCAGCGGGCTGCTCATCCGGGCGTTGAACGGATAGATGACCGCGTCGAGGAACGCCTCGCGGGTGGGGTAGGTGCCGGAGGCGACGCTGTTGCCGACGATGGTCCAGTCGGCGTCCTCGGCCAGCAGGTCGAACACCCCGCCGGTACCGGCGGCCCAGGCGTCGAACGCCTCCGCGACCAGCTGCTTGTTGGATTTCTCGGACATGGGGTTTCTCGTTTCATCGGTGGGGGATTCGGCGGCTGCGCCGTCCCTACCCATGGTCGTCGCCGCCCCGCGGCCGGGCATGAGTCATTCGACCCGGGTTTCACCGACCCGGTCCCACCTGGGCGGGTACGGGCAGCGGCCCGGTGCGCTCGTCACTGGCACCCGGCACACCCAGTGCGGTGGTGTCGCCGCGGGCCGCACGGCTCCGGTGCGAGGGCGGCGCCGCACAAAGACCCCGTGGAGTCAGGTCGGATGACTGGTGCGGTCCGGATGCCCCCGGGGCGACGCTTCAGTTGTCCCCGCCGCTCGGCAGGGACAACGCATCCCGAACCAAGGAGCACCCCATGCCGTTCGTCAACGTCAAGCTCGTCGACGGAGTGTTCACCACCCAGGAGAAGCACGACATGGCCGCCGCCCTCACCGAGGTCATGGTCAAGTTCGAGGGATCCGAGGCCTTCCGCGAGATCGTCTGGGTCCTCATCGAGGAACTCCACACCGACGGCTGGCACATCGGTGGCAAGCCCTTCGCCGGCCCCGCCACCCTCCTCGACACCCTCGGCCGCTCCGCCGCCACCTACCAGACCATCGACGGCCACCCCGTCACCCGCCCCGACCTCGCCAAGGCCGCCCCCTACCAGGAGAAGTGACCCCACCCGGCACGACCTGAAGAGGAACGACCTGAAGAGGAACGGCCATGCCCATCACGCAGATCTCGCCCGTCATCCTCACCCTGGACGACGCGGCCACGGCCACCGCCGCAGGCGTCCACAAGGCCACTGAGCTCGGGGTCCCGTACACCTTCACGGTCCTCGACGGCGGCGGCAACACCGTGCTGGTGACCCGGATGGACGGCGCGGCGCTCGCCTCCATCGACACCTCCCAGGCCAAGGCCCGCACCTCCGTGTACTTCGGCGCCGCGACCGCGGACCTGGCCCCCGCCGTGCAGTCCGGCGCCCCGCTGTCCTCGATCCAGACCGCCACCACGCTCCCGCTGGCCTTCGTCGCCGGCGGCGTCCCGATCACCGACGCCCGCGGCGTCGTCGTCGGGGCGCTGGGAGCCGGCGGCGGATCACCCGCGCAGGACCACGAGGTCGCCGCCTTCGCGGTCCAGGCCCTGCGCCGGCCCTGAACCGGCGGCCCTACCCCCGCCCCGTCACACCGTCACGTCCACCCCCTCCCCATCAGGAAGCGAAGCCATGCCCTACATCACCGTCGCCAAGGAAAACACCACCGACGTGGACCTGTACTACGAGGACCACGGCGAGGGCTCGCCCGTCGTGCTGATCCACGGCTACCCGCTGGACGGCAAGTCCTGGGAGCTGCAGATCCCGGTGCTCCTCAAGGCCGGACACCGCGTCATCACCTACGACCGCCGGGGCTTCGGCCAGTCCAGCCAGCCCACCACCGGCTACGACTTCGACACCTTCGCCAACGACCTCGACGTACTGCTCGACGTGTTGCGCCTCAAGGACGTCTCCCTGGTCGGCTTCTCGATGGGCACCGGCGAGATAGGCCGCTACATCGGCACCCGTGGCACCGACAACCTGCGCAAGGTCGCGTTCCTGGCACCCATCGAACCGTTCCTGCTTCAGACTCCCGACAACCCCACCGGCCTTCCCGCCAGCGTGTTCGACGGGATCATCTCGGCCGCGGAGTCGGACCGGTACGCCTGGTTCACCAGCTTCTTCAACGACTTCTACAACCTCGACGTGAACCTGGGCACCCGCATCAGCGAGGAGGCGGTGCGCGGCAGTTGGGTCACCGCCACGCGCATGTCCCCGTTCGCGTCCTCGGCCGTGGTGCCCAGCTGGCACACCGACATGCGCGCCGACATCGCGAAGATCGACGTGCCGACGCTCATCCTCCAGGGAACCGCCGACCGGATCCTGCCGATCGACGCCACCGGTCGACAGTTCACCAAGGCGGTGCCCGACGCGCAGTACGTCGAGATCGACGACGCCCCCCACGGGCTGCTGTGGACCCACGCGGACCAGGTCAACGCGGCGCTCGTCGACTTCCTCGCTTCGTAGTCGTCACGCGGGCGGTCAGGAGCCCGGCCACTGCCGGCTCCTGCCCGCCCGCACACCACCCGCCCGCCACTCCTACTCCGCGGAGAAGAAATCAACCATGAACGCCAGTCCCCTCGTCCCCCTGCTCGACACCTGGCAATGGCAGGCAGACGCCGCCTGCCGGGGCATGGCATCGGCCGTGTTCTTCTCGCCTCCCGGCGAACGCGGCCACCGCCGACGCAGGCGCGAACAACGCGCCGTAGAAGTCTGCCGGGCCTGCCCGGTCCTCGACAGATGCGCCGCATTCGCGCTGAGCACCCGCCAGCCGTACGGAATCTGGGGCGGCCTGACCGAACACCAGCGTGACATCCCACGCCCCGAGTCGAGGGCCGCGTGAACGCGGCCGACCCGCCCCGGCAACAGAGGCACCCGCCGCCCCGCCCGAAGTTTTAGACGAACCCTTATTCGATAAGGAAGGCAGACCATGTCACAGGAGACCGCACGTCCCGCCGACTCCTCCGGGGTCCACCGCCTCGGCGGCGACCTGCCCGTCAACCGGCTCGGCTACGGCACGATGCAGTTGACGGGCCCCGGAGTGTGGGGCGACCCCAAGGACCCCGAGGAGGCCGTGCGCGTGCTGCGCCGGGCCGCCGAACTCGGCGTGAACTTCATCGACACCGCCGACTCCTACGGCCCGTTCGTCAGCGAGCAGCTCATCCGCAAGGCCCTCCACCCGTACTCCCAGCACCTGGTGATCGCCACCAAGGGCGGACTCTCCCGCTCGGGCCCGGGCGACTGGCGCGCGCTCGGCCGCCCCGAGTACCTACGGCAGCAAACCGAACTGAGCCTGCGCCACCTGGGCGTGGAGCGGATCGACCTCTACCAGCTGCACCGCGTCGACCCCAAGGTCCCGCTGGCCGACCAGGTCGGTGAACTGCTCCTCATGCAGCAGGAGGGCAAGATCCGCCACATCGGCCTGTCAGAGGTGACCGTGGAGCAGATCGAGGAAGCCCGGAAGATCGCGGACATCGTCTCCGTGCAGAACCTGTACAACCTGGCCGATCGCGGTGCCGAGGACATCCTGGAGTACGCCGAGCGGGAAAACCTGGGCTTCATCCCGTGGTTCCCGATGGCCACCGGCCGGCTGGCGCGCCCGGGCGGCCCGCTGGACACGCTCGCCAAGGAGCACGGTGCGAGCCCCTCCCAGCTGGCCCTGGCCTGGCTGTTGCGGCGCTCCCCGGTGATGCTGCCCATCCCCGGCACCTCCCGCGTGGCCCACCTGGAGGAGAACACCCGGGCCGCGCAGGTCACCTTGACCGACGCCCAGTTCCAGGCACTCGGCCAGGCCGTCTGACCAGCGCCCCGCCCCTGGCAGGCCCTGTGCACTCCCCTCCCCTCCCCGCAGCCACCCTCTGGGCCGGGTCGCACGAGCCTCCGGCCCAGGGGGTTCCACACGCAAGCGACTGCATGGCACGACCGACCTGCTGGACCTCGTCCTGACAGCCCATGGAGCACCGCCTGCCCTGGCTTCCCCCTCACCCGCTCACCCCCACCCCCTCCCAAGGAGATCCATCATGTCCATCCCCCGCCCCCGGCTGCGCACCTTGCTCATCACCGCCGCTGTCACCGCTTCGGCCAGCCTGTCCCTGATCCCGTTGGCCTCCGCCCACACCAGCCGCGCCGCCCCCAAGCCCACGGTGGTACTGGTGCATGGCGCCTTCGCCGACGCTTCGAGCTGGAACGGCGTGGTCGAGCGCCTACAGCGCGACGGTTACCCGGTCATCGCTCCGGCCAACCCGTTGCGCGGCCTGGCCGAGGACTCCACCTACGTCGCCAGCGTCCTGGCCAGTGTCAAGGGTCCGGTCATCCTGGTGGGCCACTCCTACGGCGGCGCCGTCATCTCCCAGGCCGCCGCCGGTGACCCTCAGGTCAAGGCCCTGGTCTATATCGCGGCGCTAGTCCCGGACAAGGGCGAGAAGCTGAGCGCGCTGTCGGACAAGTTCCCCGGCACCAACGAACTGGCCCCCGCCCTGCGCCCGGTGCCCTTCAGCAACTCCGACGGCACCGGCGGCTCGGACCTGTACGTCGACTCCAACCGCTTCCGGGCCGTGTTCGCGGCCGACCTGCCCGCTTCCCAGACCGTCGTGATGGGCGCCGAACAGCGCCCTGTCGCCGCCGCCGCGTTCGCCTCCTCGGCCACGGCCGCCGCCTGGCACACCATCCCCTCCTGGGCCCTGGTCGCCCGGCAGGACGAGGCGCTGGGCGCACCGCTGGAGCGGTTCGAGGCCCGGCGCGCCCACTCGCACACCATCGAGATCAACAGCTCCCACGTCGCGCTGATCTCCCACCCCGGCACCGTCACCCACCTCATCGAGGACGCCGCCACGACCACCGCCCCCTAGAGAACACGACGACGCGGTGCGGCGGGGCGTCGAATAGAGTCGGGACGGACAGGGGAAAGAGGCGCCTCCTCATGAGCGCAGAGCACCTGGGCACCGAAGGCCAGGACGTCGGAACCGGCCTGACCGGCCGGTCCAGCGAACTGGACCTCATCCGAGCAGTGATCGACGACACCGCCCGACTCGGCGGCTCGCTGACCCTGTTCGGTGATCCCGGTGTGGGAAAGTCCGCCCTGCTCGACGCCGCCGCCGATCTCGCCCACGCCCGGGGCATGAGGACGCTGCGGGCGGCCGGCGCCCAGTTCGAGGCCAATATCGCGTTCGCCGGCCTCAACCAGCTGCTGGTGCCGCTGGTCCCGCTGTTCGCGGAACTCGGCCCGGACCACGAAAGCGCTCTACGGGTGGCACTGGGCTTCGGCGAGGGCGCGACGCCCTCGCGCATCCTCATCTCGACCGCGGCCCTGTCACTGCTCCTGCTCGCCGCACGAGAACAGCCGCTGGTCGCCATCGTCGACGACGCCCAGTGGCTCGACGACGCCAGCGCCGACGTCCTGTCCTTCGTGGCCCGGCGGGTCGCCGGAACCCGAGTGCGGGTGCTCTCGACAGTCCGTACGACCGGGGAGCCCCTGCGCGTTCGCGGCGACGTCAACAGCCTCACCATGCGTTCCCTGGACGATGCGGAGTCCGAGGCCCTCCTGCTCGCCCGCTACCCGGACCTGGCCGAGCACGTGCGCCGGCGCATCGTCTCCGAGGCCCAGGGAAACCCGCTCGCCCTGGTCGAACTGCCGACGACGCTGGCCTCGGACCGGTACCCCACGGCGGACATGCTTCCCACCGTGCTGCCGCTGACCGAACGGCTCACCCGGATGTTCACCGCCCGGATCACCGCGCTCGCACCGGAGACCCGGGACCTGCTCCTGCTGCTCGCCCTGGACGGTTCGGGCCAGGCGCTGTCCGCCGCGAGCGTGGTGGGACCCGATGCCGCCGACCACCTCGACATCGCCGAACGCGAGCGCATCATCGTCGTCGACAGCCGCCACTCGATCGTCTTCCGCCACCCACTGGTGCGCTCCGCCGTCGTAGAACTGGCCCGGCCCGAGCAACGGCGCAGGGCCCACCGGGCACTCGCCGGCTGCCGACGCGCCGATCCTGGACGGCGCGCCTGGCACCTCGCCGATGCCTCCTTCGGCCCCGACGAGGAGGTGGCCACCCTCCTCCAGCACGAGTCGATCCAGGCACTCAAACGCGGAGACCCCTCCGCGGCGGTGGCGGCCATGACACGCTCGGCCGATCTGAGCCCCGATCCCGAGCACCGATCACAACGCCTGGCCGGGGCCGCGTACTTCGCGGCCGAGGTGATGGGAGACCTCCAGTCGGTCTCGCAGCTGCTCACCGACGCGCGCCGCCTGGACGCCGACGTCGGCTCGCTGGCGACGGCTTCGGCCGCGGCCTCGCTCATGCTGTATTCCGACGCGGATGTCGTCTCGGCCTTTCGGGTGCTCACCACCGCCCTGCGGGCCCCCGGGGCGGAGCCGACAGCGGAGGAGATCAACGCCGCGATCTGGGTCCTTTCGGTGATCGCCTCGCTCAACGGACGCAAGGAGATGTGGGACCCCTACCTCGAACTGGTCGACAAGTATCGCGACTTGCTGCCCGAGGGCCTGCTCATCCGCTCCGAGGTCGTGTCCAATCCGGCCCTCGTCTCCCCCGAGGCCCTGCACGCCCTGGACCAGGAGATCGCGACCCTGACGACAGAGCTCGACCCCGGGCAGATCATCCGCGTTGGGTATGTCGCCAACGACGTCGACCGCCTCGCTGACCTGCGCGAGCCGTTGCTGCGCGTCTGGCAGGACGCCGCCCGCACCGGGGCCGTCGCCTCCGTCACCAACGCGCTCATGCTGCTGTGCGCGGAGAGCTACCTCGCCGGCCGATGGGACGACACCCAGCGCTTCGCGGAAGAGGGACTGGAGCGCGCCGAGTCCTACGGATACGTCAACTTCGTCTGGTTCCTGCACTACAGCAAGGCTCTCGCCGCAGCCGCGCTCGGGCAGCAGGACGAGGCGGAAGAACCGCTGGAGGAAATGCTGGCCTGGTCGATCCCGCGCCAGGCCTTCATCGTGCCGCAGCACGTGTACCGCGTACGGACCCTCGCGGCGATCGGCCGCGGCGACTTCGAGACGGCATACACCGAGGCGACCAAGATCAGCCCACACGGACTGGAACCCGGCACCGCCCGACAACTCCAACTCTTCGTCGCCTACGACCTCGTCGAGGCAGCCGTCCGAACCGGCCGCTCGGACCAGGCACGCGACTACGTCGAAGCGATGCTCCGGATGGACATCACCAAGATCTCCACCCGCTGGGCCATGCTCGTGGCCGCAGCGCAGGCGCTGGTGTCCGAGGGCGAGGCGGCGAACGCCCACTTCGACCGGGCCCTCGCAGCGGCGCCCGAGAACCTGTGGCCCTTCGAACGCGGACGCGTACTGCTGGCCTACGGCGAACACCTGCGCAGGGAACGGGCCACCGTCGAATCACGCATCCGCATCAACGCCGCGCTGACGATCTTCGATCGGCTGCGAGCCGCACCATGGGCCGAGCGCGCCAGAAACGAACTGGGAGCGACCGGCGTATCCCGACGGCAGACCGGTTCGACGGACACCCGGCTCACACCCCAGGAGCTGCAGATCGCCACACTCGCGGCCTCGGGCCTGACGAACAAGGCCATCGGCGAACGACTGCACCTCTCCGCCCGCACGGTCAGCGGCCACCTCTACAACGTGTTCCCAAAACTCGGCATCACCGCCCGCGCCGGCCTGCGCGACGCACTCACCGCCCTCACGGCAAACGAGGAGCTGCCGCCTTGACGTCTCGCCGGACAAGTCCCGGCCAAGACCAGTCTCCGTCGAATCACGCCAAGACATCCGCACCTGTCCCATCGGGGCGGGCGAGAAGGTGGTTGATCCGCCTGAGCATCCAGCAGGATCTCGGACATCGCGTCAGTGTCGGCACCGTCGTCGCCGAACCATTCAGGCGCTGGCCTGACTTCGCCGGAGGCGGGCCGGCAGAGGCCGAGAAGGTCTGCCAGGGCCGGCAACCAAACGAGGGGCAGTTGGAACGCGCGATGGTCGGGTCGGCACAACAACCGTTCCCCTGGGCCCCCAGTTGCGCAGCCGAGCGGGAGCCCCTTTGCACGCTTGGCCACCAAATGGCCACCACGACCGCCATGGCCGCAGGCGCTGCCACCGTCATTCACCCGCCGCACCCGTTGTCGTAACGCCACAAGTCATGGACATCCCGTCGCAGACAGAGAGTCGACCCAGGGCTGCTCGCTCTTAGCTTCGGGCGACGTCAAGCGCGGCCGACAATCGAATGCCGGGCGCCCCGTGATCCGGTGGGGAAGGCCGCGTTACGGCCGACCATGACGGCGTCCACGATCATCGTCGTCACCGTCAAACCGCCGCACATGAAGCTGATGCCGGCCATGGCTCGGCGCTCAGTAAGCCTGGACTCCATGCTTCCCGAAGCGTGCGCGGACGCTCTCGACCAGAGCTGGGGCGGGAACCAAGGTGTCATCCAACGGGAAGGGCACACCGAGGGCTTCGTATTTCGAGGCGCCCAGCTTGTGGAACGGCAGGACATCGACCCGCTCCACCATGCCAAGTCCCGCCACGAAACCGGCCAGGGCGTCCACGGCTTCCGGATCGTCGGTCCAGCCGGGAACCAGGACGTACCGGATCCACATCGGGACGCCGAGCCGGTCGAGGCGGGTCGCGAAGTTCAGCGCCTTGGCGAGGTTGACCCGGGCGCCGAAGAACTGCATCTGCCGGCCGACCCGCATCGCCGACACGCAGCAGGCGATCGCGGTGTCGTCGCCGGTGCACGGGCGCAGCAGCTCGTCCGACTCGTACTGGACGGCGCTGGTGTCGATCGAGACCTGGGCACAGAACTCCCTGAACGCGAAGGGGAGTTGGGGCGACCACAGGACCGTCAGGTTCGGCTCGGGGGCGGGGCCGAGGTTGTACAGCGTCTGCAGGAACCGGAAGGACGTGCGGGTGACCAGGGTGCGTCCGTCCTCGCCCATGCCGCCGATGGACTCTGTCACCCAGGTCGGGTCGCCGGAGAACAGGGCGTCGTACTCGGGGGTGCGCAGGAACCGTACGATCCGCAGCTTGATCACGAAGTCGTCGATCAGTTCCTGGGCCCGGGACTCGTCCAACACGCCTTCGTCCAGGTCCCGTTGGAGATAGACGTCCAGGAAGGTGGAGGTGCGGCCCAGCGACATCGCCGCGCCGTTCTGCTCCTTCACGGCGGCCAGGTAGCCGAGGTAGAGCCACTGCACGGCCTCGTGGGCGGTGGCGGCGGGGCGCGAGACGTCGCAGCCGTACGTCGCCGCCATTCGCGTCAGTTCGCCCAACGCCCTTGTCTGTTCGGCGAGTTCCTCCCGGTCGCGGATGACCTCGGTGGAGGACGCACAGGCGTCGAGGATGGCCCGCTCGGCCTTCTTGGCCTCGATCAGGCGGTCCGTGCCGTACAGCGCCACGCGCCGGTAGTCGCCGATGATCCGGCCGCGGCCGTAGGCATCGGGCAGTCCGGTGATGATGCCGGCCTTGCGGGCCGCCCGCATTTCGGGCGTGTACGCGTCGAAGACACCGTCGTTGTGGGTCTTGCGGTAGGTACCGAAGACCCGCGTGACGAACGGGTCGGGCTCATAGCCGTACGCCTTCAGGCTGTTCTCGACCATGCGCAGGCCGCCGTTGGGCATGATCGCGCGCTTCAGCGGGGCGTCGGTCTGCAGGCCGACGATCAACTCCCGTTCCCGGTCGATGTATCCGGGCGCGTGCGAGGTGATCGTGGAAGGGGTGGCGGCGTCGACGTCGAGGACGCCCCGGCTGCGCTCCTCCGGGAACAGGGCGCTGACCTTCTCCCACACGGCTCGCGTGCGGTCTGTGGGACCGGTCAAGAAGCCGGCCTCGCCTTCGTACGGCGTGTAGTTGGCCTGGATGAAGTCGCGCACCTCGACGCGCTCGCGCCAAGACGTGCCGGCGAAGCCGCGCCATGCCTCGGATGCGCGTGTTCCGACTACCGCTGTCGTTGTCATCGCCGGTTCTCTCCCTTGCTCCGCACGGGGATGTCTCCCTGACTCCATGCTGGTCCGATGCTCCGGTCGTCGGGAGGGCCGGTCAGGGCCCTGACCTTGGCCGTCCGACCCATGGGGAGGGCCGAACGGCCCTCCCCACTGCGGACGCTCATACGACGGGCAGGTCGGGGCGGACGAGGGTGCCCGACCGGCCGTGGACGATCTCGTACGCCGCGTCCAGGGCGCCGATCGCGGCCAGTCCCCCGGTGCGCTCGACGAACCGGGCGGCGGCCTCGGTCTTCGGTCCCATGGAGCCGTCCGGGAAGTCGCCGCCGCGCAGTTGCGCGGGGGTGGCGCCGAGGACGGGCTGCTGGTCGGGGGTGCCGTAGCCGGAGTAGACGCAGGGCACGTCCGTGAGGATCAGGAGGAAGTCGGCCTTCAGGTGCTCGGCGAGCAGGGCTGCCGTGAGGTCCTTGTCGATGACGGCTTCCGCCCCGGTGAGCGCCCCGGTGTCGTAGTCCGCGGTGACAGGAACGCCACCACCGCCCGCGCAGATGACGAGCGTGCCGCAGCCCAGCAGGTCGTGGATCGTGTCCGTCTCCAGGATCCGTTCGGGTGCCGGGGAGGGAACCACGCGGCGCCAGCCGGTGCTGTCGGCGCCGATGAGCCAGCCTCGTCGGCGGGCGAGCGCAGACGCGACGTCGTGGGAGTACACCTGACCGACGAACTTCGTGGGGTGCTCGAAGGCCGGGTCGTCGGCCCGCACGAGGGTGTGGGTGACCAGGGCGGCGATACGACGGCCGGGCAGGGCGTCGTGCAGGGTGCGCGCCAGCAGGGAGCCGATCATGCCCTGGGTCTGGGCGCCGAGCAGGTCGAGCGGGTAGGGGGCGCTCAGGGCGGGGTCGGCGGCGCTCTCCACGGCGAGCAGGCCGATCTGGGGGCCGTTGCCGTGGGTGATGACGATCTCGTGGTCGTGGGCGAGGGCGGCGATCGCGGTGGTCACCCGGTCGATGTTCGCCTCCTGCACGGCCGCGTCGGGGCGATCGCCGCGGCGCAGCAGAGCGTTGCCGCCCAGCGCGATGACGATGCGCATGGTTCAGTCCTCCAGGGTGGCGACGAGTACGGCCTTGATGGTGTGCAGGCGGTTCTCCGCCTGGTCGAAGACGATCGAGGCGGGGGACGAGAACACGTCGTCGGTGACCTCCAGGCCGTCCAGCCCGTAGGTGTCGAAGAGGTCCTGGCCGAGGTGGGTGCGGCGGTCGTGCAGCGCCGGCAGGCAGTGCATGAACTTGACGTCCGGGTTTCCGGTGGCGGCCAGCGTCTTGTCGTTCACCTGGTACGGGAGGAGCAGTTCGATCCGCTTCCGCCAGGAGTCGGCGGGCTCGCCCATGGAGACCCACACGTCGGTGTGCAGGAAGTCGGCACCGTGCACGGCGGTTTCGACGTCCTCGGTGAGGGTGATCCGGGCTCCGCTGTTCTCGCCCAACACCTGGCAGGCGGCGACGAGTTCGGCCGCCGGCCACAGTGCCTTCGGTGCCGCGATCCGTACGTCCATGCCGAGCAGGGCACCCATCGACAGCAGCGAGTTGCCCATGTTGTTGCGGGCGTCGCCGAGGTAGCAGTAGGCGATATCGGGCAGGGGCTTGGAGCTGTGTTCGTGCATGGTGAGGACATCGCACAGGCTCTGGGTGGGGTGTGCGGTGTCGGTCAGGCCGTTGTAGACGGGGACGCCGGAGTGGGCGGCGAGTTCGGTGACGAGGGCCTGGTCGGAGCCTCTGTACTCGATGGCGTCGAACATGCGGCCCAGCACTCGGGCGGTGTCGGCGATGGACTCCTTGGCGCCGATGTGGGTGTCGCCGGGGCCGAGGTAGGTGGTGTGGGCGCCCTGGTCGGCGGCGGCGACCTCGAAGGCGCAGCGAGTGCGGGTGGAGGTCTTCTCGAAGATCAACGCGAGGTTCTTGCCGGTCAGCCGGGGCTGTTCGGTGCCGGTGCGCTTGGCGGCCTTGAGGTCGGTGGCGAGGTCGAGGAGGTGGTGGATCTCGGTTGCTGTGAAGTCGAGTTCGCTCAGGTAGGAGCGGCCTCGCAGGTCGACGGTCATGGTGAAGTCCCCTTGCTGGGTCAGGCGGCCGGGTCGCGTTGCCGGCTCAGGTAGCCGGGTCGCGTTCGATGGGGCAGCTCATGCAGCGCGGTCCGCCCCGGCCGCGGCCGAGTTCGGCGCCGGCGATGGTGACGATCTCGATGCCCTGCTTGCGGAGGTAGGTGTTGGTGGTGACGTTGCGCTCGTAGCCGACGACCACGCCGGGGGCGAGGGCGAGGAAGTTGCTGCCGTCGTCCCACTGCTCGCGCTCGGCACTCCGGATGTCCTGCGGCGCGGACAGCATCCGGACCTTGTCCAGGTCGAGGGCCTCTGCCAGGGCGCCGGCCAGGTCGGAGTTGAGGGTGACCTCAAAGCCGGTCTCGCGGGCGTCGCTGGGCGTGAGCGTCCACGAGCGCAGGGAGTCCGCGAGGCCCGGGTAGACGGTGAAGGCGTCGCGGTCGACCATGGTGAGCACGGTGTCGAGGTGCATGTAGGCCCGGGCGGCGGGGAGTTGGACGGCCAGCAGTCGGTTCGCCGTGCCGGTGGCGAAGAGCCGGGCGGCCAGGTTCTCCACGGCCTGGGCGGTGGTGCGCTCCCCCATGCCGACCATGACGGCACCGTTGCCGAGGACGTGGACGTCGCCGCCCTCCAGGGTGCCGACCGCGCCGTCCAGGAGTGGCGTGGTGACGGTGCCGGCGAACATCGGGTGGAAACGGTAGATGGCCTCGGCGTGCAGGCTCTCGCGGCGCCGGGCGAGCTTGGCCATCGGGTTGACCGACAGACGGCCGTACATCCAGCAGGAGTTGTCGCGCGGGAAGAGGTGGTTGGGCAGCGGTGTGAGCGCGAAGTCCTCGGCGTCGAGGGTGTTCCAGACCAGGCTGTGCGGGGTGGGGAGCGTCAGGTCGCTCTTGAGGATGCCGCCGATGAGGTGGCCGGCGAGCGTCTCCCCGTCGAGGTCGACGCACAGCTCGCGCAGGGGGTCGATCAGTGCCGGGCCGACGGTGGCCGGGGTGACGATCCGCTCCAGGAGCCAGTCGCGGGCTTCGGGATCGGCGAGGGTCTGGGCGAGCAGGTCGGCGAAGTAGTGGACGCGGGCCCCGTGGTCGCGCAGGACCTGGGCGAAGGCGTCGTGCTCCTCGCGGGCGCGCTTGGCCCACAGGATGTCGTCGAAGAGCAGGGCGTCGACGTTGCGCGGGGTCAGCCGGGAGAGTTCGAGGCCGGGGCGGTGCAGGATCACCTGGCGGAGGCGGCCGACCTCGGAGTCGACGTGGAAGGTGGTGGCGTTCATGGCGGGGCTGCTCCTCTGGTCGTACGGGTGCGAGGGCTGAGGCGCACGGTCAGCGGTGGTTGCGGCGGCGGTTCCGCAGGAAGGCCCCGGCGCGGCTGGTGGGAAGCGCGCGGGAGATCCGCTTGGCCGGCGGGGCCGCGATCTCGGGGGTCCTGCCCTTGCCGACGGGCTCGGGGGCCGGCTCCTCGCCGTAGACCCCTTGGTTTCGCTTCAGCCACACGTACACCGGGATGCCGAGCAGCAGGACGAACAGGCCGTAGTACACGGTCTGGTAGCCGCTGCCCAGGATCGCCCAGTACGAGAAGACCATCGCCAGGACGGAGACCGTGATGTCGCGGGCCAGCCGTCGGCCGGCGATGCTCTCGCGTCCTCGCACCAGCAGCCAGTACAGCTGGGCGGCGGCGGAGAACAGGTACGGGATCACAGCTGTGAGCACGCTCAGCAGCACGATCTTGGTGAAGACGTCGTCGAAGCGCGTGTAGCTGAAGACCGTGATCAGGGAGGCGAGGACGGTCGAGGCGATGATGCCGAACACCGGGACGCCGTTCTCTCCGCGCAGTTTGGCGAAGGCACCGGGGAAGAGTCCGTCGCGGGCGGCGGCGTAGGGCATCTCGGCGCAGAGCATGGTCCAGCCGTTGAGGGCGCCGATGCCGGAGACGATCGCGGCGACGGCGACCGTGTCGCCGGCCCAGGTGCCGCCGAGGATGTTGTTGGCGGCGTCGGTGAACGGCGCGGTGGAGACACCGAGTTGACCGTGCGAGACGGTGCCGAAGACGGCGAGGGTGCCCAGGATGTAGATGACGGCGCAGGCGAGGGTGCCGTACACGGTGGCGCGCGGCACGTTGCGGCCCGGCTCGCGGACGCGGCCTGCGACCACCGAGGCCGCCTCCAGACCGATGTAGCTGAACAGGGCGATGGGTGCGGCGGCGGAGATCGCGCCCATCGCCGACTGGCCGCTGGCGTTGAACGCACCGAAGTTGTGCGGGTCGACGAACAGCAGCCCGATGGTGGCCATGAAGAGCAGCGGGAGGAACTTCAGCACCGTGGTGAACACCTGGAAGGCGCCCATGTTCCGTACGCCGGTGAGGTTGATCGCGGCGGGTATCCACAGCCCGATCAGCGCAATGCCTATCGAAATCGCCGTCTTGTGGCCGCTGTTGACGAACACCTCCACGTAGCCGACCCAGGCCACCACGATCGCGGCGTTCCCCGCCCAGGCGGTGATCCAGTACGACCAGGCGTTGAGGAATCCGGCGAACTCACCGAACGCCTCACGGGCGTAGACGTACGGTCCGCCGCTCCCCGGAACGCGCTTCGACAGCGCCCCGAAGGTCACCGCCAGCGCGAGGGCACCCAGGGTGACGACCCCGAACGCCACGAGCGCGATCGGCCCGTACGGCGCCAAGGCCGAGGGGAGCGCGAACACCCCGGTCCCGATGATGGTGCCGACCACGAGCGCTGTCGCACCGGAAAGGCCGAGTGCCGCCTTGGGAACCGCCCCTTCACTGCTTCCTGGGGTCCTGGGCATCGTGGTGCTCCTTGTGCGCGTGGCTGCGGGGGAATCGATCTGTGCCTGATCCTTCTCGGCGGCGGTGAGCGTGGTCAGTGGCCGAATATCCCCACCCGGGGCCATTGGTCCCGGCTGTCAGGTCCCGATCGGCCCACCGACTCGCCTCGTGGACGGGCCCCAGAATGTGCAACCGGTGTTCCGCTCGCGCCGGAAAAGGCGTCAACTTCCTTACCGGTCGGACCAGTTGTGGACCATCAACAGGTCCCGTCGTGGCGTTGTCCGGTCGTCGCAGATCAGTCCCGAAGAGACTCCCCGGACGCGAGAGCCACCTGCGTACGGTCCCGGCACCGAGGCGGATCGGCACCGGTCCGCCGTAGCCGACGGAACACAAGGGGTGGCGCAGTGGCGAATGTGGAAGTGTCGCTGAAGGAAATGATGGCCGGGACCGAGGGGGCATTGGGGGCCGCGGTCGTCGACTACACCAGCGGGATGGCGCTGGGCACGCTGGGCGGCAGCAAGAGCCTGGACCTGACGGTCGCCGCCGCCGGGAACACGGATGTGATCCGGTCCAAGGTGCGCACCATGGAGCAACTGGGCCTCAAGGGCCAGATCGAGGACATCCTGATCACGCTGGACAGCCAGTACCACCTGATCCGCCTGGTCACCGGCCGCAACGGCAACGGCCTGTTCCTGTACCTCGTGCTCGACAAGGCCCGCTCGAACCTGGCGATGGCCCGCCACCAACTCAAGCGCGTGGAGGAGGCGATCGAGATCTAGCCCGCCCTGACGTGCGGGGACCACGCCTGCCCTTGATGTGAAGACTTCTTCAACTCATCACATCAGCATGGTCACAAGGTGCGCCCGTGCAGGGCCAGGGGCGTGAAGGATCGGCTTCCGAGGGCGGACTGTGGTGTGACGCCGCCCCCGGAAGCCGCCACGTCCCGCGAGCCGCATTCCCACCCACCCGGCAAGGAGCGAGCATCCATGCAGGTCCCCCTCTACCAGGTCAAGGCGGACTTCTTCCGCATGCTCGGGCACCCCGTACGCATCAGGGTGCTGGAACTCCTCCAGCACGGGCCGGTGTCCGTGCGGGACCTGCTCGCCGACATCGAGATCGAGCCGTCCAGCCTGTCGCAGCAACTGGCCGTCCTGCGCCGCTCCGGCATCGTCGTGTCCATGCGGGAGGGGTCCACGGTCCGCTACGCGCTCGCCGGCGGAGACGTCGCCGACCTCCTGCGCGCCGCGCGCCGCATCCTCACCGAACTCCTCACCGGACAGAACCAGATCCTCGCCGAACTCCAGCAGGCGGACACCCCGGAGCAACCGCTGCCCACACCTCGGTGACGTCCGCGGCACCGGCGAGTCCAAGGCCGCGGGGCAAGGTTCCGCGCGCCCTTCAGCCGGGATGCCGAACGCCGATCGGCTTTACGAACCCGTTGCGAGCCCGAGAGGCTCCGCGGCACCCCGCATCCGTACTCCTGTACGTGCGGTTTCCGAACCGGACAGGAGACATCGTGCTCGTTTCACGCAAAGCGGCGGGAACTCTCTTCGTGGGTGGTGCGCTCAGCCTCACCCTCGGGTCGCTCCTCTACCCCGCCATGCTCGGAGTCCAGAAGGTCCGCAGCGCGCCCGAGCGGGTCATCGCCACCCCGGCGACCGGACCGCTGACCGAAGCCGACCGGGATTTCGTGGTCGAGGTGCGCTCCGCCGGACTGTGGGAGTACCCCGTCGGTCGGATGGCGTTGAGGAAGGGCACGACGAAAGCCGTCAGGATCGCAGGGGAGCAGCTGATCGACGGGCGTGCCTCGCTGGACGCCTCCAGCCGCAGAGTCGCCGAACGGTTGGACATCACCCTGCCCGATCGGCCGTCGCCACAACAGCGGGGCTTCGTGGCCGCATTGAAGGCGGACAGCGGCAAGCGGTTCGACACCGACATGGCCACCCTCCTGCGCGCGGCGGACGGTCAGGTCCTCTCCACGATCGCGAGCGTCCGCACCACCACGAGGAACTCGCTGGTCCGCGCCCTGGCCGACCAGGCCAACGACACCGACCTGGACGACCTCACGGTCCTGGAGAAGACCGGCCTGGTCGACTTCGGCCAGGTACTCGTCCAGGAGACCACCGCGCCCACGCTCCCGGCCCAGGACATGACCCCGCCGCCCCCGGTTGCGACACAGCCGCAGGTCGTTCTCGCTCCGCCGGCGAACAGCACGCTCTCACCGAGTCCGACGGTGGGCTGAGGACACGGCCGAGCCGTCCGCATCGACCTGGCTGCCGCGTCCTGTTCAACCGGGGGCAATCGGCAGGTGGGCAGGGACCTTCGGCCCCTGCCCTGGTCAACGCCCCGCGAGTTGGCTGGTGGCATGGCCGCCACGCTCGCCCCGAGCAGTCCGGCGCCGTCCCCGCGCCCCACACCGCACAGCCACACCGGGTGCCTGTCGCGCAGGGTCCTGAACATTGTCGGCCGCCCGTACGACCCTGGCGGCAGAACGGAGGAACGTCATGGCAGACGCTCCGCGCTCATCCCACGCCTACCTCGTCGGCGGCGGCATCGCCTCCCTCGCAGCCGCCGCCTTCCTCGTCCGCGACGCGGACTTCCCCGCCGAGCGAATCCACGTCCTGGAGGAACTCCCCGTCGCCGGCGGCTCGATGGACGGCAGCGGCGAACCCGCCGGGTACGTCACCCGCGGCGGACGGATGCTGGAGGAGGAGGCCTACACCTGCCTGTGGAACCTCCTGGAGACGATCCCCACCCTGACCGACGAGACGGTCTCGGTACGCGAGGAGATCACCGAGTTCAACGCCAAGTGGCCCACCGACGCCAAGGCCCGCCTGATCGGCCGCGGCACCACGATCCTGGACGCCGCCGACTACGGCCTCGACACCCGCGACCGCCTGGAGCTGACCCGTCTGCTGGTGCTGCCCGAAGCGGTCATCGGAGCCCGCAGGATCGAGGACTTCTTCTCCCCGCACTTCTTCGCCACCCACTTCTGGACGATGTGGCGCACCACGTTCGCCTTCCAGAACTGGCACAGCGCCATCGAGCTCAAGCGCTATCTCCTGCGCTTCATGCAGGAGTTCCCCCGCATGCACACCCTCGCCGGTGTACGCCGCACCCGCCTCAACCAGTTCGACTCGATCATCCGGCCGCTGCGCACCTGGCTGGAGGCCCGTGGCGTGGTCTTCGAGTACGGCGTGCGGGTCACCGACGTCGACTTCACCACCGACGAGGACGGCGTACGGCGGGCGCGACGCCTGCACCTCGAACGCGACGGGCACCCGGACACGTACGAACTCACCGCCGACGACTACGCGTTCCTCACCCTGGGCTCGATGACCGCCGACGCCGCCTACGGCAGCGACGACACCGCGCCCGAACTGGTCCGCGACAAACGGGACGGCGGATGGCGGCTCTGGGAGACCCTCGCCCCCAAGGCCGACGACTTCGGCCGACCCACCGCCTTCAACGGCAACGTGGACGAGGCCAAGTGGGAGTCCTTCACCCTCACCCTGCGCGACCCACTCCTCCTGCACCGCATCGAGGAACTGTCCGGCAACCTCCCCGGCACCGGCGCACTGATGACGTTCAAGGACTCCAACTGGCTCATGTCCGTCGTCGTACCGCACGCCCCGCACTTCGACGGCCAGCCCGAGGACGTCTGCACCCTGTGGGGCTACGGCCTGTTCACCGACCGCGCCGGAGACTTCGTCGGCAAGCCGCTGGCCGAGGCCACGGGCCGGGAGATCCTCACCGAACTCCTCGGCCATCTCGGCATGTCGGACATCGAGGAGCAGGTCGCGGCGACCACGACCGTGATCCCGGTGATGATGCCGTACATCACCAGCCAGTTCGCCCCGCGCACCACGCACGACCGGCCCCTGGTCATCCCGCGCGACTCGGCCAACTTCGCCTTCCTGGGCCAGTTCACGGAGATTCCCGAGGACGTGGTCTTCACCGTCGAGTACTCCGTGCGCGGCGCGATGCACGCCGTCTACGGCCTGTTCGGCCTCGATGACCGCGAGATACCGGGCATTTACCACGCACTGGCCGATCCTGCGACCGCCTTCGACGTGCTCAAGTCCGCGCTGACGTAAAGAAGCACGGGCGCCGTGTGGAGCCGATGAGAGGGCCAACTGGACCTACATCAGGGCCAGTTGGCCGGGTCCCCCGCCAACTGCCGTGCACCCACCATGGCGAGCGCGTCACCGGCCCGCAGGTGCGGGCGTCCGGGGCGAGAGGTTCGACGAAGGGACCCGAATCATGACCGACACCGGAACGCTCCTGGCGAAGGTGGTGGGGCCGGAGCACGTCCTCACGGAGGACCGTGTGCCGGAGGAGTACGGGCACGACGAGTCGCTGGCCGCCGTGGCACAGCGGCCGAGGTTCGTGGTGCGGCCCGCGTCGACCGCCGAGGTGTCAGGAGTCGTCGCGGTCGCCGCCGCCCGGCACGTCCCCGTGACGGCCCGCGGTTCCGGCACCGGGCTGTCCGGAGCCTGCGTACCCGGCGCGGACTGCATCGTCCTGTCGTTCGAGCGGATGAACCGGGTACTGGAGATCGACACCGACAACCACGTCGCCGTCGTCCAGCCCGGAGTCACCCTGGCCGAACTCGACGACCAGACCGCCGAGTCGGGACTCTGCTACCCCGTACGCCCGGGTGAGCAGAGCGCGTCGGTCGGCGGCACGATCGGCACCAACGCCGGTGGGATGCACGCCGTCCGGCACGGCGTCACCCGGCACCATGTCCTCGGCGTGGAAGCCGTGTTGGCCTCCGGCGCGGTCGTGCGCAGCGGCGGGAAATACGTCAAGACAAGCACCGGCTACGACCTGACCCAGTTGATCGTCGGCTCCGAAGGCACCCTGGCCCTCGTCACCGAGGCGACCCTGCGACTGAAGCCCCGCGCCGGGCACGGCGTGACGGTGCTGGCGCCCTTCACCTCGGTGGAGGAGATCGCGCGAGCGGTGCCGCGCCTGCTGGCCGGAGGCCTGGACCCGCTGGCCCTGGAGTACGTCGACATGCTCACGATGGCCGCGATGACCGCCCAGCAGGATCTCGGGCTCGGCATCCCCGAGCAGGTTCGCGCCACCGCCCTCGGCTATCTGGTCGTGGTCCTCGAAGCGCGGTCGGCCGAGCGCCTCGACGCCGATATGGAAACCCTGGGCGGGCAGTTGCTCGACCTGGGCGCGGCCGACGTCTATGTACTGCCGGCAGCGGCAGCACGCCAATTGATCGAGGCGCGGGAACGGGCCTTCTGGGCAGCCAAGTCGGCCGGCGCCGACGAGGTCGTGGACATCGTCGTACCCCGCGCGTCCCTCCCCCGACTGCTCGCCGAGGCGGACGTCATCGCCCGGGACAGCGCGTCGATCGTCACCGGCTGCGGACACGCGGGCGACGGCAACGTGCACCTCGCGGTCTTCCAGCCGGACGAGAAGCTACGGGACGAAGTCCTACGGCGCCTGTACCGCGCGGGAATTGACCTCGACGGTGCCCTCTCCGGCGAACACGGCATCGGCACGACGAAGAAGCGCTACTTCCTGGAGCTGGAAGACCCCACGAAGGTGGAGCTGATGCGCGGGATCAAACGGGCCTTCGACCCCGACGGGATCCTCAACCCCGGCGTCCTCTTCGACTGAACCGGAACACATGTAACTGCCGGAATGAACACAACTGAGCGCCTGAAAGGCGGAATCACCGTGAACGGTGCCCATGCCGTCGCCCGGACCCTCATCGACTCCGGAGTGGAGGTGTGCTTCGCCAACCCCGGCACCTCCGAACTGCACTTCGTCGCCGCCCTGGACGACGAGCCCGCCCTGCGGGCCGTGCCCTGCCTGTTCGAGGGCGTGGCCACCGGCGCGGCCGACGGCTACGGCCGGATGACCGGCCGCCCCGCCGCCACCCTGCTCCATCTCGGCCCCGGACTCGGCAACGGCCTGGCCAACCTCCACAACGCCCGCCGCGCCGGCACCCCGGTGGTGAACCTGGTCGGCGACCACGCGACGTTCCACAAGAAGTACGACGCACCGCTGGAGTCGGACGTCGACGCCCTGGCCCGTACCGTCTCCGGCTGGGTCCGCCGCTGCGACGACCCGGGCACGGTCGGAGGTGACGTGGCGGAGGCGGTGGCCGCCGCGACCGGCGCCCCGGGCCAGGTGACCACCGTGCTGCTGCCCGCAGACGTGTCCTGGTCGGACGGCGCCCGGCCCGCGCCGCCGGTCAGCGCCCAGCCGCCAACTACCGTACCCGAGCAGACCGTTGCCTCGGTGGCCGCAGCCCTACGTACCCACGAGCCCACCGCCCTCCTCCTCGGCGGCGCCGCCACCCGCGAACCGGCCCTGAGCACGGCCGGCCGGATCGCCGCCGCCACCGGCGCCCGCCTCCTGTGCGAGACGTTCCCGGCCCGCCTGGAACGCGGCGCGGGCCTGCCCGCCGTAGAGCGGCTCGGTTACCTGGCGGAGGGCGCGATGGCCCAACTCGACGGCGTACGGCACCTGGTGCTGGTCGGCGCCCACGCCCCCGTGTCGTTCTTCGCCCACCCGACCTTGCCCAGTGAGCTGACCCCCGACAGCTGCCGGATCCACACCCTGGCCACGACGTCCGACGACATCCACGCCGCGCTGGACGACCTGGCCGACACCCTGGCCGCGGTCGCACCCGCGGTGTTCCAGGCCGCGGTACGGCCGACACTGCCCACCGGCGAACTGACCGCCGAGACCGCTGCGGCCGTCGTCGGGGCACTCCTGCCAGAAGGGGCGATCGTGGTGGACGAGGCCAACACCTCAGGGCTCTGGCTCCCCGAGGCGACGGCGGGCGCGCCGCGCCACGACTGGCTCGCTCTCACCGGCGGGGCCATCGGCCAGGGCCTGCCGCTCGCCGCGGGTGCCGCACTCGCGTGTCCGGACCGGCCGGTGCTGTGCCTGGAGGCCGACGGCAGTGCCATGTACACCATCTCGGCGCTGTGGACCCACGCCCGCGAGGGGCTCGACATCACCACCGTGGTCTTCGCCAACGGCTCGTACGCGATCCTCACCATGGAGTCCCAGCGCCTCGGTACACCCGCGAACGGCCCCGCCCACCGCGATCTGCTCGATCTGGCCCGGCCCGGCCTCGACTTCGTCGCCCTCGCCCGGGGGATGGGCGTACCGGCGTCGCGCGCGATGACCGCCGAGGACTTCACGGACCAGTTGCGAGAGGCCTTCGCCGAGCCGGGGCCGCATCTGATCGAGGCGGTTGTGCCGACGCTGTTCTGAGCCGTCACCGACCAACGGCCCGATGTTGCCCGCCATTGGTCAAGACCCGCGACAATTGAGTCAAAGGGGGCACCGAGAGTGAAGCCTTTGCCGAACTCACCTTGCGACTCGATGAAAGACAAAGGTGGCCTGGGCAATCGTGGTGATGCGACTGGTACGGGAACGAGGTACTACAGGTCGTCGAATCCTTGGACCGGGCGGCCGATCGTCCAGACATCGCCGGGCGCCCGGACGAACGCGTGGTGTGCTTGCATGTCCCGCTTCAACTGCGCGGCGGAGACTACGTGGCCTCGTCGGGCAAGCGCGTCACGCAGTTGCGCAGGTGTCAGGGACCGACCGCAGCGCGCGAGGTGCCGGGCAGCCAATTGCTCACTGGTGGGGTAGGCCGGGGGCTGCACTACGACGAGGGAGTCACTGAGCGCCTGGTGCTCGTTCATCGCAGCCTCGGTCACCTCCAGCAGTGGCCTGGCCGCCTCCCTCACCCGCGCGAGGTGTTGACGCCAGTTGTCGCGGGTCAGGTAGCCGTTTCAGTGGCACCACCACAGCAGCCCGGCCGCAATGACCGTCGTGAGCAGCGGGTGGTTCGCGGCCAGGACGATCAGGTTTCGGAGACCGGCTCCGAACAGCTCAAACACGAGGTTGATGAGGACCAGCGCGTCCGCGGCCGTGGCTTCCAGGCCGGCCATGCGCAGTACCCCCTGGGCGACGGGGACCCACTCGATGACGCCGAACCCGAAACGGAAGAAGACGCTGTCCTGGGAAACGATGACGCACGGCCCCAGGAACTCCGCGAGCGCCATCGTGGGCGCGTCGTCCGGGTCGCCCCGATGTCTCAACGGCATCTCCGGGTCGACCCGCAGGATGCGCTCAGTCTGGCCGGACAGATGATCACGGATCTCCAGGTCGACCACCCGCAGGGAGGGGAGGATCTCCCGTTCGAGCAGACGGCGTACCTGCTGTTCTGGCACCTCGTAGTGGTCCGCCATACGCGGCAGGTGCCTGGCGATCTCGCCGGGGACGTGCGCGGCAATGTAGGGGTTGGAGCGGCCCGTGCGCGCCAGACCGGTGATCTTGTCCTCGTGAAGGCCGTGCTTGACCATGTAGCAGGCTTCGACCAGGAGCGCGTTGGCATCCAGGATGGGCAGCAGCATCTGCCGGCCCAACGCCATCGGGTTGATGGCCGGTCCGGCGGGGACCAGCAACTGCGATGCCCATGCGGCACGATCTTGCGTCATGCACCAAGTGTGGCCGCCGCCGCTGACATCCGGGCAGGATTTCCGTCCCGGCACCAACCTGACCGCCAATCGCAGGGAACTGGCTCAGCATCAGAGACGCGATTCTGGGCCGGCCCACTGAAATCGGCAGGCCTCCGCTGTTCATATCTGTCCATCCAGCCCTGGGCTGGATGAAGGCTTGCCTCATGGCCTTCATCGAAAACGTCGCCTCCGGTCTCCTCGTCACGTTGATCATCTGGGGCACCCGTCAGGCGAGGATCCACTGGCGGCGGCGCCACACTGACCACACATCAGGCCAGGAAGCCTCCGAGAGCTGATACCCGACACTGGTACAGAAGGGAGCACCGCATGGGCCGATCTGGAGCCATCAAGCAGCCTCAACTGCGTCCCGGGGCACTCCGCGACCTCAATCAGCAGCTGCACAGGCTGCACAAAAGGGCCGGGTGCCCCACTACCCGTGACATCGCAAAGCGTCTCGACGGCCGGTTCGGCCACACCACCATCCACAACGCCTTCAGCAAGCCGGAGCTCCCCAGCTTCAAGGTGGTCTCGGCCATCGCCCTTCAACTGGCAGACCGAGTAAGAGATTTCGGGCCCGGGACCGATCGCGAGGAGAGTCTCGACAACATCGACCGGCGGATTGACCGGCTCTGGAAGGAGGCACGCTACGAGGAGGACGCCCGCGCCAACCAGGCCGAGCCGCCACCCTTGTCCGACGCCACCCGGGGGCTGCTGCATGCACTCAGCCCCGAGTGCTCGGTGTGCGAGGAGACCCGGCAGCTCCTCGACATCGTCCTCATGGAGGATCCCGACCCGACGCGATGGCCGCCCGGATTCCGCAAGACAGGAGAGCAGCCGGAGGCACCCGATCCCTGGCGACTGATCCGCCTGTGCCGCAGATGCCAACGCAACCACCAGGAAGGCGAGCTGACCGAGCAGCAGCTCCGCGCCGCCAGAGCCGCCCTGGACCGACGCCCAGGCGCCGCGCGGCACTACGCCGCGTACCTGGACCAGATCCTGCTGGGTGCCGAACCCGCGATCGACGCGCGAGTCGCCGCGCTCTCTGTCGCTATTGTCCGAGCCGATCCCAGACTCGCCACCAACCCGTACGCCCTCAACCACGGGCGGATCCAGGTAGACCGTGCGCACGGCTCACTGAGCTGGGGACAGTACGAGTGCACGGACGATCACTAGGATGCGGCGGCCCTGCTGCTTGTTACCCCACGCTGGCCCGGCCCAAGAGTCCGGGCCCGTGAACGACAACGTGCTGCACCTGACCGTCCGAGGCAAGCCTCGACCCGATGATCCAGAGTGCGCACTCGGCGCTCAGGACATCCTCAAACCCAGGCGGGCACAGGCCCCGTGGTCATGAAGCTACGACGCTCCTTGATTGACCACGGAGACCTACGCCCCCTCTACCTTCATGGCTGACCGGGCTGCTCACCGACTGTCGCTACCCCCGGTGATGTCCATGAGCGCCGCCCGCCCCGCCTCCAGCCGTGCCGCCGGAATTCGGAACGGCGAGCAGGAAACGTAGTCGAGCCCCACCTGGTGGAAGAAGTGGATGGACTCGGGGTCGCCGCCGTGTTCGCCGCAGACCCCTGTCTCCAGGCGGGAGTTGACGGCTCGGCCCGCCTCGACGGCGATCTCCACGAGCCGGCCCACACCTTCCTGGTCGATCGTCTCGAACGGCGACACGGTGAAGACGCCCTTCTCCAGGTAGAGCGGGAAGAAGGAGGCTTCGGCGTCGTCTCGGGACAGGCCCCAGGTGGTCTGGGTCAGGTCGTTGGTGCCGAAGGAGAAGAAGTCGGCGTACTCCGCGATGCGTCCTGCGGTGAGTGCGGCGCGTGGCAGCTCGATCATCGTGCCGATCGGGCAGTCGAGAGTCGTGCCGGTCTCCTCCTGGACCTCGGCAAGGACCGTTTCCGCCTCGGTGCGTGCCAGGCGCAGTTCCTCGACCGTGTCGACGAGCGGGATCATGATCTCGGCGCGCGGTCGGCCACCGGCCCGCGATCGTGCGACCACGGCTTCGGCGATCGCCCGTACCTGCATGGCCATCAGACCGGGCACGGCCAGGCCGAGTCGGACGCCGCGCAGGCCGAGCATGGGGTTCTGCTCGTGCATGCGCTCCACGGCGGCGAGGAGTTCGCGGTCGTGCGGGTCGGGGTGCTCGGTGCGGGCCAGGCGTACGGCCAACTCCGTGCGGTCCGGCAGGAATTCGTGCAGGGGCGGGTCGATGAGCCGGATGGTCACCGGCAGTCCGTCCATCGCCGTCAGGATGCCGGTGAAATCCTCGCGTTGCAGGGGCAGTAGGGCGGCGAGGGCCTTCTGGCGGGCGTTGTCGTCGCGGGCCAGGATCATCGCCTCGACCAGCGCCCTGCGTTCGCCGAGGAACATGTGCTCGGTGCGGCACAGACCGATGCCCTGCGCGCCGAGGCTGCGGGCTCGTACGGCGTCCTCGGGGGTGTCGGCGTTGGCCCGGACTTCGAGGCGTCGTACGGAGTCGGCGTGGGCGAGGGCGCCCAGGACCGCCTCGGTGAGCGGGCCGCTCGCGGTGCCGGTCTCCAGCGTGCGGCCGACGTCGGACGCCGTCAGTGGAAGTGCGCCGAGGTGGACGGTGCCGGCGGTGCCGTCGACGGAGACGGTGTCGCCCTCGTGCACCAACACGCCTGATTCCGTGGTGAATTGGCGTGCCACCGGGTCGACTGTGAGGGCTTCGGCGCCGCAGACGCAGACCTTGCCCATGCCGCGTGCGACGACGGCCGCGTGGCTGGTCTTGCCGCCCCGGCTGGTCAGGACGGCCTGTGCGGCGATCATGCCGGGGAGGTCGTCGGGGGTGGTCTCCCGGCGGACGAGGACCGTGTCCTCGCCGGCCGCGGCACGGCGTACCGCCTCGGCCGAGTCGAAGACCACGACGCCGACGGCCGCGCCCGGGGAGGCGGGGACGCCCTGGGCGAGGGGCACGTCGGCCGGGGTGGTGTCGAAGCGGGGGAACATCAGGCGGGTCAGTTCGGCGCCGTCGACGCGGACCAGGGCCTCGTCCGGTGTGATCGTGCCCTCCTCGCGCAGGTCGTGGGCGATGCGGAAGGCGGCCTCGGCGGTGCGCTTGCCGACGCGGGTCTGGAGGATCCACAGCTTGCCGCGTTCGACGGTGAACTCGACGTCGCACAGGTCGCGGTAGTGGTGCTCCAGGGTGCGGAGGTGATCGCTGAGCTGGATGTAGGCACGCGGGTTGAGCCGCTTCAGCTCGCTCAGGGGCAGTGCGTCGCGGACGCCCGCGACGACGTCCTCGCCCTGGGCGTCGGGCAGGTAGTCGCCGTACATGCCGCGTTCGCCGGTGGCGGGGTCGCGGGTGAAGGTGACGCCCGTACCGCTGCTTTCGAATGTCACAGGGGAGCGGAGGTTGCCGAAGACCATCGCCTGGACGTTGACGGCGGTGCCGAGGTCCTCGGAGATGTGTTCGCGGTGGCGGTAGATGTGGGCACGTTCGCCGTTCCAGGAGTCGAAGACCGCGCGGATGGCTCGGGTCAGCTGCTCGGCCGGGTCCTGGGGGAAGTCCTCGCCGGTCTCCTTTCGGATGATGGCCTTGAACTCCTCGGTGATCAGGGCGAGTTCGGCGGTGTCGAGGTCGTGGTCGCCGGTCACCTCGCGCTGTGCCTTGTGTGTGGCGATGGCCTGCTCGAACAGGTCGCCGTCCACGCCCATCACGGTGTGGCCGAACATCTGGATGAGCCGCCGGTAGGAGTCCCAGGCGAAGCGTTCCTGTCCGGACGCCTCGGCGAGCCCCGTGACGGAACGGTCGTTGAGGCCGATGTCGAGGATGGTGTCCATCATCCCGGGCATGGAGAAGCGGGCGCCCGAGCGCACGGACACCAGTAGCGGATCGTCGGGGGCGCCGAGGGTGCGGCCCATGGTCCGCTCCAGTCCGACCAGCGCGCGGGCCGCCTCGACGGCCAGCTCGAGCGGCTCCTGGCCCGTCTTGAGGTAGGCCTTGCAGGCCTCGGTGGTGACGGTGAATCCGGGCGGCACGGGCAGCCCGAGCCTGGTCATCTCGGCCAGGCCGGCTCCCTTGCCGCCCAGCAGGGCGGCCATCTCCCGGCTGCCTTCGGCGAACTCGTACACGTACTTGGTCGGTGCGGTCATGAGGACTCGGGCCTCTCACTCGTGGGGTACGACGGCCACGGGACAGCCGACGTGATGGATGGCGGCGTGGGTGACAGGGCCGATGCGCGGACCCGTCGGACGGTCGGTGAGGTGCCGGCCGACCACGAGGAGGCCCGCCCCGGAGGCGGCCCGGAGCAGCGCGGACTGCGCCCGGCCCTCCGAGACGGTCTCGGTGACCTCGACGCCTGGGTACTTGTCGCGCCAGATCCGGAGTACGGCGGACAGGAAGCCGAGCCATTCCTCGGCCCGCTGCGCTCCGCTCACCAGGCCGATCTCGCCAGGGCCAAGCCCCAGGGGCGGAGACTGCCAGGCGTGGACCACGCGGAGCCGGGCACCGCGCAGCCAGGCCGCCTCGAAGGCGAACTCGATCACCGCGTCGCAGGGGTCGCCCAGGTCGACGCCCAGGACCACGTCCCGGTAGCCGGTCAGGATGGAGGGGCGGCCGCCGGGCGTCGGAAGGTGTTCGTCGGCGGCTTCCTCGCCCGCCCGGACGAGGACCACGGGACGGGTGGCGCGGGCCAGCACACCCTGCGCGACCGAGCCCACCAGGAACCCGGTGACACCACTCAGCCCACGCGAACCCAGCACCAGCAGCTCGGACTCCCCCGCCGCCTTGATCAGGGCGACGGTGGCGGGACCCTCCACCTGCTCGTCGTAGGGGCGAACGTTCGGGGCGACAGTCCGGACCCGCTCCTTGGCCTGCCGCAGGACGCACCGCGCCTGCTGCCGCTGGGCGGCCGTGACGGGCTCGCCGTCGTCCTGGCGCGGGTGCCAGTTCCAGACGTGGGTCAGCCGCAACGGCCGGTCGCGGCGTGCCGCCTCGCGGGCGGCCCAGTCGGCGGCGGCGAGACTCTCGGCGGAACCGTCGACTCCGGCGATGACGGGCGGCAGCATGATCCGCACCTCCTGCGCTCGGTCTGCTCCTCCACTCCAGCGTCGTCCCGCGGCCTACGGACAGGTATGGGCCGCCAGGTCTCCAACCGGGGTCCGTTCGGCCCCAGCGCGAGCCCGCCTCGCACGGTCAGAGTGGTAGGGCCACGGACCTGGAGGGCGGCACACCATGGAACGAGTGATCATCACCGGCGTCGACCGGTCGGCGCGCAGCCGCGTCGCCGCGGACTGGGCGGCCCGCGAGGCGCTGCGGCGCGCGCTGCCCCTGCGCGTGGTGCATGTGGCACCGCCCGAGAACCTGGACCCGGTGGAGCAGTGGCCCTACCGCCCGGACACCGTGGCGGACCACGTGGTCGCCGAACTCACCACACGGCACCCGTCGTTGACGGTCCGCGCGGTGAGCCTCACCGGGGCACCCGTCCCCGAGCTGCGGGCGGCGAGCGCGGACGCGGAATTGGTCGTGCTCGGTCTGCGCGGCGAGGGTCAGCACGCCCGGATGCCCCTGGGCTCGACCGCGGCGGCCCTGACCACCGGGTGCGCCGGGCCCCTCGTGCTCGTGCCCGGGACCCTCGCGGGGCTCGATGTGCCGGGCCACACCGACGCCGTGACCGTGGGTGTCGATGCCCGGGACCCGGCGGGCGGCGCGCTCGGCTTCGCCTTCGAGGCCGCCCGGCTGCACCGCGTCCGGCTGCACGCGGTACATGCCTGGGCGCTGCCGGCAGGCGCCGCCGCGTCGCCCGTCCCGGTGTCGGAGACGGACCGTGCCACCTGGGAGGACCACGAGGAGGACCTGCTGTCCGACGTGCTGCGTCCGTGGCGCGGGAAGTTCCCGGACGTCGACGTCCAGGAGGACGTGCTGCTGTTCCCCCCGGCCGAGGCACTGGCCCATGCCTCCGAGACGTCCGGGCTGGTGGTGGTCGGACGCCACACCGCCCCGGGCACCACGGCACTGGCACTCCTGAAGCACGCGCGGTGCCCGGTCGCCGTCGTGCCGTCGTAGCGCGGGGGTGAGGGGCATGAGGACGTGTACGCGCATCGCCGTTATCGGCGTCGGGAACGAGTTCCGACGCGACGACGGTGTCGGCTGGACCGTGGTCGAACAGCTCCGCAAGCGCGCCGAGGCCAGGACACTTCCCCCGGACACCGTGTTCGCGACCTGCGACGGTGATCCCGGCCGACTAATCGCACTGTGGGAGAGCGCCGCGCTCGCCGTGGTCGTCGACGCGGCCCACGCGCACCCGGGCACTCCCGGCCGCGTCCACCGGCTCGAACTCGACGCCGGGCGCATCGACGGACCGCGGTCAACCAGTTCGCACGGGCTGGGTCTCGGCGAGGCCGTCGAACTGGCCCGGGTCCTGGACCTGCTGCCGGAGCACCTCGTCGTGTACGCGGTGGAGGGCGCCGACGGTTCCTTCGGAACCGGTCTCTCCCCCGCCGTCGCGGCCTCGGTGGACCCGCTCGTGACGGCCGTCGAGGACGAACTCGCGCGGTATCAGGACAAGTTCGCCGGGGGCCGGTCGTGATGATGCGGCGCTTCCAGGTGTACGGCACCGTCCAGGGCGTCGGCTTCCGCCCCTTCGTCTACCGTACGGCGGCCGACCTCGGCCTCGACGGCTGGGTGGCCAACGTCAACGGTCATGTCGAGGGCGAGGTCGCCGGACCGCCCCGCGCCATCGACGAGTTCGCGGCCCGGCTGCGCACCGCCGCCCCCGTCCTGGCCCGGGTACGCCGGGTCCAACTGGCCGACGGAGTACGGCAGTCGGCGTACCGTCCGGGCTTCCACGTCCGGCACAGCGTGCCCGCACCCGCGGACGGCACGGTCCGCGAGGTCCCGCCCGACGCGGCGATCTGCGACGCCTGCCTGCGCGAACTGCGCGACCCACGCGACCGGCGCCACCGCTACCCGTTCGTCAACTGCACGGACTGCGGCCCGCGCGCCACGATCATCGAGGACCTGCCCTACGACCGGGTCCGCACGACCATGAGCCGTTTCCCGTTGTGCGCGGACTGCGCGGCCGAGTACGCCGACCCGGCCGACCGGCGCTTCCACGCCGAGCCCATCGCATGTCCCGTCTGCGGACCGGAGTTGGCCTGGGAGGACCTGCGCGGTGAGGCGGCGCTGCGAGCGGCGGTCACGTGCGTCGCCGGTGGCGGGATCGTCGCGCTGAAAGGGCTCGGGGGCTATCAACTGGTGTGCGACGCGGGCGAGTCGGCGGCCGTGGCGGAGCTGCGGCGCCGCAAGAGGCGTCCAACGAAGCCGTTCGCGGTGATGGTCGGCGACCTCGGCGCGGCGGCCCGGCTGGCGCGGATCGGCGCCACCGAGCGCGGTGTCCTGACCTCCCCGGAACGTCCCGTGGTGCTGCTCGCCCGGATGCCGTGGCACGGCTCGGACCCGCTCGCGCCCGAGGTGCATCCCGGCCTGCACCGGATCGGCCTGTTCCTGCCCACCACTGGCCTGCACCACCTCCTGCTGGACGGGCTGAACCGGCCGCTCGTGGTCACCAGCGGCAACCTCGGCGACGAGCCCATCACCATCGACGACGAGGAGGCCCGGCGCGTCCTCGCGGGTGTCGCCGACGGCTTCCTCACGCACGACCGGCCCATCCGCTCCCGCTACGACGACTCGGTGGTGCAGTGCACCGGCCGCACCCGGATCACCATCCGCCGGGCGCGCGGGCTGGCCCCGGCCCCGCTGCCCCTGCCGGTGGACGAACCCGTCGCCGGGGCCGGCGCCCAGCTGAAGCACACGTTCACGCTGGCCGCCGACGGCCGGGCCCATCTCGGGCCGCACGGCGGCGACTTGGCGGGCGTGGCGGCCCACGAGGCGTTCCTGACGTCGTACGACCGGTTGAAGCGGCTCACCGGTATCGAGCCGGTGGCCCTCGCCCACGATCTGCACCCCGGTTATCTGTCCACGCAGTGGGCGAAGGCGCAGCGGGTGCGCAGTGTCCCGGTGCAGCACCATCACGCGCACGTGGCCGCCTGCGCGGCCGAGCACGGGGTGCGGGGCCGGTTCCTCGGGATCGCCTACGACGGTCTCGGGCTCGGCGACGACGGCACGCTGTGGGGCGGCGAGATCCTCGTCGCCGACCTGAGCGGCTACCGCCGCGTGGGCAGGTTCGCGACAGCGCCCCTGCCCGGCGGCGACGCGGCGGTACGCCATCCCTCCCGCACGGCTCTCGGCCTGCTGTTCGGCGGTGAGACGCTGGGCTCTCCGCGCCCGTACCCGTGGCTGACCCGGTCCTTCACGGACCGGCTCGATCCGGCCGAGGTGGACATCGTGCGCGCCATGGTCGCCCGGGACGTCAACTGCCCGCAGGCGTCCAGCGCCGGGCGGCTCTTCGACACGGTGGCCGCCCTGCTCGGTCTCGCCGACCGGGTGAGTTACGAGGGTGAGGCGGCCGTCCTGCTCGAAGCGGCGGCGGGCGACGAGCACGCCGTACCGCTCGCCCATCGCGTCGTACGCGCGCAGGGTCTGTGGGTGTACGACCCGACGCCCACCCTCGTCGACCTGCTGGAGCGGCTGGCGGACGGGGAGCCCGTGGCCCGGCTGGCCGCCGCCTTCCATGTGACGCTCGGGCTGGTTACCGCGGATCTGGTCGCGCGGGCGGTGGCCGAGGGTGCGCCGCACACGGTGTGCCTGGGCGGCGGCTGCTTCGTGAACCGGCGGCTGCTGACCGAGGTGAAACGCCGGCTGCACGCGCAGGGACTGCGGGTGCTGGTCGGCGGTCAGGTCCCGGTCGGGGACGGCGGAATCAGCTACGGCCAGGCGGCGGTCGCCGCCGCACGACTGGCCCAGGAGAGGTGAACACACATGTGCCTGGGCATCCCTGGACGGATCCTGGAGATCCACGACGACGCCGGACTCGTCATGTCCACGGTCGACTTCGGCGGTATCCGGCGCGAGGTGTGCCTCAGTTGCACGCCCGAGGCGGACGTCGGGTCGTACGTCATCGTGCACGTCGGCTTCGCGATCACCCTGGTCGACGAGGCGGAAGCGCGCCGCACGCTCGACGTGCTGCGGGCGATGGCGGGCGCGGTGGAGGGCGAGTTGGGCGAGCCACTGCCGTAGCGCTCCGCTGGGCGGAGCCGGATTGCCGCGGACCGTCGTGAAACCGCGGGCCGTCTGTGGCTGGGCGCGCAGTTCCCCGCGCCCCTTCGGGGCGCTGCTCGTCACGTTCCTTTCGGTTGATCCGGTCGGCTCGTCCACCAGGGCCGGTCGGCCCCTGCCGCGGGCACTCCCGCACATCGGAACCTGAGGGTGGACAAGCGCGATCCGCCCCGTACGAGGAGGACGACATGACCGCCACCGCAGCCCCGGCCGCCGTACTCGACCGGCACGGTCTGGACGCCCTGGTCGCGGCTCTGGTGGCACAGGGACGCACCGTTGTCGGACCGACCGTCCGCGACGGTGCGATCGTGCTGTCGGAGCTGACCTCGGCGGACGTGCTGCCGTACGGCTGGGGCGTCGAACTGGACGCCGGACGCTACCGGTTGGTCCCCCGTGAGGACGGGGCAGCCTTCGCGCACAGCGCGGGACCGCAGTCCTGGAAGTCGTATCTGCACCCGGCGCGTGAACGGCTGTGGAGCGCCGACCGCTCCCCGGAGGGCCGCGTGGTCTTCACCGAGCACGATGCCGAGCCGCCGTCGTACGCCTTCCTCGGTGTCCGCCCCTGCGACCTGCGGGCCATCGCGATCCAGGACCGGGTGCTGACCGGCGGACAGCACGAGGACACCGGGTACGGGAAGCGCCGGCGGCGGGCGCTGCTGATCGCCGCCGAGTGCACCGAACCGGGCGCGACCTGCTTCTGCGTGTCCATGGGCGGCGGGCCGGCGGCCGATCCCGGCTACGACCTCGCGCTGACCGAGGTGGTCGACGAGGACGGGCACCGGTTCCTGGTGCGCGTCGGGAGCGAGGAAGGGGCCCGGCTGATCGAGCAAGTCCCGCACCGTACGGCCGACTTGGGTACGGAGACCGCCGCCCGCGAATCGGTGGACGCGGCGCGTGACCGCATGGGCCGCTCCATGCCGCCGGTGGACCTGCGGGCGCTGTTGGGCGGGAGCCTGGACGCGGAGCGCTGGAACGACGTCGCCGAGCGCTGTCTGACCTGCGGGAACTGCACGATGGTCTGTCCCACCTGCTTCTGCACCACCACGGAGGAGGTCACCGACCTGACCGGTGACCACACCGAGCGCTGGCAGCGCTGGGACTCCTGCTTCGACCTGGACTTCTCGTATCTGCACGGCGGGTCGGTCCGCTCCTCGCCCCGCAGCCGCTACCGGCAGTGGCTGACCCACAAACTCTCCACCTGGCACGACCAGTTCGACACCTCCGGCTGCGTCGGCTGCGGGCGCTGCATCGCCTGGTGTCCGGCCGGCATCGACATCACGGAGGAAGTCGCCGCGCTGG
Organism: Streptomyces sp. NPDC050528; assembly: GCF_044457795.1. Lineage (NCBI taxonomy): Bacteria > Bacillati > Actinomycetota > Actinomycetes > Kitasatosporales > Streptomycetaceae > Streptomyces > Streptomyces sp. NPDC050528. Next base: position 694,871 of record NZ_JBITHH010000003.1, read on the forward strand.
ATGCCGAACACGGAACGGAGAAGGACTGATGCCTCCCTCGATGGCTCTTCGTATGAACCACGCGCTGCCCCACGACCACCGTGACCGACTGCTGCACATCGGTCGCGAGGTCCAATTCCCGCCGGGTGCCCGGCTGTTCGAGGAGGGTGGGCACGCCAACCGGTTCTGGATCATCCGTGACGGCACCGCCGCCCTCGACATGCACGTGCCCGGTCGCCGGCCCCCTGTCGTCGAGACGCTCGGCATCGGTGACCTCGTCGGCTGGTCCTGGCTGTACGAGCCGTACGTCTGGCAGTTGGGCGCCGGAGCGGTGACGCAGCTGCGGGCCTATGAATTCGACGCGGTCGCCGTCCGGCTGATGTGCCTGGACGACCCCGCCTTCGGGCAGGCCGTCGAGCACTGGGTCGGCCGGGTGCTGGCCCACCGGCTCAACGCGGCCCGCGCCCGGCTGATCGACCTGTACGGGACGTACGAGACGAAGGAACCGCGATGACCGCCGTACCGGTCCCCCATCGCGTGATCGCCCGCCGGCAGGAGACCGGCGACACGGTGACCTTGCGGCTCGAACCCGTGGACGCCTCGCTACCCGACTTCGTGCCGGGGCAGTTCGCGATGGTGCACTGCTTCGGGCGCGGCGAGATCCCCGTCTCGGTGAGCTCCGTGCAGGCCACCGGCGGGCTCGCGCACACGATCCGTTCGGTGGGCGCGGTCTCCGACGGACTGTGCGCGGCCCGGGTCGGCGATGTCGTCGGCATCCGCGGCCCGTACGGCACGAGTTGGGGACTGGAGCAGGCGCGCGGCCGGGACGTGCTGGTCGTGGCGGGCGGCATCGGACTCGCCCCGCTGCGGCCGCTGATCCTGAGCGCACTGGCCGAGCCGGAGGCGTACCGCCGGATCAACGTGCTGATCGGGGCCCGCACTCCGGACGATCTGATCGGCCGGAAAGAGATCGAGAGCTGGGCCACCGCCTACACCGGCGTGATGGTCGACCAGCCCGACGCGGACTGGCTCGGGGACGTCGGTGTGGTCACCCAGCTGCTGGGGCGGGCGCACTTCGACCCCGAGGACACGACGGCGTTCGTCTGCGGTCCCGAGCCGATGATCCGCGCCACCGCCCGCGAACTCGCCCACCGCGGAGTGCCCCGCGACCGGATCCGGGTCTCCCTGGAACGCAACATGCGCTGCGCGACCGGACACTGCGGGCACTGCCAGCTCGGTCCGCTGCTGGTGTGCCAGGCCGGTGCGGTCGTGGGCTGGGATCTGGCCGAACCCCTGCTGTCCGTAAGGGAGTTGTGAGATGGCGCTGCCCAGGCTCGCGGTGTTCAAGCTGGCTTCCTGTGACGGCTGCCAGCTCACCCTGCTGGACTGCGAGGACGAACTCCTCGCGCTGACCGGCGCGGTGGAGATCGCGCATTTCCCGGAGGCGTCGAGCGCGATGGCCCCCGGCCCCTACGACCTGACCCTCGTCGAGGGCTCGGTCACCACGCCCGAGGACGCCGAGCGCATCCACGCGATCCGCGCCGAATCCCGCCACCTGGTGACCATCGGGGCCTGCGCGACCGCGGGCGGCATCCAGGCGCTGCGGAACTTCGCGGACGTGGACGAGTACCGGCGCACGGTCTACGCGCACCCCGAGTACATCTCCACGCTGGCCACTTCGACGCCCGTGTCGACCCATGTGGACGTCGACTTCGAGCTGCGCGGCTGTCCGGTCGACCGGCGGCAGCTGATCGAGGTGATCACCGCGTTCCTGGCCGGCCGTAAGCCGGACGTGCCGGACCACAGCGTGTGCTTCGAGTGCAAGCGGCGCGGCACGGTCTGCGTCACCGTCGCCCACGGCACGCCCTGCCTGGGCCCGGTCACGCACGCGGGGTGCGGGGCGCTGTGCCCGGCCTACCAGCGCGGCTGCTTCGGCTGCTTCGGCCCGTCCGGGTCGGTGAACCTGCCCGCGCTGATCCCGCTGCTGCGCCGCGACGGCCTCGACGACGACGACGTGGTGCGGTACCTACACACCTTCAACGCCGCTTCATTTGACGAGGAGTTGTCCAAGTGACGCACCGCGGATCCCGTGTGCTGCACGTCGGCTCGCTCTCCCGGGTCGAGGGCGAGGGCGCGCTGAGCCTGCATGTGCACGACGGCACGGTCACCGACGCGCGGCTGGAGATCTACGAACCGCCACGCTTCTTCGAGGCGTTCCTGCGCGGCCGTTCCTACACCGAACCGCCCGACATCACGGCCCGGGTGTGCGGAATCTGCCCGGTCGCCTACCAGATGAGCGCGTGCGCGGCGATCGAGGACGCCTGCGGGGTGACGGTGGACCCGGTGATCCGGGATCTGCGCCGACTCCTCTACTGCGGCGAGTGGATCGAGAGCCAGGCCCTGCACATCTACCTCCTGCACGCCCCGGACTTCCTGGGCCGGCCGAGCGCGATCGACCTGGCCCGCACACACCGCGCCGAGGTGGAACGGGGGCTCCGGCTGAAGAAGGCCGGCAACTCGCTGATGGAGCTCCTCGGCGGGCGGGCTGTACACCCGGTGAACGTCCGCCTCGGCGGTTTCCACCGGGCCCCGGCACGCACCGAACTGCGCTCCCTGACCGAGGAGTTGAAGCGTGCCCTCGACGACGCGTGGGAGACCGTGCGCTGGGTCGCGGGCTTCGAGTTCCCGGACGCGAGCGTCGAGGCCGACCTGCTCGCGCTGACCGAACCGGACACGTACGCCATCGAGAGCGGCACCCCGACCGCGCTGCGCACCGACGGCACCAACACCTCTTTCCCCGTACGGGACTTCACCGCACACGTCACCGAGACGCACGTCGCCCACTCCACCGCGCTGCACTCACGGCTCGACGGGCGCCTCCATCTCACCGGCTCGCTCGCCCGGTTCTCGATCAGCGGGCGGCTGCTGTCGCCGGTGGCGCTGGAAGCGGCGATCGAGGCGGGGCTCGGCGATCCGCGCGAGGGCGCGCTGTGCCGCAACCCGTACCGGTCCATCCTGGTGCGCGCAGTGGAGACGGTGTACGCAGTCGCCGAGGCACTGCGCATCATCGACGGCTACGAGCCGCCCGCGCACCCGTACACGGAGGTGCCGCCAGTCGCGGGTGTCGGGCACGGCGCCACCGAGGCGCCGCGCGGGCTGCTCTACCACCGCTACGAACTCGACGCCGACGGCATCGTGAAGAGCGCACTCCTGGTGCCGCCCACCGCGCAGAACCAGGGCGCGATCGAGGACGACCTGCGCCGTCTTGCCCAGCGGGCGATCGGCGAACACGACCCGGACGACGACGAGTTGACGGCTCTGTGTGAACGGGCGATCCGCAACCACGACCCGTGCATCTCGTGCTCCACCCACTTCCTCGACCTGACGGTAGTCCGTACCTCAAGAGAAGACACCGGAGGCTGTGATGTCTGAATCTCCGTACACCGTGAGCGATGTGATGACCCACACCGCCGTCGCCATCGGAAGCGAGGCGCCCTTCAAGGAGATCGTCGAGCTGCTCGACCAGTGGAAGGTCAGCGCCGTGCCGGTGCTGGCGGGCGAGGGCCGGGTCGTCGGGGTCGTCTCCGAGGCTGATCTGCTGGCCAAGGAGGAGTACCGGGGCGCCCCCGACGGCGATCCGGCGGTGCCCGCCAAAGCGGGCGCGGTGTCCGCGGGCGAGCTGATGAGCGCCCCGGCGGTCACCGTGCACGCGGACGCCACGCTCGCCGAGGCCGCCCGCATCATGGCGCGGCGGCACGTCAAGCGACTGCCCGTCGTGAACGCGGTCGGCATGCTCCAGGGCGTGGTCAGCCGCAGCGACCTGCTGAAGGTGTTCCTGCGGGGCGACGGCGAGATCGCCGAAGAGGTCCGGCACCACGTGCTCGGCCGGCTCCCGGTCACCACCGCCCTGACGGTGAGTGTCACCGAGGGCGTGGTCACGCTCGGCGGTGTCCTGCCCGACCGCTCGCTCGTGCCCGTGCTGGCCCGCGCGGTGCGGGCGGTGGAGGGGGTCGTCGACGTCCGGCTCGACCTCACGCACCGATGAAGTACCTGGACGAGTACCGGGATCCGGTACTCGCCCGGCGGCTGCTGGACGAGCTGCGGCGGACCGCCACGCGGCCCTGGCGGATCATGGAGGTGTGCGGCGGCCAGACCCACACCCTGGTCCGCCAGGGCATCGACGAACTGCTGCCCGCCGGGATGCGGATGATCCACGGCCCGGGCTGCCCGGTCTGTGTCACCCCGCTGGAGACCCTGGACCGGGCCATGGCCGTCGCCGCCCGCCCCGGCGTGCTCTTCACCAGCTTCGGCGACATGCTGCGGGTGCCCGGTACGGACACCGACCTGCTGTCGCTGCGGGCGCGGGGCGCGGACGTACGGGTGGTCTACGCCCCGATGGACGCCGTACGCCTGGCCGCCCAACACCCCGACCGCGAGGTCGTGTTCCTCGCCGTCGGCTTCGAGACGACGGCGCCAGCCAACGCGATGGCGGTACTGCACGCGGCCCGCCTCGGACTGGCCAACTTCTCCATGCTGGTCAGCCACGTCCTCGTACCGCCGGCCATGACCGCGCTGCTCGACGATCCCGACTGCGAGGTGGAGGCCTTTCTCGCCGCCGGGCACGTGTGCGCGGTGATGGGCTGGACCGAGTACGAGCCGATCGCCGCCCGGTACCAAGTGCCCATCGTGGTCACGGGGTTCGAGCCGCTGGACCTGCTGGAGGGCATCCTCATGGCCGTACGGCAACTGGAGTCGGGCCGCTGCGAGGTGGAGAACCAGTACGCGCGGGCCGTGCGGCGGGGAGGCAACACCTCGGCGCAGGACGCGGTCCGCCAGGTCTTCCGGGTGACCGACCGGGCCTGGCGCGGGATCGGCGAGATCCCCGACAGCGGGCTCGAACTCACGGAGGAGTACCAGGAGTTCGACGCCGCCCGGCGCTTCGACGTGGGCGGGCTGTGCCCGGTCGAGGACCCCGAGTGCATCGCCGGGACCATCCTCACCGGTGCCCGGCTGCCCACCGACTGCGCCGCGTACGGCACCCGTTGCACCCCCCGTCATCCCCTCGGCGCCCCGATGGTGTCGTCCGAGGGCACCTGCGCCGCCTTCCACGCGGCCGGACGCACGCCCACGAGGAGCACGGCATGAACATCCAGTGCCCCACCCCCGCCCACGAGGACGAGGTCGTCCTGCTGGGCCACGGCGCCGGCGGACGACTCACCGGGGAACTGCTCGACGAGCTGGTGCTGCCCGCCGTCGGCGGCGGCACGGGACCCATGGAGGACGCGGCGCTGCTGCCCGGGCACCCCGGCCTGGTGATGAGCACGGACAGCTTCGTCGTCAGCCCGCTGTTCTTCCCCGGCGGGGACATCGGATCCCTCGCCGTGCACGGCACGGTCAACGACCTGGCGATGCGGGGCGCATGGCCGCTCGCGCTGTCGGTCTCGCTGATCATCGAGGAGGGGCTGCCGCTGGCCGAACTCCGGGCAGTCATGGAGTCGTTGGGGAAAGCGGCCCAGGACGTCGGCGTGCCCGTGATCACCGGGGACACCAAGGTCGTGGGGCGCGGTGCGGCCGACCGGCTGTTCATCAACACCACCGGCGTCGGACAACGGCACCAACTGCTCGCTCCCTCCGCCGCGTTGGCCCGCCCAGGGGACGCCGTACTGCTGTCGGGGCCGATCGGACTGCACGGCACGACCGTGCTCAGCACCCGCGAGAACCTCGGCTTCGAGGGCGACATTGCCTCCGACTCCCGGCCCCTGCACCGGCTGGTACGAGCCCTGGCGCCACTCGGTGACGCCGTGCACGTGCTGCGCGACCCTACCCGGGGCGGGCTCGCCGCCGCGCTCAACGAGATCGCCCGCGACTCGTCCGCCGCCGTCGAGATCGAGGAGAGCGCGGTTCCCGTGCCCGAGGCGGTCGCCTCGGCCTGCGACTTGCTCGGCCTGGACCCGCTGGTCGTCGCCAACGAGGGCTGTGTGGTCGCCTTCGTCGACGCCGACGCGGCAAAGGACGCACTGACCGCGATGCGGTCGCTTCCCGAGGGGGCTCAGGCGGTGCGGATCGGCGAGGTGCTGCGGGAGGGGCAGCGGGAGCGGGTGACCCTGCGGACACTGGTCGGTGCCCGGCGCATCGTGGAGATGCCGCTCGGCGAGCAACTCCCGCGCATCTGCTGAGTGTTGTCCCGCGGGTTTGTCAGCCGGTCTTGTGGCCCCACCGCGGACCGACCCGCGCCCACTCGGCTTCCCACTGCTCCAGTCGTCGCCGTTCCAGCCGCGCGGACATGCCCCGGCCGATGAGGAGCACCGTCCCTCCCGCGCCCACGGCGGTCCATACGGCCAGCACCACCCCCTCCAGCCGCGCCTGTTCGGCGGTCACGGGGGTGGGCACGAGACGGCCCCGGGTGTCGAGCCACACGTGAGTGGTGGACCCGGCCTTGCTGCTGGAGTCCACGTGGGCCAGTCCCGTGCGGCTCGTGCCGTCCGCCGCGGTCCAGCGCACGGTGGCCCGGTAGCTGTCGCTGCCGTCGCTCGTGCCCACGGTGCGCACGGCGTCCTCGACGAGCACGGCCGACACCGGATGGCGCTCGGCGCGCAGGGCATCGACGTGCCGGTCGACGGCGAGGGCCGTCCAGGCGCCCGTGCCGATCGCCGCCACGACCGCGAGGGTCCAGGCGGCGATCAGCAGCCAGGCCTCGACGAGGTAGCTGCGGCGCCTGAGCGGGTTGGGCCGAAGCCGCCACCAGCGCACCTTGGCCGGCTTTACGTGCTTGCTGGGGGTCATGATCCTCACCTGACCGGCGTGTCACTGTGGAGCAGTGTCTCGGCGGGCCCGCGCCGTGGGGTGGCCCAGGTCTGGTTCGTGTGACCGAGGCGCAGGATCAGCTGCGGGTACCGGCCGAAGGCGACGCCCGTGCGAACCTCCGTGCGGACGGCGGGCACTTCGAGGGGCTGGGTGTGGAAGGCGGCCCGGACCCCGTGGGCCTCCGCGTAGAGCAGCACGCGCTGGAGCGCCTGGCCCGCGCGCAGCCAGTCCGCGCGGGTGTCGTAGCGCGTGGTCAGCACGACGACGGTGCCCGTGCGCGACACCCATTTCTGCGGCGGGACGGCGAACTGCCGGACCAGGCCCAGGTAGTCACGGGCGGCCAGCTGGACACAGTCCGGGTGATACAGGCACGCCTCGGCGGGTACACCGGCCGGCCCGACGCACCCGGCGATCTCCGCGGTGTGTCCCCGGTCGGCGCGATGCGTCTCCTCGGCGGTGCGCACCAGATCCGCGAGCCGGTCCAACTGGTCGACATCGACGACGACTTGAAGGTCGGCTCCCTCGGCCCGTGCGTGTTGCCGCAGGTCGTCGAGGAGCTCCTCCGCGACCCGCTCGGCCCCGAACGGCCCCCGGTGCGTGTGCCGGTGTGCCATGGCGCCCGCCATCAGCGCCTCGTCGAGCGTGGCCGGCGCATGGGCGGCGAAGCCCACACGAGCCAGGTAGGCCGGGTTCCCGAACTCGGGCAACAGGTCGACGGCGGGCCGAAATCCCAGGTTGCGCACGGCCATGCGTACGTTGAACAGGGCGGCCCCGCAGGCGATGACCGTCTCCCGGCCGCCCGGGTCGGTCAGGGCCAGGCGCCGCTCTCGGTCCGCGTGGATCTCGAAGCCGTGGTCGTGGCCCTCCTCGACGAAGAACCAGGGCTGGCTGTTGTGCGGCGAGGGCGCGAGGGACGCCGCGTGGGCCAAGTGCAGGGCCGCGCGGCCGTGTTGTTCGAAGGCCAGAGACATGGTGACCCCTTCGTCGACCGTTCCCTTCCAGGGTCCTCGCTCGGCGCCGCCCGGCGCATGAGCCTTCCGGCCCTGGAGACGAGCCGTGCGGCACTGGTGAGCGCCTGACGGGAGGAGTTCGCTGGAAGTGTCGGAGGAGAATGCCATGAACAGCACATCAGCACTCGCATCCCGCAGCCACCGGCGCCGGTCCACCGTGCTCACCGCCGCCCTGACGCTGCCTCTGCTCGCGGTCACCGCGTGCGGTACGACCACCGGTACGGCAGGCCAGGGCGGCACCGCCCCGACCTCGCCTCCCTCGGCGGTCACCGGCACATCGGGCGGAGCCTCAGGCGCACCGGCTCCGTCCAGGGCAACGAACCCGGAGACGACTGCGGCCCCCGCCACCGGCAACTCCGCTGGTGTCGGCGGCACTTCGGCGGCCCGTGTGCGCACGGGGGTGTACTTCCTGCACGGTCAGAAGGTCTCTCCCGCCCCGCGCACCGTGACCGCGCCGACGACCGCCACCGCCGCCGTGCGGGCCTTGCTGGCCGGTCCGGACCGCTATGAGCAGGCCCGCGGCCGAACTACGGCCATCCCGTCCGGAACGCGTCTGCGTTCCCTCGTCGTCCGCGACCACGTGGCCACGGTCGACCTGTCCGGCCGCTTCGACGACGGAGGCGGCAGCCTGTCGTTGCGCGAGCGGATCGCCCAGGTCGTGTTCACGGTGACCCGTTTGCCGACGGTCCACAAGGTCGGGTTCGAGCTCGACGGCAAGGCAGTCACGTCCTTCGGCCGCGCGGGCGTCGTTCTGAACGGTCCCGTCGGCCGCGCCGACTTCGAGGACCGGGCGCCGGCCGTACTGGTGGAGTCGCCGATGATCGGTGACACCGCGCGCTCCCCGCTGAGGGTGTGGGGCAGCGCCAACACGTTCGAAGCCCGGTTCCGGCTGAGGGTCACGGACTCCACCGGGCGCACCGCCGCCGACGTCATGGTCAAGGCGACGTCCGGTACCGGCACCCGCGGCACCTTCGACGTGACGATCCCCTGCGAGGCGGGCCGCTCCGGCCCGGGTCTGCTGGCCGCCTACGTCCTGTCGGCCAAGGACGGCCGGGCAGTGACCGTCGACACCGTGCCCCTGACGGTGAACCGCTGACACCGGTCCAGGGTGGGGAGCAGCCCCGGCGCATCGGTTCCGCGCCGGGGCTGCTCCCCACCCTGGAGAGATCCAGCACCTTCACTCCTGCTCCCGCTCCTTCAGCAACTCGTCCGCGATCCGCGCCGCCCATTCCTCGATCGCGCCGAAGTCGCGGAAGTCCCCGCCCTTCCCGTTGCGCACGATGGACCGGGCGATGTACCCCTTGGCGCCCTCCTCCAGGCAACCGCCGAAGGTGACATGGCCCCTGGCGTCGAGCCGGACCATGGCACGCCGTACGCCACGCACGGGCGGTATGTCCCGCTCGGAGGCGGAGGCGTCGAGCGGGCCACTGCTGAACAGCCACACCGGGCGCTTCGCCAGGTGGCGGCCGTGCCGGCTCAGGAACCGGCGGGCGTCGCGGTGCCAGCGGCCGGCGTACAGTCCGCTGCCGACCACCACGGCGCCGTACGGCCGCACGTCCAGGACGGAGCGTGCGGGCAACAGGTCGGCGGTGAGTCCCGCCTTGCGCAGGACCTCGGCCACGGCCTCGGCGATCTGCGCGGTCGATCCGTTCGTCGTCCCGTAGGCGACCAGCACGCTGGTGGGCATGGCGGTCCGCCTCCTCTCAGTTCACAGGTGGCGCAGCCAGGTCTCGGAGACACCGTGGTACTGCTGGTCCTCCGGCTGGATGCGGGAGTCGTCGGTCCGGTAGGAGAGCTTGTCGACGACCGCCACGACCCCGTCGATCTGCCGGACCATGGAGACGGCGATCTCCGTCTCGCTCTTGCGCTCCATGTGGCCGGAGAGCGTGACGACGCCCTCCGCCACCGAGACGTCGATGGCGCTCGGCGCCAGCCACAGAGCACGCACCAGCACCTCGCTCACGACCTCGCCACGGATCTCCGCGTCCGGCCGCAGGAAGACCTGGAGCACGTCGCGGCGGGTGACGATGCCGACGAGCCGGTTCTCCTCGTCGAGGACGGGGAGCCGCTCCACGCGGTGCTTCGCCATGGTCCGGGCGGCCTCGACGATGGTGTCGTCGGCGTGCACGGTGACGGGCGGCGCGGTCATCAGCTGACCGGCGGTCCGGGCGGTCGCTTTCGCGGCCCGCCGCTTGGCGCTGCGCGTCAGGTCGGCGAACCGGAAGCGCTTCTTCGGCTCGTACGGGTCGGGTGCTTCGGCCTGGTGGGCCATCAGGTCCGTCTCGGAGACGACTCCGATGACCTGGTCGTCCTCGTCGACGACGGGCAGGCCGCTGATGCGGTGTTCGCCGAGCAGGCGTGCCACCTCTTTGAACGGCGTTCCGTACGTGGCCCGGACGACCTCCGTGGTCATCACGGAGCCGACCTTGTTGTGCTTCATGGTGTTCCCTCCTCAGCGAAGTCGGCGCAGATACGGGTCCTGCGGCCTGGTGGGCAGCAGGCGGACGCGGGCATCGAGGACGGAGACGCCGCCCGGTGCCGCGAGTACGGGGTTGAAGTCGGCCTCGGCCAGCTGCGGCAGGTCGCTCGCCATCCGGGAGAGCCGCAGCAGCAGTTGTTCGAGGCCTTCGAGGTCGACGGGCGGGCTGCCGTGCGCGCCGAACAGGAGAGGGGCGCAGCGCGGGGCCGTGATCAGGTCGTGCACGTCGTGGTCGGTGAGCGGGGCGAGCCGGGCGGTGTGATCGGCGAGGATCTCCGTGGCGGTGCCGCCGAGGCCGAAGAGGACGAGCGGTCCGAAGACCTGGTCCTGGACGACGCCGGCGAAGAGTTCGGTGCCGCGTTCGGCGAGCGGCTGCACGACCACGCCCGTCATGAGTCCGGCGAACCGGGTCTCCAAGTCCCGGAAGGCGGCGCGTACTTGGGCGTCGCCGCGCAGGTCGAGGTGGACGGCGTGCTGTTCGCTCTTGTGCAGCAGGCCCGGCCAGTGGGCCTTCATGACCACCCGGCCGTCGGCGCCGCGCAGCCGGTCGGCGGCGAGGACGGCGTCGTCCTCGGTCTCCGCCCAGGCCCAGGCGAGCTGGGGAATGCCGTAGCAGCCGAGGAGTTCGGCGCACTCGCGCGGGCCGAGCCAGCCGCCGTCCGGGTTCGCTTCGAGGTAGGTCTCGACAACGGTGTGGGCGCGCACCGTCTCGACTCCGTCGAGCTCGGGGATCGTCCCGGCGGGCCGGGCGAGCCAGGCCGCGCGGTGGGCGGCGTGGGCCAACGCCCGTGCCGCCGCCTGGGGTTCGGCGTAGGCAGGAATGGTGCGACCGTCGGTGGTGGGCAACAGCCCGACGGGCAGGGGCTGTTCGAGCCGCACCACGGCAACTGGCTTGGGGCTGAAGCCCGTTGCCTGGGTCAGGGCCCGTACAAGGTCGTCGCCGGTCGCCTCGGCGACCGCCGTGGGGACCAGGGCCACGAGGACGGCGTCGACGCCGGCGTGCCGCACGATCCGGTCCACGCAGTCCCTGAGCTGGTCCTCGGTGACGGCGGCGGTGGCATCGATCGGATTGCCGATTGCGGCACCTTCGGGCAGTACGGCGAGCAGGTCGTCGACGAGTTCGGGGGTGGGGGTCGGGAGGCTGAGTCCGGCCTCGGCGCAGGCGTCGGCGGAAAGGACCCCGGCTCCGCCCGCGTTGGTGACGATCACGACCCGGGATCCGGTCGGCAGCGGCTGCGAGTGCAACAGCGCTGCTGCTTCCATGAGTTCGCCGACGGAGCGGGTGGCGGTGATGCCGGCCTGGGTGAACAGCGCGCCCCGGGTCATGGTGCGGGTGGCGGCTGCCGCGGTGTGCGAGGCGGCGGCGCGACGGCCGGCGTCGGTGCGGCCGGCGTCGACGGTCAGGACGGGCATGCGGCGGGTCACGCGGCGCGCGGTGCGGGAGAACGCCCGCGGGTTGCCGAAGGACTCCAGGTGCAGCAGTGCGAGGTCGGTGGTGCCGTCGCTCTCCCACCACTGGAGCATGTCGTTGCCGCTGACGTCGAACTTGTCGCCCAGGGAGACGAAGGTCGAGACGCCGATGCCGAGCCGGGACAGCCCGTCGAGCAGGGCGATGCCGACGCCGCCGGACTGCACGGCGATGCCCGCGGTACCGGGGCGGGGGTGGGCGGCGGCGAAGGTCGCGTCGAGGTTCAGTTCCGGGTCGGTGTTGGAGACACCGAGGCAGTTGGGGCCCACCAGCCGCATGCCGTACGTCCGGCAGGCCGCCGTCAGTGCCTCGGCCTGGGCCGGGTCGAGTCCCGCGGTGACGACCAAGAGGGCGCGTGCCCCTGCCTTGCCGCACTCCTCGGCGGTGGCCGGGACGGCGGCGGCGGGTACGGCGACAACCACGAGATCGGGTGTCTTCGGCAGCGCGCTGATCGAGGGGTAACTGGGCACGCCGAGGATCGAGGTCGCGGCGGGGTTCACCGCGAAGAGGCGGCGGGTGAAGCCGCCTGCTTTCAGGTGGTGCAGGATAGCCCGGCCCACGGAGCCGGCCCTGCGTCCGGCACCGACGACGGCGACCGCGTCGGGGCGCAGCAGCGGTACGAGGCTGGCGACGTCGGCGGCGCGACCCCGTGCCTCGGTGGCCGACAGATAGTTCTCGTCCTCGGCGAGTTCGATGGTGCAGCGCATCTCGGGGCCCTCGAAGCGACGCGCGGTGTGCAGGCCGAGGTCGGCGAAGAGCCGCAGGATCTCGTGGTTCTCGCTGAGCGCGTCGGCCGTGAACGTGGTGATGCCCTCGGCGCGTGCGGCGGAGACCAGATGCTCGACGAGGAGGGTGCCGATACCGCGGTGGTGCAGTCCGTCGGCGACCGCGATGGAGATGTCGGCCGCTGTCCCGGTGCCGCCGTTGTCGTACTCGGCGAGCCCGATCACCTGCCCCTTGGCCTCGGCCAGCAGCGCACGGTATCCGGGGTGCGGCCGGCAGGCCCGGTCGGCCGCCCGCCCGGCGGACCGGCGGCTCAGCCCGAAGAACCGCAGCCGCAGGTTCTCCGGCGACATCTCCTCGTAGAGCCCCTCCAGTTGGTCGTGGTCGCCCGCGACGACGGGACGGATGCACACGGTGGTGCCGTCCGCGAGCAGGGCGTGGACTGTCGGTCGGCTGAGCGCGTCGTCCGTCATCACGGTCTCCTCCAGGGCTTCTTCGACACTTCGAGCGTCCCGCGGAACGGAGAGAGGCCCCATGGGCTGCCTGGGGGCGGACCATGGGCCTTTCGGCCCTCGGGAACCCGCCGCACAGGCCCACCGCATGGGGCCTCTCTCGATGTGCTCAGTCGTCGGCGACCAGTGCTGTCAGGTCGAGGAGGCGGTTGGTGTAGCCCCACTCGTTGTCGTACCAGCCGAAGACCTTGGCCAGGGTGCCGTGCGCCTGGGTCAGAGCCGGGTCGAAGATGCAGGAGGACGGGTCGCCGATGACGTCGCGGGAGACGATCGGGGCCTTCGAGACGCGGAGGATGCCGTTGAGCGGGCCCTCGGCGGCCTCGTCGAAGACAGCGTTGATCTCCTCGGTCGTCACCTCGCGCCGCAGCACGACGGCGAGGTCGGTGAGCGAGCCGTCCTCGACGGGCACGCGCACCGCGATGCCGTCCAGGGCGCCGGCCAGCTCCGGCAGCACCAGGCCCACGGCGCGGGCGGCACCCGTGCTGGTGGGGATGATGCTCAGGGCCGCCGAGCGGGCCCGGCGCAGGTCCTTGTGCGGGGAGTCGAGGAGGGACTGGTCGTTGGTGTAGCCGTGGATGGTGGTCATCATGCCGCGCTCGATGCCGAAGGCGTCGTGCAGCACCTTGACCATCGGGGCGACACAGTTGGTGGTGCAGGACGCGGCCGAGACGATCCGGTCCTGCCTGCGGTCGTACGTCGAGTCGTTGACGCCCATCACGATGGTGGCGTCCGCGTTCTTGCCGGGCGCGGACAGCAGCACGGTGTGCGCGCCCGCCTTCAGGTGCAGGGCGGCCGAGTCGCGGTCACGGAAGCGGCCCGTGGACTCCACGACGACGCTCGCGCCGTAGTCGGACCAGTGCAGGGCGGCCGGGTCGCGTTCGGCGCTGACGGCGATGCGCGTGCCGTCGACGGTGATCGAGCTGTCGTCGTGGCCGACCTCGCGGCCGATGCGCCCGAACGTCGAGTCGTACTCCAGGAGATGGGCGAGGGTGGCGGGCGAGGTGATGTCGTTGATCGCGACCACCTCGACGTCCTGGGTGCCCGCCTCGGCGCGGTCGAGTGCCGCGCGCAGATAGGTGCGGCCTATCCGGCCGAAGCCGTTGATGCCGACGCGTACGGTCATGACGGTGAACTCCTTTGCGGCGCAGGGGATGTACAGGGGGGCCGGGTCAGGCGTCCCAGGTCCAGTCGGCGACCTCGGGCAGGTCGGTGCCGTGTTCGCGGATCCAGGCGTGGTGGCGGGTGCGGGCGTCGGCCATGGTCTGGCGTACGGCGGCGGCGCGTACCGCGAGGCCGGGGACGCGGTCGATGACGTCCATGACGAGGCGGTAGCGGTCGAGGTCGTTGCGGACGACCATGTCGAAGGGTGTGGTGGTGGTGCCGGATTCCTTGTAGCCGCGCACGTGCAGGTTGGCGTGGCCGGTGCGGCGGTAGGCGAGGCGGTGGATGAGCCACGGGTAGCCGTGGTAGGCGAAGATGACCGGCTTGTCGCCGGTGAACAGGCCGTCGTACTCGAAGTCGGTCATGCCGTGCGGGTGCTCGTCGCGGGGCATGAGCCTCGTCATGTCGACCACGTTCACGACGCGGACGGCGAGCTGAGGCAGGTGGCGGCGCAGCAACTGGGCGGCGGCCAGGACCTCTTGGGTGGGGACGTCACCGGCGCAGGCGAGGACGACGTCCGGTACGCCGCCGTTCTCGGTGCCCGCCCACTCCCAGATCCCGGCGCCGCGTGCGCAGTGGGCGCGGGCCTCGTCCATGGAGAGCCAGTCGAAGCAGGGCTGCTTGCCGGCGACCACCACGTTGACGTAGTCGCGGCTGCGCAGGACGTGATCGGCCACGGAGAGAAGGGTGTTGGCGTCCGGCGGGAGGTAGACCCGGACGACCTCGGGGCTCTTGTTGAGGACGTGGTCGACGAAGCCGGGGTCCTGGTGCGAGAAGCCGTTGTGGTCCTGGCGCCAGACGTGCGACGTCAGAAGGTAGTTGAGGGAGGCGATGGGTGCCCGCCAGGCCAACTCCCGCGATGTCTTCAGCCACTTGATGTGCTGGTTGACCATGGAGTCGACGATGTGCACGAACGCCTCGTAGCAGGAGAACAGTCCGTGCCGACCGGTGAGCAGGTATCCCTCCAGCCAGCCCTGGCACGTGTGTTCGGAGAGGATCTCCATCACGCGGCCGTGCCGGTCCAGGTGTTCGTCGACCGGCAGGAACCCGGCCTGCCAGGCCTTGCCGCTGGCGTTGAATACGGCCTGCAGCCGGTTGGAGGCGGTCTCGTCCGGGCCGACGAGGCGGAAGTCGCGGCTGGCCGAGGTGTCGTGCATCACCTGCTCGAGGAGGTCGCCGAGGATGCGGGTGGGCTCGTGCAGGGTCGTGCCCGGTTTGTCGACGGGGACCGCGAACCGGTCCAGGGACGGGATCGGCAGGTCCCGTACGAGGAGACCGCCGTTGGCGTACGGGCTGGAGCCGAGGCGCTTGGTGCCCTCGGGCAGGCAGGCGAGGACGTCCGCGACGGGCCGGCCCCCGGGGCCGAACAGCTTCTCCGGGTGGTAGGAGCGCAGCCACGCCTCCAACTGCCGTAGGTGCTCGGGGTTTTCGCGCACCTCGGACAGCGGGACCTGGTGTGCGCGCCAGGTGCCCTCGACCGGGACACCGTCGACCTCGGCCGGACCGGTCCAGCCCTTGGGGGTACGCAGCACGATCATCGGCCAGTGCACGCGCTCGGCGACGCCGTCCTCGCGGGCGGTGCGCTGCATCACGGCGATGCGGTCCAGGGCGTCGTCGAACGCGGCGGCCATGGCGCGGTGCACCTTGAGCGGATCATCGCCGGTGACATGGATCGGCTCGTGGCCGTAGCCGCGCAGCAGTTCGTCGAGTTCGGCCTCGGGCAGGCGGGACAGCACGGTCGGGTTGGCGATCTTGTAGCCGTTGAGGTGGAGGATCGGCAGGACGGCACCGTCGTGGACCGGGTCGAGGAACTTGTTGGAGTGCCAGGCGGCGGCGAGCGGGCCGGTCTCGGCCTCGCCGTCGCCGATGACGCAGGCGACGAGGAGGTCCGGATTGTCGAAGGCGGCGCCGTAGGCGTGCGCGAGGGAGTAGCCGAGTTCGCCGCCCTCGTGGATCGAGCCGGGTGTCTCGGGCGCCACGTGGCTGGGCACGCCGCCGGGGAAGGAGAACTGCTTGAAGAGCCGCTCCATGCCCGCCCCGTCGCGCGAGACGTTCGGGTAGGTCTCGCTGTAGCTGCCCTCCAGCCAGGAGTTGGCGAGCACGGAGGGACCACCGTGCCCGGGTCCCCACACGCACAGCGCGTCCAGGTCACGCGCCTTGATGACCCGGTTGAGGTGGGTGTAGACGAGGTTGAGGCCGGGCGAGGTACCCCAGTGGCCGAGCAGTCGCGGCTTGATGTGCTCGGGGCGGAGGGGCTCCGCCAGCAGGGCGTTCGCCATCAGGTAAATCTGGCCTGCGGCAAGGTAGTTGGCGGCCCGCCAGTGGGCGTCCAGGGTGTGCAGCTCTTCGTCGGAGAGGTCGGAAAACACGGTGGAGTCGTGGTGTTCGGCCTTGGACATCGGAGGCTCCGTAAGTCGTCGATGGGTCAACGGGCGGTGGAGGCGGAACTACCGCGCCAGCGGCTGGAGTCGGGGACGATCGCGCTCATCCCTTTTCGGGCACGATGGCGACCGGGCAGGCGGAGTGGTGCAGCACCCCGTGGGCCACGCGGCCCAGTTGGAGCCCGAAGTGGCCTGGGCGGCGCTTCGCTCCGACGACCAGGAGGTCGGCGTCCCGGGAGGCGTCCACGAGGGCGGGCCGGGTGTGGCCCTCGACCGTTCGGCGGCTCGCTTCGACATCGGCGGGAGCGTCCCGGAGCGCCGCGTCCAGCGTCTCCACCGCCTGCTGCTCGTGCAGCCGGGCGGGTTCGCCGGCCATCAGCGGATGGTCGGTGGTCTCGCGCGCGGGCCAGCGCCAGGCCCGTACGGCCTCCACCTGCACCCCACGCCGTCGCGCCTCCTCGAAGGCGAAGCGCACCGCCGCCGAGCCCGCCGGCTTCTCTCCGACGCCCACGACGACACGGCCGTGCGTGCCGTTCCGGGCCTGGTTGTCGTGGTTGCCGCGCACGACGACCATCGGGCACTGCGCGTGCCCGGCCACGATCAGACTCACGGAACCCAGCAGCGCCTCGGCGAGACCGCTGCGGCCTCGGGTGCCTGTCACCATCATCGAGGCACTGCGGCTCTCCCGCACCAGCGCGTATTCGGGTTCCTCCGCCAACACCTCGACCCGCACGTCGAGTTCGGGTCGGCGGCGACGTGCGCGGCGTGCGGCGGTGTCGACGATGTCTTCGGCCCTGACCTGCTCGTCGGGCTTGGTGAGGTCCTCCGCGATCGAGGTGCCCTCGTAGCGCTCCCACAGCGAGGCATACACCAGCCGCAGCGGTGCCCCGCGCAGGGTGGCCTCGTCGGCCGCCCAGTCGACGGCGCGCAGGCTGGGCTCGGAGCCGTCGACGCCGACGACGATCGGGAGTGTCATCGCGCTCACCGTCCTGTGCCGAGGAGGTCGAACACGATCCGGGCCTTGACGTCGCCGCGCAGCACGTCCTCGATGGACTCGTTGACGGAGTCCAGCGGGCGGGTCTCGGAGATGACCTTGGTCTGGCCGGCGGCGTGCAGCTGGAAGACCTCGGTGAGGTCCTGCCGGGTGCCGACGATCGAGCCGATCACCGAGGTGCCGTTCAGGACGGTGTCGAAGATCGGGATCTGGATGCTGCCGTGCGCGGGCAGGGCGACCATGACGAGCTTGCCGCCGCGCCTGAGGCCCGAGTTGACCGCGGCGAACGCGGCCTCGTTCACGGCCAGGGCGATCGCCGCGTGCGCGCCGCCGTGCCGCTTGAGCACCTCTCCCACGTCGTCCTTGCGGGCGTCGATGACGAGGTCGGCGCCGAGCGCCGTGGCGAGTTCGAGCTTCTCGTCGGTGACGTCGATCGCCGCGACCGTCGCCCCCGCGATCTTCGCGTACTGCACCGCCAGGTGCCCGAGCCCGCCGACCCCTGAGATGGCGACGAGTTGGGAGGGCCGCACGCCGGCGACCTTGAGTGCCTTGTACGTGGTGACGCCCGCGCAGGTCAGCGGGGCGGCGTCGATCGCGCTGACGCCGTCGGGCACCGGCTGGGCGAAGTCGGCCCAGGCCAGCATCTTCTCGGCGTAGCCGCCGTCGCAGCCGTAGCCGGTGTTGATCTGCTGCTCGCACAGCGTCTCCCAGCCCGACAGGCAGTGCTCGCACCGGCCGCAGGCCTTGCCGAGCCATGGCACGGCGACGCGCTGGCCGATGCTCAGGTGGGTGACGCCGTCACCGAGTTCCTCGACGAGGCCGACGCCCTCGTGGCCGGGCACGAACGGCGGGTTCGGCTTGACCGGCCAGTCGCCGTGCGCGGCGTGGATGTCGGTGTGGCAGAGCCCGGACGCCTCCACCCGGACGCGGACCTGCCCGGGGCCGGGCTCGGGATCGGGACGCTCCTCTATGACGAGGGGATCGCCGAACGCTCGTACAACGGCTGCCTTCATGACTACTGCTCCTCAGGCGACGGGGGTGGGTCAGTCGTGCGGGACGACGGCCACGGGGGCGACGGAGTGGTGCAGGACGCCGTGCGCGACGGGGCCGATGTGGGCGCCGAGCGCAGCGCGGCGGACCCGGCGGCCGATGACGACGAGGGAGGCCTCACGGGAGGCGTCCACCAGGTGGTCGGCGGCGCTGCCGACGCGCGGCTCCAGGACGACCTCGGTGTCGGGGTGCTTCTGCCGCCAGGGACGCAGGGCCTCGGTGAGGGAGTCGGTCTCCTCACGGGAGAGTTCGTCGTGCAGGCCCGCGTCGAGCGCGAAACCGTAGGAGTAGTACGGCGGAAGGTTCCAGCCGTAGACGACCCGCAGGCCGGTGCCGCGCCGGGCGGCCTCGGCGAACGCGAACTCGATCACCGTGTCGGCGGGTGCGTCGGCGTCGAGGCCGAGGACGACGGGCCGGTTCGAGGCGGCAGACGCGGGGCTCGTCTCATCTCGGTCGGCGGTCTGTTCGTCGGCCCGGACCAGGACCACGGGCAGTTCGACGCGCGCTACGACGGAGAGACCGACGGAACCGACGAGGAAGCCTCCGACACCGCTCAGTCCGCGCGAGCCGAGGACCAGGAGTTCGGCGTCCTTCGCGGCATGCACCAGCGCGTCCGAGGGCGTGCCGGACACCTGCTCCACGGTCACGTCCACGCCGGGGTGGCGCCGCCGCAGGCCCTCGCCCGCCTCACGCGGAATCCGCTCGCTCCACTGCTGCTGCGTCTCCGTGCCGATGAACGGGGCCTGGGCCAACGGGTCCGGGGCGGGTACCCAGACATGGACGATCTTCAGCGGCAGACCGCGCAGTTCCGCCTCGCGGGCCGCCCACTCGGCGGCGGCGCGGCTCTCGGGTGAACCATCGAGACCTGCGACAACACTGCGGACCATGGTTCGTCCTCCTCAACGGGATGTGATTTCAGCTTCGTGGCGTAGGGGTTCCCGCAGCAGGGGCCGCAGGTCCCCGATAGGGGCCGATCGGCCCAATGGGCAGCCGGAGGGCGGGCCCCCTCGCGAGAGCCCGCTGTTTCTCCTGCGGTCAGCGCAGCCAGGTGTGGTCGCGGACGATCGGGAGCTTCGCCCAGACCTTGCCGAGACCCCACGTGACACCGGCTCCTGCGACCGCGAGGGCGATCAGGACCACGGCGTAGATCAGGTGGTAGTCGGCGAACGGATTGGACGACATACTCGGCGTGCCGTCGGACAGGTGCTTCGCGGGCGGCCACTCGGCGATCCACATCAGCGCCATCATCGCCGTACCGGCGACGGCAGCGAGCCTCAGTCCGACACCGGCAACCAGCGCGACACCGACGCCCAGCAGACCGAGCATGAACAGCCAGTTCACCCAGCCCGCACCGGCCCAGTCATGGAACGTGGACTCCATCGGACCCGCCGCCACCGAACTCAGGAAGCCCTTGGTCGGCGAACCACCGTCGATCCAGCCCTTGCCGGACGGCGTCGCATAACCGAACCCGAACGTCTTGTCCAGGAACGCCCACAGGAAAACGAACCCCGTCAGCAGACGCAGGGAAGCGAACGCGTAGGCACGGGTGGCGGTGGTCGTCGCGGGGGCTGCCGTCACGGCGCCGTCCGCCGCCGAGCCGTTCCTGCGGGACGTGGGCAGGCGGAAGCCGGAAGTGCGGTGCGGGTGCTCGTGCACGGCCATGGTCGTGGTCCCTTCGAGGTGTCAGGTCGTTCGTTGCACCCCTGACTCTCGTGTGCCGGGCCGTCCGCCACCTGATGCCGTTGGTCCGCCGGTGCGGGGCTGAACGACCCCTTCCACAGGGCCGGTTGGACCTCCGACTCGACGGCGCCAAGACCGACCGAATATCGTACTCGACACATGGTCGGCGTACTGCTTCACTAGTGACATGGCATCAATTCGTCTTACGCGCCCGACACTTGAGGTCATCAAGGTGCTTCTGACGTCCACTGCCGACGACCCCGCGTGGGGACTCAAGATCTGCGAGGAAGCCGACCTCGGGTCCGGAACGGTCTATCCCATCCTTGAGCGACTGGTCGACGCGGGATGGGCGACCCGGTATGCGGAATCCGGCGAGCACCCGGGACGACCGAAGCGGTACTACTACGAACTCACCGCCGTCGGCCAGCAAGCGGCCAACCAGGCCAAGGAGCGGAAGCCTCGGCTCTTCGGGCTGCGCTCAGCGGCTGAAGGAGGTGCGGCGTGAGCACGGACGAGGAGCGCGCCGAGACCTCCGACGCCGGAACAGTGGCCGTTGTCGCGGTGCTGACGCCGGTACTGAGCGGCGCATTTGCAGCGATCTGCCTACTCATCGGCTACGTCCTGAAGCTGCTCGATCCCGAACCCGCGTTCGCGCAGACCTTGCTGACCACCGGATGGGTGTTCGGCGCCGTGACCGCAGCCGCGATCGGTCTCGCCGCCGTCGGGTTGCTGCTCGCCGCGGTCGACGCCAGGAAGTCGGCGGCGGAACGAGAGCCCGCGACCACTCCGAGCACGGATACCCCTAACGCCCGGGCAGGCCTTCGGACCCTGGACCTCGCTTCCTTCGTCGCCGGAGAGTACAGGTCACACCTCCGGGAGGAATGGGCCTCGGTCCTGGCCGGTGATCCCGGTAACGGCATCGTCCTCTCCAGGCGCCGCAGGCTGCGCTACGCCCTCGGGTTCCTCTGGGCGGCGCTCCGTATGCGGCTGCGCGACCTCACCGCTCCCCTGTGGCTGCCCGTGGACTGGCTCCTGTCGGTGGAGACACGCACACACGCGTTCATCACCCTGGCTGTCGGCGCGCAGGTCGTGTACATCGAGTACGAGGACGGTTTCCACGCCCTCGTCACCGAGGGCTGGGGATGGTGTGCCGGCTGCGGTATCGCCCTTCGGTTGTTCGTCGGCCGGCTCCGCAGAATCCGCGACATCGAACTCGCGTCGGCACACAGGGACTCCAACGACGTCTAGCACCCGGTCACGGCAGGCCCCGGGCGCAGCTGCGCCCGCCAGTCCGTTCTACGGACTGGCGGGCGCCAACAGGAACGCGGCCTTGATGTCCTGCTCAAGGATGGGACACATAGCGACTCGCGCGGCGTGAAAGGGCGTTGCCGCCGAGGGCGCCGAGCAAGCGCGGGGTCAGCCCTTGTCGAGCGGCGTCAGTGGTGGACGGGAGTGCCCCGGGTCGGCCGATGTGTGCGGACCACGTGGGTGCCCGACGACCCCTGCGGTGCCCGATGGGCGCGCATCCGCAGCACCAGCGCGTCGAGTGCCGCGCTGAGCACGACAGTGGCCACGGTCGCGATCACCAGCAGGACGGTGAACTGCCTCCAGAACTCCGGTGTCAGGGTCGTACCCACGGTGTCCACCCCCTCATGTCGGTCGAGTATCTCTCTCGGTTTCATCGAAGCGCGGGCAGCCCGGTGGCACAGGGTGCCGTACGGCTCTCCTGGGGCACCGGTCGGCCCGGCCGGCGGGCCGGGTGGCCCATGGTCCGTCGGGACACACGGGCGGACGCTGGAGGTGGTAGATCCGTACGCTTTCCGGAGGTAGGCCATGAACGCTTCCCCGACCATGAGCATGCCGCGGGCCCTGCCCCCGGAGCACCGCGACCAGTTGATGAAGTTCGCTCGCGAGGTGTCCATCCCGCAGGGTGTCCGGCTCTTCGAGGAGGACGCCCGCGCGAACCGGTTCTGGATCATCCGCACCGGCACGATCGCCCTCGACATGCACGTGCCCGGCCGTCAGGCCGCCGTCATCGAGTCGCTGGGGCACAACGAACTCGTCGGCTGGTCCTGGCTGTTCGGCCCGCACACCTGGCACCTGGGCGCCGAGGCGACGACCCCGGTGCGTGCCTGGGAGTTCGACGCCACGGCCGTACGCACGCTGTGCAAGGACGATCCCGCGTTCGGCGTGAACGTCTTCCAGTGGGTGGGCGACATCGTGGCCCACCGGCTCCGCTCGGCCCGCACCCGGCTGCTGGACCTGTACGGCCCCTACGGCAGCGGCGGCATGCGGTGACCTGACCGCTCCGACCGACCGTGACGAGTGAGGAGTGAGGAGTGACCATGCATGGATCACCACACATCGTGAGCGACGTGATGACCCGTACCGTCGCCACCGTCGGCCGCGGGGCCGCCTTCAAGGACATCGTGCGCACGATGCAGGAGCGGAAGGTCAGCGCCCTGCCCGTGCTCGACGCGGCGGACCGCGTGATCGGGATCGTCTCGGAGGCCGACCTGCTGCCCAAAGAGGAGTTCCGCGACAGCGACCCCGACCGGCACACCCAGTTGCGCCGGCTGTCCGACCTCGCGAAGGCCGGTTCGGTGACCGCGGGCGACCTGATGACCGCCCCCGCCCTGACCGTGGAGCCGGGCGCGACCCTCGCGCAGGCAGCGCGGACCATGGCCCGGGCCAAGGTGAAGCGACTCCCCGTCGTCGATCATGCGGGCCGGCTGGAGGGCGTCGTCAGCCGGGCCGACCTGCTGAAGGTGTTCCTCCGGGACGACGAGGAGATCGCGGAGGAGGTGCGGCGCGAGGTTGTCGCCAATCTGTTCCCCGGCCCGGCGTCCTTGGTGCGGGTCGAGGTCCGGGACGGTGTCGTACGGCTCGGCGGCCGGGTACGGGACACGTCCCTGGTGCCCGTGGCCGCGCGGCTGGTGCGAGCCGTCGAAGGGGTCGTGGACGTTGAGTTCGGACTCGACGGGCCCGGCGACCGCTCGGCGTAGCGAGAGCGCCGAAAGGGCCATGAGCCTGTAAGCCGTTGCCCCGTCGGCCACCGACGACCGGCGGAGCAACGGCGCCTCAGCCGGTCCTGCGCCCCCAGCGTGCCCCGGTCCGCTCCCACTCCTCGCCCCACCGCTCGGTGACCCGCCGCTCCACCCGCAGCCGGATCAGCCGTCCGCCCGCGAGCACGAACAGCCCACCCGCCAGTCCGACCCCCGTTCCGGCCAGCACCACACGTGCCGTCTCCACCACCGGGCTCGCGGGCTCGTCCACCAGGTGGCCGCGCCCGTCCGTCCACACCGGCACCGTGCTGCCGACGGCGATTCCCGCCTTCACGTCCGCCGTGGCGGTACGGACGGTGCCCTGCGCGTCGGTCCAGCGCACGTTCGCCCGCACCCGGTTGTAGTCGGCCGCGGCACGCGCACCCCGCGGCACAGTACGGAGCATCACGGCAGTGGCCGACTGATGCACCGCTCCGTCCCTCGCCTGACCGGCGTCGACGGCCTGAGCGACCGCCACCCCGGCAACGGTCCCACCGGCCGCCGCGAACGCCCAGGCGGCCAGGACGATCCACGCCTCGACCGCGTCGCTGGGCCGGCGCAGTTCGTTGCGCCGCCAGCGCCACCCCAGGACCTTCACGCGCTGGATCTTCCGCATCGGTCACACCCCCTCACGGGCCTCATGGAGACGAGAACAACAGGAAGGTCTCACCGGCCAACCGCCGCCGGGAGGGGCCACCGGACCGTCGCGCGGGGGCCGGTCAGGACACGTCGCGAGGACCGGTTGGGCCGGTCGGCCCTAGTGCTTCCGGACCGGGCGCGTGATGATCGAGGTCACGGACGGCCCGCAGTCCGTTCATACTCCGGGGAACGAGGCGTCGAGATGGCCGAGGCACACACCTTCACCGCGCAGGACCCCATCCGCGTCTTCCTGCTGGACGACCACGAGGTCGTCCGCCGCGGTCTGTCCGACCTCCTGGACGCCGAGGAGGACATCTCGGTGGTCGGCGACGCCGAGAACGTCGAACACGCCCTGGTACGCGCCCCCGCGGTACGCCCGCACGTCGCCGTCCTGGACGTACGCCTCCCCGACGGAAACGGCATCACCGTCTGCCGCGAACTCCGCGACCAGATGCCGGAGTTGGCCGTCCTCATGCTCACCTCGTTCGACGACGAGGACGCCCTGCTCGACGCCATCATGGCCGGGGCGTCCGGCTACGTCCTCAAGCAGATCAAGGGCACCGACCTGGTCTCCGCGGTACGCACCGTCGCCTCCGGGCAGTCGATGCTCGACCCCGCGACAACGGCCCGCCTGATGCGCTCACTGCGCGCCGAGCCAGCCCAAGCCCCTGAGACGGCACCGGAGTTGGCGAGCCTGTCGCCGCGCGAGCGGGAAATCCTCGCGCTGATCGGAGACGGACTCACCAACCGCGAGATCGGCAAGAGGCTCTACCTGTCGGAGAAGACCGTCAAGAACCACATCTCCCGGCTCCTCGCCAAACTCGGCGTCCAGCGCCGGGTACAGGCCGCCGTCCTCGCCTCCCACCTGGAACAGCCGGAGTCCAGCGACAGCTCGGGCCGCTGAGCCACCCGCCGGGCCATCCGGCGCGACCCCGGGCCGTACGGCCCCTCCCCCGGCCCTCCCGGCGGAACCACGCTGGACAGGCACAGCCAACAGCCCGGCCGCCCTTCGGGCGCGGGGCGGGGAGGAGACCCCATGTCCAGCACGGTTCTCGACGTCCCGACCCTGGAAACACTGATCGCGGCATCCGTCGCCGCGCCCTCGATCCACAACACCCAGCCCTGGCGCTTCCGGCTCGACCCGGACACGGTCACCCTGGAGATCCGAGCCGTCGCGGAACGCGGCCTGCGGCACACCGACCCATCAGGACGCGCCCTGCACATATCGGTCGGCTGCGCGCTGTTCAACCTGCGCGTCGCGGTCGCCCACTGCGGCTGGGAACCCGTGACCAGGCGACTCCCCCGGCCCGGCGAACCAGAACTGCTCGCCACCGTACGGCTCGCCGGAACCACCCGGTTCTCAGCGGCACCGGAGCTGTACGACGCCTTGTGGCGCCGGCACAGCAGCCGCTTCCCGTTCTCCGACCGGCCGGTGCCCGCCTCCGTACTGACCGAACTGACCGAGGCCGCCCACGCGGAAGGCGCCGTGCTGGACCTACCCGGCCCCACGGAAACCGACCGGCTGCTACGGCTGACGCGAGAGGCCGAGCAGCGCAACACCGCGGACACCGGCCGGGCCGTGGAGAGCCGCCGCTGGGTCCACCCGCCCGACGGCGAATCCCTCGGCATGCCACCGGAGGCGATCGGTCCACAGGACGCCCGGGAGCAGCTACCCCTCCGGGACTTCGGCGCCCACCGCCACCCGACGGTTCTCGCCGCCCGCCCCTTCGAGAAGCGGCCCTCCATCGCCGTACTGTCCACCCTCCACGACCGCCGCACCGACTGGCTGCGCGCCGGGGAGGCGCTCGAACGCGTCCTGCTGGTGGCCACCGTCCACGGCGTGAAGGCATCCCTCCTCCACCAGGCACTGGAGTGGCCCGACCTGCGCGAGCACCTCACGGACGGCCAACGGCAGCACGCACAGATGGTGCTCCGCCTCGGCTACGGCAGGCAGGGGCCGGCCTCGCCGCGCCGGTCGGTGGGTCAGTCGCTGGAGCAGGGTTCACAGCCGACCGCCGTGCCGGGTGTGGCCCCGCGTTGAACGGCCGTTGTCCGAGGCCACAGCCCTGGATCGGGTCGTCCGTCGCACGTGCGAGTGGCCGGTGGAACACCGTATGGTGCTCCACCGGCCACTCTCCGTTTCGGTCGTCCACCGGGGGCTAGCAGCGGACCAGGGCGACGGGGCAGTCGGCCTCGCGCAGGGCGGTCCGCCCGACCGGGTCCAGCAGGCCGCCTCCGAACCGGGACCGGCCACGCACTCCTACCACCAGGAGCTGGCTGTCACCGCTGGCCTCGACGAGGGCTCGGCGGGATCGGCTTGGGGGGCGACGGCAGCGCAAGGTGATGTCCGGGTACCGCTTGCGCAGTTCGGACAGGGTCTCGGCGAGCGCGAGGTCCTCGTCGTCGTCCGCCACGGCGGTAGCGGACCCGCTCTGCGGCCGCGTGGAAACGACGTGCCGCAGATGCACGGCCACCAGGTCGGCTCCCCGCAACGAGACCTCGGCGAAGGCGAATTCGGCGGCTTCACGGAGTGTCGACGTGCCGTGGACGGCGAGCAGCACGGGGCCGGCCGGGTTCGGCCTGCCACGCACCACCAGCAGTGGACCGGACGCGCGTGCCGACAGGCGCCCGGCGAGCGAGTCGTCGCGCAGGGTGCCGTGCCCTCGTGTGCCGTTGCTTCCGACGACGGTCAGGGACGCGCGGTGCGACTCTGCCGCCAGCAGGTTCCCGGGTTCGCCGACAAGAACTTCGCGCGAGACACGTACCCCCGGAGCTGCGCTGAGCGCACGTCGCTCGGCCTCGGCCAGCGCGCCGGTCCCGGCCGCGTCCCACGAGGCAACTCCCGACCGTGCGCCTCCGGACGGCCAAGCGATGACCTGCATCAACTCCAGGCCGACTCCGAGCCGTTCGGCTTGCCTCGCGGCGACTTCCACCACCGCAAGGCTCGACCGCGAACCATCCACTCCCACGACCACCGGTCCACTCATCACGGTCCACCCCTCTCCAGGCACCCTCCCTGGACGGAAGAGGCGCTCCACTGGACTCCAGACTCGTGCGGCCCCCGGCGCTCCCACAGGGGCCGGACGGACCCATCAGCACACCGACTGGCCCTCGGTTGCAGACTGGTTGGGCCCGATGAGTCCCCGGGGGATCGAGGCTTTCGGTGGACACCCCGCGCCGCCGTCACCGGGACAGAGCCGCACGGGAAAAGGCAAACGGGGTGGGGCGGCGGACGGGTCTCTCCCGCCGGTCGTCGCCCCACCCCGGACCTCAGTGTTCGGTGAGCCTGGAACCGTCCGTGCGCAGTACGGCCAGGCGGTTGCGGTAGTCCTCCTCGTCGATCTCCCCGCGGGCGAACCGGTCGGCGAGCACCTGCTCGGGCGAGGGCGCGGCGAGGGTGTTCGGACGCCGGGAGGAGAGGATCTGGTTGCGGATGAGCAGGACGGCGACGGTCAGGAGCACGGCCCACAGCAGGACCGAGCCGATCGACATCGCGAACCAGTCCCAGCCGCTCATGTCGTGGTGGTTCCAGTACGTCATCACGGTGGTCGCTCCTCAGACGTGCGAGACCACGGCGACCGGGCAGTCGACGTGTTGGACGGCGGCGTGGGTCACGGGGCCGGTACGGCGGCCGATGGGCCGCTCGGCAATGCGGTGGCCGACGACGAGCAGACACGCTCCGGAGGCGGCCCGGATCAGCGCGGTCTGGGGCCGGTCCTTGGTCACCGTCGCGACGACCTCGACGTCCGGGTACTTGTCGCGCCACAATCGCAGCGCGCCGGTCAGGAGGTTCTGCCACTCCTCGGCCCGGTGCGGGTCGTTGAGCAGGTCGACCTCGCCGGGACCGAGCCCCAGGACCGGTGTCTGCCAGGCGTGGACGACACGGAGCCGCGCGCCGCGCAGCCGGGCCGCCTCGAAGGCGAACTCGATCTCGGCGTCGCCGGGTGCGTCCAGGTCGACGGCCAGCACCACGTCCCGGTACCCGGTCCGCCGGCCGATCCCGTTGTCGTCGGTCGGCAGGAGCTCGTCAGCAGTCGTCTCGCCGCCCCGGACAAGGACCACGGGGCGCGTGGCACGGGCCACCACACCCTGTGCGACCGAGCCCACCAGGAACCCGGTGAACCCGCTCAGGCCGCGCGAGCCCAGCACCAACAGCTCGGACTCCTCGGCCGCCTTCAGCAGCTCCGCGACCGCAGGCCCCTCCACCAGCTCGTTGACCAGGCGCACATCCGGGCACGCAGCCAGGACCCGATCCTGCGCCTGCCGCAGAGAACTGCGCGCCAGATGCCGTTGGACCGCACTCTCGGACTCTTCCTCCGCCGGGTGCGAAGGCCGGTCCCAGGCATGCACGAGCCGCAACGGCAGGCCGCGGCGCAGCGCTTCCCAGGCCGCCCATTCGGCAGCGGCCAGACTCTCCGCAGATCCGTCCACTCCGGCCATGACGGACGCAAGCATGATCCGCACCTCCCCTTGCTCGGTGTGTTCCTCCCTGCCACCGTCGTCCCTCAACTGCCCTTGCGGGAGGGGTCACCGGGGCCGCGCACGGGGCCATTCGGCCCCATCCCCCTGTTGCCGACGGTCAGTTGGCGAGTCCGAGCCGACGCGAGTCGCCAGGCTGGACGCGGATCGCCCGATCAGGCAGTCAGGCAGTCGCACGTCGATCGCGGAACGGTCCGCCGACAGCACGGCGATCGACGGTCACCCCGGCTGTCCGTGGGACACCGCTCGGCGTGGTGCGGCTGTGCCGCAGGTCGGGAGCTGATCGGGCGCAGGGGTGGGCGCACGGTTCAGACGGAGTGCCATCACCGGGCAGGCGGCCACCGCGCGTTGGGCGTGGGGGAGCAGTTCGGCCGGGACCGTGGCGCTGTGCAACACGGGGTAGCCCCATTCGTCCAGGCCGACCAGTTCGGGGAGCAGTTCGGCGCAGAGGCCGTGTCCGTCGCAGGCGGCGAAATCGACGGCCAGTACGTGGGCCTGGGCTTCGGCTTGGGCGCGGGTCATCGCCATTCCTCCTCCTTGGGGGGCCGGGCTGCGGGCACGGGCAGGACGAGGGGGGCGTACGCGGCGCGGCACGGTCCTGTGTGTACGTGCCGGTGGGCGTCGTCGGCGAAGACCCGCAGCGCGGAGGCGGCCAGCCGTGCTCCGCCGTCGGGATGGCTGCACGCGCCGCGTCCCGGGAGCAGTCCGAGGCGGTGGTGGAGCCGGTCGATCCGCTGGGCGTCGGCGCTGCCCCGGGCGAGCGCGGCGAAGTCCTCGGCGACGGCCGGCAGTCCGAACCGGCACGGCCCGCACTGCCGGGCGCTCTGCGTGGCGAGGTACTCCAGCGCGGCTGCCGTCTCGGCGAGGCCGCAGGTGCCTTCGGGCAACGCCACCAGGACACCCGCCCCCCGTTCCGGTGCCGCGGTGCTCAGCGGCACCGGCAGCCAGCTGCCGAAGAAGCCTCCCGCGAGCACGGCACCGAGCCGCCCCAGCGGGCCACCGGCTCGGCCCAGCGCTGTGGGCACCGGACTGCCCGCCGGGATCTCATACACCCCCGGGTACCGGACGGCGCCCGAGACCGTGACCAGCGTGGTGCCCGGTGTCCGGGGGCTGCCGCTCTCGCGGAACCAGGCGGGGCCGTAGCGGGCCATCAGCGCGAGGTGGGCCAGGGTCTCCACGTTGCCGATCAGGGTGGGCCGTTTGCCGACGCCCTTCTCGAAGGGGCGCGGTGGGGTGGCGAGGGGGCGGGCGTCGCCGCCGTTGAGCCAGTTCACCAGAGACGTCTCCTCGCTGGAGACGAAGTGGTGGGGCAGTGTGTGGACCTTCACCGGTACCGGGTCGAGCCGGGCGCGGCGCCGCTCGGCGACCGCCGCGGTGAGCTGGTCCGCCTGCGTCGCCCGGGTACGGGGCACGCACAGGTGCACCACGTTAGCGCCGACCGCGACGGCGGCCAGTACCGCGCCGTCCAGGACGAGGTGCGGGGCGAGCGAGAGCAGCACCTCGTCCTTGTGGCTGGCCGGCTCGCTCTCCATGCCGTTGGCGACCACCACGGCGGGCCCCTTCGCCCCGGCCACGGAACGGAGCTTGCGGCCGGTGGGGAAGCCCCCGCCGCCCCGGCCGGTGAGCCCGGCCTCCTCCACGGCGCGTACCAGCGGCATGGCGGCTCCGCGGCTGCGTGCCGACGACAGCGGTACCGGGCCGTACCGGCCGAGGTGTTCCGTCAGGTCGGCGGTCCGGCCGGTGTCATACCAGCCGTGGAGCAGGCGTTCGCCGTAGGGGCCGCAGGGGGCCGTCGCATGTTCTCCGGCGAGTACGGTCCCGGTTCCGGTGTCGGAGTTCATTCGGCGTCGTCTCCCTCGGGTGCGGCTTGCTGGTCGGACTGCTGCTGTGGGGTCGACGACTGATGGGGGGCCGCTGGGGCGGTGGCCGACGCCGGGGCCTGTGCTGTGCCGCCCGCGCGCTGCGCCCAGCCGGGCCGCAACGGGCCGCCGGCCAGGAACGCGACCAGCGCCACGGGCACCAGCACCAGCACCAGGGCGGCCGTCGCCCACCGGCGGACCCGGAGTGCCGTTGTCCCGGCCCTGGCCAGCCGCCACCACACGGCGGCCACGACGGTCAGCAGACAGCCCGCGTACAGCACCAGTTGCGGGCTCAGGCGGGTGTCCGTGCCGGTGCCGGCCGCGTGGAAGAGCGCCACGGGCCAGGACGCGTACGCCAGCCAGTGCACCGCCTTCCACCGGCGCAGGCCCAGGCGTCCGCGGACCGCGCTGGTGACCGCGACCGCCAGCAGGAGATCGAGCGCCACCGCGCCCAGGCCCACCCACAGCGGACGGTAGGAGGCCACGAACGGCACGAAGGCCGTCGGCCAGGTGAGGTGGGCGTAGCTGTCGGCGATGGCGGTGACGATGTGCATTCCCAGGAAGGCCAGGGTGAGCAGCGACAGGTTGCGGTGCAGCGCGGACACCTCGAACCGGCCCAAGCGGGCGGGCGCGTACCGTCCCGCCGTCGCAATGCCGAGCGCGACCGTCGCGGTCAGCAGGACCAGTGCGACGGTGCCGCCGGCCCGGGTCGCGTACCAGAGCGGGCTGGGGCCGGAGGTTCCCGCGACGAGCAGGACGGCGCCGTTCATCGGGCGCCTCCCTCGGCGGGCCAGGCTCCGAGGCACAGCACTCTGCCGTCGACGCGGACCAGCCGGGCCGGCAGGCCGGTGCCGCGCAGCCAGTCGGGGGCGCCTTCGCCGAGGACCAGCGCGGCGGTGGTCGCGGTATTGGCGTCCACACAACTGCCCGCGGCGACACTGACGGTGCGCCAGACGGGCGGCGGGACGTCGCCGGTGGCCGGGTCGACGATGTGGTGGAGGGTCCGGCCGCCGCGCCGCCAAGTCCGTACGGTCGTACCGGACGTGGCGAGGCCGCCGTCGCGGATCGAGACGACGGGGTGTCTCGGGCCGGTGCACGGGGTTGTGCGGTCATCGGTTGTCGGGGGCCGGAGGCCGGTACACGGGGTCGCGTGAGCTTCGGCAGTCCCGATCCGCCGACCACCCTCCGGGGCCGCGTGGTCGTCGGCGATGGCCACTCGCCAGCCGCCGTACGGTGGTTCGCCGGCCGCCGACAGGTCGCCGCCGAGGTTGACCAGGACTCCGCAGCCCACCGCCGCGGCAGCCCGGCGAGCCGCACGGTCTGCGGCCAGGGCCTTGGCCGTGGCGCCGAGGTCGAGCGTCGTACCGGCGGGCAGCCGCAGCAGCCGCAGGGCCGGATCCCAGCGGACGGTCCGCCAGCCGGCGGCGGGACGCGGCGCGGTCGCAGGACCGGTGTCCTCGGGCCGACGCGCGGCCACCTGGGCGAAGGTGCGGTCGTAGCCGAGCGCTACGACCGCCGGGCCCGCCGTGGGGTCGACGGCTCCGTCGGTGAGTTCGGCGGCGCGCAGGGCCACCTCCACGGCCTCGGCGAGCAGGGCGCTCACCGGTACGGGCCCGTTGCCCGCAGCGGTGTTGGCGCGGGACAGCTCGGAGTCGGGCCGGAACCGGCTGCACGCCGCGTCGATGGCGGCCAGCTCGGCTCGCAGAATCAGTAGCGCGTCGTCGGCGCGGGCCGGATCTGCGGTGAGCAGCACAGCTGTGGTGCCCAGCGCGGTGAAGACCGCGGTGGCGGGCTCCACGCCGCTTCCGACTCGGCCACGGGCGTTCGCCGACGTGGCGCTCATGACGCACCCGACTGGGTCTGCGGTGCCTGCGAGGTCGGCGCGGGGGCCTGCCCGGCGGGCTGGAGGCCACCGCTCGTTCCCGTGCTGGTGCCGCTGCCGTGCCGTGCGGATCCGGCCGGCACGGCGATGCCGGGGAGCGCGTGCGCGTACCCGGCGCCCAGTACAGCGGTGCCCGCGACGGCCGCGGCGGCCACCCAACGGGTCGTGGCGCCCACCCGGCGCAGTCCTCGTTCGCGGCGCCGGACGGCATCGCGAACGGATCGGTCGGCGGCTGCGGGCTGCTCGGGAAGAGGCATCGATGAACTCCTCGCTAGGAGGCCGGTTTGTCCCACCACCCAGGCTGCCCGGTGGCCCGTCGGGAACCGGTTCAGGAGTTCTTCAGAAGCGGTTAAGATCTCGCCCGAGCAGCGGTCAGGCCCCAGCCCGCCGGCCGCGCGGGGTCCCCTGCGACGGCGGCGCGGGAAGTTCCAGGAGGACGGTCAGCCCCCCGTCGGCCGTGTCCTGAAGCCGTACGGTGCCCCCGTTGGCGGTGACCAGCCGGTGCACGATGGCCAGCCCCAGTCCGCTGCCGGACGCCTCAGGATTGCCGAACCTCCGGAAGGCCGCCTCGCGTGCCGCCGCGCTCATCCCGGGACCGTCGTCCACCACCCGCAGGAGCACGCCTTCGCGCGTCGCCTTCCCCTCGACGCGGACCGTCGCACCCTCACCCACCGCGTCCAGGGCGTTGGCGACCAGGTTGTCGATCACCTGCTCCAGATCTCCCGCACCCAGGTACGCCGTGAGCCCGGCGCCGCAACGGCCGACGAGCGAGACCCGACGCTCGCGCGCCACCGGCTCCCAGGCGGTGACCCGCTCGTCGACCACCTGGTCGACCCGGACCGGAACCGGCCTGGGCACCGCGGTCTCCGCGCGGGCCACCGCGAGCAGCCCGTCCACCAGCCGGGACAACCGGGCGATCTCCTCCTGCGCACCGGCGAACTCCGCCGCCGTCGCCTCGTCGGCGCCCGCCGCCAGCAGGTCGAGCCGCAGCCGCAGTGCCGTCAACGGCGTGCGCAGCTGGTGCGAGACGTCGGCGACGACCGCCCGATGGCCGTGGATGAGGGCCTCCATCCGTGCCGCCATGGTGTTGAACGTGGAGGCGAGCCTGCGTACCTCCTGCGGACCGCGCCCGCTCGGTGCCCGTACGTCGAGCGTGCCCTCGCCCAGCCGCAGCGCGGCGGCGTCCACGGCCCGCAGCGGGCGCCCGACCCACCGGGCCAGCGCCACCGACAACAGCACGCCCGCCACCAGACCACCGGCGCCGATCAGCGCAAGCCGCCCCCACATCGCGCTGATCCGGTCGTTCGTGTCCTCCGCCGACCGGGACAGTACGGCCACCCCGACCGGACGCGTGGTGTCGCCGATGGGCACGGCGACGACCAGCCGGTCATCCCGCTCGCGGGTGGCCGTCTCCGGGTGGGCGAGCACCTGGTGCGCCAGGTTGCCCCAGGTGTCGGCGGCCTCGTCCTCCGTGTCGTCGTCGCCTGTCCGCCCGGGGCACTCGGTGGCCGCCACGACCTGTCCCGCCGCGTCGAAGACGGCGGCGCAGTCCCCGGCCCGCCCGGCCTGTTCCAGGAGCTGTCGCATGGAGGCGGAGGAACGGTGGTCCGAGAGGTGTTCCTCGGCCGCGGCGGCGATCGTCCGGTCCACCGCCTCGGTCGTGTCCCGGAAAGAGGTGCGCTCACGCTGTGACAGGGACAGTCCCAGCGGCACCACCGCCAGCACCAGCAGCATGACGATCAGCGCGATGAAGGCCAGTGCGATGCGCCGGGTCATCGTGCACCGGCGTCAGGGTCCTGGCCGGGATCGGGTGCGCCGAGGCGGAATCCCCGGCCGTACACGGTCTCCACCAGTCCGGGTACGTCGAGCTTGCGGCGCAGCGCCGCGATGTGCACGTCGAGCACCTTGGTGGGGCCGTACCAGTGCGCGTCCCAGGCGCGTTCCAGGACCTCCTGTCGGGTGACCACCCGTCCCGGGTCGGCGGCCAGGCACTCCAGGATGTCGAACTCCTTTGGTGTGAGGGCGACTTCGCGGCCGTCGACGGTCACTTTGCGGGTCCGCAGGTCCACCGCGAGGGGGCCGTGCCGCAGCAACTCGGAGTCGGACGGCTGGACGCGGCGCAGCACGGCCCGGATCCGCGCCAGCAGCTCCGCCAGGCCGAACGGCTTGACCAGGTAGTCGTCCGCGCCCTCGTCCAGGGCCGCGACCCGGTCGGCCTCCTCCCCGCGCGCCGTCACCACGATGATCGCCGCGCGGGAACGGCTCCGCAGCCGACGGCAGACCTCGACACCGTCCAGGTCGGGCAGCCCCAGATCCAGCAGCACCACATCGGGCTCCGGGTCCGCGGCCAGCGCTTCCCGCCCGGTGTCGACGCTGCGCGCCCGGTACCCGGCCCGCTCCAGCCCCAGCACCAGGGAGGCAGCGATCCCCGGGTCGTCCTCGACCACCAGTACACGCACGCCGACATCCTACGATTCCGCCGCCTTGCCCGGATTGGCCGACCGGCCCGGGGTTGTGGGCTGTTCGGCCCTGCCGTCCGTCGCCGGGTGTGCGATTGCATGGACATCCGGGAACACTGTCGCGTCCGGCGGCATGCATGCCCGGAGAAGCCAGAGGTCCACTGCCGTGTCACAGCTGGGAGCCACCGGAGACGGGCAGGGGCGGCAGGCCTGGAGTGCCCGTGGACTGCTCGAACCGGCCCTGCTGGCCGTGACGGCGACCGCCCTGCTGAGCGGGGGAATCGCCTGGGCGGCCGGGAGCCGGGGTGTCGCCGACGCCTGTTGGGCGGCCGGCACCGTACTGGCCGTCGTTCCCGCCGTGGCCTGGGTCCTGGCCGCGGTGCGGAAGGGGCGGGCCGGCGTCGACCTGATCGCGGTGCTGGCGCTGGCCGGGACCCTGGCGGTGGGCGAGTACCTGGCGGGTGCGCTGATCGCGCTGATGCTGGCGACCGGCCGGGCGCTGGACGCCGCCGCCGAACGCCGGGCCTCGCACGACCTGCGGGCCCTGCTGGAGCACGCCCCCCGCTCGGCCCGCCGCCGGAACGGCCGTGAGGTGACCGTGGTCCCGCTCGCCGAGGTCGCCGTCGGTGACGTGCTCGTGGTCGGCCCGGGAGACGTGGTCCCCGTCGACGGCGCCGTCCTGACCGGCACTGCGGAACTCGACGAGTCCGTGCTGACCGGCGAGTCCGCCCAGGTCGAGCGCGGCACCGGCGAGCCCGTACGCAGCGGTGTGGTCAACGCGGGCGGTGTCTTCGAACTCCGGGCGACCGCCACCGCGCAGGACAGCACGTACGCGGAGATCGTACGGCTGGCACAGCACGCGGGCGCGGAACGGGCACCGACCGTGCGGCTGGCGGAGCATTACGCGGCCTGGTTCCTGCCGCTGTCGCTGGGGCTGGCCGCTCTCGCCTGGCTGCTGAGCGGATCCGCCGTCCGCGCGGTCGCCGTCCTCGTCGTGGCGACCCCCTGCCCACTCCTGCTCGCCGCACCGGTCGCCGTCGTCTCCGGACTGTCGCGGGCGGCCCGCCGCGGTGTCATCGTCCGGGACGGCGGGGCGCTGGAGCGCCTGGGCCGGGCCCGCACCCTGGTGATCGACAAGACCGGCACCCTGACCGTCGGCCGACCGCACGTCCTGGCGGTCGCCGCCGCCCCCGGGCGGTCCCCGTCCGAGGTGCTGCGGCTCGCCGCCTCGCTCGACCAGGTCTCCGCCCATGTGCTGGCCGAGGCGATCGTCCGCGAAGCACGAGCCCGAAACCTCACGCTGTCCATGCCTGCCGACGCCACGGAGGAACCAGGGCGCGGACCCGCGGGCACAGTGGACGGCCTGCGTCTCGGCGTCGGCAAGTCCGGTGTTCCGCAGGAGGCCCTCCCCGAGTGGGCCCATGCCGTGGACAACCGGGCCATTCTCGACGGGGCCGCCATCGCCTGGCTCACCGTCGACGACGCCCTCGCCGGTGCCGTCCTGCTCCAGGACCCGCTGCGCCACGACGCCCCACGCACCGTCCGCCGACTGCGGTCGGTGGGGCTGACCCGGCTGCTCATGCTCACCGGTGACCGCGCCGAACCCGCCCGTGAAGTGGGGGCCGTCCT
The DNA here is from genome assembly GCF_044457795.1 of Streptomyces sp. NPDC050528. Taxonomy (NCBI): domain Bacteria; kingdom Bacillati; phylum Actinomycetota; class Actinomycetes; order Kitasatosporales; family Streptomycetaceae; genus Streptomyces; species Streptomyces sp. NPDC050528. The sequence goes on from NZ_JBITHH010000003.1 coordinate 731,103, forward strand.
GGGCCTCGACGACGTCCGGGCCGGTCAGCTCCCCGCCGACAAGGTCGCGGCCGTACAGGAGGAACGCGCACGGGCAGTCACCGTCATGGTCGGCGACGGCGTCAACGACGCACCCGCCCTGGCCGCCGCCGACATCGGCGTGGCCATGGGCGCCCGCGGCTCCACGGCGACCTCCGAAGCCGCCGACATCGTCCTCACGACGGACCGGGTCGACCGCCTCGCCGACGCCATGGAGATCGCCGTGAGGGCCCGCCGGATCGCGGTACAGAGCGCTGCGGGCGGCATGGCGATGTCACTGCTCGCCATGATCGCGGCCCTCCTCGGCTGGCTGCCCCCTGCCGTCGGCGCCCTTCTCCAGGAAGGCATCGACGTCGCCGTCATCCTCAACGCCCTGCGTGCACTGCTGCCGGCCCGTGGCGCCCGTACCGCTCTCGAACCGGACGCGGAGGACCTCATCCACCGCTTCGCGGCCGAGCACGACGACCTCAGGGACGCCCTCGACGCCATCCGCGAAGCCGCCGGTCTGCTCTCCGCGCAGGATGGTCCGGGATCGCTGGCCGCCGTGCGCCATGTCGACGAGCTGCTCACCACCCGGCTGCTCCCCCACGAATACGCGGAGGAAGACCAGCTCTACCCCGCGCTGAACAGACAGCTCGGCGGACCGGAAACCACCGAGACCATGAGCCGGGCCCACACCGAGATCGGCCGCCTGTCCCGACGTATCACGACCCACCTCCGTATAGCGGACGAGACGGGCGCGCTGAAGCCGGAACAAATCGACGACCTGCGCGCCTGCCTGTACGGGCTCCACTCCGTCGTCCGCCTGCACTTCAGCCAGGAGGAGGAGAGCTACTTCTCACTCGCTCCCTGAGCCCGCCCGCCTGTGGGTGCCACGGGGCAGTGATTCGGACGAGACTCAGAAGTAACTGAGAAGTCCCTGTGAAAAAGTGCCGAGGCTCCCGCAGCGTCCACAGTCCGGCCAACCCCCCATGGAGAACACCCTCATGAGCCTCACCGTCGTCAACGGACTGCCCGCGCACGTTCTGTTCGTGCACTTCGTCATCGTGCTCGTGCCCCTGAGCGCCCTGGCACTCGTGGTGTGCGCGGCCTGGCCCGCGGGTGCCCGCCGACTCGGCCTGCTGCTGCCCATCCTCGCGCTCGTGTCCTTGGCCAGCGTGCCGGTGGCCACCCATGCGGGGGAATGGCTGGAACAGCACGTCGGCAGCGACCCGTTGGTGCGCAAGCACGCCGAACTCGGCGACGGCCTGCTCCCGTGGGCTCTCGGACTCTTCGTGATCTCGGCCGTCGTTTGGTGGACGGCCCGCCGGTCGGCCCCCGCCGCGGACGGCGCGGCGGGGGCCTCGTCATCGCCCTCGGCACTAGTTCGGGGCGTGGTCGTGGTTGTTTCCCTCGCTGTCGCGGTCGGCGCCGTGGTGGACGTCTACCGGATCGGCGACTCGGGGGCCAAGGCAGCCTGGAAGGACAACTATTCCAAGACGGCCACGCAGAACGGCGGCTGACGGGACGAAGGCGACTTTGGGGGCTGGCTCCTCCGACTGCGCGACCTGCGGAACCTGGTGGACATCGCCGGCGACAAGAACACCTCCGTCGTCTTCCTCGCACCCCTCATGAGCACCATCGGCGAACTCGGTACCTTCCCGCCGGGAAACAGCAGCAGCCACCTCTCCCGCACCGCCCGTCGACATCACGAAGACGATCCCCGGCGGCCACCAGCGCGTCCGGCGACGAAGCCGTCGGGACCGGCGGACGGGCACCATCAACGAGTTCGCCCACGGACGCCGCATGCGCCACTGCCGATACCAAGAGCTGTCCAGAACCCACCTGGAGCACGTACTCATGGAAACGGCACGCCCGGTGTCCAAGCCGCCCGCTCGGGAGGCGACGCCACCCGGCGGGCGAAGGGGGAACACCTCACCTGCGTGGGGCCGTCACACGTCCAACTGTCGTGCCGAATTGACGGTCAGTTCGCGAGTCCGAGCCGGCACGACTCCCCCGGCTGAACGAGCACGGTCCGGTCGGGCAGCCGCACGTCGATCGCGGAGCGGTCCGAGGACGGTACGGCGATCTCCAGCCGACCGTGGGTCAGCCGCAGCCGCACGCCCCAGTGGCCCCGGTAGCGGAGGTCGAACCCGTACTCGGACAGCTCCGGCAGCGGCACGGGGTCCAGCCAGAGGGCGTCGTCGCGGGTGTCGAGGCCGGTGAGGCCACGCTGGACGAGGTCGAGGGTGCCGGCCATGGCACCGAGGTGGATGCCCTCACCGGTGGTGCCGCCCTGGAGGTCGGCGATGTCGCCCCGCAGCGCCTCCTGGCAGTACGTCCAGGCCTCGGCGCGCCGGGCCCGGGCCAGCACCCAGCCGTGCACCAGGCCGCTCAGGGTGGAGCCGTGGCTGGTGCGGGACAGGTAGTGGTCGACGGTGCGCCGCCAGGTGTCCTCGTCCAGTTGGTGGCCCAACCTACCGAGGATCTCACGGAGTTCGGCCGGTCCGAAGAGGTAGCCGAGCATCAGGACGTCGGCCTGCTTGGAGGCCCGGTAGCGGTTGACGGTGTCGCCCTCCGCCTCCAGGATCCGGTCCAGGCGGCGGATGTCCCCGTACCGCTTGCGGTAGCCGTCCCAGTCGAGCTCGGCGAGGTCGCCGTAGCCCTCGAACTGGCTGATGACGCCGTCGTGGAAGGGCACGTGGAGGGTGCGGGACACGTCCTCCCACTGTTCGAGTTCGCCGTCGTCCAGGCCGGTGCGCTCCACGAGCTCGCGTCGGCGCGGTTCCGGCAGGGAGCGCAGCAGTTCGAGGGTCCGGGTCAGGACCCAGGCGGCCGTGACGTTGGTGTAGGCGTTGTCGTCGAGGCCGGGCTCGGACGCGCCCGGGTAGGCGTCGTGGTATTCGTCCGGGCCGACCACCCCACGGATGCGGTGACGGCCCAACCGCTCGTCGTAGACGGCCGAGTCCGCCCAGAAGCGGGCGATCTGCAGGAGCATCTCGGCACCCTTGGTGTGCAGGAACTCGGTATCGCCGCTGGCCTGGCAGTACTGCCACACGTTGTAGGCGATCGCCGAGCCCACATGGTGCTGACGGTGTGAGTGGTCGGGCAGCCAGCGTCCCGAACGGGGGTTGAGGTGCAGCCGTTGAGTCTCCTCGCGTCCGTCGCTGCCGCTCTGCCACGGGTAGAGGGCACCTGCCCTGCCCGCTTCCCGGGCGGCGGTGCAGGCCTGTTCGAGGCGCCGGTGGCGGTAGCGGAGGAGGGCTCGGGAGACCTCCGGGAAGTGCAGGTTGAGGTAGGGCAGGACGAACAGTTCGTCCCAGAAGACATGGCCGCGATAGGCCTCGCCGTGCAGCCCCCGGGCCGGTACCCCGACGTCGAGGTCGGCGGTGTGCGGGGACAGGGTCTGCAGGACGTGGAAAAGGTGCAGTCGCAGGATGTGGCCGGCTTCCCCGGGGACGTCCAGTGCGGCCCGGTTCCAGAGCTGGTCCCAGGCGGTGAGGTGCGATTCAAGCAGCGCGTCGAAGTCGGGCGCCCTGCTCACCCGGGCGAGCGCAGCGTGGAGGGGGTCGCTGATCGCGGGGTCGCGCGAGGTGTGCAGGGCGACGGTCTTGTCGACGGTGACGGTGCGGCCGGGGGTCAGGGCGAGGCACGTCCGCTGGGTAACCCGGGGGCCGTCGTGCCGGACGGTGGCGGACGCGTCGGCGGTCAGCCGGGAGGCCATGGCGATGCGGATGTCCGAGGTGCGGGTACGGCAGCGCAGCCACACCGTGTCGGCGACGTCGGTACCGGTGTGCACGTGAGTCAGGTGGCGGCCGTCCAGGTCCCGGTACCGCGGCACCCCCGCATTGGTGACCCCTCCGTCGAGCGCCGCCTCTACCTCCAGTTCGCCGGTGAAGCCCTCGGCCGTGAACTCGGTGCGCAGCGCGGCCAGATGAGGGTCGGCCATGTGCGCCAGCCGCTGCTGGCGAACCGTCAGGATCTCTCCCTCGCCGAGTCCGTAGCGGGTGCGCCGCTCCAGCAGGCCGGAGTCCAGGTGCAGGATCTGGTGATGGTCGAGCACGGTCGCGGTGTCGGGGGTGAGCCATCGCTGCTCATGGAGGCGGAAGCGCAGAGGCAGCCAGTTCGGCACGTTGACCATGTCCTCGTTCTCGACCTGGCGGCCCGACACCTGGGAGGTGAGCCGGTTGTAGCAGCCGGCCACATAAGTCCCCGGGTAGTGCACCTCGTCCGCCGCGCACTCGGGCAGTGCGCCACGCGTGGCGAAGTACCCGTTGCCCAGCGTGCACAGCGACTCCCGCAGCCGCTCGTCCGCGGCCTCGTAGCCCTCGTACTCCCAGGTCCAGCCAGTCACTTGGGGCTCCTCACGCGAGCGGTGCGCCGGGATGCGTACGACGTCTTAGGTGCCCCGAGGCCGTCGGGATCCGTCATCAGGATCCACCGGGCAGCGGCACGACCGCGACCGGACACTTGGCGTGGTGCAGCAACGCGTGCGCGATGCGGCCCGGCCGGAGGCCGAGGGGACTGTGTCCGCGCCGGGCTCCGACGATCACCAGGTCGGCGGCGGCCGACCGTTTCACCAGTTGGCTGCGGGCCGACCCCTCGACGGTCGTGGTGCGGACCCTGACCCGCGGATGGTCGAGCACGACGTCGCACAGCAGGGTGTCCAGCAGGGCGGAGGCATGGGCCTCGTGGCGGCGGGCCGATTCCGGCACCTGCCGGGAGCGATCGGCGGTCCTGCGCGCGGGACGCTTCCAGGCACGCACGATGTCGAGAGTGCAACCGCGCGCCTCGGCCTCACGGAAGGCGAACCGCACGGCCTCCTCGCTGGTGTCAGGGTCCCCGGCGCCGAGCAGAACGCGTTCGTGGCGACCGGCCAGACCCGCCTCGTCACCGCGGACCACCGTCACTGGGCAATGGGCCCGGGCAGCCAGAGCCGGGCCGACCACACCCAGGAGCAGCCCGGTCAGCTCACCGAAGCCGCACACACCGATCACCAGGGCCGAGGCGTGGCGGCTCTCCTCCAGCAGCACGGGCAGCACGTCCCCGGGGACGGTCTCGGTGTCGACCTTCGCGTCCGGGTCGCGTCGCCGTGCCCGGGCCGCCACGACGGTGACAACGTCCTCGACCGGAACCCGCTCGGAGGACGGCTCGGGACCGCCGGTCAGGGCGGGGGCGTCCTGCTCGCGTTCCGGGACGAAGGCGTGCACCAGCCGTAGCGACAGTCCGAGCCGCGCGGCCTCGTCGACCGCCCAGTCGACCGCGCGCAGGCTCGGGGTCGATCCGTCGACACCCACGACCAGGGGCAGCTCCATCGCGCCCACCGCCTTTCGCCTGACTCGGTGTCCTGCCGCGCAGGGCTCCACTGTCACCCTCGCACTCACCACCGGCCGGCACGAGGGCCACACGGCCCGGGCACCTGCCCACTCAGCCCCTGGGCCGCCGGGCACCGGAGCGAGACGCTCACGGTAACGCCGGAGAAAGGGTGGCCTGGCTCCCTGCGGAGGAGGCATCCGAAGCGCCGCGCGTCCAACTGAAGGAGACGGTCATGGTTCCTCTCATTCTGATCGGAGCGACCGTGCTGGGCGGCTGCCTGGTGTTCGGCTACAGCTCGCTCGTCGTCGGCTTCCTGCTGATGGCGGCGGGAGTCATCGGGCTCATCACGTTCATGAGCACCCGGGGCGTCGTCCTGCGGCCGGGCGAGCGCGAGGCCGTCATCGAGGAACGGCACTACATCGGCAAGCACGACGACCACCGGAACTACCGGAGTTGACCGCACCAGCCCCAGAAAGGATCGTTCACCATGAATGAAGCGACGCCCGCGGTCCACCCCGCCCGGTTGACCGCGGACCTCGATCCGTCCCTGTCACGCTGGCTGTGGCTGGTGAAGTGGCTGCTCGCCCTCCCCCACTACGTCGTCCTGTTCTTCCTGTGGGTGGCGTTCGTGGGGGCGAGCGCGGTGGCCTTCTTCTCGATCCTGTTCACCGGCCGCTACCCGCGCCCGCTGTTCGACTTCAACACCGGCGTACTGCGCTGGAGTTGGCGCGTGGCCTACTACGCGTACGGCGCCCTGGGCACCGACCGCTACCCGCCCTTCACCCTCGCCGACGTGCCCGACTACCCCGCGCACTGGGACGTGGCGTACCCGGAGCAACTGTCCCGCGGTCTCGTCCTGGTGAAGTGGTGGCTCCTGGCCGTTCCCCACTATCTGATCCTGGCGTTCCTGCTCGGCGGGCTGAAGGTGCCCTGGGCCTCGGGCGGCCTCATCGCACTGCTCGCCGTGTTCGCCGGGGTCTCGCTGGCCGCCACCGGACGCTACCCGCGCGGCCTGTTCGACCTGGTGATCGGGCTCAACCGATGGGTACTGCGCGTGGTCGCCTACGCAGCGCTCCTCACCGACACCTACCCGCCGTTCCGGCTCGACCAGGGAGGTGACGAACCCGGAGCCGAGTCCTGAACACGGCACCCGTCCGAGCCCGGGCCTTCAAGGCCCCGACGGCAAGGGCCGGTTGGGCCCGGGCACGGCCCCGTCGGCCCACGTCACGGCCGCCGTTTCCGGGCCACTGTGATGACAAGAGACCGACCGGGGAGGCTGCCATGACCGGACACACCGACGGCACCAGCATCGTGGTGGGCGTCGACGGCTCCGAACCGTCGATGGCGGCCCTGCGCTGGGCGGCTGAGCAGGCAACAGTCCTGCACACGGACCTCGTCGCCGTGCACGCCTGGCAACCGGCCGCGAACGGACACGCCCCCTACGCCCCGGCGCCCGCCGGTCTGACGCCCGCCCAGGAGTGCGACCGGGCCGCCCAAGTCCTCGCCGCCACCGTGCGCGAGGCACTGGGACCCCGGACCGGCGATGCCGTCCTTCGCATCGTGGTGGAGGGACCGCCCGCACGCGTTCTGCTCCAACAGGCGCGCGGTGCCCTGCTGTTGGCCCTGGGCCGCAAGGCACACGGGAACTCCGGACTGCCCTCGGTCGGTCCGGTGGGCCGTGAGTGCCTGCGGCACGCAACAGTCCCCGTGGTGACCGTGCCGGTCGCGGACCGGTCCCAGGAGTCAGTGGAAGCCGTCAACTCGCCTTCGCTGGCCGGGAGTCGCGTCCCCTAGCACCGTGGGCAGCCGGAAGACCATACGGCTCGGACCTGGTGTCCGGACCGGTTCTCTCCCCAGAGGGGTAAAGGGTGTGCCGTCCTGGGTACGCCGAGGTGGGGCTGGTCGGCTCTGGTGCGTGGTCGCTGTGGCCCACGGACCGGGGCCCAAGGCCCCATCGTCGTACGAGCGGTCACGGACAAGGCTGACCGCATACGCGGTCGCCGGGTGAGAAGCACCCGGCCCACGGAAATCCAGGAGGCGGCGGCCATGAAGCGCATACAGGAGACCAAGCGCCCCTCGATTCCGCGCCGACCCGCGCCGCTCGACCTGCGCACCCCGTCCGGGCGGCGCCTCCCGTACTGACACATGGGCGGGCGCGCCCCCGTCACCGGACGAGGACCCGCTCCCCCGAGCACGGCACGACGGCCGTCCAGCCCAGGGACCGGTCGATACGGTCCCGCAGGGCCTCCGCCGCTTCGGGCTCGCCATGCACCAGGTAGGTGGTCTGCGGGGCGGGCGCGCCACGCAGCCAGTCGATGATCTGGGCGGCATCCGCGTGGGCCGAGAAGTGCGGTACGTCGGCGACCTGTGCACGCACCGGGACGTACTCGCCGAACATCTTGATCGCCTTGGCTCCGTCGACGAGGTCGCGGGCCCGGGTGCCGCGTGCCGCGTGCCGCGTGCCGCGAAGCCCACCACCATGACGGTGTTGCGCGGGTCGGGCAGCAGACGCTCCAGGTGGTGCAGGACGCGGCCGCCGGTGGCCATGCCGGACGCCGAGACGATGACGGCGGGCCCGGTGGAATCGCCGATGCCGATCGACTCCTGGACGGTCCGGTCCGCGAGGAACGGCTCGGGGCTCAACACGTCCGTGCCGGCGGCCGTGACCTCGGGGCGCAGCTCAGGAGCCCCGGCGGCGGAGTTCGGCAAGCTCGTGCAGGACGACCTCGGTGCGGTCGATGGCGAACGCCGGAATGACGACCGTGCCGCCCCTCCTGAGGGTGCAGGTCAGGACGTCGGCGAAGTGAGCCCGCCCGGAGTCGACCGGCAGTCCATCAACAATCAGCGTATGGAAGGGCTGTTGAGCTCCTACGACCAACCGCCCGAGGTAGATCAGTAGCCTCGGGGCGGAATGGTCGGTAACCCGTTCAGGCAACGGGACGGGCAGGCTGCGGGGCAGCCAAGCACCTGGCACTTCGCCCCTCTTGCGCGAGGGAGGCCCTTTGTCGGAGGGCGTCCGTAGCATGTGGGTACCTGGAGGAGGTGTCGTGGCCGTACCTGTCGCGCAGCAGCGCAAGTTGACCCAGCGTTCCGGCAATATCTGCGCCTTTCCCGAATGCGGCTTGCTGCTGACGGCTCAAGGGACGCCGGAGGACCCCATCGTGGTGCTCGGCGAGATGGCCCATATCGTGGCGGAGAGCCCGAAGGGGCCACGGGGCGATTCGCCGTTGACGCCGGAGGAGCGCAATCGGTACGAGAATCTGATCTTGCTGTGCAATCAGCACCACCAGCTGATCGATTCCGAAGGCGCGCTGGCCAAATACACGGTGGAGCGGCTGTACGCCATGAAGGAGGCTCACGAACAGCGGATAGAGCGCAGGCTCGGCGGACGCTCCAACGTGCCGTCGGAGCTGCCCCCGATAGTCAACGACACCGTGTACAGCAACGTGCTGCCGGTTACACAGATGCCGCGCCACATCTACGGAGCGCCTTGTTCTGCCGGGCGGGAGAGTGAGGTCAGGCCGGCCGCGACGTCTGCTGGGGTGATGACGCCATTCATCCTGCGTGAGGGGCGGTTGTGGGCATTCCAGGACTTGAGGGACAGCAACAACCCGTTTGCTGACGTGGTGGCGTGTACCGAGACCGAGCGCTTTTCCACCAAGGAGTGGTGGACGGACGCCGACAAGCTGGGGTGGTACGTCGCGTTGCTGAACCGGTCGCTGAACAAACTCACCGGACGACTTGGTCTGCGGCTTGACCACGACCACCACCGCTACTACTTCGAACCGGAGGCGGCCGGTGTTGAACGCTCGGTTCCATACCGGCCCTTGAACGCCAGCCGGGCGACTCGGAGCGTCGTATGGCAGCCCAAGAAGCGAGCGACCGGGGAGGCTCGCAACTACTGGCTTCACCGCGCTGTTTCGCTGCGCTTCTTCCTCATCGGTGACAACCGGTGGTGCCTGAGCGTCAGACCCGAGCTGCGTGTCACATCGGACGGCTTCGAGTCCATACAGGCCAAGTACATCGGGCGGCAGGTGACCCGGAAGAAGTCCCGTCTGTTCAACCACGATCTCCTGGGCGAGGTTCAGTTCTGGCGGGACTTCCTCGGCAGGAGTACTCCGCGGATCTTCTTCCCCTTCGGCACCGACAGGCAGAATCTGATCGTCTCGACGTCCCTGAGCAGCGGGCAGGTGCGCTGGCCGGGCATTCCCGCCGAGCACGACATGCCCTTCAAGAATGTCGAGTATGTGGATGACCTCTTCACCTGGGCCGAGGCGGAGGGCTTGGGCGAGGACGATGATCGCGCCGACGAAGACGACGAGGACGCGGAGGGAACGCTGCGATGACGGCACGCCCTGCCCCGCCGAGCGTCTCGCCCGCCGGCTCCCCGTCGCTCATCGCGAGCACCTACTTTCCCGAACCGCTGCTGCAGTTTGCCGACGACGGCCTGCACATCGACCCCAAGGCCGGCATCGCACGCTACGGGCCACGTTCCTGGACGGCGTCGGGCCGCCACCCCACCCGGCTGCGCGTGGGGCTGATCGGCACCCCAGATCTTGTCGAGGCGGCACGTGCCTGGATGGGCAGTCGCGCCGAGGGCGTACTCGGCGACGTGAACAACCCCGAGTTCCCTGGATGGATGCCTGACCGCGGGTTCTTCTCGTCGCTGGAGTTCGACGATGCCTGGAATGAAGAACTAGGGCAGACCGAGCTGCGCCAGGTGCTGGAGATCAAGTCGCAGATGGACCGCTTCCACGCTGCTGTGACTCTGTTCGAGACGAAGTTCCGGCAGCTGGCAGAGCGGGACAGCGTCCCCGACTACGTCGTGATCGCTCTGTCCGACCAGATCGTGACGCGCTGCGGCACGGCCGACTACATGAGCAAGGAAACCGGCGCGGTCCATCGCGACCTGCGCCGCGCCCTCAAGGCAAGCGCCATGAAGTTCCGCATGCCGACGCAGATCGTCCGAGCACCCACGCTCGACGGGCGCGACAGGACGCCGCCCTCCCGTATCGCGTGGAACTTCTTCACTGCGATGTACTGCAAGGCGGGAGGCTATCCGTGGAGTCCGTACGGCCTTACGCCCGGTACCTGCTACGTCGGCATCGGTTTCTACCGGCCGCTGGGCAGCGCGGCTGCGACGATGCAGACCAGCCTCGTGCAGGCGTTTGACGAGCGGGGGGAAGGACTGGTCCTCCGGGGGCACGAATTCGAGTGGGATCCGAACAAGACCGGGAGTCGTTCGCCTCACCTGACGGCCGACGGCGCGCACCAGCTGATGGCGCTGGTACTCGACCGGTACGAGGCGGTCATGAAGCAGACCCCGGCTCGTATCGTGGTGCACAAAACTTCGCGCTACTGGCCGGACGAACGCGATGGCTTCCGCGCTGCGATCGAGTCCCGTGTGCGGCGCTACGACCTGATGGCGCTCGAGGCGCAAAGCCGGGTCCGTCTCATCACCACCTCAAAGTATCCGCCACTTCGCGGAACCCGCTTCAGCTTCGGGGAGTTGGACTACCTGTACACGACGGGCTACATATCCGCGCTCAACGAGTTCCACGGGATGCACGTCCCGGCGCCGCTCCAGGTCGCTGATCACGTCGGGCAGGACTCTTCGCGGGACTCCCTGCTGAAGGAAGTTCTCGCGCTCACCAAGCTCAACTGGAACTCGGCCGCACTCGGCGGACTCCTGCCGATCACGATCAAGTTCTCTGGGCTGGTCGGCGAGATCATGAGGGAGATCCCTGCCGACCGGGAGCCGCTGCCTCAATTCAAGTTCTATATCTGAACGAACAGGCGCGGCCCATGGACAGCGCGGAACGCGGTTAGAAGCCAGCCCACCTCATGACGGAGGTCCGTTCGACGGTCCCGATCAAAGCAAAGTTAGCCTCGATCTCTCGGGGGTGTTGTCGGGGAGGAGTGGAGTTTGCAGGTCTGGCCGGGGCAGGCGTATCCATTTGGTGCTTTGTACGACGGCGGTGGCACCAATTTCGCGGTCTTCACGGAGGCCGCGGACCAAGTAGAGCTGTGTCTGCTGCACGACGACGGCTCGGAGACGGCGGTTGAACTCCGCGAGAGCGACGCGTTCGTGCGGCACGCGTACGTGCCGGGCGTGATGCCCGGGCAGCGGTACGGCTTCCGGGTGCATGGGCCCTGGGATCCGTTCCGTGGGGTGTACTGCAATCCGGCGAAGTTGCTGCTCGATCCCTATGCGCGAGCTGTCTCCGGTTCTCTGGACTGGCATCCGGCTCTGTTCGGTCATCAGGCGGGGTTCTCCCGCTACCGACGAGACGACCTGGATTCGGCGCCGCACACGATGTCGTCGGTCGTGGTCAACCCGTACTTCGACTGGGGCGACGACCGGCTGCCCCGGCACGGATACCACGAAACCGTGCTCTACGAGGCCCACGTCAAGGGCCTGACCATGCTGCACCCGGGGCTGCCGGACGAGCTGCGCGGCACGTACGCGGCGCTCGCGCATCCAGCGGTCATCGAGCACCTGGTGGGCCTGGGGGTGACCGCCCTGGAGCTGATGCCGGTGCACCAGTTCGTGAACAGGCACCGGCTGGTCGACATGGGCTTGAGTGAATACTGGGGCTACAACACGATCGGTTTCTTCGCCCCGCACAACGCGTACGCCTCCTGGGGCGACCGCGGCCAGCAGGTCCTGGAGTTCAAGTCGGCGGTACGGGCACTGCACGAGGCCGGTATCGAGGTCATCCTGGACGTCGTCTACAACCACACCGCCGAAGGCAACCACCTGGGCCCGACCTTGTGCTTCAGAGGCCTCGACAACCCGTCGTACTACCGACTCACGTCCGACCCCCGCTACTACGCGGACACCACGGGTGCGGGAAACGCCTTGCTGATGCGGTCCCCGCACGTGCTCCAGCTGATCATGGACTCGCTGCGCTACTGGGTCACCGAGATGCACGTCGACGGGTTCCGCTTCGACCTCGCGGCCACCCTGGCAAGGCAGTTCCACGAGGTGGACCGGCTGTCGTCGTTCTTCGACCTGGTGCAGCAGGACCCGGTGGTCTCCCAGGTGAAGCTGATCGCGGAGCCCTGGGACGTCGGCGAGGGCGGCTACCAGGTGGGCAACTTCCCACCCCTGTGGAGTGAGTGGAACAGCGAGTACCGCGACACTGTACGGGATCTGTGGCGAGGGAAAGCGGTGACCCCGGCGGAGCTGGGTGACAAGCTCACGGGGTCGGCGGATCTCTATCAGAACGACGGCCGCCGGCCGCTGGCCTCCATCAACTTCGTGACCTGCCACGACGGGTTCACCCTGAACGACCTCGTCTCGTACAACGACAAGCACAACGAGGCCAACGGCGAGGACAACAGGGACGGCGAGAGCTGCAACCGTTCCTGGAACTGCGGCGTCGAGGGCGAGACGGACGACGAGACCATGCTCGCCCTGCGAGGCCGTCAACAGCGCAACCTCATCGCCACGGTACTGCTGTCCCAGGGCGTGCCCATGATCAGCCACGGCGACGAGTTCGCGCGCACGCAACGCGGCAACAACAACGCGTACTGCCAGGACAGCGAGTTGACCTGGATGCGCTGGCCGGAGGACGGCAGCGAACTGCTGGCCTTCACGCGCGCGTTGGTGTGGCTGCGCAAGGAGCATCCCGTGTTCCGGCGCCGGCGGTTCTTCCACGGGCGGCCCGTGGAGGGCACCCACGACGAGCTGTCGGACATCGCCTGGTTCACCCCGGAGGGCAAGGAGATGACCCAGCGGGACTGGGACTCGGCGCAGGCGTCCGCCCTGTCGGTGTTCCTCAACGGCAACGCCATCTCGGAGCCCGGTCAGCGCGGGGAGCGCATCGCCGACGACTCCTTCCTGATGATGTTCAACGCCTCTCCGGAGACGCTGGAATTCGTCGTGCCGGTCGACCACGGCCGCCAGTGGCAGGTGGTCGTCGACACGGCCCGCGTGGGCCGTGTGCCACCGGGCACGGGTGTGAAGGTGCAGGCGGGGAAGCGGGTCACCCTGGTGGAGTGGAGTCTGAAAGTGTTGCAGCGCCCTGCGTGAGCGGTCGCATTCCGACATGGCGTTGCCACTCGTCGTCGGAGAGGACCCGGCCTGCCGCCTGACGGGCCAGAGCGGCGAGTCGTCCGGGGTGGAGCGGCAAGCGGACCACCGTGCCCGAATCCTTCGTACGCGGGCCGTTCGACAGCAGATATTCGCCATCTGCGCTGAAGACGACGTGTCCCATCAGGGCGTCGGTGTCGCAACGGCGTTCACCCGAGGTGAGATCCCAGACGGCGATGTGGCTCCCGGCGGTCTGCACCGCGAGAGCCAGGCCGTCCGGTCCGAAGTCGAGGTCCTCGACGAATCCCGGTGAGGGCAGCGCCAGGATCTCCTCGCCCTCCGCCTGTGCCGAGAGGACCCGCGTGATTCCGTCGTCGCAGCTCACGGCGATCTTGCTGGCCTGACTGTCGACGGCCACGCACGTTGCTGCGCAGGGCAGGGAGAGCTGCCACATCTCTTTCACGGAGTCGGTGATCTGGTACAGGTGCAGCTCACCTGCCTCGGTGCCGAGGCACAGTGCCGTAGCGGTGCTTGTGCAGGCCGCGATTACTGCCGGGTCGGTGAGCGGGACGACGGCGTCGCCGTCCGAGGCACCCCAATGGACCCGAACGTCGCCACGCTCGTCGATGAGCACACTGATGCCCTCGTCCCCCAACACCCAGTGACGCGCGGACCCGGGAGCAGTCGTCCATCGTCCAGGCGGTCCCACCGCCCATTCCCGCAGCCGGATGCGATCGGCCATCCGGCGCAGATCGTTCTCGTATTCGCTCTCCGGCACCTCCTCTTGTTCGCTCGCGCCCATGCGGCGCAGGCACGAGCGCACGAGCAGGTCCGCGGCCGGTTCGGCCGAGCGCTCAAGCGCCTCCACGGCGAGCAGGAGGGCGGTGTCGGCGGTGTCGGCCCGCTGCGCGGCCTGGGTGAGGGCGCGGGCCAGGGATTCTTCGAACAGGGTGCGGTATCTGTGTTCCTCGCGGTCCTGGTGCTCGCGGTTGGCATTGACGAAGCGCCGTTCGTCGACGGTGATGTCGGACGGTCGCTCCTCCAGCCAGCGTTCGGCATCGGCAAGCAGCGGCCCGGTCAGCACGGCTGCTGATTCCTCGCCGGCGTCGTGGCGGCGCATGGCGTAGGCGAGCATGCGCCGCCAGTTGCGGAACGGTTCCTCCTCCTTGAGCCAGGATGCGAGCGTGCCCCAGGCCCGCAGCAGGGCCTCGTGCACCACCTCGACGGTTTCCTCGCCCGTGTCGCCGCTGCTTGTCGTCAACAACCGCTCGTTGGCCAGTCGGACCGCTATGGCCCACTCGGCCGGCCGTAGTTCCGTGCGCGTGGCCACGCGGCGGACATCTGGTTGGTCCGGCGCGATCAGATGGTTGAGGAACAGCCGCCGGACGAGTGAGCGTTCCTCGGGCGTGAGCGCCGCCAGGACGCCGTCGGCGTACTCGGCCAGGGCGCCGTGGAGTTCGCCGATCTCCGCGTACGCCTCGAAGGACAGGGTGTCCTGCCCGCGCTGAAGGGTCGCCCACATCCGGTCCAGGGTGAATTCGAGCAGGGGCAGTGCTCCGGGCCGTCCCTGGACGAGCGTGGCCAGCTTGCGCACGAGATGGTCGTGAACGGTCAGACCGCGAAGCCTGGCGGGTCGCAGAATCGCCTCGCTCAGCTCGTCGGCCGACATGCCGAGCAGAGCAACGGCGGTCCGGCGCAGTGCCTCCCCGAACCGGCCCGGACGGACGAAGAGTCCGCCGAAGGCGTCGTCCCTGAGTGTCAGGACCGCCACCGTGGCAGACCGCTCGCGCCCGGCCAGCTCGGCGAGTTGGTCGAGCATCTCGTCCGTGGCGGGCGAGCCGTCGGCAGCCTCCTCGAACTGGTCGACGACGAGCAGGAGCCGCTCGGCACCGGTGGATGCCAGCACCAGGTCGCCTGCTGCGGCCAGGCCGAGCGAGGCGATGCGGGACTGCCATGCCTCCAGCTCGGACACAGGCACCGAGCGGGGAGCTCCCGTGGCCTGGGCGAAACCGGCAGCCAGGGCGTGCGCCAGGTGCGGGCGGGGCCGGACCAAGGCGAAGCGCCAGTCGGTCCGTCCTGCGGCCAGACGGGGCATCAGACCGGCCCGTACCAGCGATGATTTCCCGGCGCCCGATGCGCCGACCACCGGCACGAGCCCACTGCTGTCTACGGCCGCGACGAGATCGTCGGTCATCGCGTCCCGGCCGAAGAAGAGGGGTGCGTCGTCCTGGCCGAACGCCTCCAGACCCTTGTACGGGGAGGCGGGCAGTGGGGCGAAAGCTGCTGGCCACGCCGCCACTAGGTCCGCTACAGGTATCGCATATACGTCCGTGTCCTGCCGGGCGACCGCGGTGGCCACCAGGATGCCCAGTACCCGCTCCGCTTTCGGGTCCAGGACCGGGGTGCCGCTGTAGCGGGGCTGGGCCACATGGGCGCCCTGGGCCCGCTGGTCGATCTGCTGCCGGTACTGCTTGACGAGGGGACGAAGTTGGGCCGGCACCCAACCGCCGGGCCGGCCCTCGACCGGACCGAACAGCAGGACATCGCCCTCCGTACGGGCCTCCTGCGCCAAGGGGACGGGGATCGCGCCGATCGGCCTGGATTCCCCCACAAGCGTCAGCCCCGCCACGTCCAGGCCGTCGAAAGCGGTCCCGGTCCCGGGCGCCTGCCAGGCGTCGACCCTGGCCCTGCGTTCCGGCGCGAGCGCGGTGAGCTGCGCGAGTAGGGGGAACTCCAGTCGCAGGATCTCTCCCCTGGCGTCGTCGGTGCTGCGCAGCTGTCGGCCGAGGGCCGCGTTGACGACATGGGCACAGGTGACGACATGCTCGTCGTCCACGAGGACACCGTGCCCGATGATTGCGCCGCCCGGAGCGCGAAACCGGACAACGGCGGCACCGGAAGCCTCCGTCACGGGCCAGCGGGCTCGGCGGGCGACGTCTTGGGCGTCCACTGGAGGTGCACTGTGAAGTGCACCTCTGCGGTTCCCTTGGCGATGATTACTCCTGTTTCGCCTCCCAATTTGACGCCGAACTCGATGGACGCCGTCTCCGGCGTGAGCGCTTGGAGCGTCTCCGCCAGACCGGCCAGGGCGGGCCGAAGACCAAGCAGGCTCGACTCAAGGGTTCGCGACGCCTGGGCGAGCGACCGCCCCGGCTCGGGAGACGCCAGAACGACGGACTCCTCCGGGATGTCGACGCGGTCCACCTCCGCGATCAGGAACTCCCCGTTTTCCAACGGAATGCGCACCAACTCCGCCATCGATGTCCGCTCCCCCCTGCGTCTCGTATCGCAGGGCCCCATCGTCACATGGAGGAGACCAGGTACGCATGGCTCGGATCACGATGTTCTGTGCGAACGCCTCACTCCTGCTCGGTTCTGGTCCCGCTGCTCTACGCAGGTGCCGTCCTGGAACTGATCCTGGCATCGGGCGTGGCCTCTGGTGTGGGGCTTGTGCTGTCGGTCCCGCTGATCTGGTCGGTGCTGTTCCACCGCCGGTGGGAGTCGGCGTGCGTGGTGGTAGCGGTCGTGGTGGTGCAGGCGGCGTCCTCCATAGCTCAGGCGGCCCTTGGTGCCGTGGTCACCAGACGCGTGGTGCTCTGGAGCGTCCTTGGTGTGCTGATCGCGGTCGCCACTCACGGCGTGCGGGATCGGGTCGGAGAGGCTCGCTAGTGGCCAACGCCGCACTGCACCTGCTCCTGGTCGAGGGCCTCGTAGTCGGCCAGTGCCTTGAGCCCGTTCGTCACCAGCCGGTCCACGGCGATGGCGGTGCTCGACGGCGCCTCGGCGGGGAGAGCGGTCGCGGTGCGGTCGTCGTGGCGGGTCATGGGCGGTGTGCCTCCAGCGTCGAGAGGTGAAGCCGCGCGGCCGGCGGCGCAGAACGGAGGCGGCACCGCGGGGGATCGGTACCGCCTCCACCAGCAGCCTCTCCCACGAACAACCTTGGCCCCAGGTCCCGTTGGTCCCGTCGAGGGGCTGACCGGCCCCGCACCTGTGGGGCCAGGAGACCTGTCTGCCACCGAATGCTGAATGCTGAATACCGAACGCGGGGAAACGGGCTCATGGACGGGCGCCCGCGGATGGCGGAGGAGCGAGTGGACGGACTGCCCGGGAAGTCGGCTCAACTCGCCGGGGGGGCCGACTGGGTGATGAGGTGTCAGATCAGCCTCGCCGCCGAGGCAACGAGGGTGAGGCCCGCGATCACGGCGGAGACGACGGCGATGCGGTCCCCGCTGGACAGCCGCGACCAGGGCGAACCCCACTCGACCTCGCTCGTCACCTTGAAGACGGGCCTGATGCTCCGCAGACCGAACCCTTGAATACATGTCGCCGGAATTTGAGAGATGAACTCCCCGCGGCTGAGCCCGATTCCCTCAAACCCAGTCGCTGTACGGCCTCGTTGAAGGCCCCCGCTGCTTCCCTTGGCCCCGTCCCTCTTGGCGGCTGCGCAGTGTTTCCTGAGCATGCCGATCCCCTTGCGGATGCGCGTACTGCGCGATGCCGCCGGGCACGGTCCTCCTGCGTCTCTCGCCGAACCCTCATGCGCTCCACCCGTGCTTCCTGCCGAGCCCTCTCACGCTCCACCCGGTCGATGCGTTCCCTCTCCGCCGCTTCGTGCCGAGCAGAACTGGTCCGCAACCGCTGATCCGGCAGTTGTCGAGAGCGACCGGCGCGACGTGTGCCCCGGTCACGCGCCAGTGGGGCAGAAGCACCGGCTGACAGCGCCACGATCCCCCTCTCGGCCGCCGCGCGAACAGGATGATCCACGAAGGCGTAGCCATCCCAGGCGTGCCGCACAGCCGGTGACGCTTCGGCGATGATCGCCTTTGTGACGAGAGGGCCAAAGTGTCCATGCGAGGCCGCCAGAGGAAGCACCCACTTGACTATTACCACCAGTTCCAACACAACATCCCCCCCGATTTCCGTAACGTCCAATCTCTTTACCCCCGATGGGAGATCCAGAAATATTGGGTCTTGAGTCAGCTGGGCATCGAGATCGGTGAGCCATTTCCAACCTCAGGCGGGTGATTCGGTTGGTGCTGAGCGGACGTCTTCAAGTGGCCCCGGGGATTGACTTGCGCTGGGGTCATCAGCTGGGCCGTCGGTTCCGGATCCGGTCCTTCACCGCCCACACGGCGAGGCCGATGAGGGCGAAGGCCAGCCAGATGACGACTAATGCGAGCGGGTCGCTCTCGTGTGCGCCGGAAGTGGCGATGCCGGAGACGACGGTGACCACGCAGGCTCCGGCGATCATCCTGCCGGCGAGCGGGAACCCATCCGCGGGGCGGCGCCGGGCCGGCTCATGCGTGCCACGGCGCAGCCAGACGGCGGTGTACAGCGCGAGCACCCCGGCGGCCGGCATGCTCAGGCCGGCGGCCAAATAGAGACCCGGAATCATCGTCGGCGCCTCGACTGTCTGCTGAACGCGCCCGTCGAAGGTGATGTCGGTGCGGTGGCCGTGCCAGACGACTACCCCGATGTGGTCGCCCTTCCGCAGCCTCGACAGCACGGGGCCGGAGTCGGCGAGGGTGATCCTGCCGGATACCGACGGGGGACCCGCGACCTCCACCCAGTAGGTGCCGCCACGACCGGTGGAGTAGTTCTCCAGCTTCCTGACCACGGCAGGGATGGCCCGGGTTTTTGGTGGGGCCTCGTAGGCTCGCGCGGTGGAGAGGCTGTGGCGGTAGGGCACCGCGAGCACGGCAGCTCCGCCGAGGACGAGGAGCAGCGCCAAGGCCGCCAGCCCCCACACCCGTCGCCCGGCTTCCCAGGTCTTGTCCACCATCGCCTCCCTGGGAGGTTCGACTCGCACCAGCCAGGGAGGGTTGCGCCCACCCACCGCAGTGGCACGGGTAAGGCCCCGCCCATCAGAGCGGGACCTCGGAGTTCAGCAGGTCTCCTCAGACACGGCAGCTGTAGATCGAGACCTGTAGCGCGTTGCCGCTACCGAGGGTGAACTCGTGGTGTGGTGGCTGGTTGTGCGGGGCTGAGGGCAGGCCGGTCTCGTGCGGTGGGCTGCGCATCGTGGCTCCGGGCACGTGCCACACTCGGGCGGCTGTAAATCAAACGTTCGGTGCCCGCGGTGGACGACGGTGCCACCCCAAACATCAGGAGGATGTCCGTGACCTTTGCCGTCGGCCTCTTCGAACTGTTTGGCATCGCGATCCCCGGAGGGGTACAGCTTGCGGTCCTCCTGTACGCCCTGGGCCGCCTGCACGTGGTCGACATCGGTGCCCTGGCTACGGCGCCGTCGGCGTTGCTGGTGGTCGGCGCCGTGGTGAGCAGCTACGTGCTGGGCAGTGTCACCACCCCCCTGAGCGCCGTCCTCGACACGATCATGCCCCGCCGGCACCAAACTCCCGACGACGCACGGCGTATTTTCCTTGCCGGCGTTCCCGACGCCCGTGACCGCCCCTTCGTGTCCGCAGACCCCAACGTGTTGCTGGCCGCCGCCGAACTGCACAACAAATCGGTCGCCAGCGAGGTCACCCGAATGGAGGCGGTGGGGCTGATGCAACGCAACCTCGCGCTCTCGCTGACCATGGCAACAATCGCCGCGCTGGTCGAATTCGCCGTCGGCCCCCACCGGCTGCCGGCCGCCTGCTGCGCCCTGCTCCTGTCGACGGCCGTCGTCGGCACCATATGGAGAGAGCGGATGACACGGCACTACCCATGGCTGAAGACCCTGGAGATCTGCTTCTGGATTCCCGATATCGACGCCCCCTTCGCCTCCGACCGCGACCACCGCTGACTGGCGTGCAGTGGACTGTCCACACGGCAGTTGCAGTTCCAGCGTCTGCTCTGGTCAGTGTGTTGCCGGGGCGGGTGCGGGCATCGCGGGCGAGTTCGGACAGGCTGCGGTTGTGGGCGCGGGCGTAGCGGCGGAGCGCGGTGAAGGCTGTTTCCATGTCGACGCCCCGGCGTTCTGCGAGTTTGCCCTTGGCCTGTTCGATCAGTACGCGGCTGTTCAGCGCCACCTGGAGTTGCTCGTTGAGGGCACCGACGATCTCGTTCCGCAGGCGCATCGGATGCGCCTGGACGGCCGCGAACCCACTGCGCCGGGCCTGCGCGACGAAGCGCGGCCACCGGTCCGCCGCGGTGGCCAGATCGGGGACGGTCACCGGGGTGCCGTGGCGATAGCACTCCAGGCTGGGGCCTTCGTCGTTCTGGAGCTGGAAGACTTCCAGCAGGCGTACTTGTTCGTCGAAGGCGGCCATCACACAGAGTTCGCCGTCGCGGTCAGCGATGAGCACGCTGGCCGCGCCGACGTCGAGCATGTCCACGCAGCGGTCGGTGAGCAGGCCCAGCAAGTCGCTCAGGTCGAAGTCGGCGACGACGTTGTCGGCGAGTTCGACGAACGTTTTGGAAAGGAGCTGCTGATCCATCGTGCACATCCTCCAGGTGAGACGGGCCCCGGCGGGTGGAAGCGGGACGCGAGTAGCGCCACCAGGCGTCCTACGAATCCGCCTGAGACGGCTTCGCAGGACGCCAGCGGGAACCAGACCGGCGGAACGGTGCGGAGCGCTGCGCCTTGGCTGAGGAGGGACCGGCAGTCGGTTCCATCACCTGAGCCTGCCTCCGGGGCGGTGCCCCCGCCGCCCGGTGTCGTTGTTCCTCGCCGGCAGCAACCGCCAAGACGTGCTCCGGCCCGGGACACTGGTGGTGGAATGGTGCCCGGCCGCCGCCGTATGCGGGAGAGCGCGGGCGACGGCCGGGAGCGCGAGGACGGCGCCGAGTGCCCCTCCCTGCGCCGCCCTCGCACCGGCCGCCCTCACCACCCGCCCGGGGCGTGCGGGATACACCCCGGTCTCGAAAAAGGGCTGGGAGGACAGAGGGCTGGAGCAGCGTTGTCGGCAATGCGGCTCCAGCCCGCTCACAGTGGTCAGACACTCACTGCGGCCCGGGGACAAGGGGCCGGAAAGTACGGACCCGCAACCTTCCACCGACACAGCCGGTAAAACGCTCAAAGGCCCTGCCAGGTCCCTATACCCGGCCCAGCAACCGCGGCAGTACACGATCCGGCCGGTACCGGCCGGATCAGCCCGCCTCAATATCAACCCGTGGCGCCTACCGTTCGACCGTGAGCGACAGGGGTCCATTAGCCGCTATCGGGGGCCGGTCTGGTGCCGCATCCGCCGAGCGCGCACGATGACCCCACGCCCCGGTCGTGCGGGAGCACGGCTACCGCACGGGCCGTGAAGAGGACCCCCGGGAGGTGGTCGCCGTGAGCACGGTTCCCTGGCGTCGGTCGCGCCGGCGCCCCACGACCGTTGTCACCCTGCCGTGCGCGCAACGCACCGTCGGCGTCGGGGCCGTGCTCTGGTTGCCGAACGTGATGATGCTGGTGGTCGAGGACGTGTGTACCGCGCTGTCCCGCGAGGACTGGCGGCGGCGTGAGCCGGCCCGCTGGCGATCCGGGGCCCGGCGGCACTGGAACACAGAGGGAAGGCAATTGGACGCCAAGGAGACCCGGCTCAGGTACCTGGCCGTACAGTGCCTGGACGTACCGGACTGACCGGGTCCCACCCGTTCCGGCGGGCCTGACCCTGTTCAGGCTGTCCCGTCCGCACCGTTCATCAACCCGCTGCCTCCGAGTCGGCGAGCGTCAGGGCTTCCTCCCTCGTGGCGAGTGGAGTGAACCGGCCGATGAGACGTCCGGCGTGCAGGACCCTCAGGATCATCTGATGGGGGCAGACCAGTAACAGCCATCCGCCCCGCTCCCTGACACGCCGCTCGGCACGGCACAGCAGTCGCAGCCCATAGGCGTCGAAGAACTCGGTCGGAGTCAGATCGATCACCACGGTTTGCCCGGGAGCGGCTGTCGCGACTTCCAGGTCGGGCAGGATCTGCTGGGCGGCGGCGATGTCGATCTCGCCGTGGAACTCGATGACGGTGACTCCGCCGACCTGTTGGGTGCAGATGTATCCAATGGGCCATGCGCTGTTGCCTTGTTGCACGGCGTTTCCCCCGGTGAGCCCGGCTGCCCGATGTTCCGGGGCCTGGGTGCGTTTTCGCCACCAGGGGCTGGGGCGGCAAACAGGCAGCCAGCATATGCCCCATTGAGGCCTCTTGCATGACAAAAAGATTCCTGCCAGGCGGAGTTCACCCGGTGGAGCGATTTTCGCCGTATCTGCTTGACATGCGTGTCTCGATCGTTCCATGTGTTCGTGCTTCAAGGGGGTGTTGGTCGCAGAGGTGGGGGGGGGGGCGCCGCGGGGGGGGGGGGGCCCGCCCGGCGGGGGGGAGCGATCGACACGCCGCGGGCACCGCCGGCGCGGGGGGGGGGGGGGTGAGTTGGTTGGGTTTG
>NZ_JBITHH010000004.1:0-726596 GCF_044457795.1 Streptomyces sp. NPDC050528
CACCCGCCTCAATCCCGACACCCCCCGCGCCACCCCCCCCCCCCCGCCGCACCCGAGGGGCCGGGGGGGGGGGGGGTGTGTGTGGGTGGGGGGGGGGGGGGCCCCCGGGCGGGGGGCCCGGGGCCCCACGCCCATGGGTACTTCGTGCCTCAGCGGTTCGGCGCCGGGTCAACTCCCGCTGCCACGGCCGCCGTTGGTGTCCCCGCGGTGGCGCCGGACGTGGCGGTGTTCCCGCCGGCCACCGGAGCCGCCGTGGACGAAGAGGACTGCTGCGGCCGGCGGAGCAGCAGCACGCACACCAGGGCGGCGAGGAGCGTCAGCGAGCCCGCGACCACCAGGCACAGTCGCATGCCGTCGAGGAAGGAGTCGCTCAGGGCGCCCAGGGCGCGGCCGGTGTCCGCGCCGAGGTTCATGTGGGCGACGGCGCCGAGACCGGCCGAGTCGGCGGTCGAGACGATGCTCCGCTGGGTCGCGCCGGTCACGCCCGCGTCGGTGAGGTGGCCGGGCAGCGTGTCGAGCGCCTTGGTGGAGAGCAGGGCGCCCAGGACGGCCGGGCCGAGCGCGCCGCCGACCTGGCGGAACGCGTTGTTGCCGGCCGCCGCCATCCCCGCCTGCTGATACGGCACCGAGGCCACGGCGGTCGCGGTCATCGGCGTGAGGACCGTGCCGATGCCCAGGCCCAGCAGCGCCAGCCGCCAGGCGATCGACGCGAACGAGGTGCCGGTGTCGACGCCGGTGAGCGAGAACAGCGCGCCGGAGATGACCAGCAGACCCCCGGTGATCAGGACGCGCGGCGCGACCCGGTGCATGAGCCGCCCGACCGGCTGGCCGACCGCGATCGCCGCCGCGGTGACCATGAGCAGCCGCCAGGCCGCCTGGAGCGTGTCGAGCTGCTGCACCAGACCGAAGTACAGGCTGAGCAGGAAGAAGAAGCCGATCAGCGCCAGGAAGGTGATCATCGCGACCAGCGTGGTGGCGGTGAACGCGGGGCTGCGGAACAGCGTCAGGTCCAGCATCGGGCTGTCGCTGCGCCTCTCGACGAGCACGAACGCGACCCCGCCGACCACCGCCATGAACAGGGCGACCATGACCTTGACGTCCGTGAAGGAACCCGCGCCGCCCTCGATCACGCCGTAGACGAGCGCGGTGATGGCGAGGGTCGCGGTGAGCTGGCCCGGCCAGTCGAGCTTGCGGCCGTGCGGGGCGCGGGAGTCGGGGAGCACGCGGGCCGCGACGCCCAGCGCGATCAGCGGGACGGGGACCGAGACGAGGTAGATCCAGCGCCAGGCGGCGTGGTCGAGGATGACGCCGGCGATCAGCGGGCCGATGGCGAGTGCGCCCATGAGGGCGGTCGCCCACAGGCCGATGAACTTGCCGCGCTCCCGGTGGTCGGGCACCGCGTGGCTGATCAGCGCCAGCGTGGTGGGCAGCAGGGTCGCCGCGCCGAGACCGGCGAACGCCTGGCCGATCCACAGCACGTGCACCGACTGCGCGGACAGCGCCACGGCGGCCCCGACGGCGGAGAACAGCAAGCCCGCCAGGAACACCTTCTTGCGGCCGTGCACATCGCCGAAGACACCGGCGGTGAGGATGAACGCGGCCATGGGCAGGACGAACGCGTCCTGGACCCAGGACAGTTGGGCGGTCGACGCGTTCAGCGCCGACTGGATGGCGGGCAGGCTCACGGCGACCGTGGTCACCGGCAAGTAGGCGACGAAGACGCCGAGGCAGGCCATGACGAGGGTGGCCGCCCGCCGGTCGGGCCGCCCGCTCGCCGGGGTCGTGACGTTCACGGGGAACTCTCCTTCTGGAACTTCCGGAATGCGGTGCCCTCGAACTCGAACAGGCACGCGCCCCAGGATCGGCTCCGCCCGGGCCGATCACCAACGTACGACCGAGAAGCGGACCAAAACCTCTATCCAGAGCCCTACTGATGTCACACTTCCCTCATGACAGACGAAGTCGACGGGAAAATCCTCCGCGCGCTGCAGTGCGCGCCGCGCGCCTCGTTCCGGGTGATCGGCGAGGTCGCCGGGGTCTCGGAGCAGACCGCAGCCCGCCGCTTCCACGCTCTGCGCCGCGCCGGGGTGATGCGGGTGGTCGGCCTCGTCGACCCCGCCGTCCAGGGCGATGCCCGCTGGGTGGCCCGCATCCGCTGCCGCCCCGACCGGGTCGGCCCGCTCGCCGACGCGCTCGCCCGCCGGCCCGACATCGCCTACGCGGGCCTCGCGTCCGGCGGTTCGGAGATCATCTGCATCATCAGCGCACCGGTGCACGTGACGCGCGACGACGTCCTGCTGCGTCAACTGCCCCAGTCCGCCTCGGTCCTCGACGTCAGCATCGACCTGCTCATCCATCCGTTCGGCACGTCGGGAGTGAGCGACTGGACGGGCTACGGCGGCCATCTGACGCCTGATCAGGTCCGTCAACTCGTAGGCGAACAGCCCGACTTCCTCACCGGGCCACCCGTACGCCTCACCGACGAGGACACCCCGCTGCTCGACGCCCTCGCGGAGGACGGCCGTGCCACCCACACCCAACTCGCCGACGTCACCGGCTGGTCCACCGCCCGCGTGGCCCGCCGCCTGGATGCCCTGGAGAGTTCGGGGGCTCTCGCCTACGACGTCGAACTGCTCTCCGCGCGGCTCGGGTTCGCGCTCAACGCCACCCTGTGGCTGCGTGTCGCCCCGGCTCGTCTCGAACGCGTCGGCGAGGAACTCGCGGACCACGACGAGGTCGCCTTCGCCGCCGCCATCAGCGGCGACTCCAACGTCATGGTCGTCGTCATCTGCCGCGACACGGAACACCTGTACCGCTACCTGACCACCAAGGTCGCCGCAGTCCCGGGCATCGACGGCTACGCCGTGAGCATCCACGTCCACCGCCTGAAGCAGGCCACCTCGCTGATCTCGCGCGGGCGACTGGTGCCTCCGGCATTCGCGTAGCGGGGGCGGAACGCACTGCGCCGGGTCACCCGCGGTGGCGGACGACCCGGCGCTCAACTGCCGTACGGTGCTTGCCGTTTCGGCGGCGTGTCAGTGCTGCGGGTCAGCGCTTGGTGTAGATGAAGCCGACCTTGTCGACCTCGTCGCCGGAGCGCCCGTGGAAGCCGGCGATCTGCCAGCCGGAGGGGGCGGTGCGGGTCACGCAGTCCGAGGTGGTGGTACCACCGGCCAGGGTGTTGCCCAGGTTGGTGGTGAACTTGGCGTAGAAGATCCGCGTGGTGTCGTTGTACTTGCCCTCGCACAGGTACGCCGACGTCACGTACTCGCCGCTGCCCAGGGTCAGCGAGGACGCGGTGCCGCCCGTGCCGCCGTGGGTGAGCGTGGTGCCGTTGGCGAGGGTGACGCCGACCTGGTCGACGCGCGAGCCGGAGCGCAGCGAGATCGCGGTGGCGCGGGCGGCCGCCGGGACGCTGTCGATGTCCTGGTAGTAGTCGCCGTGCGGGCCGCCGAACTGGTCGCTGAGCTGGAAGTCCGCGTTCTGCGACCAGGTGAAGCCGACCGTGATCGGGTCGTGGTCGGAGAGCATCAGCCCGTCCGAGGTCAGGAACTTCGCGTGCTCGTTGTTGTACGAGGTCGCGTTCAGCGTGACCAGCTTGCTGCTGCGGTAGAGGACCTTGTCCACGACCTCGCAGGTGTTGGGCACGGTGGCCCCGGTCTGGTCGCACACCAGCGCGTCGCTGCCCTTGACCGGCGCGACGCCGCCGCGGATCAACTTGACCCAGGCGTCGGTGAGTCCGTTGGCCGCGCCGAACTCCGCGATGGTGTCGGCGGAGCGGGTGTAGCGGGTGTTGGTGTCACCCATGACGACGACCGCGTTGCCCGCGGAGTGGGTGCTGATGAACGAGGTCAGCTGGCTGAGGTTGTCCGCGCGGGAGGCCTCGTCGCCGTCGTTCGTACCCGCGTTGGTGTGCAGGTTGTAGAAGTCGACGTACACCCCCTCGGACAGCCGCTCCCGCATGAAGGTGAAGCCCTTCGGCGTCAGGCAGTCGCCCGAGTCGATCTGGCAGGAGTTCCAGTGGACGCGCTCGAAGTCGTCGCCGTCCCAGGCGTAGTTGGAGACGGTGTTGAGCCCGCTGCCGATACCGGCGCCACCGCTGGTCGCGGTGCGGTAGGGGTGGGTGTCGGTGGAGTACAGGTAGGCGTGGTAGTTGAAGTCCTCCTGCACGTTCACGATGTCGTACGGGGCGATGCGCGTGCCAATCGCGGTGGTGCTCGTGTCCCGCGGCGTCGAGGCGCTGGACAACGACTCCGGGAGCCCGGCGACGTTGTAGGTGAGCACGCTGAAGCTGCCCGACGTTGCGGCGGCGGCCGGGGTCGCGGCGGCCACCGTGATCCCGCCCAGGGCCGCGGCTGCGGCCGCCAGACAGGCGAGAAGTCTGCGCATGGGGAAGTGCCTCCTGCGGAGTGACAGAGGGGGAGAGTGTTGCGGCGCTCATGTCAAAATGTAGCGACAAGCGCTTGCTATGACTCCCCTTCAGCCGCACCGAATCAGGAATTCCGCGTGGCGCGGAGATGGCCAAGTCCCGTTGTCTGCCCGTTTGTTGTCAGTGCGGGGGGATACGGTCCACAGGTGTGGGACATGAGATCCACATCATCCGGGGCGGGGGTGCGGGGACTGTGGGGTCGGCGAGGGCGGGCGCGGACCGGGGACGGCGGTCAGAAGCGCGGGGCGGGCGCGGCAAGGTGGCGGAGAGTGGGAACCCGGCTGCGCCCCGCGCCTCTGACCGCTACGTCCCCGCCCCGCACCCCTGACCGCTACGGCCGCGCCAAGTGCCGCATCGTCAGCGCCAGTTGGAGTCGTAGTCGCCCCTGAGGCGTGCGTACCGGCCAGCCCAGGAGGGACTCCGCGTGGGTCAACCGGTCCTGGAGCGTGGAGTGGTGGACGTTGATCTCGGCGGCCGCCGCGCGCAGGCTCGTGGTGGTGGCGACGGCGTTCAGTGTGGCCAGCAGCCAGGGCGCGTTGGCCGCCGCCGCTTCCAAGTCGTGTACGTCGGGCGGGGGTTCGGCGCCGGGTTCGACCAGTTCGGCGAGGAGGGCGATACCGCCGAGTTCGTCGGCGTGGACGACGCGTTGGCCGGGGTCCTGCGGGGTTCCGTCGGAGGTGAAGCGGAGGGCGGTGCGGGCGGCGGCCCAGGAACGGGGCAGGTCCAGTACGGGGACGGCGGGGCCGATACCGAGTCGGCCGGCGGGCAACTCGGCATCTGTGTGCGGGAGTTGGACGCCGGATCCTTCCAGGTGTGCGTGGGGATCACCGTCCGGATGCGGGGCGAAGGGCGCGGGCCGCGTGCCGGACGTACCGGTGTCCCGGGGTGCGGCGACGACCCGGGGCCGTCCGTCGAGCGGGGCGACGGCCCTGGCCCTGGTCGCCGGGTCGGCCGGGTCGAGGCCGAGGCGGCGGGCCGCGTGCAGCCGGGCCGCCTCGGGAGCGGTGGCGTCGAGCAGGGTCTCGACCAACTCCGGGTCGTCGGCGGGAACCCGACCCCGGGTGCGATCGAGCACGAGCCGTACGGCACCGGCGGCCCGCTCCAGGATCATCGCGTCGACGACGCTGGGTGCCGCGTCCGCCGCCCGCTCCAGCCAGAGCGCGGATTCCCCGCCCGGCGTCAGCGAGGCGGACGGCCAGGCGGGATCGGGCGGTTCCGCGCTGTCCCGGCGCGTACCGTCCGCCTCGACCCGCACCCGAACCCGCCGCTCGACATCGACCAGCCGCGCGGCACACCCGGCCAGCACCGCCGCCCCGCGCACCAGCGCCTCAAGCCCGGCCCGCGACTCGGCAAGCCGATCGAAGTACCCGATGACCCGCACGGCGGCCCCGGCGTCCGGATCCAGCGCGGTCAGCCGCCCGGCCAGCTCTTTCATAAGCCCATGGTGCGCCATGGAACGGGCGGAGAGGAGTGACGGGACGCGACGAGTACCGCGAACGAATAGCTCCGGCGACCGAGGAGCGTGCACGGCGTGCCCGCTCGCGCGTGGAACGCCGGTGTCACTGCGGCCGTACCCTCGCGGCGCTCAGGTCGCTGCCGGTTCCGATGCGCAGCCCGGGCTGCTTGTGACACCGCCGCCTGCGGAGGGGAAGCTGTCGAAGTAGGGGAAGCCGCTCGGCCAAGGTCGGGGTGTTGCGGCACGCCGGTGTCACCGCGGCCGTACCCCCGCGACACTCACGCCCCGGCTGGCTCACACGCGCAGCCCGCCTCCCCCCGCGAAGCGAAGCCGACGAGGTCAGCGAGGGCGTCCGGCCAGGCTGGAAGCACCGCAGCACACCGATGTCACCGCCGCCGTACCCCCACGACCCCCGACTCCCACGCCCCCACCCCCCGGAACCCCCCTCACGCCGTAGCGAACAACCTCCGCAGCCACCCCACATGCGCAGCCCGCGCCGCCTGTGAAACCGCTGCCTGCGGAGCGAAGCCGTCGAAGCCGTGGAAGCCGCCCGGCCAGACGTGGAGTTCGGCGATGCCGCCTGCCTGCCAGAGGCGGGACGCGTAGGTGACGACCTCGTCGCGGAAGGTTTCCGCCGAGCCGACGTCCAAGAAGGCCGGGGGCAGGCCCGTGAGGTCTTCCGCCCTCGCCGGGGCGGCGTACGGGGAGACGTCGGGGGTGCCGCGGCGGTCGCCGAGGAGAGCCGTCCAGCCGGTCTCGTTGGCCGTGCGGTCCCAGATGCCGAGGCCGGCCATCTGGTGGGCGGACGGGGTGTCGTTGCGGTCGTCGAGCATCGGGCAGAGGAGGAACTGGCCGATGGGGCGCGGGCCGCCTCGGTCCCGGGTCAGCAGGGCCAGCGCTGCGGACAGGCCGCCGCCCGCGCTCGCGCCCATGATGACGATTCGCTCGGGATTGCCGCCGATCTCCTTCGCGTGCTCCGCCGTCCACAGCAGACCGGCGTACACGTCCTCGATCGGCGCCGGATGCGGATGCTCGGGCGCCAGCCGGTACTCCACCGACACCACCACCGCGTCCAGTTCCCGCGCGTACTCCAGCGCCCCGATCACCCCGACCCGCCGATCGCCGAGCACCATCCCGCCGCCGTGCACGTGGTAGATCACGGGCAGCGCCCCTGCCGTCCCAGGCGCGGTCGGACGGCCGATGAGCAGTGTGATGTCGGGCTCGCCGACCGGGCCCGCCACCTCCCTGTCCTCGATGGCGAAGGCTCCGTCGAGCGTGAGGTCCATGTCCATCGACTGCGTGATCGCCGGGCCCTGGCGAATCTCGTCGATGTCGTCCATCGTCATCCCGGGCGAGATGAACTCCTTGATCAGCTCCAGCGCGGCGACGAGTTCCGGGTCGAACGGGGGCGGGGGCGGGACGGATGTCATGCGCTTCTCCTGACGCTGGGCGCGGCGGCTCGTACGGCCATGGTCCGCGTATCCACCCCCGGTGCGCCCACCGCCGTCCGGCGGAACCTCCCCGCCGTCCGGCGGGTGCCTTGCCGGGATGTGACCTGTTGTTCACCGGCGGGACGTGGAAGGGATCTCCCAGGCCAACAACGATGTCCACTCCGACAACGATGTCCAAACCCCCACGGACCACCCCACCTGACCACTCCACGGACCGCCCCGCCTGACCACCCCATGTGGCGCCCCTCGCGCCACCCCTCGCACCAGGAGCACCACCCGTGAACATCTCCCTGACTGCCTGGCTGGTGACGATCGCCGCCCTGTGCGCCCTCGTCGGCGTCGACTTCCTCATCGGCCGCAAACCGCACGACGTGTCCGTCAAGGAAGCCGGCATCTGGACCGTGGTCTGGGTCGTCCTGGCCTGCCTGTTCGGGCTCGGGCTGCTCGTCTACGGCGGGAGCGGACCGACGGGGGAGTTCTTCGCCGGGTACATCACGGAGAAGTCGCTGAGCGTCGACAACCTCTTCGTCTTCGTCCTGATCATGGGCAAGTTCGCGGTGCCCTCGCAGTACCAGCAACGGGTGTTGATGGTCGGCGTCCTCGTCGCCCTGGTGCTGCGCGCCGGCTTCATCGCGGCCGGCGCCGCCATCATCTCGACGTTCTCGTGGGTGTTCTACCTCTTCGGCGCGTTCCTGATCTGGACCGCCTGGAAGCTCGTCCAGGACGCCCGCAAGGGCCACGAGAACGAGGAGTACGAGGAGAACAAGCTCCTCAAGATCGCCGAGCGCCGCTTCGGAGTCGCCGACCGCTACCACGGCACCAAGCTGTTCATCACGGAGAACGGCAAGCGCATCATGACCCCGATGCTGGTCGTGATGCTCGCCATCGGCTCCACCGACGTGCTGTTCGCGCTCGACTCCATCCCCGCGATCTACGGCCTCACCCAGGACCCGTACATCGTCTTCACCGCCAACGCCTTCGCCCTGATGGGCCTGCGCCAGCTGTACTTCCTCATCGGCGGCCTGCTGAAGAAACTCGTCCACCTCAGCTACGGCCTGTCGATCATCCTCGGCTTCATCGGCGTCAAACTGGTGCTGCACGCCCTGCACGAGTCCGGCGTGCACGTCCCGGAGATCTCCATCCCCTTCTCCCTCGGTTTCATCGTGCTCGTGCTCGCGGTGACGACGTTCACCAGCCTGCGCGCCACGAGGACGCCGAAAGCCGAAGACGCCCTCAAGTCCTAGGCGCGGAGCTTGACTTCGAGAGCGCTCGAAGGCCTACCGTCGCGAGGGACGGGGAGGTCCGGGTGGACCGCGAAGCGCACTGCGAATGGACCGTGAAAGGGAGTCGGGCATGCGGGTCGGCGTACACATCAACCGGTTCAACCATCCCGGAGGGCCGGCGGCGATCGGGCCCGAGCTGGCCTCGGCGGCGGCCGCGGCCGAGGCGGCGGGCGTCAGCTGGCTCTCGGTGATGGACCACTACTTCCAGATGGAGTTCAACGGCGGTGCCGAGGACGCCATGCTGGAGGCCTACACCACGCTCGGCTTCCTGGCCGGCAACACCTCCACGGTCCGGCTCGGCGCGCTGGTGACCGGAGTGACGTACCGCAATCCGGGGCTCCTCGCGAAGATCGCCACCACGCTCGACGTGTTGTCGGGCGGCCGGGCCACGCTGGGTATCGGGGCGGCCTGGTACGACCGTGAGCACCACGGTCTCGGCGTGCACTACCCGCCGGTCGCGGAGCGGTTCGAGCGGCTGGAGGAGACGCTGCGGATCTGTCTGCAGATGTGGGACCCGGAGACGAACGGCCCCTTCGAGGGTCGGCACTACCAGCTCGCCGAGACCCTCTGCGTCCCGGCGCCGATCAGCAGCCCGCACCCCGAGATCATGATCGGCGGCGGTGGGGAGAAGAAGACCCTGCGGCTGGTCGCGCAGTACGCCGACGCCTGCAACCTGATCGTGTCGACCCCGGACGAGCTGCGGCACAAGCTCGACGTGCTGCGCGGTCACTGCGACAACCTGGGGCGCGACTACGACCGTATCCGCAAGACGATCGTGCACGGCGGCGAGTCGGTCACCGCGGGCGACCTCGACGCGTTCCTGCGGGAGATCAGCGGCTTCACGAAGCTCGGCGTCGACACGGTGATCCTGGGCCCGCGCACCGGCGAACCGGCCGAGTGGATCGAGCGGTTCGTGGCCCCGGCGGTGCCGCGCCTGGCCGAACTGGACTGACGTGAAATCGCATGAACTGACATGAACTGCCATGAAAGGGGCCGGAGTTCCTGTGGACTCCGGCCCCTTTCGGCGGTCGAGCAATGGTCGAGCGGTGTGCCTCGATCAGGCGGCGACGGCCTCGCCCGCGTGGCCCTTCAGCTGGGCGAGGACCTCGGTCAGCTGGGCCACGACCTCGGCGTCCTCGGACGGGTGGGTCTCGGCGAAGCGGACCACGGAGCTCGGGATGGAGAGCTTGATCTCCTCGATGACCTTGCCGCCGGCGATGCCGACAGCCTTGCGGGCCTCGTCCTGCGCCCACACGCCGCCGAACTGGCCGTACGCGGTGCCGACCACGACGACCGGCTTTCCGCCGAAGCCGCTGGCGCCGTAGGGGCGGGACAGCCAGTCGATGGCGTTCTTCAGGACGGCCGGGATGGTGCCGTTGTACTCGGGGGAGAAGAAGAGGAACGCGTCGGCGGAGCCGGCGGCCTCGCGGAGCTTGGCGGCGGCGGCCGGGACGTTGCCCTCGACGTCGATGTCCTCGTTGTAGAACGGGATGTCGGCGAGACCCTCGAAGATCTCGATGTCGGAGCCCTCGGGCGCGAACTTCACGGCGGCCTCGGCGAGCTGGCGGTTGTGCGAGCCGGCACGCAGGCTGCCGACGAGCGCGAGGATACGAACAGACATGGGGGACTCCAAGGGGGGCTGAAACACTGCCGTTACGATCCGGACCGAGGTCCGTTTAAAAGTTGTACCAGGCTAAGCGGACCGCGGTCCAGTTTTGTTCCCGGTGCTTTACGCTGTCTTCATGTCCAGCGCCCTGCCGCCCTTTCCGAAGCCCGAGGAGTCCATGAGCGAACCCCAGTTGCTGGAGGTCCGCTCCTACGCCGACGAGCCCTGCCTGCGCGCCGACGCGGCCCGGAATCGTGCCAAGCTGCTGGAGGCCGCCGCACGGCTGATCGCCGAGCACGGGGTGGCCGGCGTCACCATGGAGGCGGTGGCCACCGCCGCCCAGGTCGGCAAGGGAACCGTCTTCCGCCGCTTCGGCGACCGCACCGGCCTGCTGATGGCGCTGCTCGACCACTCCGCGCAGACACTCCAGGCCGACTTCCTCGGCGGGCCGCCCCCGCTGGGCCCCGGAGCCCCGCCGGTCGAACGGCTGCGGGCGTTCGGTGTGGCCGTGCTGTACCGCCACGCCGAGCAGCTGGACCTGCAACTGGCCGCGCAGCCGGAACCCACCCGCCGGTTCGCCCACTCCGCACTCCGCGCACTGCGCACCCACGTCACGGTGCTGCTCCGACAGATCGCGCCGGACGCCGATTGCGAGCTCCTCTCCCACACGCTCATGGCATATCTGGATCCCGCCCTGATCCACCATCTGACGAGGCAGTGCGGGATGCCCATGGAGCGCCTGGAGATCGGCTGGATCGACCTGGTCAACCGGGTGACGGGGGCTCAGACGACTTCCTGAGGCGGTCAGTTGGGCTGAGCCTGGCTCA
Organism: Streptomyces sp. NPDC050528; assembly: GCF_044457795.1. Lineage (NCBI taxonomy): Bacteria > Bacillati > Actinomycetota > Actinomycetes > Kitasatosporales > Streptomycetaceae > Streptomyces > Streptomyces sp. NPDC050528. Next base: position 11,053 of record NZ_JBITHH010000004.1, read on the forward strand.
ACCGTCCGGCTGGGCGGCTTGTTTGGGCTGCGCCCGGCTCAACCACCTGCCCGGGTGCACCAGTTGGGCAGCGCCTGGCTCAATGGCCACGCCCGGAGTGGCTGTCCGCTCGCCTCAATCAGTGTGCTCGGCTCAACTGTCCGGGTGGGTGGGTGAGCGGGTTGAGCTGTGCCCGATTCAACGGCCGTGCCTGGCGCGGCCGTCGCGCTCGGCGGAAGCGAGCTGCTCGACTCAATCATCCTGCTGGGTAGGTTAGTTGAGCTGCGCTCGACACGGCCGCCGCGCCCGGTTCGGCTGGTGGGCCGGCTCAACGGCCAGGCCAGGAGCGGCTGTCGCGCTCGGCGCAACCACGGTGCTCGCCTCAGCCGTCCGGCTGGGGAGGCCAGTTGGGCTCTGCTCGGCACAGCCGTCGTGCCGGTTCGGCTGGTAGGCCCGGCTCAACCGTGCTGCCCGTCTCAACCGCCTGCGTGTGCGCCAGTTGGGCTGCCCCGGCTCAACGGCCGTGCCCGGAGCAGCTGTCGAGCCCGGCTCAATCACCGTGCTCGGATCAACCCCCCGGCAGAGTCGCCCAGTTGGGCTGCGCCCGGCTCGTCCGCCGCACCCGGCACTCGCCCCGCCCGGTTCAACCCGCCCCGCCCGCCTCAGCCACCGTGGCTCGCGAAGAAGTCCAGCATGCCCTGTGGCGCGTCCTCGCCGAACATCAGGATTCCGTTCGCTGCGGATTCCGCCGCCGACTCCTCGCTGCGCGGGAACAGCTTTGCCTCGTAGGCGGTCAGCGCGGTCTCGGTGTCGCCCGGGTGTGCGGCCAGCGCTTCGCCCAGTTCGGCGCCGTCGAGCATGGCCAGGTTGGCGCCCACGCCTGCGAACGGTGACATGACGTGGGCCGCGTCGCCCAGCAGCGTGACTCCGGGGACCCGGTCCCAGCGGTGCCCGATCGGCAGGGCGTGGATCCGGCGCGGGGTCAGTGGGCCGGCCGCGTCGGCGAGCAGGGCGCGCAGGCTCTTGTCCCAGTCGGGGAAGTGCGCCAGCGTGTACGCCTTGGCCGCCTCGGTGTCCGTGAAGTCGACGCCGTCGAACGCGTCCTCGGGGACCGCCAGCGCCACGTAGATGTGCAGGCTGCCGTCGGTCTCGCGGTGGGCCAGGAAACCCTTGCCCGCGCCGAGCGCCATCATCATGCCGTTGCCGACGACCTCGGCGCTCACGGGATGCCGTACGTCGGCGTCCGGCAGGTCCACCTCGACGAACGAGATGCCGACGTACGCGGGCTTCGCGTCCGAGAGCAGGGGCCGCACCCGGGACCACGCGCCGTCCGCGCCGATCAGCAGATCGGTGGTGAACGAGGTGCCGTCCGAGAGCGTCACCTCGTGTCGACCGTCGCCGCCGCCGCCGTCGAGCGGGCGGGCGTCGGTGACCTTCGCGCCCCAGCGGACGGTGTTCTCCGGCAGGGAGCCGAGCAGCAGGTCGCGCAGTTGACCGCGGTCGACCTCGGGGCGCCCGCCGGTGCCGTCGTCGGGGTCGTCCAGGAGGACCGTGCCGGTCCGGTCGAGGACGCGGGTGGCCTCGCCGCCCGGGTTGACCAGCGCACGGAACTCGTCGTACAGACCCGCCGCACGCAGCGCCGGCTGGCCCGAGTCCTCGTGGATGTCGAGCATCCCGCCCTGGGTGCGCGCGGCGGGGGAGTCGTCCAGTTCGAGGACGGCGGCCTCGATGCCGTTCACGTGCAGGACCCGGGCGAGCGTGAGCCCGCCGAGTCCGCCGCCGACGATCGCGATCGGGTGATGGGGGGTGGTCATGACGGGCCTCCGTGAAGTGGGCGGGAAACAGGGTCAGTTGGGTACGGCGGTCCGCTCGATACCGGCGATCAGCGCCTGGAACCGCCACGACAGACGGGCCTCGTGCGCGCCCGAGAGCAGATCGCCGGAGAGCGCGGCGATGTGCGGGTGGGTCCGGTCGGACACGGTGCGCAGCGCGTCCGTCAGGGCGTCCCAGTCGTCCTGGGTGGTGCCCCCGGCCGAGTGCTCGGCGGCGGTTGCCGTGGCCTGCTGGAGCAGCAGGTCCACACCCCACGCGGCCTGCGCGGGCGGGACGCCTCCCTCGTCGAGCAGGGTCAGCAGGGTCTCGATCAGGTTCAGGTAGTGCGGGCCGCTGGGCCAGGCGGTCAGTGCCGAACGGGCGAGGCTCGGGTGCTCGAAGAGCATCCCGGTGTACGCCGTGAGCACCTGCTCCAACCGCTCGCGCCAGGAACCCTCGGCGGGCGCCGGCCCGATCGTGCCGAGCAGTTCGTCCAGGACCGCCGCGTGCAGCTCCGCGGTGTTGCGGACGTACACGTACAACGAGGCCGGACCGGTGTCGAGCTCCTGGGCCAGGCGCCGCATGGTCACCTTCTGCAGACCTTCGGCGCGCAGCACCGCCACCGCGGCGGCGACGATGCCCTCCCTGCTCAGGGGGGGTTTCGCCGGTCGTTCGCGGCGGCTGCGGGGGGAGTCGGGGCGTGCTGTCATGCCTCCACCGTAACGAACACGTTCGCTCCGAACAAGTTCGTGACGAACATGTTCGTAAAATCCCGGACCATGTTGCCCTCGTGACGACCGTTCCCCCGCCGCACTCCGAGCCCCCGGCTTCTGCCAAGATGCCGTACGTCATGGTGCAGATACCGAAAACGCCCGCAGCCCCGTCGCCCGCACCGCGCTCCGTTCCCACGAGTGCCGATGTGGCCCGCCTGGCCGGCGTCTCACGCGCGACCGTCTCCTACGTCCTCAACAACACCAGCGCCGTACGGATCAGCGAACCCACCCGCCGCCGTGTCCACGAGGCCGCCAAGGAACTCGGGTACGTCCCGCACGCGGCGGCCCGCAGCCTGCGCGCCGGACACAGCCGCATGGTGCTGATGCCGGCGCCGACCGTCCCGGTGGGCCTGCTCTACAGCCAGTTCATCAACGAACTGCAGTGGGCGCTGGGCCGCCTCGACTACACGGTCGTCCAGCACGGCTCCGTCGGACTGCACGGCGACGAGGCCGCCCGCGCCTGGGCCGAACTCCGCCCGGTCGCCGTCCTGGTGCCCGGCGCCGGACTCGGCCCCGAGGGCGTCGCGGTCCTCAAGCGCTCCGGCGCCCGGGCCGTCCTCACCCTCGGCCCCGAGCGGGTCGAGGGCGCCCACGCCCTCCTCCTGGACCACGAGGCCGTCGGCCACCAAGCGGGCACGCACCTCTACGGCCGCGGCCGGCGCCGTATCGGCGTGGTCGTCCCCGAGGAACCCGGCCTGGAGGCGTTCTCCCGCCCCCGAGTCGAAGGCGTGCGCCGCGCCCTGCTCGACACGGACGCGACGGCGACCGAACTCCCGCTCGCCTACAGCGAGGAGAGCGCCGCCCGCCTCGCCGCCCGCTGGCGCACTCTCGACCTCGACGCCGTGTTCACGTACAACGACGAGTACGCGATGCTGCTGATGCGCGCCCTCCAGGACGAAGGCGTCCGCATCCCCGACGACACGGCCGTGATCGGCGCCGACGACCTCATGATCGGCCGCTTGCTCCGCCCACGCCTGAGCACGGTCCGCATCCAACTCCCCTCCGGCCGCGACCTCGCCGAACTGGTCGACAACGCGGTACGCGACCCCACCGGGGCTCCGGGCACACATGAACTCCTCGGCGCGTCGCTGGTGCACCGCGAGTCCAGCTGACCGGAGGCGAGTGACCGGGTCCGGGGTGATCCGGGCTGGGGCCTGTCCGGCGGAGAAGAGCGGTGGTGTCTTGCCGGCGCAGCGGGGTGGGGCGCGCGCGATCGCGCGGCGGGGGAGTGACGCCGGTAGTGGGGCAGTTGATGACCCCGTCCGGTGCGACCCAGCCGTACGGCGGGTGAAGCGAAGCCGAGGGTGGGAGCGCGGTGACTGTGCCCTCCCAGGCCCGGACACCGCGCGGGGCGATCCGGCCGTAGACGACCCGGGCCGGGGCCTGTCCGGCGGAGCGCAGCCGGGAGCGCGGGAGTCTGCGGCCGCGTCCACCCAGGCCCCAGTAACCGCGCCCGGAGCGAAACGGTCGTACGCGACTAGGATGTTGTGCGCTCAACCAGACGGGGATGCGGGCGGCCGTCGGACGCGGCGTGTACGTCTGGGCCGGATTGCCGCATCCCGTCGCGCGGTCGCGAACCGGCCGTGCACGTAAGGGACTTGCGCTGTCGGTGTGGGTCCCGTCGGTGACGGATCGGAGAATCGCCATGACTCTGCTCGACTCCAAGACCTGGCAGCCTCGCCCCCTCTCGGGCCCCGAGTACCCGGTCACCGAGCCCGCCACCGGCGACACGCTCGGTACCGTCACGCTCGCCGCCGTCGAGGACGTGCGGCCGGCCGTCGACGCGGCCCGTGCCGCGCAGGCCGAGTGGGCGCGCGTTCCGCACTTCGTCCGGGCCGGTGTGCTGCGCAGGGCCGGTGACCTGTTCGCCGCGCACGCCGAGGAGTTGCGGGAGTGGCTCGTGCGGGAGTCCGGGTCGATCCCCGGCAAGGCGGACTTCGAACTGCACGTCGCCGCCCAGGAGTGCTACGAGGCCGCCGCCCTCGCCTCCCGCCCCGCCGGCCAGGTCCTCCCCACCGAGGCGCCCCGGCTGTCGTACACCCGACGCATCCCGGTCGGAGTCGTCGGCGTGATCGCGCCCTTCAACGCCCCGCTGATCCTCTCCATCCGCTCGGTCGCCCCGGCGCTCGCACTCGGCAATGCGGTCGTCCTCAAGCCGGACCCGCGCACCGCGGTCTGCGGGGGACTGTCCCTCGCGGCGGTCTTCGCGGAGGCGGGCCTGCCGGATGAATTGCTGCAAGTCCTGCCGGGAGGGGCCGAGTTGGGGGCGGCCCTGGTCGCCGACCCGCACGTGCCCGTGATCTCCTTCACCGGATCAACCGCCGCCGGACGCGCGGTCGGTGAGGCGGCGGGGCGTCATCTCAAGCGCGCACACCTGGAGTTGGGCGGGAACTCGGCCCTGATCGTGCTGGCGGACGCCGACCTGGACGCCGTGATCTCGACGGCGGCCTGGGGTTCGTTCTTCCACCAGGGCCAGATCTGCATGACGACCGGCCGTCATCTCGTCCACGAGTCGCTCTACGAGGAGTACGTCGAACGCCTCGCCGCCAAGGCCGACTTGCTCGCCGTGGGCGACCCGCACCGCGCGCAGGTCCACCTCGGCCCGATCATCGACACGGCCCAACTGGCCAAGGTGCACGGACTGGTTGAGGCAAGCACGGCAAGCGGCGCGAGGCTGGCGGCCGGCGGTACCCACGAAAATCTCTTCTACCGGCCGACCGTCCTCGCCGGCGTCGACGACGACACCCCCGCCTACGCGGAGGAGGTCTTCGGCCCGGTCGCGCCGGTACGGTCCTTCGCCACCGTCGATGAGGCCGCGGCGCTGGCCTCGGCGGGGCCGTACGGGCTGTCGCTCGGCATCGTCACGCGCGACAGCGCCCGCGGCCTGGACCTGGCGGAACGCATCCCGACCGGCATCGTCCACATCAACGACCAGACCGTGAACGACGAGGCCGTGGCGCCCTTCGGCGGGGTCGCCGCGTCCGGCACCGGCGCCCGCTTCGGCGGTGAGGCCAACCTGGAGGCCTTCACCGACGTGCGCTGGACGACGGTGCGCGGAGACGTGGCGTCGTACCCGTTCTGAAAAACGAGGGTCTGAAAAACCGGGGAAGCGAGCCCCTCGGCGCTTACTGACCGTTCTGCTCGGCCTGTGCCTGCTGCTCGGCGACCGACTTGCGGACCTCGTCCATGTCGAGCTTGCGGGCCTGGCCGATGACGTCCGTCAGGGCGGCCTCCGGCAGGGCGCCGGGCTGGGCGAACACGGCCACGCGGTCGCGGACGATCATCAGCGTCGGGATCGACTGGATGCCGAAGGCCTGCGCCAGCTCGGGCTGGGCCTCGGTGTCGATCTTGCCGAAGACGAGGTCCGGGTTCTCGTCGGCCGCCTTCTCGTAGACCGGCGCGAACTGACGGCACGGGCCGCACCAGGACGCCCAGAAGTCGATCAGGACGAAATCGTTCTCCGTGACCGTCTGGTCGAAGTTGTCCTTGGTGAGCTCCACGGTGCTGCTCATGACGTAAATCCCTCTTCCTCGATGGGGGGCGAAGCCGTCCCGGACAACACGGTCGTCCGGTCCCGTATTCCGCGCCCCTACCCGTGTGGCCACAGCGCACACCACCCAGCAGACTGGCCCCATGACGGAAACGGAATCCATCGCGTACGACGTCGTGGTGCTCGGGGCCGGGCCCGTGGGGGAGAACGTCGCCGACCGCACCCGTGCGGCCGGTCTCTCCACCGCGATCGTGGAGAGCGAACTGGTCGGCGGCGAGTGCTCGTACTGGGCGTGCATGCCCAGCAAGGCCCTGCTGCGCCCGGTCATCGCCCGCGCCGACGCCCGCCGCGTACCCGGCCTCGGCCACCTCGTCCAAGGCCCCCTCGACACCGCCGCGGTCCTCGCCCACCGCGACTACGAGACCTCGGGCTGGAAGGACGACGGCCAGGTCCAGTGGCTCGACGGCATCGCCGCCGACCTCTACCGAGGCCACGGCCGCCTCGACGGCCCCCGCAAGGTGACGGTGACGGGCCCCGACGGCGTACGGCACGTCCTCACCGCCCGGCACGCCGTCGCGGTCTGCACCGGCACCCGCGCCCTCCTCCCCGACCTGCCCGCCCTCGCCGACGTCAAGCCGTGGACCAGCCGCGAGGCCACCAGCGCCAAGGCCGCACCCGGCCGGCTGATCGTGGTCGGTGGCGGAGTCGTAGCCGTAGAAATGGCCACTGCCTGGCAGGCCCTCGGCTCCCGCGTGACCCTCCTAGTCCGCGGCAAGGGCCTGCTGCCCCGCATGGAACCCTTCGCCGGCGAACTGGTCGCCGACGCCCTGACCGAGGCGGGCGTAGACCTGCGCACGGGCACGTCAGTGGCATCGGTGACCCGCGAGAACGGCACCGTCGTCGCCGTCACCGACAGCGGCGACCGCATAGAGGCCGACGAGATCCTCTTCGCCACCGGACGCGCCCCGCAGACCGACGACATCGGCCTCGACACGATCGGCCTGGCACCGGGCTCCTGGCTGTCGGTGGACGACACCCTGCGCGTCCAGGACAGCGACTGGCTGTACGCGGTCGGCGACGTCAACCACCGCGCCCTCCTCACCCACCAGGGCAAGTACCAGGCCCGGATCGCCGGCGCCGCGATCGCCGCCCGAGCCGAGGGCGTCCCCCTCCTGGAGACCGACCCGTGGGGCGCCCACGCGGCCACCGCCGACCACGACGCCGTCCCCCAGGTCGTCTTCACCGACCCGGAGGCAGCGTCCGTAGGCCTCTCCCTCGCCGAGGCCGAAGCGGCCGGCCACCGCGTCCGCGCGGTCGACGTCGAGTTCTCCTCGGTAGCAGGCGCCGGCCTCTACGCCGACGGCTACCGAGGCCGAGCCCGCATGATCGTCGACCTCGACGACGAAACCCTGCGAGGCGTGACCTTCGTAGGCCCCGGCGTAGGCGAACTGATCCACTCGGCCACGATCGCGGTCGCGGGCCAGGTCCCGATCAACAGGCTGTGGCATGCGGTGCCGTCGTACCCGACGATCAGCGAGGTGTGGCTGCGGTTGCTGGAGGCGTACCGAGGCTGAACACGCCTGATGCCATGGGGTAGTTGACCGCCGATTTCCTACGGCAACTCGAAGCCCAGCGCAGCCGACGCCTCGCCCGGTGTCGGCTGCGCCCAGCGCTCCGCCATCGCCTCGTTCGACGACAGCGACCGCAGCTCGGCCCGGTCCAGATACAGCAGCCCGTCGAGGTGGTCCGTCTCGTGCTGGACGATTCGCGCGGGCCACCCGGTGAAGACCTCGTCCACCGCGTGCCCGTGCTCGTCCTGTCCGGTCAGCCGTACCGAGGCGTGCCGTGCGACCACGGCCTGCCAGCCCGGGACGCTCAGGCACCCCTCGAAGAACGCGGCCCGCTCCCGACCGACTGGTTCGTAGGACGGATTGACCAGCACCCGGAACGGCTGCGGCACCCGCCCCCGCGCCACCCGCACCTCGTCCGGCACCGGCGCCGGATCCTCGATCACCGCGATCCGTAGCCCCACCCCGACCTGTGGTGCCGCTACGCCCACGCCTGGCGCCGCGTGCATGGTCACGCGCAGCGCCTCGACGAACCGGGCCAGCAGTGCGGGCTCCAACTGCCCGTCGAACGGCTCGGTTTCGCGCCTGAGCACCGGGTCACCGGCCGAGACGATGGGCAACGGGCCGCCGGCGGCGAGGAGTTCCTCGACGCGCTCGGCCAGGGGTACGCGATCACTGGGAAGTGCCATCGCGCCAGGATGCCATGGCCTCCGGCGGCACCCGACGCGACCCACGCAACCCGGTGTGACCCACACCACTCGCATCCGCGGGAACTCCCGGCCATCACACCCCGACTACTGGACCGCTACGGCTACGACACATCACCACCCGCCCGATCCCTTGCCCTCGTCCCCCTCCTCCTCGCCCCCGGAGAAGCCCGCCCATGTCCACCGCTCCCTCGACCGCCACGGCCGAGGTCCCGCAAGAGCCCGTCCCGGCGCCGTCCCCCAGCCGCTGGGCCCCGCTGCGCCCCCTGGTCCTGCGTCTGCACTTCTACGCCGGCGTGCTCGTCGCCCCGTTCCTGCTCGTCGCCGCGACCACCGGGTTCCTGTACGCCGGTGCCTTCCAGGCCGAACGGATCGTGTACGCCCATGAGTTGAGGGTGTCCGTGGGCGACCGTGAGCTGCCGATCTCGCAGCAGGTCACCGCCGCCCGCACGGCGCACCCCGAGGGCACGGTCTCGGCGGTACGGCCCTCACCGGAGGCCGGTGCCACCACCCGGGTCATGCTGTCCGGCGTCAAGGGCATAGCCGCCGACCACACCCTCGCGGTGTTCGTCGACCCGTACACCGGCAAGGTCCGCGGGGCGCTCGAACAGTACGGTTCGACCGGCGCGCTCCCGCTGCGCACCTGGATCGACGAACTCCACCGCGATCTCCACCTCGGTCAAACCGGGCGTCTGTACAGCGAGTTCGCCGCGAGCTGGCTGTGGGTGATCGCGGGCGGTGGCCTGGTGCTGTGGTTCTCCCGGCGCCGCGCCCTGCGCAAGGTGCGTGGCACGAGCGGCCGGCGTCGCACCCTCGGCCTGCACGGCACGGTGGGTGTCTGGACGGCCGTAGGCTTCATCTTCCTGTCGGCGACCGGACTGACCTGGTCGACCTACGCGGGCGCCAACATCGACCAACTCCGCACCTCCCTGGGCCAGTCGACCCCCTCGGTGTCGGCCGCGGCGAGCGGTGAGCACGCGGGCCACGGCGGGTCCGCCGCGACCGGCGATGCCCAGCACGGCGTAGGACTCGACAAGATCCTCGCCGCCGCGCGTGCCGAAGGGCTGGGCAATCCGGTCGAGATCGTGCCGCCCGGCGATGCCAAGTCGGCGTACGTCGTTCGGCAGGTGCAGCGCAGTTGGCCCGAGAAACAGGACGCCGTCGCCGTGGACCCCGCCACCGGCAAGGTGACCGACGAACTCCGGTTCGCTGACTACCCGTTGCTCGCCAAACTGACCCGCTGGGGCATCGACCTGCACACCGGCGTCCTCTTCGGTCTCGTCAACCAGACAGCCCTGATGCTGCTCGCCGGGTCCCTGGTCCTGCTGATCGTGTGGGGCTACCGCATGTGGTGGCAGCGCGGCCGGGGTTCCTCCTTCGGCCGCCCGATACCGCGCGGCGCCTGGGCCCAGATGTCCCCGCTGCTCCTCGTCCCGTGCCTGGCGGCGATCGCCGTACTCGGTTATTTCGTACCGCTGTTGGGGATCCCGCTGGCCGCGTTCATCGTCGTGGACGTGGTGCTGGGCGAGATCGCGCACCGGCGCGGGCAGCGGTCGTACGCGAAGTAGGGACGCACGCGAAGGGGCCCGGTTCCGTGACGGAACCGGGCCTCTTCTCTGCTTGAACTCCGCTGTGTCTCAGACGCTCTCGAAGTCACCCGCGAGCGCCGAGGCGATCCGCAGATGCGAACCCGCCTCCTCGTGCCGCCCCTGGCGCTCCAGCGTGCGGCCCAGCATCAGCCGCGCGTAGTGCTCCACCGGGTCACGCTCCACGAGGACGCGCAACTCGGCCTCGGCGCGCCGGAGTTGGGCCGAGTGGTAGTAGGAGCGCGCCAGCAGCAGGCGCGGCCCGGTCTGCTCGGGCACCTCCTCGACCAGCCCGCCCAACACCCGCGCCGCCGCGGCGTAGTCCTTGGCGTCGAAGAACATCTGCGCGCGCTCCCAGCGCTCCGCCGGTGTTCCGTGGTCGTAGTACGTCATGTCCACTTGACCTCCTTCGACCTGCACAACGGACCGTGTTGGTTGAATATTCCACTACCGATGTTCCATTACCGACGCGGCCGCCTTTCTCACCTTGCTACGGCGGCCAGTTCGGCGTCGGCCCGCTCGGCGACCAGGGTCAGCACGCGGCCGGCGGCCAGCAGATCCTGCTCCGGTATGTCGCCCCAGATCCTGCCGCTCGCCGCGCTCGTCTCCTTCGTGATCCGCTCGTACAGGGCCCGGCCCGCTTCCGTGATCCGCACTTCGGACACGTCCGTCGCCACCAGCCCGGCCGCGATCAGTCCGTCGACGGTGCCCCGTACGGAGTCCTCGTCGACCTTCAGGGCCGCGACGGTGTCCGCGGTGAGCCGGTCGCGGTCGACGGGCCCGGCGGCGAGAGCGAGCGGCCGTAGGACGATCTGCTGCTGGAAGCCGAGGTCGTGGCGGGTGAGGACGCTCTCCAGGACGGCACGGGCGGCGTAGTGGGCCAGGCCGAGCATGCGGGCGTTCGCGGGGGTCGTGGTGGTGGTCATGACTGCTCCTTCTCGTGCTCACTCGTGTGGTCAAGAGGGGTGTCGAGCAAGGTCGCCAGGTCCCGGCCGAACTCCCGGGCCCGTGCGCTGTCGAGCCCGCCGAGCGGCTCCAGCAACTGCTCCAGGAGGCCGTGTACGACCTTGATCGCCCGCCGGGTCACGTCACGGCCCTCCTCGGTGAGGGCGAGCTGGACGGCTCGGGGGTCCCTGGGGTCCCGGGTGCGCTCGACGAGGCCGGCCGTTTCCAGGGCGCGGGCCAGCTTCGAGACGTAGAGGGCTTCGAGTCCGGTGTGGTCGGCGAGGTGCCGCTGGCTGGGGCGCAGCCCGGAGCGCCGCATGCCGTACAGCGACGCCACCAGGGAGTACTGCGCATGGGTCAGTCCCAGGGGGGCCACCGCGCGGTCGACCGCCACGCGCCACTTCATCGACAGTCGCCAGACCAGGAAACCGGGCGTCGCGCCCTCGGATGCCGTACTCATGAGTCGATACAGTACATGGCTATTATGTCCATGGCTACTATTTTCCGACGGGAGAACGGCGCCCGAGAGCACGGGGCATGGGAACCGGCGGGGGGCTCACGGACTGACGGAACGGGCTCGGCGGGACTAGGTTGTCGCCATGAGCAATCTTGATCGCGAAGCGGTTCCGGCCCTGTGCGGCGGCCGCGGTTTCGTGGTGGCGGAGCCCGTCCGTGAACTCCTCAGCCCGCGCCGGGTACAGCTCGGCGAGTCCACCGAAGTCCGCCGGCTGCTGCCCAACCTGGGCCGCCGTATGGTCGGCGCCTGGTGCTTCGTGGATCACTACGGCCCCGACGACATCGCCGACGAGCCCGGGATGCAGGTGCCCCCGCACCCCCACATGGGCCTCCAGACGGTGAGCTGGCTGCACGAGGGCGAGGTGCTGCACCGCGACTCGACCGGCAGCGTCGCGACGATCCGCCCGCGCGAACTCGGCCTCATGACCTCCGGCCGCGCGATCAGCCACGCCGAGCAGAGTCCCAAGACGCACGCCCGCTTCCTGCACGGCGCGCAGCTCTGGGTCGCCCTCCCCGACAGCGACCGGCACGTCGAGCCGCACTTCGAGCACCACGCCGAACTGCCCGTCGTCACCGCGCCGGGCCTGCGCGCCACGATCGTCCTCGGCGACGTCGACGGCGCGGCCTCGCCCGGCACGACGTACACCCCGATCGTCGGCGCGGACCTGGCCCTCGCCGCCGGCGCGGACGTACGCCTGCCGCTGGAACCGGACTTCGAGTACGCCGTCCTCGCCATGTCCGGCGAGGCCCACGTCGACGGCGTCCCGGTCCTCCCGGGCTCGATGCTCTACCTCGGCTGCGGCCGCACCGAACTCCCGCTGCGCGCCGCGTCGGACGCGGGGCTGATGCTGCTCGGGGGCGAGCCGTTCGACGAGGAACTGATCATGTTCTGGAACTGGATCGGCCGCACCCAGGAGGAGATCCAACAGGCCCGCACGGACTGGATGACCGGCACCCGCTTCGGCGAGGTGAAGGGGTACGACGGTGATCCGCTGCCGGCGCCGGAACTGCCGCCGGTGGGATTGAAGCCGCGGGGGCGGGTGCGGTGACCTGACGGGGAGGTGTGAGTCTCACCGGGCGACGCGGAGTGTCTGTCCGATGTGGTGCGCCAGCCCCCGCGGATCCTGCGCGTGGGCGAGATGCCCCTGGCCCGCCATGGTGACGACACGGGCGCGGGGCAGGGCCGACGCGAACCGGGCGAAGGCCTCGCCGTAGGGGGCGGTGCCTTCGTTCAGGGCGCCGAGCAGCAGGGTGACCGGGAGGTCGAGGGCGGCGAACGCCCGCAGGTCGGTGACGTGTTCGTCGAGGGCCGTCAGTTCCCGGGCAAGCGGTGCGGCCAGTGGGCGGAGGATCTCCCAGGCGGAGCTGCGGCGCAGTTGTGCCACGTCGTCCTCGGAGAATCCGGACACGTCCAGGTTCACGATCTCCACGGCGCGGTCCAGGTCGTCGGCCTCGGCGGCTTCCCGGAGAGCGGCGAGCGCTCCGCGGCCGAAGGGACGTACGACCGGTTCGTAGAGGGTGAGGGAGCGGACCGTGTCGGTGTGCCGTGCCGTCGCCTCCAGTGCGACGAGGCCGCCGAAGCTCCAGCCGAACAGGTCCACCCCCTGCTCCGCGCCCTCGGCGGTGACGATCTCGGTGAGGACGTGGTCCAGGTCGTCGATCTCGGTGCGCACCGAGTAGTCCGGACCGAGCGCACCGCTGGGCTCGCGACCGCGCCGGTTCAGCACATAGACCGGTCCGGGAACGTCCAGCGCGGCCACGACCGGCTGCCAGGCGGCGGCGTCCGCCATGACCCCCGGCACGATCAGCAACGGCCTGCCCGAACCGTCGCGCCGGGTGAGAGCGAGCCGGACGCCCTCGCGTTCCACGTACCTCAGCATGCGGGCCGTACCTCCTGAACTGGTTGCTTGTCGCAGCGTCACGCTACCTGGCAACTCGGCGCAGGGGTCCGGGGGTTGGGTGGGTGACCGGCCGTGGCGCCCGTCGTCGGGCCTCCGGCGACGACCTGGACGGGTTTGGACTGTTGGTATGGTGCTTGGACGTACAGTCTGAATCGAGGGGTGGGAATGGCGGACCGCAACCCGGCCCCGGACGCCGAACGCGACGCGATCATCGCCGCGCTGGTGCCCTTGGTCGACGGGATCGCGGCGACCTTCGGGCCGGTGTGCGAGGTGGTGCTGCACGACTACCGGCACCCGGAGGCGTCGGTGGTCGCCGTCGCCGGAACCGTCACCGGGCGGGCCGCGGGCGGGGCGATGAGCGAGATCGGGCTTCGGATGCTGGCGCGCGGGGACGAGGCGGTCGACGAGCTGAACTACGTCACCCGGACCAAGGGCGGCCAACAGCTCAAGTCGTCCACGATGGTCCTGCGGGACTCCGCGGGCGCGGTGTTCGGCGCGCTGTGCGTCAACGTCGACGTCACCGCCGTACAGCAGGCGCAGGCGCTGCTGGCCGGGATCGGCGGGGGCGTGAGCGAGGCGGCGGCGACCACGACCTTCGGTAACGACATCGACTCCGTCGTCGAGGCCATCGTCGACGCCCATCGGCTACGGCGGAGCAGGACCTGGGTCCAACTCGACCGCGCGCAGCGGCTGGAGCTGTTCCGCAGTCTCGACGAGCACGGGGTCTTCGCCGTGCGCCGGGCGATCGAGCAGGTCGCCGCCCGGCTGGGCATCTCCCGCGCCTCCGCCTACAGCTACCTCTCGCAGGCCCGCGCGGCGACGGGCACATCGTCCGACTCCGCCACCGATACGGCTCCAGCCTCTGACTTCGCTTCCCCTGGAGGAGACGCGTGACGACCGGCACCCTGCCCATCACCCTCGACGACGTCCTCGACGCCGCCGCCCGGATCAAGGGCGTCGCCCACCGCACGCCGGTGCTGCGGTCGCGCACCCTCGATCAACTCGTGGGCGCCGAGGTGTACTTGAAGTGCGAGAACTTCCAGCGGATCGGCGCCTTCAAGTTCCGCGGCGCCTACAACGCGGCCTCCCGGCTGACGTCCGAGCAGCTCGCGTGCGGCATCGCCGCCTACTCGTCCGGCAACCACGCCCAGGCCGTCGCCCTCGCCGCCCGCGAACTCGGCAGCACCGCGGTGATCCTCATGCCCGAGGACGTCCCCGCCTCCAAGCGGGCCGCCACCGAGGGATACGGCGCCGAGGTCGTCACCTACGACCGCTACACCGGCGACCGGGTCGCCATCGGCGAGGCCCTGGCCGCCGAGCGCGGACTCGCCCTCATCCCGCCCTACGAGCACCCGCACATCATGGCGGGGCAGGGCACCGCGGCACTCGAACTCGTCGAGGAAGTGGGGGAGTTGGACGCCGTACTGGTGCCCGTGGGCGGCGGCGGGCTGATCGCAGGGACGGCCACCGCCGTCAAGGGGCTGCACCCGCGCACCCGTGTGATCGGCGTCGAACCGGAGGCCGGGGACGACACCAAGCGCTCGCTGGAAGCGGGCCGTCGCGTGTCCATCCCGGTGCCCCGTACCATCGCCGACGGCCAAGCGGCCGATACGCCGGGGGAGTTGACCTTCTCGGTGAACCAACGGCTGGTCGACGAGATCGCGTTGGTCACCGACGAGGAGATCAAGGACGCGATGCGGTTCGCCTTCGAGCGGCTGAAGATCGTCGTCGAGCCCAGCGGCGCCACCCCGCTGGCCGCGCTCCTCGCCGGGCGCGCGGGACAACTGCCGAACCGGGTGGGGATGATCGTGTCGGGCGGCAACATCGACAGCGAGCGGTTCGCCGCGCTGTGTGCGAGCCGTCCGTCCTGAACGTGCCCAAGTCGGCCTGTGTGTCCCGGCGTTGACGTGCCTACGGTGTGTGAACGCCGGGGACGGACCGCACCCGGCGGTTCCCCCGAATGGCGCTCCCGGGTGGACAGGCAGAGGATGGAGTGGTGGGGCACGGCCCCCGCCGGAGCATCGGTGCCGTTGTGGCCGCCGGGAGACGGAGACCGGCCCCGGCCGTGCTGTGCACGGCCGGAACGGAGGCAGCCGTCATGCTGGAAGTGAAGACGGTCGACAAGCCGGACGAGCGACGGGACTTCCCCCGCGGCCACCTCGAAGCCGTTCACCTCAGCGGACTCGACTTCGCCGTGGGCACCTTCGAACCGGGCTGGCGCTGGTCCGAGTCGGTGGCTCCGATCGCGGGCACCGAGAGTTGCCAGATCCACCACAACGGTTATGTGGTCCAAGGGCGGATGCATCTCCGCATGGACGACGGCGGCGAGGGTGAGGTCGGCCCCGGCGACGTCTTCGTGTGCCCGCCCGGACACGACGCGTGGGTCGTCGGCGACGAGCAAGTGATCGTGTACGACTTCGCCGGTGCCATGGCGACGGACTACGCGAAGGCCAAGTGACCGACCCGTATGCGCCCGGCGGCACCGCACCCGCCGGGCGCCTTCGTCATGCCTCGTACGAGGCGACCTGTCCCTCGGCATACGCGACCGCCTCCGCGTGTCCGAACAGCCCGGGCAGCCCGCCGGTGTGCACGAACACCGTCCGCTCGCCCGGCCCGATGTCGCCGTCCCGGACGGCCGCGATCAGGCCGGCCATCGCGCGTCCCGTGTAGGTCGGGTCGAGGACGAGCCCGGCGGTGCGGGCGGCGAGGGTGAGCGCTTCGGCGGTGGCGGCGGTGAGGGAGCCGTAGCCGCCGCCGATCTGGTCGCGTCGTACCCGCAGTCCCTCCGATGAGGTCAGACCGGCGAACTCCCTTACGGCGAGGGCCGGTTCGGGCAGTGCGCCCACGTCGATCCCGAGGACCGCGTCCTGCCCCAGCGAGGTGACCAGCCCCGCCATCGTGCCGCCCGAGCCGAGCGCGACGACGGCGGTACGGAGATCGGGGAGCTGTCGGCGCAACTCCTCGCCGCAGCGCGCGTAGCCGCGTGCGCCGAGCACGCTCGAACCACCGAACGGGATCAGCGCGGGCCGGGCGCCCGTCGCGCGCAGCTGCTCGCACACCCCGGACGCCGCCCGGTCCAGTCCGGCCTGGTCGACCTCGCCGGCCCAGGCGATCCGGGCGCCGAACAGGCCGTCGAGGGCGAGGTTCCCGGAGCGTGACGCGCCCGGTGTTCCGCGCAGGACCAGCACCACGTCCAGGCCCAGGCGGGCTCCGGCGGCCGCGGTCAGACGGGCGTGGTTGCTCTGCGGGGCGCCGGTCGTGACCAGGGCGTCCGCGCCCTCGGCGAGCGCCGCGCCCACGGTCCACTCCAGCTTGCGGATCTTGTTGCCGCCGCCTCCGAGGCCGGTCAGGTCGTCGCGCTTGATCCACAGATCGTCCGGGCCGAGCCCGATCGCGGTGGCGAGTCTCGGGGCCGGTTCGACGGGGGTGGGGAAGGTGGCCAGTGCCACGGGCGGGGCGTTGTGCGGGGCGCTCATGGCGTCCATCATCGCGCGCCGCGGTGGCCGGTTCGGTGGCCGGTCCGGCGGTGGGCATGTGGCGGGCTTGCGGCGGGCTTGCCCATGGAAACCGATCGGTTTACTGTGGTCGATATGAGGAAACCGATCGGTTTCCTTGCATCTCCGCATCTCCGCATCTCCGCCTCACCCCGGGAGTTCCCCATGACGAACATCGAAGGCGCCGTAGTCCTCGTCACCGGCGGCAGCCGCGGCATCGGCCGGGCGCTGGTCTCGGCCCTGTACGAGCGCGGTGCGAAGAAGGTCTACGCCACCGCCCGCGACCCGAAGACCGTCACACACCCGGACGCCGTGCCGCTGGCACTGGAGGTCAGCGACCCCGCGTCCGTCGCGGCGGCGGCCGAACAGGCGCAGGACGTCACCATCCTCATCAACAACGCGGGCGCGTCCGTGAACGCCAACTTCCTCGACTCGCCCGTCGAGGACGTACGCCGCGAGTTCGAGACCAACTTCTACGGCCCCCTCCTCGTCACCCGCGCCTTCGTGCCGATCATCGAGCGCAACGGCGGCGGCCACCTCCTCAACGTCCACTCGGTGCTGTCGTGGGTCGGCGTCCTGGGCTCCTACAGCGCGTCCAAGGCGGCCCTCTGGTCGCAGACCAACTCCCTGCGCCTGGACCTGAAGCCGCGCGGAATCGACGTCACCGGACTGCATGTCGGCTACGTCGACACCGACATGGCCGCACACGTCGACGGACCCAAGTCCACTCCCGAGAGTGTGGCCGCACAGGCCCTCGACGGCATCGAGTCCGGTGCCTTCGAGGTACTGGCCGACGAACTGACCCGCCAGGTCAAGGCCGGGCTCTCCGCCGAAGGAGCCGCCCTGTACCCGCAGTTGGCGTCCTGACCCGATCGGCAGTGCTCAGATCGGCAGCAACCGGCCGACCAGCGCGCTGAGTTGCTGCGCGTTCCGGCACTCGTGCATCTCGACCAGCTCCGCGTATTCGGGTGCGGCCGAGTCACCGGTGCCCCACTGCGTGCGCTGCTCGGGGTTCAACCAGTAGACACGGCGGGCCCGTTGGGTGATCTGTCGGACGGCCGGGAGGTTCGGGTCGCTCATGTTGGTGCGGGCGTCGCCGAGCACGAACACCGTCGTACGCGGGCCCACCGCGTCGCCGTAGCGCTCCGCGAACTCGCCCAGGGCGACGCCGTAGTCGCTGCTGCCGTGCCAGCCGGTGAGGGTGGCCTCGTCGCGGATGCGGGTGCCGAGGCCCTCGGGGTCGGCCGTGCCGTGCACGAGGAGCGGGGTCACCTCGTCGAGGCGGTTGACGAAGGCGAACACGCGCACCTTGCTGAACTGGTCGTGCAGCGCCTGCACGAGCAGCATCGTGAAGTCGGAGAAGCCCGACACCGAGCCCGACACATCGCACAGCAGCACCAGTTCGGGCCGGACCGGCCGGCGTCGGCGCAGCACGGGCCGCATGGGCACCCCGCCCGTGGACAACGAGCCGCGCAGGGTGCGGCGCAGGTCGATCGTGCCCCGGGAAGCACGGCGGCGGCGCGCGGCGAGCCGCGTGGCCAGCTTCCGGGCCAGCGGCTGAACCGCCCTGCGCAGCTCGGCCAGTTGGGCCCGTCCGGCGAACAGGAAATCGACGCGATCGGCCGTCGGCGCGATCGCCCGCCGCGCGATCTCGTCCCGCCCGCGCCGCTCGGCGACCCGGCGCCGCGCCTCCACGGCGACCTGCCGCCGGAACCCCTCGATGCGCTGCCGGATCTCGTCGTCCAGCAGCCGATCGGTGAACCCCGACTGCCCGCCCTGCTCCCGGATGCTCGTCCGCACCCGCGCCAGCAGCGTCTGCGGACGCAGCCGGTCCAGCGTCTGGTACGACGACCAGCCGTCCGACGAGGGCGAGTTGCCGTATCCGCCGAAACCGTCGACGGCCTCGGCGGCCAACTGCCCCATCAGTGCTTGGTCGTTGGCGGCGAGCGCCGCAGCGAGCCGGTCGCGGAGGTCCTCGCGATCGGCTGCCGGCTCACCCTGCGGTGCGCCGACGCCGCGCGGGAAGTAGAGGTCGAAGACCGGGTCGAACACCGGGCGTTGGCCCGTGCCGTGCAGCAGGGTCGCGGCCAGTCCCTCGCGCAGCAGTTCACGGTCGGCGAGTCCGAGTGCCTCCATGGCCTGCGCCGCGTCCACGGTCTCGCCGGTGCCGATACGCAGGCCGTGTGTGCGCAGCGCCCCGACGAGGCCCGTCAGCCGTTCGGTGACACCGGCGGTGCTCACACCGCGTCCAGGTCGAGCTTCGCCGCCGCCCTGAGGATGTCGTCCTGATGCTTGAGGAGGACGCCGAGGGTGTCTCGTACGACCGTCTCGTCGAGGGTGTCGGCGCCGAGGGCCAGGAGGGTGCGGGCCCAGTCGATGGTCTCGGCCACCGACGGCACCTTCCGCAGCTCCATCTCGCGCAGTGCCCCGACCACCCGGACCACCGACTCGGCCAGCGCGCCGCTGAGGCCCGGCACCTTCAGCCGTACGATCCGGCGCTCCAACTCCTCGTCGGGGAAGCCGATATGGAGGAACAGGCAGCGGCGGCGCAGGGCCTCGGAGAGTTCGCGGCTGGCGTTCGAGGTGAGGACCACGAAGGGGCGGCGGGTCGCGGTGATCGTGCCCAGCTCCGGGACGGTGACCTGGAAGTCGCTCAGCACCTCCAGCAGCAGACCCTCCACCTCGACGTCGGCCTTGTCGGTCTCGTCGATCAGCAGGACCTTCGGGTCGTCGCCGCGGATCGCCGTGAGCAGCGGGCGGGGGAGCAGGAACTCCTCGCTGAAGATGTCGGTGCGGGTCTCGTCCCAGCTCTCGTCGCGGCCCGCGCTGATGCGCAGCAACTGCTTGGCGTGGTTCCACTCGTACAGCGCCCGGGACTCGTCGACGCCCTCGTAGCACTGGAGCCGGACCAGCCGGGCGCCGGCGACCTCGGCGACCGCCTTGGCCAGTTCCGTCTTGCCGACGCCGGCCGGGCCCTCGACGAGGAGCGGCTTGCCGAGGCGGTCGGCGAGGAACACGGTCGTGGCGACCGCCGGCGAGGCCAGATAGCCGGTCTCGGCGAGGCGGGCGGCGACGTCGTCGACGGAACGGAACACGGTGCCTCCGGCGGATCGCGGGTGGTGCGTGGGCGCGCAGCGAGATATCTAAGCGCTTGTTCAGCTCTACTGTCACCCGGGATCCCGCGCCTGCGCAAGCTCGTACACCGATCGGTTTCCTCTTGGTCTGCGGCGCGGTAGCCTCGGTGTATGGCCACGACAGACAAAGCGTCCCCCCGCGACCGGCTGCTCGATGCGGCGGCCGAGTTGTTCTATCGCGACGGCGTTTCCATCGGTGTGGAGGCGTTGTGCAAGTCCGCCGGGGTCTCCAAGCGGTCGATGTATCAGCTCTTCGACAGCAAGGACGAGGTGCTCGCCGCGAGTCTGGAGCGGCGCGCGCCCGGATATGTGGCGCGGCTGGCGCCCGGCGCGGACGATGCGGGTACGCCTCGTGAGCGCATCCTGTACATCTTCGAGCAGGTGGAGAAGGCGTCTGCCGAGCCTGGGTTCATGGGGTGTCCCTATCTCGCCGCGCTGGTTGAGCTGAAGGATCCCGAGCATCCGGCGAGTGTGGTGGCGCGGGCGTCCAAGGAGCGGATGCAGGAGGCGTTTCGGGTTCAGGGGGAGTTGGGTGGGGCGCGTGAACCGGAGTTGTTGGCGCGGCAGTTGATGTTGGTCTTTGACGGTGCGAATGCTCGGGCCGGGGCGAAGTTGGAGTCTCTGGACGGGTTGACTGTCGAAACTGTGCGGACGTTGTTGGATGCGGCGGGGGTTGCCTGAAGGGGTGGCTCTGTCGTTGTTCGGCTGCGGGGGCGTTGTGGCTGGCCGCGCAGTTCCCCGCGCCCCTTAGGGGGTGGCCGGACCCGGTGGAATTGGCGCAGCCTGGTTAGACGAGAGGAAGGGGCAGCCGCCGTAGCGACTGCCCCGAACCCAGCTCAACCGGATCCGGCTCAACCGGAGCCAACCGGAACGTACGTCGTGCTCACGCGGCCAGTGCCACCGACTCCACCGCCGGTGTGCGGAGCACGCGTCGTGCTGTCAGCAGGCTTGTCCCCAGGGTCACCGTCGTCGCCACCGCTACGACCGTCAGCCAGATTCCCAGCCCCTGGTGGGGGAGTACCGCGTCCGTGCGGACCATCGTGAACGGGATGATCCCCGCCAGCGCTGCCGCCGTGCCGGACAGGATGCCGGTGATCGTCAGAATCGCCGTTTCCGTGCCGACCGTGCGGAGTACCTGACCCGGAGTCGCGCCGGCCAGGCGTTGGCCGCCGAACTCGCGGGCGCGGTAAGTCGTCGCCGCGTACAGGGAGTTGACCAGCATCACGCAGACGAAGACGACGATGATGCCGACGACCGTGAAGTTGAGGGTCTCCAGGTTCTTCGCGTCGACCGACTTCGTCAGGCCCGAGGACTTCACCGCGTCGCTCTCCACCGCCTGCATGTACAGCGTCGCCGTGGACACCGCCGTGAAGAGGATCAGCGACATCAGGATCCCGGCGAGTTGGTCGGTGCGCTCGCGCAGGTTGCGGACGGCCAACCAGCCGCTCGCGCCGGTCAGTTGGAGCCGGTCGAGCAGGCCCTTCAGCAGGCGTGGTGAGAGGAGGGCGAGGCCGACCGAGAGCAGGATCGCGCCGTACGCCGGGGCCGCCATCAGGGCCGCGTCCGTGGCGGAGAACGCGAAGGTTGCCGTCACCGACACCACACCCGCGACCAGTGCGCCGTAGGCGAGGAAGGTCCGCGCCCGGCTCTGTCGCCGCTGCCCGCGTGTTGCCCGGCGTACGGCCAGGAACGCGGCGCCCGCCGACGCCAACAGCGTGATGCCCAGGCCGGATTGGAGGGCGAAGGGGCCGAAGGAGTAGTCGACGGAGCGGGCGACCTGGCCGCTGTCCTTGAACGCTTCGAGCAGGGCTCGGCCGCCGAGCATCGCGGGGGCGACGGCGAGGATCGCGCCCAGCAGGGCGACGGCCACCGCCTCACCCACGACCATTCGTTTGAGCTGTGCCGGGGTCGCGCCCGAGCAGCGCAGGGTCTCCAACTCCCTTGAGCGTTGGCGGACGTTGACCGTCAGCGTCGAGGCGACGGCGAAGAACACCAGCAGGGTGCCGTAGCCGCCGACGACACTCGCCGACGTAGAAAGCGTGTCGGCGCTGACCGAGTCGATGCCGTGCCGATTTGCCGTGTCCTGAAGGGAGTTGAAGGTCATGATGATTGCCGCGCCGAGGAATGCGGCCAGGAGGGTGGCCAGGAAGCGGCCCGGGCGTTGTCGGATCGAGCGCATCGCCAGTACGAACATCGCTCACACCCCCACCGTCACGTCGTCGCCCAGGTGAGCAAGCCGCTCGGCGACCGCGTCGACGGTCGGGGCGTGCATCCGGCCGGCGAGTCGGCCGTCCGCGAGGAACACCACCGAGTCGGCGTACGAGGCGGCGACCGGGTCGTGGGTGACCATCACCACGGTCCGGCCGTGTACTCGTACCGCCTCCTGCAACAGCAGCAGCACACCCCGTGCGCTGCGCGTGTCCAGGGCGCCGGTCGGCTCGTCCGCGAAGATCACCCGGGGTTCGGTGACCAGCGCGCGGGCGATGGCGACCCGCTGGCGCTGACCGCCGGAGAGCTGGTCGGGGCGGTGGCCGAGCCGGTCGCCGAGACCGACCGCGGTCAGGACCTGCTCGGCCCGCGCGCGGTCGACGCGCCGCCCCGCGAGCTTCAGCGGCAGCACGGTGTTCTGCGCGACGGTGAGCGTGTCCAGGAGGTTGTACTGCTGGAACACGAACCCGATCCGACTCCGCCGGAACCGCGTCAGCTCGGCCTCGCTCCCGCCCGTCATCTCCGCGCCGTCGACCATCACGATCCCGCTGTCCGGCCGGTCGAGCCCCGCCGCACACTGCAACAGCGTCGACTTGCCGGACCCCGACGGCCCCATCACCGCCGTGAAGGTGCCGCGCTCCAGGCTCAGCGTGACGCCGTCCAGAGCGGTCACCGCGCTGTCGTCACGGCCGTAGGTCCTGCTCACCTTGACCAGCCGCAGCGCCTCGGCGGCGGGTCCCTTGTCGTGCGTGCGTCGTGCGGTGCGAAACATCGCCCTCACCCTCCGTGCGGCACGCCCTGTGCCTCGTCAACGACGTTACGGAGAGCGCCGGTTACGCACATTGGGCGCAGAACCCGTATCCCGGGGTGTACTCAGCGACACCCCCGGGGTCTGGTTCGCGGGGGAGGCTGTGACAGGGCTGTGACCGGAGGTATGGCTTCCGCCACAGCGGTCCCGCCCCCGTCTTGATCGACTCTGCGGATGCTGAGAAGGATGCCGAGACGGGTGCCGAGAAGCGTGTACGACACCGTGCTGATCGCGGCGGTGGGGCTCCTCGCCGGGGTCGTCATCTGGACGGTCGCGGACGTGGCGTACGACGATCCCGCCGCCGGACTGTCGAAGCCGGGCCCCGTCTGCCCGCAGGAGGGCATCCGGGTCACGGCCGGACCGGTGAACCCCGCGCTGGGCCTGCGCGCCATGGACCTCACCCTGGAGAACTGCGGCACCCGCGCCTACCGCGTCCAGGGCTACCCCGAGATCCGGCTCCTCGACCGGGACCAGCAGACCCTGTCCGGCGTGTCGGTGATCCACGGCAGCGGCGGTATCGCCAAGGTGACCGGGTTCGACGACCCGCCGGGCGCGGTGACGCTGGCACCCGGCGAACGAGCCCTTGCCGGCCTGCTGTGGCGCAACACCACCACCGGCTCGGCCGAGGCGGCCTACGTTCCGTATCTGACGGTCGCGGCGCGGTCCGGATCGGCTCCGGCCCTCCTGACACCGCAGAGCGGAATCGACCTCGGGACCACAGGCAGACTCGGCGTCGGACCGTGGCGCACCACCGGAGGCACCCGATGACGGACCAGGCCACCCCCGCGGCCGGCTTCCCGCAGCGTGTCCTGCGCCGCCGCCCCGGACACCGGCGAACCGACGGAGTCCTCTGCGCGCTGCTCGTCGGCCTGGACGTCCTCCTCGTCGCCGCGATCCTCGCGCTGGGCGGCGACGGCGTCTTCACGGAGGACTGGATGGGCTACCCCGGCCCGGCGGACTCCACCGCCCTCTCCTACCAGTACGACTGCGTCATGTTCCTCTGCCGGGTCGAGGCCGTGACCGTGGCCCTGGCCATCGCCTGCCGCCTCTGGACCACGGCCGTCACCCAACTCGTGGTGCTCACCTCCGCCGCGGCCTTCATCGCCTCCCTCTCCACCTACTGGAACCCCTGACCGGCTGCCCGTACGGGTCACCAGAACGCGCCACCCCCGGCCCCGCCCGATGCAATGGACCTGTGACCGCGCCCCCGGACGACTGCCTCGCCCGCAACGAGTGGATCTGCGGCGAGTACCTGAGCACCCGCCGCCACATCCTCGTCGACGCGGTCGTCCAGCATCTCCAGCTGACCGCGATCTCGGTGCTCATCGGCCTGGCGATCGCATTGCCGCTCGCGGTGGTGGCCCGCCGCTGGGGCTGGGCAGCCGGACCGGTGCTCGGGGTGACGACGATCCTCTACACGATCCCGTCCCTCGCGATGTTCTCCCTGCTCCTGCCCGTCTACGGCCTCTCGGCCACCTTCGTCGTCGCCGGACTCGTCCTCTACTCGCTCACTCTGCTCGTCCGCAACATCCTCGCGGGCCTGCGCGCCGTCCCCGAGGAAACCCGACAGGCCGCACGCGGCATGGGCTACGGCCCGATCCGCCTCCTTCTCACCGTGGAACTGCCCCTCGCGCTGCCCGCCGCGATGGCCGGCCTGCGCATCGCCACCGTCTCGGCGGTCTCGCTGGTCACGGTCGGTGCGATCGTCGGCTTCGGAGGACTCGGCAACCTCATCTACGCGGGCATGAACACCTACTTCAAGGCACAGGTGCTCACCGCGTCCGTGCTGTGCGTGGTGATCGCGATCGCCGCCGACCTGCTTCTCCTGCTCGTGCAACGGCTCATCACCCCCTGGACGAGGGCGGTCCGCGGATGAACACCCTTACCGACGCCTGGCATTGGCTCACCGACTCCGCCCACTGGTCCGGCGACGACGGCATCTGGCACCGGCTCGCGCAGCACCTCGTCCTCACGGTCGTCTGCCTGGTCATCAGCTGTCTGATCGCGCTGCCGATCGCCCTCGTCCTCGGCCACCTCGGCAAGGGCGGCGCACTCGCCGTGAACATCTCCAACATCGGCCGCGCGGTACCCACCTTCGCCGTCCTGGTCCTGCTGCTCCTGACCCCGATCGGCAAGTGGGGCGAGGGGCCGACGGTCGTCGCCCTGGTCCTGTTCGCCGTACCGCCGCTGCTCACCAACGCCTACGTCGGCATGCGCGAGGTCGACCGCGATGTGGTGCGGGCCGCGCGCGGGATGGGGATGACGGGACGTCAGATGCTGTTCCGCGTCGAACTTCCGCTCTCGCTCCCGCTGTTGATGAACGGCGTCCGGATCGCGGCCGTCCAACTTGTCGCCACCGCCACCATCGCCGCGCTCGCGGGCGGCGGCGGACTCGGCCGCATCATCACCGCCGGCTTCAACCTCGCCAACACCGCGCAGGTGGTGGCAGGGGCGGTGCTCGTCGCCGTGTTCGCGCTGCTCGTCGAGGGCGCCTTCGAGGTCGCCGAACGACTGGCGCCCCGATGGGCGGGGAGAGCGCGATGAAGCGACCACGACTGCGACTACGACTACGACTGACAGTGCGACGCGTGGCCGTGGCCGGTCTCCTCCTCCTGGTCACCGGCTGCTCGACCGGGCCGTCCCTGGAGAACAAGGGCGCCGTCACCGCGCCACCCGGCGACAGTCACCACCTCACCATCGGCTCGGCCGGCTTCACCGAGAGCGATCTGCTCGCCCAGATGTACGCGCTCCTGCTGAACCAGGCCGGCTACAAGACGTCCCTGCTCACCGTCGCCAACCGCGAACTCTACGAACCCGCCCTGGAATCAGGGCAGATCGACGTCGTCCCCGAGTACGCGGCCACCTTCGCCGACTGGCTCAACGCCAAGACCAACGGCCCGGACGCCCCGGCCGTCGGCTCACCCGACCTCGCCACCACGATGAGGGCACTCCGCCGACTGGCCACGCCCCGCGGCCTCACGGTCCTCGACCCCGGCAAGGCCGTCGACCAGAACGCCTTCGCCGTGGCCCGCTCCTACGCCACGCAACACCACCTCAAGACCCTCAGCGACCTCGGCGCCTCGGGACTGAAGGTGCGGCTCGCGGCGGGCGACGAATGTGTGCAACGGCCGTACTGCGAACCGGGGTTGAAGAAGGTCTACGGCATCGACATCACCGCCGTCGACCCGAAGGGCGTCGGCACGACCCAGGCGAAGAGCGCGGTCCAGAACGGCCAGGACCAGATGGTGCTGACGACGACCACCGACGCCACCCTCGACCAGTTCGGCCTGGTCCTCCTCGCCGACGACAAGCATCTCCAGAACGCCGACTACGTCGTCCCGGTCGTGAACCGTTCCCGGGCGGGGAGCGAGGGCGTGACCAAGGCGCTGGGGAAGCTCAATGAAGTTCTCACTACGGCGGACCTGGCCTCCATGAACCAACAGGTGGACAGCTGGCGGCGGTTGGCGCAGGACGTGGCCCGGACGTATCTGAAGGACAAGGGGCTGTTGAAGTGAGGCCCGGGGATTGTCAGTGGTGGCTTGTACGGTGCGGGCATGGGTGTTTATCTCGTCGATGTCGACGCACAGGAGTGGTTCAGTGAGGACACGGGGGAAGGGGGCATGGGGGCCATCGCGAAGGGGCTCGACGCGGAGTTGGCGCGACGCGGGCTGCCGCCGTACGTGTCCGTGCCCGAGCGGGACTTCGGGGCGGCGTTCGAGGAGAAGCTGAGCCCGTCCATGTACGGCTTCGACGCGCTGTGCCGCGCCCAACTGACGCCTGCGGAAAGAGCGTTCCTCGGCGACTGGTCCGTGCTGGTGCCGTTCTCGCTCGACGAGGAGATACGGCTGCCGATCGGCTCCGCGTACACGGACGAGACGGTGATCGTCGGCGCACCCCAGGTGCTCGCCCTCGCCGAGCGGCTCGCGGCGGCACTCGAACTGCCCGTCGGGATACCGGAGGTGACGGGAAACCTCTCCCTCACCTTCTGGTTCCTTGAGGGGGAGGCAGAGGAGTTCGCCGCCCGTCGGCCCGGCCGCTGGGGCGAGGACCTGGACACGGCCTTCTACGTGTCCCTGTATCTGCGCGCGGCCCAGCACGCCATACGGCGGGGCTGCCCGCTCACCTTCAGCTGAACCGCCGGTCCACCTTCAGCTGAACCGCCGATCGATCCTCACGCATCCGCCACCGAGTCGAACTCCACCTGCCCCCGGGGCACTCCGAGCGCGTCCGCGTCCACGGACCGCCGTAGCGCCTCGTGCAGTTTCGCCGGAGTCAGGACTCCCAGGAAGCGCGCCCCGTCCAGCACGGCCACCCACCCGGCGTCGTGCTGGAGCATCACACCGAACGCCTGCTTCAAGGGCGCGCCCACCGGCACCCACGCGTTCATCCGGTGGGCGAGTTCACCGACCGTGCCGCCCGCGGTGAGCTCGTCGGCCTTGACCCACCCCTGCAACTCGCCCTGCTCGTCGAGGACCACGGCCCACCTGGCCCCCTCCACCCGCAACCGCTCGGCAGCCCGCTGCGCCTGCTCGTCCACCCGGGCGACGGGCGGTTGCTCCAGATCGTCGGGCTCGATCTCCGTCACCGACAGCCGCTTCAGACCCCGGTCCGCGCCCACGAACTCGGCGACATACGGCGTCGCCGGCGTGCCGAGCACCGCGCCGGGGGTGTCGTACTGCTCGATACGCCCCTGCCCGTACACGGCGATCCGGTCACCGAGCCGTACCGCCTCCTCGATGTCGTGCGTGACCAGGAGCACCGTCTTGCGCACGGCGGCCTGCATCCGCAGGAACTCGTCCTGCAACTGCTCCCGCACCACCGGGTCGACCGCGCCGAACGGTTCGTCCATCAGCAGCACCGGAGGATCGGCGGCGAGCGCCCGCGCCACCCCGACGCGCTGCCGCTGCCCGCCCGAGAGTTGCTCCGGGTAGCGCGGTCCGTACGTCTTCGGATCCAGGCCCACCAGATCGAGTAGTTCGGCGGCCCGCTCCCGCGCCTTCGCCCGCTTCCAGCCGACCAGGGACGGCACGGTCGCCGTGTTGTCGAGGACCGTGCGGTGCGGGAAGAGCCCGACCTGCTGGATGACGTATCCGATGCGGCGGCGCAGTTGCACGGGGTCGACGGTCGCGATGTCCTCGCCGTTCACGAAGATCCGGCCGGAGGTGGGTTCGATGAGCCGGTTGACCATCATCATGGTCGTCGTCTTGCCGCAGCCGGACGGACCCACGAGCGTGACGAGTTCACCCTCGTTCACCTCGAAGGACAGCCCGTCCACGGCCGTCGTACCGTCCGGGTACCGCTTGCTGACCTGCTCGAACCGGATCATGTCCTCACGCTAACGGCGCCGGTCCGACGCCGCCCATCAGCGGGGGCCTACTGGCTGGTGACGGGGGCATGCCGACCTTGAAATGATGCGAAGCCACTCCAGCGCAGCGGTACACCTCCACCTCCCGGCAGGGCGAAGGGACAGCGGCATGAAGCACGGAGTCGACGGAACGGCCCACACCGAAGGAACCCCCTCGGCCGGCACCGCGGTGTCGGGCCTGACCGTGGAACACCGCACCGACCCGCTCGGCGTCGACGCGGCACCCCCGCGATTCGGCTGGCGCATGGCGTCCACCGAGCGGGGCCGGCACCAGACGGCGTACCGGATCAAGGTCGCCACCTCGCCCCCGCACTTGACCCACGGCACGGCCGACGTCTGGGACAGCGGTCGCGTTGAGGCGTCGGACTCGGTCGCCGTGCGCTACTCCGGCCCCGAACTGCGCGCCTCGACCCGCTACCACTGGACGGTGACGGTATGGGACGAGCACGACCGCGCCGTCACCGCCACACAGGCCGCCCACTTCGAGACCGGTCTGCTCGGCACAGACGGAGTCACCGGCTGGGACGGCGCGCAGTGGATCGGCATGGCGGGCAAGCGCCCGAACACGGCCGGCGCACCACTCCTGCGCCGCCAGGCGGAACTGACAGGCGGGCGGGTGAGCGAGGCCCGGCTGTACGTGTCCGCGCTCGGCGTGTACGACGCCTACGTCAATGGCCGGCGCGTCCCGGTGCCGCAGGGCGACGGCACGACCCACGAGTTGCTGACCCCCGGCTGGACCAACTACGACACCACCGTCAACTACTTCACCTACGACGTCACGGACTTGGTCGCGGATCAGGCCACGGACCCGTCGCAAGTCACCCTCGCCGCCGTGCTCGGCAACGGCTGGTACAACGGTCGCATCTCCGAGAACAGCGTCTACTGGTCGGCCGACTGCGGGAACTCCCTTGCCCTCAAGGCGAAACTACTCGTCCGGTACACCGACGGCTCGACCCAGTCGATCGTCACAACCCCCGGTGACGACTGGCGAGCCACCGACACCGGTCCCTACCGCACCGACGACATCTACGACGGCCAGCTCTACGACGCCCGCAAGGAACTCCCGGGTTGGGCGGCGAACGGCTTCGACGTCTCGGAGTGGTCGGCTGTCGAGGCTCAAGACCCTTTCCCCGAAGCCCAGTTGGTCGCCTATCCCGGTGAGAGCGCCCGCCTGATGCCCGAGTGGGACCGCAAGCCGCAGTCCGTCACCGTCTATACGGGAGTCACGGGAGCCGTCGGCGCTACAGGAGTCACGGGCCAGGGCGGCAGCGCGAACGGCAAGGGCCGGATCCTCGTCGACCCCGCCCGCACGGTCACCGACCCCACGCGGGCATCCACCGCCTCCGTCACCCTGCACCCCGGAGACACCGCCGTCATCGACTTCGGCCAGAACCTGGTCGGCGTCCCCCGCTACACCCTGCGCGGCCCTGCGGGCGCCCAAGTCGCCTTCAAACCGGGGGAGATGCTCAACGACGACAGCGCGGGCGCCGACGGACCGGCGGGCTCGGTGTACCGCGCGAACCTGCGTACCGCCGAAGCCACCAGCACCTACATCCTCAAGGGCGACCCGGCAGGCGAGACCCATCAGGACTCGCTGACGTTCTACGGCTTCCGGTACGTCTCCGTCACCACGACCGAGACCGTCACCCTCGTCGAACTCACGGGCCGCGTCGCCACCTCCGCCCTCCACGACATCGGCACCGTCACCACCGACGACGCGGACGTCAACCAGCTGATCGGCAACGTCCGTTGGGGCCAGCGCGGCAACTACCTCTGGATCCCCACCGACTGCCCGCAACGCGACGAACGCCTCGGCTGGACCGGCGACACCCAACTCTTCGCGGGCACAGGCCTGTACAACTCCGCCACCGTCCCCTTCCTGAGCCACTTCCAGGACACACTGATCGACTCGCAGCACAACTACGGTGCGGAGAAAGCCCAGTTCCCCTGGGTCGCCCCCGGCCATCGCTACAGCCAGGCGCTCCCGGCCAGCGGTTGGGCGGACTGCGGGGTGGTCGTGCCGTGGACGGTGTGGCAGATGTCCGGTGACACCACGATCATCGACCGCAGTTGGCCGGCGATGACCAAGTACCTCGACTGGATCCGACAGCGCACCGGCGACACCTACGCCGGCCAGGGCGCGATCTTCGGCGACTGGCTCGCCTTCCAGATCACCAGCACCCAGCTCATCAGCGACATCTACTACGGCTACAGCGCCCGCCTCATGGCGGACATGGCCCGCGCCACCGGCCGTACCGCCGAAGTGGCCACCTACGAGCGGCTGTTCACCCACATCAAACGGGCCTTCATCACCAAGTACTTCGCGACCGACGTCCTCACCGGACAGCTGACCGTCCGCTCCAGCCTCGGCGACCCACCGCCCCACACCCCCGGCAACAGCGCCGGCAAGACCGAGGACGACACCCAGACCGCCCTGCTCTGGATCCTCAAACTCGGCTTCTACGACACCGACTTGCAGCACCGCCAACTGGTCACCCTGCTCACCGACAACATCGGCAACAGCCCCGCGTACAAGGCAAATCACCCCGACAGCACCCGCGTCGATTACCCGGAGAACACTCTCGCCGTGGGCTTCCTCGGCGTGAACGTCATCGCCCCCGTCCTCACCGACGAGGGCCGCGTCGACCTCGCGTACCGCCTCCTCCACCAGAACGCGATGCCGTCCTGGCTGTACTCGGTGGCCAACGGCGCCACCACGGTCTGGGAGCGCTGGAACTCGTACGCGAAGGACGACGGGTTCGGCCCGGTCGACATGAACTCCTTCAACCACTACGCCTACGGCGCGATCATGGAGTGGATGTACGAGAGCATGGCCGGCATCGCCAAGGACCCCGAACACCCGGGCTTCAAGCACTTCTTCCTCCGGCCGCACCTCGACCCGACCGGCAGGATCACGAAGGTCCGCGGCTCACACGTCTCTCCCTACGGCGAGATCGTCAGCGAATGGACCGCGCGGGAAGGGAAGTTGACGTACCGGGCGGTCGTCCCCGCCAACAGCACGGCGACCCTTCGCATCCCCACCGCCGACCCGTCTACCGTCCGCGAGGACAACAGGCCCCTGGCGGAGGCGTCGGGCGTGGAGTTCCTCGGCTTCACGGACGGCACCGCCTCCTATCAACTGCCATCCGGCAGCTACGAGTTGACCTCCACGCTCGCCTGACCGCTCACCAGCACCACCTCAAGGGTGCGCGGACCGTGCACCCCCTCGACCCGGTCCAGCTCGATGTCACTGGTCGCGGACGGACCCGAGATCCAGGTCAACGGGCGTGCCGGGTCGAGGCGTTGGAGGGCCTGCGGCACAGAGGACACCACCTGGTCCGGCACCCGTACGACACAGATGTGGTGGTCGGGGACGAGCGTGATCCGGCGACGGCCCTGGTCCGGGCCGCCGTCCAGGACGATGGTGCCGGTCTCGGCGATGGCGATCGCGCACGCCGTGACCACACTGTCGACCCGGTCCAGTTCGGCCGGGGTGCTCTCGGGCCGGTCCGTGACCCGTTCGGCACCGGCCGCCGCGAGCCAGGACGGCTCCAGGCCCGGCGGTACGACGACCGTCCTGGCGCCCCGCTCGGCGAGCAACCCGCCGATCACAGCGGCGAGTTCGGCATCCGTGCACCGGTGTACGAGCGCCCGGTAGTCGGCCAGGTTCTCCGCCAGCAGCTCCACCGTCTGCTCGACATTCCGGTCCCCGTGCTCGCGCAGATAGCCACGCTCGAAGGCCTGCCCATAGGGCGTGTCGTCTCGCGGTACGTCCGCGAGCGCGCGCTCCACGCGGCCCAAGATCCGTTCCCTGCTGCTCACTTGGCGCCGTCCTTTCCACCATTTGTGCGCTGCCACCAGTCGCGGAACGGCTCCGCCGGTACGGCGGGCAGGTCCCGGGTGCCGCTCCATGCCTTGCCGGGTCCTGGCAGCGTCCGTGGATGGAAGCGGCGGGTGCGGGAGGCGAGCCGTTGGCCGGTGCGCAGGGCGCCGGGGTGGGTGAAGGTCCAGCGGGCCGCGCGCATGGCCGCGCGCTCGGCGGCGTGGCCCTTGGCGGGTTGCAGGACGACCTTGTTGCCCTCGCGGGTCACCGGCCCGCCCTCCACGACCCGTTCACGCAGATGCACCAGCACCTCGGGGATGTCGATGGCGACCGGGCACACCTCGTAGCAGGCGCCGCACAGGGAGGAGGCGTACGGCAGTGAGGCGTCGATCTCGCTTGCGGTGCCCCGGAGTTGGGGGCTGAGGATCGCGCCGATCGGGCCGGGGTAGACCGAGCCGTAGGCGTGTCCGCCGGCTCGCTCGTACACCGGGCAGACGTTGAGGCAGGCCGAGCAGCGGATGCAGCGCAGGGCCTGGCGGCCGACCTCGTCGGCGAGGGTGTCGGTGCGGCCGTTGTCGAGCAGGACCAGGTGGAAGGTGCGCGGGCCGTCGCCGTCGGTCGTGCCCGTCCAGGTGCTGGTGTACGGGTTCATGCGCTCGGCGGTCGAGGAGCGGGGGAGGGTCTGGAGGAACACCTCCAGGTCCTGCCAGGTGGGCACGATCTTCTCGATGCCGACGACCGAGATCAGCGTCTCGGGGAGGGTGAGGCACATGCGGCCGTTGCCCTCGGACTCGACGACGACGAGTGTGCCGGTGTCCGCGACCATGAAGTTGGCGCCGGAGACGCCGACTTTGGCCCGCAGGAACTTCTCCCGGAGGTGGAGGCGGGCGGCCTCGGCGAGTTCGGCGGGCGTGTCGGTCAGTCCGTCGGGGGCCGGGCGGCCCCACTCGCTCATCTCGCGGGCGAAGATCTCCCGGATCTCACCGCGGTTGCGGTGGATCGCCGGGACCAGGATGTGCGAGGGGCGGTCCTTGCCCAACTGCACGATCAGCTCGGCGAGATCGGTCTCGTAGGCGCGGATGCCCGCCGCCTCCAGGGCCTCGTTGAGCCCGATCTCCTGCGTGGCCATCGACTTGACCTTCACGACCTCCGACTCGCCCGTCTCCTTGACGAGTTGGGTGACGATCCGGTTGGCCTCGTCCGCGTCGGCGGCCCAGTGGACGATGCTACCGGCCGCCGTCACCGACTCCTCCAACTGGACCAGATACCGGTCGAGATGACGGAGGGTGTGGTCCTTGATCTGCTTGCCCGCCTCACGCAGGGCGGCCCAATCGGACAGCTCCGCCACGGCCTTGGCCCGCTTGGCGCGGATCGTGTGGGTGGCGTGGCGCAGATTTCCGCGCAAGGTCTGGTTGTTGACGGCCTCGTGCGCGGCGACGGGGAAGGCCGGATAGACGGGCGGGGGAAACGCGGGCATCCCGACGAACGTCTCGCTCATGCGCCCGCCTCCTCTTCCGTGACGGCTCCGGTGCCGACTTCCGTGGTGTCTTCGGTCGCGGCCAGAATCTCGGCGATGTGCACGGGCCGCATGTCGGTGTGGAGCCGGGCCATCGTCCCGCCGATGTGCATGAGACAGGAGTTGTCCGCCGCGCACAGCACCCCGGCGCCCGTCGACTCGGCATTGCGCACCTTGTCGGTGCCCATCGCGGCCGAGACATCGGCGTTCTTCACGGCGAACGTCCCGCCGAACCCGCAGCACTCGTCGG
The DNA here is from genome assembly GCF_044457795.1 of Streptomyces sp. NPDC050528. Taxonomy (NCBI): domain Bacteria; kingdom Bacillati; phylum Actinomycetota; class Actinomycetes; order Kitasatosporales; family Streptomycetaceae; genus Streptomyces; species Streptomyces sp. NPDC050528. The sequence goes on from NZ_JBITHH010000004.1 coordinate 44,928, forward strand.
CACCCGGCAACTCGACCAACTCCAGCCCCTTGACGGCCTGGAGGAGCTTGAGCGGCCGGTCACCGAGCCCGAGGCTGCGCAGCCCGTGGCAGGTGGGGTGGTAGGTCACCTTGTGCGGGTAGTAGGCGCCGACGTCCGTCACGCCGAGCACGTCCACGAGGAACTCGGTCAGCTCGTACGTCTTCGGCACCACCGGCGCCAGCGTGGCCGCGAGGGTGTCCCCGCGCCCTTCGGCCCGTGCCCTTTCCCCCATCCGCGGATACAGCTCCCGCACCATCGCCCCGCACGACCCGGACGGCGTGACGATCGCCTCGTACTCTCCGAAGACATCGGAGAAATGCCGGGCGAGCGGCTCGGCCTCATGGCGGTAACCGGTGTTGTAGTGCGCCTGCCCGCAGCACGTCTGCGCCATCGGGAACTCGACCTCGACGCCCAGCCTGGTCAGCAGTTTCACCACGGCGCGCCCGGTGTCCGGATAGAGCGTGTCGTTGACGCAAGTCAGGAACAGGGCGACACGCATCGCGGCTCCTTAGTGGTCGATCATCGGATGGATGCAGCGTAGTCGGAGGTCACGGTCTCGGGGAGCCCCCGGTTCATCGCGCGGCGAGCCGGGGGTCCGAGCCGGAAGTCAGCCACCGGGTTGGCGCGCGGCGAGCCGGGCCTCCGCCGCGCGCCACCGGGCGGTGTCCCCCTGAGGTTCATAGCGGGTCGACGGCTGAGTACGGGCGAGCAGCCTCCGCATCCCGGACAGGTCACCCACGAGCCCATGGGCCCGCGCCTGAACCAGCACATTGCCAAGGGCCGCAGCCTCCGTGGGCCCCGCCACCACCGGCAACCCACAGGCATCGGCGGTCAGTTGGCACAACAGCGCGTTGCGGGTACCGCCCCCGACGATGTGCACGACGTCGACAGGATGCCCGACGAGCTCCTGGGCGTCGCCGACCGCCCGCCGATGGGCAAGTGCAAGGGAGTCGAGAATGCACCGCGTGATCTCCGCCCGGGACTCCGGCACCGGCTGCCCGGACCCCCGACACGCGTCGGCGATCCGCTCCGGCATCCGCCCCGGCGCCAGAAACGCCGCGTCCCCCGCATCCACGACCGACCGCAGCGCCGGAACCCGCGCCGCCCCGCGCAGCAACTCTCCCAACTCCGGCTCGCCCCAGGCCCGTACACACTCCTGAAGCAGCCACAGCCCCATGATGTTGCGCAGATACCGGACCGTACCGTCGAGCCCCAACTCATTGGTGAAGTTGGCGGCCCTGCTGGCCTCGCCGAGCACGGGCGCGTCGAGCTCCAGCCCGGCCAGGGACCAGGTCCCGGTACAGATATAGGCGAACCGCTCCTCAACTGCCGGAACAGCGGCGACAGCTGACGCCGTGTCATGCGATCCGACCGCAGTCACCGGCACAGGCCCCCGAAGCCCCGTGTCCTCAACCACCTCATCCCGCAACACCCCCGCAGGATCGCCCGGTTGACGCAGCGACGCGAACAGCCCGAGGTCGATGCCGAGACGGGAGGCGATGTCGTACGCCCAGTCACGCGTCCGGGGATCGATGAGTTGGGTGGTGGAAGCGTTGGTCAGCTCGGTGCCCTGCTCACCGGTGAGCCAGTAGGACAGCAGGTCGGGGACGAGCAACAGCCGCTCTGCGTGCGCCAGTTGGGCAGAGTCACGAGCGGCCGTCAGCTGGTACAGCGTGTTGAACGGGGCATACTGCAACCCGGTCGACGCGTACAACTCACTCGCCGGCACGGTCGCCCACACCTTCTCGGCGACCCCCTCCGTGCGGGCGTCCCGATAGTGCACGGGATTGCCCAGCAAGGCCCCGTCCGCGTCCAACAGCCCGTAGTCCACGGCCCAGCTGTCGATGCCGACCGAGTCGAGCCGCCCGCCGGTGAGCGCGCCGGCCGCGCGGAGCCCGTCCAGGACACCCGCGTACAGCGAGAGGATGTCCCAGCGCAGCCCTTCAGGCGTACGAACGGGCCGGTTGGGAAAGCGGTGCGCCTCCGTCAACTCCAGGGAGTCGGGACCGACCCGGCCGACCATGACGCGCCCACTGGACGCGCCGAGGTCGACCGCGGCGTACACGTTCACGTCTGCGCTCACCGAAGGAAGGCGGCCGCAACGCCGGCGTCGACCGGGACGTGCAGCCCGGTGGTGTGCGTCAAGTCCCCGCCGGTGAGGGCGAAGACGGCGTTGGCGACATGCTCCGGCAGCACCTCGCGCTTGAGGATGGTCCGCTGGGCGTAGAACTCGCCGAGCTTCTCCTCCTCGATCCCATAGGTCGCCGCCCGCTGCGCCCCCCAACCCCCCGCGAAGATGCCCGAACCACGCACGACACCGTCCGGGTTGATCCCGTTGACCCGGATACCGTGCTCACCCAACTCGGCGGCGAGCAGCCGTACTTGATGGGCCTGGTCGGCTTTGGTGGCCGAATATGCGATGTTGTTGGGCCCGGCGAACACGGCGTTCTTGGACGCGATGTAGAGGATGTCGCCCCCGAGCCCCTGCGCGATCATCGCCCGCGCAGCCTCACGCGAGACGAGGAACGACCCGCGGGCCATGATGTCGTGCTGCAGATCCCAGTCCCGGGCCGAAGTCTCCAACAGGGGCTTGGAGATGGAGATCCCGGCGTTGTTGACGACGAGATCGACCCCACCGAAGGCGAGCAGGGCAGCTTTGAAGGCATCGGCGATCTGACCTTCGTCCGTCACGTCAACGGTGACGGCGACGGCCTTGTCGGGCCCACCCAGTTCCTCCGAAACGGCCTGCGCACTGTCGGAGTTGAGATCGGCGACGACAACACAAGCCCCTTCGTCGACCAACCGCCGGGCAATGGCCTTCCCGATCCCGCTCCCCGCACCGGTGACGAGCGCGACCCGAGTGGCAAGCGGCTTGGGCTTGGGCATCCGCTGAAGCTTGGCCTCCTCCAACGCCCAGTACTCGATACGGAACTTCTCCGACTCCTCGATCGGCGCGTACGTGGACACGGCCTCGGCCCCACGCATCACGTTGATGGCGTTGACGTAGAACTCGCCGGCCACGCGCGCCGTTTGCTTGTCCTTGCCGAAGGAGAACATCCCCACGCCCGGAATCAACACGATCGCCGGATCGGCACCACGCATAGCGGGGGAGTCGGGCAGAGCGTGCCGCTGGTAGTAGGCGGCGTACTCCTCGCGATAGGCGGAGTGCAGCTCCTTCAGCCGAGCGATGGCCTCGTCCAGCGGAGCGGTGGGCGGCAGATCGAGAACAAGCGGCCTGACCTTGGTCCGCAGAAAGTGATCGGGGCAGGAGGTACCGAGCGCGGCAAGCCGGGGATGCTCGGCCCGCGCAAGAAAATCGAGCACGACCTCGGAATCGGTGAAGTGCCCCACCTGCGCCCGGTCTTGAGAGGCGACAGCACGAACATACGGCGCAAGCGCGGCCCCCCGCTCCCGCCGCTCGGCCTCGGCCAGCGCACCGTACCCCTCGACGACGGGCCCGAAGGGCTCAGGCTTCCCTCGCTCGACGAGAAACGCCTCGGCGGTACGGATGATGTGCAGCGAGTTCCGCTCGCACTCCTCGGAGGTGTCACCCCACGCGGTGATCCCATGCCCCCCGAGCACACAGCCGATGGCCTGGGGATTGGCGGTCTTGACGGCGGCGATGTCGAGCCCCAGCTGAAACCCGGGCCGCCGCCAGGGCACCCACACCACGGTGTCCCCGAAACACTCGGCGGTCAGCTTCTCCCCGTCGGCGGCACAGGCGAGCGCGATCCCCGAGTCCGGGTGCAGATGATCGACATGAGCGGCGTCCACCAGCCCATGCATGGCGGTGTCGATGGAAGGCGCCGCACCCCCCTTGCCGTGCAGGCAGTAGTCGAACGCGGCCACCATCTCGTCCTCGCGGTCCACACCCGGGTACACGTCGACAAGCGCGCGCATCCGGTCCAGCCGCAACACGGCGAGCCCACCCTCGGTGAGCGTCCCAAGGTCCCCTCCGGACCCCTTGACCCACATCAACTCGACATCCCCGCCGGTGACGGGATCAGTGTCGGTGCCCTTCGCGGACGTATTCCCGCCGGCGTAGTTGGTATTACGAGGATCGGAGCCAAGCAGATTGGAACGAGCGAGGAGAGCGGCAGCTTCGGGGTGCGGTGCCATGACTTTCAGTTCCTTACGAGAGAGGTGGGTTTACTTCCTTAGGGGCGCGGGGAACTGCGCGACCAGCCACAACGGACCCGCACCCGCAAACGACAGATACCCGGCAGATGATTAGGCGCCCCAACCCGCCTGCTGCCCACCCACCCGCTCAGCAACAATCCGCTCCTGCCACCCGCTGGAGCGATACGCCGAAATCGGGTCAGGATCAAGCCCCTGCTCCTCCCGCAACTCCCTCAACAACGGCCGCACATCAGTGTTGTACGCGTCCATCACCACGGCATTCGCCTCCAGCACATCTCCCGCCCCCTGGGCTGCAGCCAGCGCCACCCGATCCACCAGCAACGCCTTCGCCGTAGCCTCCTGCACATTCATCACCGACCGAATGATCGCCGGAATCTTCGCCTCGATGTTGTGACACTGATCCAGCATGAACGCCACATCCGCAGTGAACCCCCCACCCCGAATCACCTCATACATGATCCGGAACAACTGAAACGGATCAGCCGCCCCCACCATCAGGTCATCGTCCGCATAGAACCGAGAGTTGAAGTCGAACGCCCCGAGCTTCCCCTCCCGCAACAACGTGGCGACGATGAACTCGATGTTGGTACCAGGCGCATGATGCCCGGTATCCACCACAACCTGAGCCTTGGGCCCGAGCTTCAGGCAATGCGCGTACGCAGTACCCCAATCAGGCACATCCGTCGAATAAAACGCCGGCTCGAAGAACTTGTACTCCAGCAACATCCGCTGTCCGTCCCCCAGCCGCTCATACACAGCCGCGAGCGCCTCACCCAACCGATCCTGCCGAGCGGAAAGATCATCCTGCCCGGGATAGTTCGTGCCGTCGGCGAACCACAACTTCAGATCGGCGGAGCCCGTCGCATCCATGATGTCGACACACTCCAGCAGATGATCAAGCGCCTTGCGCCGCACCACCGCATCGGGATGACACACACTCCCGAGCCGATAGTCGTCGTCCTGGAACGTGTTCGAGTTGATCGCCCCGAGCTTCAGCCCGTGATCCTGCGCGAACTTCCCCAGCGCCCCGAAGTCGTCGACCCGGTCCCAGGGGATGTGCAGGGCCACGGTCGGCGCCACGCCGGTGAACTCGTGGACCTTCGCCGCGTCCTCCAGCTTCTCCTGCGGAGTCCGGGGAACGCCCTCCTGGGCGAAGACCTTGAACCGGGTCCCCGAGTTCCCGTACGCCCACGACGGCGTCTCGACTGCCTGGGTCTTGAGAGCGGACTTCACCGCGGCGAGATCGGTCACTTGAGGACTCCTGTGACGTGCGACGGAACGACGTATGTATGAAACGATTCAGAGAGGGAAGCTATGAGCCTCCCGAAGGGGTGTCAAGCCCTACGGCGAAGCCTGTGCTCCGTGACTCCAATGTGACCTTTGGCTATCGAAAGTTTTTCGACGCGGACCCATTGACGTGACAAGGCTGGCGCGCCTAACGTCCCGGCAACCCAGTTGAAACCTTTCACGACGCTGTGACGGACTACCCGCCGACGTCGTCGAGGAGCCCCTCATGACCCACCCGTCAGACGCGGGTCCGGCCCCGGTGCTCGCGCTCAAGGGCATCTCCAAGTCCTTCGGCGCGGTGCGCGCCCTGCGGGACGTGTCCCTCGAACTCTTCCCCGGTGAGGTGCACGCACTCGCCGGTGAGAACGGCGCGGGCAAGTCCACTCTCATCAAGACCCTCGCCGGTGTGCACCGGCCCGACGCCGGCCAGGTGCTGCTCGACGGCGCGCCCGTCCTCTTCCACGGCCCCGGCGACGCCCGCGACGCGGGGATCGCCGTGATCTACCAGGAACCGACCCTGTTCCCCGACCTGTCGATCGCCGAGAACATCTTCATGGGCCGCCAGCCCCGCCGCGCGCTGGGCCGTATCGATCACAAGGCCACCTACGCGGCGACCGCCGACCTGATGAAGCGGCTCGGCGTCGAGCTCGACCCCGACCGCCCGGCGCGTGGCCTGTCCATCGCCGACCAGCAGATCGTGGAGATCGCCAAGGCGCTCTCCTTCGACGCCCGCGTCCTGATCATGGACGAGCCGACGGCCGCCCTCACCGGCAGCGAGGTCGCCCGCCTCTTCGGCGTCGTGCGCACCCTGCGCGAACAGGGCGCCGCCGTCCTGTTCATCTCGCACCGCCTGGAGGAGATCTTCCAGATCTGCCAACGCGTCACCACCCTGCGCGACGGCGCGCTCATTTCCAGCGAGCCCATCGACGGCATGACCGAGGACGATCTCGTACGGCGCATGGTCGGCCGCGATCTCGACGAGCTGTACCCCAAGCAGGACGTCGAACCCGGTGAAGTCGCCCTGAGCGTCAAGCGGTTGACCCGCGAGGGCGTCTTCACCGACGTCTCCTTCGACGTACGGCGTGGCGAGATCGTCGGTCTCGCCGGGCTGGTCGGCGCCGGCCGTACCGAAGTCGCGCGGGCCGTCTTCGGCATCGACCGGTGGGACGCCGGCGGTGTCGAGGTCGACGGCAAGTCGCTGACGAACGGCGCCCCTTCGACCGCGATGGCCGCGGGCCTCGCCCTGGTCCCCGAGGACCGGCGCGCCCAGGGCCTGGTGATGGACATGTCGATCGAGCGCAACATCGGACTGACCGGCCTGCGTACGACCGTCAAGGCCGGCCTCGTCGACCGGGGCGCCGAGCGCAGCCGTTCCCTCGACTGGGCGGTGAAGCTGCACGTCAAGTACGCGCGGATCGCCGACACCGTCAACACCCTCTCCGGCGGCAACCAGCAGAAGGTCGTCCTCGCCAAGTGGCTCGCCACCGGCCCCAAGGTGCTGATCGTCGACGAGCCGACCCGTGGCATCGACGTCGGCACCAAGGCCGAAGTGCACCGGCTGCTCAGCGAGTTGGCCGCCGACGGCGTCGCCGTCCTGATGATCTCCTCCGATCTGCCCGAGATCCTCGGCATGGCCGACCGCGTGCTGGTGATGCACGAGGGCCGCCTCACCGCCGAGATCCCCCGTTCCGAAGCCACCGAGGAAACCGTGATGGCCGCAGCCACCGGGAGGGTCGCCGCATGAACAGGCCCTTCATGACGTTCGGACTCTTCGGGAGGGCCGCCGTATGACGGTCACCGCGCCCAATCCCGCGCCCGCCGCCGAGGTGCCCGAGTCGAGCAGCACGCGGCTCGTCGACCGGGTCTTCAAGATGCGCGAACTCGCCATCCTGGTCGTCTTCTTGGTGATGATCGGCATCACGCAGGCGGGCAACAGTCAGTTCCTGTCCGAGCAGGGCATCAAGGACCTGCTCCTCAACGCGACGATCCTCGTGCTCGTCGCCACCGGTCAGTCGCTGGTCGTCATCACCCGCAACGTCGACCTGTCCGTCGGCTCGACGCTGGGCATCACCGCCTTCGCCACCGGCAACTATCTCCAGGGCGGTGGCAACGCTGTCATCGCGATCCTGCTGGCGGTCCTGCTCGGTGTCGGACTCGGCCTGGTGAACGGGCTGTTGGTGAGTCTGGGGCAGGTGCCGGCCCTGGTCGTCACGCTCGGGACGCTCTACATCATCCGGGGTGTCGACTCCATCTGGGTCGGCTCACGACAGATCACCGCCGCCGATCTCCCGGGCGGATTCGTGGACTTCGGCTCCGGCGGACTGTCGGCCGTGCCCTGGCTCGCGATGATCGCGCTCGTTGTTCTCATCGCCACCGCCTACTACCTCAAACACTTCGGCAGCGGACGGGAGTTGTACGCGCTCGGCTCCAACCCCGAGGCCGCCCGGCTCGCCGGCATCCCCGTCCGCAAGCGGACCCTCGCCGCGTACACCTTCTGCGGCGGGCTCGCCGGACTCGCCGGCGCGATGTATCTCGCCCGCTTCGGCAACGTCGACTCCGGCACCGGCACCGGGTACGAACTCACCGTGGTCAGCGCGGTAGTTGTCGGCGGTGTGGTCTTCACCGGCGGCTCCGGCAGCGTCTACGGCGCGGCCCTCGGCGCACTCCTGCTGACCTCCATCAACAGTGTGCTGCCCGCCCTCGGCGTCAGCTCCGTCTGGGTGCTGGCCATCAACGGCATCCTGCTCATCCTCGCCATCGCCGTCGACCGGATCGTCGCCCTGCGTGTGGCCACCGCACTGAAGAAGAGGAACGCCCGCCATGCCTGAGTCGTTGACGCGTGCGATCCGCTGGGACACGGTCGTCGGCGCGCTGCTCATCGTCCTGCTGTTGTTCTCCTTCTCCTTCGTGGACGGCTTCGGCAACGCGCTGAACCTGTCGTTCCTGATCGGCAACACGCTTCCCATCGCGCTGATCGCCCTTCCCATGACCCTGCTGGTCGTCGCCGGCGAGATCGATCTGTCGGTCGCCTCCACGGCGGGGCTGTCGGGCGCGGTGATGGGCAAACTGTGGAACGACGGCATGACCATCGAGACGATCATCCCGATCTGCCTGCTGCTGGGCGTGGTCTGCGGGTTGATCAACGGGCTGCTCGTCACTCGGCTGGGGCTGCCGTCCCTCGCCGTCACGATCGGTACGCTCGCCGCGTATCGGGGGATCGCGCAGATCGTGCTCGGCTCCGACGCCGTGACCGATTTCCCTACGCAGTATCTGGACTTCGCGTCCGGGCGGCTTGGGGGGACGTTCCTGCCGCAGGCGTTTCTACCCTTCCTGGTGCTGCTTGCCATCGCCGTGGTTGTGCTGCATGCCACGCCGTTCGGGCGGTCGTTGTTCGCGATCGGGGCGAATGTGGAAGCGGCGCGGTTTGCTGGTATTCGGGTGCGGAGGCAGAAGCTGATCCTGTTCACGGTGACGGGGTTGATGGCCTCGTTGACCGGGGTCTTCTGGGCGCTGCATTACGCCAGTGCGCGCTATGACAATGCCACCGGGCTTGAACTCTCCGTCGTAGCCGCTGTGTTGCTCGGTGGGATCGACTTCGACGGTGGGAAGGGGACGTTGGGAGGTGCGGTTGCCGGGGTCTTTCTGCTCGGGGCGTTGCAGAACGTGATGAGTCTGGTGAATGTTTCCGCGCAGTCGCAGATTGTCGTCACCGGTGTGTTGCTAGTCGTCTCTGTACTCGGCCCTCGGGTCGCACGCCAGATTGCCATCGCGAGGGCCGCTGCACGAGCCGTCGGATAGGTCGTTCGAAAGCTGCCGGCCGGTTGTGGCTGGTCGCGCAGTTCCCCGCGCCCCTTACGGGGCGCTCCACTCACCCTCCTGACAAAGGAACCCCTGCCATGCGTAAAACATCCCTTCGTCGTGCCCTTGCGGCCCTCGTCGCCGTTACCTCACTCACCCTCGTTGCCACCGCCTGCGGTGGTACCACCAAGAAGGACGTGAAGGACGAGAACACCGGGTCGGCCGTCACCGGTGGTAAGGCGGATCCGAATGCCGCGCTCAAGAAGGGGCTCACCGTCGGGTTCCTGCCGAAGGCGGTCAACAACCCGTACTTCACCACCTCCGACAAGGGCGGCGAGAAGGCGCTCACCGAACTGGGGGAGAAGTACAAGGAGGTGGGCACGACCAGCGCCACCGACACCTCCGGGCAGGTCTCCTACGTCAACACGCTCACCCAGCAGCAGGTGAACGCGATCGCCGTGTCCGCGCAGGACCCGGGTGCCCTGTGCACCGCGCTCAAGCAGGCGATGAGCAACAAGATCAAGGTCGTCACCTACGACTCCGACACCAACCCGGAGTGCCGCAACGCCTTCGTCTCGCAGGCCAGCGCCGAGGACCTCGGCCGTACCGAGGTGCAGCTGCTCGCCCAACAGATCGGCTACAAGGGCGAGATCGCGATCCTGTCGGCCGCGCAGACCGCGACGAACCAGAACACCTGGATCGGCTTCATGAAGGACGAGTTGAAGGACCCGAAGTACAAGAACATCAAGCTGGTCAAGGTCGCCTACGGCAACGACGACGCCCAGCAGTCCTTCCAGCAGACCCAGGGTCTCCTCCAGGAACACCCGAACCTGAAGGGGATCATCTCCCCGACCACCGTCGGCATCAAGGCCGCCGCCCAGTACCTGTCCGGCTCGAAGTACAAGGGCAAGGTCAAGCTGACCGGCCTCGGCACCCCCAACGACCTGCGCAAGTACGTCAAGAACGGCACCGTCGACGGCTTCGAGCTGTGGGACCCGGCGAAGCTCGGCGCCCTCGCGGCGCAGACCGCGGTGGCGCTGGTGTCGGGGCAGATCACCGGCAAGGAGGGCGAGACCTTCAAGGCCGGCGGGACGTCGTACACCATCGGCAAGGACGGCGTGATCAACCTCGGCAAGCCGACCGTGTTCGACGCGAAGAACATCGACCAGTTCAACTTCTAGTAGATACAGGGGTGTTGATGCAACGCGTGTGCTTCCTGCTCAAGGTCCGGGCGGACCGCCTCGACGAGTACCGCGAGCGGCACGCCGCCGTGTGGCCCGAGATGCTCGACGCGCTCTCGGCCACCGGCTGGCACAACTACTCGCTCTTCCTGCGCGAAGACGGCCTGCTGGTCGGCTACTTGGAGACCGAGGACTTCGCCGCCGCCCAGGCCGGCATGGAAGCCACCGACATCAACTCCCGCTGGCAGGCGGAGATGGCGCCGTTCTTCGAGTCCCTGGACGGCGCCCGTCCCGACGAAGCGATGAAGCCCCTCACCGAGGTCTTCCACCTCGCGTGATCCCCCACAGGAGCCGCTCATGAGAAGACGCGCCGTGCTCACCACCGCCATACTTGCGGCCGTGGCAACGCCGGGCATCGCACGGGCGGCCGACCCCGGCCCGTCCGTCACCAAGAAGAGCACCACCCAACTCGACGCCCAAGCCGTCTACTTCGTCTCGTACGACGGCCTGGTCAACAACAACTCGTTCCAGAAGAACGGCCTGTTGACCTACAAGGGCTATCAGTACGCGGTCTGGTACACGGCCACGAGGAACGCCGTCGTCGGCCGGCGCGCCCTCGGCGGGTCCACCTGGTCCACGGTCACCCTCTCCCACACCCTCAAGAGCGACGACTCCCACAACGTCATCTCCATGGGCGTGTCCAAGGTCGACGGGCGTCTTCACATCAACCTGGACTCCCACAGCGACGGCTTCTTCTACGTCAAGTCGGTCGCCGGTCTTCTCGACAACCCGGCGTCCACCGCCTGGACTTCGGCCGTCCTCGGCGCCGTACAGACATCGCTGGACGGCACCGCGCTCACCACCCAGTTCACCTACCCCCAGTTCATCGCCACCCCCGAAGGCAAGCTGCAGCTCAGCTACCGCGTCGGGATATCCGGCAACGGCCGCAACGCCCTTGCGGAGTACGACGGTTCGCAGTGGACCGCGCTGGGGGAGTGGAGCAGTTCGACCGGCACCTACACCAGCGCCCACGGCTCCAGCACCGCCCGCAACATGTACCTGCACGGCATCGACTACGACGTCAACGGTCGGCTGCACTCCTTCTTCACCTGGCGCGAGCAGTCCGCCGCCGTGATGTGCAGTAGTGGGGGCATCACCAACCACGACACCGGCTACGTCTACTCGACCGACCGGGGCCGTAGTTGGCGCAACGACGCCGGAACTGTCGTAGGAACAACGGGGAGTTCGAACACCGTGGCCGTCACGGATGCGGGCCTGGTCGTCGACCCGCTCGACCCCGACCACTCCCTGATGAACCAGGAGAGCCAGTCCACCGACTCCACCGGCCTCCCGCACGCGATCATCAGCTACGTCCCCGGCCGCTTCGGCCAGTGCACCACCAACTACGTGACCGACCGCACCGCCAACGGGCGCGCCTTCCACGTCCGCAAGAACGCGGCCGGCACCTGGCAGAAGACCGAGATCCCGATCGCCCTCAACTCCAGCCAGCGCACCAAGCTGGTCCTGGACAAGTACGACAACGCCTATGCCGTACTGCCCTACGGCCGGATCGCGGGCGCTTCGAAGTCCTCGGGCTACACCGACTGGGCGCTGCTGTACGACGGCAGCGGTCTGAACGCGTTCGGCGAGGTCGTCGTCGACGAGCCGCGGGTGCGGGCGGACAACGTGCTGTCGTTCATGTACCAGGAGAAGTCGAGCGGTACGACCCCCTCGGCACTCCACGTCGTCGACTTCGCCCTGCCCGCGTGAGCGGCACCGCCGCAGGAGTCGGCACAGGTCATGGCGGTAATGTGAAGACCTGCCCGCCGTCCCACGTCACCCTGGAGGTCTCCGCCTGATGGCCCAGCCGGTGGGTATCAAGGACGTCGCCCGCGCCGCCGGAGTCTCCGTCGGCACGGTCTCGAACGTCATCAACCGCCCGGACACCGTCGCCACGGAGACCCGGGCCCGGGTGCTGTCCGCGATCGACCGCCTCGGTTACGTCCGCAGCGAGTCCGCGCGCCAGTTGCGCGCCGGGCGCAGCCGGATCATGGGGCTGCTCGTCCTCGACATGGGCAACCCGTTCTTCGTGGACGTGGCCCGGGGCGCCGAGCGGGCCGCGCGGGAATCGGGGCTGGGCGTGATGGTCTGCAACAGCGCGCAGAGCCCCGTCGAGGAGGCCGACTACCTCTCGCTCTTCGCCGAACAGCGGGTGCGGGGCGTGCTGTTGACCCCGGCCGACGCGACCGGGCGGAACATCGAGTCGTTCCGCCGGCACGGCATCCCCTTCGTGCTCGTCGACCGCGTCGCCGAGGGCACCACCGAGTGCTCGGTCTCCGTCGACGACGTCGCCGGCGGCGCGCTCGCCGTGCGGCACCTGGTCGACGCCGGGCACCGCTCCATCGCGTACGTCAGCGGCCCGCCCGGCTTCAACCAGGTGCGGGACCGCCGTACGGGCGCGAAGAACGCGCTCGCCGAGGCCGGGCTCGACCCCGACGCGCTGCGCGAGCTGCCCACCGACCGGCTCGACGTGGCCGCCGGCCGGGACGCCGGAGCACGGCTGCTCGGCCTCGCCGACCGGCCGACGGCCGTCTTCTGCGCCAACGACCTCCTCGCCCTCGGCGTGCTCCAGGCGATGTACGCGGCCGGGGTCGGTGTCCCGGACGACCTCGCGATCGTCGGCTACGACGACATCGAGTTCGCCGCGGCAGCCGCCGTACCGCTCACCTCGGTGCGCCAACCCGCCGTCACCATGGGCGCGTTGGCCGCCGAGCTGCTTCTGGAGGAGACGGAGGCGGAGACCGCAGCGCGTCCGCACGAGCATCGGCGGGTCGTGCTCCAGCCGGAACTGGTGGTGCGCCGCTCCAGCCTGGCCGCGCGCTGACCCGTCGGTCAGTAGTGATCGACAGGATTTCATGATCCAGGGGGTCGGATATCGGACGCGCATGTGCTGAGATGTGACGCGGCCCGTAAATCGTCCGTCCCAGGAGCCCCGTTGTCCGTCAGCTACCGCCAGCCCGGCGTCGTCCTCACCGACCGCCACTTCACCGTGCCCCTCGACCACGAGGACCCCACGGGCGGGACCATCGAGCTCTACGCCCGTGAGGTCGTCGCGAGCGACAAGGCGCACCGTGAGGACCTGCCGTGGCTGCTCTACCTCCAGGGCGGACCCGGTTTCGGGGCGAATCGTTTCGTCGGACGACAGGCCTGGCTCGGCCGCGCGCTGGACGACTACCGCGTCCTCCTCCTCGACCAGCGCGGCACTGGTCACTCCACCCCGCTCACCCGCCAGACGCTCCCGCTGTACGGCGGTCCCGCCGAGCAGGCCGAGCGCCTCACGCACTTCCGCGCCGACTCGATCGTCCGGGACTGCGAGGCGATCCGTCCCTCGCTCACCGGCGGCGCCCCCTGGACCGTCCTCGGCCAGAGCTTCGGCGGCTTCTGCACGGTGAACTACCTGTCCACCGCCCCCGAAGGCCTGCGCGCCGCGATCCTCACCGGCGGCCTGCCGTCCCTCGACGCCCACGCGGACGACGTCTACCGCGCCGCCTACCCGCGCATCGAAGGCAAGGTCGCCGCCCACTACGACCGCTACCCGCAGGACGTGGAACGCGCCCGCCGCATCGCCGAACACCTGATGCAGCACGAGCCGATCCTCCCCAACGGCTACCGGCTCACCGCCGAGGCCTTCCAGTCCCTGGGCATCATGCTCGGCGGCAGCGAGGGCAGCCACCGCCTCCACTTCCTCCTGGAGAACGCCTTCGTCCGCACCCCGAGCGGCCACGAACTCTCCGACGCGTTCCAGGAAGAGGTCCAGAACTCCCTCTCCTTCGCCGGGCACCCCCTCTACGCCCTCGTCCACGAGGCGTGCTACGGCCAGGACAGCCGCCCCACCGCCTGGTCGGCGGAGCGCGTCCGCGCCGAGTTCCCGCAGTTCGACGCCGCCAAGACCCTCGCGGGCGACAGCCCCCTCCTCTTCACCGGCGAGTCCATCCACCCCTGGATGTTCGACTGCGACCCCGCCCTGCGCCCGCTCCGCGAGACCGCCGAACTCCTCGCCGCCCACACCGACTGGCAGCCGCTCTACGACCCCGCGCGCCTCGCCGTCAACGAGGTCCCGGTCGCCGCGGCCGTCTATCACGACGACATGTACGTCGACGCGACCCACTCCCTGCGGACCGCCCGCGCGATCCGCGGCCTGCGCACCTGGGTCACCGACGAGTTCGAGCACGACGGGGTACGGGCGGGCGGGCCGAGGGTCCTGGACCGGCTGATCGGCCTCACGCGGGACGAGGTCTGAGGGAGGGTCCACCGGGTGGCCGTCGAGGACATGCCGGGTCGAAAATTCCGGCATAGGGTTCATTTCGATGAATACCAAGTCACTTCGCCGGGCCCGCCCGGCCGCCCTGGTCCTCGCCGTCGTAGCGGCGAGCACGGTCGCGCTGGTGTCGTGCGGCGACGACAACGACAGCGGTAGCGGCAGCTCACAGGCCTCGACCCCGGACACGGCCTCCTTCTCGGGCATGACACCGTCGGCCCTGAAGTCGGCCGCGTCCTCGGCGGTCGCGTCCGCCCGCGCCCAGGCTTCCGCCGCGGCATCCTCCGCATCGGCCGCCGCGTCCTCCTTCGAGGCTTCCGTGTCCTCAGAGGTGGCCCGCGCGAGCAAGGACGCCCAGAACCAGCTCAAGGACGTCATGGGCCAGGGCAACGCGATGTCCGAAGTCGCGATGACCGGCAAACCGCGCGCCCAGACCAGCGGGTTGCTCGCCGTCGTCGTCACCATCACCAACAAGACCGACAAGAAGGCGTCCTACGCCGTCCAGGTCGACTTCCTCGACTCCTCGGGGAAGGTGGTGGAGACCCGTTACGTCGGCGCCGAGAACCTCGCACCCGGCGCGAAGGCCCAGCCGGTCGCCATCAGCGCCGAGCCGCCGGAGCCGGTACTGACCCCCAAGCTGGCCAAGGCGCAACGCTATTGAGCGAGCTGGTGGGCAACGGACGCCTCAGCGCTCGGAGTTGAGCACGTCCACCGCTCCACCCGCGTCGCCGATCGTCGTGTAGTCGACGGCGACGAAGTTCACCGGCCGACCGCGTTCCCGCTCGCAGCGGTGGACGCGGTCGAGCACGTACTGGCGGGAGTTGACCTTCCCCGCGTCCAGGCGGCTGCCGCCGTCGATGGTGATGAAGTGGTTGAGCAGGAAGAGCCGTTTGTCGGTGCCGCCGCGATATGGCACGCAACTCATCGCGTCCGGCGTGCGGAACGCGAACGGTGTCTCCATCCCGTAGTCGTAGAAGTTCCGGTACCAGGGCGCCGGGCCGTCGGCCTTCTCCGCGAAGACGACGAGCCGGCGCCCGCTGTCGATCAGTTCGCCCAGGGTCGGCCACGGCTTCGCGGGATCGGCGTCCGGGGTGTGCACGAGGTCGCTCAACCCGGCCTGCGCGAAGGCCTGTTGGGTGTCCTCACCGCTGATCGCGTCCTGCACGATCAGCGTGACGACCTCGGTCGGATGGGCCCGCATCCAGTCACCGATCTCACGCAGCACGGGCACCAGCGCGAGGGCGCCGGCCCGGCACACGGAGTGGCACAACCACAGCCCGTCACGCGGCGGGTTGAACCTGTCCACGGCCGAGGCGATGAACTTCCGCTGCTCCGGGGTGAAGTCGGACTCGGCGAGCCGCTGCGTGATCTCGTCCGGCCGTTCCCAGCGATACGTGTCGATCTGCAGGGCGCGCACCCCGTCGTCCAACTGGGTTGATATACCCGGGTCTTGGAGCGGGCCGATGAACCGGTCGACGGTCGTGGACATCGCGTTGTGCGAGGTGAGGTAGGCGACCTCGTCGTAGGACCGGTCGCACAGTGCCGCGCTGCCCTCGCAGGTACGGGACGCGGCGGGCGTGATGGCGTACGGCACGAGCAGGACGCCGGCGACGGCGGCACCGCCCGTGGCCAGGGCCAGCCAGCGGACGCGGGGCAGTGCGGGGATGTGCGGTCGGACCTGAAGGGCCCAGCCCACGCCGGTCAGGAGGGCGCCGGCCAGTACCGGGACGAGGGCGGTCGTGAGGGCCGTGGTCGTGAGCCGGTCCAGGGCGGTGCGCTGTACGTCGTCGACCAGTCGGGCCAGGCTCGGCGGCCAGGAGCCCGGTGGATCGATCACCCGCCCACCGCTGACCAGGCGGAACAGGACGGTGACGAGTCCGGCCAGTACCCCACCGGCGGCGAGCGACCAGCCCAGCGGCAGCAGCCGGCGGCCAGGGGACGCGGAGCCCCCGGCGATCCACAGCACCACCAGCGCCACGGCGAGAAGAGCTGCGGCGAGTGTCTCCGCCAGGCCGAGGCCGACGGCGGTGTAGGTGCGGGCGTGGTGGAGGGGCGCCAGGTCGTTGCCGGAGGCGGCGAGGGTGTCGGTGAGGTTCCAGGTGCCGCCGTCCACGGTCGCCCGGAGCCGGTCGGCGGCCGTACGGGTGCGGTCCGTCACGACGGCGGGGGCGACGGTCGCGAGCGCGGTGGCGACATCGCCGTCCCGCAGTGCCGTCTCGACGGCAGGGCGCAGGGCGTCCCGTTCGGCGGCGGGCAGACCGCTCACCAGCGTCCCGGCCGCCTGGTCCGCCTGCGCCCCGGTCAGCGGTAGCGCGGGCAGCCCGGCGGGCACGTGCCCCGCGACCACGGCACCCAGGGCGGCGGTCAGGTCGGTCGAGAAGCGCTGGAAGTCGGGCTCGGGCCGGTCCTGGACCGAGGCGACGAGATCGCCGAAGTAGATCTGGGCCAGGTCGTTGAGGTTGGCCAGCACCGGCCGCAGATCGACCGTGAGGACCAGCGCGTCGCGCTTGCCGCCCAGATAGCCCACCACGGCGTCGATCTGCCGTTCGGTGAGATCCCGGACCGTCTCCGGCGGCAGCACCAGCTTCAGATTGGAGGTGACCTGGGCCTCCGGAACGGGCAGCCGGGCCAGCAGCCCCCGGGTGACCGCAGCGGTCCTCGGATCGACCAGCACCTGGTTGTAGAGGCGGTCGTAGGCCTTCTGCTCGTTCAGTGCGGACCGGTAGAAACCGGGGGAGACCACGGTCGAGCGGGCCGTGGCGGTGAGGGTGAGGACCGCGGTGGCGAGGACGGCGAGGATCAGGGCCGCGATGCGCGGCAGCCTGCGGGACGCGACGCCGAGCGGGTCCATGCCTCACATCGTCGTCCCGCCCCACCGGCCCCGCAAACGCATGGGCGAGGCGGTCGCGGACGTGTTTTGATCACCCCGGCTTTTCACGACGGGGAACGGGGACGGTATGAACGACGAGGATCTGCTGGCGGACCGCTTCGAGGAACACCGGGGCCGGCTGCGCGCGGTCGCCTACCGCATGCTCGGCTCGCTGCCGGAGGCGGAGGACGCCGTCCAGGAGACGTGGCTCAAGCTCAGCCGCACCGACGTGGACGACATCAGGAACCTCGGCGGCTGGCTGACCACGGTCGTCGGCCGGGTCTGCCTCGACCTGCTGCGCTCCCGCGCGTCGCGCCGCGAGGACCCCATGGACGACGTCTTCACCGAGACCTTCGTCCCCGACCCCGTGGTCAGACCCCTGACGGACCTGGACCCCGAGGAGGAAGTCCTCCACGCCGACTCGGTGGGCCTCGCGCTCCTCGTCGTCCTGGAGACCCTGGAACCCGCCGAACGGCTCGCGTTCGTCCTGCACGACCTGTTCGCCGTGCCCTTCGACGACATCGCCCCGATCGTGGAACGCAGTTCGGCCGCGACCCGCCAACTGGCCAGCAGAGCACGCCGTCGGGTGCAGGGCGCGAGTCCGTCGACCGACCCGGACCTCGCCCGCCAACGCGAGATCGTCGAGGCTTTCCTCGCCGCCGCCCGCGAGGGCGACTTCGACGCCCTCGTCGCCCTCCTCCACCCGGACGTGGCCCTGCGCGCCGACTCCGGAGCCCTCGTACGGGGGGCGGCTGCCTCGAAGGCGCTGCGCGGCGCACACGCGGTCGCCGAACAGGCCCTGTTCTTCGCCCCGTTCGCCCACCAGGCCCAACTCGCCCTGGTCAACGGCTCGGTGGGTGTCGTCAACGCGCCCGGGGGACAGCTGCTCTCGGTCATGGGCGTCACCGTCGCCGACGGCCGGATCACCGAGATCCACATCCTGTCGGACCCGGACCGGCTGGCCCGCCTCGACGTCGGCGGCTTGGGGGAGTGAGCACGGGGCGTGGTGAACGGCCTTTGTGCGCGAGGGAGTTGTGCGACGGCTGACGTCCTCAGACGAGCTGTTTGCGCGGGGTGCGCGCCTCCCCCAACTCCCGCCCACGGAAGGACAGCAGGACGATCAGGGCGCCGCCGCAGGTGATCGCCCAGTCGGCGAGGTTCATGACGCTGAAGTCGCGGACCTCGATGAAGTCGACCACCGCGCCCTGCATACCGCCCGGGGAGCGGAACAGACGGTCCGTCAGATTCCCCAGCGCTCCGCCCAGCAGCAGCCCCAGCGCGAGAGCCCACGACGTGCTGGACAGCCGGCGCGACACCCGGACGATGACGACGGCCGCTGCCGCCGCGATCACCGTGAACAGGACGGTGGTCGTCGCACCGAGCCCGAACGCGGCACCGGGATTGCGCTGCACCCGCAGCTCCATCCATGTCCCGATCACCGGAACCGGGTTTCGCCCCTCCAGCTTCGCGACCACCAACAGCTTGCTTCCCAGGTCGACGGCATAGGCGACCGAGGCCACCAACCACAGCACCCACACCCGGCGTCTTCCGACGGGTGCACCACTCCCGGTCGCGTCGCTCGTCGTCACGTTCGGCCTCCTCCGTCCCGGCGCGGCCCAGCCTACGGGCAGCCCAAGGAGGTCACGGAGCGGCCCTGTCGACGACGTGGTCCAGCCGGTTCGCGGCAGGTCAGTACGCTGGACGCCATGGAAGATCACATAGCGGCCCGGTCCGACCTCCGCGGCGACTGCGAGCGCTGCTTCGGGCTGTGCTGTGTGGCGTTGCCCTTCGCCCGATCGACCGACTTCGCGATCGACAAGGGCGCAGGCACGCCGTGCCCGAATCTCCAGGGCGACCACCGCTGCGGAATCCACGCGAAGCTCCGGCCCAGCGGGTTCACCGGCTGCACGGTCTACGACTGCTTCGGCGCCGGGCAGCAGGTCTCGCAGGTCACCTTCGCCGGGGAGGACTGGCGTACGGCGCCCCGGGAGCAGGCCCGGCGGATGTTCGACGTGTTCCCCGTCGTACGGCAGCTTCATGAGCTGCTCTGGTACCTGACCGAGGCGCTCACCCTGCCCGCCGCCGGGCCGGTCCACCCCGATCTGCGCCGGGCCCTCGCCCGTACCGAGGAACTCACGCGCGGGACCCCCGAAGAACTCGCCGCGCTCGACGTGGGCGCGCATCGGCAGGAGGTCAACGTGCTGCTGCTCCGGACCAGCGAGCTCGTGCGGGCCGGGGCGCGCGGCAAGAAGAAGGAGCGGCGGGGCGCCGACCTCATGGGCGCCCGCCTCAAGGGCGCCGATCTGAGCCGGGCCAACCTGCGCGGCGCCTACCTCATCGCCGCCGATCTCACCGGGGCCGACCTGCGCGGCGCGGATCTGATCGGTGCCGATCTGCGGGACGCCGATCTCACGGACGCGGACCTGACCGGCGCGTTCTTCCTCACCCAGCCGCAGGTCAACGCGGCCCGGGGGAGTGCCGGGACGAAGCTGCCGGAGTCAGTCGTCCGTCCCGTGCACTGGACAGCGGGGCTCTGAGCGGCCGTTGTCGGGGATGGACACGGATTCTGCGGCCGCTGGAGCGGTGCGGCGGTCCAAGTGCAGGCGCAGGCCCTCCGGCATCAGCGTCAGGCGTTCGGTCACGCGCAACTGGTACCCCGGCTCGGGGCGCAGCTCGTAGCGGCGCAGCAGGAGGCCGAGGACCAACGTCGCCTCGTGCAGGGCGAATTGGCGGCCGATGCACGCCCGCGCCCCCGTCCCGAACGGCTTGAAGGTGTGCGGGGCGCGGGAGCGTACGGCCTTGGCGTCGAAGCGGTCCGGGTCGAACTCCTCGGCGTCCGCGCCCCACACCTCGGGGTCGCGGTGCAGCATCGGCGTGAGGATCAGCGCCCAGGCGCCCCGTCGCATCGGGTGGACGCCGGTCAGCTCGGTGTCCCGGGTGGCCTCGCGGGCGTACGCGGGGGCCGTCGGCCAGAGCCGTAGCGACTCGTCGAGGACCCGGCGGACGTAGCGCAGCTTGGCGACCTGCTCGTAGCCCGGGGTCTGCGTGTCACCCCAGACCTGGTCCACCTCAGCGCGGGCGCGGGCCGCGATCTCCGGGTGGCGGGCGAGGTAGTGCAGCGCGAAGGACAGGGAACCCGAGGTCGTCTCGTGGCCGGCGACGAGGAAGGTGATGACCTGGCGGCGGACGTTCTCGGGGGAGAGGCGTTCGCCGGTGTCGGGGTGGGTGGTGTCGAGCATGCGGTCGAGCAGGTCGCCGTCGCCGCCCCCGCTCTTGCGGCGGGCCTGCACCATCTCGTCCACCGTGCGGTTGAGGTAGGCGATGTCCGCCTCGTTGCGGCGAGTTGCGGTGCGAAGGAGGAACGGGGCCAGCGGCGACGGTACGGAGTTGAGGCGCTGCGCGTAGCTCAGCGTGCCGACCATCGCCGTCACGAAGGGGTGCGGGCGGTCGCGTTCGAACGAGCCGAAGTCGTGGCCGAAGCCGGTGCGCGAGATCGTCTCCAGGGTCAGCTTGGTCATGTCGCCGGGGACGTCCACCGCGCGTCCGGCGGTCAGTTCGCGGTCCCAGTGGTCCGTCAATCGTGCGGCCACGGACAGCATCATCGGGTGGTAGCCCGCCATGGCCTCGCGGCTGAAGCCGGGGGCCAACACATCATGCGCCAACTGCCAGTTGGGCTCGTGGTTGTACGCCGTGAAGAGGCCGTCCCCGGCCACCGGCCGCAGGTTCGCGACGCCCAGACCGACATGCTTGGCGAACCGCGACTCGTCCGCCATGTCGGCGACCAGGTCCGCGCCCCACACGAACACGAACTCCTTGCCGAAAGCCTTCCGCCGGAAGATCGGACCCAGTTGCCGGGCGAAGCGCAGCGAGTCCTGGAGGGGAGTGCGGCGGTCGGCGCCGAGGACGTCGCCGAGCAGCGGGACCCGGCGCGGGGGATGCGGGATGCGGTCGAGATGGGGCCAGCCCTGCTCGGCGTCCCGGAACCCCTTCGGCAGCGCGGTCGGCGTAGTCGTCGTCTCCGCCATGACGCGATCTCCCTTGATCCTGCGGCAGGTTGAGCCTGTTGTACGTGGGTTCAATAACGGGTTTCAGTCTGATCCCGCTGTTGAACCCACGTCAAGTAAAGTGCGGGAATGGCCGCCAATCAGGGTGAGCGCACGCGCCGCCGGCTCAGCACCGAGGAGCGCCGGGAGCAACTCCTCACGGTGGGCGCGCGGCTGTTCTCGGAGGATCCCTACGACGACGTGTGGATCGAGCAGGTCGCCGAGATCGCCGGGGTCTCGCGCGGGCTGCTCTACCACTACTTCCCGACCAAGCGGGACTTCTTCGCGGCCGTCGTCGAGCGCGAGAGCGAGCGGATGCTGCGGATGACGGCGGCCGTGCCGGGCGTACCGGCCCGCGAGCAACTCGCCGTCGCCCTCGACACGTATCTGGAGTACGTGCACACCCATGCGCACGGCTACCGCGCCTTTCACCGCGCCGACGCGGCGGGCGATCAGACCGTACGGCGGGTCTATCAGCGGGCGTTGGCCGCGCAGGAGCGGCAGATCCTGGCCGCGCTCGCCGCGGATCCCGAGTTCGGGCCGACCGTGGCGGAGCGGCCCGAGGCGAAGCTCGCGGTGCGCGGGTGGCTGGCGTTCACCACCGCCGTCTGTCTGGAGTGGCTGCGCGGGCCGGAGTTGAGCCGCGAGCAGGTGCGCGATCTGTGCGCGCGGGCGCTGTTGGGTGTCCTCTCGCCCTGAACTTGCCCTGGGTGACTTGGTGGAGTTATTGCGTGGCGTAGTTGGCGTGCGCCCCGATCTTCGGTAAGTTAGGCAAGGCTTACCTAAGGAGGTTCAGGGATGGGTGACAGCCAGACGTGGACGGCCGCGCCTGCCGCGGCCGAGCGGGCCCGCTCGGTGCTCGCCGCCGCATGGTCCTGCGCGGTGACCGCGGAGGGCGGTCGCGAGGAGTTCGTCGGAGCGCACAGCGTGGATGACGACGGCCGGGTACTTCTCCAAGTGCCCGAGGACAGCGCCCTGTTGGCGGCCGCGATCTGCGCGCCGCGCGGAGAGCCGTCCGCCGTTCTGGAGTTCGCGGACGTCGCACCCGTCCCCGTGCGCAATCGTATCCGGGCCCGGCTGTGGCTGGCCGGGTGGTTCGTGCCCGAGGAGGGTCAACTCGCCTTCCGGGCAACGCGCGTGGTGCTGCGCCCGCCGACCGGCGCGGTGGTCGTCGACCTCGACGAATTCGCCGCCGCCGAACCCGACCCGCTGGCCCTGGCCGAAGCCCAGCTGCTGACCCACCTCGCCGACTGCCACTCCGACGCGGTCGAGCGGCTCACCCGGCTCGTCGAACCGGACAGCCTGCACGGGGCGGTTCGCGTCCAGCCCCTCGCCGTCGACCGGCACGGACTGACCCTGCGCATCGAGCGCGCCCGCGCCCACGGCGACGTACGCCTGCCGTTCCACACGCCCGCCGACACGGTCTCCCACCTCACCGAGCGCATGCATGTCCTGCTCACCCAGGCCAGCGCCGCGTCCTGCCCGCGGCCCCTACAGCGGCAGCGCACAGACGGCGACCGGTGACGCGAACGGCTCGCCCGCGAGGGTGAGTTGACCCGTGCCGTCGTCCACGTGGAACACGCTGACCGTGCTCGACCTCTGGTTCGCCGTGAACAGCAGCGTGCCGTCCGGCGAGAGGGCGATCTGCCGCGGGAAGTCACCGGACACCGGCACCGTGTCGAGCAGCTTGAGCCGGGCGCCGTCCGCCTCGACGGCGTACCGGGCAAGGGTGTTGTCGCCCCGGTTGGCGAGATAGGCGTACGCGCCGTTCGACGTCACCAGGATCTGCGCCGGGTAGTTGGTGGTGCTTCCCGTGCTGCCGCTGGACTGCGGGGCGCCGATCGAGAGGGCGCCCGTGGCCGGGTCGTAGGCGCAGACCGCGATGGTGTCGTCGACCTCGCTGGCCAGGTAGGCGTACCGGCCGCCGGGGTGGAAGGTGAGGCTGCGCGGTCCCGCGCCCGCGCGGGTGTGCGCCTGCGAGACCTCGGTGAGTGTGCCCTTCGTGGTGTCCAGGCGGTAGGTGTAGACCGTGTCGGTGCCCAGGTCGACGGCGAGGACATGGCCGCCGTCGGGACTGGTCACGAACTGGTGCGCGTGCGGGCCGTCCTGGCCGGGGCCCGGCTGCGGACTGGAGTGCTTGGCCAGCGCGGTGCGCTCGCCGAGCGCACCCGAGGCGTCGATCGGGTGCACGGCCACACTGCCGGACGTGTAGTTGGCGCTCAGCAGCCAGCGTCCGGAGGGGTGCACGGACAGATGGCAGGGGCCCGCGCCGCCGGTGCTCCGCGCGCCGAGGACCGTGCGGTCCGCCAGGCGTACGGCGGTCACCGCGCCGGCCGTCTGCTCGTCGACCGCGTACAGCGTGCGGCCGTCGGGGTGCAGGGCGAGGAACGACGGGTCGGGGACGCCGGTGATGGTGCCCGCGCCGGTGATCCGACCGGTCGACGTGTCGTAGGTGGCCAGGCCGATGCCCGTGCCGCCGCCGTCGACCGAGGTGTAGGTGCCGAGGTAGAGGGGGCGGGGGCCGTCGTCCTTGCCCTTGCGGTGTGCCGGTGCCTTCGCGGCCGACGATTCCGGTGGGGTCGTACGGGACGATTCGGGGTCCGCCGGTGCCGCGGCCGGTGCGGGGACCGCGATCACCGCCGCCGTTCCGCCCAGGGCGCCGATGAAACGGCGCCTGCTCCAGCCCTCGCGTGACGCCTCCGCACCACTCGTCATGCCCACACCCTCAGGTCGTCGCTCGCCTCGGTCGTCACAGCAACCTTGGCGTGCGAGGGCTGTTGAGCGCAAGACCGGCAACGGGTGTTGCATTCTGTGCAACGGATGTCGGGCGGGCGCCCTTCCCGGTGAACGGCTTACCAGTCGCCGTCCTCCACCGGCTTGCCCTGCGCGTCCTTGAGGGGCTGCACCTGGCCGGGGGTGGGCTCCTGCCAGGGCTCGTGGTCGTCGCCCAGCCAGTCGCCGACCGGTTGCACCGCGCCCAGGGTGTCGGTCGGGGCGAGATCCTCGGCGTCCTGGTCGTAGTAGTCGAACCAGGGGAGCCCCGCCCGGGTGTACGCGGCCCGGTCCACCGGTGACGGCGGCGGGGCCTCGCCGGTGATGCGGCGCCACTCCGGGGGCGTCACCAGGTGCACGAAGACCCTCCCGGCGGGCGCGTCGGCCCAGGACGTCAGCGGGCGGTCGTCCTCGTAGACCTCCTGGTGCATCGAACCGCCGACGCCGAGTCCCATGGCGGTGGCCCGGGGGCTCGGTGCCGGGGGAGCGCCGGGCGCGGACATCATCGGCATGGCGGGCATCCCGTAGCCCCCGGTCGGCAGGCCTGTCGCACGCGCGCGTGACTGCTGCGACCGGCGTCGCTCCGCCTCGCGCCACTTGGTCAACTCCCGTTCGTTGAGCGGGAAGGACTGGAGCTGGACGCCGCCCCACACCTCCTCGCCCGTGACCTGCCCCTCGACGGTCGCGCCGAGGCCGAGCGGGACCGCGACGAACTGACGGACCGTGCCCTTCCCGGAGTTGATGCCGTCGAGCCACGGCTGGCGGGGCAGCACCACGTAGTTCTGCGGATCCCGGGACAGCCGGTCGCTCCACGGCTCGCCCGAGACCGCGCACACCTTGCCCACCCCGACCTGGAGAGCGGCCGGCTGTCGGGTGCCCGCGAAGCTCAGCCACATCGCCTCGCGCAGATACACCGGGAGCATCACCCCGCCCCGCGCCCGCCACTCCGCGGGCGCCGTGTCCGGGAAGTCCGCGACCCGGCGGACCGGGAACTCGCCGAGTCCCGGCGGCAACGGATGCGTGCCCGTCTCCGGCAGCCGCAGCGTGCGGATGAACCGCACCGCCACACCACCGGGCAGCTGCAAGGTGTTCCCGTCGATCCGTACGGTGCTGTCGGTCATGCGCCCGCCCCCCTCGTTCCACCGCGGGAGACCGGTCGGCCCGCCCCCAGGTGACTTCGTCACCTAGAACGATCGGTGCCCTCGCCCCGGTTCCTGCGCAGCCGATCCGGCACGCCGACCCGCTCGCGCAGCCAGGTCAGCCACGGCAGGCGTTCCCGCTGTTCGGCGGTGCACCGGTCGAGTTCCTCAAGGAGCCGGCGCGAACGGTGCTCGGTGTCCAGCTCGTCCAGCATGCGGTTGACCTCGGTCAGCATGGCACCCAGCAGCTGCCACTGCGAGGCATCGCGCTGGACCTCCTCCAGGAGCAGCTGGGCCAGCTTGTCCCGGGTCGCGGCGGCCGTGTGCAGCTCGGCGGTGAGCCGCGACTCCGCGGACTCGGCGCTCACCGTCACATCGGTGGTCACCAGCACCGCGAAACTGACCACGGCGTCCCCGATCTCGGACAACAGCTGTTCTACGGCGGCGCCCGTCGGCGGTGCGAACAGTGGCTCGGGGTCGCGCTGTTTCGCCAGGTCGGTGAAGGTGCGGGCGAGGACACGGAGCACGACCGTGCAGATCTCCAGCGTGTCCAGGCCGGTCCGCAGCACGACCCGGTGCAGCAGTCCCTCCCGTACGCGCGGATTGAGCCGCAGGCTGTCCTCGGCCTGCCGCAGGGCCGCGTCCACCTCGACGATGTCGTGGTCGAGCCGGCGCGCCTCGTGCAGCCGAGCGGTGGCGTGGTCGACGGGCGTACGGCCCGCCGCCTCCTCGCCCATGCGCCGCATCAGCCGCCGTAGCCGACGGGCCAGGCCCTCGATCGACTCGCCGGCCTCGTCCACCCACACCGGGGGAGCGAGCAGCAGATTGCAGCCGAGTCCGACGACCGCGCCGATCAGTGTCTCGACGACCCGTGCCCAGGCGGTGTTCCCGACCGTGGTGACCCCGAGGACCAGCATCGCGCTGATCGCCACCTCGGGCACGTACTCGTCGACCTTCACCAGCCGCCCGACGACCAGCGCGGCCACGATCAGCAGCGCCAGGCTCCACCAGGTCAGACCGACCAGCAGGCTGAAGGCGATGGCGACGAGGACACCCGCGACCACGGCGTTGACGCGGCGGATGCCGTTGGTGAGGGTGGCGTAGAGGGTGACCTGGACGACGAGGAGCGCGGTCAGGGGAGCGGTCAGCGGCGCGGGCTCCGGGCTCAGGCGCAGCGCGACGACGTACGCGACCGTCGCCGCGGCCGCCGACCGCAGCGTCTGGACGACCACCGGGTCCCGGTGCCGCCCCACGAACCGCACCAGCGGCGCCGTCCACTCCCGGACATCTCGCATCCTTGGCCTATTCCCTCTCACCAGATGCGCCGAACGTTTCTCTTGAGGACAGTAACTGTCCGCAAGCGGTCCTAGATTGTCGGTACCGGACAGAACAACGGGGAGGGGAACGTTCATGACGAACATCCAGGGCATCGAGGTACTGACCCGCTCGCACGACTATCTGCGCGAGGTGGTCGCCGCCGTGCCCGAGGCGGCCTGGGCGGCGCCGACGCCGTGCACCGAGTGGACGGTACGGCAGGTGCTCAACCACGCGCGCATCGACCAGCAGGCCTACGGCCTCGTCCTCACCGGCGGCCGGCCCGACTCCGACCCCTTCCACCCGGCCGACGCCCTGGACGGCGACCCGGTCGCCGAACTCGACAAGGTGCTCCGCATGGTGGCGGACGCGTACGCGGACCTGCCCGCCGACGCCGAGCAGGTGCCGACGCCGCTGGGCCCGATGCCCCTCCCGTTCGCCGCGGCGACGGCCGCCATGGACGCGGCCGTGCACGCCTGGGACATCGCGGTGGCGACGGGCCGGAACCGGCCACTGAGCACGGAGCTTGCCGAGGGCATCTGGCCGGCCGCGGAACGGATCGTCGACCAACTCCGCGACGCCTACCGGGTGTTCGCCCCCGCACGCGAGGTGGCGGAGGGCTACGACAGGGCCGAGACGCTCCTCGCCTTCCTCGGCCGCGACCCGCACTGGACGCCCGCCGCGTCCTGATCCCTCTTCACTCGGTCACGGCGGCCCGGCTGCGCGACCGGTAGCCCGCGATCTTCGCGAGGTTGCCGCAGCGGTCCATCGAGCACCAACGGCGGCGGCGGGCCTGGGAGTCGTCGAGGAACAGCAGTGAACACTCCGGGTTTTCGCACTCCTTGACCCGCTCCAACAGCGAACTGCCCACCAGCAGAACGCCGTCCCGGGCCACCGTCGCCAGCGCCGCGCGCGCCGGATGCGCCGACTTCCAACGCCGGTCGCCCAGTTGAGGCGCGAGATCCGGACGCGCGGCGGCCTCGTTGACCCGCTCGACATCGCCCGCCGCCGGTTCCCGACCGGCCATCGCGTCCCGTACGACACGGTAGAGCGCCTCGCGCAGGGTGCGCGCGTCCGTCAGCTCCCGGGCCGTGACCCGTACCGGTTCCGTACCCGCCGACAGCTCCGCCTCCGTGATCCACGCGGCCAGGGACGCCGGATCGGGGAGGCGCTCCACGGGGGTGCCGTGCCGTTTGCCGAGCGTCGCCACGAAGTTCAGGCAGGGGCGACCGCCGATGAACGGAAAGGCGAGCGGGAGGGGCATGCCGGTGAGCTTACCTCGCGTACACCGGTTCATGCGGTGTACGCCAGGGGTGGCCGGTCGGCGGTCGACGGCACCCCACGAGCCTTGACACCGGTTCGTGCGGTGTCGCATGGTGACACCAGTTCAACAGGTGTCGGTCGGATCGGTCCGGGTTCGGCGGCCGTGACAGGGAGCGGGTGCGGTATGCGTGCGGTGCGGATCGACGAGTTCGGCGGGCCCGAGGTGCTGGTACCGGTCGAGGTGCCCGACCCGGTCGCGGGGCCCGGGCAGGTGCTGGTGCGGGTCGCCGCAGCGGGCGTGAACCGCGCCGACGCCCTGATCAGGTCCGGGAACTATCACCGGGCCGGGAAGCCGCCGTTGATCCCCGGAGTGGAGGGAGCAGGGACGGTCGCCGCGCTGGGGGAGGGCGTCACCGGCTTCACGGTCGGACAACGGGTCGTGGCCCTCGACGGCATCAACTCACCCGGTTTCTACGCCGAGTTGGCGGCCGTACCGGCCACGCAGGTCGCCGCCCTGCCCGACGGGATCGAGCTCACGCACGCCGCCGCGCTGCCCGTCGCCTGGCTGTCGGCCTGGTACTGCCTGCGGCACCTCGCCCGGGTCACCAAGGAGGACACGGTGGTCGTGAAGGCCGCGGCGAGCGGGGTCGGCAGCGCGGCCGTACAGATCGCAGCCGAGACCGGTGCCCGGGTCGTCGCCCTCGCCGGATCACCGGAAAAGGCAGCCTGGGCAGGGGAGTTCGGCGCCCACGCCACCCTCGACACGTCCTCCTGCCCCGACGACGCCGAGGTCGACGAGGTGCTGCGGCTCACCGGCGGCCGGGGCGCGGACGTCATCCTCGACACCGTCGGAGGCCCGGCCTTCGGGCGCAGCCTGCGCGAGATCGGACACGGCGGCCGGGTCGTCGCGCTCGCCAATGTCGCCCTGGAGCCGAGCACCGTCGACACCCGCGACTTCTACCCGAAGAACGCGTCGATCCTCGGCTTCCAGCTCACCAACCTCCAGATCCACGGCGGCTACGACCCCCGCCCGGACCTGCGTGAACTCGCCGAGCGGGTGGCCGCGGGCACCTACAGGGTGCCGATCGAGACCGTCGTACCGCTTGCCGAGGCCCGCGCCGCCCACGAGCGACTGGAGCGCCGGGACAACCGGGGGAAGATCGTGATCGCGGTACCCGGGGCCTGACCTCAGACGTACAGCTTGTCCAGGAACGCGGTCAGATTGCCCACCGTCCGGTCGATCTGCTGCTCCACGGTAAGGCTCTCCTCGATGCGGATGCCCGACTCGGGGATCTTCTTCCCGCGCACATAGAGGGAGCAGGCGAGGTCGGTGCACATGTACAGGCCGACGGAGTTGCCCTCGCGGCCCGCCGGGCCCGCCTTGCGCGCGGTCATCAGGGAGACGCCGCCGCCCGGGTGGGTCGTCACGCACAGGGAGCACATGCTCCGGTGCAGAAAGCCGCGCTGCGAGGACGGGAAGCGGAGCGTGACGCCGATCAGCCCGTCCGGCCGCTCGGTGACGAGGTAGCTGCGGTCCGGTGCCCCGGGATCTCGCCAGCCCAGGAAGTCGAGGTCGGCCCAGGGGCGGGTGTCGAGATCGCGGGGGATCGCGAGCCGCTTGGCTTCGCCCTTCGAGCAGTTGACAAAGGAGTTGCGGATGTCCTGCTCGGCGAGTGATCTCATGGGGGAGTCTCCTGGGGCGGTGCCCGTGGGGGCGATGTCCGTTGGGGTGGTGCCTGTTTCCGAAACCTAGGGGCTCTAGGTTTCGGTCCAGGGTAGTGAGGCGAGCGGCGGAGGAGCCAATGGATTTCGGAGGCGTCGAGGGTGACGATGGCGTCGGGGCACGGCAGGCGCGGGCGCTGCGGCATGTGGCCGAGGGGTCGTCGGGTCCGCCCGTCGACCCGCGCCTGCGCATCACGCTCAACTTCCATCCCGACCGTACGGCGACGCCGACCGGCCGCCCGATCCTCGACGCGCTGGCCCAAGACGGCACGTACCACTCGCAGTTCGTCACCGGCACCAGCAACGGCGGCCTCACCGCGCACCCCGGCGGCGACCGTTGGCGCTGGGAGAGCCGGATCTTCGCGGGTGCCTACGACGGGGCGCCCGCGCCCGAGCGGCCGGTGTACGGTGCGTTGAACTTCCGGCGCCAAGTGGTCGGCGCCGCACCGCGGTTCGGCTCCTCGCACTTCCGGCTGACCGGTGCGACCCTCGCCCGTGCGACCTTCTGCTACCCCGACAGCGCGGCCGAACCGACGGACTTCGGCGTCGCCTCCGGCATGTCCCTCATCGCGCTCGCCGAAGCCGACGCGGACGAACAGGACGCCCTGAACGACTACATCGAGACACAGGTGCACGGAAGCGTCGTCCTCGCCCGCGACGCGGAGGCCCTCGTCCTGGACGCCTGCTACCGCGGCACCCCCGTCGAGACCGCCGCCCGCCGTCTGCCCTGCCCCGTCGAATGGCACCCCGGATACCGGCTCACCGTGGGGGAGTTGCACCGGCACGCGGACTACCGGGGCCAGGAGTACGCCGACCTCGGCGCCCGGATCGCCGAGCGCGGGATCGTCGACCCGAGGGTCATCGGCGACGCGGCCCGCACCGGCCGCTACGAACTCCAGGACCTGAAGATGGTGTGGCACACCCTCGCCCGCTTCGGGGCACCGGAGGGTGCGGGAACGGCCTACCGCTCGCCGGTGTCCGCGACGGGCACCGGCGGCCACACTCCCGGCGTGAGCACCCCAAGTGCATAGGCGCGGGCGACCAGTTCGGTACGGTTCGCCGCGTTCCAGCGGGCCGACAGGCGCCGTAGGTGATAGGTCACGCCGTCCGTCGTGAGGCCGGTCTCGCGGGCCGCGTGGGCCGTGGTGGCGCCGCCGGCGAGGAGCGCCAGGATGCGGGCCTCGATCGGGGTGACCTGCGCGGGGGTGTCCTCGCCGGGTCCGCCGTCGCGGGGTTCGCCCTCGCCGGGTCCGCCGTCGCGGGGTTCGCCCTCGCCCTGTACGCGCAGCATGACCAGCAGCGCCGGTGTCTCCTCGACCGTGTCGCTGACCGGGTCGGCGGTCAACTCCCCATAGCGTTCGGCGCCGTTGGGGGCCCGCCACCGTACCGACACCTGGTAGCGCGACCGGTGTCGCAGCCGCAGCGCCTGCGCGATCCGGTCCACCTGTCCCGACTCCTGCGGCCGGAACAGGTCGAGCACGTCCCGGCCGCGCAGCCGCCCCGGCGTCGTACCGCACTCCGCCGCCATCGCGGGATTCGCCGCCTGCACCGAGCCGTACACGTCACACACCGCGACCGGCACCGCCACCCGGTCGAAGAGCATCAGGGCACGGTTGCGCCACACCACGCCCTCTCTGCGGGTCCAGTCCACCCGTACCTCCTGCCACGTCCTCGCGCACTACATCATCATGCGGCTCAGTGGCACGTCCCACTGCCGCTGAGGCACGGCGTGTGAAGGACGGTCGGGGTGGGTGTGGGGTCCGGATGCGCGCGGTCGTAGTCCTGCTGCGAGCCCGTGAGCAGGGCGCCCAGGAGCAGGGCGAAGAGGAGGTGCGACACCAGCGTCCACGGTGCGCGCGACAGCGCCGCGAGAACGGCCAGGGCGAGTACGACGTAGAGGAGGACGGCCATCTCGGCGATCTCCGCGCGCGCCGCGGCGTCGATCTCGTCCGCGTTGTCCTGCGCGGCCCAGCCCTTCATGCCGTAGCTGAAAATGATCCATGCCAGGACGACGGCTTCGCCGACGAACAGGGTGACGGCGGCGATGACGTCCGAGGCGGTGGACGTCCTGCTGGACCAGGGTCGTCTGCTGCGCGGAAGCGGGCGTTCGGGCAGTGCCTGAGTCATGGGCCCACCCTGCCGGGGCGGTCGCGGGGTGCGCATGAGTACGCGCACTCAGTTAGCCGGACCGTGCCGTCCGCGCAAGACGCCATCCGTGCTTTTCACTACACGATCGTGTAGTCCCGTGGCGCGGGTCGCCGGGGTGGGGCGAGCACGCTGGAGTGCAGTACTTCCGTACCGCGAAAGGCAGTTGTCGCGCCATGCCCCCCACCGCGCCGCACCCCCAGCCCGTCGACGCCCTCCCGGGTGTCCCCGTCGTCGACATCACCGCGACCGGTCCCGGCCGCACCCCGATGCAGCAGATCATGGAGCTGATGCGCCGTCACGGACCCGTGTTCGTACGGCGGTTGCACGGCAGGGACGCGCTGTTCGTGAGCGATCTGGACCTGGTGACCGAGCTCGCCGACGAGCGGCGGTTCGCCAAGCACGTCGGGCCCGCCCTGGAGAACGTCCGGGCCTTCGCCGCCGACGGACTCTTCACGGCGTACAACGACGAGCCCAACTGGGCCAAGGCGCACGACATTCTGATGCCCGCGTTCGCGCTCGGCTCGATGCGCACCTACCACCCCGTGATGCTGAAGGTGGCCCGCCGGCTCGTCGAGGCCTGGGACCGCGGCGCCCGTGACGGGCAGCCCGTCAACGTGCCCGACGACATGACCCGGATGACCCTCGACACCATCGGACTCGCCGGATTCGACTACGACTTCGGGTCGTTCGAGCGGGCCGAGCCGCACCCCTTCGTCGAGTCCATGGTCCGCTGCCTGGAGTGGAGCATGACCCGGCTGGCGCGCGTCCCGGGCGAGGACCACTCGGCGGCCGACGCGGCCTTCCGCGCCGACGCCGACTACCTCGCGCAGGTCGTCGACGAGGTCATCACCGCCCGCACCGGCACCGACCAGGGCGACGCCGAGGACCTCCTCGGGCTCATGCTCAGCGCCGAGCACCCGGTCGACGGCACGACGCTCGACACAGCCAACATCCGCAACCAGGTGATCACGTTCCTGATCGCGGGCCACGAGACGACCTCCGGCGCGATGTCGTTCGCGCTGTACTACCTGGCCAAGCACCCGGCCGTGCTCCAGCTCGTGCAGCGCGAGGTGGACGCGCTGTGGGGCGACACGGCGGACCCGGAACCGACGTACGACGAGGTCGGCCGGCTCACCTACACGCGCCAAGTCCTCAACGAGGCACTGCGGTTGTGGCCCACGGCCGCCGCGTTCAGCCGGCACGCGCTGGAGGACACGGTGCTCGGCGGACGCATTCCGCTCAGCGCCGGGCAGGCCGTCACCGTGATCGCCCCGATGCTGCACCGGCAGCCCGGCTGGGGCGACAACCCCGAGCTGTTCGACCCCTCGCGCTTCACCCCCGAGGCGGAGGCGACCCGCTCCGTGCACGCCTTCAAGCCGTTCGGCACCGGTGAACGCGCCTGCATCGGACGGCAGTTCGCGCTGCACGAGGCGACCATGCTGCTCGCGATGCTCGTCCACCGCTACCGGCTCCACGACCACGCGGACTACCAACTCACGGTGAAGGAGACCCTCACCCTCAAGCCCGACGGCTTCACGCTCACCCTCACCCCGCGCACCCCCGCCGACCGCGTGCACACTCCGCTGCCCGGCGCCTTTGAGACCCCCGTGACTCCTACGGCCGACACGGCGACCCTGCCCGCCCGCGTCCGCCCCGGCACCTCGGCCCTCTTCCTGCACGGGAGCAATTACGGCACGTGCCGTGAGTTCGCCGCCCAACTCGCCGACGAGGCAGCCGTGTTGGGCTGCTCGGTGGAGGTGGCGCCGCTGGACGCGTACGCCGACGGTCTGCCCACCGACCGGCCCGTCGTCATCGCCGCCGCCTCGTACAACGGCCGCCCCACCGACGACGCCCTCGCCTTCGTCGCCTGGCTGGAGGAGACCCACGACCTCGACGGCGTGATGTACGCCGTCCTCGGCGTCGGCGACCGCAACTGGGCCGCCACCTACCAGCACCTGCCGACCCGCATCGACACCCGCCTCGCCGAACTCGGCGCCACCCGCCTGACCGACCGCGCCGCCGCCGACGCCTCAGGCGATCTCACCGGCGCCGTACGGGAGTTCACGACCCGGCTGCGCACGGCACTTCTGGAGACGTACGGCGATCCGGACGCCACGGAGGTCCAACCCGTGGAGGAGATCTCTGCCTACGAGGTCCGCACCCTCACCGGCGGCCACCTGGACGCCCTCGCCGAACGGCACGGCCTCGTCCCGATGACCGTCACGGAGGCCCACGACCTCACCGCCCCCGGCCACCCGCGCCGCAAGCGCTTCGTCCGCGTCGCCCTGCCGGACGGCACCACCTACCGCACCGCCGACCACCTCACCGTCCTGCCCACGAACGCGCCGGCCCTCGTCGAACGCGCCGCCACCGCCCTCGGCGTCGACCTCGACACCGTGCTCGACATCCGTCCGGCCCGCCCGCGCCGCGACGGCCTGGCGGTCGACCGCCCCGTGACGGCACGTCAACTCCTCACTCACTACGTCGAGTTGCAGGACCGCCCGACCGCCGGCCAACTGGTCGCGCTGGCCGCCGCCAACCCCTGCCCGCCCGAGCGCACCGCCCTGGCCGCCCTCACCGACGACCCGCGCACATTCGTCGAACTCGTCGAGGACCACCCGGCGTTGCGCGGCGCCCTGGACTGGCCCACGCTCCTGGAACTCCTCACCCCGCTGCGCCCCCGGCACTACTCGATCTCGTCCTCGCCCGCCGTCGACCCCGGCCACGCGGACCTCATGGTCTCCCTGTTGGAGGCCCCGGCCCGCTCGGGCAAGGGCGTCTACCGGGGCACGGGTTCCGGCCACCTCAACACCGTCGCACCCGGCGACACGATCTACGCCCGCGTCCAGCCGTGCCGCGAGGCCTTCCGGGTCGACGACTCCACCCCGGTCGTGATGATCGCGGCGGGCACCGGCCTCGCCCCGTTCCGCGGCACCATCGCCGACCGTACGGCGGCCCTCGCGGCCGGGGTCCAACTCGCCCCGGCTCTTTGCTACTTCGGCTGTGACGCACCGAACGCCGACTATCTCCACGCCGACGAACTCCGCACCGCCGAGAGCGCCGGAGCGGTCTCACTCCGCCCCGCCTTCAGTTCGGCCCCGGAGGGCGGAGTGACCTTCGTCCAGCACCGCGTCGCCGCCGAGGCCGACGAGGTGTGGGCCCTGTTGGCCGCGGGCGCCCGGGTGTTCGTCTGCGGCGACGGCTCGCGGATGGCACCTGGCGTGCGGGAGGCGTTCCGTACCCTGTACCGGGACCGCACGCCCGGCGCCGACGACACCGCCGCCGAGCAGTGGCTCAACACGCTGATGGCGGACGGGCGTTACGTCGAGGACGTGTACGCCGCCGGCTGACCGAGAGGGAGAGGTGGGCGCACGGTGACGGACTCCGCGGAGCGAGCCCGAGAGGTACTCCGAGCGGCGGGCATCCCGCCCGGCGACCTCGCCCACCTCCGCCCCCTCGGCGGCGGCACGTACAACACCGTCGAGGAACTCACCCTCACCGACGGCACCCGCTACGTCCTCAAGACCGCGCCCACCGCCCCCGGCCTCGCCCATGAGCGCCAACTCCTCATCTCCGAGGCCGACTTCTACGGCGCCGCCGCCAAGGCCGGGGTGGCGGCGCCGCGTGTCGTGGTCCTCGACGGCGACACCCTCCTGATGACGCTCTGCCCCGGCGAACCCTGGGACGACACCCTCACCGAGCCCGAAGTCACCGACCTGCGCGGGGAGTTGGGCCGCCAGCTGGCCCGCCTGCACGAGATCACCGGCCCCGGCTTCGGCTACCCCTCCGGCGCCCTGGGCCCCCTCGCCCCCGACTGGCGCACCGCGTTCACCACGCTCTACGACGCGGTCCTCGACGACACCCGCCGCTACGCGGCCTGGCTGCCCCTGCCCGCCGACGACATCGCCCGCACGGCCCGGTCGGCGTACGACGCCCTGGACGAGGTCACCGTCCCCTGTGCCGTCCACTTCGACCTGTGGCAGGGCAACATCCTGGTCGACCGTACGACCGGAACGCCCCGGATCGGCGGCCTCATCGACGGCGAGCGCATGTTCTGGGGCGACCCGCTGGCCGACTTCGTCTCCCTGGCGCTGCTCGGCGACATCAGGACGGACGAGGCGTTCCTCGCGGGCTACCGGGAGGCGGGCGGCCGGGCCGAGTTCGACCGGTCGGCCCGGCTCCGCTACGCCCTCTACCGCAGCTACCTCTACCTGATCATGCTCGCGGAGACGGTCCCCAGGGAGTTCGGCGAGGAAGACAACCGTTGGCGCCGGGAGCGGGTCGCCCCCGAGCTGCTCGCCGCCCTGCGAGAGATCGACGAGACGGCTTCCACCCCGTAGTGTGCATTCCGCCCCTTAGTTCAGGGCGTGAATTAAGAGGGCGGGGAAAGTCGCGCCCGGCGGGGCCGCAGGAGTATCTTGCAGGTCGGGCAGGGTTCGGAGGGAGCCACATGGCGGGGCGGAACGGGCGCACGGTACGCGACCTCAGGCGGGCCAACCGCACGGCCGTGCTGCAACGGCTGTACTTCGACGGACCCCTCAGCCGCTTCGAACTGGGCCCGGCGACCGGACTGAGCTCCGGCTCGGTGAGCAACGTCGTCGCGGACCTCGTCGCCGACGGACTGGTCGAGGAGGCCGGCAGCGTCGACTCCGACGGCGGCCGCCCGCGCACCCTGCTCCAAGTCGCCCCGCACAGCGGCCACATGATCGGCGTCGACGTCGGCGAGACCCGCGTCCGCGTCGAGCTCTTCGACCTCACCCTCACCGAACTCGCCCGCGCCGAACGCCCGTTGGAGCAGCAGCGCTACGAGGTCGAGGTCATCGTCGGCCACATCCGCGACGGCATAGCCGAGGTCCTCGCCGCCGCCGACATCGCACCGGAACAGCTCCTCGGCGTCGGCATCGGCGTCCCCGGCATAGTCGAGCACACCCCGGACCACGGCGCCGTCGTACACGGCCAGACGATCGGCTGGGACGCCGTCCCCCTCGAAGAACTGCTCCGCTCCACCTCCCAACTCCCCGACGCCGTCCCGTACTTCATCGACAACGGCGCGAAGACCCTCGGCCAGGCGGAGATGTGGTTCGGCGGCGGGCGCGGCGCGCGCAACGCGATCGTCGTCCTCTTCGGTTCCGGCGTCGGCGCCTGCCTGGTGACCCCCGAGGTGGAGCACGGCCGGGCGGTCGAGTGGGGCCATCTGACCGTACGGGTCCGCGGCCGCCGTTGCCGCTGCGGCGCCCTCGGCTGCCTGGAGGCGTACGCGGGCGCCGAGTCGCTGCTCGACCGCTGGCGCGAGCAGGGCGGCCGCCCGCCCGAGGGCACCGACGAGGAGACCGCGATGACCGCGCTGCTGGTCGCGGCCTATCCGCCCGAGGGCACCGAGGCCGACCCCGTCGCGCTCGCCGTCCTGGAGGAGACCGCCGAATACCTGGGCGCCGGCCTGTCCGACCTGATCAACCTCTTCCAGCCCGAACGCATCCTCATCGGCGGCTGGGCCGGACTCCAGCTCGGCTCCCGCTTCCTGCCCGCCGTCCGCCACCACGCCACCGCGTACGCGCTGCGCCACCCCGCCGGCCGCGTGACCATCGAGCTGGGCCGCCTCGGCCCCGACGCGGTCACCGTCGGCGCCGCGATCCTCCCGCTCGCCGACTTCTTCGCCCGCGGTGGCCGCCGCGCCGAACCCGAACCCGAGGGCCCACCCCCCGCCTGGCGGACGGCACTTGAGGAACGCGCCCCGCACTGAGCGGACGCGCGGCTGGGGGATGATCACCCCATGACCGAGATCATCCTGATGTCCGACGCCCGCGTCGCCGCCGTCCCCGTCGAGGAGTGCGGGGAGCCCCTCGTCGACGTGAGTGACGTCCTGCTGGTCGACGACCGCAAGAACAAGGACTCCGACAGCGGCGCGGAACTCCTGCTGCGCCGGGGCGTGTTGGACCGACTTCTCCAAGCGCAGACCCTGCTGCCCGGCGGCCTGCGCCTGCTGTTCGTCGAGGGATACCGGCCGCCGGCCCTGCAACGCCGCTACTTCGAGAGCTACGGCGACGAGCTGCGCGCCGCCCACCCGGACTGGTCCGCCGACCGCGTCCGGTCCGCCGCCAGCCGGTATGTGTCCCCGCCCGAGATCGCCCCGCACTCCGCCGGAGCGGCCGTGGATCTGACTCTCGCCGATGAGGACGGCCGCGAGCTCGACATGGGTACGCCGATGAACGCCAACCCCGAGCAGAGCGACGGGGCTTGCTACACCGGCGCCGACAACATCACCGCGGAGGCCAGGGCCAACCGCAGCGTGCTGGGTGCGGCGCTCGGTGCGGTCGGCCTGGTCAACTACCCGACGGAGTGGTGGCATTGGTCGTACGGGGACCGCTACTGGGCGTTGATGAGCGGTGCGCCCGCCGCCCTGTATGGGCCGAAGGATCTCGACCCTTCGTGAGGCCGTGCCCGGAACTATCCGGCGAACGCGTCCACACCGGTTAGATCGGCGGACAGCTTCCACAGCCGGGCGGCCTGCTCGGGGTCGATCGCCCACTCCTTGACGCCGGTGCGCCCGCCGTCCGAGGGAGCGGGCTCGGCGATGTCGCAGTCCTCCAGGTAGACGCCGCCGAGGCCGTCCAGCTGGGGCGAGGTCGCGGCCCAGACCTGCGTCGCCGCGCCCTGCTCCGGGGTCTTGAAGAGATCCGGGTGCAGCAGGTTGCCGTCCTCGTCGATCCAGCCGCGCTCCACCATCTCCTCCGTGGCCAGGTGGCGTTGGAGCGGCGTGAGGATGCCGCCCGGGTGGAGCGCGAAGGCCCGTACGCCCTGGTCGGCGCCCAGCCGGTCGAGATGGACGGCGAACAGGACGTTCGCGGTCTTCGCCTGCCCGTAGGCCTCCCACTTGTCGTAGCCGTGGCTCCAGTGGACGTCGTCCCAGCGGATACCGGAGGCGTGGTGGCCGGTCGAGGACACCGAGACCACCCGCGCGCCGCCCGCCGCGATCGCCGGCCACAGCCGGTTGACGAGGGCGAAGTGGCCGAGGTGGTTGGTGGCGAACTGCGCCTCCCAGCCGGGCCCGACCCGGGTCTCGGGGCACGCCATGATCCCGGCGTTGTCGATCATGTAGTCGACGGTGCGGCCGGAGGCGAGGAAGCGGTCGGTGAAGCCGCGCACGCTCTCCAGGTCGCCGAGGTCCAGCTCGTCCACCTCGACGCCGGGCAGTCCGGCCACGGCTTCCCGGGCGGCATCGGGGCGCCGGGCGGGGACGACCACCCGGGCGCCGGCCTTGGTGAGCGCGCGGGTGGTCTCCAGGCCGAGGCCCGAGTAGCCGCCGGTGACGATCGCGAGCCTGCCGCTCAGATCGAGGCCCTCCAGGACGTCGTCGGCCGTGCTCTTCGCGTCGTATCCCGAACCGATCTTGTGCTGTGCAGTGGTCATGAAAGGAACGCTACGAATTGAAGTGCGCTCGAAGTCAAGCGGAGGAAGCCCGAAGCCAAGCGCGGGAAGGGACGCGCGAACCCGGACATGGGGAAGCCCCGACCGCGACGGGGGAATCACGGCCGGGGCGGCCAAAGGGGTGGGCACGGAAGGCGGTCGCCTCGCGGCGAAAGGCTCCACAGGGCTTCAGCCGAACGATCTTCCCTGTGGGCGGAGGTTGAGGCCCGGGGACTCTGTTCCCTCCGCACCCACGGTCTGTTCAACGGGGAACCACCTGCGAGTGTTCCTGTGTACGCCGCCGCGAGCGGTGATGTGCATCACGTGCCATTGGTCCAGTCCAGTAGCGCGTCCGCCGGCCACGTCGTCACCACCCGTTCGGCGGTGACCCCGCACTCCTCCGCCCGCGCACAGCCGTTGATCTGCCAGTCGAGCTGCCCGGGAGCGTGCGCGTCGGTGTCGATCGAGAACAGCACCCCGGCATCCACGGCCTTCCGCAGCAGCCGCTTCGGCGGGTCCAGCCGCTCCGGACGGCTGTTGATCTCCACGGCCGTGTTCGACTCGGCACACGCGGCGAACACCTCGTCCGCGTCGAAGACGGACTCCGGCCGCGCGGCACCGCCGTTCCGTCCGATCAGCAGCCGTCCTGTGCAGTGCCCGAGGATGTCCGCGTGCGGATTCCGTACGGCGGCCACCATGCGGCGGGTCATGGCACGGGACTCCATGCGCAGCTTGGAGTGCACGGAGACCACGACGACGTCGAGCCGCTCCAGCAGCTCCTCCTCCTGGTCCAGCGAGCCGTCGTCGAGGATGTCGCACTCGATGCCGGTGAGGAGCCGGAAGGGCGCCCAGGTCTCGTTCAGCGCCGCCACCACGTCCAGCTGCTCGCGCAGCCGCTCCGGGGACAGTCCGCGGGCCACGGTCAGCCGGGGGGAGTGGTCGGTCAGCACGGCCCACTCGTGGCCGAGCCGGGCCGCCGTACGGCCCATCTCCTCGATCGGGCTGCCGCCGTCCGACCAGTCGGAGTGGAGGTGGCAGTCGCCGCGCAGCAGCGCCCGCAGTCTCTCGCCGCCGGGGCCGGGCGGGGCGGGGGCCTCCGCCTCCAGTTGCTCCAAATAGGCGGGGACCTGCCCGTCCAGGGCCTCGCGGGCCACCTGTGCGGTCTTCGGGCCGATGCCCTTGAGCGACTCCAGGGTCCCGGCCGCCGCGCGTTCGGCGACCTCGCCCTCGGGGAGCGCCGCCAGGATCCTGGCCGCCGTACGGAAGGCGCGGACGCGGTAGGTGGGGGCCAGGGAGCGTTCCAGGAGGAAGGCGATCCGGTCCAGTGCCTGCACGGGATCCATCGAGCCTCCTCCCGCGAGGGGGCCCCGGCCGGGAACCGTGGACCGCTCGCGTCCGCGTGATGCGTTCTAGGCTCTATTGCATGACCGAAATGTCCAGCCCGCACATCTCCAGCCCGCGGATCATGGTGCTCAAGGTGCAGCCCGGTGCCCCGCCGTTCCGCATCGTGGAGATCGACGGGGAGATGGTCGCCGAGGCCACCGGGATCACGGACGTTCTGCAGGTCGCGGCCGTGTGCGGCATCACGGTCCGCGACCTGGACGACCCGGACGTGGTGCGCTGGGTCGGTGGGGACAAATTCACCTGGTTGCCGCACTAGCCCTTACGGAGTCAGCCGACGGTCCACTTCTGGTTCGCGCCGCCCGAGCAGGTCCAGATCTGCAGCGGGGTGCCGTTGGCGGAGGTGTTGCCGGTGACGTCCAGGCACTTGTTGGCCTGTGGGTTGACGATGTCGTTCGCCGAGCTGACGACCCACTGCTGGGCCGCGGAACCGTTGCAGTCGTAGAGCTGCACCTTGGTGCCGTCCGCGGTGCCACCGGCGTTCACGTCCAGGCACTTGCCGAGCGCGCGGATCGTGCCGTCGGAGCCCACGGTCCACTGCTGGGCGGCCGAGCCGTTGCAGTCGTAGAGCTGCACGGCGGTCCCGTTGGCGGAGTTCGCGCCGTTGACGTCGACGCACTTGCCGGCCAGGCCCTTGATCGCCACCCCGGTGGCCGTGTCACTCGTGGTGACCGACACCGAATCCACCACCAGCTTGGCCGGGAAGGCCGTGGCGCTGTTCGGGTCGCCCGGCCAGTCGCCGCCGACCGCCAGGTTGAGGATCAGGAAGAACGGCTTGTTGAACGCCCAGGTGTTGCCGCCCACGTCTGCGGGCGTGCGCGTCTCGTAGACGACACCGTCGACCGACCACTTGATCGAGTTGGGCGCCCAGTCGACGGCGAAGGTGTGGAAGGCGTCCGCGAAGGCCGCGCCGTTCGCCAGTGTGTAGGCGGCGCCTATCCCGTTGGCGCCGGAGTAGCCGGGGCCGTGGATGGTGCCGTGGATCGTGGAGGGCTCGAAGCCGACGTTCTCCATGACGTCGATCTCGCCCGAGTTGGGCCAGCCGACCGACCCGATGTCGGTGCCGAGCATCCAGAACGCGGGCCACATGCCCTGCCCGCGCGGGATCTGCATCCGGGCCTCGACGTGCCCGTACTGTGCGCTGAACTTGCCCGAGGTGTTCATCCGGGCCGAGGTGTACTGGCAAGTGCCGTACCAGCACTGGTAGTTGGCCGGGTTCTCCTTCTTGGCCGTGATCACCAGATGGCCCTGGCCGTCCAGGGCCGCGTTGTTGGTGCCGGACGTGTAGTACTCGCGCTCGTGGTTGTTGACGTTGTCGCCGGTCTCCTGCGTCCACTTCGAGGAGTTGACCGCCGAACCGGCGGCCCCGTCGAAGGTGTCGGAGAACGTGACGGCGTCGGCCTGGTCGGCCGACGTGGAAGCCGCCCGCGCCGGACCGATCGCGGCGGACGCGACCAGTGCGGCGGACAGGGCGGCGAAAAGACATCTGCGGAGCATGCGTGGGGAGGCCACGGCATTCCCTTCTGTACGGCGGACGTGGGGACCGACACGCCGACTGAGGTGGGGGGTGAAAGCGTCGCCTCTTGATTTAAGGGATGAGATAAGGAGAGCGTCAATACCTTGGTACGGACCAGTAGTTGAATGTTACGGACCGGTAGTCAAAGGTCATGACGTGGCCTTCGGCGCTTTGGACGCCTTCGATGCCTTTGGTGTCCTTGCCGCCTTCTCGACGGGCTTCCGCGCGTGCACCGCCCGGCCCAGCCGGCGCCCCAGCAGGACCCAGCCGATCAGCGCGCCCGAGGTGTTGAGGATGACGTCGTCGATGTCGAAGGCCCGCCCGGTGATCAGCGCGCCCTGCGCGAACTCCACCAGGAGCATGACGGTCGCCGTCAGCAGCAACACCTTCAGGATGCCGCGTGCCCGTGGCGCGAACACGGGCACCAGCACACCGAAGGGGATACCGAGGACGACGTTCCCGCCGATCTGCTTGATGGCGTCGCGCAT
Organism: Streptomyces sp. NPDC050528; assembly: GCF_044457795.1. Lineage (NCBI taxonomy): Bacteria > Bacillati > Actinomycetota > Actinomycetes > Kitasatosporales > Streptomycetaceae > Streptomyces > Streptomyces sp. NPDC050528. Next base: position 87,752 of record NZ_JBITHH010000004.1, read on the forward strand.
GGCCGGCTGGTCGAGATAGGCCTTCAGGGAGCGGCCCGGGTGCAGATTGGTGTGCACGAGGGCCTTGGACGCGGGGGACGGCTCCAGCGTGAGCTTGGCCAGTACGACGGCGAACGCCACCATGAAGACGAAGCCGATCAGCATCGCCAACAGACGCACGGGGAGGGACAGTTGATGGCGTCCGCGGTCGGGTCGGGTCGGCTTCGGGTCGGGCTCCGTCTTCTTGGTGGAACGTAGGCGCGGGACGGTACGGGCCATGCGGTGGGCCTCCAGCTTTCGATGGTTCAGCAGCGTCAGGTCAGGCGCTGTAGGAGATGTTCACGGTCGTGAAGCCGAGCGAGCCGAGGAGACCCTTGAGCATGCTGGTGGTGTTCGTCTCGGCACGCGTGGTCAGCCCGCTGGTCTTCGCCGCCTCGGCGATGTGCTTGGACGCGAGCTTCTGCACGGCCTGCTCGCTGTTGGGGTTGTCGGAGAAGATGTCGCCCAGCCGGTCCAGCAGACCCCGCTGCTTGGAGACCGTGTAGGAGTGGTCCGGGTCCAGCGCCGGCTTGCCGAGCGTCGCCTTCGGCAGCTTGATGCTGGCCGTCGTGCGGTCGGCGTTGACCGTCACGTCCTGCTTGCCGAGCTTGCCGAGGTCGACGTAGCCCTCCACGGTGCCCGCGCCGACGTACAGCGTGCGGGTGCCGCGGATCGCGTCGGGCAGGAACTTGGCGTCCTTCTCCAGGTCCACGACGACCTGGAAGTTGCCGGAGGCCGCGTCGTAGCGGCTCATGTCCTGGATGGACTTGAGCAGCGCCGGACCCGAGTTGTCGTGGGTCTCGGTGCCGAAGATGTCCCGCAGGCCCGGGAGCACGGCCAGCCGGAGCCCGGCGAACAGCACGGCGATCACAACGACGACGGCGGTGAGCACCTTCGCCCAGCCCGGCATGCGCCGGGGTATACGGCTGATGGAAGTCGTCATGGGGACGGCCCTCCCTTCCTCGGTATGCGCATGCCCCCCAAATGCCTTGTCAGACAGACCTGTTGGTCGAATGGTCCATCTGACGGAGGCACGGAGGGCGCACAGGGGTGAAAAGTCACTGTTCCGGCCCGCCGGGAGTCCCGGCGGGCCGCAGACAGCATTTCCCGGTGGCCTCGCCCCATGCGTCCCGTGACCTTTCCGGAGCACGGTCCGTTCCATGTCGTGACACTGGCCACGGGTGCCCCGGCCGTGTCGTCCGTTTTCCGCTCCCGCGCTGGTGAACAGCCCTCAGTGCGGCCGCAGTTCACGGTCCCCCGACGGCCGCGACCACCACACCCCCTCGCCGTGCGTGAGCCCGGGAAGCGCCCGTTCCACTTCGCGCACCCGCCGGGCCGGCAGCTCCCCGGTGATCACCCAGGAGGCGGCACCACCCGTCGTCCCCGCGAACTCGGCGCGGCAGGACGCGAGATGAGCGGTCACCGGCGCGAGTGCCTCCGGCGGGACCTCCGTCTCGAACGTGACGTACGGCTCGTACAGCCGCGTCCGCGCCAGCCGCAGCGCCCGGCGCAGCACGATCGGGGTGAGCCCGCGGAAGTCCGCCGCCGTGCTGAGGGGGCCGACGAACCCGGAGCGGGTGAGCGTGACCCGGTAGTCCGTCACCGGTGCGCCGTTCAGCCCGCTGAGCAGAGTCGCGTGGACCGTGTCCTCGACGGCCTGGTGGAACGCCCGCGGGAGCGCGCCGAGTTCGGTCTCGTAGCCGAAGATCCCGCCGGAGCCGCGCTCCGCCGGTTCGACGCGGAGCCCGATCGTGGCCCAGTAACGGATGCCGTCGTGCCACGGCCGTTCCTCGCAGGCCTCACCGATCCCGGCCGGGCGCTCCAGGAACCGCACCCGGCTCGGCTCGAAGTCGGCCTCAACTCCGAAGTCCTGCAACAGAGTTGCCGCGATGACCTCCTTCTGGACCTCTCCGTACAGGAGCAGCACGGTCGCCCCGGACGCGGTCGGCCGCGCGTGCAGCAACGGGTCCTGGTCGGCCAGCGACAGAAGTGCCGAGCGCAGCGCCGCCGCCTGCTCGGGCCGCCGCGCCCGTACGACCGTCTCCAGCGTCGGCGGTGCGAACTGCGGTGCCCGCTCGGTGAGTTCACCGAGCCGGTCGCCCACCCGGATGTCCTTCGGGCCGGTCAGCGCTCCGATGTTCCCGGCGGTGAGCGGGCCCGAGCTGCCGATGACCTCAAGACGCGTGACCCGTCCGGAGACCTCGACCGTCCGGCCGTCGGCCCCTTGGCGGTGGAACGTGAGCCGCTGCCGCGCGGCCACCTCACCGTCGTAGAGCCGCAGATACGCCGTCCGTTCGCGGCCCGGGCCGGGGCGTACCGCGAAGACCGTGCCCCTCGGGGGGCCCGAGCCGGCCGGTGCGGGTGGGATCAACCGGACCATGGTCTCGACGAGTTCGGGGATTCCCTGGCCGCCGAGGGCCGAGCCGAACAGGAGGGGGTGGATCGAGCCGTCGGCGGTGTGGGTGGCCAGAGACGTGCGCAGGTCGTCCGGGGTGGGGCTGGGGCCGTCCACGACGGCCGCGAGGACGGACGGGTCGACGTCGGCGAGCGCCTCGGCCAGGTCCGGGTCGGCGGGTGGGCGGGGGCGTACGCGTGCCGCTGGGGTGCCGAGGGACGTCACGTCCGCGAGCGGTACGACGTGCGGGGTCAGGCGGCGGCGGATGTCCGTGACCAGGTCCTCGGAGCGGGCGCCCGCTCGGTCGATCTTGTTGACGAAGACCAGCGTGGGCAGCCGTAGCCGACGCAGGGTCCGCATCAGGACCCGGGTCTGGGCCTGGACGCCCTCCACGGCGGAGAGGAGCAGGACCGCGCCGTCGAGCACCTCCAGGGCGCGCTCCACCTCCGCGACGAAGTCCGAGTGGCCGGGGGTGTCGATCAGGTTGATCCTGGTGTCGCCGGACGTGAACGCGGCGACGGCCGAGCGGACGGTGATCCCGCGCTGCCGCTCGATCGTGCCGTCGTCCGTACGGGTGTCGCCCGCGTCGACGCTGCCGAGCCGGTCGATCGCGCCGTGGTCGAACAGCAGCCGCTCGGTGAGGCTGGTCTTACCGGCGTCGACGTGGGCCAGAATTCCGATGTTCAGGGTGTGCATGCGTGGTCGAGTCCTCAAGAATCGTCGTCCGGTGGGAAGGGCGGTGGATTCCGAGGAGTCGGCGCATCTGGGGCTTCCTAACGGGAGGGGGCACGGACGCGGCCATCATGGCGCCCGTCGACGGGGCGTCCGCAACCGGTTTTCCGGGTCAGTAGCATGAGGCACGGCCGGGAATGATCATGCGAGGAGCAGATCGTGCGAGACATCGCCGTGTTCAGCGGGAGTGCCCATCCCGAGTTGGCCAGGGAGGTCTGCGCGCATCTCGGTGTTCCGCTCAGCCCGACCCGGGTCAGCCGGTTCGCCAACGACTGCCTGGAGGTACAGCTCCAGGCCAACTGCCGGGAACGGGACGTCTTCCTGATCCAGCCGCTCGTCAAGCCGGTCCAGGAGAACCTCGTCGAGCTGCTGCTGATGTGCGACGCGGCGCGCGGTGCCTCCGCCGGGCGGATCACCGTCGTCATGCCGCACTACTCCTACGCCCGCTCCGACAAGAAGGACGCCCCGCGCATCTCGCTCGGCGGCCGGCTGGTCGCCGACCTGATGGTGGCGGCGGGCGCAAGCCGCGTGCTGGCGATGACCCTGCACTCGCCGCAGGTGCACGGCTTCTTCTCGGTGCCGGTCGACCATCTGCACGCGCTGCGTGAACTGGCCGCGCATTTCCGGCAGTACGACCTCTCGCGCACCACCGTCGTCTCCCCGGACCTCGGCAACGCCAAGGAGGCCGCCGCGTTCGCCCGGCTGATCGGCGCCCAGGTGGCCGCCGGCGCCAAGCAGCGGTACGCCGACGACCGGGTGGTGATCAGCTCCGTCATCGGTGACATCGCCGACCGGGACGTCATCGTCCTGGACGACGAGATCGCCAAGGGCAGCACCGTGCTCGAACTCCTGGACCGGCTGCGGGAGTTGGGGCCGCGCTCGATCCGAGTGGCCTGTACGCACGGCCTGTTCGCGGCCGGTGCGCTGAAGCGGATCGGTGAGCAGCCCGACGTACTGGAGATCGTCTGCACCAACACGGTGCCGGTGCCGGAGGAGGAGCGCACCGAGAAGCTGCGCATTCTGTCCATCGCCCCGGCGCTCGCCGAGGCCGTACGCCGCATTCACAACGGCGAGTCCGTCAGCGCCCTGTTCGACGCGCCGCCGAACGAATAGACATGAGGGGACGGAGCAACGCTCGGCAGCACCGAGGTGATCAGGAGGACTCGCCGTGGCGAAGGCGAAGTTCGAGCGGACGAAACCCCATGTGAACGTCGGCACCATCGGTCACATCGACCACGGCAAGACCACCCTCACAGCGGCCATCACGAAGGTGCTGCACGACCGGTTCCCCGACCTCAACCCCTTCACGCCGTTCGACCAGATCGACAAGGCGCCCGAGGAACGGCAGCGCGGCATCACCATCTCGATCGCCCACGTCGAGTACCAGACGGAACACCGGCACTACGCGCACGTCGACTGCCCCGGGCACGCCGACTACATCAAGAACATGATCACCGGCGCCGCCCAGATGGACGGCGCGATCCTCGTCGTCGCGGCCACCGACGGACCCATGCCGCAGACCAAGGAACACGTCCTGCTGGCCCGGCAGGTCGGGGTGCCGTACATCGTCGTCGCCCTCAACAAGACGGACATGGTCGACGACGAGGAGATCCTGGAACTGGTCGAGCTGGAGGTGCGGGAGCTGCTCACCGAGTACGAGTTCCCCGGCGACGACCTCCCGGTGGTCAAGGTGTCCGCGCTCAAGGCCCTCGAAGGGGACCCGGAGTGGACCGCCTCGGTGCTCGAACTCCTCGCCGCCGTCGACGAGTTCGTGCCCCAGCCGGTACGGGACGTGGACCGGCCCTTCCTGCTGCCGATCGAGGACGTCTTCACCATCACCGGGCGCGGCACGGTCGTCACCGGCCGGATCGAGCGCGGGATCCTCAAGGTCAACAACGAGGTCGAGATCATCGGCATCCACCCGCAGAAGACCCGGACCACCGTCACCGGCATCGAGATGTTCCGCAAACTCCTCGACGAGGGCCGGGCCGGGGAGAACGTAGGACTGCTGCTGCGGGGCGTGAAGCGGGAGGACGTGGAGCGCGGCCAGGTCGTCATCAAGCCCGGATCGGTCACCCCGCACGTGGAGTTCGAGGCCCGCGCCTACATCCTGTCCAAGGACGAGGGCGGCCGGCACACGCCCTTCTTCCACAACTACCGCCCGCAGTTCTACTTCCGCACGACCGACGTGACCGGTGTGGTGACCCTGCCGAAGGGCACCGAGATGGTCATGCCGGGCGACAACACGACCATGCACGTCGAGCTGATCCAACCCATCGCCATGGAGGAGGGGTTGAAGTTCGCGATCCGTGAGGGCGGGCGGACCGTGGGCGCAGGTCAGGTCACGAAGATCCTCAAGTAGCCCTGCCCACAAGGGAGTTCGCGGAAGAGTTCGGCAGAGCGCGGGTCACAACGTGCCGGACGTGGCCTCCGGCTGCTCCAGGGCCGCGTCCAGCGTCGGCAGCGGTGGCAACAGCCGGTTGAGGCCGGTGACCCGCAGGATGCGCAACGTCAGCGGGTGGGTGCAGACGAGATGCAGCCGCCCGTCCCGCTCCACCACCCGTTGCCGGGCCCGGAAGAGCAGGCGCAGCCCCGAGCAGTCGAAGAACTCGACCTGCCTCAGGTCGATCACGATTCGCGCACGGGGCCGCGCCGTCACCCGGTCCAGGTACGGCAGGATCTCCGTCGCCGCGGCGATGTCGATCTCCCCCCGGAACTCCAGCACCGTGAACCCGCGATCCCGGTGGATCCGCAGATGCCGGGTCAGCGGCGCGGGGTCCTGCTGCACGTCCACTTCGCCTCCAACCGGCCCTCGGTGAAGCGGGGTTGAGCGTAGAAGCGCTCCCCGCCCTGCAAGTTACCCTCGATGGAGTGAATTTGAGCATGTTCGATTGACATATGTCTTCGAATCTAGCCAGAGCTTTCTGTGATGTGCGCGGCAGCCACGGACCGGCGCACGCCCGGGTTCACCGGACGGCGGGCGTCAGGACCCGGGCCGACGGCCCCCGGACCTACGACAGTGCGTGCCAGGCCTTGGACAGCGCCTGCCGGAACTGCTCGCTCTGATGCGCCGTGAGCTGCGCGACCATCCGCTCCTCCAGCTCCCGCACCGGCCCGGCGCACCCCGCCAGCAGCTCGCGCCCCTCCTCGGTCAGCAGGATCAGCAGCTCGCGCCGATTGCGCGGATTGCGCTCCCGGCCGATCAGCCCGCGCCCCTCCAGCGAGCGCACCAGATCGGCGATGGACTGCGCGGTGACGAAGGAGTCCCGGGCGAGCTGCGCCGCGGACAGGCCGTCGTGTCGCTCCAGCACCGTGAGCGCGGTGTACTGGAGTGCGGTGATCCCGTACGGCCTGACCAGCTCGTCCAGGCGTGAGCGGACGACCAGCTCCACCTGCTTGACCATGTACAGCAGGGACGGGGGTGCCTTTGTCGCTTGGACGCCAACCAGGGATTCAGCCATGGATTCACCCTAGAGCATTGACAGGAAACCTGTCTGTAATGAGACTGCGGACCAGACGCAAAACCAACAGGAATCCTGTTGGTTGAAATCTTGGCAACGATAGTCCTGGCAACGATGCTGAGGAGTGGCGATGACCGCCTTCGAGATCGAACCCGGCCGCCTGTTCGTCGGGGGCCAGTGGCGCGAGGCCGCCGACGGAGCGCGCACCGAGGTGGTCGACCCGTCCCGGGGCCGGGTCGTCACCACGGTCGCGGAGGCGGGCCCCGCCGATGTGGACGCCGCCGTCCGCGCCGCCCGCGAAGCCTTCGACAGCGGACGCTGGTCCGGGCTCAGCGGCCGTGAACGCGGCCGGGTCCTGCACCGCGTCGCCGAGCTGATCCGCGAGAACGCCGACGAACTGGCCGAGTTGGAGAGCCTGGACGTAGGCAAACCCATCACCCTGTGCCACGCCGTCGACGTGACCAACGCGGCCAACGACTACGAGCACTACGCCGCCCTCGCCTTCTCCCTGGACGGCTCGACCCGCGACACCCCGCTCAACGCGCTCGCCTACACCAAGCGCGAGCCGCTCGGCGTGGTGGCCGCGATCACTCCCTTCAACTTCCCGCTGATTCTGGCCGGTTCGAAACTCGCCCCCGCCCTCGCGGCCGGCAACACCGTGGTCCACAAGCCCGCCGACGAGACCCCGCTCAGCGCCCTCTACATGGCCGGGCTGCTCCAGCGGGCCGGCGTCCCGGACGGTGTCGTCAACGTCGTCACCGGCGCGGGCCCGGTCGCCGGGGAGGCCCTGCTGCGGCACGCGGGCGTCGACAAGATCGCCTTCACCGGCTCCACCGCCGTCGGCCGGCACGCCGCGAGCGTCGCCGGCGAGAACCTCGTACCCGTGACCATGGAACTCGGCGGCAACGCGGCCCATCTCGTCTTCGAGGACGCCGACCTGGAGAAGGCCGTCGGCGCGGTCATCAAGGGGTTCGTCTTCAACACCGGCCAGTTCTGCATGGGCGGCCCCCGCCTGCTGGTCGCGCGCCCCGTCTACAGCACCCTCCTCAACATCCTCGCCGACGCCGTCCCCGGCGTACCCCTCGGCGACCCCCGGCTGCCCGAGACCGTCGTAGGGCCGATGGCGGGGGAGAAGCATCTGCGGAAGGTCGAGGAGTACGTCGACCTCGCCCGCAAGGAGGGCGCCCGCATCGTCTGCGGCGGCGAACGCCTCGACCTGGACGGCGGCTACTACTACAAACCCACCGTCATCGCCGACCTCGCCAACGACTCCCGGGTGATCCAGGAGGAGATCTTCGGCCCGGTCCTCACCGTGCAGCCCTTCGACACCGAGGACGAGGCCGTCGAACTCGCCAACTCCACGCCCTACGGCCTGGCTTCGGGCATCCAGACCGGCAACCTCGGCCGCGCCCACCGCATCGCCGACCGGCTCCAGGCGGGCATCGTCTGGATCAACGACTGGGCGATGCTCGACCCCAACGTCCCCTTCGGCGGCGTGAAGGACTCCGGCTTCGGCCGCGAGTACGGCCCCGAGGGCCTCGCCGCGTACACCCGGACCAAGTCCGTCGTCGTCTCCCTCGACTGACCTATCCCACCTAGGAGTTCGTACGATGTCCACCACCACGCGCGCGGCCGTCGTCGAGTCGGGCGGCGCGCCCTTCACCCTCGCCGCCGTCGAACTGGCCGAACCCGGACCGCACGAGGCGCTCGTCCGGGTCGTCGCAACAGGCCTGTGCCACACGGATCTCGGCGCGGCGAGCGGCGGACTGCCCTTTCCGCTTCCGGGAGTTCTCGGTCATGAGGGCGCCGGTGTGGTCGAGGAGGTCGGCTCGGCCGTCACCGGTGTCGTTCCCGGCGACCATGTCGTCCTGTCCTTCACGTCCTGCGGCGACTGCCGCAACTGCCAGGGCGGACACCCGGCTTACTGCGCGACCTGGCTTCCACTGAACCTCATCGGCGGTCGCCGTGCCGACGGCAGCAGCACCATCAGCCGCGACGGTGAGCCCCTCGGCGGGCACTTCTTCGGTCAATCCTCGTTCGCCGAACGGGCGTTGGTCGACGAGCGCAGCCTGGTGAAGGTCGACCCGGATGTGCCGCTGGAGTCGATCGCCCCGCTCGGCTGCGGAGTTCAGACCGGGGTCGGCGCGGTCTGGAACGTCCTCAAACCCCGGCTCGGCGACACGATCGTGGTGCTCGGCGCCGGAGCGGTCGGGCTGTCCGCGGTGATGGCGGCCGCGCTCACCCCGGCCACCACGATCATCGCCGTCGACCGGGTAGCCGAACGCCTTTCGCTGGCAAAGGAGTTGGGCGCCACCCACACCGTCAACGCGGGCGAGGCCGACCTGGGTGAGACCCTCGCGGTACTGACCGACGGCCAGGGTGCCGACGGCGTTGTCGAGACGACCGGCAATGTCGGCGTCCTCCGCCAGGGCGCCGACGCGCTGGCCGCCCGGGGCACGCTGGTCGTCGTAGGGGCGCCGCCGTTCGGCAGTGAAGTCGCCCTGGACGTCAACGGGTTGCTCCCCGGGAGGCGGATCGTGGGTCTGACGCTCGGCGACAGCGAGACGCAGAGTTTCATCCCCGCGCTGGTGCGTCTGGTCAAGACGGGGCGGCTGCCGCTGCACCGCCTGATCACCACGTATCCGTTCGCGGACATCGACCAGGCGGTGCGGGACATGAGCGCGGGCAAGGCGATCAAGCCGGTGTTGACCTTCTGACCACGGGCCGGTACTGACCTACTGGCTCACCAGCCGGTACTCACCGTCTGACCACCGGCCCGTGCTCAACTCCCGGCTCGCCAACCGGTGTTGACCCTTCGACTCAGTCGACCGTCAGCACCAGCTTGCCCGCGGTGCGGCCGGTGGCGCCGAGTGCGTGTGCCTCGGCGGCATCGGCCAGCGGGAACGTCTTGGCGACCGTCGCGCGCAGCTTGCCCGTCTCGACGAGGTCCGCGATCGACTCCATGTCGGCGCGGTCGGCGTCGACGAGCATCCGGACCGCCCGTACGCCGAGCCGCTCGGCCTCCTCGTAGAAGTCCGGCTTGCCCATCGGCACGATGGAGACCACGATCCCGCCCGGTCGCAGCACCCGCAGCGACTTCAGCGCGGTCTCGCCGCCGAGCATGTCGAGGACGACGTCGACGTCCTTCACGGCCTCGGCGAAGTCGCTCTCCCGGTAGTCGATCGCCTCGTCGACGCCGAGCTCGCGCAGGAAGTCGTGCTTGGCCGCGCTCGCCGTGCCGATCACATAGGCGCCGCGCGCCTTGGCGATCTGGACGGCCACGTGCCCGACCCCGCCGGCCGCGGCGTGGATCAACACCCGCTGTCCGGGCTGGAGTTCGGCGTTCTCGACGAGCGCCTGCCACGCGGTCAGCGAGACCAGGGGCAGGGCGCCCGCCTGGACGTGGTCGATCCCGGCAGGCTTGTGGACGAAGGCGCGGGCAGGGGCGGCGACGTACTCCGCGTGCGAGCCGTGGCCCCACGGGTAGGACAGCATCCCGAAGACCTCGTCGCCGGGGGCGAAGCGGGCGACGCCGACGCCGACGGCCTCGACGACGCCGGAGACGTCCCAGCCGAGGGTGAACGGCGGCTCGCCGAGGAAGCCGCCGGTGGCCCGGTGCTTCCAGTCCGTGGGGTTGACCCCGGCGGCGCGGACCCGGATCAGGATCTCGTTGGCGCGCGGCTCGGGGCGCTCGACCTGTACTTCTTCCAGGACCTCGGGACCGCCGAGGGCGTTCTGCGTGATGACGCGCATGGTGTTCACAGTGCTCATGGTCAGTCAGCCTGCCGGGTCCGGCACGACAAGGAAATGGCATGATGGCCAACCTTCGATAGAATCGTGCCATGCAGCATGTGGAACGGGTCGTGGTCCTGGCGCTCGACGGCGTCTACCCCTTCGAGCTGGGCATCCCCAGCCGTATCTTCGGCGCGGCCGACGGCCGCTACGAGGTGCTGACCTGCACGGTCGACGGCCGTCCGGTGCGCACCAACTCCGACTTCTCGGTCGCGGTCGAGCACGGACCCGAGATCCTCGAAACGGCGGACACGGTCGTGGTCGCCTCGATGGCGACCCCGCGCATCCCCACCGGGCTGCCCGACGAGATCGCCGCCGCCCTCACCCGGATCCGCCCGGACGCGCGGATCGTCTCGATCTGCACGGCCGCCTTCGTGCTCGCGGCCGCCGGTCTCCTGGACGGCCGCCGCGCGACCACCCACTGGCAGGTGGTCGACCGCTTCCGGGCCCTGTATCCGCAGGTCGACCTGGATCCGGACGTGCTCTTCGTCCAGGACGGCCGCATCCTCACCTCCGCCGGCGCGGCCTCCGGAGTCGACATCTGCCTGCACATCGTGCGCACGGACCACGGCAGCGAACTCGCCAACGCGGTCGCTCGCAGCTGTGTCGTCCCGCCGTTCCGCGACGGCGGCCAGGCCCAGTACATCCAGCAGCCGGTGCCGGACTCCGGGGTCACCAGCACGGCCGCCACCCGCGACTGGGCCCTCACCCGCCTCGACGAGCCCCTCGCCCTGACCGACCTGGCCCGGCACGCCGGCATGAGCCTGCGCACCTTCGCCCGCCGCTTCAACGACGAGGTGGGCCTCAGCCCCGGTCGCTGGCTCATCCAGCAGCGGGTCGCCCGCGCCCGCGACCTCCTGGAGGCCAGCGACCTCTCGGTCGACCAGATCGCCGGCCGCGTCGGCTTCGCGACGGGCGCGTCCCTGCGACAGCACCTGCACGCGGCGATCGGGGTCTCCCCTCAGGCGTACCGACGCACGTTCCAGGAAGCCCGCTGACCCCAACGTTTCGGCCCGCCCGTGCGTCGTAGGAACAAGACGTGAGGGGGCAGGTATGCGCAGAGGGCTCGCAGGGGTCGCCGCGCTGGTGGCGGTGACGGCGCTGGGTTGCGGCAGCGAGGACGGGGAGGCCGTCGTGGTCGCGGGCACACCACCGGCCACGTCCTACGCCGGACCGCTGTACGTACGGGCCACCGGCTCCGACAAGTCGGGCGCGGCCGGCCGGGCGCTGGAGTGCACGGGGACGATGTACGAGGGCGCCGGCGCCGAGAATTGGAGCAAGGGCGACGGCGGCAAGACCCCCGAGGGCGGCCTGCGGGCCTACTTCGACATGGAGCAGCCGGACGTGCCGCGCACGGGCTACCGCGTCGAGCGCGAGGAGGGCGGGCGCGTCCTGTTCTCCTACGACGTCGGCGGCCGGACGAAGGTGGCCGTCGTCGTCGCCAAGGACCGTAAGAACAGGCCGGGTTGGGGCCCGGAGACCAGCGCCTCCTGCGACCCGGCCGAACTCCCGGCGAGCTTCACCAAGGCACACGGGTACGAGATCTGGACCGACCAGGACGGACACCGCGTGCCCACCACCGTCGTGACCAGCTCGGCCGGCGCCGCGCACTGCGACTGGCAGAAGGCGCACTTCCTGCAGACCGGCAAAGGCCAGAAGGACAGGCTGTACGCCCGCGACCCGGACAAGGTGCTCCCGTCCGAGATGCTCACCGCCCCCTACGACGGTGACGTCCGGATGCCCGCGAGCGCTCGCGACACCGGATACCGTTACCACGACTGGCATTTGTGGTTCGCGGCCGACGCGTCCAAAGCGTACGTCCGCACGCCGGACGGCGTCGAGGCGTGGCCCCTGGTGAAGCACGGCATGGCGTGCGCCTGAGCGCCCGTCACCGGCTCATGTGCAGCGCGACCAGCAACTGCCATACCTGGTCGGCGATTTCCTCCGGCGTGCCCTCCAACAGCCCGTGCAGCCAGTCCGCGAGGACCCCGCCGAAGGTCCCGGCGACGGCCGAGGCGACCAGCGGGGCGTCCGCAGCGCCCGCGAGTTCGCGCTCGCGGAGGCTGTAGGCGCGCAGGTCCCGGTGCAGGACCCGGCCGAGCGGTCCACCGCCGCCCGGGCTCAACAGGGCGCGGTACAGGGCCGCGTGGGGGAGCAGCCCGGCGAAGAACTCCGGCAGCGCGGGCGGCGCGTGCACCGGATCGGGCCGGCCGCGCCACGCGTGCAGGGCCTCCACCGCCTCCCGTACGACATCCGCGCAGGCGTCGACCGCAAGCGCTTCCAAGCCGTCGTAGTGGACGTAGAAGGTGGCCCGGCCGACCCCCGCCCGGCGCGCGAGGGCGGCGACGCCGACCTCCTCCAGGGGGTGTTCGGCGCACTCGTCGAGGAGGGCCTGGCGCAGCCGTGCCCGGGTGCGGGCGGCCCGCCGGTCCTCGGGCTCGGCGCGGCTCACCGGGCGATCAGGACGGCCGCCAGGGCCAGCGCGCCGGGCAGCGCCTGGGCGAACAGGATGCGCCGGTTCGCCGTCACCGTGCCGTAGACCCCCGCGATCACGACGCAGCTCAGGAAGAACACCTGGGCGCGGAAGCCGGTCGGGTCGGCGGCGATCAGGCCCCAGATCAGACCCGCGGCGAGGAAGCCGTTGTACAGACCCTGGTTCGCCGCCAGCGGCGCGGTGGCTCTGGCCATGTCGGGGTCGAAGCCGTGCAGACCGCGCCCGGGCTTCTTCTCCCACAGGAACATTTCCAGCACCAGGATGTACAGATGCAGCGCGGCCACCAGCCCGACCAGCACATTCGCGAGCGTTTCCATGATCGATCGACTCCTCGTCGTCCCGGATCGTCCACTTGGACATGTGTCCACTGTAACTGGACACATGTCCATGTTCAGACTTTTCGGAGAGTGACGGAACCCTCACTTCCGCACCACCTCGAGGTTGATCTTTTACGGTTCAAACCCGATAAGCTCCCCTGCGGCGCAGCGAGTTGACGTGATCCGACCGGTCGGCTCGTGGTGCGTCCTCCTGAGTGCGGTCTGTCATCGCACCCCCTGTTCGTTCGTGTCGCTTCGAAGGATGCAGATGGAACTCGCCACTCCGCCACCGGCGGCGCGGGCCCCTGTCGCCTGGTACGGCTGGTGGCTCATGCCGCTGGCCGCGGGGAGCGGGACCGTCGCCGCCACGTTCCTGAGCCCGGAGCGCATAGCCGTGACCGCGGCCGGAGCGACGGCCACGGTGGCCAGTGCCGTGTGCGTACGACTGCTCGTCCGTACCCAGGCCCGACTGCGTCGTTCCGAAAGCGGTTTCCGTACGGCGCAGGCCGAGCACTCCCAGCAGTGGCAGCAGCATGTGGCGGGCCTGGAACGGAAGTTCAGCGCCGAGCGTGACACGCTGGAGGCGCAGCTCACCGAGCACTCCGATGCGTACGAGGCCCAGCTCGTCGAACGGTCCGGCGCCTACGAGGCCCAACTCGCCGAGCAGGCACGGGCGTACGAGGAGCGGCTGACCGAGCAGGCCGCGTCCTACGAGGCGCAGCTCGACGCCCGGGCCGAGGTGTGGCAGGAGCAGCTGGCCCACCAGACCGCCGCCGTGGCCAGGCTCGCCGATGAGCAACTCCCCGAGGCACTCCGGCAGTTGCGCGCGGGCGACGCCATCGACGACCTGCTGCCGGCCGCGAGCCAGTGCGCGAAGGTCAGCGCCGAGCTCCAGGCCGAACTGCGCAAGGTGCTGCGGATCTCGCTCATCGGTGTCGAGGAGGAGTTCAACCGCTCCACCGCCGCCGAGCAGGCCGTCATCAGCATCGGCAACCGCATCCACGTACTGACCAGCAAACTCCGCGGCCGACTGCACGAACTCCAGGGCGAGCACGGGCGGTTGCCGTCCGTCGCGAGCGGTCTGATGGAGCTGGACCAGGAGATCGGCCCCGCCGACTGTCTCGCCGCCAGCGTCGGCGTGCTCGGCGGCTCGGACCGCCCCGGCCGGCAGTGGCAGGAACCGCAGCGTCTGCTCAGCGTGGTGCGCGGCGGCATCGGCCGGATCAAGGACTTCCACCGCGTCGAGGTACGCCAGCTGCCCGAACTCGGCGTCGACGGCGGCCTGGTGGACCACCTCACCCTGATCTTCGCCCACCTCCTGGACAACGCGGCCCGCTACTCGCCGCCCACCGAGCCGGTGATCGTCTCCGGCAAGGAGGTCCCGAACGGCGTCGGCATCGAGATCCAGGACTCCGGCAAGGGCCTGAGCGAGGACTCCAAGCGCGAGGCCGAACACGCCCTCGCCGGCACCGCCGCGGGCCCCGGACTCGGCGGTGTCTCGGAGGACGCCAGCATCGGCCTGCGGGTCGTCGGCACCCTCGCCCGCCGCTACGGCATCCGCGTCACCTTCGCGGACTCGCCCTGGCTCGGCACCTCGGTGGTCGTCGTCGTACCGCACAAGTACTTCAGCCAACTGCCCGCGGCGGCTGCCACCGGCACCCCCTCGTTCCAGGCCGCCGCGACCGCGGCGACGACCGGCACCCCGGACGCGGACGCCGAGGCGCGGGACACCACACCCGGCGGGCTGCCCCGGCGCCGTAGCAAGCGCGGCGAGACGGCACGGCCCCAACCGGCCGGGCGGACCGGGGAGATGGCCGTCTCCGTCGTTCCGCCCGACGCCTCCTTCGCCGGTCTGGCGGCCTTCGCCGCCGCCGGACGGGAGACCCCGGGGGAGGAACAGGCGTCCGCGGGCCGCGAGTTCACCGAGCACAGCACGGAAGAGAGCGACGAGTCCACATGACGCAACAGGGAACCGACGTGAGCTGGGCGCTCCGCGATCTGGTGGAGAGCATCCCGGAGATCCGCTTCGCCCTCGTGGCCTCCAGCGACGGCAAGGCGATCACCTCCTTCGGCGCGGAGGACCCCGACGACGTGGACCGCTTCGCCGCCGTAGTGGCCGGACTGCAGGCGCTGGCCCAGCCGGTCGCCGAGCAATTCCCCAAGTACGCGGGGCAGTTGCGGCTGGCGATGATCGAGGTCGACGGCGGCCATCTCTTCGTCGTCCGCGCGGGTGTGGAGACGTATCTCGGCGTACTGGCCCGCGAGGGCCTCGACCAGGGCCTGCTCGGACACCAGATGCGGGACCTGGCCCGCAGGATGGGTGAACTCCTCGGCACCACCGCGCGCCTGGAGGAGCACTCTGGATGAGTGCTCCCCGCCGGCCGGCCGATCCCTCCGGTCTGGAGCGTTACTACGTCCTCACCGGAGGGCGCAGTGGACCGGCCGGTTCGGCGTCGAGCCTTGACGTGGCGACCCTCGTCGTCGCCCGCGCGGCGCCCGTACCGGGCATGCAGCCCGAGCACGAGGAGATCCTCAGGCGCTGCCGCCGGCCGCTGTCGGTGGCCGAACTCTGCGCCCACCTCGGACTGCCCTTCAACATTCTCGCGGTGCTGCTGACGGATCTGCTGGAGGCGGACCGCGTCGAAGCCCGCGACCCCATCCCGGCGCACGGCACCGGTCGCGGGCCCGACCTCGCGCTCCTTGAGGAGGTACTCAGTGGACTTCAACGGCTTTGACCATCCCGGCGACCTCGGCTTCGGCGCCCTGGAGACAAGCGTCGGGAAAGGCGTCACCCGCTCGGTGAAGGTGATGATCGCCGGCGGGTTCGGCACCGGGAAGACCACGATGGTCCGCTCGGTCAGCGACATCAAGCCGCTCACCACCGAGGAGACCCTCACCGAGGCGACCGCCGGCGTCGACCACCTCATCGGGGTGACCGACAAGACGGAGACCACCGTCAGCCTCGACTTCGGCAAGATCGGCATCAACGACGAACTGGTCCTCTACCTGTTCGGGACGCCGGGCCAGGAGCGGTTCTGGTTCCTGTGGAACGGCCTGTTCAAGGGCGCGCTCGGCGCGGTCGTCCTCGTCGACACCCGCCGACTCGCCTCCAGCTTCCGGGCGATCGAGGAGATGGAGCGGCAGAACGTCCCGTTCGTCATCGCGCTGAACGTCTTCCCCGACTCACCCGAGTTCCCGGTCGACGAGATCCGGGACGCGCTCGACATCTCCGCGGACATCCCGGTCGTGGCCTTCGACGCCCGCGAGCGCTCCTCCAGCCGTGACGTACTGGTCGCGCTGATACGGCACTTGAAGGAACGCTCGGCCGTCGTCGCGCTGGAGTCCCGATGACCGACCAGACGCCGAACGGCCCCGATGCGCCGAGGGGTTGCCCGGTCGCCCATGGCTCGGGCGACGACCTCACGCGCCTGTACGGTCCCGACGCGGCGACCGATCCGCGTGCCATCTACGAGCGGCTGCGCGAGCAACACGGGTCCGTGGCACCGGTGTTGCTCGAAGGTGACGTGCCCGCCTGGCTGGTTCTCGGGTACCGCGACAACCGGCGGGTGCTCGACAACCCCCGGCAGTTCTCCCGGGACGCGCGGATCTGGCGGGACTGGCGGGAAGGTCGGGTGGCGGAGACCTCGCCGATCATGCCGATGGTCGGGTGGCGGCCGGACTGCGTCTCCCAGGACGGGGAGCCGCACCGGCGGCTGCGGGGCGCGGTGACCGACGGGCTGTTGGCGGCGTCCGGGCGGGGGGTTCGGCGGCATGCGACGTACTTCGCCAACAAGCAGATCGACGCGTTCGTGGATACCGGCCGCGCCGATCTGGTGGCGGACTATGCCGAGTTTCTGCCGATGCTTGTCCTCACCCGGATTCTGGGGCTTCCCGCGGGGGACGGGAATCGGCTGGTCGAATCCAGCGCGCAGGTTCTCAAAGGGGGCGAGGACGCGTTGCTGCACAACGACCGCATCATCGAGATCCTCGCCGAACTCGCGGAGCGTAAGCGGGTCGAGCCGGGGTCCGATTTCACCACCGCGCTTCTTGGGCATCCGGCGGGGCTCGATGCGGAAGAGGTCGTGATGCATTTGCGGCTTGTGCTGATCGCCGCGCACACGACTACCAGTAATTTGCTGGCTCGGGTGTTGCAGCGGATTCTCACCGATGCGTCTCAGTTGTCCGGGCTGGTCAGTGGGCAGTTGACTGTCTCGGCCGTGGTTGAGGAAGTCATGTGGGACAGTCCGCCGCTCGCCGTTCTGCCGGGGCGGTTCGCTACGGCGGATCTTGAGCTCGGGGGGCATCGGATCGGGGAGGGGGATCTGCTGGTGCTGGGGCTTGCCGCGGGGAATGGTGATCCTGAGGTTCGACCTGATGCGGGGGTTTCCGTGCAGGGTAACCACTCGCATTTGGCGTTCAGTTCAGGGCCGCATGAATGTCCGGGGCAGAGTATTGGGCAGGCGATTCTTGAGGTGGGGGTGGATGTTTTGCTGCATCGGCTGCCGGGGTTGCGGTTGGGGGTGGCTGTGGAGGAGCTGACTTCTACGGCTTCTACGTGGGAGTCTCGATTGGATCGTCTGCCGGTTGAGTTTGCGGTGTAGTCGGTAGTGCTTCGTCTGCGGGTGCGTGGGGGCTGGTCGCGCAGTTCCCCGCGCCCCTGAAAACAGGCATGCTGCCCAGCCGTTGGCCAAGCAGCATGCCTGCGAGTCAGACGGCCAAGAGGTCGTCCACCGAGCCCTTGACCGCCGACTCGGCTTTGGCTGCCTCGTACCTGCCCGACACCAGCGCCCACTCGTAGTTGCCGTTGATCCAGTGCTGGATGGCCTCCACGCCCTGGTGGACCCGGAGGCGCTCGGTGTCGTTCAAGGCCAACTCGTCGCACATCTGGGGGACTTGGGCTTCCAGGTCCAGGTACTCGGTGAGGCGGGCGGTTGTCATGCGGTACGCCTCGTCCGCCGCCGCTTCCCAGGACAGGCCGCGGTCCCGGTGGAGTACGGCTATGAGGTTGTGGCCGTCGCCCCGGCGGCGTTCGCGTTCGAAGGAGTGGATGTCGTTCATGAAGGCGATGGTGTCGGCGGCCAGGTCGCGCATGCGCTCCATCAGGGGGTGGGCCTGAACCTGGGCCGGGACCTCGAAGCCCCGGCTGCGTTCGCCGGCGTCGATGCTGTGGTGGATGCCGACCGTACGGCGCCGGAACTCGGTGTACTCGTCGAGGTCCAGCGTGCCCGCGATGCCCCGGGCCGCCAGGTCGACCTCCTCGCAGTGCGCCACCAGGAACCGGCCCCAGGACGCGGCGAACCGGGTCCTCCAGGTCAGGGACATGCCATCCGAAAGGTGGTCCCACACCTCTGCCCAGGCCACGGTGATCGGACACACCACCCGGGGCCTGCTGCCCGCCGGACGCAGGGGGGTGACGATCAACTCCCTTGCCACGTCCAGTATTCGGTCGGCGCGGTCCGGTTGGCTCGCGTCGAACTGGTCGTCGAAGAGGAACGCCAGCGAGAACCAGTTCATCAGGACGACCATGTCCGCGGCCGACGCGTACGGATAGGTGCGGGCCGCGGCCTGCGGGAGATCCCACGAGCGGTACTCCTCGAACCCGGCCTGGCTGCGGACCAGGCCCATGTCCCAGATCCAGCGCAGATGGCGGGCGCGGGCGTACTCTAGGTGCTCGCTGACGGGAGTGTCGAAGGGGAGGTCGAAGGTGACGTCCTGAGGCATGCGCTTCCTTTCGGGAGACGGAACACTGAGTCCCCCCACCGCGAGCGGGCGGTCCGTTCGACCGCCCGCACCCTCGAACTGCGCTGTGTGGTACGAAAGTTGGTCCCATCAGCGGTTACGAGGCTGCCCAGAGCCTAGATGATCTACGCCGCGCCGCGATCGTGATCCCCGTTACTGTTCACGCATCCGGGGCTGCGTAGACTCCCGTGCCTCCCACATAAGTAAGCGCTACCTGCGTGTCCGCGATCTCCTCCGGCGGAGCGGCGAACGGGTCGCGGTCCAGGATCACCAGATCCGCCAACGCCCCCGCCGTGATGCGGCCCGTGTCGTCCAGGTGGTTCGCGTACGCCGAACCCGCCGTGTACGCCGTGATCGCCGCCGCGAGGTCGAGGCGCTCGCCCGGCAGGAACACCGGCCCGGTGCCTCCGGGTTCGACCCGGTTCACCGCGACATGGATGCCCTGGAGCGGATCGGGACTGCTCACCGGCCAGTCGCTGCCCGCCGCGAGCGTCGCCCCGGAGCGGAGGAGTGCCCCGAACGGGTACTGCCACAAAGCCCGTTGGGGCCCTAGGAACGGAATCGTCAGCTCGTCCATCTGCGGTTCGTGCGCGGCCCACAGTGGCTGGATGTTTGCCACCGCGCCGAGTCGTGCGAAGCGCGCCACGTCGTCCGGGTGCACCACCTGGAGGTGCGCGAGGTGCGGTCGGGTGTCGTTCCGCCCGTTCGTGGCCCTTGCCGCCTCCACCGCGTCCAGCGCGTCGCGTACGGCCCTGTCGCCCAGCGCGTGGAAGTGGCACTGGAAGCCGAGTGCGTCCAACTCGGTTACGTACTTGGGCAGTTGGTCCGGGTCGATGAAGCTGGTGCCCCGGTTGGCCGTCGCGCAGCCGCACTTGTCGAGGTACGGGTCGAGCAGGGCGGCCGTGCCGGTCTCGGCGACGCCGTCCAGCATCAGCTTCACGCTGCCCGCGCTGAACCGGCCGTGGCTCAACTCGGCCCGCCGCTCGACCAGTTCGGGGATCTGCTCGGCCCCGCGCTCCCGGTCCCACCACAGCGCGCCGACCACGCGTGCGGTGAGCGAGCCGTCCCGGGCAGCCGCGAGATACGCGTCCGACGGGTCGTCCATTCCCAGGAACTCGCCGACCAGCGCGTCCTGCCAGGCCGTGATGCCGAGCGCGTGGAGATGTCGCTGGGCGTGCAGCAGGGCCGCGAGGCGGTCGGCCCGGGTGGCCGGTGGCGTGAGCCGGCCGACCAGCTGCATCGCGCCCTCCTGGAGCGTTCCGGCCGGTTCGCCCGACGCGGTCCGCTCGATGCGGCCGTCCACCGGGTCGGGCATCTCCCTTGTGATGCCCGCGAGTTGGAGGGCCCGGCTGTTCACCCAGGCGCCGTGATGGTCCCGGTTGGGCAGGTACACCGGGCGGTCCGGCACGACCGCGTCCAGCAGTTCCTTCGTCGGCGTACCGCCCTCGAACGCCTCCATCGACCACCCGCCCCCGGTGATCCACTCCCGCTCGGGATGAGCGTCGGCGTAGGCCCGTACGGCGGCGATCGTGTCCTCGGCCGTCTTGGCCCGCGTCAGATCGCACTGGGTCAGCTCCAGCCCCGCCGGTACCGGATGCACATGCGCGTCCTGGAACCCGGGCAGCAGCAACCGCCCGGCCAGATCGACGACTTGAGTGCGCGGCCCGGCGAGCTCGTGCACCTCGGCACGGCCCACGGCGGTGATCCGGTCGCCGGTGACGGCCACGGCGGTCGCGGTGCGGCCCTCGGGGGTGAGGACAGGGCCGTTGGTGAAGAGGAGGTCTGCGTGCATGGTTCGTATCCTTGCGGGGTCAGCGAGAGGTGGCGAGGAGCTGCGGCGCGTCGGCGTCGGTGCCTCGGCCCGAGTGGAAGTACGGCGATCTGCGTACCCACTTGGCCCACGCGGCGGCCAGGAAGCCGGACGCGATCATCGCCAGCGGGGTCAGCAGCAGGAACCAGCCGTTGTCCGCGCTGACTTCGAGGTGATCGGTGGACGTGTAGAAGGACCAGCCGAGGTAACCGCCCAGTGCCAGAAGGGAGATGGCGCTCAGCGTGGGCAGGACGACCGCGCGTATGCCCTGCCGCCAGTCCTCCCGGAGGAGGGCGCGGAAGCGGACGGCTGCGGCCAGGGCGGTGAGCGCGTAGGAGAGCGCCACGACGATTCCTACGGCGTTCACCGTGGCCATGATCATGTCGGCCAGGCGGGGGATCACGAGTGACAGTGCCGCAACTGCCGTTGCCAGCGCGCCGATCAGCAGGGTGCCGAGGGCCGGAGTGCCGTAGCGGGAGCTGACCTTGCCCCAGATTGGGCCGAGGGTGCGGTCGCGGCTCATCGCGAACATGCCTCGGGCGGTGGGGATGACGCCCGCCTGGAGGGAGGCGACCGCCGAGAACATCAAGGCGACCAGGGGGAGTGCGGCCAGGGGCTGGGAGGCGAGGCGGTCGCCGAAGTACGCCAGGCCCTGGGCGCCGTGGCCCGCCAACTCGCCCTCGGACAAAACCCGTTGGAAGGCGATCGAGCCGAGCAGGAACAGGCCCAGCATCGTCACCAGGGTGATGAGCCCGGCCCGGGACGCGTCGCGTGGGTCGCGGACCTCCTCGTTCACGGTGAACGCGGCCTCGAATCCCCAGTAGCAGAACACCGACAGGAGGAGGCCCTGTGCGAGCGCCGACGCCGAAGGGATCGCGAACGGGTCGAACCAGCTGAGGCTGAAGGCGTGCGGGCCGGTCACGATGCCGTAGCCGCAGAAGCCGAGGAGGACGACGTACTCGAAGATCAGCAGTCCGGTCTGGAGGCGGGCCGCCGTGCGGACGCCGGTGACTGCGGTGAGGGTGACGGCTACGAGGATCAGGATGCCCACGGCGGTCGTCTGGGCCGTCGAGTCCGGATCGAGGGTGAGGCCGCCGACTTGGTGCACTCCGGCTTCTCCGGCCAGCTGGATCATCGCCGAGCCGGTGACCGCCGTGGTGTACGCGAGGAAGGCGATCGTCGCGACGATGTTCACCCAGCCGACCAGGAAGCCGAGCCACGGAGTGAGTGAACGGCCCACCCAGACATAGCCGTTGCCCGCGTTCGGCTCGACCCGGTTGAGGCGGGAGTAGGCGCCCGCGATGCCCAGGATCGGCAGGAACGCGAGCAGCATGATGGCCGGCAGATGCAGCCCGACCACCCCGGCCGTCACGCCCAGGCCGATGCCGATGCTGGTGGTCGCGGCCGTGCTGGACGCGGCGATGGCGACGCCGTCCAGCAGACCGAGGGACTTGCGCAGTGCGGGCCCCGACGGGGGTGGCAGGTCGTTCATGGCGTGCTCTCCGCTCGCACCGGGGGGCCCGAACGGCCCCGGTGAACGCACATGAAACTGCCCGCGCACTTAACAGGTCAACGGTGTTGTCGTAAGGTGCGGACACCCGGACCCGAGCAGCGAGGAGGTCGTCGTATGAGCGAGCGTGTCGTCCCGGCCGCCGCCCGGCAGCGCAGGCGCCCCACCAAGCAGGGCGTCGTCCTGTCCGAGGAACTGATCGTCGAGACCGCCTTGAGGTTGATCGAGGAGCATGGCGCCGAGGCGCTGTCCGTGCGTCGGCTAGGGCGTGCTCTCGGCGCCGATCCCAGCTCCCTGTACCGGTACTTCCGGCACACCGACGACCTGATGCTCGCCGTCGCGGACGAGCTGATCGGCCGGACCTTGCGCACCTGGCGGCCCAGCGGCGACTGGCGGGCCGACCTGCGGGACCTGGGGCTGCGGGTGCATGCCGGGGCGCTCGCGCATCCTCGGGCCGCGGTGCTCAGCTCTTACCGGGTGACCGGGCGGGTGTACGAGATCCAGGCCGTGGAGGCGATCCTCGGGGTGCTGCGCGGGGCCGGGTTCCCGGACGTGGAGGCGGTGCGGATCTACCACGCCTATGTCGACCAGGCGCTCGCCTTCGGTGCCCTCGACTCCGCGAACACGGCGTTGCCGAAGCCGGCCCGTGAGGCGGAGGCCGCCGTATGGCAGGCGACGTACGCGCGGCTGCCCGCCGATACGCACCCGCACATCGCGGCGACGGCCCGGCATCTCATCGCCACCATGCGGCACAGTTCCTACCCGGCCGCCCTGGATCTGCTGCTGAGCGCGGCGGCGGCGCGGCTCGCCGAGATCCGTGCGGCGGGCGAGGCTTCCTAGGAGGTGCGCGGGGCGAAGTTCGTCGTCGTGAACGTCGCCTTGTTCGCGGCCGTCGTGCCGTCGGTGATCCACCAGCGCGTGGCGCGCTCACCGTAGAAGCCGAACCTGGGGTCGGCGCCCCAGCTCAGGATCAGCTCGTCCTTGCCGTCGCCGTCGAAGTCGGCGGCCCCCTCGGGCCGGGCGTGCCGCCACTTCGCCGGGATCTTCCTGCCGCCCTCCTCGGCGGGTCCGGTGCGCAGGACCGTGGTCCGCCGGGCGGCGTCGATGAGGGTGGCGCCCTCGTACGTGGAGACGAGGATGCCGTCCCGGCCGTCGCCGTCCGGGTCGGCGGACACGTATCCGCCGGGCCCGTAGTCGGTGCGCGCGGACTTGGGCGCCTCGGGGAGGCGGTACGTCACCGGTGTGCCGCCGGCGCCCGGATACACGGCGAGCGAACCGTCGACGTCGGCCGGCTCGGTCTCGTAGCCGGGTTCGTCGTTACGGCTGCCGTCGTCGCCCACGGCCACATCGCGCTGCCCGTCGCCGTCGAAGTCACCGAACGCGTGGGCGTTGCCGCTCCGCAACTGGCGTCCGGTGGAGGGCAGTCGGGAACCTCGGCGGGCCGTGTAGAGCGTGTTGCCGGACTGTTCGCCGTCGCTCACCGCGTGCATCAGGAGCGAGGTAGCACGGGGTTTTCCGGTCGGGTCGATCGCGTCGGCGACGAGCTCTACGTCCGCCCAGGGGAGGCTCGTGTCGGTGCGGGCGGGGGTGCCCGAGCGGGTGAACGGGCCGTACATCACCACCATGGACGACTGGTTGTACGCGAACCCGGCGAGATCGTGGTGCCCGTCGCCGTCGAAGTCACCGCGCACCACGGACCGGACGCCCAACTTCCTCGCGCTCTGCGGGAGTTGGACCGGTGTGGCGGAGGTCTTCCCGGTCGGTCCCCCGGGGCCGCCCCACGCTATGTACGGGACAGTGCGCGGGGCGGTGACGTTGCCGTCCGACGTCATCGCGCCCTGGACGGTCGTGACGAAGTCCGGGAAGCCGTCGCCGTCCAGATCGGCGGTGGTGAGGTCGGCGGCGGACAACGAGCCCTTCGGGGCGAGGAGTTGCCTGCCGGGTTCGGGCAGGCCCAGGTCGTCGCGGCCGTAGACCCCGCGGGTCGACGGGTCGAGGCCCTTGGCCGATCCGTACACCACGGCGACCCGTTCGTCCGTGGCGTCCTCGCCCCCGCCGCCGACGACGATCGGCACCACCAGGTCGCGGTGACCGTCGCCGTTGATGTCGTCGGGATCCTTGGAACCCTTGCCCGGAGCGGGAGTTCGGCTCGCGCCCGCTGTCGTCGGCTCTCCCGGGGAGGGCGACGACTCGCGGGCGCCGGTGCCGTCGCCGCAGCCGGCGAGCGGAGCGAGCGCGGTGCAGACGGCCAGGGTCACTGCGGCGATACGGGGCTTCACCCGTCCCACTCTTACATCGCGCGTCCCGTGCGAACCAGGGGAGCCGTGCGGTTGTTGCACGTTCGTTGATCGACTCCGGTTCCCGGCATCAACTCGCCGAAGCGGGATATCCGTTGAGGGCGAGGCAACCGGACTCGACCCTTGCCCGCCCCAGTCTTCGGAGGACACATGGCATTGGTCAACGCTAGCTTCGTGGTGCTCGACGCGGTCGAGCCGGAGAAACTCGCCGTGTTCTACACGGAGTTGCTGGACGGCGAGCAGACGGACATCACCCTCGACCAGGTGGAGATCCGGGGCGCCGACGGGACCCGGCTGGCGTTCCGCAGGGACCTCAGCGCCACCCCGCCGAGCTGGCCCCGCTCCGAGAACAACCAGCAGGTCCACCTGGACTTCCTGGTGGAGGACCTGGACGAGGCCGAGCGCCGGATCATCGGCCTCGGCGGACGTCCGCTGGAGACCAAGGACATGCCGGGCCCGCACGAGGAGCGCGTGTACGCGGACCCGGCCGGCCACTCCTTCACGCTCCGCCCGGTGCCGCCCACGGCCGCCGACCAGGGCTGAGCGGGCTCGCTCCCGGCCGGCCAGGTCCCAACTGCCCTACTCCCGGCCGCTCTTGTCCTTCGCCGGCCAGATTCCGGTCGAGCGTTCGATGGCCTTCGCGCCGGTGCGGTCCGCCGCGCTGCGCGCCACCGCGAAGAGGGCGCCCTGGAGCGCGGCGGCGAGCAGGATCTCGGCCCAGCCGCGGTCCCGGTCCAGCGGGTCGGGGGCGTTGTCCTCGTGCCGTACCGCCTTCCACGTGGCGCGGAAGGCACGGCCGGCGAGGGCACCGCTCACCAGGCCCAGGACGAGGCCGACGGGCTGGTAGACGAGGGGGAGTTTCTTCTTCTTGATCTTGGCCACGGGGGTCTCCTTCTGCGGACGAACAGGCGGGTCGGCATGGTCGGCACCCCGACGGTGTCATCGAAACCGGTCCTTCGGTAGAGGGTGTGAGCAGCACCTTCAGGGGCAGTCGGCGTAGATGAGCGACACAGCTGCCGACCATCAGTCCGACCACCCGAAGGATCACGGAACCGACGGCGGGACGGACCGGGAATCCGATGCTGCGACGGACCAGGATTCCGATGGCGCGACGGACCGCAAGACCCGCGTCACCGTCCTCGTCGCCCTCGCCGCCAACCTGGTGATCGCGGCCGCCAAGGCCGTCGGCGGTCTCGTCGCCGGGTCGCCCGCGCTGCTCTCGGAGGCCGCGCACTCGGTGGCCGACAGCCTCAACGAGGTCTTCCTCCTCGCCGCCCTGCGCCGCAGCCGCCGCCCCGCCGACAGCCGGCACCCCTTCGGCTACGGCAAGGAGCGCTTCTTCTGGTCGTTGCTCGCGGCCGTCGGGATCTTCGTGATGGGCGCCTGCTTCTCCGTGTTCCAGGGGGTCGAGGCGCTGCGCAACGGCGCGGAGGAGACGTCCACGGGCTATGTGGTGGGCCTGATCGTGCTCGGCGTCGCGCTGGTCGTGGAGGGCGTCTCCCTGCTGCGGGCCCTGCACCAGGTGCGTGCCCAGGGCGGTGGCATGGACGCGCTGCGCGACCCCGCGCTGCGGACCGTCGTCGCCGAGGACGGCACGGCCGTGGTCGGTGTGACCCTGGCCATCGTCGGCATGGCGCTGCACATGATCACCGGGCAGGTGGTGTGGGAGGCGTCCGCGTCGATCGCGATCGGTGTGCTGCTCGGCTATGTCGCCTACCGGCTGGGCCGCGATGCCCGCGACCAGCTCATCGGCGAGGCCGTGGACCCCGAACTGAGCGACAGGATTCGGGAGTTGCTGGCGGCCGAGCCCGAGATCGACAGCGTGGAAGCGCTGTTCACGATGCGGATGGGGCTCGACTCGACGATGGTCGCCGCCCGGATCGACCTGGTCCCCGGCATGGACAGCGAGCGGGTCGAGGAGGTCTCCGTGCGCATCAAGCGGTCGCTCGGCGAGGCCGTGTCCGAGGCCGGCGAGATCTTCCTGGACATCACCGACCGGCCGATGGAGGAGGCACGGGAAAGCCCCGCCGCGACGGGGGAGCGCGGCGGGGCCTGAGGCTCGGGTGCCCGACGGGCACCGGGTCATGCACCCGGGAACGAGAAATTTTCTCCGGGCCCGGACCGGCCTCCGGGACTCAGCTGCCGTCCGCCGGTTCGAGGACGAACACGGGGATCTGCCGGTCCGTCTTCGTCTGGTACTCGGCGTACGGGGGGTACGCGGCGACCGCCCGCTCCCACCACTCGGCCTTCTCGTCGCCGGTGACCTCGCGGGCCGTGAGGTCCCACTTCCGCGGTCCGTCCTGGAGCTCGACGTGCGGGTCGGCCTGGACGTTGAAGTACCAGACAGGGTGCTTGGGAGCGCCGCCCTGCGAGGCGACCACGGCATAGGTGCCGTCGTGTTCGACCCGCATCAGCGGGGTCTTGCGGAGCTTCCCGCTCTTGGCGCCCACCGTCGTCAGCAGGATCACGGGCAGACCCGTGTCCATCAACGTCGTCCCCTTGGTGCCGCCGGAGCTCTCGTACAGCTCGACCTGGTCGCGTACCCACTGCGCCGGGCTGGGTTCGTACTCACCCTCAAGAGGCATGTCATTCGTCCCATCTCGCGTTCTACGGCTGTCTCGCACCGGAATTCAACACCAGCCGGTGCGTGATTCATCCATACCGCCACGATCTTCGGCCACGCCTCTTCCACCGGGTGACGACCTCGGAGGTAATCGCATCCCGTCGGCCG
The DNA here is from genome assembly GCF_044457795.1 of Streptomyces sp. NPDC050528. Taxonomy (NCBI): domain Bacteria; kingdom Bacillati; phylum Actinomycetota; class Actinomycetes; order Kitasatosporales; family Streptomycetaceae; genus Streptomyces; species Streptomyces sp. NPDC050528. The sequence continues at coordinate 115,048 of NZ_JBITHH010000004.1, forward strand.
CTCCGGCACAGTCGACACCCCGCACGACAACCGTCCGGAACCGTCCGGGAGAGGGGCGCCCATGTCCGCGACACCGACCACCCGCACCGTCGTAGAAGACCTGTTGCACCGGATCGCCAACGCCGGGCCCGAGCACATCGCGGAGCTGTACGCCGAGGACGCCGACTGGAGGCTCGACTGGCCCGAGGACGAGCACGGCAGCCCCGCCACTCCGTGGATACGGCACCGCGCCACCCGTGCCGACGCAGCCGACCACTTCCGGCAGCTCGCCGCCCACCATGTGCCGGGCAAGGTGGGCACGGAGATCGAGCGGGTCCTCGTCGACGGCGAGGACGCGGTCGTGTTCGGCGAGATCCGGCTGGCCGCCAGGCCCACCGGGCGGTCGTATCGCGCCAGGTTCGCCCTGCATCTCACCGTCCGGGGCGGGCTGATCGTCCGTCATCACGTGTACGAGGACAGCCTCGCCGTGTACCGGGCCTTCGCAGGGGAGGACGCTGGGATTCCGCTCGCGGGCGGGTCGCGGGCGTGCGATGGCCGCGCGGCGGGGTGAGCCGGGACCATCAGGTTCGGCCAGATTGTAGGTACCACCGATCTGGCCGAACTTCAGGTGGCCTCATAGGTGCCTGGGGCATCTAATGAAGATCGGCAAGACGCACCTCTTCGTCTGCGAGGTCTTCCATGACGGATCTGACGGATCTGACGGAACCGAAGGACCGAACCGAACCCGTAGCCTTCCCCCAGGACCGCACCTGCCCCTACCAGCCGCCCGCCGGTTACGACCCCTTGCGCGCCGCCCGCCCGCTGACCCGCATCACGCTGTACGACGGCCGCACGGCATGGCTGGTCACCGGCCACGCCGCCGCCCGCGCACTGCTCGCCGACCAGCGCCTGTCCACCGACCGCTCCCACCCGGACTTCCCCGTGACCAACGAACGGTTCGCGGCGGTCCGCAGGCGGCGGGTCGCCCTGCTCGGCGAGAACGACCCCAAGCACCGCACCCAGCGGCGGATGATGATCCCCGCCTTCACCGTCAAGCGCGCCACGGCGATGCGGCCCGACATCCAGCGGATCGTCGACGGACTGCTCGACGCGATGATCGCCCAGGGCCCGACCGCCGACCTGGTGTCGGCGTTCGCGCTGCCCGTACCCTCGACCGTGATCTGCGCGCTGCTCGGTGTGCCGTACGCCGACCACGAGTTCTTCGAGGCCCAGTCCCGGCGCCTGCTGCGCGGCCCGAAGCCCGAGGACAGCCAGGACGCGCGCGATCAACTCGACGTGTATCTCGGGGAGTTGATCGACCGCAAGCAGCGGGAACCGGGCGAGGGGCTGCTGGACGACCTGGTCCGGGAGCAGCTGGCCCAAGGGGCGCTGGACCGCGAGGAGTTGATCTCCCTCGCGGTGATCCTCCTCGTCGCGGGCCACGAGACGACCGCCAACATGATCTCCCTGGGCACCTTCACGCTGCTGCGCCACCCCGAGCGACTGGCCGAACTCCGGGCCGATCCAACGCTGTTGCCGGACGTGGTCGAGGAACTCATGCGGTCGCTCTCCATCGTCGACGGGCTGATGCGGCTCGCCGCCGAGGACATCGAGCTGGACGGTACGACCATCCGGGCCGGCGACGGCGTGATCTTCTCGACCGCGGTCATCAACCGGGACGAGGACGTCTACACCGCCCCGGACGCCCTGGACTGGCACCGCCCCACCCGGCACCACGTCTCGTTCGGCTTCGGCATCCACCAGTGCCTCGGCCAGAACCTGGCCCGCGCCGAACTGGAGATCGCCCTGCACAGTCTCTTCGACCGGCTGCCCACCCTGCGCCTGGCCGTCCCCGCGGAGGAGATCCCCTTCAAACCCGGCGACACGATCCAGGGGATGCTGGAACTCCCCGTGACCTGGTAAGAGGCTGCGCTCCATGCACACGGAAATCCACATCGACAAGGACATCTGCATCGGGGCGGGCCAGTGCGCCCTGGCCGCCCCGAGCGTCTTCACCCAGGACGACGACGGCTACAGCACGGTGCTGCCGGGCAAGGAGAACAGCGACGACCCGATGCTCAGGGAGGCGGCCCGGGCCTGCCCGGTGAGCGCGATCACGGTGTCGGACACGGTGGGCTGAGCGGGTCCGTGGTGGGGGCGGCCGGATCGGTCGGCCACCCCCACCACCCGATCCGATCAACCCATCCCCTGCACCCCCACATCGACCTCGCGCCCCCGACCGCCTCGTCGCCGCCCGACCTCAGTCGGCCCGCGCCAGCGCAAGCGCCGCCGCACGCGCCTCCGCCGCCGGTTCCGTGGTCCCGGTGATGCCCGCCGTGACCATGGCGCCCTCGGCCAGCAGGAAGAGCTGCCCGGTGAGTACGTCGGGCAGCCCCGCGTCCGCCACCAGGCCGGCGAGGTACGAGCGGAACGCCCGCTTGTGCGCCCGGACTTGGGCCACCACGCGCTCCGAGGTCGCGCCCAGTTCCCCGTACGAGTTGATCCACGCGCAGCCGCGGAAATCGGCCTCGCCGAACCACTCCTCCAGCCAGTCGAAGACGGCCGGAACGCGGTCCCGCGGATCATCGTGCAGCGCGACGTGCTCGGCGAGGCGTCCGCGCCAGCGCAGGTCACGGCGTTCGAGGTACGCCTCCACCAACTCCTCCTTCGCGGGGAAGAGTTGATAGAGCCGCTTGAGGGAGAGCCCGGAGGCGGAGCGGACGGCGTCCATACCGACGGCCTGGACTCCCCGTCCGTAGAACAGCTTCTCGGCGGCGTCCAGCGCCTGCTCCCGGGCGACCGCGCTGTCCATCGAACCGACCCCTTCTTGACCTGAGAACGTGCGTTCTCTACGTTAGCAGCCATCGGGAGAACGCACGTTCTCCGCATCGCGCCGCTCTGGAGACGACCATGGCCGACCGCCCTCCCCTCCCGCCCTTCACCCGCGAGACCGCCGCCCGGAAGGTCCAGGCCGCCGAGGACGCCTGGAACACCCGCGACCCGCAGCGGGTGGCGCTCGCCTACTCGGAGGACTCCGTCTGGCGCAACCGCGACACCTTCGTCACCGGCCGCGCCGAGATCGTCGCGTTCCTCACCGCGAAGTGGGCCCGCGAACACGAGTACGCGCTGCGCAAGGACCTGTGGGCCTTCGACGGCAACCGCATCGCGGTCCGCTTCCAGTACGAGTGCCGGGACGCCGACGAACAGTGGTGGCGGTCGTACGGCAACGAGCTGTGGGAGTTCGACGAGCACGGGCTGATGACCCGGCGCGAGGCGAGCATCAACGACCTGGCCATCGAGGAGAAGGAACGGCGCGTGTTCGGGACGCGGCCCGAGGAGGAGCGCGGGCGCTCGTTCCCGCTTCAGTAGGCTCCCCGGGTGACCGAACAGGACTCGAAGCCCTTCCTCTACGTCGTCGTCTGCGCCGCCGGGATCGCCGCGGGCGTCAGCAAGTTGATCACCGCCGCGCAGGAGCGGGACTGGGAGGTCGGGGTCATCGCGACCCCGGTCGCGATGGGCGGTTTCTTCGACACGGCCGCCGTCGAGGCGCAGACCGGCCGCCCGATACGTTCGGCGTGGCGCACCCCCAGCGATCCGCGCCCGTTCCCGCCCCCGGACGCCGTGCTCGTCGCGCCCGCCACCTTCAACACGATCAACAAGTGGGCGGCCGGCACGGCGGACACCCTCGCGCTCGGCACCCTGTGCGAGGCGTACGGCCTCGGTGTCCCGATCGCCGTACTCCCTTGCGTGGCCCGGGCGTTGGCCGTTCATCCGGCCTACCGGGCCAGCCTGGTACGGCTCCGCGAGATGGGCGTCCGGTTCGGGGAGCCGTACTCCGGCGAGGTCCAAGAGGGCGGCGGGCGGGCGGAGTTCGGGTGGGAGCGCGCCTTCGACCTGCTCTAGGCGCAGGTCACCGTCGGCCCGGCCAGCATGCCCCCGGTGTAGAGCGTCTGACCCTGCGGCATCCAGTACCCCAGCTTCGAAACCACCGTGGAACAGCGGGACTTGAGCGCGACGTGGACCACCACGGTGTCCGGGTGCCCCGGCTGGAGATCGGTCAGCGCGCAGTCCAGGGCGTGCGGCAGCCGGTCCTTCGACGGGTGCCGGCCGACCAGCGGATTGACGCAACGGGCGTCGGTCGTGGTCAGCTCCGCCCCCGTGCCCTCCTCCGCGATCAGCCCGAACCGCGCGCTGCCGTCACCCTCGTCACTGTCCCGCCGGACCGTGTACGTCAGCGTGGTCACCGAGTCCGGCCGCAGCGTGCTCCGGTCCACCTCGATGCCGTGCGTGACCTTCGGCCTCGGTGCGGTCAGGGCCAGCGTGGCGTGGACGGTACCCGTCAGGTCCACGCCCTCCGGCGCCGAGCGGACGCGCACGGTGGCCGTGAAGTCGTACGTCCCCGGCCCCGGGTACTCGCCCGATCCCGGGAGCTTGCCGGACGCCACCGTCTCGCCGGCGCGCTCGGCGGTCCAGGAGCCCGAGGTGCGGCACGCGTACCGGACGGCCGACCTGAGCTGTCCGCAGGTCGCGGGAGCCGAGACCGCCATGGTCGGGGTGCCGCTGCCCGCACAGAGGCTGACGACGGCATGCTGGCCCTGCGCGCCGCGCAGGGTGCCCGCGGGCGCGCACAGGGTCGACGGCGGCTCGGGCGGGGACGGTGCCGGGTCCGTGCCACCCCACGCGGGCGACACCAGGGCCAGCGGCAGCACGGCCGCCCCCATCAGCAGAGTCCTGAATCTGGTCGAACGTCTCGGCACCGCGTTCCTCCCGTACGGCCACGACCGGCCGGGTGCCGGTCGCCTGCGCCGAGGATGCGGGACCGGGGCCGCCGCCCGGCCGCTCCCACGCCGGGCGGGCGGGGCGGTCACACCAACGCCGGACGGCCCTCAGTGCCCCAGACGGACCCGCAGCTCCGGCGGCAGCAGCTCTCCATGCGCCTCTACGAGGTCGTCGCACAGGTCCCAGATCCGCTCGACCGGCAGGGCCGCCGCCGTCGCGGGGTCGGCCATCGCGGCATGCCGGATGTGGCGCGGGTCGCCGTCCGTGGCCGCGCGGACCACCAGGTCGGTGACGGAGACGTACGCGCTGTTGAGGGCCGCGCACTGCGGGGGCAGCGCGCCGATCCGGGTCGGCTGGACGCCCAACGCGTCGACCAGGCAAGGGACTTCGACCACCGAGTCGGCGGGGAGGTTGTCGATCAGGCCCCGGTTGGGCACGTTGCCGTAGATCGTGCGGGGCGTGCCGGTGACGATGCTGTGGATGATCTGCGGGGCGTACTCCAGCGTGCCCTCGACGGGGAGTGGGATGCCGGAGGCGAGGGCGTCGCGGGTGCGTTCGTAGCTCGCGGTGTTCTCCTCGATGATCTCCAAGTAGGCGCCGACCGGGAGCCGTAGCCGCTCGATCTCGCTGTCGTGGTGGAGATACCACGGCACGTACTCGGCGGAGTGCTCGCTGGTCTCGGTGGGGTAGTGGCCGAGGCGGCGGTACATGTCGACGCGGACCCGGCGCAGGAGTTCGGGGTCCTTCGCGATCGTGTCGTCGAGGAGCGGGTAGAGGTTCTGCCCGGCCTGCTCGAAACGCAGCACCCACGCCTGGTGGTTGACGCCTGCGGCCAGGTACGTGACCTCCTCGAAGGGGACGCCGATCAGCTGGGACAGGTCGTGCATCGTCCAGTACACCGAGTGGCACAGGCCGGTCGCCTTGAGGGCGGGGGCGATGCGGCTCAGGTAGAGGAGGTTCATCGCCATGGGGTTGGTGTAGTTCAACAGGTGGGCGTCCGGGCAGAGTTGGGTCATGTCCTGGGCGAGTGACTTGAGCAGCGGGAAGGTGCGCAGGGCGCGGAAGATGCCGCCGATGCCGAGGGTGTCGGCGATCGTCTGGCGCAGGCCGTAGCGGGCCGGGATATCGAAGTCGGTGCGGGTGGCCTCGTTCATGCCGACCTGGACGATGTTGACGACGAAGTCGGCGTCCGCGAGGGCCGATCGGCGGTCGAGGTGCGCGGTGATCTCCGGTGTGGCGCCGCGTACTTGGGCGATGTGCCGGGCCGCGCCCTCCGCCGTCGCGAGCCGTTCCGGGTCGATGTCGTGCAACGCGATCCGGGCGCGGGCGAGTTCGGGGAACGCGAACAGGTCGGCGAGCAGGCCCTGCGTGAACACCACACTGCCGGCGCCGATGAAGGCCACCTTCACAGCGCTGCCGTCTGTCATCAAAGTCCTTTCGGAGAAGCGGAGTTGGAGGTGTGCGGGTCAGCCTTTGAGTCCGCTCGACGTCAGCGACTGGATGAAGGTCTTCTGCGCCAGCAGGAACGCCACCAGTACCGGCACCACGGTGATGACGTTGCCCGCCATCACCGCCGACCACTTCGTGTGGTGCTGTCCCTGGAAGGTCGTCAGGCCCAACTGGAGCGTGTACTGGGTGTCGTGGTTGATCGCGATCAGCGGCCACGACAGGTCGTTCCAGGTGGACAGGAAGGTGAGGACGGCGACCGTGGCGAGCGCCGGCCGGGCCAGCGGCATGACGATCGAGAACAGCACCCGCAGCCGCGAACACCCGTCGATCCAGGCGGCCTCCTCCATCTCCCTAGGCAGCGCGAGGAAGAACTGCCGGAACAGGAACACCGCGAACGGCGTCACCAGCGACGGCAGGATCAACGCGCCCAGCGTGTCGATCAGCCCGAACCACTTCATCACCAGGAACGTCGGGATCATCGTCAGCTGGAACGGCACGACCATCGTCGCCAGCATCAGCCCCAGCAGCACCCGCGACCCGGCGAACCGCATCCGCGCGAACGCGTACCCGGCGAGCGACCCCAGCAGCAGATTCGACACCACCGCCACCGACGCCAAGATCAGCGAGTTGGCGAACCAGCGCGGGAACATCGCGTTGCCCAGCACATAGCGGTAGCCGCCGAGGTCGATTCCCTTGGGCCACAAGGCGGGTGGGAAGCGGTTGATCTCCGCGTTCGTCATCACCGAGCTGAGCAGCAGCCACACGAACGGCAACGCGAAGCACAACGCCAGCGGCGCCAGCACCAGATGCCACGCACTCACCCGCCGCGCACTCATCGCACACCCCCGTCCGTACGGCCCTGCCGCCGCCGTACGACCCGTAGCGCGCCGCCCGCGACCAGCAGCGCCACCGCGAGGACGTACGCGGACGCGGCGCCGTAGCCCGCGGTGAACATCTGGAAGGCCTGCTGCCAGACGAAGTACACGATCACCGTGGTCGAGCCGAGAGGGCCACCCTTCGTCGTCACGTAGATCAGGTCGAACACCTGGAGCGAGGTGATGAACTGCCACAGCACCAGGAACACCGTCACCGGCGTGAGCGCGGGCAGCGTCACATGGCGCAGTACCTGGGTACGGTTCGCGCCGTCTATCCGGGCCGCCTCGACGAGTTCGGGCGGCACGTCCTGGAGCGCGGCCAGGTAGACGACGACGCAGAAGCCGACCCCGCTCCACAGCGAGATCAGCACCAGCAGATACAGCGCCTGGTCGGGGTCGGCGAGGAACCCCTGTGCGGAGATGCCGAGATGGTGCAGCAGCGCGTTCGCGACGCCGAACTCCGGGTCGAGGATGAACGAGAACAGCACGCCCTGCGCGGTCGCCGACACCACGAACGGGATGAACACCAGCGTGCGGTACAGGCCGATGAGCCGGATCCGGCGGTTGAGGGCCAGCGCCAGCGCCAGTCCGCCGACCAGGCTGAGCGGGACGTACAGCGCCGCGTACAGCAGCGTATTGCTCACCGCCGTACGGAAGTTGGGGTCCTGGGCGAGGGCGCGGTAGTTGTCGAGGCCGACCCAGCGGCCGGGCGTGACCAGGTCGTCGGCGCGGAACGACAGCAGCAGCGACCAGACGACGGGCACGACGCTCAGCCCGAGGATCACCACGACCGACGGACCGATGAACGCCCAGGCGGTGGACCGCTCTTGGCGGGCGCGACGGCGGGCGGCGCGACGCGCGGCCTGAGCGGTGGCCGCTGGTTGCGCGGGAAGGGTGAGGGCGCGGGGCAGTGTGGACATCGGGGTCTCCCGGAAGAGGGAAGTCACCTGGGGATCAGCAGGGCCGCGTCGGCCTTGTCGGCGCACGAACGGAGCGCCTTCTCGGGGGAGTCCCGGCCGAGCAGCACGGAGACGATCGCCTCGCCCAACGCCTGCGAGATCTGCGGATACGCGGCATGGACCGGCCGGACGCGGGCCGAGCGCAGAGCGTCGGTGAAGACGTCGAGACCGACCGTACGGGCACTGTGCTGCCGCCACTCCGGCCGCGCGGCGGTACCCGTGCTCAACGGCAGCCCGCCCGCCGAGATGTCCCAACGGACGTCGTGCACAGGCGAGTTCATCCACTGCACGAACTCCACGGCCGCCCGGGACCGGGCCGAACCGTTGTCGAAGACCGTCCAGGTGTCGGGCCCGGAGATGGTGACCGCGTGCCCGCTGTACGTCGGCAGCGGCACGACCCCGTAGTCGATCTTCGCGGTGATGATGTCGGGCAACTGCCAGGGGCCGGTGGCGACCATGGCCATCCGGCTGTTGAGGAACACCTGGTAGAGCTGCTCGCTGCCGGGCTTGGTGTCGAGGTACGCGCTTTTGTCGTGGCCGAGTTGGGCGAGGGTCCGGAGTGCTCGTACGCCCTGGTCGGCGAAGCCGATGTGCTTGCCGTCCGGAGCGACGACCTCGCCGCCGAGATCCCACAGCATCGGCCACAGCCGCCAGACCGTGTCCTCGTCGCCGACGGCCGGCCAGCCGGTGCCGAAGACGCCCCGGTCGTGGTCGGTCAACCGCCGTGCGGTGTCGGTGAATTGCTCCCAACTCCAGCCGGCCTTCGGGTAGTCGAGCCCGGCCTGCCGGAACAGCTTCTTGTTGTAGACGACGGCCAGCGAGTCGAGCACCGCGGGCGCGGCACGCACCCGTCCGTTGACGGTGACCGCGTCCCGTACCGGCTTCCAGAAGGTCTTCCAGGGTGTCGGCCCGTTGTGCATCGCGGAGGTCAGGTCGACGACGCGCGGGCTGCGCGCCACGCTCGCCAGGTCGGAGCCGAAGATGTAGGCGATGTCCGGGTAGGAGCCGGCGGCCAGCGCGGCGGTCACCTTCTGGAGCATCGCGTCGGCCAACACCCCACCGCCGCCCGGGTCCACGCGGATCGTGGGGTGGGTCCGGTTGAACTCGGCGACCAGCGCCTCCACCGCCTTGCGGCCCGTGTCGACCTGCCCGTGCCACAGCTCCACGGTCACCCGGCCGTCCGCACCGACTCCGTCCGAGGCACCGCCCGCACATCCGCTCGCGGCGCCGATCGCGGCCGCCCCGAGCAGCAGCCCACGGCGTGACATCCCGTTCCTCATCACGGCCTCCTCACCGCACCTTGCGGACGTAGTCGGCGCTGCCGGGCGTCGACACGTCCACGTCCCGGCGCACGATGCTGAGCCGCCCGGCGAAGCCCGAACGGGCCTTGCGCAGACCCGAGTCGGAGTACTCGATGACGATGACCCGGTCGGCGAAGGCCTTCGCGTACTCCCCGCACTCGTCGTACTCCGCGCACTCCTCGGCGATCGCGAAGTCGAGCCCGAGCTTCTTCCTCAGCCCCGCCAACTCCACGGTGTTCTTCTGGGCGATGGCCAGGTGCCGGGCGTGCGCGTGCCGGGAGAGCAGGGCGATGAAGGCGGTGGCGTCGTTCGCGGTCAGCAGGTCGTCGGAGCGGGTGTAGCTGTCGTAGTTGTCCGGCTCAACCGCGTCGAAGCCTTTCGCCGCGCAGCCGTCGATCCACCGGTTCGCCCGCGCCGCCACCCGCTGTCGCTTGGCCGCGGTACGGATGTCGAGCAGCGCCTCGCCCCAGTCCTCGTCGACGACCACCTCGCCGTCCGCGTCCCGCAGCAGCAGGTCGGCGGGCCAGGAGGCGCGCTCGTCCGGCTGGGCCTGGAAGGCGTTGACGTAGCAGATGTTGTAGAGGCCGGGCGCGGGCGACGCCGTACGGTCGCGGCTGACGATCCGGACACCGGCCGGCGGGGGATAGGCGCCGCCGATCTGGTAGTCGAAGTCGGCGTGGAGGGGCGGGAGTTGGAATTTTCCGGGTGCCGGAAGCGAGGCGCTCACCGACGGGGCGGGGCGTTTCGACGGCGTGGCGCTCTTCGACGGAGTGGTGGAGCTTCTCGACGGTGCCGCGTGGGACGGGCTCGCCGAAGGCGCCGGGCGCGACGGCTGGTCCGGTGCCGAGCTGTTCGAGGTTCCGCACGAGGTCAGTACCACGGCGGTCGCGACGGTGCCGCTCAGGACCGCGGCCGTCCCGAGACCTCCGACGCGGGAGACACCCTTGACGGGCATGTCCGCTCCATCAATCGCGGGTACGACCCCGCCTCGGACCGGATGGAGCCGCGGTCCTGGCGACTGTGGCCGGGCTTGGAACCTGTCCGCTACCGGCTGGGCGCACCTCTGCGTACCGCGCCGCACGCGCGGGCACGTCCAGGATCAAAGCGCCCGGCCGTGCCGCCCGTCAAGGGTGCGCACATATCCGCGACTTCGAGTACCCACGAAGTCGTACGCTCCCCAAGGCACCGAACTCGAAGGCAGGAGCAGCAACGATGCAGTACGTGAAGCTCGGTTCGACCGGCCTGGACGTCTCGCGGATCTCCCTTGGCTGCATGACCTACGGCCTCCCGGACCGCGGCACCCACGAGTGGACCCTCGACGAGGACGCGTCACGCCCGCTGATCCGGCAGGCGCTGGAGGCCGGGATCAACTTCCTCGACACGGCGAACGTCTACTCCGACGGCACCAGCGAGGAGATCACCGGCCGGGCGCTGAAGGACTTCGCCCGCCGCGACGAGGTCGTCCTCGCCACGAAGGTGCACGGCAGGACGCGCCCCGGCCCCAACGGCGCCGGACTCTCCCGCAAGGCGATCATGACCGAGATCGACCACAGCCTCGAACGGCTCGGCACCGACTACGTCGACCTCTACCAGATCCACCGCGCCGACCCGCACACCCCCGTCGAGGAGACGATGGAGGCGCTGCACGACCTGGTGAAGGCGGGCAAGGTCCGCTACATCGGGGCGAGTTCGATGTACGCGTGGCAGTTCGCCAAGCACCAGCACGTCGCCGAGCGGCACGGCTGGACCAAGTTCGTCTCCATGCAGAACCACTACAACCTCCTCTACCGCGAGGAGGAGCGCGAGATGCTGCCGCTCTGCGCGGACCAGGGGGTGGGCGTGCTGCCCTGGAGCCCGCTGGCGCGCGGCCGGCTCACCCGGGACTGGGGCACCACCACCGAGCGCAGCAGCACCGACAACTTCGGCAACCGTCTCTACCCGGACGGCGACCGCACCATCGTCGAGGCGGTCACCCGGATCGCCGGCGACCGGGGCGTCCCGCGTGCCCAGGTCGCCCTGGCCTGGCTGCTGCACCAGGGCACGGTGGCCGCGCCGATCGTCGGCGCGGCCAAGCCGCAGCACATCGAGGACGCCGTGGCCGCCGTCGAACTGGAGCTGAGCGACAAGGAGTTGGAGGAGCTGGAGCAGCCCTACACTCCGCACGCGATCAGCGGACACTCCTGACGCAAGTCGACAAGGCCTGCTCCAGGCTCTCTTGGTGCATCTCAACAGAGCTTGTTCGAGGCCTTTTTGACGGTTCGTCAGTGCGGGCCGTGCGGTGCGAATTCCGTGCCGCACGGCCCCGCCCCGGCGCTCTCCGCCAGCGGCACCCGCTCGCCGCTCATCGAGAGCGTGCGGTAGAACCTCCCGATGCGGTCCGTCGAGCGGCCCACGTAGTGCCCGATGAACGAACGGCGGAAGCGGTCCGCGCTGCGATTGGGCTGCGAGCCGTGCACCAGGCTGCCGTTGAAGAACAGGACGTCGCCGGGCGCCATGTCGACCGGCACGGCCGCGAGACCCGGCGGCGGTGGCACGTACTCGCGCGCGAACGACACGCCGGCGTCCGCCTCCTCAGGGCAGAACAGGTCCATGCGATGGGTGCCGGGGACGACCTCCAGGCCGCCGTTGTCGCGGTCGATCTCGTCGCAGGCGATCCACGCGGCCACGCAGGTGCCCGGTTCGGTCCGCAGATAGAAGTTGTCCTGGTGCAGCGCCTGGCCGCGCGCTCCCGGCGGCTTGAAGTAGAACATGCTCTGCGCGGCCAGTACCTCCTCGCCGAACAGGGTCTCCAGGACACTCCGCAGGCGAGCGTCCAGGAGGAAACGCAGGGCGAGTTCGCTGATCTCGTGCGGGTGCATCACCCTCGGGTGGGTGCGCAGGGGATCGTCGGAAACGCGCGGTTCGAAGTGTCCGGGCACCGGTCCGGCCGCGTGCAGTGCCGTGAACTCCGCACAGAGCCGGTCGATTTCGTCGTACCCGAACAATCCGCGCGTGACCGTGAACCCGTCCTCCTCGAACGCGGCGATGTCCGTGGCCGTCATACGGGACCTCCTCGGTGTGATGTCACCACCACAGTGTCAGGAGGCTCGGCGCACGCCTATTGGTTGGTCGTGAACTTCCTCGTCGATGGCGGCGCGGAAGTCGTCAACTCCCGTGACGCCACCGGCTCGTCCGGCAATCGGCCGGGTGGCCGGAACATGACCTGGGAAAACCGGAAGAAGGGCCGCCTCTCGTCCGGCGCGCGGGGTGGGCCGGGTCGACCCCGGCCAATGGTTTGGGGATTTCCCGTGCGGATACGGCGGCAATCCCATAACGGACCCGATTGACGAATCGTCAAATTGCGGGGACCCGACCGCAATGCACAAAACGAAGGCAGACCTTGTTCCGCCTCGCTGACCTGTGCAAAGGTGTGCCTGTCGACGCGCGGGCACATAGATGATTCCCCTCCGCGCGTTCGAGGCCGTTCCCGTACGTACCCCCCTTGCTTCAAAAGAGCTGCCCCAGGCGGACGTTCGGGATGCCATCAATCGGACGGGTGGACTTTGTCGACCTGTCGACGGGGTCGCATACCCGCCGGTATGGACCGAATTCCGCGTTTCACCTGGAGGAATGCAGCCGTGAAGGACCCAGGTCCCTCGAATTCCCCGACTTCCGCTCACCACTTCGAAGTGACCGACGAGCAGCTCAGCGCCGAGCTGAAGAAGTGGACGGGGACGACACCAGCGCTGCAACCGGTCGGCGAACTGCTGGACCGGCACTGGGAAGCGGCCTTCGCCTATGCGGGGCTGTGCACCGACGGACCGCACCACGCCGGAATGCTCACCACGGCCGCTTTCACCCGCCTCTTCGGGGAATCCCTGCGCCAGTCAGGACCCAGCGCGGCCTGGCGCCCGCAGGTGCTGGTCACCGTGCGCCGTATCGCCGCGGAATGGGTCGTCGACCACCGGCAGGAAATGCTCCACCCCGATCTGCGCTGGGCGAGCGGCGACGGCGACCGCGGTGCGGCCCGGATGCTGCCCGTGCCCGAACGGCGCTTGCTCTCCCGGGCGTTCCAGCGGCTGCCCCAGTCGGCCCGCACCCTGCTCTGGCACATCGAGGTCGAGTCCGAACCCTTCTCGATACCCGCCGGGCTGCTGGGCCTGGACGAAGAGGGCGCCGACATCGAACTCGGGCGCGCCCGCGGCCGGTTGCGCGAGGAGTGCCTCCAGGTCCACCGCGAACTCGCCCAGGACGACGAGTGCCAGCGCTACATCCGGCTGCTGGACGTCACCTTCCGGCGCGGCGGCGCGGAGGTCGACCCGGACCTCGCGATGCACCTCAGCGTCTGCAAGCACTGCCGGTACACCGCCGACCAGTTGAACCAGTTCAACGCCGGACTCGGCATCGCGCTCGCCGAGGCGGTCCTCGGCTGGGGCGCACGGGCCTATCTCGAAGTCAGGGCCGGCAGCCGCCCGTTGCCCGCCGAGATGCCGTCCGCCTCGACCGAACTCGCGGTGCACCCCGGCCCGCGGCGCGGCGAACTCAGATCGGCGCACAAGGCGGCCCGGCGCGTCCGTCGCCGCAACCTCGCCGTGGCCGTGCTGACGGTGAGCGGACTCGTCGTCCTCCCGCTCGTCCTGTGGTCCAGCGGTGGCTCCGGCGGCGACAAGACCACCACCGAGAGCCAGGCCGCGGGCGCCGCCGGCACCGGCAAGGAATCCGCCAACCCCTCCTGGGTCGGCAAGAACGACACCACCCAGGGCACGCTCAGCGGCCGGCTGCACAACGTCGAGTCCGGCCTGTGCATCGGCGTCGCCGGCAACAAGCCCCTCAAGGGCACCGAGGCCGAACTACAGACCTGCTCCTCGGCGGCCGGCCAGCAGTGGTCGTACGAGACCGACGGCCAGCTGCGCAGCACCGCCGACCCCGGCCTCTGCCTCGACTCGCACCTCGCCTTCGAGGTACAGCTCGCCCCCTGCACGGGCACGTCCTCGGCGACCGCGAAGAACATCCGCTACGACTTCACGCTCCAGGGCATCCTCGTCCCGCGCTGGAACCAGGACCTGGCCCTGACCCCCGCCTCCACCGACGGCGGCGGCGCGCTCGTCCTGAAGAGCCGGGCGGACGGCTCGGCGCAGCGCTGGGTCTTCGACACGTCGAAGGCCGACCCGCAGATGCAGGTCGTCAACTGGGACACCGACAGCACCAGTTCGCCGGCCCCGACGACGAAGAAGGCCGCCCCGACGCCCTCGAAGACCCCGACGGCCACGCCCACCCCGACGCCGACCGCGTCGACCCCACAGTCCACGCCGACGACCTCGGCCCCGACCATGGACTACTGCGACTACTACCCGTCGTACTGCGAGGGGAACGGTCAGGGCGGCGGTGGCTGGTCCGGTGGCGGCGGTTACGGCGGTGGCGGGTACGGCGGCGGCTACCACGGCGGCCGCTGAACCTCAGTGGTGCGGTGGTGGCGGAGGCGGCAGGGTCGCGATGCCCGGCGCCGCCTCCGGCCACACCAGCAGCACCGGACAGGGCGCGTGATCGACGGCGAACCGTACGGCGGGCCCGAGGCTGTGCGGGCCGAGCCGGGCCCGGTCGCCGTCGCGGGCCAGGATCAGCAGATCGGCGTCCCCGGCGGCCGCCACCACCTCCCGCTCCACCCGCCCGGCCCGCTCCATCCGCGTACAGGGCCGCCCCAGCCGCTCGGCCGCCGCGTCCAGCAGCTCGGCCGCCGACGTACTGCCCAGGTCCTCCAGCCGGGTACCGGGATCCCGCCGCGGACCACCCCGGCCGAGCAGCCCGGCGAACGCCCCGTGCGCGACCTCGGGCACGTCCGGCCCGCTCACATGCAGCAGCACCACCTCGTCCGGCTCCGGCGCATGCGTCCGTACGGCGTCCACGCAGGCGGGCCAGGTGCCCTCGACCAGCCAGGCGATCACACGCATTCGGTCTCCCTCGGTGTCAGAGAACCTGGAGCGACACCCACAGTGCCAGCACCGCCGGGACGAGCGCGGACGGCACGGCGAGCAGCCCCAGCTTCGTGAACTCCTTGAGATCCACGCCGTGTTCGTGCTGATGCACGATCCGCCGCCACAGCAGCGTCGCGAGCGACCCGGCGTAGGTCAGGTTCGGTCCGATGTTCACCCCGAGCAGCACGGCGAGCACGGCCCCGGGTCCGGACTGCGCGGTCAGCGGCAGCAGGACCAGGACCGCCGGCAGGTTGTTGATGAGGTTCGCGAGTACGGCGGCCAGGGCGGCGATCCCGAGCAGGGCCGCGATGCCGGTGCCGCCGGGCAGGAGGTGTCCGAGCGCGTCGGAGAGGCCGTTGTCCACCACGGCCCGCACGACGATCCCGAGCGCCAGCACGAACGCGAGGAAGGACGGTGCGGCCGCCCGCACGATCGTCAGCGGGGTCGCCTGCCGACGTAGGAGCGCCCGGCCGGCGAGGACGAGGGCGCCGGCCAGCGCGGCCCACGCGGGATCGATGCCGATCGCGGAGGTCAGCACGAACCCGGCGAGGGTGCAGGCGACGGTCGCCAGTGCGAACACCGGCAGCTCGGGCTTGTCGCCGGAGGTCGGGGAGGGCGCCGCCGCCGCGAGGTCGCGGGCGAAGAAGCGCCGGAACACCAGGTACTCGGCGCCGATCGCCACCAGCCAGGGCAGCACCATCAGGCCCGCGAAGCGGGTGAAGCTCAGGCCGCTCGCCGCGAAGGCGAGGAGGTTCGTGAGGTTCGAGACCGGCAGGAGCAGGGAGGCGGTGTTCGAGAGGTGCGTGCACGCGTAGACGTGCGGCTTGGGACGTACGCCCATCCGGGACGCCGTCGCGAACACGACCGGCGTCAGGAGCACGATGGTGGCGTCCAGGCTCAGGACCGCTGTGATCAGCGAGGCCAGCGCGAACACCGCCGTCAGCAGCCGGCTCGGACTGCCCTTCGCCCACTCCGCCATCCACGCCCCGCAGGCCCGGAACAGGCCCTCCACATCGCAGAAGTGGGCCAGCACGAGCACCGCCGCGAGGAACCCGACCACCGGCCCGAGCTGCTCGGCCTCCGCCCGCGCGTGGTCGAGCGAGATCGCCCCGGTGGCCACCGCGATCCCGGCGGCCGGGACCGCCATCACCGCCTCCGGCCAGCCGAAGGGACGGACGACGGCCCACACGAGGACGGCGACGAGCAGGACGACGGACAGGGTTTCGGCGAGCGGGGTGTTCAGGGGACGGTCCTCCGGGACGCGGGACGTGGTGCCCGCCCCATGTAACCAGGCCGCGGCGCGCAACCCGTGATCAGGAACCCGTACCCGCGCTCAGCACGGTCAGGCGTACCGAGGACGAATTGCCCGACAGGGGCACCGCGCCGGCCGTCCACTTCACGTGCAGCGCGTCCTGCTCGTCGGGCGGGGTCACCGCCAGCCAGCTCGCGGTCGCCGTCTTCGCGCCGCTGACCTCCGGGTTGGAGAAGGACAGGCCCGCCCAGGCGCTCTGCCCCGGCTTCAGCGTGACCGTGGTGGCGCTGCCGGACTCGCGCTGCGGGTCGTCGCCCAGCTGCGTGCCGGACGCGTTCAGGAACGCGGCGCCGGGATAGCCGCGGACCGTGCAGGTACGGCCCGACGCGTTGGTGAGGACGATCGGGAAGTTCTCCTGCCCGGCGCCCGGGTCGTTCGCGCCGACCTTGGCCTTCAGCTCGGAGGTGTGGCACCGGCTGCTGCTCGCGGTGCCGGTGTTGGTGCTCGTGCCGCCGGAGCCCGAGGACGTGGAGGAATTCGACGAGGTCGAGTTCGAACCGGTCGCGGTGTCGCTGCCGCTCGACGTGGAGGCCGGCGTGCCGGAACCGTCGGCCGAGGCGTCGCCGCCCGCGGGCGCGGCCGTACCCGACTGGGTCTGCGGGCTGCTCGCCGTGCCGCTCCCGTCGTTGCAGGCTGTCGTCAGGCCCAGTACGGCGATCGCGCTCACGAGCAGGGCCGCTCGGCGCAGGGACTGGGACGTGTTCGCCATCTTCAACACTCCTGGTGGTTCACGGCACGCTCTTCGGCGTGCCGACCGCGCCTCATGCGCCGTCACACTGGTCCGATACGGATGGGCGCCGAAAAGTTCGTGAGTCCGCGGGGATCTTTTCCCGGACTTGGGATTCGACAGTGGTCAGGTGACCCGCAGCGAGCGGAGTATGCGCGAGGTCGCGTCACCGCTGTGCTGCCGTATCTGCACGTAGACCTGCGGCTGCGCCGCGCCGCCGACCATGCGGAGCGCGGTCTCCGAGAGGGTGCCCGCGCTGCCCGAGCAGCCGCTCCAGGTGCGGATCGTGCCGCGCCAGGTGGCGCTGGAGTAGGCGTGGCTGCCGTCGTAGTGACAGGCGGAGTGGGCGATGCCGTCCACCTCGGTCGTCACGCTGCCGTGCTCGCTCAGGCCGATGAACACGCCGTTCACGTCCGCCGAGAGGTCGTTCCACTTCGACAGGTCGTCGGCGACGGCCAGCCCCGGCTCCTGCCCGGCCTGCAGACCGAGCGCGTGCGGATTCCAGCCCGAGTCGCGCAGCTGACGGCCCCACGCGGCGGGCACCGCGGCCACGATCCGGCCGGTGCTGTCCTTGACCCGCAGGTCGGAACTCTTGGACGACGACGGCAGGTTCAACACGACGGCGCCCGTGCCGGCCGCCACCACGACGAACAGACCGGCCATCAGTGCGACGCTCCGGTGCCGACTGCGCGGCCTGTGCTGCTTGCGCGTGGGGGCGGCCTCGGCGGCCAGCCGCTCCAGCTCCTCCGCGAACTCCCGCGCCGTCGGCCAGCGCCGCTCGCGGTCCGGTTCCAGCGCGCGGAGCAGGGCCCGCTGGACGTCGGGGGACACGTCCGGCCGCAGCCGGTCCGGCCGTACGACCTGGCCGGGCGCCCCGGGGACGGTGCCGGTGAGCAGCTCGTAGCCGACCGCGCCCAGGCTGTACACGTCGGCGCGCTCGTCGATGCCGTAGCCGGGCTGCGCCTGCTCCGGCGGCTGGTAGCCCGCCGAACCGGCGGCCAGGGTGAGGCCCGACCCCTGCGCCAGGCTCTTGGCCAGGCCCAGGTCGGCGAGCAGCACGCGGTGGCTGCCGTCCGGGGCGCTGCGCAGCAGCACGTTGGTCGGCTTGATGTCGCGGTGGACGATGCCCGCCTTGTGCAGCGCGGCGGCGCCCCGGGCGGCCAGCGCGGTCAGCCGCAGCGCCTCCGGGACGGGCAGCGGACCCGCGGTGAGCAGATCGGCGAGGGTGCCGGCGTCGGCGTACTCCATGACGAAGTACGGCCGTCCGTCGGGCAGCTCACCGATGTCGTAGACCTGCACGACCCTGTTCGAGTCGGCCCTGCGCAGCAGGCGGGCCTCGGAGAGGAAGCGGTCGACGATGTCGAGGCGGTGCGCCCAGTTGTCGGCGAGGACCTTCACGGCCACCGGGGCTTCGAGCACGTCGTCGTGCGCGAGCCAGACCGTGCCGAACGCGCCGGTGCCCAGGCGGCGTTCGAGTCTGTAGCGGCCGATCTGTTCGACGAAGTGCATGCGACTATCATGCCTGCTCGTAGACCGAGGCGGAGGAGTGGATCCAGTGCGGGACACGGTACGGACCGAGGAGCTGGCGCGGCGGGCCGCGGCCGGTGACACGGGTGCCCTGGACGAGCTCCTGCGGTCGATCGGACCCGAGGTCCTGAGGCGGTGCGCGCGCTTCCTGCCGTGCCGCGAGGACGCCGAGGAAGCGGCGCAGGACGTACTGATGCAGGTCGCCCGAAAGATCGGCACGTTCGAGGGCCGCAGCCTCTTCAGCACCTGGCTCTACACGGTCGTCGCCAACGGCTCCCGGCAGAAGTACCGCGAGCTGAAGCGCCGGGCCGCCGAGCAGCCCGCCGAGATCGACGTGTCACAGCACGTCGACCCGCGCACCACGAGCGTGATCGCCGGTTCGAAGATTGACCTCCTGGAGGCGCTGGAGCGCCTGGAGCGGGAGCAGCCGCACCTGGTCGCGCCGCTGGTCTACCGGGACATCTGCAACCTGGAGTACGCCGACATCGCCGAGCGCCTCGGCATCCCGCTCGGCACCCTCAAGTCCCGGCTGCACGAGGCCCGCCGCCAGGTCAGGCCCTGGCTGACCGACCTCTCCTGAGCCGACCGGCCCCTTCAGGTACGGCTCAGATCTCGTCGAAGAGGGACAGCTCCGCCCAGATGGTCTTGCCGTCGGCCGTGTGCCGGCTGCCCCAGCGCTGGGTGAGCTGCGCGACCAGCAGCAGCCCGCGCCCGCCCTCGTCCCAGGTCTTGGCGCGGCGCAGGTGCGGGGCCGTGTGGTTGGTGTCGGAGACCTCGCAGATCAGCGTGGTCGCGTCATGGATCAGCCGGAGCCGGATGGGGTGCGCGCCGTAGCGGATCGCGTTGGTGACCAGCTCGCTCACCACCAGCTCGGCCGTGAAGCCGGCCTCGCTCAGGTTCCACTGGTCGAGCTGCTCGACGACCTGCTTGCGGATCGGCGCGACGAGCGAGGGGTCGGCGGGGATGTCCCAGGTCGCGACCTGCTCGGCGGGCAGCCCCTGGGTACGGGCCAGCAGCAGCGCCACGTCGTCGGCGGCACCCCCCGGCGGGAGCACGGCGTGCAGGATCCGGTCGCAGGTCTCGTCCAGGGAGTCCGAGGGCGCGTACAGGGCGTCGAACAGCAGCCGCTGACTGTCGTCGAGGTCCCGGTCGCGGTTCTCGATCAGCCCGTCGGTGTACAGCGCGAGCACGGTGCCCTCGGGCAGCTCCAACTCGGTTGATTCGAAGGGGAGTCCGCCCAGACCGAGCGGCGGTCCCGCGGGCAGGTCGACGGGCTCGGGCGGGCCGCCCGGCCGGATCATGACCGGCGGCGGATGACCGGCGCGGGCCAGCGTGCAGCGCCGGGACACGGGGTCGTACACCGCGTACAGACAGGTCGCGCCGACCTCGCCCGGGCTGCCCTCGCCACCGGCCTCCGCGGACAGCCGTACGACGAGGTCGTCGAGGTGGGTCAGCAGCTCGTCCGGGGCCAGGTCGATGTCGGCGAGGGTGCGGACGGCCGTGCGCAGCCGGCCCATCGTGGCGGAGGCCTGGATGCCGTGGCCGACGACGTCCCCGACGACCATCGCGACCCGCATCCCGGACAGCGGGATCACGTCGAACCAGTCGCCGCCGACCCCGGCACGCGCCGCCGGCAGATAGCGCGAGGCCGCTTCCAGGGCGGCCGTGCGCGGCAACTTGCGGGGCAGCAGGCTGCGTTGGAGGGCGAGCGCGGTCTCGCGTTCGCGGGAGAAGCGGCGGGCGTTGTCGATGCAGACGGCGGCGCGGGCCGTGACCTCCTCGGCCAGCAGCACGTCGTCGTCGGCGAACGGGTCGAGACGCCGGTACCGGGTGAGGACCGCCACGCCGAGGGTGACCCCGCGAGCCTGGATCGGTACGGCCATCGAGGAGTGGATGCCGTACTCCTCGACACGCCTGGTGCGGGTGCGGTCCCAGGCGAGCCAGAGTTCCAGGTCCCGGCCCGAGGCGACGAGCGTGCGGCCCGCGACCAGCGCGTCGGCCTGCGGGGACTGCTCCGGGTATAGGTTCAGCTGGCCCGGCTTCGCGACGGCCTCGGGGCTGCCCTGCTGCACCGACTGGTGCGCGGCCCGGCGCAGTCGCATCGGCGCGGTGATCGCCGTCGGGGGCTCGCCGCCGTGCTCCTGCGGGTCCACCAGATCGATGCTGACGAAGTCGGCGAGCGCCGGCACACAGACGTCCGCGAGCTCCTGGGCCGTACGGGTGACGTCGAGGGTGGTGCCGATGCGGACGCTCGCCTCGTTGACGAGCTGCAGCCGCTCCCGCGCCAGGTAGTTCTCGGTGAAGTCGTGCGCGGCCAGACACACGCCCCGCACGCGCCCCTCGGCGTCGGTGATCGGCGCCATCCGTGCCAGCCAGGCGTGTGCCGTGTCCTCGCCGCCGGTGCGCATGTAGATCTGGAAGTCCTGGGCGGTGCCGGAGGTGAGCACGCGCAGCATGTACTGCTCCAGCTCCGAACTCTGCGTCTTCCCGCCGATCTCGGTGATCCGCAGCCCCTGGATGCGCTCCTCTGGCAGCCCGATCACGTCGGCCATCGCGTCGTTGACCCGGCTCAGCCGCAGCCGCTCGTCGTAGACCGCGATGGCACACGGCGACTGGGTCAGCGCGGCGGTCGCGAGCGGGTCCTCGGAGGCGCGGGGTCCGCCGCCCTCCAGCGGGGTCACGACGAGCCAGTCGCCCCGGCCGCCGTCCCGGGGCCGCCGGTGGTGGGCCAGCAGCCACACGGGCACCGCGTGGCCGTCGCGGTGGCGCAACGCGACCGTGCCGTCCCAGCGGGCACCCGTGATCGTGGGCAGCGCCTCGGCGCCGTCGGCCAGCAGCCGCACGGCCGGGCGTCCCACCACCTCGTCCGCGGTGTGGCCGAGGAGCCGCCTGGCCCCGTCGTTCCACTCCACCAGAGTGCCCGCGTCGTCGATGACAACCCGCGCGGTCGCGGCATCGTCGAACGGGTAGACCGGTCTCATCGTCGCCACTCCATTGCGCACACTCACAGTGAACAGGCGCGTCACTTGTGTTCCAGCCTAGTGCGTCACAGTCCCGCGCGGACGAGAACCCCCAGGGCCGACGCTCGCGACGGTCAAGGGGGAAAACCGGTCGAAGTCGCCCGCTGGACAGCTGTCTGCCGCCGCACCCTTGACGTCCCGGCGTGGCACCCCGTCAGAATCTGTTCGGTCACGATCAGTTGTGAGTACTTCTGGGCCCTGATGAGGGAGAGCCGCCATGACGGTCACTCGCAGATCGGTTTTGATCGCTTCCACGGCCGCGCCGACGGCCGCTTCACTCCTGTCCGCCCCGGCCGCGCACGCCGCCCCGACGGGCGCGTCCGGCCGCCACACGGTCCCCCTCCGGGACGGCTGGCGCTTCGCGCTGGTCAACCCCGGCGGGATCACCGACCCGACCGGCGCCTACGCCACGGCCGCCGCCCCCGACTACGACGACTCGGCCTGGCGCCAGGTCGCCGTCCCCCACGACTGGAGCATCGAGCAGACCCCCACCACGGCGAACGGCACCACCAGCGGCACCGGGTTCTTCCCCGGCGGCCTCGGCTGGTACCGGATCGCCTTGACCCTGCCGCCGGCCTTCGCGGGCAAGCGGATCTCGGTGGAGTTCGACGGCGTCTACATGGACTCGTACGTCTACTGCAACGGCACCGAGGCCGGCCGCCACCCCTACGGCTACACCGGCTTCGCCTTCGACCTCACCGCCCTGCTGCACACCGACGGCACCACGGAGAACGTCGTCGCGGTGAAGGTGCAGAACCAGCTCCCCAGCAGCCGCTGGTACTCGGGCAGCGGCATCTACCGCGAGGCCCGCCTCGTCGTCACCGAGCCGGTGCACGTCGAACGCTGGGGCACGTACGTCACGACCCCGGACATCACCGCCGAGCGGGCCGTCGTACGGGTGCGGACAGCCGTGGCGAACGAGTCGGGCACCGCGAGCGAGATCGAGGTGAGATCGCGGGTCGTCGACCCCGGCGGCCGGACGGTGGTCCGCGCCGCCTCCACGGTCACGGTCGCCGACCGGAGCACGGAGGACCATGAACTCGCCGTCCCCAAGCCCAAGTTGTGGGGAATCGAGACCCCGGACCACCGCTACACCCTGGAGACGGAACTACGGGTGGCGGGCAGGGCGGTCGACACGTACAGCACCCCCTTCGGCATCCGCGCCTACCGCTTCGACCCGGACGAGGGCTTCTCCCTCAACGGCGCCCACGCCAAGATCAAGGGCGTCGACCTCCACCACGACCAGGGCGCCCTCGGTTCCGCGATCAGCCTCGACGCCGTACGCAGGCAGTTGAGCATCATGAAGTCGATGGGCGTCAACGCCTTCCGCACCTCGCACAACCCGCCCTCGCCCCAAATCGTGCGGGCCTGCGAGGAGTTGGGCATCGTGATGATGGTCGAGGCCTTCGACTGCTGGCACACCGGCAAGACGACCTACGACTACCACCGGTTCTTCGACGACTGGTGCGAGCGGGACGCCACCGAGATGGTCCTCGCCGCCCGCAACTCGCCCGCCGTGGTGCTGTGGTCCATCGGCAACGAGATCCCCGACTCCACCTCCACCGCGGGCCTCGCGATGGCCGACCGCATCATCGGCGCGATCAAGGCGGCGGACGACACCCGGCCTGTCGTCATCGGTTCGAACAAGTACCACAGCGTCCCCGCCAAGGGTTCCGCGGCCGACCTCATGCTCGCCAAGCTCGACGGGCTGGGCCTCAACTACAACACCGCCAAGTCGGTCGACGGCCTGCACGCGGCCTATCCGAACCTGTTCCTCTTCGAGTCCGAGTCCTCCTCGGAGACCTCGACACGCGGCGCCTACCAGGAGCCGGAGCACCTCAACACCGGCGAGAACTACACCCCGGGCCGACGCGACACCTCGTCGTACGACAACAACCTCGCCTCCTGGACGATGAGCGGCGAGTACGGCCACAAGAAGGACCGGGACCGGAGGTGGTTCGCGGGCCAGTTCCTCTGGTCCGGCATCGACTACATCGGGGAGCCGACGCCGTACGACGTCTTCCCGGTCAAGGCGTCCTTCTTCGGCGCGGTCGACACGGCAGGCTTCCCGAAGGACATGTACCACCTCTTCCGCAGCCAGTGGGTCGGCGAGCCCATGGTCCATCTGGTGCCGATGAGCTGGAACCACGAACCGGGCGACACGGTCGAGGTCTGGGCCTACGCCAACGTCGACACCGTCGAGCTGTTCCTCAACGGAAAGTCCCTCGGGACAAGGGAGTTCGACATCAAGACGACCACCGACGGCCGCACCTACCTGGAGACCACCGAGCCCACCGGCGACGACAAGACCTTCACCACCGGCCCCTATCCGGGCAGCTACACCAGCCCGAACGGCAGCGCGGGCAAGCTCCACCTGATGTGGAAAGTCCCGTACGAGCCGGGCGAGTTGAAGGCGGTAGCGAGCAGCGGCGGAAAGATGGTCGCCACGGACGTGCTGCGCACGGCGGGAGCCGCACACGCCGTCCGCCTCACGGCCGACCGCAAGTCCCTTGCCGCCGACGGCCGTTCACTGGTCTTCGTGACCGCGGAGGTCGTCGACGCCCATGGTGTCGTGCTGCCCGACGCCGAGGACCTGATCGCGTTCGAGGTGAGGGGTGGGTCACTGGCCGGGCTCGACAACGGGCGGGAGGAGAGCGCCGAGCGATATCAGGCGAGCACCCGAACCGCCTTCCACGGCAAGGCACTTGCGATCGTGCGGTCCGGTACGGCGGCGGGTTCGCTGAAGGTGACGGCGCGCGTGGCAGGGCTGCGGTCCGGCGCGGTCACGGTACGGACGACACCCGCGCGGGATGCGGCGATCACTCCGGCACCGCACTTCGAGGCGGACTATCCGACCCCGCCCAACTACCCCTACGCCGACGCGAGTTACTCGGGGCGCCCCGACACGCTCCCGGCCGCCATGCTCGACGGTGACAGTGCCACCGGGTGGTCCAACGCGTTCGCGAAGTCGGCCACGGCTCTGCTGCCGGCGTTCAGTGGGGCGCGTGCCGAGGACTGGGTGTCGGTGGACTGGGGGAGGGGGCGGTCCTTCGACCGGGTGGAGGTGTCGTTCACGCTGGACGCGACGCACAGTCTGCCCTCGGCGGTGGCGGTCACGGTGTGGGACGGGCGCGGGTGGGTGCCGGTCGAGGGGGCCGTGGTCGACTGGGCCACCGTGTCGGACGCTCCGACCGTCGTCACCTTCGGTGCCGTGCGTGGATCGCGGGTGCGGCTGACGATGACGAGCAGTCGCCCGGGGACGGCCCAAGGGGCCCTGCGCATCAGCAAGTTGGAGGCGCCGGCCGGATAGGGACCCGTAACCCGTCGACGGTCCGGGCGGGAACGCGTGGGCGGCCCGGACACGAACCAGTCGACGGTCCGGACAGGAATCCGGCCTGTCCGGACCGTTGACGGGATGTCATGTCTCGAACAGCATGGCCTGCGTCCGCACTGAATGGGAGCGCTCCCGCGTCCGTGAGGGGCTCAGACGTGAAACGACGCAGAACCACCTTGCTCGCCGCCACCGCCCTCCTCGCGGCGGCGCTCACCGCCCTCCCGGCCGGCCCGGCCGGGGCCGACGAGGTCGAGCAGGTCAGGAACGGCACCTTCGACACCACCACCGAACCCTGGTGGACGACGAGCAACGTCACCGCGGGCCTGTCCGACGGGCAGCTCTGCGCGGACGTGCCGGGCGGCACGACGAACCGCTGGGACGCGGCCGTCGGCCAGAACGACATCACGCTGGTGAAGGGCGAGTCGTACAAGTTCGCCTTCACGGCGTCCGGTTCGCCCGAAGGGCAGGTGGCGCGGGCGATCGTCGGGCTGTCGGTGGCGCCGTACGACACCTACTACGAGGTCAGTCCCGAGCTGAGCGGGGCGGGCAACTCCTATGTGTACACGTTCACTTCACCCGTCGACACGACACAGGGGCAGGTCGCCTTCCAGCTCGGCGGCGGTACGGACGCCTGGCACTTCTGCATGGACGACGTGTCGCTGTTGGGCGGGGTGCCGCCGGAGGTGTACGAGCCGGACACCGGGCCGCGCGTGCGGGTGAACCAGGTCGCCTATCTGCCCGGTGGACCGAAGAACGCGACGCTGGTGACCGCGTCGACGGGCGTGCTGCCTTGGGAGTTGAAGAGCGCGGCGGGTGCGGTGGTCGCGCACGGGCGGACCGTACCGCGCGGCACCGACGTGGCCTCCGGGCAGAACGTCCAGTCGATCGACTTCGGTTCGTACCGGGGGCGCGGCGAGGGCTTCACGCTGGTGGCGGACGGCGAGGCGAGCCGTCCCTTCGACATCGGTACGCGCGACTACGAACAACTGCGCCTCGACTCGCTGAAGTACTACTACACCCAGCGCAGCGGCATCGCGATACGCGACGACCTGCGCCCCGGCTACGCCCGTCCCGCCGGTCACCTGAACGTCGCCCCCAACCAGGGCGACGCGAACGTCCCCTGCCAACCCGGCCTGTGCGACTACACACTTGACGTGACCGGCGGCTGGTACGACGCGGGGGACCACGGCAAGTACGTCGTCAACGGCGGTATCTCCACCTGGGAGTTGCTGAGCACCTACGAGCGCGCACGCCTGGCCCGCACCGGACAGCCGGCCAAGCTGCGCGACGGGACGCTCGCCATCCCGGAGAGCGGCAACAAGGTGCCGGACGTGCTCGACGAGGCCCGCTGGGAGCTGGAGTTCCTGCTGAAGATGCAGGTACCGGACGGCCGGCCGCTGGCCGGCATGGCGCACGACAAGGTTCACGACGAACAGTGGACGGGGCTGCCCCTGCTGCCGAGCCAGGACCCCCAGAAGCGCGAACTGCACGCACCGACCACCCAGGCGACGCTCAACCTCGCGGCGGCAGCGGCACAGGCGGCGCGCCTGTACCGGCCCTACGACCGGGAGTTCGCGGCGAGGTCACTGGCCGCGGCGAGGAAGGCATGGTCGGCGGCGGTCGCGCACCCCGCCGTGTACCCCGACCCGAACGACGGCATCGGCGGTGGCGCGTACCCCGACGACAACGCGACCGACGAGTTCTACTGGGCGGCCGCGGAGCTGTATCTCACCACGGGAGAACGGCAGTTCGCGGACTACGTCGTCAACTCCCCCCTCAACACGGCCGACATCTTCGGCAGCCTCGGCTTCGACTGGGCGCGCACGGCGGCGCTGGGCCGACTCGACCTCGCGACGGTCCCCAGCCGCCTGCCCGGCCGGGACGCGGTGCGCCGCTCGGTGATCGAGGGCGCGAACACCTACCTGACCACGCTACGGACCCAGCCGTACGGCATGCCGTACGCGCCGCCCGGCAACCTCTACGACTGGGGATCCAACAGCCAGATCCTCAACAACGCGCATGTCATCGCCACCGCCTACGACCTCACCGGTGCCGCGAAATACCGTGATGGCGCGCTCCAGAGCATGGACTACATCCTGGGCCGCAACGCCCTCAACATGTCGTACGTCACCGGCTACGGCGAGGCCAACTCCCACAACGAGCACAGCCGTTGGTACGCCCACGAGCTCGACCCGAACCTCCCCAACCCGCCGAAGGGAACGCTGGCCGGAGGCGCGAACTCCTCCATCCAGGACCCGTACGCACAGAGCAAACTCACGGGCTGTGTAGGGCAGTTCTGCTACATCGACGACATCCAGTCGTGGTCGACCAACGAGACGGCGGTGAACTGGAACGCGGCGTTGGCGTGGATGGCCTCGTTCGCGGCGGATCAGGGCTGACGTTCACGCTCGACCAGTTCCTTCGGTCGCCGGTGCGCGGTGAGTGTGTGGAGTTCGGCCTGGTCGAGCGGGCGGTGCACCTCCACGTACTCGCCGTGCGGCAGGCGCTTGACGATGCCTGTCTCGCGGCCGTGCAACACCAGCTCGGCGTCCCGGAGTTGGAGCCCCAGGCAGACGCGGCGAGTCACGACGAAGGCGAGTGCCGGTACGACGAACACGGCCACCCGTACCGCCCACGTCACCGTGTTGATCGACAGGTGGAGACGGGTCGCCACGATGTCGTTGCCGCCGCCGGCGAGGAGGATCAGGTAGAGGCTGATCCAGGCGACGCCGATGCCGGTGCGGGTGGGGCGGTTGCGGGGGCGGTCCAGGAGATGGTGCTCGCGTTTGTCGCCGGTCCGCCGGGACTCCAGGAACGGGTACACGCCGATGAAGACCAGGAGGAGCGGGAAGACAACGATCGGGATCAGTACGCCCAGCACCAACGTGTGGCCCCACAAGGTGACTTCCCAGCCCGGCATCACGCGGACCAGGCCCTCCGCGAAGCCCAGGTACCAGTCCGGCTGGGCGCCCGTCGAGACCTGGTCGGCGCGGTAAGGGCCGTAGGACCAGACCGGGTTGATGGAGGCCACCGCCGCCAGGACGGTGAGGGCGCCGAAGACCAGGAAGAAGAAGCCGCCCGCCTTCGCGAGGTAGACCGGCATGAACGGGGCGCCCACCACGTTGCGTTCGGTGCGGCCGGGGCCCGCGAACTGGGTGTGCTTGTGGTAGACGACCAGGAGGAGGTGGACCACCACGAGCGCGGCCATGATGCCCGGGATCAGCAGGATGTGGAGGGAGTAGAAGCGGGACACGATGTCGTGACCCGGGTACTCGCCGCCGAAGAGGAACATCGACAAGTACGTCCCGACGATCGGCACCGACAGCAGTGCGCCGTCGACGAACCGCATGCCCGTGCCCGACAGCAGGTCGTCCGGGAGCGAGTAGCCGAAGAGGCCCTCGAACAGGCCGAGGAACAACAGGGTCCAGCCGAACAGCCAGTTGAGCTCGCGCGGCTTGCGGAACGAACCCGTGAAGAAGTGCCGCATCATGTGCGTCAGCATCGCGCCGATGAACACCAGCGCCGCCCAGTGGTGCAACTGCCGGACCAGCAGCCCGCCGCGTACGTCGAAGCTGAGGTGCAGCGTCGAGGCGTAGGCGTCGGACATGCGGATGCCGTTGAGGGGGACGTAACTCCCGTGGTACGTCACCTCGTTCATCGACGGGTGGAAGAACAGGGTGAGGTAGATGCCCGTCAGGATCAGCACCACGAAGCTGTACAGGCAGATCTCGCCCAGCAGGAACGACCAGTGGTCCGGGAACACCTTGCGCAGATACTGCTTGGCGAGGGTGTGGATGCCGAGGCGGCCGTCGAACCAGTCGGCGACGCGTTCGCCCCGCGAGGGGGCGGGAGTGGTGGTCACTGGTCCTCCTCCTCGTCCCTGTGCACGTGCGTGAGCTTCTCGGGGTTGGTGACGATGTAGACCCCGGAGACCTGGTCGCCCTCGGGCGTGAGGTCCATGACCATCACCGCGTACGGGGAGTCGCCGTCGAACAGCACGGCCGCGTCGTCGCCGTTGACGCGGCGGTAGCGCAGCTCCAGGTCCTGCGGGCCGCGGCGGCGGCTCGCGAAGGAGTTGATGAGGCGGACGGCCTTGTCCCGCCCGTGCACCGGGCGCAGTCCGGCCGGTTTGCGGTTGCCGCCGCTGTCGGTCCAGACGGTCACGTCCGGCGCGAGGATCTCCATCAGCGAGGCGATGTCCCCGCCGATCGCGGCCCGCACGAACCGCTCGGTCGCCTCCCGCCGAACCCGGGGATGCGCCTCGTACAGCGGCCGCCGCGCGTGCACATGCGCCCGCGCCCGGTGCGCGAGCTGTCGTACGGCGGCCGGGGTGCGGTCGATGATGTCCGCGATCTCGGTGTGGGCGTAGCCGAACACCTCGTTGAGGACGAAGACCGCGCGCTCCAGCGGGGACAGCGACTCCAGGACGACCAGCATGGCCAGCGACACGGACTCGGCGCGCAGGGCGGGGTCCACGGGATCGTCGTCGGCGGGCTGGTCGACCAACGGCTCCGGGAGCCAGGGGCCTACGTACGTCTCGCGGCGGCGGGTGATCGTGGCGCGGCGCTGGAGCGCGTGGTTGACGGCGATGCGGACGAGATAGGCGCGCTGGTTGGTGATCGTGTCGAGCGGGGAGCGCCGGGCGCGTGACGTCCAGGAGAGCCAGGTCTCCTGGAGGACGTCGTCGGTGTCGGCGACGCTGCCCAGCATGTTGTAGACGAGGCCGAACAGCAGCTCCCGATGGTCCATGAAGACAGTGGTCGCCTCGTCGGTGACAGCGATCCCGGAAATCTCGGACATGTATGCGCCTCCCCAGTGGCGTGCTCACTACTGCGAGGGCCGGCGGGGGTCGGAATGTGACAGCCGAGGGTGTGAATGTGACGTACGTCTCGGGAAACGGGCGCCGTGTCACACCTGTTGGGCGGTCGGCCTCTTGAACGCGAGTCCGGCGTGCGGTCGGACGCGTAGCCGGATGTTCGGCAGTTCGGATGTAAGGAGTCGGCATCGTGTTCAAGAAGTGGCACGGCAATCCCTGGGCGATCCTCATCACGCTCTCGCTCGGGTTCTTCATGACCCTCCTCGACCTGACGATCGTGAACATCGCGATCCCTCAGCTCGGCGAGGACCTCGGCGCGTCCCTGGACGAGATCCTGTGGATCGTCAACGCCTACACGCTGGCGCTGGCCGTCCTGTTGATCACCGGCGGGCGCCTCGGTGATCTGCGCGGCAAACGGAACCTGTTCGCCGCCGGAGTCACCGTCTTCACCCTGGCCAGCCTCGCCTGCGGGCTTGCGCAGGATCCCGCCCAACTCATCGGGTTCCGTGCGGTGCAGGGGTTGGGTGCGGCCCTGCTCATGCCGCAGACCCTGTCGATCATCGCCGAGGTGTTCCCGGCCGACCGGCGTGGTGTCGCGATGGGGATCTGGGGTGCGGTGGCGGGGGTGTCCGGTGCGCTCGGGCCGATCCTCGGCGGGGTGCTGATCACCCATCTGTCCTGGCGCTGGATCTTCTTCGTCAACCTGCCGATCGGGGCGCTGGTGCTCGTGCTCACCATGGCGATCATCCCGGGTGCCGGGCGTACGGTACGGCGCCGCTTCGACACCCTCGGCGTCGGTCTTGCCTCAACTGCCCTGTTCTGCCTGGCGTTTGGGCTGACCGAGGGACAGCGGTACGACTGGAACGCGTGGATCTGGAGCCTGTTCGGCGCGGCCGTCGTGCTCTTCGCCGGGTTCCTGGTCCATGAGCGCGGCCAGCAGAACGGTGAGCCGTTGGTCCCGTTCTCGCTCTTCCGGGACCGGAACTTCAGCCTCATCAACTTCGTCGGCGTCACCGTGTCGTTCGGCGTGGTCGGGATGTTCCTGACGCTGACGATCTATCTGCAGTCCGTGCTCGGGTTCAGTGCGCAGAAGGCGGGGCTTGTGCTGTTGCCGGTGGCGCTCGGGTCGTTCGTCATGGCCGGGCCTGCGGGGGCGCTCGCGGACAAGGTCGGGGGCAAGTTCATTCTGATGGGCGGGCTGTCGGCCTGGGCGGGTGGGCTGGTCTGGGTCGTCGGTGTCGCGGATGTCGGTACGGGGTGGTTGACCATCGCGTTTCCGTTGTTCCTCACGGGGTTGGGGGTCGGCTGTACGTTCGCGCCGATGGCCACGGAGGTCATGCGGAATGTTCCGCCTCGGCTTGCCGGGGCCGCGTCCGGTGTCACCAATGCGCTTCGGCAGGTCGGGTCGGTGTTGGCCGGGGCGGTGATCGGGGCGGTGCTTCAGGCTCAGCTGGCGTCTTCTTTGACCTCGCAGGCGCGGGGTCGGGCTGGTCAACTCCCTTCTGCTTACCGGGAGTCCTTCGTTGCCGGGTTCTCCAAGGCGGAGTCTGGCGTCGGTGCGGGGCCGCGAGGGGGTGCGCCGGGTGGGGTTCCGCGTGGTGTTGCCGAGCGGATGCGGGTGTTGGGTGGGGAGGTGTTCGGGCATGGGTTCGTCCATGCGATGGGGCCCGCCGTCTATGTTGCCGTTGCTGTGCTGTTGGGTGGTGCGGTTGCTTGTCTTGGCGTGCGGCGACACCACGGGCCGTCCGGTAATCCGCATGCCTTGCCCATGTCTGAGCTGGAGTTGGAGGAAGCCGCGGGGTGAGTTGGGGCCGGTCGTTGGCTGCGGGTCGGTGGGGGCTGGTCGCGCAGTTCCCCGCGCCCCTAAGGTGTTGAGCCTCCCCAGGTTTTCAGGCGGCGTCGTGGAACACCAAGCCCAACGCGTGTCGCCTGCCGGAGCGTACGGTGCTCACCCCGTGTCGCATGGGGCCGGACGACCAGCCGCGCTTCGATCGGACCGGTCGGTCGCGAGTTGTGAACACCAGGCCGTGGCCCTGCTGGAGTGGGGTCGCGGTGGCTCGGGACTGGGCGCGAGGGCGTTGTTCGACCATCAGGAACTCGCCGCCCGTGTAGTCGGTGCCGTATTCATCCAGGCCGATCACCACCTGGAGTGGGAAGACCAACTCGCCGAAGACGTCGCGGTGGAGGGCGTTCCAGTCGCCCTCGCCGTAGCGGAGCAGGATCTGGGCCGAACGGTCCTGGCCGGAGGCGTGGCAGAGGGCCAGCCACTCGTCCAGGTCGTCCGGCCAGGGGGCCGGGCGGCCGAGGCGGGCCGCCCAGTCCCGGGCGATCGGCAGCAGGCGTGGGTAGAGCGCGGCGCGCAGGGCGGCGATCGGTGCGGGGAGGTCGTGCGTGAAGTAGCGGTACTCGCCGGAGCCGAAGCGGTGGCGGGCCATGTCCACCGTGGTGCGGAACAGTTCCGGCTTCTCGTACAGCGCGGTCAGGTCGCGGCACTCTGCGGGTGTGAGCAGTTGGGCGGTCGGTGCGCTGCCGTAGAGGTCCAACTCCTCTGCCAGAGCTGACCAGTTGGTGCTGTCCATGATTGCCCCTCCCTCCTTGTTCTCGTCGTTCGTCAGCCGAGCATCGGCTGCAACGCGCCCTCGTGGGTGAGGAGTTGTACCTTGCGTTCGACCCCGCCGGCATAACCGCGCATCGAGCCGTCCGCCCCGATCACTCGATGACACGGGCGCACCAGGAGTAGTGGGTTGGCGCCCAGGGCCGCGCCCAGTGCCCTGATTTCGGCGCGCGGTACGTCCAGGCGCTCGGCGAGGGCGCCGTAGGTCGTCGTGGTGCCGTACGGGATCTCGTCCAGGGCCTGCCAGATCCGCTGCTGGAACTCCGTTCCCTCGACGGCGAGGGGGAGTTCGAAGCGGGTCAGGTGTCCGGCGAAGTACGCGGACAGTTGGCGGGTGGCCTCGGTGAAGGCCTCGTCGTCGCGTTGCCGGTCGGCGGGGACGGTCGGGTGGTCCGGCATGGTCAGGGACGTGAGAGTGGTGCCGGCCGGTGACTTCTCGCCGGTCAGGAGCAGCTTGCCCAGGGGGCTGTCGGTGAGGGTGTAGATGGTGTTCATGGGGATCAGTCTGCTCCGGAACCGCGGCCGGTACCGGCGGGATTCGGACATGGAGGTGAGACCCGTTCGGTACCGTCGGGCGTAGCTCTTGACCTGGTGGTATTTACGGGTAAGTACCCGAGCGGTACCGTGTTCGTATGCCAGCTCTCAACGTGGAGTTCAGCGAGCGCGAGCTTGAGGACCTGCGGCAGATCGCCAAGGAGCGCGGTACCTCGATGAAGGCGCTCGTGCGGGAGGCGGCCGCGGCCGACATAGCTCGGCACCGGGCGCTGCAGGAGGGAGCCGAGGCGTTCCGCCGGTTCTTCGCCACGCACGCCGACGAGTTCGCCGCCGCGTTCCCCGACGACGAACCCGCGGCCAAGGGCGAGGGGCGGGTCGCCTGACGCATGCCCGTCATCCCCGTCATCCATATCGACGTGCCCTGGCTGCTCCAGCGTCATGAGGAAGTCCTGCCGGACCAGCCCACCATCAACGACTTCTCGGCGTTAGTCGCCGCCGTCGCCCGGCATCGCGTCGACCCGCCCCGCCTCGGCGTCGACTCCGACCCGGCCTGGCGGGCCACGGCCCTGCTGCACACCCTCGCCCTGCTCAAGCCCCTGCCCTCGGCCAACGCCCGCTTCGCCTGCGCCACGGCGGTCGCCTACATGTTCGTCAGCGGCGTCGGCATCGACCCGCCCTACGGCGCCCTCGTCGACCTCGCCCGCGATCTCATCTCCGGCAAGACGGATGTCTACGGCGCGGCGGACCGCCTGCGTTCCTGGCAGATCTGACGGGCAAGTCAGTCCCACAGGCGGGTTGTTGTCCAGCGGTCCTCGGCCCTCGGTCCTCGTCGAGGCGGGCGATCTCGTCGCGCTCCAACGGGGTCTCCCGCAAGGGCGCTTCGTCGGCCACGGCCCGGTTGTCGCCCTGGCGGGGCGTCTGGGCCGGACGCGTCTCGCCGCTTGCTGCCCGCAGGGGTCCCCCTGAGGGCGTCGCGCCGGATGCGGCCCGGGAATCCTCCCGCCAGGGTGCCGCGCCCGACGCCGCCCGCGGGTTTCACTCAGGGGCGTCGCGCCGGATGCGGCCCGGGAATCCTCCCGCCAGGGTGCCGCGCCCGACGCCGCCCGCGGGTTTCTCTCAGGAGGCGTCTCGCCGGACGTGTCTCGTCGGTCGGCGTGGTGGGAGGGCTCGCCGCTTGCCGCCGACAGGTTTCCTTCCGGGGGCGTCTCGTCGGACGCGGCCTGTGAATCGTTCCGTCGGGGGATCGTGCTGTTGGCCGCCCGAGGGTTTCACTCAGGAGGCGTCTCGCTGGATGTGTCTCGCCGGTCGTCCCGGCGGGAGGGCTCGCCGTTCGCCGCCCGCAGGTTTCCCTCCGGGGGCGTCTCGTCGGACGCGGCCCGGGAATCCTCCCGCCAGGGTGTCGGGCCGGATGCCGTCAAGCTGCCCAGCAGGCCCAGGAGTTCCGCGCTGCGGCTGCCCGGCTCGGCGTGGAAGACGACCATGCTCAGTGCGTTCGTGCCGGGGATCTCGAACTTGTTCGACCGGAGTTCGAAGTCGCCGACGAGCGGGTGGGTGAGGAGGCTGGTCCGGCCGAGCATGGGCCGTACCTCGTGGCGGCTCCAGAGGAGCCGGAAGCGGTCGCTGCGCACGGACAGCTCGCCCACCAGCTCCACCAGCCGGGGTTCGTCGACGTCGGGGCCGATGTGGCCGCGCAGGGTCGCCACGCCCTCGGCGGTCAACTCCTCCCAGTCGCGCCGGAGTTCGCGCTCGGCGGGGTCGAGGAAGACAGCGCGCAGCAGGTTCACGCCCGGTGTGTAGTTCGGGGACAGCGCCCGGCACAGCGCGTTGGCCGCGAGGCAGTCCGTGAAACGGTTCTGGACGTATGCCGGGTGACCGGACCACGTGTCGAGCAGTTCGCGGACGCTCGTCGGTACCGCCTCGGGGCGCCGGACCCGCCTGCGGGACACGGCCGGCCGCTCGGGCTGTGCGAGGCTCAGGAGATGGGCGGTCGCGGAGGTGTCCAGGCGCAGTACCCGGGCCAGCGCCTCCAGCACCTGCGCGGACGGGTTGCGGTCGCGGCCCTGTTCCAGCCGCAGGTAGTAGTCGGAGCTGATGCCGGCCAGCAGGGCGACCTCTTCCCGGCGCAGCCCCGGCACCCGCCGCAGCCCGCCGCCGCTCAGCCCCACGTCCTCGGGCCGGACCCGCTCCCGGCGGGCCCGCAGAAACTCCCCGAGCGCGTTCTTGCTGTCCACACCCACCACCGTAGATCCGAATCCCCGGAGGTGCGTGTCCCTGTCACTACCAGGAACATCCGGGTACTGCCTGCCGGGCCGGGACAGGCGCACAGTCGGTGGCAGGACCGAACCGTCCACCCCTCCCATGTGAAAGGCGCGACATCATGGCCGACACCGTCTCCGGCGGCACCCTCACCCTCGCCCCGGACCTCACCCTCACCCGCATGGGATACGGCGCCATGCAGCTCGCGGGCCCCCACGTCTTCGGCCCCCCGAAGGACCGCACCGAAGCGGTGGCCGTCCTCCGGGAGGCCGTCGAGCGGGGGATCACGCACATCGACACCAGTGATTTCTACGGACCCGTCGTCGTCAACGAGATCATCAGGGAGGCCCTGCACCCGTACCCGGACGACCTGCACATCGTGACCAAGGTCGGCGCCCGGCGCGGCCTCGACGGCAGTTGGATCGTGTCCCGGCACCCCGAGGACCTCAAGGCACAGGTGTACGACAACCTTCGCAACCTCGGGCTCGACGCGCTCG
The DNA here is from genome assembly GCF_044457795.1 of Streptomyces sp. NPDC050528. Taxonomy (NCBI): domain Bacteria; kingdom Bacillati; phylum Actinomycetota; class Actinomycetes; order Kitasatosporales; family Streptomycetaceae; genus Streptomyces; species Streptomyces sp. NPDC050528. Next base: position 150,939 of record NZ_JBITHH010000004.1, read on the forward strand.
ACGTGGTGAACCTGCGGCTCGGCACCCAGGACGGCGCCGACGAGGAGTCGGTCGGGGAGAAGTTCGGGGCGCTGGCCGAACTGCGGAAGGCCGGGCTGATCCGGCACCTCGGGCTGAGCACGGTCTCCGCCGCCCAGCTGACCGAGGCGCAGGCCATCGCCCCGGTCGTCACCGTGCAGAACCTGTACAACCTGGCCAACCGGCAGGACGACGCCCTCGTCGAGCGGTGCGCCGCGGAGAACATCGCGTTCGCCGCCTACTTCCCGCTCGGCGGCTTCACCCCGCTGCAGTCGCGGACCCTCACCGACGTCGCCGCCCGGCTCGACGCCTCGCCCCAACAGGTCGCGCTGGCTTGGCTGTTGCGACGTTCGGCGACCACTGTCCTGATCCCGGGGACCTCGTCCCGCGCGCATCTGCGGGACAACATCGCCGCCGCGGATCTGGTGCTGCCCGACGACGCGATCGCCGAACTCGACGGCATCGGCCGGCCCGTGGCCCGATGAGCCGTGGCTGGAGGAAGGGAGGGCGGGGGTGGGCCGCCCCCGCCCTCGGGGCCGCCGACCGAGGGCGGGAGGAGCAAGGTCGGCGGCCGTTTGGCGCGGGAGAGCCGCCGTCCAGCGCGTGGCCTCCGAGAAGGGCCGAGACCAGTGGACCGCGGTGAGCCGTGGGCCGGGAGCGTGCGTGACGCACCGGTGTGTGCGCATGGTTCACACGGGGCGCATGGAAAATCGAAAGCCGGTGCAAGTGAACCGAGTTGTCACCGCATCTGACTTTCTTTCAATGATGTGGAAGTTACCCAAGTGCCTTGTTGGGTTGGGTGGGTTGTGCAAGGGTGAAACACCCGCGCGGGGGCTAATGCCCGGGGCTCATTGACCTGTTGATGAACCGAATCCGAGGAATCCACTCCGTGTCCATCCCGCATCCCCCTCGTCCTCCTTACCCGCCGCCGGACGGCGGTGCCCCCGAGGAATCCGACGAGACCCTGGCCGCCCGGCTGCGGGGCCGTCCGGAGGGCGAGGCCGCTCATTCCGTCGCGCTGCTGATGGCGCGGCACTGGCGGCCGGTCCAGGATTACGCGGGCGTCTGTCTCGCCGCCGAGGGTGCCATCCCCGCGATGGCCGCGGCAGCCGCTTTCCACCAGGTGTTCGACCGGCTGACGTTCGGCGAACACGGCGTGGCCCTGCGGCCCCGGCTGCTGCTGACCGTCCGCGACACGATCCGGGAGTGGTCCGCGGAAGAGCGAATAGCCAGTGTTCTTCCGGACCTGGGGAATCCCTCCGGGGGCCGCGCGATGCGGGCCGCGAAGTCGATGACGGCGGAAAATCGCAAGCTCGCCGAGCGGTCTTTCCAGACGCTTCCGCCGTTCGCCCAGTGTCTGCTGTGGCACACCGAGGTCGAGGCCGAGTCGATAACCGTGCCGGCGGCCCTGCTCGGCATGGATACCGACACCGCGTCGGCCGCTCTCCAGCAGGCGCACGAAAAATTCCGGCAAGGCTGTGTACGCGCCCACCGGGAACTCGCGCCGACCCAGGATTGCCGCTTCTACAACCGCCTCCTCGACGTCCCGATTCGGCGCGGCGGCGCACTGCTGCCGGATGTCCAGCAGCATCTCGCCCAGTGCCGCTACTGCCGTTTCGCCGCCGAACAACTCAGCTATTTCGAAGGCGGGCTGGGCGTCCTCCTCGCCGAGGCCGTGCTCGGCTGGGGCGCCCGCCCCTACCTGGAATCACGGCCCGGCCGCGCCGGCCGCGACCCACGGACCAGGACCGCCGTCCGGCACGGCGGCGGGCACACCGGCGGCAGCACGGGGCGGCACCGGATGCTGTCCCGGCTCCCCGCACCCGGCCGCCGTCTCGTGGACGCGGCCCGGTCGGCCCGGTCGGCCCGGTCGTCCCGCTCGTTCTTCGTCGGCGTCGGCCTGATCAGCGCCGGGGTCCTCGCGACGGTGTCCGCCGTCGTCCTGTGGCCGGACCACAGCGGCGGCACCGCCGATCCCGTCGCCTCCAGCACCACCAACAGCGGCTCAGGACACGTCTCGTCATCGGCACCCGGCACCGCCCGGCTCCCCGCCACACCCCAGCGGACGCGGCTGCACAACACCGCCGCCGACCTCTGCCTCGACATCCGCGGCACCGCGAAGGCCGGAGCCAGTACCGTCCTGGCCGCCTGCTCCTCCGTCGAGGCCCAGGAGTGGTCGTACGACACCGACGGGCTGTTGCGCAGTGTGGCGAGCCCGGGGCTGTGCCTGGACTCGCACGCGGACGCCGGTGTCGTCGTCCTCGGCGCCTGCGCCGACGCGAAGACCGAGCGTGCCGACGACGTCCGCTACGACCTCACCGTGCAGGGCGAGTTACTGCCCCGCTGGAACTCGCAACTCGCCCTCACCTCGGCCGGCGAGGACCCGGGCGCCGACATCGTCCTCAAGGTCCGCGACGGCTCCACCGCACAGCGCTGGCTGACCGACGCGGTGACGGCCAGCCCCGGTTCGCTGTCGATCGCCGGCACGGGAGCCCCGTCACCCCGCCCCGCGAAGATCGCGGACCGGCTCAACTGACCACATCCCCCGGCGACTTGCCGGTCAGGTACCCGGCGGCATTCTGTACGGCGGCCAGCGCGATCCGGAGCACCGTCTCCCGGGTCACGCCACCGACGTGCGGCGAGAGCACCACGTTCGGGGCCTTGAGCAACCGCAGGGCGGGGGTGGGCGGTTCGGGGTCGAACACGTCCAGCCCCGCACCCGCGAGGCCGCCCGATTCGAGAGCGTCCGCGAGGGCGTCCTGGTCGATCAGGGCGCCCCGCGCGGTGTTGATCACGAACGCGGTGGGCTTGAGCAGCGCGAGCCGCTCCCCGTTCAGGAGATGCCGGGTCTCGGCGGTGAGCGGCACGTGCAGGGTGACGTAGTCGGAGAGGCGCAGCAACTCGTCGAGCGGGACGTGCCTCGCCCCGCCGAGCCTCGCGGTCGTCTCCTCGGGGACGGGGCGTCGGCCGGCGTGGACGACGGTCATGTCGAACGCGGCTGCCCTGCGGGCGACTTGCTGTCCGATGGCGCCCAGTCCGACGATGCCGAGCGTCTTGCCGGACAGCTCGGTCAGGGAGCGCTGGAGGCGGGGGAGTGCCCAGTCGCCCTCGACGAGTGCGGTGTGCGCGGGGACGAGCTGCTTGGCCAGGGCCAGCATCAGGGCGAAGGTCTGCTCGGCCACGTTCTGCGCCTCGGCGCCGCTGGAACCGATGGTGCAGACGACCACCCCCTGGGCGCGGGCGGCCTCCAGGTCGACGTAGTCGAAGCCGTGACTCGCGCACTGCACCAGCTCCAACTCCGGGGCAGCGGCGAGGTGTTCGGCGGTCACCGGGGAGAGCGCGGTGATGACGACGTGCGCCGCGCGCAGGGCTCGTGGGTCCTCGTCGACGGTCTCGACGACGGTGACGTCCACCCCGTCGGGCAGCAGCGTCGCGAGACCGGCTCCCGCCTTGCGGCCGCCCATGTGGGGCGGGACGACGGCCAGGACGTTCTTCGTGGGGGACATGCGGATCCTTGATGAGGGGGTCAGGAGGAGCGGGCGGCCGACTCCCGCAGGACGCGGGCGAGTTCACGGGGTTGCGAGAACATCGGCCAGTGGCCCGTGTTCATCCGGACCAGCTCCCAGCGCCCGCTCGCGACCAGTTCGTCCGCGGGGGTCGGCAACTCGTGGCCGTCGAGCAGGCACTTGACGTAGGTGGCCGGGAGGTCGGCCAACGGGCGGGCCAGGACCGCCGGTTCGGTGAGCGTGGCACCCGGGTGCGGGGTGCCGTCGGTGACCATGCGGGTGATCTGCTCGTCCGTGAGGTCCTGGCCGGCGAAGTCCTCCGGGTCCGGGGTCGGCCAGACTCCGCCGTTCTCGGCGAGGGACTTCCTGACGTGGTCGCTCGCGAAGCCGTCCAGGGCCGACTCCCCGTCGACCGGCAGGCCCGAATCGACGAACACCACCCGCGTCAGCCGGTCGCCGATCCGCTCCGCGGCCTGGCCGACGGGCACACCTGAGTAACTGTGTCCGACCAGGACGACGTCCCGCAGATCGAGCCGCTCGACCTCGTCGACGATGTCCTGGACATGCGTCTGCTGCCCGGCCGGAACCCCCTGCTTCTCCGCCAACCCGGACAGGGTCAGCGCATGCACCTCGTGCCCGGACGCGCGCAGCTCCGGCACCACCTCGTCCCACGCCCACGCACCGAGCCACGCCCCTGCCACCATCACGAATCGAGTCATGGTCCCAACGTAACCGCCAGGTCTGACAACGACCTTCGGGAGCCGATCAGACCGCCCGCGCCACGGCCCGCACCGGCGCACCGTCGGCCCCCGGCAGCCGGAGCGGGAACAGGAACACCTCCACGTCCGGAACATCCACCAACTGCTCCAGACCCGTGAGGTTCTCGGCGATCACCCCGCCCGCACCGCACAGCACCCGGTGCGCGGGCAGGCCCAAGTCGGCTGTCCCATCGCCGGGTTCGGGCGTCGGGTCGACACTGAGCGCGTCGACCGCGACCGTACGGACCCCGGCCGCGACGAGCGCCTCGGCCGCCTCCGGGGTGAGCCACGGGTGGGCGAGGTAGTGATCGGTGCCCCAGTACGCCGACCAGCCCGTGGCCAGCAGAAAGAGGGACCCCGGCCTCAATTCCCGCAGCGCGGGTGCCAGTAGCGCGGGGGTGATCGGCGCACGGTCCGGCAGCCCCCGTACGTCGGCCACCACCGCGTGTCCGCCGAAGCGTTCCAGGGGGAGCTCGTCGAGGCGGGGCCACGCGTCGTCCACGTGGTAGGGGGCGTCGACATGTGTGCCCGACTGCGAACCCATGTGCAGCCGAAGGACGTTGACGCCGTCCCGGGGTGCGCGCAGGGCGACCGAGACCTCGACGGCCGGGTCACCGGGATAGACAGGCATCCCGGTGACCACGGGCACCGACAGGTCGATCCAGGCCGGCATCAGCCGGCCTCGGCGGCCACGGTAGGCACCTCGATTTCCGCCCCGGGGCCCGTGATCGGCGGCACCGGGACCTCGACGGTACGGGCCAGCCGCGCGCCCTCCGGGCCGTACGCGGCGCGAGGTTCGGGGAACAGCCGGAGCAGGCCCAGGAACAGCACGGCGGCCACGGCGAGGGAGAGCGGGAGGCTGATGTCGACGCCGTTGGCGAGGTCGCCGAGCGGGCCGACGAACTGCCCCGGGATGTTGGTGAACAGCACACCGACGACGGCGGCCACCCACCAGGCGGTCATGCCGCGCCAGTTCCAGCCGTGCGCGAACCAGTAACGCCCGCCGCGCTGACGGCGGTTGAAGACCTGGAGCGCGTCCGGGTCGTACCAGCCGCGCCGGGTGTAGAAGCCCAGCATCATCACGACCATCCACGGAGTCGTACAGGTGATGATCATCGTGGCGAAGGTGGAGATCGACTGTACGAGGTCGAGGCCGAACCGGCCGATGAAGATGAACGCGATGGACAGCACCCCGACCAGGAACGTCGCCTGCACCCGCGACAGCCGGGGGAACACCGACGAGAAGTCGAGCCCGGTGCCGTAGAGCGAGGTCGTGCCCGTCGACATGCCGCCGATCAGGGCCAGCAGACAGACCGGCAGGAAGAACCAGCTCGGTGAGATCGCGAGGAGGCCGCCGACGAAATCGGGGGCGGCCGGGTCGACGTACTTGGGGGCCTTCGTGGCGATGATGCTGGCCGTCGCCAGACCGAAGACGAACGGCAGCAAGGTCGCGATCTGGGAGAGGAACGCGGCGCCGACCACCTTGCGGCGCGGGGTGTTCGCCGGGATGTAACGCGACCAGTCGCCGAGGAACGCGCCGAAGGACACCGGGTTGGAGAGCACTATCAGGGCCGCGCCGATGAACGACGGCCAGAACAGCGACTGGGTCGCCGCGTCCGCCGAGGACGTGAAGACACCGGCGTACGACGGGTCGAAGTCACCGATGTTTCTCCGGGGCGCCACGAGTGTGCGGGGGGAGTTTCCGCAGCTCAGAAGCAGTCAGAACGATCATAGCGCGCGCAACACATGTGGTGCACGGAGGCTCGTTGTTGACGTCAGTTCCATCTGCTTTGGCCGTGTGGAAGTCCTCTCGCTGATCGGGACGCGTGGGTAGCCTCGCTGGGCATGACGAACATAAATGCCCATGGAGACGCCTTTGGGCAGAGCCAGCCGCTCAATGACGAGGTTGCCCCCCTCGATGCGCATGTGAGTGGGGACATCGTCGAGGTCATCACGACCATCGCGACGCCGACCGCTGTCGCGGCGGGCATCAAGTACGGGCTCCAGTCGTGGGATAACCACGTGACTCAGCAGGCGGAGACCCAGCGCGAGCAGATCCGCCAGGACGGGGAGACCGCCCGCGCCGTCATCGCGGCGCAGACCCCGTCGCAGACGGACGAGCCCGCCTGAGCCTCATCAACTCCTGTCTCCTCGCAAGTCGTTCAGCTGATCGATGATGGCCAGCCGTAAGGATCTGGGGTCCCACACGACTCAAATGAGTGATCTGCATCACGGTTTTTTGTATTCGTCACTCCGTGAAGTGCCCCGAAAGTTGATGAAAGTTGCCGGGAAACCGGACAGGGAAAATCCGATGGCCTCCCAGAGCGCTTGCGCGGGTCATCGCTGGTCGATGCCGTATGACCATCGATTCCCCTGTTGAATTCCCGACAGTGAGGGGTGGGAAATCTGATCCGAGGTAGCCATTTTTCCCATGGCGCAACCGTGGGAACTTGACACATGAGGCGACATCTTCGCAGGTCAGAGGCCTGGCTGGTACTCGTTGGGGCCTTGTGTTCGTGGCAGACTGTCGGAGCCATAGGCGGGGCCGATCGTATCGACCTCGCACTTTGGCAACTCTCCTGCGTACGACGAAGGGAAGCGCCCAGCGCTGCTGGCAGGCTTCCGCTGGTGCGCTTCCCGTCATTCGTACGCAGGGGCGGTATCCGTCTGACCATGCCTATTGAAGAAAGAGGACGTGCTCCGTGTCGCACATCGAAGGTACCCCAAGGGGTGGTGATCTGGAGGATCAGGTGCATGAGGACTCAGCACCTGAAGCGGCGGGCAGGAACCGGCGCCCGAACTCCCTTGCGTGGGCGCAGATGGTTCTATGTGCACTCTGCGTTGCAGCCGGGGCTGTCATCGGGCTGGCGGGCCCGGTGGCCTTGGGCGTTGCCGTCGCGACCGCCGGAGTTCTGGGCGGCGGCATCCAGGTGACGGTCCATATCCGCCGCTGAGCCGAACAGCTTCTCAGCAAGGTCGGGGACTGGCACGGTGGCTGACGCTCCGTTTCCAGTCCCCGCCACGCGAGGTGCAGGTCGGGCCGTGACGGCGGCCCTTCCAATGGATGGTCAGCCGGGTGACCCTGGCGGGTCCGATCGGTTGAGCTGGCTCATGAGTTCCCGGTTGGCGGCGCGGGCGGCGGCGAGGTCGTCGTCCCGCTCCTGGAGCTTCAACTCCAGGTCGATCAAGTGCTGTTCGAGCGTGGTGATCCGGGCCTTGAGCTGTTCGTTGTCCTCGGGGCCTCCGACGCCGGACTCGTGCCAGACCTGGTCACCGAGTACTTCACTGAGGCGCTGCTCAAGGCGGCGGACCTGGCTGGCGAGGCGAGCTGCGCGCGCGTCAGCGGTCGCGAGGTCGGCTTTGAGCGATGCGCGGCTGACCGCGGGGCCATGGCCGCCGGGAGTGGCGGTCGGTTCTGCGGCCTGGGCGTGGATTTGGGCTAGGAGGTCGCGGTGGCGATAGAGGAAGGTGCGATCGACGCCCGCTTGCCGGGCGATGGCGGTGACGCTGATGTCCGCGCCCTTCTTCGCGGTGTCGGCGAGGGCGGCCAGGACGCGTCGGCGCCGTCGTCCGGTGTCGGCACGGCGTCCCTCGATCATCGCTTGGACGGTGGGGGCGGGTGCGGTCATGAGGGTCGCTCCGGTCGGAGGTCGGGCAGGGGTTGGCGGATGCGGGGCATACCGAGGAAGTTCTGCCGCATCTGCCGGACGGTGGCAGAGGCTTTCTGGATCTCGGCGCGTTCGGCCTCGGTGAGCGTCTCGATGTCCTCGCTGACGCGCTGGATCAGGCGGCGGATGCGGGTGATCTCCGCGTCGGAGGGTGTGGCCTCGGCGCGGGCCCAGTCGTCCGCCTCGGACATCGACCTCAGCTTCTCGCGCTGCCGCAGTAGGCCGTCGAGGTAGGTGCGCAGGTCGGGGAGGTAGGAGACGTCGGTGGAGAAGTGGTCGCAGCCCACGCAGCGGAAGCGGAGCGGGCAGGCTCCGCCGCCGGCGGCGACGTTGGAGGGTTCGGAGCAGGTGCCGAAGGGGACGACGACCGCGCCGATGGCCCGGCGGGTGCGTTCGGCATCGAGGACGCTGGTGACCGCGCCCCAGATGCGGGTGCCGTGGCGGTCGAACTGCATGTCGGTGACGCGCTCGACGGCCTCGCGCAGCCGTACTTCCTTGACGCGGTAGTAGATCCGGGTGGTCTGGTAGCTGTCGTGGTCCATGAGTTCGGCCAGGACGTCGATGGGGACGCCGGCGTCCGCGTGGCGCTGGGCGAAAGAGTGACGGTAGACGTAAGGGAAGATCTTCTCCTTGTCGAAGACGGTGCCGTCGTCGAGGTGGAAGTCGGGAAGGCTCTCGACCCACTCGCGGTGCATGGCACTGAGGTGGTTGGAGTCGATCGAGCGGTCCCCGCGCAAGTTCAGGCTCTGTGAGGGCAGAAGAACCAGCGCGGACGGCGCGCGGTCGGGAAAACGTTCACGTACTCGTTTCTGCTGCGCGATGATCAGCTCTGCGGTCGGTTCGTGGATGGGGAGCTGACGTCCGATCCGCTGCTCTTTCCAGTTGTTGTAGAGCAGGACGGGCTTGTCCTGGCTGTCGCGGGTGAGGCAGCTGAGGTCCAGGCGACAGATCTCCTCGGGCCTGCGGCCAGTGTCCATCAGCAACTCGACGCTCAGCCGCACTTCGTAGCAGGTCATCGCCTCAAAGGCGTCCAGGTGAGCGCAGAGTTGGCGCATCACTTCGCCGGGCAGATCCTGGCCTTCCTCCGAAGGCTCTGGCGGCCTGGGGACATCGAGGCGCGTGATGACGAAGTCGTCCGGAAGGCCGGCCATCAGCCCTTCGGGACGGGTCAGTCCCATGGCCCGGCACTGCCTGAGGACGTTGCGGGCCATGCGGACGTAGCTGATGCGCGTGAGGGTGGTCATCCGGCCGTTGGCATCGAGGAACGACATCCTGTTCAGGAAGTTCTCGATGTCGGCGCGGGACAACGCGGCCTTGTCCAGGCCACGGTCCGGCCGGGCGTGCAACGTGTCCGAGAGCTTGGCCAGACCGTGGAGGTGCTGCTGGGCATGCGAAGCGACGCTCTTGGAGCGGACCTTGGAGAGGTAGTCGCGGGCCCAGCGTTTGGCGCTCTCACGAAGCCAAGGCTGGTGCACCACGGTGAAGACCAGCGTGCCGCGGTGCCCGAAGGCCACCAGGTCCCATTCGTCCTTGGCGTACTCGCCCTCGGGGGTCTTCGTGGCCCGGATCGCGTAGATGCGGGTCCGGTTCAGCAGGATCAGCGCTTCGCTGTTCGCCGCCGGGTCAGGGACGTCTTCCAGACGCTGGGCGAGCGAGGGACGGATCGTCTTGTCGATCAGCGCGCGGAAGTTGCCGGCCTCGGTGCGGGCACCACGGTGGCAGCGGTGCTGGAGTCCGAACAACAGTTGAGCGACGACGAGATCGGGCAGGCCCCTGAAGCTGATCTCGACACCGAAGCTGCCCGACGGCGCGGTCCGCAACCACCGTGCCTCATCAAAGTCGGGCTGCCGACGCAGCGCGGGCAGCTGCTTGCCGTGAGGGTGACACAGGCGCGTGCCGCTTTCGTTGACGGCCTGGCGGTTGCAGGCCAGCACGGAGCAGTCGCCCAGGCCGGGCAGACCCTTGACGGTCGGGTCGGCGAGGAACTCCTCCAATGTTCCGCCGTGCTTGATCTTCTGCCATCGGTGGGCGCGGCAGACCGGTTCCGTTCCCGAGTTGTTCCACGGACGCTCGCATCCCGAGACCCGGCAGGTCCCGGTGCCGAGGTGCAGATGGCGTGAGATCCGCGGAATCCTGACGAACTCCTCCATGGACATCTCGGAATTGCGGTGACGCCAGGAGCAGGTGCTGCACAACTTCAAGCCCTTCACCGGCGACTGGCAGTTGGGCACCGGACAGCGCCGACCGCCCATGGAGGGATGGCTGGCCGGCGGGGTCAGGACCCGGCGCACGGTGCTCCAGCCCGCCTCGGTCAGGAAGTCCTCGCTGATGAGCGACCAGAGGAAGGCGGCCAACTCGGCATCGGAAGTGCTCGGCCCTGGAGCCGGAGCGGTGAACACGGGGGCGAGCAGGCCGGTCATCGGGCACCGCCGGTGAGCTCGCGGGGCGAGGGCACGGCGTTCACTGCGTCTCTCAGCCGGTCCGGGGCCGGTGTCAGGTAGGGCTCCGAACTGGACAGCCGCGCGTGGTCCAGCAGCGCGGCAATCTCGTCCTGGCCGCCTCCCGCATCGGCGAGGTTGCTGCCGGCCGCGCGCCGCAGCATCCGCGGTGTGACGTTCCGGCTCAGCCCTGCCCGCTTCGACAACCGCCCGAACAACTCAGTGATGCTGTCCGCAGTCATCGGCGCACCGAGCGGCTCGGCGAACAGGTTCACCAGCACGAAGTCACTGTCCGGTCCGTGCGGCAGTGCCATCCGTTCCATCACGTACTGGTCGTAGGCGAGCACGACCAGGTGGTCGACGGGCTTCCACCGGCCCGGCGCCGCAGTCGACTGCCGTTTGGCCCAGGCTCCGTTCGGATTGTCCCGCCGGAGCGTGTGCAGGTGAGAGCCCTTCTTCGGGCAGCCGAGCGCGGTGGAGTCCGGCATGAAGTGCATGTCCTCGCGGCGCAGGCCGGCGGCGCCTCCCGGGCGTAGTCCGGCCCGACCGAGCAGCAGCACGATGAACCGGTCGCGGGCATTGCGGCAGGCCAGGAACAGTTCCACGATCTCGCGGTCGGTGGACCTCTCGCCCTTCTTGCGCGGGACCTGAACCCGGTGCCGCGGGCGCATCCGGTAGCCAGTCAGCTCCTCCCCGCGGGCCTGTTCCGGCAGATCCCAGTTCTCCGCCACCTCATAGAGCTGGGCCATCACCGGCGAGGGCACCACCTTCGCCGTGATGCCGTGCAGCAGGAACTGTCGCACCCCCGTGAGGACGTTCCTGATCCGGGCCGGCTCGCGCGCCGCCTCGGCCCCCGGCCCCGGATACACCAGCCCGTTCCCCGACGGACGCTCGACGCCGGTGATCTGCTTCGATCCGAACTTCAGCCAGACGACGAACAGCCCCAACTCCTCGGCCGCCACCCGCCAGTCCCGGCCCGTCCGTATGCACCACCGCAGATACAGCGCTATGTGCCCCGCGTACGTACGGGTCGTCAACTCGGCCTGATCCCGGCCGAAACGCACGTGCCGAAGAAACGCATCCGCCTCCGGAACCACGGCCAGGTCGTCATCCATCACCGTCCAGTACCGGACACCGGATGGAAGTTGTACAGGAAAGGCCCGCAAGGGTCTCCTCCGATCTCATGTGCAACGTGTCGCAACAACCACGACAGCCCCAGAGATGTTAGAGAAAACCCCAGGTCACACAGTCAGTGCAGCGTCACACCACACCTGCGGAAGCCCGGGAGAACGGCGAAGGCGATCGCGCCGAGCAGGAACAGGACCGTCGCGGACATCACGGCGATCTTGTTGACGAACAGCATGAACCGGAAGCCGTAGACGCACACCGCGAGGACGAGCACGGCGAACAGCGCGTACGCGACGACGTAGGAGAGCGTGGTCTGCTCCAGGCCGAAGAGGCGGTGTGCGCCGCCGACCAGGGCGTCGCCGGAGCTCCACACCGAGATGGAGAAGAACGCGACGGCCGTGAGGAGGGACAGGAAGGAGCCGACGACCCGGCCGTGCACGCCCAGGTGCGCGGAGGAGGCGACCGCGTTGTTCGTGCCGTTGACCGGGCCGAACACCGCCATCGGGCAGAGGATGAGGGCGCCGACGACTACTCCGAGGAGCGTGGCCGCGAGGCCCTGCCAGAAGGAGAGGCCGAACAGGATCGGGAAGGCGCCGAGGACGCAGGTGGAGAAGGTGTTGGCGCCGCCGAACGCGACCCGGAACAGGTCGAGCGGGGTGGCGGTGCGGTCCGCGTCGGGGATGCGCTCGACGCCGTAGGTCTCGACCTCGGTCAGGGACTGGCTCGGCGCGGCGGGGGAGGGGGCGGGCTGCTCGGACGAGGGGGACAAGGGGGCTCCAGCGGGGGACGGCGGTGGAGCGCGTTGTAGCGCGGTGGCGGTGGGGACGGGCGTCACGCGCGCGGGGTGGGCGGAGTGAGCGGATGCCGTCCTCAGGGTGTCTGCCGACGTTATGGCGGGCCGCAACACCCGCACCAGAGGACGGTTCATCCATCTTCCGTGCCGTGGGTGGAGGAATCGTCCACCCTGTAGTTACTCGTTTTCTGCCGGGGCGTCCTCCGGTTCGGCGTCGGGGCCCTGGGCGCGGACCCGTTGGACGTGTTCGAGGGAGTCGCGCAGTTCGCTGAGCCAGTCGTCGGTGTGGCGCTGGACGAGACGGACGCACCAGGCGAGCGCGTCGCTGCGGCTGCGGGCCACGCCGGCGGCGATGAGGGTGTCGAGGACCTGGCGCTCGGGCTGGCGCAGCCGGGTCATCACGGGTGCGGCGATGTGCGTGAACAGGGAGCGTTCCCCGGCGCACTCCACACCCCACGAGACCTTCCTGCGGAACCGGTGCTCGGCCTCGCGCGCGAGGGCGATCCGGGTCTCCCGGGTGCGCTCGCGGAACTCCTGGACGCGGCCCTGGACGGCCGACTCCCTCTCGGCATCCGAGACGCTCTCGGCGAGCTTGGGTGCGGGGATGCGGCCGATGACGGTGACCTCCTCGCGGTCGACCGTGACCTCGACCAACTCCTCGAACAGGTCGTCGGGCAGACGGCCGGTGAACCAGCCGCGAAGCTTCTCCTGCTGCTCTGTCGTAATCATGTAATGACGATTACGCGCAAGCAGAGCGAACGCAAGGGGCTGCGGCGGAGTGCGCCGAGAGCTGAAACGGAATGTTTCGGGACTGTTTCAGGCCGATTGGCGAGCAGGGGTAAACCGGCCATCCGACCTGGTTCGGCGATCAAGAACCGCGCAGTTCCGGGCTCGATGCGATCGGATTCTGTTACTTCACGCCACTGATTCAACACGCAAGGTTACTGAAACCTGTGGGTGGGATGTGAGTTTCCGCGACGGACTCGGCAGAGTGGCGCCCGCCGGTCCGGCACCGACCGAGCGGGACCGGCACCTCCTCGAACCGATCGGTTCGTGATCGGTTCGTATCGAGCGGAAGGATGCACACAATGCGGAACACCGCGCGCTGGGCAGCGACCCTGGGGCTGACGGCCACCGCCGTCTGCGGACCCCTGACCGGGTCCGCCCTCGCCGCCCACGGAGCCGGCCCGGCCGCGCTCTACGCCCCCTCGGCCCTGGTGCTCACCATGGGTCACGGCAATGACGCCGCCTTCGCCACACCGGAACGCGCGGTGACCCTCACCTGCGCGCCCACCGCCTCCGGCACCCACCCGGCCGCCGCCCAGGCCTGCGCCGAACTGCGCGGCATCGGGGGCGACTTCGACGCCCTGACGGCCCGGGACGACGTGCTCTGCAACAAGCTCTACCGCCCCGTCGTCGTCACGGTCGACGGTGTCTGGCAGGGCAGACGCGTCTCCTACGAGCGCGTCTTCTCCAACGAGTGCGTGAAGGACTCCTACGGATACGGAGGCGTCTTCACGTTCTGAGAGACCGGGGTCGCAGGGTCTCCGTGAGCAACAGGGAGGGTCCGTAGCTGGGGAGTGCGTGCCCCTGTCGCGGAGTACCGCGGTCCCGCAACCAGGGGTCGGCCGGGCGGTGTGGGGTCGCCCGTGCCGGCCCCTGTCATCGTTGCGGCTTCTCCGCCTGCGCGGGCAGTACCCGGAGCGGCGGAAAACGGCCGAGCAACCCCGAGGCACGCAACAGCCGGTCGATGCGCGGCCCGTCGGAGACGACCCGCAGTCGCCCGCCGCGCTCCCTGGCCCGCCGCTCGGCCCGGCACAGCACCCGCAGCCCCGAGCAGTCGAAGAACTCGACGGGCCGCAGATCCACCAGCACGTCGGGCTCGTCGACCGAGGTCGCGGCGTCCAGATGTTCCACGACGAAGTCGGCCGTCGCCATGTCGATCTCGCCCGAGACCTCGACCACCGTGAAGGGGCCCCCGGACCGCGTACGGGCACAGGAGTTGGCCGCGGGGCTGTCGCGTTCGTCCGCTTCCGCTGTCATGGCCGCTCCACCTCGGCACGAGGGCGCATTCGGTCTCGGTAGTTACCCCGGAGGAGCCCCGAGCATCCCCGACACGCCGTTCGCAAGATCTGGTTCACTCGACATGGTGAACTTCGGTCAGAAAGGTTGACTTTCTGTCAGTAGGACAGTGAAGAGGGGCCGCCGTCTCCCTGCGGACGGCGGCCCCTCGGTCTGTGCGGCTCAGGTTCGGACGGGACCGATCACATGTGGACGACCGGTGCGGCGTCCGCGTCCTGCTGCGGAACCCCGCGGCGGTAGAGCACCAGCGCGATCACCGCGCCCGCGGCGAAGAAGCCCGCCGACCACCAGAACGCGGTGGTGTAGCTCTCGATCGTCGCCTGCGCCTGGACCAGCTTGCTGCGCGCGTCCTTCCCGGCCAGGTAGTCGGTCGCGGCGCTCGCGGCCAGCGTGTTCAGCAGCGCCGTACCGATCGAACCGCCCACCTGCTGCATGGCGTTGACCGTCGCCGAGGCGACACCCGCGTCCTCGGCGGCCACACCGCCCGTGGCGAGCTGCATCGCCGGCGGCATCACCATGCCGAGACCCGCGCCGATCACGATCAGCTGCGGCAGCACGTGGGTCGCGTAGGACGAGGTGGTCCCGATGCCGGTCAGCCAGGCCATGCCGACCATGGCGATGGCGAAGCCCAGCGGAATGACCACCTTCGGGCCGAGCCGCGGCACGAGCATCGTGGTGCCGAGCTGCGCCATGACCATCAGGGCGCCGATCATCGGCAGGAACGCGACACCGGTCTTGGTGGGGCTGAAGCCCAGGTTCAGCTGCAGGTAGTAGGTGAGGAAGAGGAATACACCGAACATGCCCGCACCGGTGATCAGCACGGCGAGGAACGAGGCGCCCCGGTTGCGGTCGAGCAGGATGCGCAGCGGCAGCAGCGGGTGCGCGGCGCGGTTCTGCCACCAGGCGAAGGCGGCGAGCAGCACCCCGCCCGCGATCAGGAAGCCCCAGGTCTGCGGCGAACTCCAGTCGTGCGTCTCGGCGTTGGAGAAGCCGTAGACGACGGAGAACAGACCACCGGCGACCAGGACCGTGCCCGGCACGTCCAGCTTGGAGCCCGCGGCGTCACGGTGGTTGCTGAGCAGGACCCAGCCGCCCGCGAAGGCGACGAACGCGATGGCGACGTTCACGTAGAGCGTCCAGCGCCAGTCGAAGGCGTCGGTCAGCACGCCGCCGAGCAGCAGGCCCACCGCACCGCCGGCGCCGGCGATGGCGCCGTAGACGCTGAAGGCCCGGGCGCGTTCGCGGGCGTCGGTGAACGTCGTGTTGAGCAGGGAGAGGGCGGCCGGTGCGAGCAGCGCGCCCGCGACGCCCTGGAGGGCGCGTGCGGTGACCAGCATCTCGAAGCTGGTGGCGGCGCCGCCGAGCGCGGAGGCGGCGGCGAATCCGACGACACCGGCGAGGAAGGCGGTCTTCCGGCCGAACAGGTCGGCGATACGGCCGCCGAGCAGCAGCAGGGAGGCGAACGCCAGGGCGTACGCGGTGACGATCCACTGCCGGTTGCCGTCGGAGAAGCCGAGGTCCTTCTGGGCCGACGGCAGGGCGATGTTCACGATGGTGGCGTCGAGGACCACCATCAGCTGCGCGACGGCGACGATCGCGAGGATCCACCACCGCTTGTTGGAGGACGCGGACTGCGCCTCTCCGGCACCCGACCGGGTGTCTTCGGTCAATGTCTTCTGGGACATCGGGAACCACTCCAGGGAAGTCGTTCGGGGTTTACCAAAACGTAAACGAAACGGTTTCGTACACATCGGAGACTAGACCACTTTCTGCGAAACGGCAACGTTTCGCAGAAGACGGGGAGCAGGCATGCACAGTGGCGTGTTCGAGGTCGACGGGGCCGGGCTGTACTACGAGGCACGCGGCACCGGCCCGGCGCTGTTGATGATCAGCGGGGCCGGGGGAGACGCCGGCTACTACGACGGCGTCGCCGAGACCCTTTCCGACGCATTCATGGTGATCTCGTACGACCGACGCGGCAACTCGCGGAGTTCCGGCAGGTCACGGACGCCGATGGACCTCGCCGTGCAGGCGGCCGACGCCCGCGCGCTCGTCGACGGACTGGCAGGCGGGCGGGCGCTGGTCTTCGGCAACAGCGGCGGCGCGATCATTGGCCTCACATTGGCCGCGCTGCACCCGGAGGTGATGGCGGGCCTCATCGCCCATGAACCGCCCGCTGTGAACGTCCTGCCCGACGGCGGCCCCGGCCGCGGCTTCTTCGCCGAACTGGCAGCGCTGTACGAGCAGGGCGGGGCGCCCGCGGCCGGCCGCCGGTTCGCGGAGACGACCCGCGGCGAGGGGATGTACCGCTGGCCGGCCGACCTCTGGAAGCGGTTCCTCGGCAACCAGGACCACCTCTTCGGCACGGAGTGGCCCGGCTTCGCCGCCTTCCGGCCCGACGAGACCGCGCTCAAGTCGGCCCCGTTTCCTGTGGTGTTGGGGGCGGGCGCGGAGGATCGCGGTACGTACTACGCGCGGCCGTCGATCGAGATCGCCCGCCGGATCGGGGTGCCGTGGGTCGAATTCCCCGGCATCCACATGGAGTTCCTGCGCAACCCCGCGCAATTCGCGGCCGCCGTACGGGTGTTGGCGACCCAGATGCACACCCGCGCGGGAGAGGTGCCGGAGCTCTGGCAGGGTGCCGCTCAGTGAGGCGCGAGCAGCTCCGTGATCAACACCCGCCGCAGCCATGCCCGGTAGGCGTCCTGGGTCCAACCCCGGTGCCTGCGCAGGAGTTGGTGCATGTGCGGTGACGCCAGGGCGTAGAGCGTGTCGGCGGCGGTGCCCGCGTCGAGGCCCGGGCGCAGGGCTCCGCGCTCCTCAAGTGCCGTGGCCAGGGCGAGATGCACGCCGTACGTCGCCTCGGCACCGGCGTCCGCCGACGCCCGCATGTCCGGGTCGGCGCCGGCCGCCTCGACGGTCACCATGATCAGATCACCGGCGCGTTCCAGCAGGTCGGTCGTCTGGTCGACGGTACGGCCGATCGCGCGCTCGGGGTCGGGCTCGTCCCGGATCGCCAGGGTCTCGGGGCGCTCCGGGACGGCGACCGGCTCCTCGTCGCCGGCGATCGCGACGCCCAGGGTGTGCCCGAAGAGGGCGGCCTTGGTCGGGAAGGCGTCGTACAGCGTGCGCTCGCCGACACCGGCCAACGCCGCGACCTCCTTCATCCGGGTGCCCGTGTATCCCTTCTCGGTGAAGAGCCCGGTGGCGGCCTCCCGGATGCGGGCGCGGGTCGTCGCCGCCGCCTCGGCGCGCTTGGGTGAGCGGTACGGCCTCTTCTGGTTGACGGGGTCGGGCATGGGGAGGAGTCTAGAGGAAATCGGCGCAGTCTTACTGCGGCGAAATGAGCGAGGAGCGTGAGAGCCATGCCGGAGCTCGCCGGAATCCACCACGTGAAGATGCCCGTCACCGATCTCGACCGCTCACGCGACTGGTACGGCCGCGTCCTCGGTTTCAAGGTCACGTACGAGTTCCAGGACGAGGACGGAGTCGTGCGCGGGGTGGCGGGGGAGGTCCCGGGACTCGGTGACTCGATGCTCTGCCTGCGCGTCAACTCCCAGGCGGCGCAAGGCTGTCAGGGCTTCGACCCGGTCAGCTTCGCGGTCCGGGACCGGGCTGACGTGGAGGCGTGGGCCGCGCATCTCGACACCCTCGGTGTGCCGCACTCGCCGGTGATCGAGGCCTCGATCGGCTGGCTGCTGGTCTTCAACGACCCGGACGGGCTCGATCTGCATCTGTACAGCTGGGCGGCGCACGGGGTGGACCACGAGGGTGTCGCGGGGTACGGCCACCCGGTTTCCTGAACGCCGCGCATGCCTTGACCGGCATATAACCACAGAGGCATATTGGGGTCATGTCCGACGCCTCGCTTTGGACCGCCCTCGCCGATCCCCATCGGCGGGCCATCGTCGGCCTGCTCCTGGAGCGGCCCCGGCCCGTCGGCGAGATCGTGGAGGCCTGCGGCCTGAGCCAGCCCAGCACGTCGAAGCATCTGCGGGTGCTGCGTGACGCGGGCCTGGTCCGCGTACGGCAGGACGCGCAACGCCGTGTCTATGCCCTCGACCCGGCTCCGATCGCCGAGCTCGACACCTGGCTCGCCCCCTACCGCGAGCTGTGGAACCGCAGCCTGGACCGGTTGGGGCAGCGCCTCGACGAGACGTCGGAGGACGACACCGCACACCTCACTCCGAAGGACTGATCCGCCATGTCCGTCGACCTCACCGGCACGTATCTGACCCTGGACGACGGCCGCCCCGCCGTCCGTTTCAGCCGAACCTACGACCAACCCCTCGACCGCGTCTGGCAGTTCGTGACCGACCCCGACGAGCTGGCCCTATGGTTCCCCTCGCGGGCCGAGTTCGATCTGCGCTCCGGTGGGACGGTCACCTTCAGCGGCGACCCCAACATGCCCGAGTCGACCGGCCGGGTCATCGCCGTCGACGCACCCCGGCACCTGTCCTTCGCATGGGGCGACGACGAGCTGCACTTCGACCTGGAGGAGGTCGAGGAGAAGCGCACCCGCTTCACGCTCACCAACGTTCTGAGCGTCGCGGACGCCGCGTCCCGCAACGGCGCCGGCTGGGAGGTCTGCCTGGCAGCGCTGGACGCGAAGGCTCGCGGTGAGGCCGTAGCGGGGCCGCACACCGGGGCCGGTGCGCCCTGGAAGGCGTTCTACGACGGTTACTTGGCGGCCGGGGTGCCCTCCGGCGCGCCCGTGCCGGGCCTGGACTGACCCGTCCCGCCGACCGTCCCGTCACGCCATCTGCCGCCGCACCAGCTCGTGCAACCTGCCGCCCGTGTCCGCCAACAGCTGTGCGGGCGGCCCCTGTTGGGCGACCTTGCCGTCCTCCATGACGATCACGCGATCGGCGTCGAGCACGGTCGAGAGGCGGTGGGCGATGACGATCCGGGTCGCGTTGAGCGCTTTCGTGCTCTCGATCACCGTCCGCTGGGTCTCGTTGTCCAGCGCGCTGGTCGCCTCGTCGAAGAAGAGGATGCGCGGTCGGCGGATCAACGCCTGGGCGATCATGAGGCGTTGACGTTGGCCGCCCGAGACCGCGCCGCTGCCGGAGACGATGGTGTGCAGGCCCATCGGCATCCGCTTGATGTCCTCCGCGAGCCCCGCCATCTCGGCCGCCGCCATCGCCTCCTCCGGCGTGAACGGTTCGGTGCCGCAGATGACGTCCAGGATGGAACCGGTGAACGGCTGCGCGTGCTGGAGCACCACTCCGCACTGCCGCCGTACCGCCGACTGGTCGAGGGCGCCGAGGTCCTGGCCGTCGTAGAGGACGCTGCCGGAGACCGGTTTGTCGAAGCCGATGAGGAGGCGGAGCAGGGTGGACTTGCCGCAGCCGCTGGGGCCGACGATCGCCACGAACTCGCCGGCGCGGATGTTGAAGGACACGTCGTCGAGGACGAGGGGGCCGTCGTCGGCGTAGCGGAAGGAGAGCCGGCGAGCCTCTATCGCGCCGGACAGTTGGCCGGGGCGGGTGCTCGCGGTGCGGACCTCGGGGGCCGCGTCCAGGACCGGCCTGATCTCCTCGAAGAGGGGGAGCGCGGACACCGCCGAGACGAAGGCGCCGGTGAGGCTGGTGACGGAGGTCAGCAGCATCGTCACCGAGGTGTTGAAGGTGAGGAAGGAGGACGCCGACATCGAGCCGCGTGCCGGGCCCGCGAGGAGCATGAACATCAGCAGGGTGCAGACCGGCAGATACACCGCGCCCATCACCGTGGTGAGGTTCTTGATCCGGCCGACCCGCTGTTGAAGCTCGCGGCTGCGCGCGAACTCGGAGGCCCAGGCCGCGTAGGCGTAGTTCTCGGCCGCCGCGACACGGAGTTTCGGCAGGCCGCGCAGGGTCTGGAACGCCTGGTTGTTCAGCTTGTTGTTGAGGACGACCAGCTTGCGCTGCCAGCGCACCTGCCACAGGCCGAGGCCCAGGAACACGGCCGCGATCACGACGAGCATGCCGATCGCCGCGAGCGCCATCGAGGGGCTGTACCAGAACAGCAGGCCCAGGTTCATCGCGCCGACCGTCACCGACTGGGCGACGACCGGTCCAACTCCGGCCAGCAGACGGCGGATCGAGCTGATGCCCATCGCCGCGCTCGCCAGCTCACCCGTCGAGCGTTCGGTGAAGAACTTCGTGGGCAGCCTCAACAGGCGGTCCCAGACCGCCGGTTGGAGCGTCGCCTCTATACGGCCCTCCAGGCGGAGGATCGTGAGGTTCTCCAGCAGCATGAAAGCCGCCGCCACCACACTCGTGATCATCACGGCCACACAGACCTGGACGATCAGGTTCGTCTGGGCCTTCGGCACGAACTCGCCGAGCACCTTGCCCGTCGCGATCGGGACGAGTGCCCCGATGGCGACCGTCACCAGTCCGCTGATGAGGAGGTTCGTGAGGTCGCTGCCGGTGCCCTGCATGCTGAAGCGCAACAGCCTGAACGGACTCAACCGCCGCTCGGGCAGCGGACGGTAGAACATCACCGCACGCGGCTCGAACTCCTCCGCGTTCGCCTTCTCGATCGGCGTCTCGCGGCCGGTCGCCGGGTGTACGGCGACATAGCCGCCGCGCCGCCAGAGCAGTGCGACCGGCGCCCCGGACAACGCCCGATGGCCGACCAGCGGGCCGACGTTGTCCCGCCACCAGCGCCCGTCGAGCCGTACGGCCCGCACCCGGACCCGGGAGGCGAGGGCGATGCGCTCGACCGGATCGAGCCGGTCGCTCTCGCTGCCGCTCTGGGAGGGCTCGGCGAGGGTGATGCCGGCCGCCTCGGCCACCAACTTGCAGGCGGCGTACGACGCGTCGGCATCCGCGGCCGTCGTGCGCCGGGCCGAGGACTTGCCGATCGACGCCAGCAGCGTCCGGTCGGCCTGTGCGCGCACCGCCTCACCGGCCTTGATACCGGCGGCGGTTCGCGTCTCGTGGGTGCGCTCCAGCTGCTCGATCCACTTGTCCAGCGTGGACAGCAGCCGGTACTGCTGGTCGACCATGCCCTGCCAGACACCCGGGTCCATCAGCAGATCGGCGGCGGCCTCCGCGTCGTACATCGAGCCGTACTGCACGCTGCCCGGCGGGACTTGCATCCAGAAGACGTCGTCGTCGGTGGGCGCGGCGGCCCGTTCGGTGGCCATCGGCGCCTGGAAGAGGATGGAGAGGCCGCGGCCGACACCGAGGGCGAGAGCGTATTCGAGCGGGCTCGAAGTCGGGGGCACGTACTGGGGGTTGCCGTACTCGTCGTACGACCACGTCTGGGTGTTCGCGGGCTGGTACAGCTCACGCAGGTTGATGCGGTGCACCACGCAGTCGCGCAACGGGCGGGCCACCAGGGTGTGTTGGGGGCCGGTGACCGGGCCGAGCAACAGCGAGCCCGCCTCCAGTCGGCCGAGGTGGTGCCAGTGGCCCTGCTGTACGGCGTCCACCGCGAAGAGGTCGATGGCGCCCGACGCGACCAGCCACAGCACCTGCGGGCCTTCGAGGTCGAGGCGGTTGGACCCGGCGCAGTCGATCGGCGTGCCCAGGTTTCCCAGCGCGCCGAGGACCAGGTCGCCCTCGTGAACGGACGTCATCTCAGCGCTCCTTGACCAGCGTGGCGTACGCGCCGCCGGCCGCCACCAGGGCGTCGTGCCGCCCGCGTTCCACGATCGTCCCGTGTTCGAGGACGACGATCTCGTCGCTGTCGCGCACGGTGCTGAGCCGGTGCGCGATCACCACACAGGCGCAGCCGCGCTTGCGCAGGTTGTCCATCACGACCAGCTCGGTCTCCGCGTCCAGGGCGCTCGTCACCTCGTCGAGGACCAGGATGCTGGGGCGGCGCACCAACGCCCTTGCGATCTCCAGGCGTTGCCGCTGTCCGCCGGAGAAGTTGCGGCCGTCCTGCTCGACCCGGCTGTGGATGCCGCCGGGCCGCCGCATCACCACGTCGTACAGGGCCGCGTCGCGCAGCGCGTCCTCCACGGCCTCGTCCGGGATCGACGGGTCCCACAGCGCCACGTTGTCGCGGACCGAGCCCTCGAAGAGGAAGACGTCCTGGTCGACGAAGGAGACGGAGGCGGCGAGGGCGCCGCGCGGGATGTCCTCAAGGCGGTGGTTGTCGATGCGGATCACGCCCTCCCAGGGCGTGTAGAGACCCGAAATCAGTCTGGACACCGTGGACTTGCCGCTGCCGGAGCCGCCGACCAGCGCCACCTGCTGACCCGGGCCGACCGTGAGGTCGAAGCCGGTGAGCAGGGGCTTGTCGAGCGGGCTGTAGCCGAAGGTGATGTTCTCCAGCTCGACGTGACCTTGCAGTCGGCGGGTCGAATCGGCGCCGCCCGCACGGGAGTAGAGGGGATCGGCCTGGAAGTTCTCGACGTCCTTGAGGCGGGCCACGTCGGCCGCGAAGTCCTGGATGCGGCCCGCGACGCCGTTGAGCCGGGTGATCGGCGCGGTGAAACGGGTCACCAGCGCCTGGAAGGCGACCAACAGGCCTACGGAGATGTGCCCTTCGACCGCGCGCATACCGCCGATCCACAGGATCAGCGCGCTGTTGAGCGAGGCGAGCGTCGGGGCGACCACGCCCAGCCAGGCGCTCGGCACACCGAGCCGCTGCTGCTCCTCCAGCGTGGTGGCGTGCTGTCCGGCCCACTTGCGGAAGTAGCCGTCCTCACCGCCGGTCGCCTTCATCGTCTCGATCAACTGGAGCCCGGTGTAGGCCGTGTTGGTGAGCCGTGCGCTGTCCGCGCGGAGCTTCGCCGTCCGGGTCGCGCGCAGCCGGACGACGACCCGCATCGCCACCACGTTCAGCAGGGCAACACCTATGCCCACATAGGTGAGTTGGGGGTCGTACGTATAGAGGAGGAACGCGTAGAGCACCACGACCACCGCGTCCACGCCCGCCGCCGAGAGGTCGCGGGCCAGGGTCTCGGCGACGGCGTCGTTCGACTGGAGGCGCTGCACCAGGTCGGCCGGGCTGCGCTGGGAGAAGAACGTCACCGGCAGCCGCAGCAGATGGCGCAGGAAGCGGGCGCTGGAGAGGGTGGAGGAGATGATGCGGCCGTGCAGCAGGTTCGCCTGTTGCAGCCAGGTCAGCGCCAGTGTGAGCAGGACGCACGTGCCCATCGACGCGAACAGGACGCCCAGCAACGACGTCTGACCGCCTATCAGGAACATGTCGATGTAGGTCCGGCTGAGTGCGGGCATCGCCGCACCGACCGCCACCAGCAGCAGGCTCGCCAGGACGGCGGCGGGCATCGTGCCCGCGGTGCCGCGCAGCCGGGCCGGCATCGCGCCGAGGACGCCCGGCTTGCGGCCGCCCTTCTCGAAGCCGTCGCCCGGTTCCATGACGAGGACGACACCGGTGAAGCTGGAGTCGAAGTCCTCCATGGGCACGAACCGGCGACCCTTGCCGGGGTCGTTGATGTACACCCCGCGGCGGCCGAAGCGGCGCCCCATGCCGTCGTAGACGACGTAGTGGTTGAACTCCCAGAACAGGACGGCGGGGGAGCGGACTTCGGCGAGGGCGGCCGTGTCCATCTGCATGCCCTTGGCCGTGAGGCCGTAACTGCGCGCCGCCTTGAGGAGGTTGCTGGCGCGGGAGCCGTCCCGGGAGACGCCGCAGGCGATGCGGAGTTCCTCCAGCGGGACGTGGCGGCCGTAGTGGCCGAGGACCATCGCGAGGGAGGCCGCGCCGCATTCGACGGCCTCCATCTGGAGGACGGTCGGGGTGCGGACCGTCTTCACGCGGCCTTTGGGGACCGGGCGTTTCGGCGGGGCGGACCGGCGGCGTGAACGGGTGTCCTGCGCGGGGCTCACGGCAGCAGCCAATCGAGGGGACGCTGATCGGCCAGCCGGATCGAGGCCGAGGCCATGGTCATGGAGGTGAGGGCGAAGGGGGGTCCGTCCTGGGACGACCACTTGTAACCGCTCTTCGTCCGCGCCGACTTGTCGAGCTTCACCAGCAGGGCCACCGGCCTGCCCTTCTTGGTGAACTGCTCGCCGAGCTGGCTGTCCCCGAGGAACGCGGAGATCTGCTGCGCCGACTGGGCGGACCGGTCCACCGCCTTCACCTGGCCGCGCAGCACGCCGTACGTCTGCGTCGGCACGGAGGAGACGGTCAGGTCGACGGCGGCGTTCGCGGGAATGGAGGCCGCGTTCTCGGCGGGCACGTACACCGTCGCGTACAGCGGGTCGGTGGCGTGCTCGACCCTCTCCACGGCGGCGACGTTCGCGCCGGTCTGGATGATCTGGCCGATGGTGGCGGCGAGCGCGGTGATGCGGCCCGCGGCGACCGTGCGCACGACGGAGTCGCCGTCGCTCGTACGGACCTTCAGGACAGGGGAGTTGGCGGGCAGCCGTTCGCCTTCCTGCGCGAGAACGGCGGTGACCTGGCCGGCCACGGGGCTCTGCAGGATGTAACTGCCCTCCCCGTGCGTGAGGATGGCGGACGCGCCGACGGTCGACGCCACCGAACCGGTCACCGCCCACACGGACGCGGCGGCCACCACGACCACCGTCACGGAGAGCACGAGCCAGCCCTGCGGACGCGCGAAGCGCACCGGAAGATCCAGCTCTTCGGGCGACTGGAGCTTGGCGAGGGCCTGTTGGCGGAACTGCACGGGACTTCCCTCACCTGTGGGAGAGATCTTTTACGGCACCCGAAATCCCGGAGCCGGGAAACGGCTCCGGGACTCGGTCAAACAAGGTGCGATCAGAGACCGGCGACCAGGTTCGTGACCGGGGTCACGTTGAGGCCGGTGACACCCTCGACGGTGCCGACGACGGTGTCGACCAGGCCGGAAACCGGGGCAATGCCGTCGACCAGGCCGGTGACGGTGCCGAGCGCGTTCACGGACAGACCGCCGGAGACGTTGTCGAGCTCGGCGTCGGAGATCTCGACGGTCTCAACCTGGGGGGTGGAGTTCATGGGGGAACTTCCCTTCATATGGATATTCACAAGGGGGGAGCGGCCCCCTCTGGGGACAGACGACGGCCGCGACCGCAGGCGCCGGGCGCCGTTTCCGGAGCCCTCGTGGCTCCTGCGGTGCGATGGATCAAAGCACGGTGCGGGTGGACGCAGCCAATCAAACTCCCGTCCCACCAGGGCACTTGAGCCTCAGGAGTCCCGAACCGTGCAGGCGTGGGCACGAGGTGTCGGCGACTTCTTCACACGCTGCACGGCATCGTTCCGCGCGAGGGCTTGCGGGGCCGAAGCGGAATGGGGCACTCCCCACCAAAGGCGTTTCCGGGGGTGTGTGCATGTGCAGATCCGTCGCGTCCGGTGACTTGGTTGGGTACGCGCTGTGCAGATTCCCTGAAGCGAGGATTCCGTCCGCTGTTCTCGACGGACCGTTGTCGACCGATCGCGTTCCGTGTCGGTTCGGGGAGTGTGCCGGGAGTGGCTCAACCGGTCCGGTGCGCGGGCAGGTTTGAGCGGCACCGATTCGATCAAGACATCCGCCCGCTCGCCACGCGTCGGGCGGACCGGGGCCGGGGCACTGTGCGCACTGGCTCGCAGCCCCTTCGTACCCCCGCCGGGTCAGGGCTTGCACATGGCCGATTCGCGGTTTCGCAAAGGAAGTTGGGAAACGGAATTGAACGGCCCACGTGACACGTGCGTATCAACGGGCATCCAGGCGCCCCCATAAGCCGCCGCCCCGGCGGCACAGACCCCGGTCCCCAGGAGGTCGAGCAGTTTGAGTCACAAGCGAATTCCGAAGCGCAAGGCAGCGATAGCGGTTGGCGGTGTCGCGGCTCTCGGAGCGGCGGCGATCCTGCTCCCGAACGCCAACGCGTCCCAGGACAATTCGGCAGGCGCCGCCACCCCCAAGACCCTCAAGGCGACGGGCGCCTCCGACCTCTCCTCGCAGCTCGCCGGACTGCTGGGTGACGCCTTCGCCGGGTCCTACTACGACAGCGCCACCCAGCAGCTCGTCGTCAACGTGATCTCCGGCAGCAACGACAACGTGGTCGTGCAGGCCGAGAAGGCCGGCGCCAAGGTGCGCAAGGTGCAGAACAGCACCGCCGAACTCACCGCCGCCGCCCAGGTGTTGAAGACCAAGGCCACCGTCCCCGGCACCGCCTGGTCGGTCGACCCGAAGACCAACAAGATCCAGGTCCTCGCCGACAGCACCGTCACCGGCTCCAAGTGGGACACCGTGCTCTCGACGGTCAAGAGCCTCGGCACCGACATGGCCACCGTCAAGAAGACCGGCGGCTCCTTCAAGACGCTGGTCTCCGGCGGCGATGCCATCTTCGCCCAGACCGACCAGGGCGGCGTCCGCTGCTCCCTCGGGTTCAACGTCACCGCGAGCGACGGCACCCCCGCCTTCCTGACCGCCGGACACTGCGGCGTCGCGGCGAAGCAGTGGTCCGACTCGCAGGACGGCCAGCCGATCGCCACGGTCGACCAGGCCACCTTCCCGGTGAGCGACTTCTCCCTCGTGAAGTACGACGACCCGGCGACGCAGACCACGAGCGACGTCAACGTGGGCAACGGCCAGACGGTCCAGATCACCCAGGCCGAGGACGCCACGGTCGGCACCCAGGTCTTCCGGATGGGCTCCACCACCGGTCTGCACGACGGCACGGTCACCGGGCTCGACGCGACGGTCAACTTCCAGAGCGAGACCGACCCCAACGGTGTCGACACCGTCAACGGCCTCATCCAGACGGACGTCTGCGCCGAGGCGGGTGACAGCGGCGGCTCGCTCTTCACCCAGGACGGCGGCGCGGTCGGCCTCACCTCCGGCGGCAGCGGCGACTGCACCGCCGGCGGCGAGACCTTCTTCCAGCCGGTCACCGCCGCGCTCACCGCGACCGGCGCCACCCTCGGCGACGCGGGCGCGGGTGCCGGTGCGGGCGACACCGCCACGGCGGACCCGTCGGCGACCGCGGCCGACCCGTCGGCCACCGACGGCACGGGCGACCAGTCCGGCGCCGTGGACCCGAACGCGACCGACGGCACCGGTGACCAGTCCGGCGCCGTCGACCCGAGCGCGACCGACGCCAGCGGCACCGGCGAGGACCAGAGCGGCACCGGCCAGGACACCGGCACCGGGGCCGACGACGGTTCGTCGCTCACCTCGAACCACTGATCCGACCCCTTCCATCAGGTCGGCGGTGGATCGGTCCGGCCCTCCGGCGGGAGGGCCGGACCGCCCTGCGTTGTACGGCAGTTACACCGGTCCCGGCTCCCGGGCCCGCAGCAGAAGCAGTGCCACGTCGTCGATCCGCTCCTGTGCGGCGGCACTGTGCCGCACCAGTTCGTCGGCGATCTCCTCCAGCGGCAAGTCCCCTGCCGCCGCGAGGCGTTGGCCCAGTTCGGCCAGGGCGTCCTCGATGTCGACGCCGGGTGACTCGATGAGCCCGTCGGTGTAGAGGGCGAGCACGGAACCGGGCGCGAGATCGACCTCCGTCGTCGGATAGACGGCGTCCGCGTCGATGCCCAGCAGCGGACCACCCGCCAGGTCCAGCACCCGCACCCGCCCGTCCGGCCGGCGCAGCAACGGCGGCGGATGCCCGGCCCGCGCCATCACGGCCGTACCGCGCGCGGGATCGAGCCGTAGATACAGACAGCTCGCGAAGAGTTCTGAACCGAGGTCGATCAGCAGCCTGTTGGTGCTGCGCATGACCTCTTCCGGTGCCTGCCCCACGGTCGTGTACGCGCGGACGGCGGTCCGGATCTGCCCCATCAACCCGGCCGCGGTCACGTTGTGGCCCTGTACGTCACCGATCACGGCGGCGAGTCCCTCGGAAGCCACCAGGTCGTAGAAGTCGCCGCCGATCTCCATGCCCTGAGTGGCCGGCAGATAGCGGGCGGCGGCCTCGATGCCCGGCAGCGGCGGCAGTGAGTGCGGGAGCAGCGCCTCCTGCAGGCCGTGGGCCAGCTGGTTCTTCGCGTCGTAGAGCAGGGCGCGCTCCAGCGCCTGGGCGATCAGGCCGCCCAGACTCGTCAGCACGGCCCGCTCGTCGGCGGGGAAGGCATGCGGCTCGCCGTAGGCCAACACACAGGTGCCGACCGGGCGTCCGGACGCGATCAGCGGCAGATACGCCCAGGCCGCGAAGCCGTCCGGGGTCGCGTGCCGGTTCGGATACAGCCGTTCCAGCTCCTGCCGGGAGTCGAAGAACGCGGGCACACCGCTGTTCAGCGCGGCCGTCCCCGGCGTCGACTCGGTCAGCGCCATCCCGTCGAAACGCTCCACGACATGGGGGTCCGGATAGCCGTGGTGCCCCAGCACATGCAGCCGCCCACCCTGCGAACCGAGCACCACCAGCGCCTGACCGCCCACCGCCGGGGCGACCTCGTCCGCGATCAGCTGCACCACGTCGTCCACCCCGACCGCCTCGGTCAGCGCCCCCGCCAGGCTCAGCACCTGCGAGATGGTCACCAGCCGCGACGGCCCCTCGCCCGGCCGCGGTGCCGCCCGGCTCAGCTCCGTCACCGCCCGCGCCCGGCTGATCCGTACGCTCAGCCCGGTCGTGTTCGGGTACAGCCGGAACGACAGCCACTCGCCCGGCGGCCGCAGCGCCACGAACGACGTGACCTGCTGACTGAGCAGCGCGGCCCGGTAACGGTCCTCGTACACCGGGTCGTTGAGCCAGGGCACCGCCGCCCACAACTGCGTGCCCAGCAGCCGGCTCGCCGACATGCCGAGCAGCTCCCCGGCCGCCGCGTTCGCGAAGCCGACCCGCCCGTGCAGATCCAGCGAACACAGCCCGTACGGCAGCCGGGCCACCATCCGCGCCGCCTCGACCGTGCCCAGCGTCCCGGCCACACTCGTCGCGGGACCGGTGGCCAGCAGATCGGGCTCCGCGCGCACCGGACGCCGCTCCTCGACGGCACGCTCCAATCGCAGCGCGAGCCGGTCGCAGGCGGTGATGAGCAGGCCGCGGTCCCGGTCGGAGAGGACCGGCGGATGCGAACCGGGCCAGGTCACGAACACCGAGCCGTAGACCGTCGACTCCGTCGCGATCGGCACGGCGGCCAGGGCGAAGGGGTACGGCAGCACGACCGCGATGCGCGGATAGCGGCGGGCCATGTCCTCCTCGCCGCCGACCCAGATCAGCCGCCGCTCGCGCACCGCCTCGGCGACCGGGATCGGCGCGCTCAGCCCGACCCGCTCCCAGGGCGCCGCGAAGGCGCGGGGCAGCCCGGCCATCACCGCCATCTCCAGCACCGGCTCCTCGGGCGTCAGCAGATACACCGCACCCGAGTGCGCGTGGACGGCGTCCATCATCGAGGCCAGCGCGAGAGACAGCATCGGCCGCCCGACCGGCGCCCCGGCGACCACCGGAGCCTGCCCGTCCGACACGCCGACCACCTCCTCGTACGGCCGCGCGGTCTCAGTGATCAGGCTCCACCCTGGGGGCCCGACGCGCACGGCGAGCGAGTTCGTTCCCCGGTGGGCAAGCGCGCGCTCGTACCCCGAGGCTCCTTTCGTATACCCCCCGAATCGAAGCGCGCGGCAGCGTACGAGCGCCTCGCGTGCGCCCCCGCGCACCCTGTTGGCCGGAACTCCGGGCCCGCGCGCGGTCGCGGTCGCGAACAATGGGGCACCCGTGTAACCACCGTGGAACCGGCGAACGGCTAGCTGAGGGGACGGCAGTGATCCGGCTACTTCTGGTGCACGACGCGTGTCTGGTGAGATCGGTCCTCGCGGAGTGGCTCCGCCGCGAACCCGGCCTCGGGGTCTGGGACACCCCGTGGCGCACGGCACCCGGTCGCGTCCGGTCCGTCCGGCCGGACGTCTGCGCGGCGGACCTCGACTGCGACGAGGCGTACGGAATCCCGCCACTGGGCGAACTCGGCCCGCGTGGGATCGGCCCGACCCCGCCCCGCCTCCTCGTCCTGGCCACCGCGCACCGCCCCGGCCTGCTGAAACGCGCGCTGGAGGAGGGCGCGATCGGCTACGTCGACAAGGCGAGCCCACCGGACCGGCTGGTGTACGCCATCCGGCGCGTCGCGGAGGGGAAACGTTTCGTTGACGATTCCCTGGGCTTCGGATTCCTCAAGGCGGCGGAGATGCCGTTGACGCGTCGCGAGCTGAGCGTGTTAACCCTGGCCGCCGAGGGGGCCTCCGTCGCGGAGATCGCCGGGAGCCTGCACCTGTCCCACGGGACCGTGCGCAACTACATGGCGGCCATCACCCGCAAGACCGGAGCCCGCAACCGCATCGACGCGATCCGTATCTCCCAGGGCGAGGGCTGGCTCTGACGACCAACTGCCGACCAGCTCCCGATAGAGCGGAGAGCGACGGAGCAAATCGCCGTGCGTACCGAGCGCGGTGTCCTGCCCGTCCATGACGAGCACGCGGTGGGCTCGGCGCGCGGAACTGATCCGATGCGCGACGACGACCAGCGCGGCACCGCTCCGCTCCCGCCGGGCGAAGGCGCGCTCGGCGCGTTCCTCCGCTTCCGGGTCGAGGTGGCAGGTGGCTTCGTCGAGGAGGGCGAGGGGGGCGTGGGAGAGGTAGGCCCGGGTGAGGGCGATCAGCTGGCGCTCGCCGGCGGAGAGCGCGGCCGGGTCGACGGGGGAGTCGGGCCCGCCGAGGGTTTCGAGCAGCGGGGCGAGTCCGACGGCTTCGGCCGCGGCGAGCAGCTCCGCTTCGGGTACGGGGTCCGGTCGTAGGTGGCTCAGATTGTCGGCGATGGTCCCACTGAAGACGTACGCCTCCTGGGGGATTAGCACACGCTGGGCGACTGTCTCGGACACCGGCCGCCCGTACATCCGGATCGTGCCGTGTCCGGGTTTCAGGAGTCCGGCGGCGAGAGCGGTGAGCGTGGATTTCCCGATGCCACTTGGGCCTACGACGGCCAGGTGGGCGCCTTGGGGGAGGGCGAGGGTGAGGTCGCGGAGGACGGGGGCGCTGGCTGGGCCGTAGGCGAAGGTTACGGAGGTCAGGGAGAGGGCTGGGGGGTTGGTGTCGGGGGGTGCGGGTTCGCCGGCCGGTTGCGAGGCTGGGTGAGTGACGGTGGTCGGAGTGCCGCCCGTGTCTACGACGGCCAGGCGGGTGCCTCGGGGGAGGGCGGGGTCGTCCGGCGGTGGGGCGGCGAGGTGGAGGACCGTGGGTGGAGATCCGGAGGGAGACGGTGGAGCCAGGCGGCGCAGGACCACCGCCAGGCGGGAGCCGCTGGTGCCCAGGCCGTGGACCAGGTTCTGGAGGGCGGGGAGCAGGGACTGGGTGACGTAGGCGAGGGCGCCGACCAGGGCGCCCGGGGTGACGCCGTGGCCGAGGAGCCAGGGGGCGGTGGCGAGGAGCAGCACGATCGGCAGCTGGCCGCCGATCGCCAGGGCCGCGACCCGCAGGACGCCCCAGCGGGCCAGGGCGCGGGCGGCGCGCAGTTCGGCGTCGACGAGGTGTCCGGTGTCGACGGCGACCCGTTCCCCGGCGCCGGCCGCCGTGATGTCCCGCAGGCCGGGGCAGACGGTGCCCAGCCGGTCGGCGAGTGCCTCGTCGGCGAGGAGGAAGGTCTCCTGTCGGCGGGCCAGCGGACGCAGCGTCGCTGTGAACAGGCACACCCCGGCGACCAGCGGCGGCGCCACGACGAGAAGCAGCAGCGGGTCGAGCGAGAAGAGCCCCGCCAGCGCACCCACCGCGGTGAACACGAACGACCGGGACACCATCACCAGCCCCGCGAAGGTGTCCCGGGCCAGCTCCACCTGCTGGGTCAGGCTGGACAACGCCCCGCCGTCCGCCTTTCGCACCCCGCGTGCGACGACGCGTGCGACCAGCAGATCCCGGAGCGGTTCGACGAGGTCGGCGACACCGCGATAGACCCGCCCGGTCCCGAACGCCCCGACGACGACCCCGACGCCTGCCACCCCGAGCCACGCGAGCCCGACACCACCTCGCCCGACGAGGAACCCGGCGTCCAGTGCGCGGGCGAGTCCATACCCGACGAGGAAGGTCTGCCCGGTTTCCAGCACGGACCAGGCGGCGAGCCGGACCAGCACCGGCCGACGGGCACGCAGGAAGCGGAGGCCGCGGCGGGAGAGGGCTGTGGTGTCGTGGGGCGGGGGTTGCTGTGGCCGACGGTGGAGGAAGCGTGGGCGGCGCCGAGGGGCGTTACGACCATCAACCCGATTGCCCTCGTTCGGCATTGGCCCGCGCCGTCCGCTCGCCTGCTTCGCCCCGCCCGACATCAACCCGCCCCGCCTTCTCCACCCCGAGGCGCTCCACGCAAGCCCCTCCCCGATCCCTCCGCACCCCGTACCTCCTCCACCCCCACGCCGATCTGATCCCCCTCCCCGAACACCCCCGGATACCCCGCCACCCCCCACAACTCCGCATGCGTCCCCACCGCCCGCACCCGCCCCCCGTCCAGCCAAGCCACCAAGTCCGCGCGGGCCGCCGTAGCCGCGCGGTGGGCGATGAGGAGGCGGGTGCCGTTGGAGTCCGGGCCTGTGAGGGAGTTCGTGATCCGGTGTTCGGTGATCGTGTCGAGGCTGGAGAGGGCGTCGTCGAGGATCAGGACGCGGCCCTCGTGGGCGAACGCCCTTGCCAGGCCCAGGCGTTGGGACTCGCCGCCGGAGTGGGGCGCGTCGGCGACGGGGGTGGCGTAGCCGTGGGGGAGGCGGCGGATGAAGGCGTCCGCGTGGGCCAGCCGAGCCGCCTCCCTTACGCGGGCCGAGGACGGCGACCATAGGCCGAACGCGATCGTGTCCTCCATCGTCGTGCCGAGCAGGGCCGGGCGGTCGAAGGCGTAGCCGATCGCGTTGCGCAGCTCGTCGTGGCGCAGGGTGTGGAGCGGGACGCCGTCGAGGAGGACCTCGCCCGCGTCCGGATCGGTCAGGCGGCCAGCGATGGCCGCTAGGAGGGACTTGCCGGCGCCGGAACGGCCGACGACGGCGAGGGTCGTACCGCCGGGGATCACCAGGTCGATGTCGGAGAGGACGGTGCGTTCGCCTTGCCGGGCTGTGACGCCGCGCAGTTCCAAGTGGCCTGGGCCCGGCGGGAGTTGGCGGTGTCCGTGGGCCAGGGCCGGTTCGGCGAGGATCTCGTCCAGGCGCCGGGTCGCTGCCTTCGCGCGGAGCAGGCCCGACAGTTGGCCGACCAGCGCGCCAACGCCCGTTGCCAGCACCGCGTACCGGGACGCGGCCAGCACCTCGCCCACTGTCAGGGCGTGTCTCGTCAGCTGGTAGCCCGCCACGGCTACGACGGCGAGTTGGAGGAGGGGCGCCACGGTGACCGCCTGCGCTGCCGCCCGTCCCTGTACCCGCCACATGCGGTGGCCCGCGCGGGAGAGTTCGGGCAGCGGTCGCAGGATCCGTGCCGTCTCGCGGTCCGCCGTGCCTGCCGCCTGGATCGTGCGGAAGCCGCTCATCGCCTCCGCGAGCGCGGACGCGATCCGGCCCTGGACCTGTTGGTAGCGCGTCACGCACTCCGAGGTGTCACGGGCGAAGGCGCGGAGGAGGAAGGTGAGGACCGGCGCCCCGGCCAGGAACACGGCCGCCAGCCACGGGTCGATCAGCGCCAGCGCGACCACGCCTCCGACCGGTCCCGCCAGCGCTGCGAGCAGCGCGGCCACCGCACCCGGCGCCGTCCCGGCCTGTGCGGCGTTCCCCACCAGCCGGGCCACCAACTCACCATTGCCGAAACGGGAGTTGGCGCGCGGACCGAGAGCCAGTACATGTCCGGTGACGCGTCGGCGCAGCCATGCCGTCGACCCGGCCGTGACCGTGCCGCCGAGCACCGTCCCGCACGCGTCCAGCACGCCGATCAGCAGCACCAGCCCCGCGCACCCCCACACCCAGCGCGCCGCCGGGGCGTGCGCCAACAGGTGGTCCAGGGTCCGGCCCAGCACGGCGGGCAGCAGCAGCGCGGCCGCCGTGGACGCCGTACTGACCGCGCCCAGCGCCGCACAGCGCACACCGGCCGCGCGCACGGCCGACCGCAGCAACGGACCGGTCACCGGGGTGCCTTGGGCATGCGTCGTCATACGGCGGTCCCTCGGGGTGACGTGACGTGGGCCCCGGGCGGCCCCCTCGCACGAGGGGGCCGCCCGGAGCCGTGGGCTCAGCGCGTCGTCAGAGACAGAGCAGAACGCTCGCCGCGCTCACGCAGGAGAGCAGGCTGACGGTGCTCGCGCCGCCGCCGTCGTTGTGCTCGTCGGATTCCATCGTCTGCAGGTCGAGAAGTGCCATGAGAAGTCCTTTCGTTGTGGGGACGGGGTTGGTGGTGTCACGACTCCGTCAGATTGCGGAGCCGCGCTGAGTGGGCCGCCGGAGCGGCGGCAGGAAGGGCAGCCCGGGGGCCGTTTCGGCATCGCCGAAGGCCGCGCCGAGCGCGAGCAGGCACCCTGCTGTTCCGGTGCCCAGGTCCATGGACAGTCGCATCATCTGGTGTCCGGGGAAGGCGAGTTGGCCCTCGTACGCCATCGCGAACCAGCCGAGACCGGTGACCTGTTCGGCGAGCCTGTGGGCGTCGGCGCCCGGCGCGGTCGTACGGGCGAGATGCAGGATCATCCCCGCGCGGCCCTGGAAGAGCCCGGGCTGCGCGTAGAAGCGGGAGGTCGCGGCGGTGAGGATGCCGGCGCGGGCTCGCTCGAACTCGCCGTCCTCGTCCGGGACTTGGGCCAGGAGGTCGTCGAGGACCATGCCCAGGCCCGCGCTCCCGTCGCCGAGGTAGGGGAGTGTCCGCCAGCCCTCGTCGACCTCCAGGCCGCCGCCGCGCTGCACGACACAGCACTCAAGGTCCCGGCGCAGGGCGGCAGTTGCCGCATCGAGCAACCGCCGGTCGCCCGTCGACTCGTACTGCCGCAACAGGAACAGCGCCGGTCCGCTCGCACCCCGCAGCAGCCCGGCGCGTCGCCGGGGCGTGTTTGGGCGCGGCTCCGCGAGGCGTCGTACGAGGATGTCCGCGGCCTCCGCCGCGCGCTCGCGCAGCTCCGACTCGCCTGTGTCGGCGGCCAGTTGGGCCAGGACCAGGCCGAGTCCCGCCAGGCCGCCGTGCAGGTCGGAGGAGAGGTTCTGCCAGCGTTCCGCGAGGATGCCGGCGATCAGGTCGAGGGCCCGTTGGCGGTGGCCGAGCCGGTCCAGGACGTGGGCGACGCCCGCGAGTCCGTCGTACAGGCCGAGCGGGGTGCCGACCGGGGGCGGTGCGGTGCGGTCGAGGAGCCAGCGTTCGCCCTCCTCGTAGCGGTCGGCGCCGGTCGCGTCGAGGGCGTACAGCACACCGGCCGCGCCGTGCGCCAGGCCGAGTCCGCCGCCGTCGGAGAACTGGGCCACGTCACCTGGGAAAAGGCGGTCGTCCCGGTCCGGGGTCGCGGAGGCCAGGATCGCCTTGACCATCGAGTCACGGCTGTAGGGCCAGTCGCCGGGCCGCACGAAGGCCGGAGCCGCCACCGCGCCCTCGCCCCGCGTGATCTCCGCGACCGCCTTGTCCAGGAACTCCCTCGGTACGTCCGGGAATTGGCCCGCGATCACCTCGGCCAGGTGCGCCGCCTTGCCGCGGTCGACCACGAACAGGGTGGTCACCGGCAGGAACAGGGCGAGCCGCAGACAGGCCAGCGCGTACCGGTCGACGTCGATGCCCCGGCGGTCCGGCGGGGCGAAGAAGCCCGGGTGGGCGACGACTTGGCGGCCGTTCTCCTCGGCCGGGGCCGCCGCCTCGAAGTCGATGAGGAACACCGACTCCTCGTCGGGCGCGACGATGACGTTGAAAATGTGCAGGTCGTTGAAGACGATCCCGCGCGCGTGCACCGCGTCCAGCGCCCGCTCGACCGCCGCGTGGATCCTCAGCGCCCACGCCGTGTACGCGGCGACCGCGTCCGGGTCGGGGTCCGGGGTGAGCAGCGGATGCCGTTCCGCGAAGTAGGAGTTGAGGGGGCGCCCCTCGACGAAGTCCATGACCAGGAACCGGTGTTCACCCAGCAGGAACCAGTCCCGCACCTCGGGCACCACCCCGGTCCCGGCGACCCGCTCCAGCGCCAGCTTCTCGCGCTCAAGCCGGGCGATCGCGTCGGCACCGTCCGAGGCGAGCCCCGCGTGCGGCCGCCCCTCCTTGAGGACGACCTTGCGCCCGTCCCGGGTGTCGGTGCCCGCGTACACCCCGCCGCCGTTCGAGAAGTGCAGCGCCTTCTCGATGCGGTACGGCAGCTCGCCCACCGTCGTCGTGTTGCGCGCGGCGAGATGCGGCTCCAGGAACGCCGGCAGGGTCACCCACTCCGGGACCTGAAAGGACGGCGCCCGCCGGTCCGGCACCAGTTCCCCCTCGCCGTCCCGCACCGCCGGCACCAGCGAGCCCCGCTCGTCGACGACGAAGGTGCGCGCGAAAGCGCCGTAGCGGACGTAGAGCGGGCCGTCGTACCAGCGGAGGTCGGTCAGGATGTACGGGCCTTCGAAGCCCTCCAGGAGTTTGCCCAACT
Organism: Streptomyces sp. NPDC050528; assembly: GCF_044457795.1. Lineage (NCBI taxonomy): Bacteria > Bacillati > Actinomycetota > Actinomycetes > Kitasatosporales > Streptomycetaceae > Streptomyces > Streptomyces sp. NPDC050528. The sequence goes on from NZ_JBITHH010000004.1 coordinate 187,676, forward strand.
CGCTAAGGATCTCGTGGAGTTGGTCCTCGTCGGTCGGGTAGACCGTGACGAACTTGCCGCTGGTGTCGCGGCCCGCGTACTTCGTGTTGCGCAGGTGGAGCAAGTGCGGGCCCGGGACGAACTTGAACGGGATGCGGCGCGGGACGCAGTAGTCCCACACGAGGGCGGCGATCCGGTCCGCGTTCGCCCGGGTGGCCGAGGCGTGGATCTTCCAGCCCTGGGCCGGCCCGGGTAAGGGGCCGCCGTCCTCGTCCAGCGGGGTCAGCGTCAGCCAGTCGCCGATGCGGGCCGAGCTCCAGCCCTCCGGGACCTTGCGGCGCGCCGTGTCGAACAGGGGCGCGGCGGTCTGCGTGCCGGGTGCGGACAGACGGTCCGGTGTCTCGTAGAAGTGCTTGTCGGCGAGCGCGTACACCTCGTACCGCTTGTCCATGGTCGTCCCCCTCCGTGGCCCTGGTCGAATCTCCCAGCCGGGCGACGGACGCGGACAGTCACGCCTGTCACGAGATCCCTGTGCGGTACGCATGCGTAAAGACTTGTTCGGCCTCTTTCGAGCCCGAAGAGGGCCATCCGGTCCCTCATCTCCACGGAACGGTCACAGGGGCTGCGCAGTCGCCCCATAAGCGCTGTAATTGCGGACGTGGTCAGTGAGGGCGCTGAGGGACGCGGAACGCGAACGCTGCGTGCCGAACTTGCCCTCAAAACGCTCACTGTCGATCTCGACCCCCGCGAACGGCTCCGCCGCGTCCTCGAACAGGCCCTCGTCTTCGCCGGCGCGAGCTTCGCCGGGGTGTACACACCCGGTGACGACGCCGATCTCCTGTGCCTGGTCGAGTCGGTCGGGGTGCCGCGCACGCTCTACGGGCTGCGGGACGGGTATCCGGCGTCCGGCGGATCACCGGCCGCCGAGGTACGGCGGTCCGGGCACGCGGTGTGGCTCGGCCCCGCGGAGCTGGCCGCGGGCGGCGACTCGCGGCGGCTGCCCTCGGCGGAGTTCCACCTGGCCGTACTGCCGGTGCACGGTGACGGGGGCGGCGGCTGTCTGCTCGCGGTGAGCGAGCGCCCGGACGGCTTCGGCGCCGACGACCGCGCGTGCCTCGCGCTGATCGCCGAGGCGGTCGCGATCCCGGTACCGGGCGAGTCCGTGGCGGGCGAGGACCTGGCCGCGGGGGCGTTCGACCTGGCCATGGACACCGGGCGGGTCGAGATCGGCGACGAGGTTCTGGCCCTGTTCGGGCTCGGCCCGGACGACTTCGACGGCCGGGTCGAGACCCTCCTCGGGATGACCGTGCCGGAGGACCTGCCCTCGCTGATGTCCGTCGTCGAGGCCGACCACATGGCCATCGGCGACCGCGAACTGGAATTCCGGGTCCTGCAGCCCTCGGGCACGCCGAAGTGGCTGCGCCTGCGCGGCCGGCTCCTGCCCGGTGGCGACGGCCGCCCGGCCCGTCTCGTCGGCACCGTCGGCGACGCCTCCCAGCTGCGCTCCGGCGTCAACGACGTGGCCCGCGTCCAGCGCCTCGCCGCCGCGCTCGCCATGGCCGGCACGGTCCACGACGTCAGCCAGGCCGTGGTCGCCGCCCTGCGCAAACCGCTGCGCGCCGACCGGATCGCGCTCGCCGAACTGGAGGGCGACCGGCTCGTCGTCACCGTCCTCGACCCGCCCGAACCGGAGGCCTGGCCCGAGCTGTGGCGCCTGGAGTGGCGCAGTGAATGGCCCGACGCACCCGTGCGCACCATGCCCACCCTCGCCGCCGCCCTGCGCGAGGGCCGCGCCGCGATCTGGCCCGCGGGCACCGATCTGGAACCCGCCCTCGCCGAGGTCGGACCCGGTGGCCTCGCCGTCCTGCCGCTGTCCGCGGGCGGCCGGGTCTCCGGTGCCTGTCTGATCGGCTGGGACGACCCGCACGTCTTCGGCCCCGACGAACGTGCCTTGCTCACCGCCTCCGCCGGCCTCGCGGGCCAGGCCCTGATGCGCGCCCACGCCTTCGACGCCGAGCACGAACTCGTCGGCATGCTGCAACGCCAGCTGCTGCCGCGCCGCCTGCCCACCCTGCCCGGCGCGGTCGCCGTCGCCCGCTATCTGCCGACCACGGCCGGGCTCGAGGTGGGCGGCGACTGGTACGACGTGATCCCGCTGCCCGACAACCACGTCGCCCTCGTCATCGGCGACGTCCAGGGCCACAACGCGGGCGCCGCCACCCTCATGGGCCAGATGCGCACCGCGCTGCGCGCCTACGCCGTCGAGGGACACCCGCCCGACGTGGTCGTCTCGCACGCCAACCGCCTCCTCATCGACCTGGAGACCGACCTCTTCGCGACCTGCTGCTACGTCGACGTGAACCTGGAGGAAGGTTCCGCCTGGTACGTGCGGGCCGGCCATCTCCCGCCCGTCCTGCGGCACCCGGACGGCAGCACCGAGATCCCGTACGCGGACGGCGGACCGCCGCTCGGCGTGGTCACGCAGGCCGACTTCCCCATGAGCCCGCTGCGGCTCCAGCCCGGCACCGTCGTCGCCCTCACCACCGACGGCCTGGTGGAGTCCAAGGAGGCCGACATCGACGAGGGTCTCGACCGCCTCGCCCACGGCCTCGCCGTCTCCGACCCCGCCCACCTCGGCCTCGTCGCCGACGCCCTGCTGGGCAACGCCCGCCGCGAGGACGACGTAGCCCTGCTCCTCATGCGCTACGACGGCCTGGCCACCCGCCCCCGCCGCGAGAACTGGACGGTGTGGCGCGTCCCCGAGGCGGCCCGGCACGCCCGCCGTTTCACCAAGCGGACCCTGCGCACCTGGGGCGTCACCGAGGAGACCGACACCATCCTGCTCGTCGTCTCCGAGCTGGTCACCAACGCCCTGGTGCACACCGACGGGCCGGTCCGCCTCGACCTCACCCTGGTCAACCGGCGGTTCCGGGTCGCCGTGGCGGACTCCTCGCCGCGCACCCCGGTCAAACCCACCAGCATCGGCTGGGAGGCCACCGGCGGGCGCGGCATCCTTCTCGTCGAGGCCATGTCGGCGGCCTGGGGCACGGTGCCGGTCAGCGGCGGCAAGCAGGTGTGGGCCGAGATCGCGCTCGACCGGTAGGAGGCCGCACGGGTGCCTGTCGGGACGTAGCACGGCAGGTCGGGACGGTCGCGGGGGTCCGTCGTGATGGGGTGCGTGCTTGTGGCACACACCTTCGAAGAACTGGTCGAGAAGCACCGCGCGGCCCAGGCGGCACGCGCCCGGGTCCAGGAGATGCGGGACTCTCTGGGAGCCCCCGCGCACGAATCCTGGACCGAGGCCGAGACCGACATCTACGAGACCGCCTGGCGGGCCTGGCGGGATCTCGCCCGTGACATGCAGGCCGCGGCGGACGAGTACGCGCGGGACGAGGGGCTCGACCGGGCCGAGGTCGAGGCGGACGTAGCACGGGCCGCGGGTGATTTGTCCGGTCCGCCGGCCGGTTAGACACCTGGTAGCCCCCTCATCGTTGGCCGGTCGTAATAAACGAACATAGGGAGGAACGATGCACGTCCAAAGATGACGCTAAGGTGAAGCGATGAAGGCTCTCGTTCTCTCCGGCGGCACTGGATCCCGCCTGAGGCCGATCACACACACATCGGCAAAACAGCTCGTCCCGGTGGCCAACAAGGCCGTCCTTTTCTACGGGCTCGAATCGCTCGCCGACGCGGGAATCACCGAGGTCGGCATCATCGTCGGTGACACCGCGGCGGAGATCGAGGAGGCGGTGGGTGACGGGTCGAAGTTCGGCCTGAAGATCACCTACATCCCGCAGGACCGTCCCCTCGGACTGGCCCACGCCGTACTGATCGCGCGCGAGTACCTCGGCGACGACGACTTCGTGATGTACCTCGGTGACAACTTCATCGTCGGCGGCATCACCGGTCTCGTCGAGGGCTTCCAGGCCAACAAGCCCGACGCGCAGATCCTCCTCACCCATGTGCCCGACCCGCGCTCCTTCGGCGTCGCCGAACTCAGCGAGTCCGGCCAGGTCATCGGCCTGGAGGAGAAGCCGGAGCACCCCAAGAGCGACCTCGCTCTGGTCGGTGTCTACCTCTTCACGCCCGCCATCCACGACGCCGTGCGCGCCATCAAGCCATCGTGGCGCGGCGAGCTGGAGATCACCCACGCCATCCAGCAGCTGATCGACGACGGCGCCGATGTGCGCTCCTCGGTCATCCACGGCTACTGGAAGGACACGGGCAACGTCGTCGACATGCTCGAGGTCAACCGGACCGTCCTGGAGAGCATGGACCGCCGCATCGACGGCGAGGTCGACGACGTGTCCGAGACCATCGGCCGCGTGGTCATCGAGGAGGGCGCGCGCATCGAGCGCTCGCGCATCGTCGGACCCGTCGTCATCGGTTCCGGAACCATCGTGAGCGACTCCTACGTCGGACCGTTCACCTCGGTCGCGGAGAACTGCAAGATCACGGACAGTGAGCTGGAGTTCTCCATAGTGCTTCAGGACTCGTCCATCGCCGGGGTGGGCCGGATCGAGTCCTCGCTCATCGGCAAGCATGTCGAAGTGACCCCCGCTCCGGGGGTACCCAGCGCCCACCGCCTCGTTCTCGGAGACCACAGCAAGGTGCAGATCCGTTCATGAATCTCCTCGTCACCGGCGCCGCCGGCTTCATCGGTTCCACGTACGTCCGCACGCTCCTCGCCTCGGACGCGCCCGACGCGCCCCGCATCACGGTGCTGGACAAGCTCACGTACGCGGGCACGATCGACAACCTGGAAATAGGCCACCCGCGCCTGGAGTTCGTCCAGGGCGACATCTGCGACGCCGAACTGGTCGACAAGCTGATGGCCGAGGCGGACCAGGTCGTCCACTTCGCCGCCGAGTCCCACGTGGACCGCTCGATCAACGGCGCCGCCGACTTCGTCCGCACCAACGTGGTGGGCACCCAGGTCCTGCTGGACGCGGCCCTGCGCTACCGCACCCCGTTCGTGCACATCTCCACCGACGAGGTCTACGGCTCCATCGAGACCGGCTCCTGGCCCGAGACCCACCCGCTGGCGCCCAACTCGCCGTACTCCGCGTCGAAGGCGTCCTCGGACCTGCTCGCCCTGGCCTACCACCGCACCCACGGCCTGGACGTCCGCGTCACCCGCTGCTCGAACAACTACGGGCCGCACCAGTTCCCCGAGAAGGTCATCCCGCTGTTCGTCAGCAACCTCCTCGACGGCAAGAAGGTCCCGCTCTACGGCGAGGGCCTCAACGTCCGCGACTGGCTGCACGTCGAGGACCACTGCCAGGGCATCGAGCTCGTGCGCACCAAGGGCCGGGCCGGCGAGGTCTACAACATCGGCGGCGGCACCGAGCTCAGCAACAAGGAGCTCACCGGCCTGCTGCTCGAAGCCTGCGGCGCGGACTGGGACTCGGTCGAGCGCGTCGAGGACCGCAAGGGCCACGACCTGCGCTACTCCGTCGACTGGTCCAAGATCCACGACGAACTCGGCTACGAGCCGAAGCACGACTTCGCCTCCGGCCTCGCCGACACCGTCGCCTGGTACCGCGACAACCGGGCCTGGTGGGAGCCCCTCAAGGCACGGGTGGAGCGCGGCTGATGAAGTGGCTGGTCACCGGTGCCGGCGGGATGCTCGGCCACGATGTGCTGGACGAACTCGCCGGACGCGGTGAGCAGTTCGTCGGTCTCGACCGCGCCGCCCTGGACATCACCGACCCCGCGTCGGTGGACCGGGCGTTCGCGGAACACCATCCCGACGTGGTGGTGAACTGCGCGGCGTACACCGCCGTCGACGACGCCGAGACCGACGAGGAGCGGGCCCTTCGCATCAACGGCGAGGGGCCCCGGCTCCTGGCTCGCGCCTGCGCCGCCTCGGGCGCGCGGCTGGTGCACGTCTCCACCGACTACGTCTTCGACGGCGAGGCCCGCAGCACGCCGTACCCGGAGAACCACCCCACCGCACCCCGCACCGCCTACGGCCGCACCAAACTCGCGGGCGAGCAGGCCGTGTTGGAGGAACTGCCCGGTGGGAGCGCGGTCGTCCGCACGGCTTGGCTGTACGGAGCCTGTGGGGGTAACTTCGTCCGCACGATGATCGAGCTGGAAGCACGTCGCGACACTCTCGACGTCGTCGACGACCAGCACGGACAACCGACCTGGACCGCCGACGTCGCCGTACGGATCGCCGATCTCGGCGCCCGTATCGGACAGGTCGAAGGCGCGCACGGGGTGTTCCACGCGACCAGCGCCGGCGAGACCAGCTGGCACGGACTCGCCCAGGAGGTGTTCCGGCTCATCGACGCCGACCCGGAGCGCGTCCGCACCACCACGAGCGCGGCCTTCGTCCGTCCCGCGCCCCGCCCCGCCTACAGCGCCCTCGGGCACGAGCGGTGGGCGGAGATCGGTCTGGAACCGCCAAGGGACTGGCGGTCCGCCCTGCACGAAGCACTTCCTCACATCCGCAAGGAGATTTCTTCGTGAAACGTCATGAGTTCCTGCGGGGGCTCCACAAGTCAACCGCGAACCGCAACTACCTGGAGATCGGCGTCAACGACGGCCGCAGCCTGACGCTCTCCCGGGTGCCCAGTGTTGCGATCGATCCCGCGTTCAAGGTGGTCACGGAGATCCGCTGTGACGTCCACCTGGCCAAGGCGACCAGTGACGACTTCTTCGCCCGGGACAACCCGCTGGTGCACCTGCGGGGCGGTCGTCACCCGCTGCGTCAACTGGCCCGCAACCGGAGCCCGTTGGGCTGGTGGCGGACCACCACGCTGGACCTGTCGTTCATCGACGGCATGCACCTGTTCGAGTACGCGCTGCGCGACTTCATCAACGTGGAGAAGCACTCGGACTGGGCCAGCGTCATCGTCTTCGACGACATGCTGCCGCGCAGCATCGACGAGGCCGCCCGGGACCGGCACACCGACGCCTGGACCGGTGACGTCTACAAGCTGGTCGAGATCCTCGCCCGCTACCGTCCCGACCTGGTGACGGTCCTGGTCGACACGCAGCCCACCGGGCAGCTCGTGGTGTTCGGTGCCGACCCGACCAGCACGGTCCTCAAGGACAAGTACGACGAGATCATCGCCGAGTTCGAGGTCCCGGACCCGCAGAAGGTGCCCGAGGCGATCCTGGAGCGCACCACCGCGGTGAAGCCCGAGGCGCTGCTCGGCGCCGGTTTCTGGGGTCCCCTCGCGGCGGCCCGCAACCGCGGGACCAAGCGGTCCCGCGGCTGGGAGCCCCTGCGCCGCGCGGTGGAGCAGCTCAGCGTCAGCCGCTGATCTGCCCACTCCGCAGTCGCTCGTAGTAGGCGGAGCAGTCCGCGTAGGACGGAAGAAGTCCTGACTGCTCCGCCTCTGCCAGTGTCGGCGCCTCCGCGTCCTTCTCCGACAGCACCGGCTCGAAGCCCTCGGGCCAGGCGATGCCGAGCGCCGGATCGAGCGGGTTGATCCCGTGCTCACGGCCGGGGGAGTACCCCGTCGAGCACAGGTACACGACCGTCGCGTCGTCGGTCAGCGCCATGAACGCGTGACCGAGCCCCTCCGCGAGGAACACGGCGTGCTTGGTCTCGTCGTCCAGCCGGACGGCCTCCCACTGACCGAACGTGGGAGAGCCGACGCGGATGTCCACGATCACGTCGAGGACGGCGCCGCGCACACACTTCACGTACTTGGCCTGGCTCGGCGGCACGTCGGAAAAGTGCACTCCGCGCACCACCCCGCGCCGCGACACCGAGCAGTTGGCCTGGGACAGAGCCAGGTCGTATCCCGTGGCCTCGCGGAACTCCTCACCGCGGTACCACTCGTGGAAACTGCCCCGGTCGTCAGGGAAGACCTTGGGTTCCAGGACCCAGGCGCCTTCAATCCCCAGTGATCGCACGTTCTCTTGTCCTCCGACTTGCTCGGGCACTACTGCTTGCTCGGGTACGCCAACTCGCGCTGGGGTACCGCTACTTGCTCAGGGCGCGCTTCAGCTTGCGCGCCACCCGGTAGGCCAGCCCCGGCTTGGGCTTGGCGGCCACCGGCTTCGGCGCCGGCTTGGGCTCGGCGGGCTTCGCGGCCTTCGGCGCCGCCTCCACCCGGATACCGCCGGCGTCACCGGTCAGCCGCACCGGCAGCGCCAGGAAACGCTGCCCGGTCGCGGCCGGGGTCAGGCACACCGACGCGTTCCACGCCGCGTCCTTCAGTTCCGCGGCCGGTACCTCGGCGGCGAGGCGCGCGCCGGAGGACTCGGGGGAGACCACACCGGGCACGTCCAGGGTCGTACCGGACGACTTGTGGGTCAGCCGCAGCAGGACGTCGGTGGCGGCGGGGACGTAGAAGGGGAGCAGGACGCCGACGCGGGCGCCGGTGACCGTGAAGTCGCCGGGCTTGAGGTCGGCGAGGCCGAGGCGCTTGCTCGCCTTGTCGACGTCGAGGGAGAAGTTGCCGTGCGGCTCCGTGTAGTACGGGAGCATGACCTGGCCGGCGACGACACCGGCGTGCCCGGCGTTCTCGCCGTGCTGCGGGACCGGGCCGAGGCGGCACTCCTTGTTCCAGGAGCCGATGACGACACGGACGTAGGTGTCCCAGAGGCCGCCGGCCAGCGGGGAGCCGCCTGCCGCGGTCGCGGGGTCGATGGTCGCCGTGGCGTGCAGGACCAGACGGACGCCGCCGCCGTCGGCGACCGTCTCGTGCGAGATCTGCACGGGCTGGAAGTGCGAGGCGGCGCTGGTGCGTTCGCGGACGACGAGGTCGGCCGTCGCCTTCTTGAAGTTGGCGGTGGCGTCGGCCGTCAGCATGGCCGTCGCCTCGGCGAGGGTCTTCGGCTCCGGGTGCTTGGGAGCCGGAGCGCCCTTGGCCTCGAAGACCGCCGGCTTGCCGTCGATGACGAACTCGGCCTGGTAGTGGACCAGCAGCTTGCCGTCCCGCCACTCGATCTCGCCCGGGGCCGCCGTCGGCTTGAGGGAGGCCTCCCACTCGGCGAGCTCGACGAGGTCGTCGTAGCGGTCGGCGGCGGCGAGGGCGGCGACGACCCGCAGGCGCGGGCCGAGACCGGCCGCGACACCCGGGCCGAAGCGCTCGTTCATGACCCCGCGGATCTCCTTGAGGAGTTCACGGCGGTAGTCGTCCGGGGCCTTGAGCAGCCGGCCGCCGCCGAGGCGCTCCATCATCTCCACGCGCAGCCAGCGGCGGAAGATCTTGTCGCGGGCCGGACCGGGCTCGGTGTACTTCTCGACGACGTCGAGGGCCTCGCGCAGGTTCTTGAAGTAGCCGACGGGGTCGAAGCGCTGGAAGCCGGCGTTCGAGGCGTCGTCGCGCTTGATGTGGTAGTAGCAGACGTAGTCGCTGAGCACGGCGACGTTGTCCGCGGCGAGGTAGGCCTCCGTCACGAAGACGTGGTCCTCCAGGCGCCGACGTCCCTCCGGGAACCGCAGGTTGATGCGGTCCAGGAACGCGCGGCGGAGCATCTTGTGCGGGGTGAGGCTGTCCATCAGCGGCGCGGTCTCGACCGACGCGTGCGGGTAGTTCTTGCGGAACAGCTCCACCGGCACGGCACGGCCCTTGCCGGCCATCTTGCCGACGATGACATCGGCGCCGTTGGCCACGCCGTAGTCGTACATCCGCTCCAGGGCCTCGTCGCCGAGGTAGTCGTCGTTGTCGACGAACATGACGAACTCGCCCTTGGACGCGGCGATACCGACGTTGCGGGGCTTGCCCGACCAGCCCGAGGCCTCCTGGTGGATGACCCGGATGTGGGGGTGCTCGGCGGCGACCTCGTCGAGCCGAGCGGGGGTGCCGTCCGTCGAGCCGTCGTTGACGAAGATCGCCTCGTACTCGTCGTTAGGCAGGGACTGCCTGAGGAGAGAGGAGATGCAATCCTCGATATAAGGCCCTGGGTTGTAGACAGGGACGACGACACTGACTTTGACCGACATCCGGCTTCCAGCCCCCTTGTTTGCGCTGCCCGTTCCTCGATGCGGAACGGCGCGGTGGGCTGATGCTAACCCGGTCTGTCCCGATGCCGCCCATTGGGCTGTTGTTGGGCAACGGTTAACCCGCAGGGGACGGATGTCAGCTCACGTCGTGGGTCTTGGCCAGAAGTTCCAGGATGTCGCCGGAGGTGCCCGTCTCGCCCAGCCGCGGGAAGATCCGCTCGATGCTGTGCGCGTGCGCGACCGCGTCCAGGTCGCTCATCGCGTCCGTGGCCAGGGTCACGTGGTAGCCGTGCTCGTGCGCGGCCCGGGCGGTGGACTCGACGCCGATGCTGGTGGCGATGCCGGTCAGCACGATCTGCGTGACACCGCGGCGGCGCAGCTGTACGTCGAGGTCGGTGCCGTGGAAGGCGCCCCAGTTCCGCTTGGTGATCCGGATGTCGGCGGGGTGCCCGGCCAGGTCGTCGACGATGACGTCCCAGCCCTCGGGACGCGCCCCGCCGCCGGCGCGCCGCTGCTCGGTACGGCCGGGTACGGCGTCCGCGCCGTCGGCGGCGAAGGTGACCCGGACCAGGACCACCGGAAGGTCGGCGGCCCGGAAGGCGTCGGCGAGCTCGACGGTACGGGCGACGACCTCGGGACCGCTGTACGGCTGGGTCGGGGCGCCGACGATGCCGCCCTGGAGGTCGATCACGACGAGGGCGGTACGGGGGTCGAGCGTGGTGAGTGCCATGGGAGAAGGCCTTTCAGGAGATCGGGGGAGTACGGGGGTACGGGGGCTCAGACGGTCTTGGGGGTGAGGGTGCGCAGGGAACGGTCGGGCAGGGTGATCGCCAGGAGCAGCGCCGAACCGACGGCCATGAACAGGGCCAGGTCGTGCAGTCCCGGGGTGTCGGCGCGGTGCGGGAAGAAGGCCGCGGTGGCCGCGGACGCGGCGAGTGCGCCGAGGTACATGAAGGTGCGCAGCAGTCCGGCGGCGGACGCGATGCGCGCGGGCTCGGCCTGCCGGTACAGGGCGTTCTGCGCGGCCAGACCGAGCAGCCCCTGCGGTACGCCCAGCACGGCGCCGACGGCGAGCAGCAGCCAGACCGGACTGCCGGAGTTCACCAGCAGCAGCGAGACACAGCCCACGACCTGGACGGCACCGCCGACGAGCAGCCTGGCGCGGACCGCCTCACGCCGCCCGGTGAGGGAGGAGACCCCGAGGGCGGTGGCCGACAGCGGCAGCAGGACGAGCCCGGCGGTGGAGGCGTGCAGCCCGCGCCCTTCCTCCAGCCACTGCGTATAGCCGTAGAGGAAGGCGTACGAGGTGGTGTAGGCCAGGAACTGGCGGATGTACGTGGTCACCAGGGGGAGGTTGCCGCCGAGGACGCGCAGGTCCACGAAGGGCTCCGGGACGCGGAGTTCGCGTTTCGCGAAGGCGACGGCCGCTACGGCGGAGAGGGCCGGGAGGTACCACTCCGAGAGCTTCGGGGCGGTCAGGAACATCATCAGCGAGACCAGCATGACGGCGAACAGGAGCATGCCGGGCGGGTCGACGTCGCGCCGGGTGTCCGCCGTGTCCTTGCTCGTCCTCGGGAGCCGTAGCGCGCCGAGGACCAGACAGGCCACGGAGAGGGGCACGTTGACGGTGAAGATCGCGCGCCAGCCGCCGACGCCGATCAGGAAACCGCCGAGCGTGGGACCGATCACCGACACCGTCTGCGCGGAGACGGCCAGCGCGGTGAGGACGCCGGCCGGGCTGTCCTGGCCGGTGCGTTCGGCCTCGCTGCGGGTCAGCTGCATCGCGGCCGGATACGCGGCCGAGGTACCGAACCCGAGCAGGACCCGGGCCGCGATCAGCACGCCGAGCGACGGCGCGAGGGCGCCCATGACGCCGGCGATGCCGACCAGGCCCGTACCGATGAGGTAGAGACGCCGGGGCCCGTACATGTCGACGAGCCGCCCGATGACCGGCTGCCCCACGGCCGTGGCGAGATAGAGCGCCGAGACCAGCCAGACCGTCTCCGAGGGCGGGGCCCCGAAGGCGATGCCGATCGGCACGAGGGCCACGGCGATCATCGAGGAGTTGATCGGGTTGAGAACGGAGCCGAGGACCATGGGCGCGATCAGGCGCCGGTCGAAGCCGGTGGGGGCGGACCGCGTGGCCCGTACTACCTGGGTGGGCTTCGCTATCACTGCTCCGACAGCCGTTCCATCAACGCCAGCGCGTCGAGAATCGTCCGCCGCTCCTGCTCGGTGTACCGGTCCTCGAAGGCGCGGGCGAGCCACTCGGAGCGGACCTGCCGGTTGTCCTCGATGCGCTCGCGGCCGGCCTCGGTGAGGGTGACGAGCTGCCTGCGGCCGTCGTCGGGGTCGGGGCTGCGCCGGATGAGCCCGTGCTGGTCGAGGGCGGCGAGGGTGGCGGCCATCGACTGCGGCCTGACCCCCTCGGCGGACGCCAGGGCACTGGCCGTGGCCGCGCCGTGCTTGCCGACCAGGGTGAGCGCCGACTCCTGCGAGGGCGTGAGGTCCTCGTCGGTCGCGACCTCACGGATCCTGCGGCGCAGCCGACTGAGCACGATCCGCAGATCGCGGGCGGAACGCGCCGCCGAGTCGGAGACGCCCGCGGGGGTCTCGATGGGCTGGTGATCCATGCCCTCCACCGTAGAACCGCCAAGGGAAAACTGTCCAGTCCAGACTGCGCAGTTTGAACTGTAGATCGCATACGGCCGCCCGTGCGCTCCTCCAGAACCACGCCCACCCCTGGCTAGGCTGAGACCGTGCGTCTGCTGCTCATGTCCGACACCCACCTCCCCAAGCGCGCCAAGGAACTCCCCGCGCAACTCCTCGCCGAACTCCCGCGCGCCGACGTCGTGTTCCACGCCGGCGACTGGGTCGACACGGCCACTCTCGACCTGCTGGAGACCCGCAGCCGCCGGCTCATCGGCGTCTACGGCAACAACGACGGCCCCGAACTGCGCGCCCGCCTACCGGAGTTGGCCTACGCCGAGCTGGGCGGCCTGCGCTTCGGCGCCGTCCACGAGACGGGCGCCGCCCAGGGCCGCGAGGCGCGCTGCGCGGCCCGTTTCCCCGACCTGGACGTGCTGGTCTTCGGGCACAGCCACATTCCCTGGGATACGACGGCCCCCACCGGCCTGCGCCTGCTGAACCCGGGGTCGCCGACGGACCGCCGACGCCAGCCGCACTGCACATACATGACGGCGACGGTGAACGACGGCAGGCTGACGGATCTTGTGCTGCATCGGTTGCCGCCGAGGATCTGACGTGAGGGTGACCGTCAACTCGCGGTGCAGCCCCACGACTTCATCCTCGGGGCGCCGCTCCCCGATGGATCGCCCCCACCGCCCCCGTCAACGGTGCCCCCGTCCCGCCCCACCGCAGCGCGACGATCTCGGCAGCCACGGACACGGCCACCTCCTCGGGCGTACGGGCCCCGAGGTCAAGACCGACCGGTGAGCGCAGTCGGCCCAACTCGGCCTCGCCCAGGCCGGATTCGAGCAACCGCCGCTTACGGTCGTCATGCGTACGGCGACTGCCCATCGCCCCGATGTACGCGGCCGGCCGGCGCAGCGCCTCCTCCAGCAGGGGTACGTCGAACTTCGGGTCGTGGGTCAGGACGCAGATCACCGTCCGTTCGTCGGTGTCCGTGCCGTGCAGATAACGGTGCGGCCAGTCCACGACCACCTCCACCCCGGGCGGGAACCGCTTCGGCGTCGCGAACACCGGGCGGGCGTCGCACACGGTGACCCGATAACCGAGGAAGTCGCCGATCCGGGCGACCGCCGCCGCGTAGTCGATCGCCCCGAACACCAGCATCCGCGGCGGCGGCGCGAAGGAGTGCAGAAACACGGCGACGGAGTCCTCACGCCGCTCACCGCGCGGGCCGTAGTGCCGCAACCCGGTTGCCCCGAGGGCGAGTTCACCGCGGGCGTCGGCCGTGACCGCTACGTCGAGGCCGGTCGAGCCGAGGGTGCCGAGGGTGCCGGGGATGTCGGAGATTCTGGAGACGCCGGGGGTGCTTGAGGTGTCGAGGGTGTTTGAGGTGTCGGGAGTGCTTGCGGTGCTGGGAGCGTCGGAGGTGCCGGGCGGGGCGGGCGCGCGAGGTGTGCTGGGCGCGCTGGGGGTGCCGGAAGCACTGGGGGTGGCGGAGGTACCAGGAGCGCTGGCGGCACCGGGGGTGTTGCTGGCGCCGGGAGTACCGGGCGTGCCGGGAGTACGGGGAGTGCCAGGCGTACTAGGGGTGCCGGGGGTGCCAGGGGTACCGGAGGTGCCGAGAGCGTCAGAGGCGTCGAGAGCACCAGGGTCACCAGGGGAGCTGGGAGCACCGACGGTGCCAGAGGTGCCAGAGGTGCCAGAGGTGCCAGAGGTGCCAGAGGTGCCAGAGATGTCAGGGGTGTCAGGCGTGCCGGCGGCGCCGAAAGCGCGAGAGGCACCGCGCCCGCCAAGGGCACCGGCCCCGCCACCAGCCCCGCCGAGATCACCACCGCCCCCACCCACCCCCTCCGGCCAAACCGCCAGCGTCGCCCCCCGCCCCACCAGCCCGTCAACCACTGTCGCCACCGTCACCGGCTCACCCGCCGCCACCGACCGAGCCACCGCCCCGAACGCGGGATCGAGCTCGGGCGTGACCGGCCGTACCAGCACGGTGATCTCGCCGCCGCAGGTGAGGCCGACCGCGAAGGCGTCCTCGTCGCTGTAGCCGAAGGTCTCCAGGCGGGCCTCGCCGCTTGCCACGACCTCCCGTGCAAGCTCGAAGACCGCGCCCTCCACGCAGCCGCCGGACACACTGCCCACGACCTCGTCGCCCGGCCCCACCGCCATCGCCGCACCGGGATCACGCGGCGCGCTGCGGCTGACCGCGACCACCGTGGCCAGGCCGAACGGGGCGTGTGCGGCGTACCAGCCGCTCAGCACCGGGAGAAGGTCACGCATGCTCGGCTCCTGTCAGCACCGTCCACCGCCGGACGCCGCAAGCCTCGCATCCGGGCCCTGGCCTGCACCGGAGCGCCACGCGCCCACCTCACCCCACCTCCCCGGCCCGGCATTAATCCGTTGCCCCGGCACCCCCGCCCCTGCTGCACTACCGGAGACGAGCCAACGACGACCGAGGAGCACTGAGATGCGCGCACCCTTCATGTCCGCCCAGGAAGGAACGACCCCCTCACCAAAGGACATGACACCAGGTGCACTTGCTCAACCTCGGGATTCTCGCGCACGTAGACGCCGGTAAGACCAGCCTGACCGAGCGCCTGCTGCACTCGGCCGGTGTGATCGACGAGATCGGCAGCGTCGACGCCGGGAACACCCGCACCGACACCCTCGCGCTGGAGCGCCGGCGCGGTATCACCATCAAGTCGGCCGTCGTCTCCTTCCCGGTCGACGACGTGACCGTCAACCTCATCGACACCCCCGGCCACCCGGACTTCATCGCCGAGGTGGAACGAGTCCTCGGCGTACTCGACGGCGCCGTCCTCGTCATCTCGGCCGTCGAGGGCGTCCAGCCGCAGACCCGCATCCTGATGCGCACACTCCAACGCCTGCGCATCCCCACGCTTCTCTTCGTCAACAAGATCGACCGACGAGGCGCACGCTACGACGACCTCCTGTCGGAGATCGCCGGACGGCTCCGGGCGGCCGTGGTTCCCATGGGCGCGGTCGAGGGACTCGGGGCCCGCGAGGCCCGCTTCCTGCCGGGGCTCGACCCCCGCGCACCCGCCGTCCTCGCCGAACACGACGACGAACTCCTCACCGCGTACGTCGAGAACACCGTCTCCTACGACCTCCTGCGCACAGCCTTCGCCGCCCAGACCCGCCAAGTCCTCGTGCACCCCGTCTACTTCGGCTCCGCCATCACCGGCGCCGGTGTCGACGCGCTGATCACCGGCATCAAGGAACTCCTCCCCGCGGCCGAAGGAGATCCCCAAGGCCCGCTCTCCGGCACGGTGTTCAAGGTCGAGCGCGGACCGGCGGGGGAGAAGGTCGCCTACGCGCGGATGTTCTCCGGCACCCTCCGCACCCGCGACCGCGTCACCTTCGGCGACACGAGCGACACCGGCAAGGAGGGCAAGGTCACCGCGATCAGCGTCTTCGACCAAGGCACCGACGCCGAGCGGGGCGCTGTCCCGGCGGGCCGCATCGGCAAGCTGCGAGGCCTCGGCGAGATCAGGATCGGCGACTCGATCGGCGTACCGCGCAAGGCGGTTGAGCGCTTCTTCGCGCCTCCCACCCTCGAAACCGTCGTCGTCCCCGGCCCGGACGCCGACCCCCGCGCCCTGCACCTCGCGCTCACCCAACTCGCCGAACAGGACCCCCTGATCGGCCTGCGCCACGACGAAGTGCGCCAGGAAACCGCCGTCTCGCTCTACGGCGAGGTCCAGAAGGAGGTCATCCAGGCCACGCTCGCCGACGAGTTCGGGGTGCACGTCTCGTTCCGCGAGACGACCCCGCTGTGCATCGAGCGGCCCAACGGCACTGGCGCGGCGGTCGAGTTCAACAAGAAGGACGCGAACCCCTTCCTCGCCACGGTCGGCCTGCGCGTCGAACCGGGCCCGGTCGGCTCGGGTGTGCGGTTCGGACTGGAGGTCGAGCTGGGCGCGATGCCGTACGCCTTCTTCAAGGCCGTCGAGGACACCGTGCGCGAGACGCTCGGCCAGGGACTGCACGGCTGGCGGGTCACCGACTGTGTGGTCACCATGACGCACTCCGGCTACTCGCCCCGGCAGAGCCATGCCCACCAGGGCTTCGACAAGAGCATGTCGAGCACCGGGGCCGACTTCCGCGGGGTGACCCCGCTCGTTCTCGTCGAGGCGCTGCGGCGGGCGGGGAGTCAGGTGTACGAGCCGATGCACCGGTTCCGTGTCGAGGCGCCGGCCGACACCCTCGCCGCGCTGCTGCCGGTGCTGGCCGCGCTGCGCGCCGTACCGCGGACCACCGAGACGCAGGGGGCGCTGTGCGTGTTGGAGGGGGATGTGCCGGCGGCCCAAGTGCACGGGCTGGAGCGGCAGTTGCCGGGGCTGACGCGTGGGGAGGGCGAGTGGGAGAGCGCCTTCGACCACTACGCACCCGTCGCACACGGCATCGTTCCGGAACGGGCACGCACCGACCACAACCCGCTGAACAGGAAGGAGTATCTGTTGAACATGACACGTCGAGTGGCCTGAAATGTGTCAACAGGGCTTGAGGCGCGCAGACTTACTCGTGAGTCAGAAGTGTTGACAGTGTCCGGAAATCACCGGACTGTAGTGGACATGACGAATATCCGGGCGCGTTTGATCGTTGTCCTGGTTGTCCTCTGCGGATTCCTGTCGGTGCTGGGCGCTGGGCCAGCAACCGCCGCCACCCCAACCGACTCCCTCTGGTTCGACGGTTCAGCGCTGACCGTGCAGAACGGCAGCTTCGTGGACAGCTACGGCCGCCAGGTCGTGCTGCGCGGCTACAACGTCTCCGGTGAGACCAAACTGGCGGAGAACGACGGTCTCCCCTTCGCCTCGGTCGCCGACGCGAAGAAGTCCGCGACCGCGCTGCGCGCCCTCGGAGGCGGCAACTCGGTCCGCTTCCTGCTCTCCTGGGCTTACGCCGAACCCGTCCGAGGCCAGGTCGACACCGCGTACCTGGCCGCCGCCACCGCGCAGATGCAGGCGTTCCTCGACGTCGGCATCCGCGTCTACCCCGACTTCCACCAGGACCTCTACTCCAAGTACCTGTTCAACAGCGGAAGTTGGTACACCGGCGACGGCGCCCCCAAGTGGGCCGTGGCGCTGGGGGGTTACCCGCAGGAGTCCTGCGGCATCTGCCTCTTCTGGGGTCAGAACATCACCCAGAACTCGGCCGTGACCAAGGCGCAGTACGACTTCTGGCACAACAACTACGGCCTCCAGGACTCCTTCCTCGCCACCGCCCAGTCGACCATGACGTACATCCAACAGCACCTGAGCACCGACGAGTTCGCGGGTGTCGTCGGCTTCGACCCGTACAACGAACCCTTCGCCGGCACCTACGACTCCGGCCAGACCAGCCGCACTTGGGAACAGAACGTGCTGTGGCCGTTCTACGTGAAGTTCCGGGCCCGGATGGACGCGGCCGGCTGGACGGCCAAGCCCGCCCTCGTCGAGCCGAACCTCTTCTGGAACTCCAACATCTCAAGTCAGGTGCAGGAGGGGGGACTTCTGGACGCGGGCACGCTCGGCTCGCGGTACGTCTTCAACACCCACTTCTACGACCAGAAGGCGATCTCCGGGATCCTGATGTGGGGCAACGCGGCCGACGGTCAGTACTCGACCGACTTCGGGACGGTTCGTGACCGGGCCGCCGCGGCCGGCACCGCCGCCATCGTCAGCGAGTTCGGGCACCCGCTGTCCGGAACGGTCTCCGGCAAGGCGCCCACCGTACTCAAGGCGATGTACCAGGCCCTCGACTCCCGTCTGCCGGGGGCGAGTTGGTGGTCCAACCCGGCCGGCTCGGGTCCGGTTCTGTCCGGCACCCAATGGCAGTGGGACATCTACAACGGCCGTCACCACGAGCTGATGAACGACAACGCCGACAAGGTGCTCACCTCCGGCGACGCCTGGAACGACGAGGACCTCTCCGCCGTCAACATGACCGACTCCGGAACGGTGACACTCCGTCAGGACGCCCGGCTGCTCGACCGGATCTACCCGAGCGCGACCGCCGGCACCACGGTCGCCTTCACCTACGAGGACCGCTCCCGCGACGGCTCGACGACCCTGACCTGGAACCCGGTCCCCAGCTCGCTCCCGAACGTGTCCTCGCTGGTCGGCTCCGGCCAGTACGGCCTGCTGATGTGGCGCTCCAACAGCTCCACCGCCCCGACCGAACTCCACCTCCCGGCGTCCTTCCCGGCCGCGTCCACCACCGTGGTCTCCGACCTGGGAGCGATCTCTGGCGTCCCGGCGTACACGTCGTCGACCCCGATCGGCTTCGCCAACGAACCGGGCGGCACCGGCAGCCACCGCCTCCTGCTCTCCGCCACCGGCTCCGGAACCCTGCACTACGCCCTGATCACCAACGGCGCGTCGAGCCCCTCCTCGACGCTGCTGAGCGCGGCCAAGTCCGAACTGACCGCCTGGGCGGCGGCGCACAGCTGACAAACGCAACGGCGCCGGTCCCCGAGAGGACCGGTGCCGTTGCCGTTCGCTCAACTCCCGGACGGGCTCGTCCAGTCGGCCTGCACATGGCCCAGCCGTACACGCTGCGGATGGTCGCCCACCGGAACGGAGAGCACCTTCTGCCCGGTGGCGAAGTCGATGGCCGTCACCTGGTCGGCGCCGGCCTCCGAGATGACGCAGTCCTTGCCGTCACCGCTCACGGTCGCCCAGTACGGCGTGGACGCCGTGACGAGCGGGCCCTCCTGGAGGGTGGCCCGGTCCACGACCGTCGCGTAGTTGTCCATCGTCCCGGCGACGCACAGCTTGGTGCCCTCGGGGTTCATCGAGATGCCGTGATGACGCGAGTCGAGCAGCCAGGTGGTGCGGTCGGTGCTGGTCGCGGGATTCGCCGGGAGTGTCTTCACGCGGGTGATCTTGTCGGTGGCGACGTCGTACTCCAGGAAACCGTTGAAGAACGACACCTGGAAGTACAGCTTGGACCAGTCCGGTGTGAAGGCTGCCGGGCGGACCGCGTCCGAGAAGTTCGTGAGGCCGATCGCGTCCAGCCGGTCCCGCATGTCGATGATCTTGACCTGCTTGAACGTGGTGGCGTCGACGACGGTGATGTGCCGGTCGCCCTTGGTCCAGTCCCAGGCCGGATCGTCGAGGGAGGTGGTGACCTCGCCGATCGCCATGTTCCAGATGTACTTGCCGCCGTTGGTGAAGAAGTTCTCGTGCGGCTTGTCGCCGGTGGCGAACTCACCCAGTTCGGCGCCGGTGTTGATGTCCAGCACCTGCACCTTGTTCGCGGTCGAGGCCGAGACCGCGACGCGCGTGCCGTCGGGCGAGACCGCCATGTGGTCGGCGCGGTAACCGGCCACCGGGAAACGCCAGTTGATGGTGTCGGTGGCCAGATTGATCGACACGACGTCGGCGAAGCTGGGGCGGGAGACGACGAGGGACTTGCCGTCCGGCGTGGAGTACATGTCGTCCACGTACTGGTCGTGTCCCTGTCCGACCTCGTTGTGGATGGACGTGTAGTAGATCCACTTGATCGGATCGGCGTTGATCTCCGCCAGCCGTGCCGCCTTGTCGGGGACGATGTTGATCTCCCCGATCTTCGCGAAGTCGCCGGTGGACTTGATGACGTCCGCGGTGCCGTCCCAGTTGTTGCCGACGAAGAGCACCTCGCGCAGGGCGGCGGAGGAGTCGGCTGTGGCGGCCGTGGCGGGAGCGGCTACGGTCAGGACGAGTGCGGCGGCCATGGAGCAAAGGTGCCTGGGTCTGAAGGCAGGCATGACTGCTCTCTTCTGTGAGGTGAGAGGGGTGCCGAGGTGGCGTGAAGAAATCTGAACACGCGCGAATTCAGAATGAACTTACTGAAAAGTAAGGACGGACCCTCTTCTCCGCAAGACTGTGGACACGACAAGATTGGCCGATGGTCGACAAGACAGGGGTGTGACAGTGGCGGGCAGGCTCAAGGCGCCGACCGGTCGTTACGGCGGCAAGTCCGCCGAGCAACGGCAGGCCGAGCGGCGCGGACGCTTCCTGGACGCCGCGCTCCAGCTGTTCGGCGACACCCCCGGCTACCGCGGCACGACCGTGGCTGCCCTCAGTGAGGCCGCCGGCCTGTCGACCCGGCAGTTCTACGAGGAGTTCCGCAGCCTGGAGGACGTCCTGGCCGCGCTCCACCTCCAGGTCAACGACTGGGCCGAGGAAGCCGTGCTCGTGGCGCTGAAATCGGCGGAGGGCCTGCCGCTCGCCGAGCGGTCCACCGCGATCTTCCAGGCGTACGCCGCGAACGTCACCGTCGATCCGCGCCGCATCCGCATCACCTTCGTCGAGATCATCGGCGTCAGCGCCCGGCTGGAGGAACAGCGGCTGGCCCGCCGTGCCCGCTGGATCAACCTCATCTGCGCCGAGGCGAGAGCGGCCGCCCAGCGTGGGGAGGCGGCGCGGCGCGACTACCGCATCGCCGCGGCGGCCTTCATCGGCAGCGTCAACGGCCTCCTCCACGACTGGAGCGCGGGCTGGGTCGACGCCACACTGGACGAGGTCGTCGAGGAACTGGTCCGCCAACTGCTCGGCATCATGCAACCGCCCGGCTGGAAGCGCTAGTTGGAGTCGTCGCCCGCCGCGTGCTCCTCCAGGCGGCGGGCCAGCGCACGGACCAGATCGCGCAGCGCGGCGGGGCGTTCGATGACGAACGGGCGGTCGAGGGCGGCGAGAACGGGCGGGATCCAGTCCAGCCGCTCGGCCCGGATACGGACATGGACCCAGTCGTCGTCCACCGCCCCGGCGGGCGTGGACAGCGTGGCGATCTCGGCCGGGAGATGACGCCGAATGTGCGGCACCTCGCCCCGGATCCGCAACGCCACATCGTGCGTCCACGGCGTACGCGCGAGGCTGTTCAGCACCGTGGCCGCCGGGTCGAAATCGTCCGGTACGGCGAACGAACCCGGCCGGACGCTCATGTCGGTGATCCGGTCCAGCCGGAAGGTGCGCACCTCCCCGTCGGCCGGGTCCGCGCCGGTCAGATACCACCGCCCGGCATGCGCCACGAGACCGTACGGCAGGACGGTACGGTCGCCGGCCCGGCCCTTCCGGTCGGTGTAGCCGATGGCGACCGGCCGCCGATGGAGCGCCGCCTCGGCGAGTTCCAGCAGCACCCCGGTCTCCGGCGCGGTGGCGGGACGGGACCGCGCGGTGAAGTCCGCCGTGTCCAGCAGGGCGTCCAGCCGTCGGCGCAGGGCGGCGGGCAGCACCCGGAGCAGCTTCGCCGTGGCGCTCTCGCCCGCCGCCGTGGACGTCGTGACGAGCCCCGCCCTACGGCCGGCCAGGAGACCCAGCACCACGGCCAGGGCCTCCTCATCCGTGAGCATCAGCGGGGGCATCCGATAGCCCGGAGCGAGCCGGTAGCCGCCGTAGCGGCCACGGACCGAGTCGACCGGCACGCCCAGTTCCAGCAGGTGGCCGACGTAGCGGCGGACCGTGCGTTCGTCGACGCCGAGGCGGGCCGCCAGGTCGGGGACGGTGCGGAGGCCGCCGCCCTGGAGGATCTCCAGCAGGGCGAGCACGCGGGCGGTCGAGGTGGTCACCCCGAAAGTCTGCCTCGGATACCGGGCGGAAGCTGTCCGGTATGGGTCCTAGCGTGAGGGACGCCCCCTCAAGGGGGTTCATCCGGCACCGCATCCG
This sequence comes from Streptomyces sp. NPDC050528, assembly GCF_044457795.1. Lineage (NCBI taxonomy): Bacteria > Bacillati > Actinomycetota > Actinomycetes > Kitasatosporales > Streptomycetaceae > Streptomyces > Streptomyces sp. NPDC050528. The sequence goes on from NZ_JBITHH010000004.1 coordinate 209,867, forward strand.
GTCTCGGATTCTCGACCTCTGACAGGACGTCCTCATGAACTTCGTCTCGATCCGCGTCATCACCGACGACGTCGCCCGCCTCGTCGGCTTCTACGAACGGGTCACCGGCGTCACGGCCGCCTGGTCGTCCCCCGACTTCGCCGAACTCGCCACGCCTGCCTGCACGTTGGCGATCGCGAGCACCCGCACCGTGGCCCTGTTCGGCACCGACTCCGCACGTCCCGCCGCCAACCACTCGGTGATCACGGAGTTCCGGGTCGCCGATGTCGACGCCGAGTACGAGCGTCTGGCGCCGCTCGACTGCGAGATCGTCCAGAAGCCGACGACGATGCCCTGGGGCAACCGCTCCCTGCTCTTCCGGGACCCCGACGGCAACCTGATCAACTTCTTCACGCCGGTGACGCCCGAGGCCGTGGCGCGGCAGGAGCGCTGAGCGGACCTATCCGCCGAGCCTGTCGAGCGCGGCCAGCACGGGCGCGAAGCCGTCCTCCGCCCGCACCCGCGCGCCCAGGTCCCGCGCGCGTTCGGCATGACCCGGTTCACGCGTGGCCCGTACGAGTGCGGCGGAGAGGGAGTCGGCGGTCAGGCCTCGCAGCGGTACGGCGCGGGGAGCCACGCCCAGGGCGACCAGGCGGGCGGCCCAGAAGCCCTCGTCGAACTGGATCGGCACCGGCACGGCAGGTACCCCGGCGCGCAGCCCGGCCGCCGTTGTGCCCGCGCCGCAGTGGTGGACCACGGCTGCCATCCTCGGGAACAGCGCCGCGTGCGGGACCTCGCCCACGGTCAGGACGTCGTCGCCGGTCGCTTCGAGGCCGCCCCAGCCGCGCTGGATCACCCCGCGCAGCCCGGCCCGGCGCAGTGCGCGCACGATCTCGGCGCTCAGCCGCTCCGGATCGGGCACGGTGGCGCTGCCGAGCCCGACGAAGACCGGATCCGGGCCGGAGTCGAGGAAGTCCCGTAGTTCCGGCGGGAGTTGGGCGCCGCCGTCGTACGGCCACCAGTAGCCGGTCACCGTCAGTCCGGGCCGCCAGTCGGCGGGGCGGGGCACGATCAGGGGGCTGAAGCCGTGGTGGACGGGCCAGTCGTGCCGGTCGCGGGCCCTGAGCGCGGCGCCGGGACGGGTGCGGGGCAGACCCAGACGGGACCTCAACTCCGGTACGGCGGTGGTGAAGACGTGCTCCACCGCGCGGTTCACCCCGCGCCCGGCGACCCGGTTGCCGACCGCGCCCCAGGAGCCGCCGCCGAGCACCGGTGGCGCGAACTCCCGTGTGGGTGCCAGGGGTTGGAGGTACACGCCCATGCTCGGCAACGACAGCCCCTCGGCGATGGCATGCCCCAGCGGCCCCAACGAGCTGGACAGCAACAGCACTTCGCTCGCCCGGGCCGCCGTCAGCAGATCGTCGGTCATCCGTCCAACCAGGGCCCGCGCCATCGCGACCACGCGCAGCAGCTTGCCCCCGCCCGAGGCGCTGCGGTGCAGTCCGCGCCCCCGTGAGGACTCCAACTCGGCCCGGGGGTCCACCGGAAGAGGGTGGAAGGCGACGCCCGAGCCCGCCACCAGGGGTGCGAAACCCGCGTGGGTGACGAGGGTGACCTCGTGTCCCGCGCGGGCCAGGGCATGCCCGAGTCCGGTGTAGGGGGCGACGTCGCCCCGGGATCCCGCCGTCATGATCGCTACGCGCACGCCGGTCAGTATCCCGTCCGGTGGGCGACGGGTGGGGGATTCCAAGTGCCCCTCGTGTCACAGCCGTTGACTTCGTCCTCTGGCGGCTCTATTTTCAGCGCGCTGTTTCGTTCGATTACTCGATCCTTGTTCGAGATTTCGAAAATATCGGCAAAGGAGCCGCATGTTCCGCACCCCCGTCCTGCGCGTCCTCGCGATGGTCGCGGCAGCAGTCACCCTGCTTCTCTTCACCAGACCCGCCCCCGCGGACCCCCTCCACACGGCCCCGGTCGCCTCGACGACCCGTCAAATAGCCGTGCCCACCGCCCCGATGGGCTGGGCCTCCTGGAACAGCTTCGCCGCGAAGATCGACTACAGCGTCATCAAGGCGCAGGTCGACGCGTTCGTCGCCTCCGGACTCCCGGCGGCCGGCTACAACTACATCAACATCGACGAGGGCTGGTGGCAGGGCACCCGCGACAGCGCGGGCAACATCACCGTCGACACCAGTGAGTGGCCCGGCGGGATGAGCGCCATCGCCGACTACATCCACAGCAAGGGCCTCAAGGCCGGCATCTACACGGACGCCGGCGCGAACGGCTGCGGCTACTACTACCCGACGGGCCGCCCCGCCGCCGCGAACACCGGCAGCGAGGGCCACTACGACCAGGACATGCTCCAATTCTCGCAGTGGGGCTTCGACTTCGTGAAGGTCGACTGGTGCGGCGGCGACGCCGAGGGCCTCGACGCGGCGACGGCGTACAAGGCGATCAGCGCCTCGGTCGCCAAGGCCACCGCCACGACGGGCCGCGCGCTGACCCTCTCGATCTGCAACTGGGGCTACCAGAACACCTGGAACTGGGCCACGGGCCTCGCCCCCATGTGGCGGACCAGCACGGACATCTACTACTACGGCGGCACGGCGTCCCAGGCGAGCGTGCTCTCCAACTTCGACCAGACCCTGCACCCGGCCGCCCAGCACACCGGCTACTACAACGACCCCGACATGCTCACCGTCGGCATGTCCGGCCTCACGGCGGCCCAGAACCGCACCCATATGGCCCTGTGGGCGATCTCCGGCGCCCCGCTGCTCGCCGGCAACGACCTCACCACGATGACCAGTGAGACCGCCGCCATCCTCAAGAACTCGGACGTCGTCGCCGTCGACCAGGACGCGCGCGGACTCCAGGGCGTCAAGGTCGCCGAGGACACCACCGGCCTCCAGGTCTACGGCAGGGTCCTCTCCGGCACCGGCAACCGCGCGGTCGTGCTGCTCAACCGCACCTCGTCCGCCGCGAACATCACCGTCCGCTGGTCCGACCTCGGTCTGACCAGCGCCTCCGCCACGGTCCGCGACCTCTGGGCGCAGTCGAACGTCGGCTCGTACGCCACGAGTTACACCGCCAGCGTCCCGGCGGGCGGCTCGGTGATGCTGAAGGTGAGCGGCGGCACCGAGGCGGCGAGCACGAACTACGCCGCCACCTCCACCGGCAAGTACACCTCGGTCAGCGCGGCGAGCACCGGCCTGGACGTCGTCGACATCCCCTACACCAACACCGGTTCCACCGCCGTCACCGGCACCCTCCAGGTCAACAGCCAGACCGCGACGACGGTCTCCTTCCCGCCGACCGGATCCAGCCAGGGCACGGTCTCGGTCCAGGTCGATCTGTCGAAGGGCTCCGCCAACTCCCTCACCTTCACCGGCAGTTCACTGCCGACCCTGGGAGCGATCAACGTCCAGCCCATCCCCGGCACGAACGGCAATCTGGTCGTCGGCACCGGGTCCGGCCGCTGCGCCGACGTCTACAACAACACCATCACCAACGGCACGCAGGCCGAGATCTGGGACTGCAACGGCGGCCAGAACCAGGCCTGGACGTACACCTCCCGCAAGGAACTCGTGGTCTACGGCAACAAGTGCCTGGACGCCTACAACAGCGGCACCACCAACGGCACCAAGGTCGTCATCTGGGACTGCAACGGCCAGAACAACCAGAAGTGGACCGTCAACTCCAACGGCACCCTGACCAACGTCAACGCGGGCCTCTGCCTGGACGCGTCCGGCGCCGCCACGGCCAACGGCACCCTGCTGATCCTCTACACCTGCGGCACGGCGAACAACCAGAAGTGGACGCTGACGTAGCCGTACCGGCTCCCGCACGGCACATCGTCCCGCCGGTCGTCAGGACCGGCGGGACACGCGTCCCTAGGCGAGCGCGAGGGTGACCAGGCCGGTCGCCGCGAACAGGGCACACGCCAACAGGCAATAGGCGAGCGTGCGTTGTCGAAGTCGTCGGTACGTCTCCTCGTACTCGTCCCGCAGTTGACGGCCCCGCTCGGCCGTGCGCTGCCACGACAGACGGCTGAGCGCCAGGTACTCCACCTCGAACTGCCGCTCCACCTCGGCCCGTTGGGCATCGGTGAGCCAGTCGAGCCGTGCCGTGAAACGGGCGGCGGCGGTACGGCCCTCCGCGTGCGCGGCGGCGATCAGCAGATGGCCCTCGATGTCGTTGAGGAAGGCCCCGGTGTCGACGGGGTGTTCGTCCATGGCGGTCACCGGGGTGTCAACTCCCGTTCCAGGGCCGGGATATCGGCGTGGTGGAGGTCGAACGCCGGGGACTCGCTGCGGATGCGGGGGAGGGAGACGAAGTTGTGCCGAGGTGGCGGACACGAGGTCGCCCACTCCAGTGAACGGCCGTAGCCCCACGGGTCGTCGGCCTCGACCTTCTTGCCGTACTTGGCCGTCTTCCAGACGTTGTAGAAGAACGGCAGCAACGACAGGCCGAGCAGGAACGAGAAGATCGTCGACACCGTGTTGAGCGTCGTGAGGCCCTCCACCGCCAGATAGTCGGGAATCCGGCGCTGCATCCCGTTCACGCCCAGCCAGTGCTGGACCAGGAACGTGCCGTGGAAGCCGATGAACAGCGTCCAGAAGGTGAGCTTTCCCAGGCGCTCGTCGAGCATCTTGCCGGTCATCTTCGGCCACCAGAAATGGAAGCCGGAGAACATCGCGAACACGACCGTGCCGAACACGACGTAGTGGAAGTGGGCGACGACGAAGTACGAGTCGGAGGTCGAGAAGTCGAGCGGCGGGGACGCGAGCATGACGCCGGTCAGGCCGCCGAACACGAACGTGATGAGGAAGCCGGTGGCCCAGAGCATCGGGGTCTCGAAGGACAGGGACCCCTTCCACATGGTGCCGATCCAGTTGAAGAACTTCACGCCGGTCGGTACGGCGATGAGGAAGGTCATGAAGGAGAAGAACGGGAGGAGGACTCCGCCGGTGACGTACATGTGGTGCGCCCAGACCGTCACCGAGAGGCCTGCGATCGAGATGGTCGCGGCGATCAGTCCCATGTAGCCGAACATCGGCTTGCGGGAGAAGACCGGGATGACCTCGGAGATGATGCCGAAAAACGGCAGCGCGATGATGTACACCTCTGGATGCCCGAAGAACCAGAACAAGTGCTGCCACAGCAACGCCCCGCCGTTCGCCGCGTCGAAGACATGCGCCCCGAATTTCCGATCCGCCTCCAGCGCGAAGAGCGCGGCGGCGAGAACCGGGAAGGCCAGCAGGACCAGGACGGCGGTCAGCAGCACGTTCCACACGAAGATCGGCATGCGGAACATCGTCATGCCCGGTGCGCGCATGCAGATGATCGTGGTGATGAAGTTGACCGCGCCGAGGATCGTGCCGAAGCCGGAGAAGGCCAGACCCATGATCCACATGTCGGCGCCGATTCCGGGGGAGCGGACCGCGTCCGAGAGCGGGGAGTAGGCGAACCAGCCGAAGTCCGCCGCGCCTTGGGGAGTCAGGAATCCGCCTACCGCGATCGTCGAGCCGAAGAGATACAGCCAGTAGGCGAACATGTTCAGGCGGGGGAAGGCGACGTCCGGGGCGCCGATCTGCAACGGCATGATCCAGTTGGCGAAGCCCGCGAACAGGGGTGTCGCGAACATCAGCAGCATGATCGTGCCGTGCATCGTGAACGCCTGGTTGAACTGCTCGTTCGACATCAATTGCAGGCCGGGTCTGGCGAGTTCGGCACGCATGAGGAGCGCCATCACGCCGCCGATGCAGAAGAACCCGAACGCCGTGACCAGATACAGCGTGCCGATCGTCTTGTGGTCCGTGGTCGTCAGCCACTTGATGCTCTTGAGGTCTCTCACGCCCCGCCTGTGTCCGCGCCCCGCCCGCACGTCACACTCGAAGGACGCGAGGAGAATCACGAAATCGGGTGTGACGATCGGCCCGGTGCCGGACACGAACGGGACATGAGCAACGACGAGAACTTCGCCGCTGCCTATCGCGAGCACTACTGGGCGGTCAGCCGCTATGTTGCGCGGCGACTGGACGGGCGGAGCGGTGAGGTCGAGGAAGTGGTGGCGGAGGTCTTCACCGTCGCCTGGCGCCGGCGTGCGGATCTGCCGCCGGTGCCGTTGCCCTGGCTGTATGGCGTGGCCCGTAACTGCCTGGCCAACGCGGTGCGGGGGTACGGGCGGCGGCGTCGGCTCGTCGAGCGGTTGGGCAACGACGAGAGTGCGCATGGTCGGCAGGTTGCGGTCGGGCCCGATGTGGAGGCCCCCGGCGGTTGGGTGCATGAGGCGTTGGCGAGGCTGTCGTCCGCCGATCGGGAGGTGCTGCGGTTGACGGCGTGGGAGGAACTGGGGGTGGACGAGGTGGCCGTCGTCCTCGGGTGTGGTTCGCGGGCGGCGGCGATGCGGTTGCATCGGGCTCGGCGGAGGTTGAGAGCGGAGATTGATCGGCTTGCGGTGCTTGGAGGGGCGGGGTGTTGAACGTTCGAAGTGCCGCGATTCGTTGTCGGTTGGCTGCTGCGCCGTCGTGGCTGGTCGCGCAGTTCCCCGCGCCACTGAGGGATGCTGCCACTATCCCCTTGAAGGATCAGTGCCATGGGTGATGAACTCGAACTCCTGCGTAGCGCCAACCCGTTCACCAGTGACGGGTCCCTCTACGGCGACGGGCCGCTTGACCATCACGCGGAGCGCGGGCTCAACCGGCTGGTGAATGAACGGCGTTCACGGCGTCGGCGGATGCTCTGGAGCCTCGCGGCCGTAGCTGCCGTCGGTGCGACCGTGCTCACCCTCGTGCTCGGCGGGCCGACCGGCACTCCTGCCGTGGCGGCTCCACGGGCACTCGTGGTGCAGGCGCACTCCACGCCCGTATCGCTCAAGCAGCTTGCCGCCCTCGCCGTGGCGACCGCCGCCGACGGAACTCCCGCTCTGCGCAAGGGGACCCACGTGCAGACATGGAGCCTCGGCATGTCCGACGACAAGCCACCGGTCACCGTCCCCGAGGAACGCATCGTGCGCTGGAACGCCGACGACAGTCACACGGAACGTGTCGTCGAGGGCGGGCGTGTCCTCAAGGAGACGACGTTTCCGCCGAGTTGGAGCGATGTTCCGCCCGATGCCCGGCCGCCGCACGACGTGGCGGGACTGCGGGCCTATCTCCAGGAGGCGGCGTACAGCAGGACGCCGTTGACCACCCCCGAACTCCTCGGCGTCATCGGGGAGTTGCTGGACCGGTGGACGCTCGGGGCGCGTGAGTCGGCCGCGTTGGCGCGGCTGCTCGCGGGGGCGGACGGGCTGCGGCCGGTGGGGGAGGTCACCGACCGGCTCGGGCGGCACGGGCAGGCGTACGTCTATCAGCAGTCCGCCACCCGGCTGATGCTGATCATGGACCCGGCCACCGGCGCCGTCCTCGGAATGGAGAGCACCTTCACGAAGGACCAGCCCGAGTACGGCGTCAGGGCCGGGGACGTCATGGACTACAGCGCGTGGACCCGCTGATCACACCCCGAGCTGCCGGGCGGCGGCCGTCACCGTCTGCTCCAGGAGCGTGGCGATCGTCATCGGGCCGACACCGCCCGGCACCGGCGTGATCAGCGAGGCGCGCTCGGCGGCCGATTCGAAGTCGACGTCACCGACGTTGCCCGCGTTGTAACCGGCGTCGATCACGACTGCGCCGGGCTTGATGTCCTCGCCGCGGATCAGCCGGGGGCGGCCCACGGCGGCGACCACGATGTCCGCCTCGCGGACCACCGCCGAGAGGTCGCGCGTGCGGGAGTGGCAGTACGTCACCGTCGCGTCGCGGGCCAGGAGCAGCATGCCGGCCGGCTTGCCCAGGATCGCGCTGCGGCCGACTACGACGGCACGCTTGCCGGACGGGTCGACGTCGTACTCGTCGAGCAGCCGCATGATGCCGCCGGGCGTGCAGGACACGAAGCCCGGCAGGCCGAAGCTCATCGTCGCGAACGACGCGAAGGTCACGCCGTCCACGTCCTTCTCCGCCGCGATCGCCTCGAACGCGGCCCGCTCGTCGATGTGTTGGCCCATCGGGTGCTGGAGCAGGATGCCGTGCACGGTCGGGTCGGTGGAGAGCGCGGTGAGCGTGTCGACCAGTTCGGCGGTGGTCGTGGTGGCGGGCAGTTCGACGTGCCGGGACTCGATGCCCGCCTTGCGCGAACGGTTCTGCTTCATCCGGACGTACGTGACCGACGCCGGGTCCGCGCCGACCAGAACCGTCGCCAGACAGGGCGCCGTACCGGTGCGCTGCGTGAGGTCGGCGGCCTTCTTCGCGGTGTCCTCGACGATGCGCCGCGCGAGCGCGGTGCCGTCCATGAGGCGTGCCTGGGACATGATCCACTCCTGAGCTGGTTGACCAATCGCCCAGGCGCACGGCATCGACTCCGCGTGGGCCGCTCCACGGTGGTGCTCCACCTCAGCGCCAGTCACGACCCACGAACAGCCTAACCGACAGTCCTACGACGGCCCCGGCCCGCTCAGCGATGCCGGAAACCCCGCGTCCGACCGGCGGGCGGCGCCGGCAACGAACGGGACCGTGCCGCCCGTAGAACCGATCCCAGCAGCGCGGCGGACGCTCGCACGCCCGCTGCGGAAACCGGTGCTCGGCGTCGGGTCGCAACGGAGCGCGCGGGTGCCGTGGTCGCCGAGAAGGTCCAGGTCAGGCGGGTGTTGATGCGGACCCTCGGCACCAGTCCCGCTATCCGTCCCATGCCTGGATCATGGTCTGCCGGGTGATCTTGCCGTCCTGCAGCAGGAGCATCGACTCGGCGAGGACACGGGCCCCGTCCGGGTACTGACACGACTCGCTGTAGGCGACCCGGTCCCCTTGTACGACGCACTCCTCCAGCTTGTGGGTCATGTCGCGGCTGTAGACGTCGGCGAGCATGGCGCCGATCTCGTCCCGGCCGTGCAGGACCTTGGGGTGGCTGGGCTGGGTCTGGTGGTCGACGACGTGGATCTCGGCGTCGTCCGCGTAGAGCGACAGCAGTGTCGCCGCTGTGTGGTCTTCGATGCCCCGGCGCAGGGCTTCGGTGTCGAAGCCGGGGCGTGCCGCAGTGCCCATGGTGACCTCCTCGGAGGGCCGCGGCCCACACCCGAGTGAGCCGCGACGGGCCTCTCCTACGAGACTCCTCCGTTGTACCGGGGTCGGCAAACGCAGCGGCACGCTCCGCCTCACGGGTGAGCGGCGCCCGGTACCCGTGACCGCGCGGGGACCGGCCGCGTTGCTGAGGGCATGATCTCAACACGACGTATTGCCGCCGCCGTTGGACTCGCCGTCGGGGTCACCGGCCTCGTGGCGCCGATGGCGAACGCCGCCGACGCGCCCGCCTTCAAGGACGGCAAGGTCAGCCCGGTCGCCCTGCTGGACTCGCTCGCGGTGAGTGAAATCCCCGCCGAGCACCAGGCGGAGGTCCCGCGGGTCGCCAGTCAGCTGCAGGGCCTGAACCACCTGAACGACCTCCAGCAGTTGCACCAGGTCACCGACATGGCCGCGCCGGTGACGGGGCTCCTCCCCAGCATCGAGCCGTGAGCCCGCAGTACTGACCCCGCGGAGCACGCAGACCTTGAGGGCCGTCCGGAAACGGACGGCCCTCAGTCGTCCCTCGGGATCAGCCCGCCGTCGCCAGGAACTGTGTCGCCGCCAGCTCCGCGTAGAGCGGATCGGCGTCCACCAGCTCCCGGTGCGTACCCACCGCGCGGACCCGGCCCGCGTCCATGACGACGATCCGGTCGGCCATTGTCACCGTGGACAGCCGGTGCGCGACGACCAGGACCGTGGTCGTACGGGCCACATCGGCGACGGTGTCGCGCAGGGCCGCTTCGTTGACCGCGTCCAGCTGCGAGGTCGCCTCGTCGAGGAGCAGGAGACGGGGGTGGCGGAGCAACGCGCGGGCGATGGCGACGCGTTGACGTTCGCCGCCCGAGAGGCGGGTGCCCCGGTGGCCGACCAGGGTGTCGACGCCCTTCGGCAGCCGGGCGAGCAGGCCGTCGAGGCGGGTCGTGCTCAGGACGCGGGTCACGGCGTCGTCGTCCGCGTCCGGGTTGCCGAGGAGCAGATTGTCGCGCAGGGAACCCGACAGGACCGGGGCGTCCTGCTCCACATAGCCGATGGCGGACCGGAGTTGGGGCAGGTCCCAGTCCGCGAGGTCCCGGCCGTCGAGGGTGATCGCGCCGGACTCGGGGTCGTAGAAACGCTCGATGAGGGAGAACACGGTGGTCTTGCCCGCGCCGGACGGGCCGACGAACGCCGTCATGCCCTGGGCCGGTACCTCGAAGGTCACGCCGTGGTGGACGTACGGGAGGTCGTCGGCGTAGCGGAAGCGGACGTCGTCGAAGGCGAGGGTCGCGGGTTCGGCTCCGGGGGAGGGCAACTGGGCGGGCGAGGACGGGAGTTCGGCGGGGAGCTGGAGCGCCTCCTGGATGCGGGAGAGGGCGGCGGCGCCCGTCTGGTACTGCGTGATCGCGCCGACGACCTGCTGGATCGGCTGCATGAGGTAGAAGACGTAGAGGAGGAACGCGACGAGGGTGCCGACGTCGATCGCGCCCGTCGCCACCCGCGCTCCGCCCACCGCGAGGACGGTGATGAACGCGACCTGCATCGACAGACCGGCCGTATTGCCCGCCGCGGCCGCCCACTTGGCGGCCCGCACGCTCTGCCGCCACGACTCCTCGGCCGCCGCGTGCAGGGTGCGCTCCTCGCGCTCCTCGGCGCCGGATGCCTTCACCGTGCGCAGCGCGCCGAGGATCCGTTCCAGCGAGGCACCCATCACGCCGATCGCGTCCTGGGCCTGTCTGCTGGCCCGGTTGATGCGCGGCACGATCACGCTGAGGACGGTGCCCGCACCCACGATCACGGCCAGGGTGACGCCGAGCAGCACCGGATCGACCAGGCCCATCATCACCACGGTCGCGACGAGGATGAGCCCTTCGGTACCCAGGCCGACCAGCGAGTCCGTGGTGACCTCGCGCAGCAGGGTGGTGTCCGAGGTGATGCGGGCCATCAGGTCGCCGGGCTCGCTGCGGTCCACGGCGCTGATCCGCAGCCGCAGCAGATACGACGACAGCGCGCGCCGCGCGCCGAGCACCACCGACTCGGCGGTGCGCCGCAGGATGTACGAACCCAGCCCGCCCAGCGCCGCGTTGGCGACCACCAGCGCCGACATGGCGAGCAACGCCCCGGTGATCGTCCGGTCGTGCGAGAGGTCGTCGATGAGTCCCCGCGCCACCAGCGGCAGCAGCAGCCCGGTGCCGCCGGTGACCAGCGAGAGCAGCGCGCCCGCCAACAGGGCCCAGCGGTGCGGTCGTACGTAGTCGAGGAGCAGCCGCCAGGCCGGCGGACCGCTCTGCGTCCCTGCGATGCTCACGGCGCTCCTCGGGAGTCGGTCGGAGCACTCAGGCTACGTCGGCCGTCGCGGGTGGTGTCGGGCGATCCTGGGCTGTCGACGGTGCGCCCGGGGCCGCTCGGTCCCGATGGACCGAGGTGATGGTCGGAGGGCGCCTGTGGGACGCCCGAGTGCCCTTACCGATCAGTCACGCGTAGGGTCGGAGGCAGGGACAACGGCGACGAAAGGGTTCAGGACCATGGCGCAGGAAGTACGCGGCGTGATCGCACCGGGCAAGAACGAACCGGTCCGGGTCGAGACGATCGTCGTGCCCGATCCCGGACCCGGCGAGGCCGTGGTGAAGGTGCAGGCCTGCGGGGTCTGTCATACCGACCTGCACTACAAACAGGGCGGCATCAGCGACGACTTCCCCTTCCTGCTCGGCCACGAGGCCGCCGGCGTCGTGGAGTCGGTCGGCGAGGGCGTCACCGATGTCGCTCCCGGCGACTTCGTGATTCTCAACTGGCGTGCAGTGTGCGGGAATTGTCGCGCCTGTCTGCGTGGCCGCCCCTGGTACTGCTTCAACACCCACAACGCCAAGCAGAAGATGACCCTCGCCTCGACCGGCCAGGAACTCTCCCCGGCCCTGGGCATCGGCGCCTTCGCCGACAAGACCCTGGTCGCCGCCGGACAGTGCACCAAGGTCGACCCGTCCGTCTCCCCGGCCGTCGCCGGGCTGTTGGGCTGCGGGGTCATGGCCGGGATCGGCGCGGCCATCAACACCGGCAACGTCGGACGCGGTGACACCGTCGCGGTCATCGGATGCGGTGGCGTCGGCGACGCGGCGATCGCCGGGTCCCGACTCGCGGGAGCGGCACGGATCATCGCCGTGGACATCGACGACCGCAAGCTGGAGAAGGCCCGCTCCATGGGGGCCACGCACACCGTCAACTCCAAGACGAGCGACCCCGTCGAGGCGATCCGCGAACTCACCGGCGGCTTCGGCGCCGACGTCGTCATCGAGGCGGTCGGCCACCCGGAGACGTACAAACAGGCCTTCTACGCCCGGGACTTGGCGGGCACGGTTGTCCTCGTCGGTGTGCCGACACCCGAGATGAAGCTCGAACTCCCCCTGCTGGACGTCTTCGGGCGGGGCGGTTCGCTCAAGTCGTCGTGGTACGGCGACTGCCTGCCCTCGCGCGACTTCCCGATGCTGATCGACCTGCATCAGCAAGGGCGCCTGGACCTGGCCGCGTTCGTCACGGAGACGATCCAACTCGACGAGGTCGAGAAGGCGTTCGAGCGGATGCACGGCGGCGATGTGCTGCGTTCGGTGGTGGAGCTGTGATGGCCGCGCGCATCGAACACCTCGTCACCTCCGGGCAGTTCAGCCTCGACGGCGGCACCTGGGACGTCGACAACAACGTCTGGATCGTCGGCGACGACCACGAGGTCGTCGTCATCGACGCCGCCCATGACGCCGACGCCATCCTCGCGGCGATCGGCGACCGCAGGCTGACCGCGATCATCTGCACCCACGCGCACAACGACCACATCGACGCGGCCCCCGAACTCGCGGACCGCACCGGCGCCACGATCTGGCTGCACCCCGACGACCTGCCGCTGTGGAAGCAGACCCACCCCGACCGCGACCCCGACGCCCATCTCGCCGACGGTCAGGTGATCGAGGCCGCGGGCGCCGACCTGAAGGTCCTGCACACGCCGGGGCACGCGCCCGGCGCGGTGTGCCTGTACGACGCCGGGCTCGGCACGGTCTTCACCGGCGACACCCTCTTCCACGGCGGCCCGGGTGCCACGGGACGGTCGTACTCCCACTTCCCGACGATCATCGACTCCATCCGCGACCGGCTGCTGACGCTCCCGCCCGAGACGAAGGTGCTCACCGGGCACGGCGACTCGACGACGGTCGGGGCGGAGGCCGCACACCTGGAGGAGTGGATCGCGCGGGGTCACTGAGACACCGGCGAATACCCGACAGAAGGTGTCCGGCTTCTCCTGCACGATCGACACGACAGCGAGTCGAACGAGCACGGGAGGCCGGACATGCCGGGTCCACTGGAAGGCAAGGTCGCGCTGGTCGCGGGCGCGACACGCGGAGCGGGGCGCGGGATCGCCGTGGAACTGGGCGCGGCCGGCGCCACCGTCTACGTCACCGGGCGCAGCACCCGCGCGCGGCGCTCCGAGTACGACCGGCCCGAGACGATCGAGGACACCGCCGACCTCGTCACCGCGGCCGGTGGCCGGGGCGTCGCGGTCCCCACGGACCACCTGGACCCCTCGGCCGTACGCGCCCTCGTCGACCGTATCGACGACGAACAGGGCCGCCTCGACCTCCTCGTCAACGACATCTGGGGCGGCGAGCACCTCTTCGCCTGGGACACCCCCGTCTGGGAACACGACCTCGACAAAGGGCTCCGCATTCTCAGGCTCGCGGTCGAGACGCACGCGATCACCAGCCACCACGCGCTGCCCCTGCTGCTGCGCGGGTCCGGCGGCCTGGTCGTCGAGATGACCGACGGGACCGCCGAGTACAACCGCGACACCTACCGCGTCTCCTTCTTCTACGACCTCGCCAAGACGTCCGTCCTGCGCATGGCCTTCGCCCTCGGCCACGAACTCGGTCAACGCGGCGCCACCGCCGTCGCGTTGACCCCGGGCTGGCTGCGCTCCGAGATCATGCTCGACCAGTTCGGCGTACGCGAGGACAACTGGCGCGACGCCCTGGCCCAGGTCCCGCACTTCGCCATCTCGGAGACCCCGCGCTACGTCGGCCGCGCCGTCGCCGCCCTCGCCGCCGACCCTCAAGTGGCCCGCTGGAACGGGCAGTCACTGTCCAGCGGCGGACTCGCCCCGGTGTACGGCTTCACGGACCTGGACGGGAGCCGCCCGGACGCGTGGCGGTACTTGGTGGAGGTGCAGGACGCGGGGAAACCGGCGGACGTGACCGGCTATCGGTGAGGTGCGGGGTCAGATCTGGGTCACCGGCCAGCGCCCCGAGTGGCCCGGCGGGAGCGCCAGATCGTCCCGTACGGCCGCGTAGTAGCCCTCGCGTCTGGCGCGCTGACGCTCCATCAACTCCCGCCAGGCATGCGGGTCGTGGGTCTCCGCGCGCATGAACCGCTCCATCGCCATCACCGCGCCGACCCACGCCCGTGCCTTGTTCACCACCTCCGTGCTCCCCAGCAGGAGCAGCGCCTCACCGGGCGGATCCCGGTCCACGGTCGCCTCGGCCAGCAGCGGTTCCGCCTCGGCCGGGGACAGGGGGTGCGGATGCGGGTCGTTGCCGAAGTGCGAGGCGACCCGGTAGGTCAGGGTCACCGACTTCTTCAGCGACCGGGCGTACTCGGCGTACACCTCCAGCCGCCGCTCCTCCCAACGGGCGTCCCGCTCACGGCGGAACCTCGCCTGATCGCCCCGGACGATCGCGACGTACGAGCCGAGGGCGCCGATCACGACACCGATCAGCGCGGGGAGTTGCTGGATGAAGGCGTTCATGTCCGCACGGTATCTGCCGAGTTGATCGTTCCGGCAGTACGTTCGGGGCCATGACTGACACAACGCGCTTCCAGGGGTACGGAGTTCTCGTCACCGGTGCGGCCCGGGGCATTGGCGCGGCCATCTCCCGGCGGCTCGCGGAGGAGGGGGCGCGGGTGCTGGTGACCGATGTCGATCTGCCCGAGGCGGAGAAGACGGCGGCGGCACTGCGTGAACTCGGGCTGGAGACGGAGGCGTTCGGCTGCGACGTGGGGGACCGGGAGGCGGTGGAGCGGGCCGTCGCCCGGGCCGTCGAGTCGTTCGGGGCGCTCGATGTTCTCGTCAACAGCGCCGCGCACTGTACGCCCGACGTCCCGCTCTTCGAGGACGAGCCCGACGACGAGTGGGCGAGTGACCTCGACATCACGCTGACGGGGACCTTCCGCTGCTGCCGCGCCGCGCTTCCGCACCTGGTCGCTTCGGGACGCGGGGCGATCGTCAACATCGGTTCCGTGAACGGCAGTCAGGACTTCGGCAACCACGCCTACAGCGCCGCCAAGGCCGGACTCACCTCGCTGACCCGCACCCTCGCCGGGCATGCCGGACGGCGCGGCGTGCGGGTCAATCTGGTGATGCCGGGCACGGTGCGGACCTCCGCGTGGGAGGGGCGGGACGACCAACTGGACGCCGTCAGCGGGCTGTTCCCGCTCGGCCGGGTCGGTGAGCCCGAGGACATCGCCGCGGCCGTCGCGTTCCTCGCCTCGCGGGACGCGTCCTGGATCACCGGCACGACCCTCGCCGTCGACGGCGGGCTCACCGCGGTCAACTCCGGGTTCCGGCAGTCCCTTTCAGAGCGCGGGGCCGAGGGGCAGTGAAGCCAGCGCCGCCAGCACCCGGTCCGTATCGGCCTCGGACGTACGCCAGTTGCTGAACGCGGCGCGCAGTGCGGGTGTCCCGTCGTAGACCGTCGGCGTCAGGAACGCCTCGCCGGTGGCGGCGACGGCTTCCGCGACGGCGGCCACTCGCTCGTGCGTGGGGTTCTCGGCGAGCGTGAAGCAGACGACGTTCAGACGGACCGGCGCGGACAGCCGCAGGCCCGGGAGCGCGGCGATGCCCTCGCCGAGCCGGTGGGCGAGGGCCACGTTGCGCTCGACGATCTCGCGGTGCCCGGCGCGGCCGTAGGCCATGAGGGAGAACCAGGCGGGGAGGGCGCGCAGGCGCCGGGAGTTCTCGGGGGCGAGGTGGAGGAAGTCGGGGTCGCCGGTTGGTGCGCCCAGGTACGGGGACGCGTTGTGGAACACCCTGGTCTGGAGGTCGCGGCGGCGGGTGAACTGGACGGCCGCGTCGTAGGGGACGTTGAGCCACTTGTGGAGGTCGACGCAGACCGAGTCGGCCGCGTCGAGGCCGTCGACGAGGTGGGCGTGGGCGGGGGAGAGCGCGGCGAAGCCACCGAACGCGGCGTCCACGTGCAGCCAGAAGTCGTGCCGTTCCTTGAGGGTGGCGATCGCGCGCAGGTCGTCGAAGTCGACGGTGTTCACGGTGCCGGCGTTCGCTACGACGATCGCCGGGCGTCCCTTCAACTCGGCGAGAGCGGCGTCGAGTTGGGCCACGTCGACGGCCTCGCGTCTGTCGGCGAGCACGGGTACGTGGCGCAGCCGGTTACGGCCGATGCCCAGCACGGACAGGGCCTTGGCGACGCTGGAGTGCGGGCTGCCGGAGAGCACGTCGACCGGGCCGAGCGCGGCGGCCCCGTCCTGCGACACGTCCACGCCCAGGCGCTCGCCGAGCCACTCGCGGGCGACGGCGAGCCCCACCATGTTGGACACGCTCGCGCCGGTGACGAAGGCCCCGGAGTGCGCCTCGCCGAGCCCGAACAGCTCGCGCAGCCAGCCGACCGTCTCCCGCTCCAGGGCCGCCGCCCAGGAACCGGTCGCGCCGGACACGTTCTGGTCGTACGCACTGGTCAGCCAGTCCCCGGTGACCGACGCGGGTGTCGCGCCGCCGGTCACGAAGCCCAGGTAGCGCGGACCCGCCGACCCCGAAAGCCCGGGCGCCCACCGCTCGCCGAACCGTGCGAGCGCCGCCTCTCCACCGGCCCCCTCGACCGGCAACGGCTCCCGCTCGGGCGCCTTGTCGAGCCGGACGACCGGCCGCTCGGCGACCTCGGCCAGCTCACGGGCGGCGAGGTCACGGGCGGACTGGAGGAGTTCGGGGAGCCGGGAGAGGTCGTCGGCGAGAGTGCGGTGCATGGGCGGCAGCGTAGGGGGATGCGGTGGGTGGGGTATCGGGCCACTTCGGGGGAACTGGCCTGATACGGCGGGAACCACCCCGGTGGTCGGCGCCGGGGAAAATGCCTTGGGCGGTGTCGGGCCGTGCCGGAGGATGGGGAGGTGCACCTCCCTTACGTCCACCGCGTCACCAAGTACGACCCCGCCGACCGGGACGAACACGGGCACTACACCGGCAACGAGGACGTCTTCAGCGATCACGGTGAGGTCGAGGCGGCCTATCTTCAGGCAGTCGAGGCGTTCGCCGCCGAAGTCGGTGTCGACCGTCTGTCCGTCCGCGAGCCCTGGGTCGTGTCCCTGGCCCACTTCGGCGTCGAGCCACCCGTGGAGGGGTTCGGGCTCGCCGGGATCTTCCCGAAGGACCTCACCGGCTTCCACGACGGAGCGGAGGTGCCGCTCGACGTCGCGCTGGAGCTGGTGCGGATCATGCTGCGCGACAACGGCGCCTGGTGCCGGCTGGAGGTGGAGGGCACGTTGGCGGTGCACGTCGGATGGGACCAGTACCTCTTCATCGGCAGCAGCCACCCGTGCGAGGAGGCGTCGGCGCGGACCCGTGCGCTCGGGCTGTTCCCGGAACTCGTGGACGCCTCGCCGTACGACGTGGAGACCGACAGCGAGGATGTCCGGCCGCCGGGCGACGACGAGTTCTGGGCTCGGCTGCGCCGGTCGGTCGACGCGGGCCGCGCCGGACTCCTGGAGGAGACGTACATCGAGGGCGCCTCACGCTGGCACCGCCTCACCCGCGACACCCTCGACACGGTACGAGCGGGGATCGGTCCGCGCGCCCGGCTGGAGGTGTGGCCCGGCCCGTCCTCCGACGTCGAAGCGGTCCTCGGCGCTCTTCCCGCCGACGGCGACGGCCTGGTCGAATGCGTCTGGCAGGACAAGGACGGCCGGATCCACAGTGTCGTCGCCCACGAGGACGAGTTCCCGGAACTGACCGCTCGGGTGTCCGGTGCTGACGCCGCGATGCTCCTGTCCATGAACGCCGATGAACGTGTCCCCCTGTTCACCGCTGTCATGCCCGACGCCGACGGAGTGGTACGGGTCCGCGTCTGAAAATGTCACCGAGTGACGAGGAAAGTCACCGTTTCGTTGCAGCGTGTCCGCGTCTACAACCGCCACCCGGGTACACCGGTCTAGTTGGCAGAGATCGCAGTTCAGGCTGAGGGGGAGGGTCCGACATGGGGGACATACGCAGACGAGGCGCCATAGCGCTCGGCATCACCGGGCTGGTGGCACCGCTCACGCTGGTGCTGGGCGGCGGGCAGGCGCAGGCGGCGACGAGCTGTACGACGCAGGCGGGGCCGTATCAGAAGCAGGTCGAGAAGTTCCTGGGCCGGCCGGTCGACGGGAAGCAGTCCGCCGCCGACTGCAAGGCGATCAAGGCCTTCCAGACCAAGCACGGCATCACGCCGAACATCGGTTACGCCGGGTCCGTCACCTGGGGCGTGATGGACCTGATGAACAAGCAGAAGGCCGTGGGCAACAAGCCCAACGCGGCCGGCAAGTGCCCGACGAACAAGGGCCGGATCGCCTGCGTCAACCTCACGCTCCAGATCAGCTGGATCCAGGACGGCAGCCGGCTCGTCTACGGCCCGGTCCCGGTGCGCACCGGCCGCAACGGGTACGAGACCCGCACCGGTCTGAAGAAGATCTACTGGCGGGACATCGACCACGTCTCGAACATCTACAACGTGCCGATGCCGTACAGCCAGTTCTTCGACGGCGGCCAGGCCTTCCACTCCGTCAACCTCAGCATGTGGAACCCGCCGGGCTCGCACGGCTGCGTCAACATGACCCCGGCCACCGCGAAGAAGTACTGGTCGCTGCTGAAGAACGGCGACGACGTCTTCGTGTACGGCCGCAAGCTGGGCACGTGACATAGGCGCCCGGCTTGCTCAACTCCCTTGGTGTGACGTGCCGTTACGCGGGCGCGTCCCCGAAGTCCGGGATCTCCAGCCTCGCCCCGCCCTGCCGTGCCGAGTCGTGCGCGATGATGCCCGGCAGGGTGTAGCGGGCCGCGACCCACGCGTTCACGGACGGCAGGGTGCGGGAGTTGACCGCGGTCACGAAGTCGTCCGCCAGGAAGTGGTGGCTGCCCTCGTGGCCGTTGTGCAGGTTGTCGAACTCCCGCGGCAGCCGCGAGCGGTCGTGCACCGGCGCCGAGCCGGAGGTGAAGGCGGCACGGAGGTCCGGCGCGATGTGCTGAAGTGACGGATCGTCAGGAGACATGGTGGGCTTGGGCTCCAGCAGCTCGCTGATGTCCTGCACCCCCTTCTTGTCCTGCCAGAAGGCCACCGTCGCGAGCTGCTCCATGCTCGCGTCCGTGCCGAAGAACCGGAAGCGCGACTCCCGGATCTGCGAGGGATAGCCGACCCGCCGGAACTCGTTCGTACGGAACGAACCGCCGCCCGCGACCTCGAACAGCGCGGTGGCGTTGGAGAAGTCGTTGCCGAACTGGCTGACGTCCTTGTCGAAGACCCCGTCCCCGCGCTCGTCGACGACCCCGATCGCCGACACACTCACCGCGTGCGTCTGCCACGCGCCGAGCACCCCGCCCACCGAGTGCGTCGGGTAGAGGAGCGGCGGATAGCTGGCGGTGGCCTTCCAGTTGTCGCCGCCGCTGTACTGGTACGCCTCGTAGAACCCCAGGTCCATGTCGTGGACGTAGTCGCCCTCGGCGTAGAAAATTCGCCCGAAGGAGCCCTCTGCGATCTGGTTGCGGGCGTGCACGGTCGCCGGGTTGTACTGGCTGGTCTCGCCCATCATGTACGTCAGTCCGGTCGCCTTGACGGCGTCGATGATCGCCGCGATCTCCTCCGTGCTGATCGCCATGGGGACCGCGGAGTACACGTGCTTGCCGGCGCCGAGCCCCTGGAGGACCAGGGGGCCGTGCGTCCAGCGCTGGGTGAAGATCGCGACGGCGTCGACGGCCTTCGACTCCAGCATCGCCTCGTAGGAGGGGAAAGTGCCCGCCAGCCCTTGTTCGGCGACCAGTTGCTCCGCCCGCTCCGGCAGGAGGTCGGTCACATGGACCTCGCTCACGCCCGGGTGGGCCTGGAACAGTCGGGCGAACTGGCCGGAGAACTGGCCTGCTCCGACGATGCCGAGGGAGAACGTCATGGGTGCGTGTCCTTCTCTGACGGGGATTTCCCTGAGCGGAAATCACTGAACGAACATCACTGGCCGAGGATGAAGTTGATCTGTTTGTTGGTCTTGCTCAGGCCGCCGACCGGTGCGTCGTTGGCGTAGACGTCCTGCATGGCGGGGCGCATCAACGCGTACACGTCCGCCGAGTAGTTGGTGATCGGGAAGGAGAAGGTGGTGAAGTCCTTCTTGTCGGCGACCGGCCGGGTGAAGGCCGTGACGTCGATGCCCTGCTTCTTGTAGGCGGCGACGGCCGCCTTCGTGCCGTCCGGGGTCGCGGGGAAGACGATGCCGTAACTGCCCACGGTCTTCTGGCAGTTGTCCGATGACAGGTAGGTCACCCACTTCCGCGCGCCCGCCTTGTTGTGGGCGTTCTTGGTGATCGAGTCGGCCAGTCCGTTCATCATGGTCGCCCGTTTCCCGGTCGGACCGGTAGGGGTGTAGGTGGTGCCGATCTTGATTCCCTTGGCCGCGGCGTACGTGGAGATCATCCAGGCGCCGTCGAACGCGGTCGCCGCCTTGCCCGCCGCGATCTGCGCGTTGGGCGGGTTGGCGCCGTCGCTGTAGTCCGTGAACGGGGCGAGATAGCCCTTCTTCGCCAGGCCGAAGTACCACTTGACCGTCGACTGGTAGGTCTTGCTGTCGTACTGGTACTGCGTGCCCCAGCGCTTCTTGTCCGTGTAGTTCCAGCCCGCCGAGGCGGTGAAGGGACTCCACGTGGTCTGGCCGTCGGAGTCACCGGCGCCCCCGGTGGCCATGCCGTACACCTTGACGTGGTGCTTGTCGAAGCCGGGTTCGTCGCCGCGCTTGCCGTTCCTGTCGACGGTCAGATGGGCGATGGCCTTCTCGAAGGTGCCGCCGTCCGTCGGGTTCCAGGACAGGGTGTTGAGCTGCTCGGCGCTCAGACCCGCCGACTTGGCCATCTTCTGGTTGTAGAAGAGGGCGACGGTGTCCCAGTCCTTGGGTGCGCCGTACTGGTGCCCGTCCTGGCCCTGCCAGTTGGCGGCGAGACCGGGCTGATAGGCGGACGCGTCGATGCCGAGGTCGTCCAGCGGCTGGAGCACCTTGAGGTCGGCGAACTGGCCGAACTTCTGGATGTGGTCGGTGAATACGTCCGGCTGGGTGCCCGCGATGAAGCTCGCGGTGAGCTTGGTCCAGTAGTCGGCCCAGCCCAACTGGGTGATTTTCACCTTGAGTCCGGGGTTCTGCCGCTCGAAGCCCTTCGCGCAGGCCTGGTAGGCGGGGAGTTGGTTGGAGTCCCACAGCCAGTACGTCACCGTGTTCGAGGCCGAGCCCACGGAGTCGCCCTTCGCGCAGCCCGCCGTCAGGGAGAGCGCGAGCGCCCCGGTCAGTGCCATGACCGTACGAAATCGCATGCCCTGCCCCTTACTTGATTCCGGTGAAGCTGATGGAACTCACGATGCGGCGCGCGAACACCCCGAAGAGCACGAGCATCGGGAGCGCGGCGATGAGGGTCGCCGCCATCAGGCCCGACCAGTCGTAGCCGGTCTGCGGGGTCTGCGAGCGGAAGATCGCCAGGGCCACCGACAGCACGCGGGAACTGTCGCTGTACGACACCATCAGCGGCCAGAAGTAGTCGTTCCAGGACGTGATGTACGTCAGTACGCCCAGGGTCAGGACCGGCGTGGCCGCCATCGGGAGCAGGACCCGGAAGAAGACGCGGATCTTGCCCGCGCCGTCGAGCAGCGCGGCCTCCTCGACCTCGCGCGGGATGTTCATGAAGAACTGCTTGAGGAAGAACACCGCGAACGGCGTCATGAACATCGTCGGCAGCGAGATCCCCAACAGGGTGTCCACGAGCCCGAGTTGCTTGATGAGGACGAAGTTCGGCAGCAGGGTGAAGATCGCCGGCACCATCAGCCCGGCCAGGAACAGCCCGAACATCCGGTCCCGGCCGCGCCAGCGGAGCCGGGCGAAGGCGTAGGCGGCCATCGCGGAGAAGAACACCTGGCAGACGGTGATCAGGGTCGAGACGATCACCGAGTTGAGTAGATAGCGCCAGAACTTCAGTCCGCCGCCAGAACCGCCCTGTGCGATCGCCTCCTTGGTCGACTGGAGACCAAGTGCTCGTTCGAAGCCGCCGGTGGTGAAGTCGACCGGCAGCGGGTCCGAGGGGTGGGCGGCGAGGCCGGTGTTGGTGGAGAGCGCGGTGCGCAGGATCCAGTAGAAGGGCAGCAAAGTGATCAACATGATCGCGGCCATCGCGATCCAGGCGACGATCTTGCCGACGGAGGGGCGCGGCCGGGGCGGCCGTACGATCGCCTGCTTTGCCGTGGGCGTAGGGGTGTTGGGCACGTTGGGCGTGGTGGTCAGGGTGGCCATGTCGACTCCTTCCGGTCAGCCGAGGTCGGTCTGGCCGGCGCGGGTGAGCCGGTACTGGAGGAACGTGATCGCGCTCAGCACGATCAGCAGGGCCACGGACATCGCGGACGCGTAGCCGAACTGGAAGCGGCCGAAGGCGGAGCCGTAGATGTAGTACTGGAGGACGTTCGTCGCGTTCGCCGGGCCGCCCGCGGTGGTCACCGCGACCGTGTCGAACACCTGGAACGAACCGATCACCGTCATGATCAGCACGACCGCGAGGACCGGTCGCAGCAGCGGCATCGTGATCCGCCAGAACATGCGCCACTCGCTCGCGCCGTCCACCTTCGCGGCCTCGTACATGTCGCCCGGGATGGCCTGGAGCCCCGCGAACAGCAGCAGCGCGGTGTAGCCGACGTGCCGCCACACGTTGATCAGGGCGATCGTCGGGATCGCCCAGGTCTTGTCGGCGAGGAAGGGGATGTGGTCGAAGCCGAGCCCGCCGATGATCTCGTTGCCGATGCCGAGCTGGGTGTCGAGGATCCACAGCCAGACGATGCCGGCGACGACGTTCGACATCAGGTACGGCGTCAGCACGATCCCGCGCAACACGGCGGACTGGGTGAGCCGTTGGAGCAGGACCGCGATCGCGAGGGCGGCCACCGTCTGGATGCCGATGTTGATGAGCACGTACTCGACGGTGACCCTCAACGACGACCAGAAGATGGGGTCGTGGACCATCCGGTCATAGTTGTCGAGGCCCACCCACTTCGCCGGCGTCAGCAGGTTGAAGCGGGTGAAGCTCAGATAGATGCCCCGCAGGGTCGGCCAGAGCAGGAAGACCAGGAAGCCCAGCAGGGCCGGTGCGATGAAGACCGCCGCCAGCCGACCGTCGCCGCTGTCTTCACGGGCCCGCGGCCGACGGGTCGGGGGACTGCTTGAGGCGATGGTCATCTGGAGACTCCCTTGTCTACGACGGCTCGTCCTCGGGCCACTTACTTTCGTCACGAAAGAATCCAGGCGTCAATAGCCGTGCGAGGATCTTTTCTGTGCGGGATTGTGGCCGTAGAGTGACCCTGTTACTTCCAGAGGAAAAGAAACCTCGGGGAGGGAAACCTTGTGGGAGTGTGACCGTCATGACCACACGTGCCGCCAGCTGGCAGCCGCTGAGCCCCGGTGAACGCTCCGTCGCGATCGAGGTGCTCGTGCACGGCCCGCTGTCGCGCACCGACCTCGCGCGCCGCCTCGACCTCTCGGCGGGCAGCCTCACCCGCCTCACCAAGCCGCTGATCGAAACCGGCCTGCTGGTCGAGGTCCCCGACGGCGGCGGCCCGGCCGAGGTCCGCCAGGGCCGCCCCTCCCAACCCCTCGACGTGGTCGCCGAATCGCGCACGTTCCTCGGCCTCAAGGTCACCGAGGACATGGTCTACGGCGTCGTCACCACCCTCAGGAGCGACATCGTCGCCCGCCTCGACCGGCCGCTCACCACCCACGATCCCGCCCAAGTGGCCGATCTGCTGGGCGAGATGACCGGTGAACTCACCGCCCGTTTCCCCACGCTCACGGGTATCGGCATCGGCGTCGGCGGACTCGTCCAGGACCGTGCCGTGGTGGGGGAGTCGGCCTTCCTCCAGTGGAGCGACGTCCCGCTGGCCCAACTCGTCGAGGAGCGCACCGGGTTGCCGGTCGTCGTCGAGAACGACGTGGCCGCCCTCGTCGAGGCCGAGACGTGGTTCGGCGCCGGGCGCGGCCTCGACCGCTTCGTCGTCCTCACCATCGGCGCGGGCATCGGCTACGGCCTCGTCCTCGGCGGCAAGCGCGTGCCGTACGCCGAGGAGGACCGCGGGTTCGGCCGGCACTGGATCCTGAACCCCAACGGCCCGATCACCCCCGCAGGTCAACGGGGCAGCGCCGTCTCGCTGTTGACCATCCCCAGCATCCGCTACCAGATCCGCGCCGCCACCGGACTCGACCTGACCTACGAGGAGATCCTCGCCCGCGCCGCCGCCGGTGAGTCCATGCCCGCCCGCGTGATCGAGGAAGCGGCCCGCGCGCTGGGCACGTTGGTCGCCCAGATCGCCAACTTCGTGCTGCCGCAGAAGATTCTGCTCGCCGGTGAAGGAGTCGGCCTGATCGACGTGGCCGGCAAGACGGTGGACGACACGCTCCGCGCCCACCGGCATCCGCTGGCCGCCCCGCTCGACGTGGAGACGAAGGTGTCCGACTTCCACGACTGGGCGCGTGGCGCAGCGGTGTTGGCGATCCAGGTGCTGGTGCTGGGTGTGGCCGAGGTGTGAATTGCGTTACGGGGCTTGACAGATGACGTGATCAGCAACACGGTCCGATATGTCCGGTTAGCTCGTGATTACTCACATCGCCTTCACCTTCGGCGACGTATGCTTCACACCATGTCCACCAGCGTTGAATCAGCCACCGAGCGATCGGCAGCCGAGGTCAACGAGGAGATCAGGGCCCTGTGGCACCGATCGGGCGGGACACTGAGCGTCGAGCAGCGCGAGGAGTACCGACGGCTTGTGATGGAGTGGGCCGCCGCGGCTCCCCAGCCGGCCGAGGCGGCCTGAGCGCCGCCGCTGTCGACCGACGCAGGTGTCGTTGTCGGTTTCGGTTTCCCGCCGCCCGGCCATCCTCGTGACCCCGGTCCAGCCGGTCGAGCCCCTCTATCCAGACCCGACCGACCCGGTCGCCCCCGTCGAACTTCCTTGAGTGATCAGCCCCACATCGCCGAGTAGTGCCGCTGGAACGCCTTGCGGTCCTGCTCGGCGCGGATCCAGCGCGTCGCCACCAGCGCGATCAGGCTTCCCGCGATGACCAGCAGGCCCGGGCCCACGTTCTTCGGGTCCGTGAGCCGGGACGCCAGTGTCGTCGACCCCGCCGCCGTGGTGTTCGTCGCCGGCGCGGAGGTCCCGGGCGTCACCGAACCGGCGGCGGCGCTTCCGGCCGCCGAGGCGGACGGCGCGGGCGATGCGGCCGTCTTCGGCGCCACCAGCAGCTTCACGTTCAGCGCGGCCAGCGCCTTGGTCAGCGGCTGGAAGAACGTCGTACCGCCCGCCGTGCAGTCGCCGCTGCCGCCCGAGGTGACGCCCAGCGCGATGCCGTTGGCGAACAACGGGCCGCCGCTGTCGCCCGGTTCGGCACACACCGTGGTCTGGATGAGGCCGGTGACCGTGCCCTCGGGGTAGTTCACCGTCGCGTTGAGCGCGGTCACCTCGCCGTCGTGCAGCCCGCTGGTGCTGCCGCTGCGGAACACCTTCTCGCCCACGGCCGCGTCGGCGAGGCCCGTGATGGTCACCCCGCTGCCGTTGCCGATCGCGACGACGTCCGCGCCGTCGCCCGCCGAACCGCTCGCGTACTGCACCAACGAGAAGTCACTGCCGGGGAAGTTGTCGGAGACCGTCTTGCCCAGCTGCTGGTCGCCCTGGTTGTTGGCGAACCAGATCGACCCGACCGGTCCGCAGTGTCCGGCCGTGAGGATGAAGTCGTTCGTCCCGTCGGTCACGTTGAAGCCCGCCGAACAGCGCCCGCCGGTCGACAGGATGGGCTGCGCGCCGTTGATCCGGGTCGTGAACTTGCCCTCCGTGCGCTGCATCTGGACCGAGGCGCCGATGGCGGTCGCGACCTTCTTCATCGCGTTCCAGGCGGTGGCGGAGACGCTGCTGTCGGCCTCGACCAGCACCCGGTTGTTGCGGTAGTCCATCGCCCACGCGGTGCCCGGCACCTTCGGCGCCGAACTCAGCGTGGTGGCGGCCGAGTTCAGCTGGTTCATGCTGTACCGCACGACCTTCGCCTCGGCGCCCGCCTTCTTCACCTCGGCCGCCATCTTCTCGTCGGTCACCGCGACGACCGTACGGCCGCCGGTGTCGACCCAACTGCCCGCCGTACGGGCCGAACCGAGCTTCGCCACCAGGGCGGAACCCTTGTCGGCGGGTGTCTGTGGCGCACTGAGCGTGGCGGCGGACGTGCCGGAAGAGTCACTGGCCATGGCCGCCTGGGTGACCATGGCACCTCCCAGCAGGAGTCCGCCGACGGCCGCCAACCGTGTAACTCGCCGGATGACCCGTCGTCGTGCGTGCCTCATGCCTGGCTCCCGAACCCCGAACGTGCGGTGACGACACCGCGGGGCTCTCCGGTCGTTGAGTGCCCTTCCTCCATACGTGGCCCGGCGCCCTCCTGTTCACCGGACGGAAGATCGGCTTCGGTTCCTGCGGTCAACAGGCGCGCTGCACGGCCGAGTTGGCCAGGACGGTGCCCAGCCGCAGCCCGCTGCCCGCGTCGCCCCAGACGGCATCCGTGCCGACGTACGGGCGCAGCAGCGCGGTGAGGGCCGGGTCGCCGCGGCCGTTCAGCTCGTCGGAGGCGAGCTTGCGGGCGATGCCGGCGAGGAAGTCGGCCAGCTGAACCCGCGCGTCGGACCGGGCGGCGACGAGCTGTACGTCGCTCAGCGGGGCCGACTCCATGATCCAGGCGATCCGCTCCGGGGTGAGCATGTTCTGCCGGTCGTGCACCAGGCGGACGGGCCGGCCCTCGGCGAGCCAGTACAGGGCTGTGCTGACGATCGCGGGGAGGAGAGGGTTGAGCACCGGGAACAGCACCGGGGAGTCCCGCATGCGCTCCCGGTAGGACTCGGCGCGCGAGCGGGCGGCCGCGAGTCGGCCGACGACGACCCCCGCGGTCGTACCGGAATACAGGTCGCGCAGGGCGTCGGCCGTGCGGAAGAAGACGTCGGCGGGGTCCGTCGCCGGTCCGTCGTTCCTGACCCGCAGCAACTGGTTGGCGGCGGCGAGGAATTCGCGCCAGCCGTGCCCGCCGAAGGTCGGAGGCCCCGCGCGGAACAGGGTGATCGCCTCCGTGCCGTCGCCCTCTCCGCCGAGGAGCAGATCGACGGCACGGTCCACGACGAAGAACGTCTTCTCGATCAGATGCACATGGGCGTTGCCGTCGCGCAGCGGTCCGGCGGGGCCGAGGAACGACTCCAGCACGGCCCGGTGCTTGTCGCGCAGCAGATGGTTCGCCTTGTACTCCTCGGCGGGCGAGCGGATCCGGCGCCGGATCTCCTGCACATACGCGGCGGCCGTCTCCACGGGCAGCCGCACACTGGCATGGGCGAAGACATCCGTGTTCCCGCCGGTGAGATTCTCGCCGTCCGAGCCGGACTCGTCGCAGGCGATCTCCATGAAGGCGCCGTTCTCAGGCTTCCCGGTCATCGCACATCCCCCTGTCGTGTGCCTCATGACCAGCATCCCGCAGGCGCACTCACGTTGGCATGAACACCCGCCCCGGCTGCCATGATGACCCCATGCGCGTGCTGATGCCGGTCCCCGACCGCGACTTCGACGTCACCGAGGTCGCCGTGCCCTGGCGGGTGCTCCGCGACGCCGGGCACGAGGTCGTCTTCGCCACCGAAAGGGCCGGGACCGTGCCTGCCGCGGACCCCCGGCTGCTGACCGGGGTCCTCTTCGGGCAGCTCGGCGCCGAGGACGAACCCAAGCTGTTCTACCAACAGCTCACCGCCGCACCGGAGTTCGGCGACACGGTCGCGTGGGCCGACCTGGACGTGACCCGCTTCGACGGACTGCTGCTGCCCGGCGGACACGCGCCCGGGATGCGCCAGTACCTGGGATCCCCTGAACTGGGCGCCAAGGTAGGGGAGTTCTGGAGGCTCGGCCGCCCGGTCGGCGCGATCTGCCACGGCGTCCTCGTGCTGGCCCGGACCCAGGACCCGGACACCGGCCGCAGCGTGCTCGCCGGACGCCGTACGACCTGTCTGCCCAAGTACATGGAACGCACTGCCTACTTGAGCACTGCCTGGCGTCTCGGGCGCTACTACCGGACCTACCCGGCCTACGTCGAGGACGAGGTGCGGGCCGCCCTCGACGATCCCGGCACGCAGTTCGAGCGCGGCCCCAGGGAGCTCACCCGGCGCGGCACCGCGAGCGACGACACGCACGCGTTCGTCGTCCGGGACGGCACCTATCTGTCGGCGCGCTGGCCCGGCGACGCCTACCTTTTCGCCCGCCGGTATCTCGATCTGCTGCGGGCCCCCGAGGGTGCTTAGACTGCCGACCATGGACGAGACCCCGCTGGACCGGCTCGGCGCAGGCCAGTACCTGCTGATCACCAGTTACCGCAAGAACGGCTCCCCGGTCGCCACCCCGGTGTGGGTCGTGCGCGACGGCGACACCCTCGGCGTGTGGACGGTCGCCGACTCCTGGAAGGTCAAGCGCATCCGGGCCCGCGCCGATGTCCTCGTCGGCCCCTGCGACCTGCGCGGCAACCCGACCGGCAGCCCGGTCCCGGGCACCGCCGAGATCGTCGACGCCGAGACCACCGCCCACTACCGCGCCCTCATCAAGCGGAAGTACGGCCTCACCGGCCGCATCACGCTGCTGGGCAGCCGGCTGCGCCGAGGACTCGACGGCACCGTCGGCATCCGCGTGACGCTCACCCCCTGAGGACGGTTCCCCTTGCACACCGAACCCCGGGAGCGCCCGTGGACCCCGCGCTGAACCCGGCCGACCTGCCGTTGCGGCAGGAGCGGATCGTCTTCGCCCGGATGCGCGGCACCCAGGACCGGGTCGCCGACGCGATCACCGCCTTCGCCGGCACCATGCTCTTCGTCTACCTCCACGCCTTCTGGTTCGCCGTCTGGATCGCCCTCAACGAAGGGCTCCTCGGGCAGGCCGGGATCTTCGACCCGTACCCCTACGGGCTCCTCACGATGATCGTCAGCCTGGAGGCCATCTTCCTGTCGACCTTCGTCATGGTGAGCCAGAACCGCCAGGCGGCCCGCGAGAACGTCCGCGCCGACCTCGACTTCGAGACCAACCTCCGCTCCGAGGTGTGGTCCGCCCACATCGGCGCCGCGCTCGGCCTCGACCCCCGCGAGGTCGAACAACGCGTCCAGGAACTCCTCACCGAGAACCGCGCCAAGATGAACGGCGGCACGCAGAAGCAGAGTTGAGCATCCCCGCCACTTGGCTTGCACGATGAAGGGGCCGCAGTTGTCGCGCTGCGGCCCCTTCACTTCTTACGGCGTTTGCTGGACGGCCCGTTACGGCTTTCCGCTACGACGCGTCGAGCACCGTGCCGGTCAGTTCAGGTCCGCCGCTCTGCGGGTCCCCGTTCTCGTTCACGGCCACGAACCGTACGGACTCGGGCTGTTCGGTCACCTGGTCGGTGATCGTGGGCACGCTGATCTCCGCGCTGAGCTGTCCCGTCGGGACGGATGTCCACAGGAACAGGGGCACCTTGGACAGGGCGCGCTCCGGCGCGGGTTCCTCACCGGAGTTCTCGCGGAGCCATGTCGGGTCGACGTCCAGGGTGGACAACTCCGGGCCCGTGGTGACCGGTTGGACGATGAACGACGGGTTCAGCTCCACGTCGGCCGGTGCGGACAGCGTCACCTTCCACTTGAGGGGCCGGCCCTCGGTGACCCGGTCCGCGACCGGGGTGACCTTGAACGTCGGCATCGGGTCGTCGTTCTCGGCGGTCACCCCACCCCGGTGGGCGCCGACGACCGCGCCGTGCACCGCCTTCACATAGATGTCGTGCTGGACACCGTAGTCGAAGCGGGTGTTGCCCTCCACCTTCACCGGTACGTCGATGCTGTTGCCGCCGGGCCGTACGGTCACCAGGCGTGAAGTGTCCTGGTTCGTGGCCGGGTTGTTGATGTAGACGCGGACCTGGCCGCTGCCGTGGCCGGAGACCTGGACGGGCACGCGGTACGTCTTGACGCCCGAGTCGCCCTCCTTGACGGTGAGTCGGCCGATGTCGACGCGGGGGAGCGGGGCCGGGACGGCCGCCGGGGTGCCGGGGCGCCAGCCCCAGGCGTCCATCAGCCAGGCCTTGCCGGAGCGTGAACGCGGGGTCAGGTCAAGGGACTTGACGCGCTTCAGGTCGAGCCCCGCGTGGGAGGCGGCCGTCAGCGGTACCCGGACCTCGCGGGCCCAGTACGAGGCGGTGCGCTCGGTGCCGGGCAGGCCGTCGACGCGGACGCGGCCGAGGGTCGCGCGGTGGCCGGCGGTGTCGGTGAGGGACACGTCGAGCTGGGTGCCGGTGGTGTTCGGCGGCACGATCACGCGCAGGGCGAGATCCTTGGCGCCGCCGAGGGAGACCGGCTTGCCCGGACGTACCGTCACCTTCGAACCGGCCGAGGACCAGCGCAGGGCGACGGCGCGGCGGCCGACCTCCTTCGAGGCCTCCCAGGATGCGAAGTGCGGGGAGCTGCCCTTCGTGTCGGCGTCCAGGCAGGCGACGGCCGGGTCGGGATCCACCGCGGAGCACAACTTGCCTCCCGAGACGGTGACTTGACCGTCCGGCAGGAACCCGGCGCCACGGTTCGCGCCCACCGCGTGGGTGAGGACGCGCGCGGGGTCCGCCGAGGGGGCCCGGCGGCCGGAGCCGTCGAGCAGCTCGCGCGCCCGGTCGTCCCCGGCGACGAACAGCCGTGCCGCCGTGGCGATGTAGGTCGAGCCCGCCTTGTGCTGCTGGTCGGCGGTCAGACGAGTTGCGGCACCCGGTGAGCACACCGCGTCCCGCTGGTCGGGGTCGTCGTAGAAGTCGTCGGACGCGGGCGCCTCGGCCTGGCCCGGCGTCCACTCGGTGTTGAAGAAGTTGTGGTCGGCGCCCTCGACGTAGACCGCGCTGTGCAGGGCGGTGCCCTTGCTGACTCCGCGCGTGCCGTCGACGTACACCTCGCCCTGGAGGTCGGAGACGTCGCCGTCGCAGCCGGGCAGGATCGTCGCCGACGGCACGTCGGCCACCGGGTTCTGGCCGAAGATCGTGGGGCCGATGAGGACGGTGCCGCGGATCTTCCAGCGCACCGGGCCGCGATAGCCGTCCTGGGCGGCCGGCGGCGGGTAGAGGCTGTCCATCGCCGCCCGGTTGACGCCCTCGCCACCGCGCGAGTGCCCGACGAGCAGGACGCGGGAGAGGTCGGCGCGGGGCGCGTTCCGGACCACCGCCGGGGCCGTCTCCGGGTGGGCGGACCACTCGGCCCAGCGGGCCAGGTGCTGCCGGACCAGCGACGAACGGCCTTCCGCGCCGGCGTCCTCGACATCGGCGTCCTGGGCGTTGATGCCGTTCGCGGAGATCGACACCGTCACATAGCCCTGGGAGGCGAGGAGTTGCTGGTCGCGCAGATAACCCCGGTAGCTCGGAACCGACTTGAGGCCGGTGGGGCAGGGCCAGTCGCCGGTGATGTCCTCGGTGCCGGGCTTGTAGCAGGTGTAGTGCCGGCCGTGCAGGAAGAGCGCGAGCGGCCGCTTGCCGGTGGCGCCCTTGGGCGCGACCACGACGGCCTGCATCTCGATCGGCTGCGGATACCCGGGCAGGCGAACCGAGTTGAGCGTGTACTCACCGGTCGTCGTACGGTACGAGCCCGGCTTGCCGGGGTCGATCGCACCGGCCGGGAGCGGGGCCGCCGGTCGCGCGACGGCCTCAGAACGCCCGTTGCCGGAACCGCTGTTGTCACCGGCGGCGTCCAACCGCCGCCCCGCGGCCAGGACCTGAAGGTCCGTCAGCTGCCGTGGTGCGACGGCGCCGAGGCCGAGCCGGAACGTCCGTCCGTCCTTCGCCGGTCGCGGTACGCCGAGGAGCCGGCCGCCGGCATGGAACTCGACGCGCGCGTCCCCCATGGGCACCCGCTTGCCCGAGCGCCAGACCAGCTGCTGCGCGGAACCCTTCCCCGTGATCCGCCAACCCGGCGGAAGAGTGCCGTCGTCGGCTGCCGCCGTCGCCGTGAACGGTCCGGCGTCCGACGGTGGCGCCGCCTGCGCCGACCCGGACATCCCTCCCGCCACCGCGAGCACCGTCGCGGCCGTGACCCATATTCGCCGGGCGCGGAACAATGTGTTCTCCTCCTCGAACCCCAGGCTCAGGCGCCCCGTCTGTCACGGGAGCCTCTCGCGCCCCGGAGGACGAGAAGCGGAGCCTGTGGGTTGCCTGTGGAGGAGGATTCGGCCGATCTTCGTCGGGCCGGGCTCGAACTCGGCCCCGCGCTAAGGCCGTTCGGGCACCGTTCGCCGATCGATGTCGGTCGGCGTGGAGGTCAGTGCCAGGCCCGGTACGGCTCGTCGACGAGTTGGAAGACCGGTTCGCCCCGCACCGGGTCCTTGGCCGTCGACAGCCGGACGCGGTCGCCGCTGTGGATGCCGATGGGCGGGCCGATGACCCGGCCGCGCACCACGAAGCCCTCGGCCATCTCGATCAGCGACACATTGCGGGCGGCGGGGGTATTGCGGTGCACCGTCGTGGAGTGGCGGACCGTGCCGGTGCCCGCGCTGCGCTCCGTGCGCAGGTCGCCGCCCTGACAGACCGGGCACAACAGCCGGTGGTACATGGCCGTCGCGCACCAGGTGCAGCGCTGGAAGAGGATGGTGTCCCGGTCTGCCGTGGGCGGATCGAGGAGGCCCGCCGGGGAGCCGACTGCCGGACGGGTCGCGAATCCTGAGTGGTGGTACACGCTGTCAACTCCCTGCGCTCGGCCGGAATCCCGCGCGCGCGGCCGGGCCGGGCACGCAGGTGCGCGGTTCGCCGTGCGACCGTGCACGACCTCAGTGTATGGCACTCAGTGCCAAGCGTAAAGACACTGCGTACCCTTGAATGCGCTGATTCGGGCGTGTGGCCGTGCCGGTTCAGTCGCGGCCGAGCGCGGTCTCCACCTCCTGGACGACGCGCCACAGCGGGACCCCGCGCCGGGAGACGACCACCACGACGTCCTCGGGCCGCTGTTCCGCGACGGGCGGTTCCGGAGGGGGCCCGAAGGCGGACTGCACATACCCCAGCGCGTGGTCCACCTCGGCGCCCGCGTCGCGCTGTCCGTCCGAACGCAGCCAGGAACGCAGGGCGTTGTTGTGCGCCGCGACCACGGCGGCGGCGATCACGTCCGCCTGCAGCGTCCCGTCGCGCCGCCCGGCGAAGCGCCCGCGCAGATAGTCGGCGAGGGCACGCTCGTAGCGCCACACCACCGACAGCTCGTACGCGCGCAGGCCCGGCACCTTCTTGGTGAGGCGGTAACGCTGCACGGAGAAGGTCGGGTTCTCGTTGTACATGCGCAGTACGAGCCGGGCCGCGTCGCAGACCCGCCGCACGGGTTCGTGCTCGTCGCCGCCGGCGGAGAGGAAGGCCGTCATGTCGGCCAGACAGCGCTCGTGGTCGGGGAAGACCACGTCCTCCTTGGACGGGAAGTAGCGGAAGAACGACCGCCGTCCCACCCCGGCCAGCGCCACGATGTCGTCGATGGTGGTCTGTTCGTAGCCCCGCTCCAGGAACAGCTGGAACGCGGCCGCCACCAGGGCGTCCCGCATGGGCGGCTTGGAGCTCATGGACGGGAACGTAGCACCAGGCCGGCACGGATGGCACTCGGTGCGCATCCGACGGGGAACTGAGTCCCCTCCGAGGTGCGGATCCGACGACGCGGATCGTTTTGATCGATACGACCGATGTGATCGCGACGGTCGAGTCGGTCGATACGATCCGCGGCATAGAGTGACCGTGACCAGCACGGCTTTCAGGGGGACCCATGCGACTCCACGTCGACCAGCGCCATGAGCGGGTGCTCGAACTCGTCCGTGAGCGCGGCAGCCTGCGGGTCGCCGAACTCGCGGCCGAACTCGGCGTCTCCGCCGTCACGTTGAGGCGTGACGTGGAGGCGCTGGCCGGTCAGGGCCGGGTGCACCGGCTGCACGGCGCGGTGGTGTGGCCGGGCGGCGCGAGCACCGTAGGAGTGCGGGCGCGGCAGGAGCCCGCCGAGTCCGCGCCGTCCGCCGAGGGCGTCGTGATCGGAATGATCGTGCCGACCACCGCCTCGATCTTCGCCGACATAGTGCGCGGCGCCCGCGAGGCCGTGGGAGCGCAGGGCGGCCGACTCGTCCTCGGGGTCTCCGGATACGTCGACACGGAGGACGCCGTCCAGGCCGGGCACCTCGTCGCGGGCGGCGCGCAAGGGCTGCTCGTCGCGCCGAGTTGGTCGGGAGGCGCCCCCGTCGACGGCCAGGAAGAGTGGCTCCTCGACCGGGGTGTGCCCACCGTCCTGGTCGAACGCTCCGCCCCGCCCGGCAACCCCGCCGCCGCCCTCGACCGGGTGCGCACCGACCGCGCCCACGGAGCCGCCGTCGCCGTCGGCCACTTCGCCGCCCTCGGCCACCGCCGGATCACCGCCGTACTCCAGGAAGGCCCACACGCCGAGCGGATCCTCGCCGGCTACGAGTCGGCCGTACGCTCCCTCGGTCTCGACGACGCCCGGGGCGCCCCGTCCGTCCGCGAACACGGCGACTACGAATCGAGCGTGGACTACCTCGTCGACGCGGTCCGCGAGCGCGGAGTCACCGCCGCCCTCGTGCACAGCGACGAGGACGCGATCGTGCTCGTGCCCCGCCTCCAGGCCCGCGGGATCCGTGTCCCGGACGACCTGGCGCTGATCGCCTACGACGACGAGGTCGCCCCGCTCGCCGACGTCCCGCTCACCGCCGTGGCTCCTCCGAAGCGTGCGGTGGGGGAGGCGGCCGCGCAGCTCCTCCTGCAACGGCTCGCCGAGCGCGGCAGCGGACGCCGCCCTGCCCCGCGTCAACACGTCGAACTCCTCCCCGAGTTGAGGATTCGCTCGTCCTGCGGAGCCAAAACGCTCGCCCACTGACCGCGGGCCGACCGTTTTGATCATTCCGCGCGAACGCTCTCGACTGAGGAGACCCCGTATGCCCTCCACACCCCTCGCCCGCCCCCGCGTCCTGTACGTCACGGACCTGGCCTATCCGGCCCGCGGGCGCCGCTACTGCGACGAGGACATCGACCTGACCTCCCGGCTGCGCGAGGACTTCGACCTGGCGCTGTGTCATCCACTGGACGCGGCCGCGCTGATGGACGGCTTCGACGCGGTCGTGGTCCGCAACAGCGGTCCCGTGCTCGGATATCCGGCGCAGTACGCCGCGTTCCGCGAGCACGCGCTCCGCACCGGGGCCCGTGTCTACAACCAGCTGTCGGGCCGCGCGGACATGGCGGGCAAGCAGTACCTCCTCGACCTGAGCGCCGCCGGGTTCCCGGTCATCCCGACCGTCGACCGCGTCGAGGACCTCGACCGGCTGCCCCGCACGGACCGCTATGTGGTCAAGCCCAAACTCGGCGCCGACTCGATAGGCCTGGAGATCGTCCCGGCGGACCGCCTCCCCGCGCTGATCGACGGGAGCGTCCTGGTCCAGCCGTGCGTCGACTTCTCGTACGAGGTGTCCTTCTACTTCGTCGACCACGACTTCCAGTACGCCCTTCATGCCCCGGACACCGAGAAGCGCTGGCAGCTCGAACCGTACGAACTCACCCCCGGGGACCTGGAGTTCGCGCAGCGGTTCGTCGACTGGAACGCCATCGACCACGGCATCCAGCGCGTCGACGCCTGCCGCGCCCCGGACGGCGAGCTGCTCCTGGTCGAGCTGGAGGACCTCAACCCGTACCTCTCCCTGGACGCGCTCGACGACATGCGGCGGGACGCGTTCGTCGCCGCGCTGAAGGCGTCCCTGCACCGGTTCGTGCGAGCGTGAGGTTGCGCTGAACTCCGGCGGCCGTGCGCGCGTATCTCTCCAGGGGGATGGCGGAAGTCCGTGCGCGCGGAACGGAAGGAGAGCAGTGTGTCTACACCGCCCGAACCGGGATCGTCGCCCGGCGGCCCGGTCCTGGAACCCGCCCGAGTCCTGCGTCGCCGCCGCTCCGACAATCTCGCGGAGCTGATGCGGGAGCCCCGCCGGGACTCCTCCGTCTTCGAGTCGGTGCCGGTGCCCCGGCCGTTCTTCGGCTCCGAGGCCGAGACCCAGGAACTGCCGCCCGTAACCGGCGAGTTGCCCCCGCTGCCGGCCACCAGTCCCTTCGGGCCCGGTCTGCGCCGGGCCGCGATCGTGGTCGGCGTGAGCGCCGCCGCGCTGGTCGGTTTCGCCTGCGCCCTGCTGCTGCCCGGCAAGGGCGAGGCCAGCACGGCCCAGCCGGTCGCCACCCCCACTCCGGTGGCGTCCGCCACGGCCACGGCCGACACCACCGCCGACCCGGACGGCGCCGGCACCCTCCGCGAGGGCGACAGCGGCCCCGAGGTGAAGGAACTGGAGCAACGCCTCCTGCGCATCCCGAACGTCTACGAGAACGGCTCCACCAGCGGCGAGTACGACGCGACGCTCACGGCCGCGGTCGCCCGCTTCCAGCTCTGGTACGGCATCCGGGGCGACGAGAACGGCGTCTACGGCGACGACACGCGCAAGGACCTGGAGTCCCGCACGACGCTCGACGACGGCCAGTAGGCGAACGACGTTCCGAACGCGGGGCAAGGCCTGCGGAAAGTCCGGTGCTGTCGGGGCCGTAGAGCCCCATCATGGACAGCGCGGCGCCGCAGGTCGGCGGTGTCGTGCCCGCTGCGAACCGAAGGCCACGCCGATGAACGGCTCCCGCGTCCCCGGTCTGATCCTGCCCGGAGTCCTTCTGCTGGCCCTCGTCGTGGGCGTGTTCTGGTACTGGCGGCACCGCGACGACGACTGAGACCCCGGCCGGCGGTGGGGTCAGCGTCCCGTGCTGTGCCCGACCAGCGCCTCGGTCACCGCGCGGACGCTGCGCGCGATGTGCTGGAGCTGAAGGACCTCGGCGGCGTACAGCTTGATGGTGTGCTCGATGACCGACTCGGGCAGGCCGATGCCGGGCAGGTCGGCCCGCGCGGTCTGCAGGGCGGTCCGGGCCACCCGGATCTCGTGCTGGACCTGGATCTGCGCATGGCGGGCGAGCAGCACGGGATGGCGGATGAACGCGGGATAGCTGGCGTAGCGGGCCGGCACCAGCTCGCGCAGCCACTTGGCCGCAGAGCGCTCCCAGTCGTAGCTGCCCGGAGTCTTGACCTGACAGGGCCAGTCCTGGCTGATGCGCGTGGTGGTCAGTTGCATGTCATCGCTTCCCGGTGTGCGGCGTCGCGGGGGTGGGTCGACGGTGTGGGGCGGCCCCGGCCCAGGGGATGACCGAGGCCGCCCTGGGCGCTCGCGCAGGCGATGCCCTACCGAGCACACCCGGCGCCGACGCGGGTAGGAGACGGCGGCTGGGAGTGCTCGTGCGAGGGCCCCGGGAAAGAGGTGTCGCCGGCGCGGCGGGTGGAACGGTCGTGCGCATGGGCGGGCCGGACTTTCTCGGGGCGGGTGCGATCCGTGAGCAGTATTTATATATGCCGTCCGCTTTGCAAGGCGTATGAAAACATTCATACGCGAAATGGGCGGAATCATCCCCATGTGAAGTTGTTCGAGGGGGAGGGGTCGGTCAGTCCCGCATGAAGAACTGGTGCTGCTCGGCGATCTGTTCGTAGTCCTCCAGGCGGGCCTGGGTCCGCTCCGGATCGGCGTCCGTCATGGCCTGGAGCAGGGCGGACGCCATGACGCCGGGCGCGGCGTACGAGTCGAAGACCAGGCGGGAACCGGTGCCGGTGGCGAAGGTGACGTCGGCCTCGTCGGCTAGCGCACCGAGCGCCAGATCGGTCACGAGGGCCACCTTGAGCCCGGCGCTGCGCGCCACCCGGAGCGCGGTGAGCGTCTCGTGCGCGTGCCGCGGCATGTCGAACGCGAGCAGCCAGGTGCCGCCCGCCTCGCGTGACTGCAGGATCGCGTCGTAGGCGACGCTGCCGCCCCGGGTCACCAGCCGTACGTCGGGGTGGATACGGCGTGCCGCGTACGCGAAGTACTCGGCGAGCGAGACGGAGATGCGCAGGCCGAGGACGGTGAGCGGGGTGGACGCCGACAGTTCGCGGCCCACCTCGATCAGCCGGTCGGGGTCGGCGAAGTCCCGGCGCAGGTTCTCCAGGTTCTCGATCTCGGCGTCGACCGCGGCCTGCAGTTCGTTGCTCCGGTTCTCCTCGGCCGCCGGGCCGCCCGCGAGGGTGCGCAGGGCGATCGCCTGGAGCCGCTCCCGTAGCGCCGGGTAACCGCTGAAGCCGACGGCCGCGGCGAACCGGGTCACCGAGGGCTGGCTGACGCCGACGCGCTCCGCGAGATCGGTGATGGAGAGGAACGCCGCCTCGGTGATGTGCTCGATCAGGTACTGGGCGATGCGCCGCTGACCCGGCGACAGCCGTGGCCCGTCGAAGAGTTCTCTGAGCTGGGAAGTCGGTGCCGCGCCGACTTCCGGGTCGGTCTTGCCCGAGGTGATCGCGGATGCCTGGGCGCGTGCCTGCTGCGGCGATGGCACCGGTGCGCTTCCTTTGTCTCCCACAGCCACTGAACATAGCTCACAGAGCGTTGTGACCAGAGAGCGATCAGCGCCGGTAGATCGTGATCGAATGACCGACTTGATCGATCGGACGACTGCTGTCGATCAACTCGGCCAGTTTTCCCCGGGCTTTGTCGATCGCGGTGTCCGAGACGACCAGCAGTCCGTGCACATCGCGCACCCCTACCTTGCGGGGATCGGACGACTCGATGCCGTAGTACGACGGCACACTGCTGCCCTTGTAGACGAGCCAGACCCGCTCGCCCGCGTACCGCTCGTGCAGCCGGTCGGCGAGGCGCCCGAGGTCCTGGCCCCAGTCCACGTTGGAGTCGTGCAGCCGCAGATAGGTCTTCGCCGGACCGCCGAACGCCTCGTTGGAGTACGGCAGATAGTAGGGAAACGTCCGCAGCGAACTCACCGCGACGAACGCCACCAGCAGCCCCGTGGACAGCGGAGCCCACCGCCACCACGTCCGCAGTGCCGGCACACAGGCCGCCGCGACCGCCAGGAACATCGGCACGAAGATGGCGTACCGGGTACCGAAGTCCCGTGAACCGTCCATCGCCGTGGCCAGCAGCACGGCGGTCGGGACCAGCAGATACGGCGCCGCGGGCCGCAGCCGCCGTACCGCCACGACCGCGACGGCACCCGCCGCCCACAGCGCGATCATGCCGAGCGGTGTCTTCACCATCAGCGCCACCGGCAGGTAGTACCAGTGCGACCCGGTGTAGAGGTGCCCGAACAGGAAGCCCTGCCACGGGTAGTCCTCCAGGCCGAACTGGATGAGCA
This sequence comes from Streptomyces sp. NPDC050528, assembly GCF_044457795.1. Lineage (NCBI taxonomy): Bacteria > Bacillati > Actinomycetota > Actinomycetes > Kitasatosporales > Streptomycetaceae > Streptomyces > Streptomyces sp. NPDC050528. The sequence continues at coordinate 249,451 of NZ_JBITHH010000004.1, forward strand.
TCCCGTCCCGGAACGCCCGCGGGAACGGCAGGAGCGGCACCAACTGCCCGCGCAGGCCGTGGATCACGGGCACCGGTTCCGTGGACGTGAACCGCAGCTGCGGATCGACGACGAGATACGACGCCCAGACGACGGCCAGCGCGACGACGGCCATGGCGACCGCGCCCGCCGCACCGAGCGCCAACACCCGCAGCCGGGCGGCACGTTCGGCCGGGCGGCGGGCGGACCACACCGACGCGACGGCGAGGAGCATGAGCACGGGGACGGCCGGCAGGGCGCTCATCTTCGTCGCTACGGCGGCCCCGAGTGCGACCCCCGCGAGCGGCAGATACAGCTTCGGGCGCCGTCGCGCCCGCCACAGCAGCCACACCGACGTCAGCAGAAAACCGGCCTCGGGCACGTCGAGCGTCGCCAGCGAACCGTGCGCGATGACATCGGGCGAGAACGCGTACAAGGCGAGCGCCACCAACCCACGTGCCGGGCCCACGAGTTCACGCGCGAAGGCGAACACGACGAGCCCGAACAGTAGGGTCAGCACGATCACCGGGAGCCGGGCCCAGAACATCAGCCGCCAGGGGTCGTTGCCCGACTCGTAGAGCAGATGACGGCCCAACGCCCCCTGGTCGCCTTGGTAGTCGGTGTCGAAATGCGGGTTGGCGATCGCGATCCCGGCGGCGATCACCAGCTTCCCGAGGGGCGGGTGCTCGGGGTTGTAGTCGAGGCTGTGCTCGCGCAGATAGACGGTGGCCGTGGCCACGTAGACCGGCTCGTCGATGGTCGGTGTCTGCTGGACGGCGGTCGTGATCATCACGGCGGCCATCTGCGCGAGGAGCACCACCACGAGGAGGGGCAACAGCCGGCGCTTGCGGCGCCGTAGCCCGGCGTAGAGGCGTGTCGACCGGGACTCGCGGGCGCGCGGCGGCGCGTCCCCGCCACCGCCGTCGTCGAGCGTGTCGGGGTCGAGGACCGAGTGCTGTTCGCGCGCCATCATCCGCCCTGCGGTGAGGCCGGCCGTGTGGTGGCGGGAGCGAGCCGGGGCCGGGTCATGGCCCTACTGTCGCATCGCTCCCGCCACCAGGGGCGTCACCGCTTCAGGAGTCGTACCGACAGACCTTCCGCCGTATACACGGGTACGGCCCGCAGCTTGTCCGAGTTCACCGTGATGCTGTCGAACTGGCCGCGCAGCGAGGACGCGCCCAGGACCCGCACCGTGGAGCCCGCGACCGGCGGGTGCTCGGCGTCGAATCGCAGGGACAGGGTGCTGCCCTTGCCGAGGGTCGCGCGCCGGGTGATCTCGACGGAGGGCTGGTGGCCCGAGCGGAGCGTGACCTCAAGGGTGGCGGACTGCTGGGTGTAGGCGCCGTGGATCTGCACGGACTCCGAGACCCGCAGCGAACCGCCGAGCACGCTCACGTCACCGTGGCCCAGCGCGTGCGCCGAACCGGCAACCAGCGCACCGGACTTGAGCACGGTCCCGCCCGTGTAGGCGTTGTGCCCGGTCAGGGTGAGCGTGCCGGTGCCCTGCTTGGTCAGGCCGCCGCAGCCGTCGATGTCGTTGCGCCAGGCGTCGGCCGCGCCGAAGCCGCCGGCCGCCGCGTCGAGGGAGACGACGACGTCGGACTCGAAGGAGCCGTAACCGTCCGCCGCCGCGAAGAGGTTGAGGCGGCCCCACTGCTCGAACCCGTCGAGCAGGACGTACCCGGACGGCAGCGCGGTGGTGCGCAGCACCGCGCGTCGCTGGGCCGCGTCGAGGTAGGGCAGCCGGGTCTCCAGCAGCACCTCCGCGCCCTTGGGCACGGTCAGCGGCTTGTCGCGGCCGCTGCGGGTCAGCACGTAGGTGAACTTGGGCTCCACGACCCGGGAGTTGGCGGTCCGGTCCGCGTACGGGTCGGTCGCGGTGGTCGCCGAGTGGGCGTACGCGTACAGGGTGTCCGCCGTCGTGCCGGTCTTCGCCTCGAAGTAGGCGAGGGCCTGCGCGCGTGCGGCCGCCTTGAGCGTCGCGTTGGCCGGGTCGGCGAGCGTTGCGGCGGCGAGCGCGGTGGCCATGATGCGGCCGCCGATGACGTCGACCGTGGAGTGCATGCCGGCCATGATCCGGGTGTGGCTCAACTCCAGGGTGCGGGTGACCAGTTCCTGGAAGCGCTCCGGTACGGCGTACGCGTAGGCGAGGCCCGCCAGGTGGAAGGCGTTGGTGTGGCCGCTGGGGAAACCGCCGTCGTCGACCGGCGACGTGCTGCGCTGGCGCAGGAGTTGGGGCGCGACGATCACCTTGGAGTCGTAGACCGGGAAGCCGAGTGAGTCGACCTTGCCGGTGTCGACGACCTCGCTCTTCTCGTTCATGCGCCACGGACGCGGGTACTGGTAGGCGTACTTGCCCGGGTTGCCCGACGCGTAGTTGCCGCGCAGCGTGTCGACCAGTTCGGCCACCTTGCCGAGCGCCGAGTCGTGCGAGCCCGCGCCGAGCGCGGAACCGGCGGGCGCGTCGGCCGGGACGGCGTCGTTGATCGTGGTGGCGGGCGTGCCGTCGGGGGCGCTGGTGATCGAAGTGACGGCCAGGGCACCGGACTTGTAGAGGTCGGCCAGCGGACCCAGGCCCGCGATCATCGCGTAGCTCTGGTGCTGGCGGTCGTAGAGGAACGCCTCCTTCGCCTGGGCCTCGGTGCGGTGTGTGGTGAGGTCGACGCAGTACCGCACGTTGGCACGCAGGATCTCGGGCCGCAGCGGCGTGCCGGTGTTCCAGGCGGCGCCGGTCTTCCATATCTGCGCCATGCCGCCGAGGACCCGGACCACGGCGTTGGTCTCGGGCGTCAGGTTCGTGATGACGTTCGTCTTGTAGTCGTCCACGAACGGCAGCGGAGCGGTGGTGGCCTTGGCGTCCGCGGCGGCCAGCCAGCTGACCAGCGTGGGCGCGGCGACCACCCCGGCCGTCGCGCCGAGCGAGGTCTTGAGGAAACCACGTCTGTTCACGGCGGGTCGAACGTCGTTCGTGCGCTGCCCGGCGGGTGACGGCATGGGTGTGCCTCTCTTGAGTTCTACGGCGGTGAGGCCGGCGGGGTCGTGCGATCGGCTGTGGTTCGGGGTGCGTGGTGCGACGCGAGAAAGCGCATACGTCGGTTGGTGCGTACGTGCGAAGGTTTACGGCGAGCCGTGTCCCGTTGGAAGGGGTTCGGCGTCCATCACATGACCCCCGGGTGAACGGGGGCCGTGCGGTTCACAGGATCGATCGGGCCAGCGCCACCGCGCCCTCGACGGGCGGCACCTGGATGGGCCACGGCCGCGCCCCCGGCACCCGCTCGGCGAGCGCGGCGGTGAGGGCGTCGTACAGGCGGGGCTGGGCGAGGACGGTGCCGCCCGAGACCACCACGTCGTCGACGGGGACGCCGCGTTCGGCGAGCCGTACGACGAGTGCGGCGAGGGACTGTCCGGCCTCGGTTATCACCTCGCGCGCGAGGAGCGAGCCGGCGTCGGCCGCGGCGAAGACGACACGGGCGTGCCGTCCCCAGTCGGCGGAGACGTCGGAAGCGCTTTCCAACGCGGCGCCCAGCGCGGGCACTTCGGCCACGCCGAACGCCTCGACGAGTCCCAGGGCGAGTTCGTCCGGAGCCTCGCCCCGGTCGTGCGCGGCCCAGGCGGCGCGGGCCGCCTCGCGGACGAGTCCGGCGGCTCCGCCCTCGTCCCCCAACACCGCGCCCCAGCCGCCCACTTGGAGCCGGCTGCCGTCGGCGAGGAGGCCCACCGCGACGGAACCGGTGCCGGCCACCAGACCGACCCCCTTGTCCAACCCGGCCGCGGGGACGAGCAGTTCGGCGTCCCCCACGACAAGCACGGGCACCTTGAGACGCTCTTCCAGTGCGGCACGGATCTCTGCGCACTGGCGGGGTGTCTCACAGGCGTGCCCGCCCACGGCGACCGCGGACGGGCGCACATGTGCGGGCAGGGTGTCCTGGACGAGTGCGGTCAGCCAGTCGGCGGCGGCCACGGGGTCGTGCGGCCGCCAGCCGCTGCTCGTACGGATGTGGTCGGTGACGACATCCGCGCCCGCGCACGCGCGCAGATGTGTCTTGGTGCCACCCACGTCGATGCCGACCACGAGGGGCGTGAAGTCCTGCACGGAACCTCTTTCGTCGTTGCGCTGTGCTGCGACGGTGGGCGAACCGTGTCCGGGGGACCGGCAGTTGAAGCACTAGGGAAGCCCCGGGACGGGCTTCTGACGGACCACGGCAGGCGAGTACCGTGACGTTCGTTAGGAAGTTAACTAACGAAGTACAGTGCGTCAAGAGTCATCGCGAACTCGGTCACAGGGACCGTCGTCCGGGCCCGCGTGACGTCAGGACATCCCATCGCCGCATCCCACGGACACCCTCCGGGAGCGCGGCCTGTGAACTGGGGGAAGTGTGGAACACGTCGTGACGCAGGCGTCTCGGCTGACCGAGAGCGCGAGCGCGGTGTTCGAGGTGCTGGCCAGAGCCGGCAGCGCGACCCGGCCGCAGCTCGCGACCCTGGCGGGCCTGTCCAAGCCGACGGTGTCCTCCGCCGTCGTGGAACTGGAGAGCGTCGGGCTGGCCGCCCACTCCGGCACCGCCTCCGGCGGCACGGGCCGCAACGCCGCCGTCTACCGCCTCGGCCCGGCCGCCGGCGCCGTACTCGCCGTCGACCTCGGCCCCGCCTTCACCCGGGTGCGCGGCTGCGCCCTCGACGGCACCCTGCTGGCCGAGGCCACCCGTCCCCGGGAGAACGCCGCCGACGCCGTGCGCGAGGCCCTCGACGAGCTGCCGGCCGGCATCCCGCTGCGCACGGTCGTCGTCGCCGTCGGTGACGTCCTGGCGCGGGACCGGGCGGGCGCCGGGATGCGCCCCGCGACCGCCAAGGCGGGCCCGGTGTTCGACGCCATGACGGTCGCCCTGCCGCCGGGCGTGCCGGTCCACCTGGAGAACAACGTCAACTGCGCCGCCCTCGCCGAGCTGCACGAAGGTGCCGCCCGGGGCCGCAACACCTTCGGCTATCTGCGCATCGGCGTCGGTATCGGCCTCGGCATCGTCGTCGGCGGCCAGGTGCTGCGCGGCGCGAACGGCGCGGCCGGTGAGCTCGCCCGGCTGCCCTACCCCTGGGACGACGCCGTGGAGCCGCGCCGTGAGGCCCTGGAGGAGTACGTCGGCTCCCGCTCGCTGCTGCGCCGGGCGGCCGCGGCCTGGCGGGACGCCGACGGGCCGTGCCCCGACAGCGCGGAGGGGCTCTTCGCCCTGGCCGGGCGGGGGCAGGCCACGGCGAGTGCGGTGGTCGGCCGTCATGCCGCCGACGTAGGCCGTCTCGCCGCCGCCGTGGCCGCCGTACTGGATCCCGGACTGATCGTCCTGGGCGGCAGTACGGGCACCGACCCGCAGCTCCTGCCCGGGGTGCGGGCCGAGCTGGGGCGGCTGAGCTGGCCCACCGAGGTGGTCAGCAGCACGGTCGGCGATCTCGGCACCGTGGTGGGCGCCGCCCGGCTCGCGGTCGCCAGAGGAGTCCAAACCGTGACCGATGGTGCGGGGGTGAAGGATTGACGGCCTCCGACTTGGTCTGCCAATGTCCGGACAAGCGCTTTCTAAGTCGGTCGGGACGCCGACTTGGGGTGAGTCTTCTCAGCCCGTACGTGACGTACGGCAACCGCACGAGGGTGTGCTTGTGCGGTGACGGCCATGGCGGCCGGGGATCTCGCCCCGCGTGGACGACGCGGCCGGGCGAGGCCGTGCCCCCGGAAAGCGACCTTTCCTGCAAAATGCACCCGTGCCGCATCGGTCGGCGCCGTGCTCCGTCTCCTACGACGAAAAAGGGATCGAAGATGACCACTGTGGGTGTGCGGCGCTCCAGCCGACTCGGCCGCGGCGGCATGCGCCGCCTGGTTCCCCTCGCTGCCGCGACCGCGGCAGGAGCCCTGTTGCTCTCCGCCTGCGGGTCGGGGTCCGGCTCCGGCGGCACGTCCAAGTCGCTGACGTTCTGGATCTCCACGGTTCCGGGGCAGGACGCGGGCTGGAAGAAGCTGGTCGCGCAGTACAAGAAGGAAACCGGCGTCAAGGTCAAGCTCGTCAACATCCCCTACGACGGGTACACGACGAAGCTGCACAACGCCGCGCAGGCGAACTCGCTGCCCGACGTGGCGGACGTGCCGGCGCTGGACCCGATCTGGTCGAGCAAGCTGATCGACCTCAAGTCCATCGCGAACAACAAGAGTTACAACATCAACTCCAACTTCCTCGCGAAGGACTCGTCCGGGAAGGTGCTGGCCATCCCCTCGGACGTCACCGCGTCCGGCCTGTTCATCAACAAGTCGCTGTTCGAGAAGGCCGGCGTCGCCGTCCCCGCCTCGCCGGCGAAGACCTGGACCTGGACCGAGTTCATCGCGGCGGCGAACAAGGTGCGCGAGAAGACCGGCGCCAAGTACTCCCTGACGTTCGACCAGTCCCCGTCCCGGCTCCGCGCCATGGTGTACGAGATGGGCGGGAAGTACGTCCACGCCGATTCCTCCGGTAAGTTCTCGGTGGACGCGGCGACCAAGAAGGCCGTGAACACCTTCGTCGGATGGAACGACGACAAGACCATGCCGAAGTCGGTGTGGACCAGCGGCGCCGACCCGTCCGCCATGTTCCAGAGCGGTGACGTCGTCGCCTACTGGTCCGGCGTGTGGCAGGTGCCCGCCTTCGCGGACAGCATCAAGAAGTTCGAATGGGCGAGCGTCCCGACCCCCGCCCAGCCGGTGCAGGCCAGTGACGTCAACAGCGGCGGCATGATGGTCGGCTTCAACAACAACGGGGCCGCGGCCACCGCCGCGCAGAAGTTCATGTCCTGGGTGTACGAGCCGAAGAACTACACCGAGCTGGTCGAGACCTCCGGGTTCCTCCCCGTCGAGAGCGGTCTGAGCCCGAAGTACCCCTTCAAGTCGGCGGCGGCGCAGGCGGCGTTCAAGCTGTACAACGAGGAGATCCCGCTCTACGCCCCGATCTCGGGTTACTTCAACGGCGCGCAGACGAACTGGGTGCTGAAGGGCAAGAGCCTCACCGAGGACCCGACCAAGACGGAGCTCGGGAAGGCGATCAACGGCCAGCAGTCGGCCGACAAGGCCCTGCAGAACATCGTGGACGGCTACAACACGGCGGTCGGCGGCTGATCCTGGGCCAGAGGGCCGGGCGGCGGGATCACCGCCGCCCGCCCTGGTCGCCCACGTGATGCCCGGCTCATGACGTGAGCCGACAGCGATCCATTCCACCAGCACGGAAGTCAGGAAGATGACAAAAAGCGCCGCGGACGTGTCCGTGAGGCCGCCCAGGAAACGACGAAGCACCTACACCCTCGCGCCGCTCGTCCTCATCGCGGCCAACGTCGTGCTCTTCGCGTTGTTCTTCGTGTGGCCGGCGGTGATCGGGCTCGTCTACTCGTTCACGAACTACACGGGTGTGGGGGCGTTCCAGTTCATCGGGCTGGACAACTACCAGAACCTGTTCGGGGACTCCACTTTCTACGACGCGCTGTTCCGGACGCTGCTGTACACCGTGCTCGTCGTGCCGCTGAACTTCGTCCTCTCGCTGTTCATCGCCAACCTGGTGGTGAGCAAGCAGGCCAAGGGCGCGTCGGTCGCGCGTGTCGTCTTCTTCATCCCGTGGCTCATCTCGCCCATCGTCGTGGGTGTCCTGTGGCGGTGGCTGTTCGGTGAGAACTTCGGACTGATCAACTACGTCATCGAGAAGCTCGGCGGGCACGCGATCGCGTGGCAGTCGAACGCGGACCTGTCGCTGGGCGTCGTGGTGATGGCGGGTGCCTGGTGGGGCACGGCCTTCTCGATGCTGCTGTTCATCGCGGCGATCAAGAACGTGCCGGTGTCGTACTACGAGGCGGCCTCGCTCGACGGTGCCGGCCCCTGGCGCCAGTTCAGGAGCATCACGCTGCCGAGCATCGCGCCCACCTCGTTCATCGTGATCCTGCTCAACACGATCAACGCGATGAAGGAGTATCCGCTCTTCGTCTCCCTCAACAACGGCGGACCGGGTACCTCGAACAACCTGCTTGTCCAGTACATCTATCAGACCGGCTTCAACCGGGGCCAGATCGGCTACGCGAGCGCCGCGTCGTTCGTGCTCATGCTCATCCTGATGGCCGTCGCGATCATCCAGCTGATCGTCAACCGGCGGGTGGAGAACCGATGACAACCACAGACACGCCGCGTCCGGTCGACACCGATTCCGCCCGGACCCTTTCCAAGAGGCAGCGACGCAACGGGCGTGACGGCGGGCTGCGGAGCGCGGTACCCGCGACGACACTGCTGTGGATCCTCGCGGCCCTCTATGGGCTGCCGGTCGCCTGGTTCGTCCTCAGCTCCTTCAAGCCGGCCGGAGACCTGTTCTCCCTTCCGCTGACGGTGCTGCCGCACAACCCCACGCTGTCGGGTTACAAGGCGGCGTGGGACAGCGCCAACTTCTCCCAGTACTTCATCAACACGGCCCTCGTGTGCGTGATCACGACGATCCTCACGGTGGGGGTCAGCTGCTGCACCGGGTACGCGCTGGCCAAGTACAACAACAGGTGGCTGAAGTTCTTCTTCCTCTGCATCCTGGCCACCACGATGCTGCCGTCCGAGGTCATGCTCGCCCCCGAGTTCCTGGTGGTCCGCGACCTCGGCCTCTACAACACGTTCGGCGGCATCATCCTCCCGGCCGTGCTCACCGCGACCGGCTGCTTCATGTTCCGCCAGTTCTTCCTGACGGTCCCCGACGAACTCGTGGAAGCCGCCCGCATCGACGGCGCCCGTGAACTGTCGATCTTCCTGCGGATCATGGTGCCGATCTCCCGGCCCATCATGCTGACCCTGGCCATCCTGTCCTTCCAGTGGCGGTGGAACGACTACATCTGGCCGCTGCTGATGCTGAACGACCCCAACAAGTTCACCGTGCAGATCGGCATCCAGAGCCTCGTCGGCGCGCAGAACATCAACTGGTCGGTGCTGCTGGGCGGTTCGGTCATCTCGATGATCCCGCTGATCGTCATCTTCCTGGTCTTCCAGCGGTACGTCATGAGCGCCGACATCAACGCCGGACTGAAGGACTGACCTTGCCCACCCCGCTCGACCACGATTTCGTCCGCGCGGCGGCCGGCGCCGCCGACCGGTCGGCCGCCCCGCTGGCGGCCGGCCCCGACGAGGAACCCGCCGGTGTGCCGCACCGTGGTCTGGCGCGCCGGGTCAAGACCCTGATCGCGGCCTACCGTTCCCCTGACTCGGCCCTGCACGGCAGCGGACAGGCCCTCGCCGCCGCGACGACCCACCTCCGCGCCCTGCGGGCCGTGCAGACGCCCTCCGGTCTCTTCGCGGGCGGAGACAACGTCCAGTCACCGCCCGACTCCGCGTTCACCGTCAACGACGTGTGCGACGCGCACGTCCTCGCCGCCGGCGCGGGACCGGAACTGGACGAGGTGACGGCCGCCCTCGCCGAGATCGCCGACGCCGCCACCCCCAGTCTCCTGACCGGCGGAGTGCACACCCCGAACCACCGCTGGGAACTGTCCGCGGCGCTGGCCCGGCTGCACCGCTCGTTCCCCGACGACCGGCTGCTCGACCGCGCCGAGCAGTGGCTCGCCGAGGGCGTCGACATCGACGCGGAGGGCCTGTACTCGGAACGCAGTGCCGTCTACGCGGCCCTGGTGACCAACCCGTCGCTGCTGCTGTTGGCCGAGGTGCTCGGGCGTACCGACCTGCTGGACGCCGTCGAACGCAACCTCGCCGCGACCCTGGACCTGATCAGACCGGACGGCACGGTGGAGACCGTCCACTCGCGCCGCCAGGACCAGAGGCTCTCGTTCGCGCTGTGGCCCTACCTGCCGCACTACCGGCTGCTCGCGATCCGCACCGGCCGGGGCGACTTCGGCAGAGCGGCACGCTCGGCGGCGGCCGGAGGCATCGAGGACCCGAACCTGCTCGCCGAGACCTTCCTCACCCCCGACCTGTGCCACGAGCTGCCGACACCGACGCCCGAACTCCTGCCCCGCGACCGGTACTTCACCACGGCCCGCCTCGCCTCCCGCACTTCCACCACCGCGCACAGCGTCCTCTACGGCGGCTCCGACGTGCCCGAACACCGGCGCATCCGCTCGGGCCTCGCCTGCAACCCCACCTTCCTGCGCCTGTTCGCCGGTGCCGCCGTCCTCGACGCGGTCCGTCTCTCGCGGGTGTTCTTCGACCTGGGTCCGTTCCGTGCCGCCGACATGGAACAGCTCGCCGACAACCGGTACCGGCTCACCCAGACCCTCACCACGGCCTACTACCAGCCGCTCCCGAAGGACCGGAGGCGCGACGACGGCGCCTACCGCCTGGTGGACGAGGGCCGCTTCTCCGCGGCGATGGCCTTCCCCGACCGCCCTCAGGACGAGGTCTCCCACACGACCCGGGTCGAGGCCGACCTGCGGGAGGACGGGGCCGACCTCCGGATCGACATCAGCGGCCCCCAGGTGCCCTGGTCCCTCGAACTCACCTTCCGGCCAGGGGGTGTTGTCGAGGGCGCCGAACCGATCGGCGAGGGCCGCTGGTGCCTGACGACCGAGCCGCTGACCTACCGCGTCGGCGACGACGAGATCCGCGTCGAGGCCACCGTCGAGACGGGCGAACCCCTCGCAGGACCCGACCAGAGCGACGTACTACGGTACGACCCGGGCCAGGACCACACCGTGGTCGGCGGCACCGACGCGACGACGGGGAACCGCGTCTACCTCGGTGGACACGGCCCGCAGACCCTGACCGTCGCCCTGCGCACCCGCCGCCCCGCACCCGCCTCCTGACTCCGACGACCCACGCCATGGCCACCTCAGGCATGAAGGGCTGACCCACCCCGATGCAACTCCCTCACCAGCGCGGCCCGTTGCACCACCTCCCCGACACCCCGGAGGCCTACGACGCGGTCCTCGCCGATGTCGTCGAGCAGGCCCTGCGGCGCATCACACCGGAGGGCAACCTCGAACACCCCGACTGCTACGACGACATCGGGGACACCTCGCTCGGGATCACCTCCCTGCTGGCCTTCGCCTGGCAGCGCGGCAAGGACCAGCGGCTGCCGGAGGCGGTACGGCGCAGCCTCGCCTTCCACCTCCGCGAGCGCGTCTACACCGAGGACAACCCCGGCTACCCGAACCTGAGGGTCCGCAACTCCGGTCTCCCGTACGCCCGTTACGTCCTGGAGGCGGGCGCCCACCCCATCGGCGACTGGCCGAGCACGGCATGGGCGCTGCTCCAGGCGGTCAACATCCTGGACGCGACGGACGGCCTCGTCGACGACGAACAGCGCGCCGAGCTGGTCGAGTTGGCGCACGGCTACTGGCGCTGGCTCACCGAGGCGACCTTCTTCAACCCGCAGGAAGCCGGCAACCAGGCCATCGGATGCGTCGTCGGCGGCCTGATGCTGGCCCGCCATCTCCCTTCGGGGGAAGGCGAGTCGGTCCGCACCCGCGCGCTCCGCGTGTACGCCGACGAGATCCGCGCCCACCGCGTGAGCGACCGCGGCGCCCTCCTCCCGCCCGAGCACGGCGGCGCGTACGACAACAACTACGGCCCGATCTCCCTGTCGTTCCTCGCGCAGGCCCACATCGTCAGCGGCGAGGAGGTCTTCGCCGAGGACGGGGAGGCGCTGGCCCGCTACATCGACGCACGCCTCACCAACGGCGGCTTCGACAACGGCGGCCCCCGCTACAGCGAACAGCACTCCGCCTTCGAATCCGTTCTCGGCCTGCGCTATTTCGGCAGCCGTATCGGCTCGGACATCGGCCGCTACCGGGGCGACAGCCGCTGGGCCCGGCACGCGGTCAAGCCCGACGGGGGAGTGGACGGCCACTTCGCGTGGATGCTGGTCTGGCAGATCCAGGACAGCACGCGCTGGCACCGCACCCCGTCCACAGCGGCCGCCCGGCATCAACTGCGCGCCGGTACCGTCTCGGTGGCCTTCGACAGCAAGATGACCCCGTCACTGGTCGAGGCGGACGGCACGTACTACCTGCCCGCCGCCGTGAACCGCCAGCACGGCTTCGGCCCGGTGCTCGACGGCTTCCTGCTGTGCCGCCCGATGGGCGAGGTACGGGTCCGGGACCTCCAAGTCGACGGCCTGACAGCCAAGTTGGTCACCAAGCCGGTCGTCGGCCGCGACCACGTCCTGCGGCACATCCAGTCCCTGTACGTCACCGACGGCACACGCCTCTGGATGACGGTGGCCGTCGAACGGCTCGACGGAGAACCGTACTTGCTGGCCGGGCTGCCCTACGCGGCGGACGACGGGGACCGGGTGCGCCGGACGGCGGAGGGCGACGTCACCTCCGCGGGCACCCTGCGCCTCACCCACCCGACCGGCGAGGGCGCCGACCACTTCGACGCCCGCTCCGAACTCACCCAGCAGGAGGCGGCGTTCGCCCTCGCCGCCGACCCGCGCGGCTACGGCAACCCCGACGAGGGCTGGCTCCACCTGGTCAGCTCCACGGCACTGGAGGCCGACCCGGCACCGGGCGCGCCGGAGCACCTGCACGTGTTCGCCGTACGGTACGGACCCGGGGACAGTGACTTCACGCCCGTCTTCGAGACCGGCGAGGACGGACTGACCGTGCGTACCGAGGCGTTCACCGCGGTGATCGGCGACCCGGCGGGCGACGCCGACGCGGAGCCGGAGCTCACCCTGCGTGCCTGAGGGCCCTCAACTGCCTGCCCGCGCCGCCGAGTTCTGCTCCGGCGCGGGCAGCGCACCGACCGGCACGACCAGATCCGCGCGGTCCCGGGTCGCCGCCACCAGGTCGGCGTTGCGCTGATCCGTGCCCGACACCCAGGCCACCGCCGTCTCGTGGTCCTTGCCGAACTCCTCGTGCCGGGCGACGAGTCGGCGGACGCGTTCGTCCTCGTCGGCCTCGCAGAACCACACCTCGTCCAGGCACGGCCGTACCCGCGCCCATGAACCCGCCTCCAGCAACAGGTAGTTGCCCTCGGTCACCACCAACCGGGCCGTAGGCAGCACCGGGATGGCTCCGGCGATCGGCTGTTCCAGCACCCGCTCGAAGCCCGGCGCGTACACCACCTCGTCCGTCTCCTCGCGCAACCGCCGCAGCAGCGCCGCGTACCCCGCCGCGTCGAAGGTGTCGGGCGCGCCCTTGCGGTCGCGGCGGCCGAGGCGGTCCAGTTCGACGTCGGCGAGGTGGAAGCCGTCCATGGGGACGTGCGCGACCCACGGTTCGCCGGTGCCGTTCAGTGTTCGCACGAGGTGCTCGGCGAGCGTCGTCTTGCCCGCCCCGGGACTGCCGGCGATCCCCAGAACGGCACGTCGGCCGGGGGTGACGAGGGCGGTGGCACGGGCGAGGAGGTCGTCGAAAGTCAGCGGCACACGGAGAGTGTGCCATCCGTCTCGGTTGCCCGGTCAGGGCGATGATGTGCGGAAGATCGGGGAGTCGAGCCGACAGAGAGACCATGGAGTGGGGGACAGGAACAGGAGCCGTCCATGACCGACGACGCGACACAGATCCGCACCTTGATCACCGACTGGGCCGCGGCCGTCCACCGCGGCGACCTCGACGGCGTCATGGCCGACCACAGCGAGGACCTCGTCATGTACGACGTCCCGCCGCCCCACGCGGGCATCCACGGCCTCGACGCCTACCGCGCCACCTGGCCGCCGTTCTTCGACTGGCAGGCCCAGGGCGCCTGCTTCGACATCGACTCCCTCGACATCACGGCCGGCACGGACGTGGCCTACGCCCATGCCCTGCTCCGGTGCGGCACTCCCGAGGAGTTCGCCGCGTACCCGAGCCTGCGCCTGCGGCTCACCTTCGGCCTGCGCAAGGAGCGGGGCCGCTGGCTGGTCGCGCACGAACACCACTCGTTCCCGCACGACTGACGTGGACGTTCTCGCACGACTGACGTGCAAGGGGCGCTCAACTCGCCTTGTGGATCAGCTCGTCGGCGACCCAGTGCGCGACATCAGCGGGGTAGGGCGAGGAGAGTCCGAGCACGATGTGGTGGAAGCCCGCGTCGAGCGCCTCGCGGATCGCGGCCCGGGTGGCCTCGGGACGGTCGTAGGAGACGGAGAGGTGGATGGAGCGCGTGATCGTGGCGGGGTCGCGGTCGAGCTCGGCGCAGTAGCGGTCGAGGAGTGCGCTGCGGGCGATGGCGTCGGTGATGTCGCCGCCGGGGATGTTCCACAGGTCGGCGTGCTCGGCGACCACGCGCAGGGTCGCGGCCGAGCGTCCGCCGATGAGGATCGGCGGGTGGGGGTGCTGGACGGGCTTGGGGTTGCCGAACGCGCCGGTGAGGTGGTGGTGGGTGCCGTCGAAGTCGAACGGTTTCTCCTCGGTCCACAGCCGTCGGATCACCGTGCAGGCCTCGGCGAGGCTCGCCACGGCGTGCGCGGAGTCGTGGAAGGGGAGGCCGTGTGCCGCGTACTCGCGCCTGGCCAGGGGGTGGTCGGGGCGTGAGCCGACGCCGATGCCGAAGTCGAGCCGGCCGCCGGAGACGATGTCGACGGTCGTGGCGATCTTGGCCAGCATCGCGGGCGGCCGGATGCGGTTGCTCGTCACCATCACGCCGAGGCGTAGTCGGCTGGTCTGCGCGGCGAGAGCCGAGAGCAGTGTCCAGCCCTCGAAGGCCGGTCCGTCCGGGTCGCCGCCGATCGGCATGAGGTGGTCGAACAGCCAGGCGTGCTCGATCTCCGGGACGGTGTCCGCCTCGCGCCAGACGCGGAGGAGGTCGGGGTACTCGACCTGCATGGGGGCGGTCATGATGCCGAAGCTGGGGCGGGGTGTGTCGGGCATGGTGTCGTCCGTTCTTGGACAAGGCGTGATGGCAGGCGTGGGCCGGTGCGGCGCGCGTGTGTGGCTTGGTCGTCCGGCCGCCGCTCTGGCATCATGGGCAAGCGGAACCTTGTTCCGGAAACGATACGGAACAAGGTTCCGGTTTGGCAAGCCTGAAGGTGGAGGAGTTGCGCGGTGAGTGAAAACGGCGCGGGCGCGGCACGCGCGGCCAAGGCGGACGGTCAGTCCAAGCGGGCCGACGCCCGGCGCAACAAGGAGACCCTCCTCGACGCCGCCGCCAAGGTCTTCGTCGCGTCCGGCGTCGACGCTCCCGTGCGCGACATCGCCCGCGAGGCCGGCGTCGGACTCGGCACGATCTACCGGCACTTCCCGACCCGCGCGGACCTCGTCATCGCCGTCTACCGCCACCAGGTGGAGGCCTGCGCCGAAGCCGGTCCGGCGCTGCTGGCGAGCAGCGCCACGCCGTACGCCGCGCTGCGGGAGTGGATCAATCTCTTCGTCGACTTTCTGGTCACCAAGCACGGACTCGCCGCGGTACTGCGCTCCGACACCGCCGGCTTCGAAGCGCTGCACGGCTACTTCCTGGACCGCCTGCTGCCCGTGTGTGCCGAGCTGTTCGACGCGGCCGTCGCCGCCGGCGAGGTCCGGTCCGACCTGACGTCCTACGAGATCATGCGCGGCGTCGGCAACCTCTGCGTCGGTGCCGAGGGCGACGAGCGCTACGACGCGCTCCGGCTCGTCGATGTCTTCGTCGCGGGCATGCGCCTGCCTCACTGACGCAGTCGCTGCCGTCTCGTTCATGTGCGGGTGGCTACCGCGTCACTCGTTGCTCATCCTGCGCTGAGACGTTCCCTCTGTCGGAAAAGTTGGCTATACAACTTAGAGAGGGAGTGATGGCCATGTCGCTGTCTTTAGAAGAGTCGCTGTCCGTAGAAGATCTGCCGCTCACCTGGCTGCGGGACAACTGTCCCTGCGCCCGGTGCCGCGATCCCCGCAATGGGCAGAAGCTGTTCCAGATCACCGAACTGCCCACCGAACTCGCGCTCGGCGCCGTACGGCGGACCGTCGACGGTGTCGAGGTCGACTGGGCGCCCGACGGACACCGGTCCGTGTACTCGGCGCAGTGGCTGAGCGTCAATCGGCCTGATGGCGGGGACGGTTCCGGGGACCGGCGCGGCGAGAACGGCAAGACCCTGTGGACCGTCGCCGACCTGAACGGCCGTCTCCCCGAGGCCGGTTGGGCCGAATATCTGGGTGATCCGGTGGTCAAGGCGCGGGTGCTGGAGTCGGTTCTCGGGCTCGGGTTCGCGCTGCTGCGTGACGTGCCGTGCCGCGAGGGGCAGGTGCTGGAGGTGGCGGAGACCTTCGGGTACGTCCGTGAGACCAACTACGGGCGGCTCTTCGACGTACGGGTCGAGCCGGACCCCAACAACCTCGCCTTCACCGGCGCCCGCATCACCCCGCACACCGACAACCCGTACCGCGACCCGGTGCCCACGCTCCAGCTCCTGCACTGTCTGTCCAACGCGGCGATCGGCGGTGACTCCGGACTGGTGGACGGGTTCAAGGCCGCCGCGCTGCTGCGTGCCGAGGACCCGGAGGCGTTCGCCGTACTGACGCGCACGCCGGTGCCGTTCCAATTCAGCGATGCGCAGACCGAGTTGGCCGCCGACCGGCCGCTCATCGACGTCGACGGACGCGGCCGGATCCGCGAGGTGCGCTTCAACAACCGTTCCATCGGCACCCTGTTGCTGCCCGCCGACGAACTGGAGTCCTTCTACCGGGCCTACCGCACCTTCGCCGAGATCACCCTGCGCCCCGAACTCCAGCTGGAATTCCGGCTGTTGCCCGGCGACTGCCTGATCTTCGACAACGTACGGCTCCTGCACGCGCGCACGGCCTTCGAGGAGGGCGGCGCGCGTCACCTCCAGGGTGCCTACGCCGACATCGACGCACTGGCCGGCACGTTGGCGGTGCTGCGGCGCGAACGGGCCGTAGCCGCAGGAGAGTTCGTGGACGAGCTGGCGGAACTCTTCGCGGGCGAGGGCGCGAGCGCTTACCTGGGGGAGGAGGTCACTATGGCGCAGCACATGCTCCAGGCGGCGGCGCGTGCCGAAGAGGCGGGAGCGCCCGGCGCGTTGGTCGCCGCCGCGCTGCTGCACGACCTCGGGCACTTCCACGGGCCCGTCAGCGGTGAGGAGTTGATGGAGGGGACCGACAATCGGCACAGTCACACCGGGGCGGACCGGCTGGCCGAGTGGTTCGGTCCCGAGGTCACCGAGCCGATCCGGCTGCACGTGGCGGCCAAGCGGTATCTGTGCGCGGTCGAGCCCGGTTACTTCGGCCGGCTCTCGCAGGCGTCGGTGTACACGCTGGAGGTGCAGGGTGGTCCGATGTCTCCGGCCGAGGTCGCCGCGTACGAGGCGAATCCCTACGCGGCCGCCGGGGTCGCGGTGCGCCGCTGGGACGACGAGGGCAAGGACCCCGAGGCGCCGACCCCGGACTTCGCGCACTTCCGGCCGCTGCTCATGGCCTTGCTGCGGAAGGACTGAACAGGGCCTGCCGGCAAGGACTTTGAGCGCTGACTCAGGCGTCGTCGGCCGGGCGGCGGGCCAGAGAACCAGACGCGGCCGAGCTGTGCACGGTGAAGGCCACCGTCTCCGGGAGATACCGGTCCTCGGACCATTCGACCGGGGTGCCCGCCGGATCCGTACTGCACCGGCGCTCGCGCAGCAGCGGGTCGCCGGGCCGGCAGCCAAGCAGCCGGGCGTCCTCCTCGTCGGCCCGGCACAGGTCGATCGTGTGCTGGGCGTCCGCGAACAGCACGCCCGACTCCTCCAGTGCCACGGTGTGTGACACGGTGTCCGGTGGCAGCTCGGCGATCAACTCGCCCACGGCGGACGGGTATACGGTCCGCTCGACCATCACCGGCCGCCCGGAGAGCGTGCGCAGTCGCCGTACCTCGTAGATCTCCGCCCCTGCGGGCAGGCGCAGTTGCTCGCGCTCGGTGGCGTCGGCGGGGCGGGTCTCCACGGTGACGGTCCGGGCGCCGGGCTCCTCGCCCGTCGAGCGGGCCCAGCGGGTGAAGCTGAGGAGTTCGCCGAAGCTCTGCGGGCGGGGCGTGCCGATCACGACCCGGCGGGTGCCGCGCCGGGAGGCGATCAGCCCCTCGGTGCGCAGGAGGGCCATCGCCTGGCGGACCGTGCCCCGGGAGACGCCGTACCGTTCGGCGAGTTCGCCCTCGGCGGGCAGCCGGCCGCCGGAGCCGTAGCGGCCCTCGGCGATCTCGCGGCCGAGGTCGGCCGCGACCTTGCGGTACATCGCCGGGGGTTTCCCCGTCCCGGCCGGGCCGTCCGTCACCGTGCGCGTCTCCCCGGGTGCCGCGGCCGTCAGTCGTTCGCGGCGTTCTTCTTGTTCTTGATCCGCTCGGCTTCCTTGCGGACCTCGGCCTGCGTGGCGCGCTCCTTCTCCAGCCACTCGGGGCCGTCCTTCTTGAGCGCCTCGATCTGCTCGGTGGTGAGCGGCTCGGTGACCCCGCCGCGGGCGAGACCGGCGATGGAGACGCCGAGCTTGGCCGCGACGACCGGGCGCGGGTGCGGGCCGTCGGCGCGCAGCTCGCGCAGCCACTCGGGCGGGTTGGCCTGCAGCTCGTTCAGCTCGGCGCGGGAGACCTCGCCCTTCTGGAACTCGGCGGGGGTGGCCTCTAGGTACACACCCAGCTTCTTCGCCGCCGTGGCGGGCTTCATGGTCTGGGTGGTCTGGTGCGACTTCATACCGTCAAGAGTATCGACCGCGTTCGAGACCTCCGACCACGGCGGGTAACCTTGCGGGGTGACAGGCTCGGAAGCATCCCCCACGTTCCGGCTCGCGTACGTCCCCGGGGTGACGCCCGCCAAGTGGGTGCGGATCTGGAACGAGCGCCTGCCCGACGTCCCGCTCGTCCTCGTACCGGTCCCGGCCGCCGAAGCAGCCGATGTGCTGCGGCGCGGCGAGGCCGACGCCGGACTCGTACGGCTGCCGGTCGACCGTACGGTCCTCAGCGCGATCCCCCTCTACACCGAGGCGACCGTCGTCGTGGCCCCGAAGGACCACGTCGTGACGGCGGCCGAAGAGGTGTCCCTCGACGAACTCGCCGACGAGGTGGTCCTCCACCCCCTCGACGACGTCCTCGGCTGGCAACAGCCGCCCGGGGAGCCCGCGTTCGAGCGTCCCGCCACCACCGAGGACGCCGTCGAACACGTGGCGTCGGGCATCGGCATCCTCTACGTCCCCCAGTCCCTGGCCCGGCTGCACCACCGCAAGGACCTCACCTACCGGACCGTGCTGGACGCCCCGCAGTCGGACGTCGCCCTGTCCTGGCCCGAGGACGCGACCACCGAGCTGGTCGAGGACTTCATCGGCATCGTGCGCGGCCGTACGGTCAACAGCACCCGGGGCCGTACGCCGACGCCCGCCCAGCCGAAGACCAAGGCGAAGCGCGCCGACACCCCCGCGCGCCGCAAGCCCGCGGCCGGAAAAGCGACCGGCAAGAACCCTCGTAATTCCTCCAGCGGCGCCAAGGGAACCAAGCGCGGCAAGCCCCGCGGCCGCTGACACCTCTCTGCTCAGGCTGACGTAGCCGTCGTAGAACCGCGCACCACGAGCCGTGGCGGCAGGACGACCTCGCGCGCCGTCGTCCGCCCCTCGTCGAGCCGCTCGACCGCCGCAGTCACCGCGTGCCGGGCCTGGGCCTCCGCCGTCTGGCTGACCGTGGTCAGGCTGAAGCAGCTCAGCCGGGACAGCGCGTCGTCGTCGTAGCCCGCGACGGACACCGCGCCGGGTACGGCGACCCCGGCCCGGGTGAGGGCGGCGAGGACGCCGATCGCCGACTGGTCGTTGAACGCCGCGACGGCGGTGGGGAGTTGACCCCCGTCGAGGAGCTGGCGGGCGGCCCGCTCGCCGGCCGCCTCGGTGTGGTCGCCGTGCAGAATTCGGATGTGCTCGTCCAGGCCGTGGCGGCGCATGGCCGTGCGGTAGCCGCGGCGCCGGTCGGTGGCGATGACGCCCTTGCCGCCGTCGACGTAGGCGATCGACCGGTGGCCGAGGCCGACCAGGTGGTCGACGATCTGGCCCACTCCGTCATCGTCCGCGGTGCGTACGACATCCAGCTCGGTGCCGGTCATCCGGCGGCCGACCACGACCACGGGCGCCTTGTGGTGCAGGGTCATGAGGGTGTCGGCGGGGGCGATCGGGCCGAGGAGGATCAGGGCCTCGCTGCGGAAGGCGAGCAGGGTCTCGACGGCGGTGTGCTCGTCGCGGCTGCGGGTCTGGGTGCTGAGCACCAGGTCGTAGCCCACTTCTTCGGCGGCCGTGTGGAGGTGCTCCACCAGGTCGGCGTGGAAGGGGCTGTGCACGTCGACCATCACGCCCAGCAGCCGGCTGCGTCGGCTGGCGAGCAGGCTCGCGTTGCGGTCGGCCTGGTAGCCCAGGTCGGCGGCGGCCTTGAGGACGCGCTGCCGGGTGCGCTCGCTGGGGCCGGGGGCACCGCGCAGGACCAGGGACACCGACGCCGTGGACAGTCCGACCCGCGCCGCCACGTCCTCCAGGCGGGGGCGGGAACCTGCCTCGGCCACTGATCCTCCTGTCGGATTCTCCTGCTGCAACACCCTTGACACGCCTGCGAAACCGGACTGATAGTACCAGGACTTAAAGCGCTTTAAAAAGTTCTATTGCCCGGACAAAGTGCGGTGCGGTGTCGATCCGGGCTGATCAGAGTGGAGAGGACTTCAGATGACGACGAAGCCGATCGGGGTGGCGGTCATCGGCGCCGGAATGGCGGGCCGTGCCCACCTCAACGGCTACCGGCAGGCCGTGTCCGTGTACGGCGCCGGACTGCCGGAGGTACGGCTGGTCGCCGTGGCCGACGCCCACGAACCCTTCGCCGCGGACGCCGCCCGACGCTACGGCTACGAGCGCACCGAGACCGACTGGCGGGCGATCGCCGAGGCCGACGACATCGACGCCGTCAGTGTCGTGGTCGCCAACCATCTGCACCGCGAGATCGTCGAGGGGCTGCTGGCGGCGGGCAAGCACGTGCTGTGCGAGAAGCCGCTCGCGCCGTCCGTGGCCGACGCCGAGGCGATGGTGAAGGCGGCCGAGGGCACCGGACTGGTCGCCGCCACCGGCTTCACCTTCCGCCGCTCGCCGGCCGTCAACGCCATCCGGCAGCAGGTCCTGGACGGTTCGCTCGGACCCGTCCAGCACTTCAACGGCCACTACTGGTGCGACTACGGTCACAACCCGGACGCCCCGATGAGCTGGCGCTACCGAGGCCCGCTCGGCTCCGGCGCACTGTCCGACATCGGCAGCCACCTCGTCGATCTCGGCGAGTACTTCTGCGGTCCGGTGCGCAGCGTGCAAGGTGCCGTCCTGTCGACGCAGGTGCACGAGCGCCCCGTACCGCTGGGCACCGCGGTGGGGCACTCGGCCGACGTACGGGTCGGGCAGGAGCGCGAGCCGGTCGAGAACGACGACATCGCCACCTTTACGGCGACCTTCGCCTCCGGGGCCGTCGGCACCTTCTCCGTGTCGCGCATCGCCCGCGGGCTGGCCAACTCCCTTGGTTTCGAGGTGTTTTCGAAGGGCGGCGCGGCGACCTTCGAGCTGTCGCGGCCCGCGGAGTTCACCCTCGCCGACGCGGCGGCCGCCGACCCGGTGGACGGCTACCGGCGGGTGGTGATCGGCCCAGGCCACCCCTACATCGCCGGCGGTCTGCCCATGGACTTCCCCAGCGTCGGCCACGGCCAGCACGAGTTCTTCGTCTGGCAGGCCCGGGCCTTCCTCGAACAGATCGCGGGCGTGGACGGACTGCCGCCCTGCCCCACCCTCGCCGACGGTCTGCACAACCTGCGGGTGCTCGACGCGATCGTCGCCTCAGCCCATGCCGACGGCCGGTCCGTCGATGTCCAGCCCCTCGCCGTCCCGTCCCTCGCCGTTCAGCAGTAAGGAAGCAGCCATGAAGCTCGGCGCCTACACCGCCGTCCTGCACGACAAGCCGCTCACCGAGACCCTGCGCGTCCTGCGTGAACTGGGCCTGGACAGCGCGGAGATCAACTCCGGCGGGTTCCTGCCCGCGCCCCATCTGCCCATCGCGGAGATACGGGCGAGCCGGGACGCGCGCGACGCCTACCTCGCCCAGTTCGCGGCGGCCGGGATCACCCTGACCGCGCTGAACTGCAACGGCAATCCGCTCCACCCCGACCCCGAGGTGCGCGCCAAGCACGCCCAGGACGTGCGGGACGCGATCGAACTCGGGGCGCTGCTCGGGGTGCGGCGGGTCGTGACGATGTCGGGGCTGCCCGCCTCCGACCCCGGCGGCCGGCTGCCGTCCTGGTCCGTACTCCCGTGGGACAGCGCCTACTTGGACGCCCTCGACTACCAGTGGGACGAGGTGGCGATCCCGTACTGGAAGGACATCCAGGCGCGGGCCGCGGACGCGGACGTGAAGGTGTGCATCGAGATGCATCCGCACAACCTCGTCTACAACGTCGGCACGATGGAGCGCCTCGCCACCGAGATCGACGCGACCCACGTCGGCGCGGAGATGGACCCGAGCCATCTGTTCTGGCAGGGCATCGACCCGGTCGCGGCGGTACGGCGCCTGGGCTCCCTCGTCTACAACGCGGCGGCGAAGGACACCCGTGTCAACGAGGAGGCGAAGATCAACGGGGTCCTCGAACACCGCCATGTGCGGGTCCGCCCGGACGAGCCGGACGTCGTCCCCCTCGGCGGCCGCTACACGCTCAGCCGCTGGCCGAAGAACGCCTCCTGGGACTTCGTCGCCGTCGGACGCGGCCACGACGTGCCCTTCTGGACCGAGTTCCTGACGGCGCTGCACGAGGTCGACCCGGACATGGCGGTCAACATCGAGCACGAGGACCAGGAACTCGACCAGATCGAGGGCCTGCGCCTGGCCGCCGAGAACCTCAAGTCCGCCGCCGCACAGCTCTGAACCGCCCCCGACTCGTCTCTCTCCCGTCTCCGACCCGTTTTGGTACGACCCCATCCGCTCCGCTGCACAGTGAGGTGCACGCACCATGAACAGCACATCCGCTCACCGCCCCCGTCCCCGCTCTCGCAGAGTCCTTCCCGTCGTGGCCGTCGCCGCCGCGACCGCCCTCACCCTCGCGGGCTGCTCCAGCGGCTCCGGCGGCAAGAAGTCCGCGGACTCCGCCGCCGACGCTTCTGTGGGCAAGGCCAGTACGCCCCGCATGACCATCGCGATGGTCACGCATGCCCCCTCCGGCGACACCTTCTGGGACACCATCCGCAAGGGCGCCGAGGCCGCCGCGGCCAAGGACAACGTCAAGCTCGTCTACGCCAACGACGAGAACGCCGGCGACCAGGCCAACCTGGTGCAGAACGCGATCGACCAGAAGGTCGACGGCATCGCCGTCACCCTCGCCAAGCCCGACGCCATGAAGGCCGTCGTCGCCAAGGCAGAGAAGGCCGGCATCCCGGTCGTCGGCTTCAACGCGGGCCTGAGCGACTGGAAGAAGCAGGGCCTGCTGTCCTTCTTCGGCCAGGACGAGTCCGTCTCCGGGCAGGCGCTCGGCACCAAGCTCAACTCCACCGGCGCCAAGCACGTGGTGTGCGTGATCCAGGCCCAGGGCGACGTCAACCTCGAACAGCGCTGCGCCGGCGTGAAGAAGACCTTCAGCGGCAAGACCGACAACCTCTACGTCAACGGCACGGACATGCCGTCGGTGAAGTCGACGATCTCCGCCAAGCTCACCCAGGACAAGTCCATCGACGAGGTGGTCACTCTCGGCGCGCCCTTCGCGCTGACGGCCGTGCAGTCGCTGTCCGACGCGGGCAGCAAGGCGAAGGTCGCCACCTTCGACCTCAACGCGAGCCTCATCTCCGCCATCGAGAAGGGCACCATCCAGTTCGCCGTCGACCAACAGCCCTACCTCCAGGGCTACTTGGCGGTCGACTCGCTCTGGCTCTACAAGACGAACGGCAACTACAGCGGCGGCGGCGAGCAGCCCGTGCTCACCGGTCCGGCCTTCGTCGACAAGAGCGACGTCGACGCGGTCGCGAAGTTCGCCGCGAAGGGAACGCGGTGACGGCATGAGGATCGCGCTCGACCCGTACATGATCCGCAATGTTCCGCTGCTCGAACTCCCGGCCGTCGTCGCCGAGTTGGGCTACGAGTGGATCGAGCTCTCGCCCCGCGAGGACTTCATCCCCTTCTTCCGGCACCCGCGCGTGGACGATGCCACGGTCCGCAAGTTCCGCAAGGCGCTGGACACTTCGGGCGTCGGGATCTCCTCCCTGCTGCCGCTGTTCCGCTGGTCGGGCCCCGACGATGACGCTCGACAGGCCGCCGTACGGTACTGGAAGCGCGCCATCCAGATCTGCGCCGACCTCGGAGTGGACAGCATGATCTCCGAGTTCAACGGCCGCCCCGAGGAACCCGACCGCAGCGAGGCCCAGTTCTGGAACTCGATGGACGAACTCCTCCCGCTCTTCGAGCGCGAGGGCATCAAACTCGCCCTGGAACCCCACCCGGACGACTTCATCGAGAACGGCTACGACGCCGTCAATCTGATCCGGGGCATCAACCACCCCAACGTCAGCTTCCTCTACTGCGCCCCGCACACCTTCCACATCGGCAACGACGCCCCCGGCATCATCGAGTACGCGGGCGACCTGCTCACCCACGTCCATCTCGCCGACGCCTTCGACCACACCGCGTCGTCGGGCAACCGGTACATCCTCAACCCGCCCGGCACCACCGCGCGGATCCACCAGCACCTCGACATCGGGGAGGGCGAGGTCGACTTCGGCGAACTGTTCCGGGCGCTGCGGGCGGGCGGGTTCGACGGCACCCTGACGGCGTGCGTGTTCGCCTGGGAGGAACGGGCCCGGGAATCCTCGGTGTTGATGCGGAGGAAGATCGACGAGTACCCGGCCGCCTCGGCCTAGGCGAGGACTCCGGCCAGCATCCGGAACAGTTCGCCGGTCGCGTAGGCCGTGCCGAGTCCGGGCAGCGCGCCCAGGGCGAGGACGGCCGCCGCGAGGTGCCACAGGCGCGGGGGCGGAGTCGTCTGCAACGCCGCGATCCGGCGGGTGACGGCACCGTCGGTGAAGCCCAACCCGCAGACGGGCCGGGCGTGTTGGGCGCTCAGCGCGGCACGGGCCAGGGCGCGGGCGGTGGTGGTACGGTCGCCCACCGCGTCCGCCGCCTGCTCGTCCGCCCACCGCTCCACCAGGAACGTGACCGTGCCGCACACGGGCCGCAGCAGCGGGTTGGCCGCGGCGGCGAGCGTCGCCGCGGTCACCAACAGGGCGTGCCGGTGGGCGAGATGGGCACGCTCATGGGCGAGCAGGACCCGCCGCTCGGCCGGTTCGAGGGCGCTCAGCATGCCGGCCGTGACCAGGATCCGGCCCGGTGAGCCGGGGATCGCGAACGCCCGCGGTTCGGGGGAGTCGGCGACGATCAACTCGGTGTCCGCCGGGTGCCCTTCGCACAGCCGGCGCAGCGCGCGCCGGGTGCGGCGGTCGGCGCTCACGGCGCCCTGGACGGACGCGACGAGCAAGGCGAGCGCGACACAGGCCACGATCCCGATGACCTCGGGCACCGGTTCGGCCAGTCGGTGTCCGTCCTGCCGGGCCTCGGCGACGACCGGCGGGGCGTCGCCGACGAGCGTCGCGGCCAGCAGGAACAGGGACCAGCAGGTGGCCGCCGCGGTCACCACGGCGGCGGCGGTCAGCACCCGCGCGGCCAGCGCCGGGGCCACCCGCCGGCCGATCGCCGGACTGATCGCGGCGAGCAGCACCGACAGCGGCAACGGGGTGTAGACGTCGAACCTCATCCCGCGCCCCCGGCCAGCAGATCGCGCAGCGCCTGCTCCTCCTCGGGACGCAGCCCGCACACGAACTGCTGCAGCGCGGCGATCGGATCCGGACCCCGGTCCAGCGCCTCGTGCATCGCCTCGGCGGTCAGCTCGGCCGCGTTCTTCGCCGGCCGGTACGCACCGCGCCGCCCGTCCGCGTCCCGCAGGACGAGCCCCTTGTCGTAGAGCCGCTTGAGGATGGTGTGCACGGTGTTGTAGGCGAGGGGGCCGTCGATCTCGGCTTGGATCTCGGCCGGGGTCAGCGGCCGGTCGGTCGCCCACAGCGCGGCGAGGACCTCGCTCTCCAGCTCCCCGGCGCTGCGCCGCTCCGCCCGGACCTGCGGGTCTCTGCCAGCCATGGCGCTCACCTTACAGCGTGTAGGGCGCGATGTTCCTAGCGGTGACGCTCTGACCTGGCTGTTTTGTCTGGGTGGGGTCGATGGATGCGCCGACCGTTTCCGCTCACCAGCGGTCAGGCTGGGTGATTTCGTGCTCGAAGACGAGGAGTTCGGCGCATGCCTCCAGCTCGGCCCGGATGGGGACGTGGGCGGGGTGACCGCGCCAGCGGTCGACGGCCTCGCGGTCCTGGAAGGTCAGCGTGAACATGCGGTCGTAGCCCAGGCAACGTCCTCCGTTGTCGGCGGCGGTGGTGATGCCCACGAGCCCGGGCACCTGCCCGCGGAGCCGTTCGAAGGCGTCCAGGACACTGTCCACCCGTTCCGGTGTCCTGGTCTTGACGAGTACGACGCGGCGAATCACTTCGGATGCCTCCCTGTCTTCTCGGACGTCCCTTTCCTCCGTCGTCCTCGTCCGCCTCAGGAGGCGAGGGACAGCGGCCCCATGGTGAAGTGGACGGCCATCTCCTGAGCGGGCGCGTCTTCGTCCGCGAACGCCGGTGGTGCCCAGGCGCCGAGCCGGGGCACGATCTCGCCGCGCAGGCCTTCGAGGTGGCAGATGATGTTCAGGGGCCAGCCGCCGTTGCGGAAGAGATAGGTGTCCATAGCCGTCGGGCACTCGCTGAGGAGCTGGCCCTTGGCGTGATCGGGCCAGAAGCGATGCATGTCGGCGTGCATATGGATGGATCCGAGGACGTCCATGCCCTGTTCCGCGGCCTCGCGTGTGATGCGCAGCAGCTCGGCCGGATCGCACCAGTAGCCTCGACGGCCGCTCTTGTACGCGCTGCCGAAACATGGGGCGATGACGTCGGTGAACTCCTCCACGACGTCCGCATCCGTCTCACGGACGCTCTTCGCCCAGCACAACTCCCGTACGACGAGGGCGTCCTGCCGGATCTCGCCCACCAGCAGCGCCCAACACCGGGGCAGATAGGGCTCCTTGTCGGCGTCACGGGCGGAAGCCCATGCCATGTTGTACTGCCGGGCGGCGTCTTCGAAGAACGGTGCGAGGAGTGACGGGCTGATGAATACGTCGCACTGTCCTGCTGCTTCACGCAGGCGCCGGTACGGCCGGGGTTCGGACACTGTTCCTACCTCTCCTTCGCGCAAGGGCTGTGCAGGGGCTGTGCAGGCGTCGTTCAGACGTTGACCGAAGGCTCACCGCGCACGCGCTACGGCGTCCGCCAGGCGTCGGAGACGACCGGCACCAGGTCGGCGAGGCTGCCGCGGAAGAAGTGGCCTCCGGGCAGGTGTGTCCAGGTGAATCCGCCGACGGAGATCCGGCTCCACCCGGGCAGCAGGGAGAGCGGTACGGCGGGATCGTCGGTGCCCCCGATCGCCGTGACGGGGCAGCCGACGCTGACGGGATCGGTGCGGGCCCAGGACGCGGCGGCCTCGATGTCGGCCCGCATGGTTCGGACGAGCAGCCGCCGGGCCACCGGGTGGACCGCCAGGTCCGGCGGCATCCCGCCCAGGCCCGACAGCTGTTCCCACAGCTCGGCGTCGGTCGCCCGGGCGAGGCGCAGGGCGGCGGGCGACAGCCAGGGCGGGGCCGCGCCGCTGACGTAGACCGCGCTCGGGCCGTGGCCCGCCCGGTGGGCGTACGCGGCCCAGGCCGCCGCCGTCAGTGCTCCCATGCTGTGACCGAGGACCGCCCAGGGACGCCCGGCACCGGGACGGCAGACCGCGTCCAACTGCCGTACCAGCAGGTTCATGTCGGTGAGGGGCGCGTCGGTGGTCGCCCGCCTGCCGTGGCCGGGCAGTTCCACCGGGCAGGCCGACACCCCCGCCGGGAGGCCGGCCCAGTCGTCCTCCCGGTACAGGGCGGTCGAGCCTCCCGCCGGCGGCAGCAGGTACAGCGGTGTCTCGTCGTGTCCGGCGATGCCGTGCGGCAGCCACCGCCGCGCGAGACCGTCGGACACGGCGGGGCCGCCGCTCACGTCAGGCTCCGGGCGATCTGCATCAGCAGCGCCTCTTCGCTGCCGCCGGCCAGCGCGAGCCCCAGGGCGTCCCGCAGTACCCGGTCGACCGGACCGGTGTCGGCCCCGGCGAGCCCCTGCACCAGCAGGACCGCGTCCGCGGTGCGCCGCAGGAGTCGGCCGGCGCGCAGTTTGCAGCCGGCCGCCTCCCGGATGTCACAGGCGTCGGCGGCCATCCGGCGCCATGCGCGGTGATAGGCGGCACGTTCCTGCGTCACCTCCATCGCGAGGTCGGTCAGCACGGTCTCGTGCCCGCGCACCGCCGCGAGTTCCGGCAGGGAGAGCAGCCAGTCCGCCATGGCGGTCATCCGTACGGCGAGCATCACGCGCTCGTGCACCCAGTGGCGCATCAGGACGACCAGGCCGCCGCCCGGCGTGCCCAGCAGGGAGCGCTCGTCCAGGAGGACGCCGTCCAGCCGGACATGGCCGGTCAGGCCGCGGTGGCCGAAGGTGTTCAGCGCTTCCACCGTGACCCCCGGTGCCTCGCGCGGTACGCGCACCAGGGTGTGGCGTCCCGCGGAGTCCGGGCCGAAACGGCCGTCCCTGGTCAGCACGATGAGTTCGTCGGCGAAGGGGGAGTTGCTGCAGAACCACTTCTCGCCGTCGATCTCGAAGGCTCCGTTCGACGCCCCGCTCACCGGCGTCAGGGTTGTCGACATCGCGTCGAAGTCGAGTCCGCCGGCCGGTTCGGTCACCGCGAGCGCCGGCAGATGACGTCCGCGGCGGGCCAGCTCCAGCACCGGTTCGGACGGCAGATGCGCGGCGATCAGACGGCTGCCCACCTCGACGTGGGTGAGCACCGCGGCTCCCAGCGGGTAGGGCGCCAGCGTCTCGTGCAGCACGGCGGAGTACGCCAGGGACTCCGCCGAGCGTTTCCGGGAGGAGGGGATGACCGGGGTGAGCAGGCCCGCCTCCCCGAGGGCGGCGAGAGCCTGCCGTACGGGTGGCTGCCGTCGCGCGCAGTCCCAGGTGTCGGGTCCGAGCAGCCCGGACAGCCGGTCGACGGTCGCCGTTACCTCCCGGCGGTAGGCGAGGACGTCAGCGGTGACCATCGAGCCACCCCTTCGCCGCGCGAACCGCTTCGGCCGCCCGCTGGTCGACATTGCGCGTGATCGCCAACGACCGGGCCTCGGTCAGCAGTCGATGGGTGGCCGAGCCGGCCACCTGGCCCGCGGCACCGTGCAGATGGAGGCACTGTGCCGCGACGTCCCAGAGCAGGCGGCTGGCGTGCAGTTCGGCGACGGCGAGCAGCGGGTCGAAGGCGGTGATCCCGTCCTCGGCCGCCGCTTCCACCAGTGCCTGTACACCGTCGGTCCGGGCGGCCAGATCCGCCAGCCGGAACCCCACGGCCTGGTGTCGGGACAGCGGTACGCCGAAGGACCGGCGCATCTTCAGGAGGCGGCAGGTGCGGTTCAACTCCAGCCGGGCGGCGCCGAGTTCGTACGCGGCGAGCCACAGTCGGGCGGCCGCCCTGCGCCGGTCCGAGACCCGCACCACACGGTCGTGGGGGACGAAGACGTCGGACAGTTCCCACGCCGCGGTCGGCCGTCGGGCGTCCGACGGCACCAGGCGAACCGATTCCGCGCCGGTGGATACGACGGCGGCCGGGCAGCCACCGTCGTGCGGTGCCGCGAGCGGTACCAGGAAGGCGTCAGCGTCCTCCCCGGCCGGATAGCCGCTCGCCAGGCCGCTGATCCGTAGGCCGCCCGGCACGGGTGTCAGTTCCAGCCGCGCGGGCGGGTCCGTGAGAGGGAACGCGAAGATCCACGCCCCGCGCCGTGCGGGCGGCACGTCCTGTTCCATGGTGCCCGGCCCCGCTTCGGCCAGCGCGGGCAGGGCGACATCGGTGTGCGCGGCGACAGCGGCGGCCTGGACCGGGTCGAGGACATCCACCAGCAGCTCGGCCCGGGTTGTCACGTGCTGCGGACGCGGGTCCATCAGGTTCGCGGCGCCGAGGGCCGACAGCACGTGCCGGGCGGTCAGGTTCTCCCGCCCGCCGTGGTACGCCTCCAGTTCCAGCAGTACCGCCGCGGTCCGCTCGCGCAGCACCCGGGCGGAGTTCGCGGTGGTGTCGTCGGGACTGGTCTCCCGCTCCCGTACGGCGGTCATGGCGTCGCCTCCGCCGCCGCCCGGGTCAGCAGCCGTCTCACCCGGGAGGTGTCCGGTTTGCCGCTGGAGAGCATCGGTACGTGCGGCAGTTCGTGCAGCTGGTCGGGAATCATGTACCGGGGGAGGCGACCGGCGGCGTACGCACGCAGCGAGGAGGCGTGCTCCGCGGGCAGCGGGTTGAGCGTCGCGGTGAGCAGGGCCGGCCCGCGCTCCTCGTGCCCGGACACCGGTAACTCCCCCTCGGCGAAACGGAGTTCACCGCCGCGGTGCCGGCGATTCCCCTCGGCCGCCCGGACCACCGCACAGCACAGCACCGGTCGTCCCCTGGCGTCGGTGGCCGTGGCCGTGAACGCCCGCAGTATGTCGGGGTGGCCTTGGAGCACCCGGTTGACCTCCTGGAGGTTGACGCGGTAGCCGCGGTGCTTGACCTCGTCGTCGCGTCGGCCGTGGAAGGTCACCACCCCGTCCGGCCCGCGGTGCCCCTGGTCCCCGGTGCGGTAGAACCGGTCGCCGTCGATCTCCAGGAACACGCGCATCTGTTCTTCGGGGCGGGCCAGATACCCGGCCATGACCTGTTCGCCGGCCACCAGGATCTCGCCCGGACCGTCGTCCGTGACGCCGCCCCGGTCGTCCAGGAACCGCAGGCGGACCCCGGGCAGCGGCCGTCCGATCGGGTACGGGGTACGTCGCTCGGGCTCCCGCTCGCCGATCGGGTGGGCGAGGACCAGGCAGGTCGCCTCCGTCGGGCCGTAGCCGTTGACGACGACGAGTCCGGGGCAGGCCGCGAGCCACTGCTGGACCGTGTGGGGGTCGATGACCTCGGCCCCGGTCATGACGCGGCGCAGCGCGCCGATGTCCCGTGCGGCGAAGCCGTCGGTGGCGGTGGCCAGCAGCGTGAGGGTGGATCCGACGGCGGCCATGTGCGTGATCCGTTCACGTTCGAGCAGGCCGACGAGGGCGCCGGGCAGCGGCACAGCGGGCCCCAGGTGGACGGTGGCACCGCGCCACAACGGGTAGAGCAGATCGACCACGGAGACGTCGAAGTGGAGCGCGGAGGTGTTCAGACACCGTGAGCCGGGGGAGACGAGCAGCAGCGGGTGCACGGCCTCGAAGAAGACGCTGACCGAACGGTGCCGGATCTGTACGCCCTTGGGGCGTCCGGTGCTCCCGGACGTGTAGATGCAGTAGGCGATCGCGTCGTCCGCGAGGTGCGACGGGGGCGGTGGCCCCGGGGTGGCCAGTACGTCGTCCAGGGCGACGGCCGTCACACCGGACGGCAGTTCCGCGGGCGTGCCGACGGCCGCGTCGGCGTCATGGAGGACCAGGGGGCAGGCCGCGTCCTCCATCAGCGCGCGCCGGCGCAGGGGTGGCGCGTGGGGGTCGAGCGGTACGTAGGCGCAGCCGGCCCGCATGACCGCCAGCAGGGCCACGACGGCCGGGATCGACTTGGTGCCGAGTATCGCGACACGCTGCCCCGGCTGTACCCCGAGACCGAGCAGTCCGGCGGCGGCTCGCAGCACGGCGTCCTGGAGCTCGCCGTAACTCACCGTCCGATCGGCGCAGCGGACGGCGGGGTGGTCGGGTGACGTACGGGCGTGGTCGGCGATCGCCGTCAGCAGGGCGGGCAGTGTCTCGGCCCGGCTGTTCACCGTGTCCGCCTGCGGGTGACGAGCCCGGCCATCGCGTTCAGGTCGTGCAGGGAGGTGAAGTCCTGTGGGTCGGTGCCGAGTTCGAATCCGTAGGCCCGGTCGAGCCGGACGGACAGTTCCACGAGGTCGAGGGAGTCGAGGGAGAGCGGTGTTCCGGCCGCGTCCTCGGCGAGCAGTTCGGTGACCGGACATCGTTTGATCTCTGAGACGACACGTGCCAACTCCTCGCGCACATCGCGTGCGCGCGCAGACTGGGGGGACATCAGGGCTCTCCTGGTCAGATGCGTCGAATACGACGGGCTGGTGCGGCCGGAGGGGGGAGGGGGCCGGAGTGGGGCTCTGACGGAGGCTCGGGCTCAGCGTCGGCGGGGGGACTGCGCGAGGCGCTCGTCGAGATAGCGGGCCGAGGAGTTCAGGCGCCACAGCGCCCCCTGTGCCATGCCCCGCCGCATGTAGGCCGAGCGCGCGGCCGGTTCGACGACACGGTGGAACCAGCCCGCGGCGTGCTGCGCGTCGACGGTGATGTGCAGCCGGTGGTACACGATGCCGACCTCGGGCAGTCCGAGCCGCTCCCACGCGCGCACGACGTGGGTGAAGCGGTCGGGGGCGAACCACTCGGTCATGCCGAGGAACCCGACGGCCTGGGGGTAGTACTGGCGGTACCGGCACAGGAGCACCGCGAGGTTGCCGGAGAGCAGCGCCTCCGCGCTCAGCGCGTGGTCCAACTCGTCCTGGGTGATGTCGAAGACGTCGAAGATCTGGTTGAACAGATGGGTGTGGACCTCGGCGGGCGCGCCGTTGCCCATCTCGTCCCAGTAGTTGCCGGCGATCTCCATCTTGGCCTCGCCCCGCGTGCCGACCTGCATCATCGCCAGCAGGTCGTCGAAGCGGCCGTCGACCACCGACTCCTGGATGACGTAGGTCCGCAGGTCGTCTCTGGTGGCGTGGTCGCGGATGAAGTCGACGTAGTACGGGTGCTTGTAGGCCGGGTGCCGCCGGGCGTGCTCCTTGAGCCAGGACAGATACCTGGCGGGCTTCGTGGGGGCGGCGGCCTCGGCGAGGAGGGCCGCGTCGACGTGCCGCTCCTCGGCCTGGAGAGTGGCCTGTTCCAGCAGGCGGGTCACCGCGTGGACGACCACCGAACCCTCGGCGGTCAGGGTGTCGGGGAGCTTGGTGATCAGATCGTAGAGGCGGGCCAGCAGCAGTTGCTGGGCGTAGAAGGCCTCGGGTTCACCGGCCGCACGGCGGTCGTTGAGCTCCCGCACGGCCGTCAGCAGGTCCTCGCGCGCGACACCGTCCAGTTCTCGGTCGACCTGTGAGGCGGGACAGGAGAGCCAGGGGGACACCCCTTCGAGGAATAAGAGAGGGCCGGAATGGCCTGATGCGCGCAGTCGCTCGGTGAAGTCGGTGGGCAGAACGGCTGCTACGGCAGTCGTCATCGTGTTCCTCCCCAGGTGGAGGAGGACTGTAGAAAGCCCTTCCCCCAAGAAGCTCTACGTGTACCGCCAGGCAGGCAAACAGATCACCCCAAGCCGTGTCTACAGGGCGAGTTCGGACGTCCTACGCATCGAGACGCTTTGCCGATCCTTGATGAAATCGGTTTCGTGCGCTGACATGGCACCGGTAGCCGGACGTATGACGACATGCCTAGCGAGGGAGGTACGCCTGGGCGCGCAACCCCTCTGCCAGGAGGGATGCGGCTGCTTGCAGCCGCCTGACCAGGGCATCCGTCTCCAGTGCCAGGGAGGTGTCGCCCGTGAGGGAGAGCACCGCGCCCACCTCCTGGGGGGACATGCGCACCGGGACCGCGATGCAGGTCACGTGTTCGAGGGTCGTCGAGGCCCAGCCCCGATCGCGCACTTCGCGCAGTACCGCGGGGTGGTCGGCGTCCGCCGACCGCATCCGCGGGGGTGCCCAGGCGCGCAGGACGAGCCCCACGGCGTCGTCGCCCCACGGTTCGGTCGGCCCCAGCGGGACCACGTCGCGCAGTCCCATGCTCTTGTTGACCGTCGCCACGCATTCGCGCTGGTCACCCACGCGGCGATGGGCGTGCGCGCCGGCCCCGGTGGCGGCCGAGAGCAGATAGACGCTGCGTCGGCACAGTCCCAGCAGCAGGTTCTCGTCCGCCAGGGAACCCAGTTCGGCCATGCGGCGACCCAGCCGGTACTCGCCGCCCGGGTCACGCCGTAACCAGCCCTGCGAGGTCATCGCGAGCGTCAGGCGGCGCGTGGTCGATCTGGACACGCCGGTCGCCTCGGCCAGCTGTCCCACGGTCCTGGCTCCGTCGGCGACCGCCTGAAGCAGCGCGACAGCGCGTCCCAGTACGTCCACGGGATCCTCCATGATCTGTGGCTGTTCCGAAGTGTGGGATGGCGCATCTTGCACCATGGTGTCCGCGCGATTGATGCCCCATAGTGATCAGGTCCTAATCGACAGCCAACTGCCTTGTGCGCGCCGGGACTTCATCCCGGCCACGACGTTTCGTCAGGAGGTTCCTGCGGGACGCCGGCCGTGTGCCGCACCGATGGCGCGGGCAGGGGGCGACGGATCGATGTCCATGGTCCGGAAAGGAGACACCGTGACCGCACTCCTCGTGGAAGCCGAACAGGCGGACCGCTGATGCGCCGCGCCATCGCCTCCCCCCGACTCCCCGCACCGATGGGGCCGTACTCGCCCGCGCTGGTCGTGGGGGAGTGGATCCACCTCGCGGGCCGGGGAGCGCCCGCACCGGACGGCGCCGCCGACACGGACACGATCGAGCGGCAGACCCGTCGGACGCTGGAGGACATCTCCCTCCTGCTCCAGGAGGCGGGGGCCACGCTGGACGACGTCGTCTCGTGTGTGGTGTACCTCAGCGACCTGAGCCTCTTCGCGCGGTTCAACACCGTGTACGCCGACTACTTCGCCGAGCCGCGCCCTGTCCGTACCACCCTGGGCGCGATGTTGCTGCCCGGCATGCTCGTGGAGATCACCGCGGTCGCGTACCGCCCCGGCGCGTGACACACGGGCGCTTCGCGATCCCTTCCGTTCCGAGTCGAGTTCCCAGCCGCGCGACGCATACGAAGGAGTACGCCATGCCCATCGTCACCATCCAGGTCATCGACGAGGTGACCACGGAGCAGAAGAAGCGCCTGATCACCGGTGTCACGGACCTCCTGCACGACGTGCTCGTCAAGGAACCCGAGCGGATCTATGTCGTGGTGCAGGAGGTGCCGCTCGACAACTGGGGAGCCGCCGGTTACACGGTCTCCGAACGCCGGGCCCAGGGCTTCGACGGGAAGTGCCGATGCCCGGAGCACTGAGCGGGACGCCGGTGGCGTGTCACAGATCGGCCGGTTCCGACAGCCGTCCCCGGACGGCGGTGGCGGCGGCCACCGGGGGCGAGACGAGATGCGTACGACCGCCCTTGCCCTGGCGTCCCTCGAAGTTGCGGTTGGAGGTCGAGGCGGAACGCTCGCCCGGGGCGAGCTGGTCGGGGTTCATTCCGAGACACATGGAGCAGCCGGCGAACCGCCACTCGGCGCCGGCCTCCGTGAAGACCCGGTCCAGTCCTTCGGCCTCCGCGTGCAGCCGGACCCGCGCGGAGCCGGGGACGACCAGCATCCGGACACCGTCGGCGACCCGCCTGCCGCGCAGCACGTCCGCCGCGGCGCGCAGATCCTCGATACGGCCGTTGGTGCAGGAGCCGAGGAAGACCGTGTCCACCGGGATGTCACGCAGCGGGGTGCCCGGCCGGAGGTCCATGTACGCGAGGGCCTTCTCGGCCGCGGAGCGCTCCACCGGGTCGTCGAACGAGGCGGGGTCGGGAACGGTCCCGCCCAACGGCGCCCCCTGCCCCGGGTTGGTCCCCCACGTCACGTGCGGTGTCAGCGTGTCCGCGTCGATGACGACCTCACGGTCGAAGACGGCGTCGTCATCGGTGTAGAGGGTGCGCCAGTAGGAAACGGCCTCCTCCCACTGGGCGCCGGTCGGCGCGTGCGGCCGGTCCCTGAGATAGGCGAAGGTGACGTCGTCCGGGGCGATCATGCCTGCCCGGGCGCCCGCCTCGATGGACATGTTGCACACGGTGAGACGCCCCTCCATACCGAGGCCGCGGATGACGTCTCCCCGGTATTCGATGACGTGCCCCTGGCCGCCGGCGGTCCCGATCTCGGAGATGACGGCCAGGATGACGTCCTTCGCCGTCACCCCGGGGCGCAGTGAGCCGTCGACGGTGACGGACATGGTCCGGAACGGGGACAGGGGGAGGGTCTGCGTGGCCAGTACGTGTTCCACCTGGCTGGTGCCGATGCCGAAGGCGAGGCTCCCGAACGCGCCCAGGGTCGAGGTGTGCGAGTCGCCGCACACGATCGTCATACCCGGCTGGATCAGGCCGAGTTGGGGGCCGACGACGAAGACGATGCCCTGTTCGGGGTCGCCCAGCGAATGGATCCGCACCCCGAACTCCGCGCAGTTGGACCGCAGGGTCTCCAACTGCACTCGGGAGACCGGGTCGGCGATCCGGGTGATGTCCGTGGTCGGCACGTTGTGGTCTTCGGTCGCGATGGTGAGGTCCGTACGGCGGACGCGGCGCCCTGCCCGGCGTAACCCCTCGAACGCCTGCGGGCTGGTCACCTCGTGCAGCATGTGCAGGTCGATGTACAGGAGATCGGGCTCTCCGGGAGCCCGTCGAACCACGTGTGCGTCCCAGACTTTTTCGGCGAGTGTCCGCCCCATAGTCAATCCCCTTCTCACATAGAGAGATGGAATGTCTCGTTGTTTGGGCACAATAGCGGACGGGTAGAGCGTTGGCACCCCGCTCGACCGAGGGCTGTCGGGTGCGTGAACGCGCCATCGCTGTCTCACGATTCAAGATGGCCAATCTTGGTATTCAGGCAAGGGGGTGGAGTGCGCGTACCTTCAAGATCCTCTTGCGCTGACGTTCGATCGACAGGGACGACGATGAGGAACAGGATCGGCTTCCTGGGTATCTGCCTGGGGTACTTCGCCGTGATTCTCGACGGGAGCGTGCTCAACGTCGCGGTGCCCGACATCCGCCGCGACCTCGCAGCCTCCATGGCCGACGCCCAGTGGGCGCTCAACAGCTACACGCTCGCGCTCGCCGCGCTGCTGCTCACCGGCGGCGCGCTCGGCGACCGGATCGGTCTGCGGCGGACGCTGCTGTCGGGGCTGACCGTGTTCGTCCTGGCGTCCGTGGTCTGCAGCCTGGCCACGACACCGGCCGCGCTGATCGCGGCCCGCGTCGCGCAGGGCGTGGGTGCCGCCGCGCTGCTGCCGACGACACTGGCGCTCATCCCGCACATCTTCGCCGAGCGGGCGGACCGGGAGCGGGCCGCGGTGGTCTGGGTGGCGACGTCCGCCATCGCGGTCGCGATGGGTCCCCTCGTGGGCGGCCTGCTCATCGACGCGTTCGGTTGGCGCAGCGTCTTCCTCATCAACGTCCCCGTCTGCGCGCTGAGCATCGTGCTGGTGCGGGCCGGCGTCGAGGAGACCCGGGGGCGCCGGGTCGGCGTGGACTGGCCGGGGCAGATACTGGCCGTCGTGGCCCTCGGTCTCATCACCGGAGGCGTCATCGCGGGCGGCTCACAGGGCTGGGGCTCCGCGAGGACGCTCGGGATGCTCGGGGCGGGCGCGGTGACCGGCGTCGCCTTCTGGGCGGTCGAGCGCCGGGCCGCCCGACCCCTGCTGCCGCTGTCGTTCTTCGCACACCGGCTGCGCACATTCGCCCTGCTGGCCCTGGGCCTGACGGGCTTCCTCTTCTACGGCGCCCTGTTCGTGATGTCCCTCTACTTCCAGAACGGGCTCGGCTGGTCGCCCGGCGACACCGGCATCGGGCTGCTCCCCCTCACGGTGGGCACGGTCCTGGCGCCGCTCGTGCTGTATCGCCCGCTGTCCAAGCGCTACGGCCATCCGCTGATGATGGCGGCCGGTTTCGCCGGCTTCCTGCTCGGCACTGTCGAACTCCTCCTCGTCGGCGGGGACGCCGCCTACGGGTGGACCGCCGTCGGCATCCTGCTGATGGGCGTGTCCAGCACCTTCGTACCGTCCGCCGCGGTGTCCATCGTCGTGTCGACCGTGTCCGGAACCGAGGGCGGTCTGGCCTCGGGCGTGCAGAACACCCTGCGGCAGACCGGGGGCCTGCTGTCCGTCGCGGTCTTCGGCGCCGTCCTCAACTCGACGGACTTCCTGGGGCGGTTGCGCGTCGCTCTGCTGCTGATGGCACTGGCCCAGACCGTCGGCCTGGCCGGGAGCGCGGTGATCGCCCGTCGGGCCCGCAGGACGGCGGGCGCCCCGTCCGAACAGAAGGTGAGGGACAACGCCGGTACGACGTGAGGCAACGGTCGCCCGAGCCCCCCGCCTTTCGAACGATCTCCGAAGCCGCCGCCCGCACGCACCCTCCGACTTTCCGCCAAGCCGTCAGACGCACATCCCTGACTGAAAAGCGCCGCCTGGAAATTCCTGTCCGGAAAACGCTGCCTGGAAAAGGAGAAGCGATCCATGGCCAAGGGTGACTACGAGACCAAGGGCGTGCCCCGCCGTCCCGCCTTCGACCTGGTGCAGGGCTACATCCTCTGCTCCGTGCTCGCCGCGCTCGACGACGCCGGCGTCCTGCAGACCCTGGAGGAGAAGGGCGTCCGCATCGAAGACGTGGGCGGGAACGGGCAGTTGGCCCGTGACACCGTCCACTACCTGGTCGACCGCGGGGTCGTCGTCCCCGAGGGCGACTTGTACCACCTCAGCCCGTACGGCGTGGAGCTGCTGCGCGACCGCGGCTACATCTACTGGATCGCCGGCGGGTTCGGTGAGCCGTTCTGGCGCTTCGGCGAGTTACTCGCGGGCACCCACCGGTACGGCGCGGACATCTCCCGGGACGGGCGCATCGTGGCCGTGTCCTCGGCGCAGCTGGGACGGGACGACCTCAAGCCCTACGTGCACTCCGTCCTCGGCGAGATCGACTACACGAAGGCCGCGGACTTCGGCTGCGGCAATGCCCGCAACCTCATCGGCATATGTCAGCTCAAGGGAGCGCGGGGACTGGGCGTGGACATCAGCCCCGACGCGATCGCCGAGGCCAGGCGCGAGGTGGAGAAGACCGGGCTGGGCGACACCATCGACGTCGTCGAGGCGGACGCGTCGGACGCCGCGGCCATCCCGGACCTGGAGTCGGTGGATCTCGTCGTCGGCTTCTTCTTCATGCACGAGGTCTTGGAGAAGGGACTCGACGCCTACATCGACTACCTCCGCGTGCTGCACCGTCGGCTCCCGGTCGGCGCACACGTCCTGGCGGCGGAGGTGCTGCCGCCCGAGCGGGATCGGGCGGGCGCGGAGACCTTCACCCCGGAGTTCACCCTCATCCACGCCCTGATGGGCCAGGGCCTGCTCGGTGAGAACGGCTGGCGGGACGCCTTCGAGCAGGGCGGTTTCACCGTCAGGAAGACGGTCCGGCCCAACATCCCGGGCGGACTGCTGCTGTTGGCGCAGAAGACGGGCTGATCCCATGTTCCTGGTCCTGCTGACCTACACCGTCCCGGAATCCGAGATCGTGCACCTGCGTGACGCCCACTACGCGTTCGTCGACGAGCACTTCAAGTCCGGCGTCTTCCAGCTGGGCGGACGGCGCGTACCGGCCACGGGCGGGTTCATCCTTGCCCAGGGCGTCGGCCGGCACGAGCTCGCGGAGATCATGAGCAACGACCCCTATCTGGTCGCCGGACTGGTCAAGCACGAGCTGATCGAGCTCACGCCCACCCGATGCCGGCCGGCCCTCGCCGACGCCCTGGGCCTGGAACTCGGCGGCTGACGGCTGCTCGCCGTCGGCTGCCGCCGTTCGCACTACCTGCTGTTCTGTGCCGCCGCGGGTGCTTCGCCCGCGGCGGCGGACTTTCCGGCGGACGGTTCCTTCTCCGGCACCGGCACCATGAACGCCGCCGCACCGGCCACCGCGGCGGCGAGGGCGAACCCCCAGCCGTACCCGACCGCGCCGATGAGTCCGCCGAGCAGCGGCGGGGTGAGCGAGGCGGCCAGGTTCTGGCCGGTGTTCTGCACACCCATGGCCCGTCCCGACCAGGTCCGCCCCGCGAGTTCCGCGGTGGCGGTGAAGGCCAGCCCGTTCGTACTCGCGGTGATGCCGCACGCGACGACCATCGCCGCGTCGGACAGCGGCGACGGCCACACCGCGCCGAGGGCGGTCGCCGCCATCACCACGGCGATACCGACGGACAGTTGACGCATCGGGCGGACCCGGCTGCCCACGTGGTCGGACCAGCGTCCCGCCACGATGCGCGAGAGGGCACCCAGCACCTGCGCGCCCGCCAGCAGCTGACCGGCGTGCACGGGACTCCAGCCGCGGACCTCGACCAGGAACAACAGGCCGAAGGCGCTCGCGGTGAACTGGGGGACGCACAACAGCGCGCTGGAGGCGTGGATCCGCCAGAGCTCCGGTCGGCGGTAGGGGTTCCCCACCGCGGCGGCACTGTCGGCCGAGGAACTCGCGGGCCGCGGCGGATCCGCCGCGAAGACACCGACGAGGATGGCGACGACCCCGCACAGCGACGCCGCGAAGACGACCATGCCGGTCAGCCCGGACCGTTCCGCCAACGACGGCACAGCCAGGGCGGCGATGCCCATGCCGAGCGGGGTCGACGTCTGCCGGATCCCCATGGCCAGGCCGCGTTCCTTGGCGGAGAACCAGCCCACCACCAGGCGGCCGCTCGCCGCGTACACCGACGCGCTCGCGGCACCCGCCAGAGCGAAGACCGCCCCCAGGGTGACCAGCCCGTGCAATGTCGATGCCAGTGCGAGCAGTACGGTCGTCGCCGCGAGCCCGGAGGCGATGACGATCCGTTCCCCGTACTTGTCGGCCAGCGCGCCCCAGGCGACGAGCGTGAGCATGAGCCCCACGGTGGGACAGGCCACGAGCAGCCCGACCTCGGCCAGGGATAACCCGTTCGTCTTCCTCAACTCGGTTGACAGATACGGCAGTCCGTAGACGAAGACGCAGGCCACCGTCTGCGCCGAAGTCCCCAGTGCCAGCATCATCCAACGCCGCACGATGCCCCTCCATCGATCAGTTTGGTGGAGGCAGCAACTATGGCATCGAATCAAAACCTGAGACAGTCCGTCTTGAATGCTGGTCGCGTCCGGAACCACCCGCGCACGCGGGGGACGCTATGCGTCCGATTCGTCCGATACGGCAGCCTGGGTGCTCTCCTCGGAGGGCCGTCCCTCGGCGCCGTCCGATGCGGAAGCGTCCTCAGGTGTGCGGGGACGTGCGGCTTCCTCCGCCTCTTCCCGGGCCTCCGCGTCACCGCTCTCCCCGGGAGCCTGCGACGGAGGGGTGGGCCGTGCGTGTTCGTGCTTGGTCATCGTTGCTCCCGGTGGTGCGTGAGGTCTGTCCGACCCGTGCGCGGGCCGCCGTGCAGAGGGCTACCAGCGATACCAGCGCCCCCGACTTCCACTCGCGCTCGTCCCGCGCACCAGGAACCCGAGCAGCCAGAGGACGAGTACGACCAGAGCGATCCACCAGAGAACCTGGACCGCGAAACCGGCACCGAAGAGAATCAGCACCACGAGCAACACCAGCAGAATGGGAACCATGATTGCGCCTCCTCGTTGCCGAGTGCCCTGAATCGTTCCGATCAGACGCTCTTACGGCAGCCGATCTCGGCAGGTCGGGGCGGGTGCCGGGTTTCCGCCTCGGGAGACCGGAGGTCCGTGCGCGGCTCCGGCGCCTTGATGATCGTAGAAGTGTCCGTTGTGCCGTGTGAGGTCCGGTTCGCCGGGCACTCGGGGCAGTGACGCATTGGTCGGGTGTTCCCTCTGAGGTTCGCCCGTGAGGCGCCCCCTCGCATGGAGCCACCCGACGGGTGTGTCCGGTGACACGCTCGGGGCGCGGGCTGTGAGGTATACGGGTGCTCAGCATGACGGCGCGAAACGACGGAGAGGGCGGCCCGGTGCTGGCCCCGTGGCGGGTGTACGCGCCCCAGCACGACACCGACTTGTTGGCCCAGGCGCTGGACCGGGAGTGCCTGCCCGCCGACGCCGCCGTCCTCGACGTAGGAACCGGCTCCGGTGCCCTCGCCCTGGCCGCCGCCCGGCGGGGCGCCCGCGTCACCGCCGTCGACCGGACCTACCGGGCCGTCCTGGCCACCCGCCTCAACGCGCGGCTCGCGCGCCTGCCCGTCGAAGTCCTCCACGGGGATCTGTTCGGCCCGGTCGTCGGCCGTCGGTTCGACCTCGTCGTGAGCAATCCGCCCTACGTCCCGACGCCCGGGGCCGTTCCCGGCCGCCATCGTGCCGCGGTGGCGTGGGACGCGGGTGCCGACGGACGTCTCCTGCTGGACCGGATCTGCCGCAGGGCGCACACGTCGTTGCGTCGCGGCGGTGTGCTGCTGCTCGTGCACTCCACCCTATGCGGCATCGCACCGACCCTGGCCGCCCTGGAGCGGTCGGGACTGGAAGCCCGGGTGACCGACCGGCGTCTGGTGCCCTTCGGTCCCGTACTCCGCTCGCGCACCTCGTGGTTGCGGGAGCAGGGGCTCGTCGACGCCGACGAGGAGAAGGAAGAGCTGGTGATCGTCCGTGCCGAACGAACCCGTTGAGCCCGCGCACCGCGTCACGGTGACGAACGGCGGGCCGATCCTCCTCGAAGGTCCGGTCGAGGTCGTGCTCGACGACGGCCGCACCGTGCGTTCGGACCGCTTCGTCGTCGCCCTCTGCGTCTGCCGGCGCAGCCGTTCCTACCCCTGGTGCGACACCAGCCACCGTGCCCGAGCCAAGAGGCGGACCCCATGACCACCACCGCACCGCCCGCCCGTGACCACACCACCGGCCCCCCGCTGCCGCGCAGCAGGGGCGAACTCTCCCGCACGGTCCGCCAGGCCCTGACCCGCCCCGCCGGGACACCGTTGCCGCAACGGGTGACGGCGGCGTACGCCGACCCGTACGGCGACGATCTGCAACTCGCCCTCTACCTCTGCTACGAGCTGCACTACCGCGGTTTCGCCGGCGTCGACCCCGCGTGGGAGTGGGACCCCGGACTGTTGCGGCTGCGGGCCGAGACGGAGCACCGCTTCCTGTCCGCGCTCCGCGCCGACGTCGGCCCGCCGAGAAGGGCGGAGGACGCGCTCGCGGACCTTCTCGTGGAACCCGCGGAGCCCGAAGGGGTGTCTCAATTCCTCAAGGAACAGGGGGAGTTGTGGCAGTTCCGGGAGTACGCGGCGCAACGCTCCCTCTATCACCTGAAGGAAGCCGATCCGCACGCCTGGGTCATCCCGCGGCTGACCGGACGAGCGAAGGCCGCGATGGTCGCCGTGGAGTACGACGAGTTCGGCGCCGGACGGGCCGAGCGCATCCACGCCCGGCTGTTCGCCGATCTGATGACGGACCTCGGTCTCGACACCACGTACGGGCGCTACGTCGACGCGGCCGGCGCGGAGATGCTCACGAACGTCAACCTCATGTCCCTGTTCGGACTGCACCGAGCGCTGCGCGGAGCCCTGGTGGGCCACTTCGCGGCCGTGGAGACCACCTCGTCGCCCGGTTCACGACGCCTCGCCCAGGGACTGCGACGGGTCGGCGCGGGCCCTGCCGCCGTCCACTTCTACGCCGAGCACGTCGAGGCCGACGCGGTCCACGAGCAGATCGTCCGCCGGGACGTCGTAGGCGGCCTCCTCGAAACCGAACCGTCCCTCGACGCGGACATCGCCTTCGGCGCCGACGCCACCGAATGGACCGAGAACCGCCTCGGCAACCACCTCCTCACCGCCTGGCGAGACGGCCGTAGCTCACTGCGCACCCCGTTGTGAGGGCTCTCAGGGCATACGCGGTTCGAGCGGAGGGTCTGGGTACCCGAGACGGGTGCCACCCACCCATTGGAGGCAGCCGAGGAGAGGCGTCGCGATGTCTGCGCAGTCCGAGTCCGGGTCCGCCCGGGATGAACACGGCGGGCCGGAAGGGGCGGAAGTGGCGGACGTGAACGGCTCCGACGCCGGGTCGGCGGACGCCGTAGAGGAGTTTCGGAAGGCGCCGCGGCAGCCCCCGCAACGAGATGCACGCGGTGGGCGCAAGCGGTCCTGGGTGACGGTCGGCTTCGCTCTGGGGCTGGGGGCGAGTC
This sequence comes from Streptomyces sp. NPDC050528, assembly GCF_044457795.1. Classification (NCBI taxonomy): domain Bacteria; kingdom Bacillati; phylum Actinomycetota; class Actinomycetes; order Kitasatosporales; family Streptomycetaceae; genus Streptomyces; species Streptomyces sp. NPDC050528. The sequence continues at coordinate 293,365 of NZ_JBITHH010000004.1, forward strand.
TGGCGTGGCTCGCCGTCCAGACCGTTCTGCGGGTCAGCTCGATGCTGACCCTGCTCCTGCTGGCCGTGTTCATCGCGATCAGCCTGGAACCGCTCGTCGTCTGGTTCACGCGCCGGGGGTTGCGGCGCGGCTGGGCCGTCGCGATCGTCCTGACGGGGTTCGTCGTCGTGCTGGCGGGATTCCTGGCGCTGGTCATTCCGCCGGTCGCCAAGGAGATCAGCGCGCTGGTCGACGCGGTGCCGGGCTGGCTGGAGCAGCTCCACAACCACCAGTCCACGATCGGCCGCTTGGAGGACCGCTACCACGTGGTCGAGAAGGCCAAGCAGCAGATCGGCTCGGGATCCGGAGCGTCCGGTCTGGCGGGAGGCGTCCTGGGTGCCGGGCAGCTGGTCCTGAGCACGGTCACGTCCACGGCGATCGTGATCACGGTGACCCTGTACTGCATGGCGGCCCTGCCGACGATCAAACAGTTCGGCTACCGCTTCGTGGCGGCCAGCCGCCGCGAGCGCGTCGAGGGTGTGGCCGAGGAAATCATGAACCGGATCGGCAAGTTCATGCTCGGCAACCTGGTCACCTCCGGGATCGCCGGAGTGGCGACCTTCGGCTGGTGCGCGGCCACCGGCGTCCCGTACGCCGCCGCGCTGGGCATCTTCACCGCCCTGATGGATCTGATCCCGATCGTCGGCTCCACTCTCGCCGGAATCGTCGTCAGCCTCGTAGCTCTCTCCGTGTCGCTCCCCATAGCGATCGCGACCGCCGTCTTCTACGTCGTCTTCCGGCTCGCCGAGGACTACCTCATCGTGCCCCGGGCCATGAAGTTCGCCGTCGACGTCCACCCGCTGGTCACTGTCCTCGCGGTACTGGTCGGCGGCGCGCTCCTCGGCATCATCGGGGCCCTCGTGGCCATCCCGGCGGCCGTCGCGGCGGGCCTGCTCCTCGACGAGTACGTGTTTCCGGAGAAGGAACGGAAGTGACGCGGCAGCGGTATGGACCCTCGGCTGAACTCGTCGTCGGGCACGGCTGGGCCATCGTCCTGGTGACCTCGGCGAGCGGTGCGGACGACGTGACCAATGGCGAACCCGCCCCCAACTCGGTCCGTCAGGCAAGGGAGTTGGCCGGCGGGGTAACTCCCGTGACGGTCGAGTTCAGCGCGCGGGATCCCGCGCGCTGAACTGGAGACCGTAGGCGTCCGGGCCGTTTACAAGGACCTGCCGACCACCTCGGACAGGTCGGCCCCCGCGTCTTCGCCGACGTGGTGCGACCGACGGGGACGGAGAGCGGTGGTTGCCGACCGGTGTGGTCAGTTGGTGGTGAGCATGCCCGCGCGGAGTTTGGCGAGGGTGCGGGAAATCAGGCGGGAGACGTGCATCTGGGAGACGCCGAGGTGTTCGCCGATCTGCGCCTGGGTGAGTTCGTCGACGAACCGCATGTGGATGATCTGCCGTTCGCGGTCGTCGAGTTCGGCGATCAGGGGGGCCAGGGCGTTGAAGTCCTCGACGAGTTCGAGGGCGTTGTCGTCGAAGCCGATGAAGTCGGCCAGCGCGGCTTCGCCGTCGTCGCTGGAGCTGATGGCCGCGTCGAGGGAGGCGGAGCTGTAGCCGTTGGAGGCGAGGCGCGCTTCGTTGACCTCTTCCTCGCTGAGGCTCATCAGCTGGGAGAGTTCCTTGACGGTGGGCATACGGCCGAGCCGGCTGCGGAGCTCTTCGTTGGCCTTGGCGAGCTGGATGCGGGCTTCCTGAAGACGACGGGGGACGTGGACGGCCCAGGAGGTGTCGCGGAAGAAGCGCTTGATCTCGCCGACGATGTAGGGGACGGCGAAGGAGGTGAACTCGACTTCGCGGGTGAGTTCGAACCGGTCGATGGCCTTGATCAACCCGATCGTGCCGACCTGGACGATGTCCTCCATCTCGTCCTGACCGCGGCTGCGGAACCGCGAGGCGGCGTACCGGACGAGCGTGATGTTCATTTCGATGAGGGTGTTGCGCGCGTACTGGTACTCGGGCGTGCCCTCTTCGAGAACGGCGAGCTGGTCGAGGAACACCCTGGTCAGCTCACGGGCGTCCTTGGGTGCGACCTGCGAGGGGTCCGCGATCTCCGGCAGCACCCGGGTCTGTGCGTCTGCCGTCTTCGTCACTGTCATGTCAGGCCCCTCCCTAGTGATCCAGCCCCCGTGCCGCCGGTTCCTTGTCTACCGACAATGATCGGCCTACCCGGGTTCGTGGGATGCACACCAGGTGATTTCAGATCGGTTCCGTCGGCTGTCGTAGGAAGGGGTCCACCGGCTCGTCCGCCCGCCCGTCCGTCTCACGTCCTGGTCGCCCCCTCCTGGATCTGGACGACGAATGCGGGGCCGGCCGGAGTGTCTCCGGCCGGCCCCGCATTCGGGCTGATGTCTACGCCTACGTCAGACGCATCGCTGGGTCTGGTAGTAGTCGGCGACCTGCTGGTGGTAGCCGGCGTCCCCGATGTGCTTGTCCTTGTCGAACTCGGGGGACTCCCTGATCTGGTCCTTCGTCAGGCCGACGTAGATCTTGCGCTCGGCCTCGTCGACCGAGTTCACGGTTCCGGCGGGCAGCAGGACGTGCTGGCCGAAGATCCACACGCCGGTGTCGACGACGAGATACGCGGAGGCGACGTCGTCCGAGTGCTTGTCGACCTTGCCGATGCTGCCGTCGGTGGCCTCGACCGTGTATCCGATCAGGTCGGTGCCCGCGATGTGGCCGGTGGTCGGCTGGTAGCCCCAGATGTTGGCACTCATGAAGAACGGCTCCCTCATCGAGATTGTTTATTGTTCCCGCAGTCGAACTGCGGATTCGTGCGGGTGCTGTCGAATTCGCGGGTGTTGTTCAATCGCGGGTGTTGTTCAATTCAGTGCCCGCTTACCAGGCCCGCCTACCAGCGGTACCAGCGGCCGCGCTTGCCACCGCTTGCCGCAGGGCGGATCACGAAGCCCAGGACCCACACGACCAGCACGATGACAGCGATCCACCACAGAGCCTTGAGTGCGAAACCGGCACCGAAGAGGATCAGGGCAAGCAGAAGAACAAGAAGAATAGGAACCATTGTTATCAACCTCCGCCCCCTCGTGTGCCCCGCGGAATGATCTGTATTCCTGCGTGTCTTATGTGTTTCCTGGGCGGCCCGGCGCTGCTGAAAGTCCGTACGGCAACTGCCCGGTTTGAAGGTGGAATCTGCGGTGAGACGGGAGGCGAACCCAATTCGAGACAGGCAGGGGTGAGTGGTTGTGGCTGCGAACGAGAAGGCCAAGGCCAAGGTCGAGCAGACCAAGGGCAAGGTGAAGAAGGTCGTCGGCGGAGCGCTGGGCAACAAGTCCCTCAAGGCCAAGGGCCGTGTCGAGGAGACCAAGGGCAACCTGCGCGCGGCCAAGGAGAAGGCCAAGGACGCCATCAAGCCCAAGTAGGGCACCACAAGCCCAAGTTGGGCACCACTCCTGATCCCGACTCCTGATCCCGGTCCCGGCAGCCCGTTGGCTGCCGGGACTCGTGCTGTTTCACGGGCTCGGCCTCACCGGCTCACCGGGCGAGAAGGGCGCTTACGGTCTTGCCGCCGGCCGCTTGGCTGGTCACGGTGGTGGCCTGGGCGAGGCGGTTGACCATGGGCCAACCGAAGCCTCCGGTGCCGCCGTTCAGGTCGGGGGTGCGCATGCGCGGTGTTTCGGGGCTGCGGTCGTGCACGGCCACCTCGATGCCGTCCGGGTGGGCGGTCAGGTCGAGGGTGCAGGTGCCGCCGCCGTGGCGCAGGGCGTTGGTGACGAGTTCCGAGACGACCAAGGTCACGGCGTCAGCGGCCTCGGCCGCTATCGGATGGTCGAGAGCGCCGAGAAAGTCCCGGGCGCTTTCGCGTGCACTGGCGACGGATGTCGCGGAGCGGACGGTTGCGACGTCGACGCTCATCGTGTTCATCAGGTCTCCCCGGTCTCTCGATCGTTGTCCGGTTCTGCCTGCCGGATCTTGTGCCCCGCCTGTGGCCCGTTAAGCACGAGGTGACAGGCCCTCGGTGAAGCCGTCGGCCGCGGACGCGCGCACCGAGAGGTTCGGCAGTGGGGTTCAGAGTCGGAGCAGATGCGGGACGGGCGATGGCGCCGGCTGGTGGTGCGGTACGGATGCGCAAGCACGCGGAGCGCAAGCAAAGGTTGCGCTACCGTGCCCTCGCCATCCCGAGATTCGCTCTGCTAGCTTCCGCCTGGGTCAAATTCGGCTACGTATTTTGCCCCGGTATCCACCATGCCAATCGCGCGGAGGAGGATATTTCTGCGTTGCCACTAGAACGTTCCAGTTCATGGCTGAGTGAACGTCGGACGAAAGCGAGCCTCGTGAGAACGGCCGCGTTTCAGGACGGCAACGCTTTACGCAAGGTCAAAGGGGCGGAGTCGAGCGCGATGATGGCCATCGCCTTCTGCCGGCCACGGTGTCGAAAGGCCACCCCGCTCGGTCAGCGCGACGATGAAGTGCGCGTTGACGAAGTACACGTCGGCGAAGTGCGCGTCGATCGGCCTGGTCGGTATTGGCTTGGTGCGGATGCTGACTGGCGATGCTTACGCCGAACTCGAAGCACCGCCGACGACGTGGTGCGGGGCGCGCGTGCCTGGGCGTCAGAACCGCGGAGTGGCGGAGTGTTCGACAGCCGCTTCCTTCGCAGCCCGCCACCGCCCGATCGGCCCCGTCGAGCACTACACGCCCATCCTGCGACCCGTCCGCGCCTCGTCACCCCGACGGTTCGCCCTTGCCCGGATCCGCATCACCATCGTCTGCCTCGGCGACGACAATCCCGTACCTCGTCCCCCATCGCAGGGTTCCCTGCGACAGCCCAGCGCTGTCTGCCTCGACAACGACGTCACGTGCAGCAGAAAGGCTCCCTACTCATGCCCCGCTCCAACAGACGACTGCTCGCAACCGCCGTCGGCCTCGGTCTCCTGGCCACCGGATGCACTCTGCTTCCCACCGACAGCACCCACACCACCGGCCCTGTCGTCTTAGGGTTCATCAACGGGGGCACCACGTCGTTCCACACCTGCCTGCGGACGGCGGTCACGAAGACCACGTCGAACAACCTGGCAAAACTGCGGACCGCCGACTCGAACGGGAGCAAGTCCGCGGAACTGCGCAACGTGCGGGACATGATCGCGCACAAGGTCGACGCCATCATCCTGCTCAGTGTGGACGCCAGTGCCCTCGACGCCGACATCGCTGCGGCGCAGAAGGCGAAGATCCCCATCGCGCTGATCGCGGTGACGCCGTCGGACGACAGCAAGATCCTCGGCGCCGTCATCAGCGACCTGCCCGGGATAGGCAAGCTGGACGCCCAATGGGTCGACGACGACGCCGCCGGCAAACCGGTCGAGGCCGGTGTCGTCTCCGGTGACGGGAGTACGTCGTCCAACTTGATGGTCGACGGATTCACCAAGAACCTGGCAGCCAATGTGCGGGTGGTGGGGGACGAGCGGGGCATGTTCGACCGGGCGACGGCCAAGGCTGCCGCAGCCAAGATGATCCAGGCTCACCCCGACCTCCGGTACGCGTTCGTGGCCAACGAGGACATGGCCTTCGGCGTGCGGCAGGCGTTCGATGCGGCGGGCGCCCACAGCGTGAAGATCGTGACCGTCAACGGCACCGACCAGGGACTCGCCGCGCTCAAGGACGGCAGGTTCGCGGCGACGGTCTCCAACTCGGTCCAGGACTTGGGAGCGCTGGCGGTGACACACACCCTCGCTCTGCTGCGCGGCGAGGAGAAGGACAAGATCGAACACATCGATGCCCGTCTGGTGACCAAGTCCAACGCGGACACAGCGTCTGTGTACTGCGATACGGATGACTGATCGGCCAGGTCGAGGCGGGGCGTCCTAAGACCTGGTGGGACAGGCCGAGTTGGTGGCGGGGGAGCGATGCGGGCGGGGTACCAGGCGGGAGCCGCCTGCCTGGTACCCCACCGGGCGCGGGGGAGTTGTCGTAGCCGGCCGGTGTCAGTGTTTGTCGCCGGCGAAGGGCCTGCGGGTGACGGTGGCGCGGATGGTGGTCTGGGCGTGGCGTTCCACGGTGGGGTTGGCCGAGCCGCCGTCGGGTTCGCCCCAGACCAGCTCGACCTGCTGGCCGTAGTGCACGTCGTCGTCGATCATCACGACGGAGATCCAGCCGCGGACGTTGGCGGTGTAGCTGCACAGCGTGGAGATGCCGACGAGGCGGCCGTTGCTCTCGACGCGGTCGAACTGGGAGGCGGCGTAGAAGGCGGCGGGCATCTCGATGTGCTTGAAGCGCCGGTCGCCCTGTTCGTACTGGGAGGCGAAGACCCGGGCTACGTCGTCGCGGTGCCAGGCGAGCCATGCCTTGCGGCGGTGCTTCTCGCCCTTGCGGCGCTCCAGGGCCTCGCGGCCGATGAAGTCGTGGTCGAACTTGAGGATGTGTCCGTAGCCGAGGTCCCAGGGGGTGACGTAGTAGTCCTCGACGCGGTCGGAGTCGAAGCTGCCGCCGAGGGAGAGGTTGGCCTCGAAGGTCCTGACGCCGAGCCATTCGCGGTACGTCTTCATGCTGTCGCCCGAGTACACGGCGGGGACGGTGTTGGCGATCCAGCCGGACTCGGTGGCCACGGAGGCGTAGGCGCGGGCGCCGATCTGACGGACTCCGAAGGGTTCGCCGGCTTCAAGGATGGCGTCGCGTACGTCGTCGATGTGCTCGTAGGGGCCGAAGAACTCCAGCCCGGGGAAGCCCGACATACGGTGGTTGAGGGCGGTGACCTCGTGCTTGCCGATGTTGAACTTGCCCATGCTGAAGAAGGGGATGTCGGGCATGGGGCCGCCGTTGACCTTCTCGAAGATCGCCGCGGCGTGCGGGCCCTGGAGCTGGAGCCGGAAGAACTCGCGGCCGTTCGGGTTCTGCGCGGTGCGTTCGTCGCGGCGCAGCGTGACGTCGTAGCCGCCGGTCTCGGCGTGGAACTGGACCCAGTTGAGGGCCGGCGGGCGGCCGACGAGGCGGACGTGGTTGTCGGCGAGGCAGAAGAGGATGCAGTCGCCGATCATGTAGCCGTCGTGGTTGACCGCGATGAACTGCTTGGCCTTCATCGGGCCGAAGCCCTGGAAGGTGTTGGCGCCGACATCGGCCAACAGCCGGTAGCAGTCGGGTCCTTGGACCGTGAGGTCGGTCATGTGGTGGGACAGGTCCATCAGCGCCGCCGACGTGCGCCAACTCTCCTGCTCGTCACGCCAGTTGGTGAACTCGGCCTTGATCGGGAACGGGTAGGCACCGGAACGGCCGCTGCGCAGCAGGCCCAACGGGCCTCCGGCCGCCTGGAGTTGGTCTTCGAGATGTGCCATCGGTTTCTCCATGTCGTCGCGATGCGTAAGGGGGGCGGCGGCAAGGGCGTGTTGCCGGCCGCTGTGGCGGCGGGGCGTAGCCGTTTGCGGCGCCTGGCGTCGTGAGTGACCCGGCTCGGGGGTGTCGCGGCTGATGGGTACAGCACGAACGGGCGGGCACGCCGAAAGGAGCGGAAGCCTTCGTCGGCGGCGTGAACTGTACGGTACGTTACACTTCTGATGCGCTCAAGGGACCGGGCGCGGAATTTCTGGAGCGGATGGCCGACGGCGCCGGGCCGCAGTTCACGTTCCGGATCGCATGAGCTTCGGGCCTGCGCTTTTCCGGGGCACCTCTGCCGGTCCGGCTGGGAAGTTCCGGCGGCGCGTGATCGGCTCAGCCATTACTTCGGTCGGGGCGGCGTATTCCAGTCGTAGGAACCGAAGTTGTCGGAACTCATGGTTGTGAGCTCCTGGGCGACAGCGCGTGGCGCACGGTCATGCCGCGGAGCTCCACGACCGTACGGCGAAACCGCAACCGTGGAGTGGCCCGTCCCGTCAGACCGATTCGCGGACGACAACTCGTGCGGGCGGGGGCTCCAGACCGCTGGTGTCGAGCCCGAGGGCCAGGCGGGCGCTGAGTCGGCCGTGGGCCTCGCCGTCGACGTTGATCGTGGTGAGGGAGGGGATGACGTGTTCGCCGTAGCCGTTGTCGTCGAAGCCGATCACGGCCGTGTCGTCGGGTACGTGTCGGCCCAGGTCGCGCAGGGCGGTGAGGACGCGCAGGGCGACGTCGTCGTTGAAGCCGGCGATCGCGGTCACCTCGGGGGCGCCGGAAAGGAAGGCGCTGACGGCGGCGGCGCAGGCGGAACGGTCCTGCGGGGCGACGAAGGACACCGGAGTGGGGATGCCTAGGTTCTGCGCCGCGTGTCCGGTGAAGCGCAGGCGGGTCGCGGCGAGCGGTGACTCGGTGTCCGGCAGTGCCACGGCGATGCGGGTGTGGTTGTGGTCGACGAGGTGGCGGAGCTGGAGGGCGGTGTGGGCGGCGAGACCGTTGCGCCAGCCGCCTCCCATGTCGTCGAGTGCGTGGCCGGTGAGGTAGGTCTCGCCGAAGCGGATCACCGCGCGGGGGACGATGGCGTCGAGGACCTGCTGGGTGGACTGTTCGGTGTGGTGGCCGTGCCGGACCAGGAGGACGTGGTTGTGGGCGGCCAGTTCCGCGTCGAGGCCGTGGATGTAGCTGCGGGAGTACGCGCCTTCCATGCCCGCGTCGATGTTCAGGACGACCACGCGGGAGGTCCCCTCGCGCAGTGCTCGCGCCACGCCGTGCGGAACGTAGCCGAGCGTTCGGGCCGCCTCCTTCACCCGGTCACGCGTGGCCGCGGAGATCGTCTGGTGAGGGTCGTCGTTGAGAACGAAACTGACGGTGGCGCGAGAAACTCCGCTGGCCGCGGCCACATCGTTCAGCGTGACTCTTCTGGACGTCCCCATCACCCCTGCTCCGACGTTGTCATGCGCACCTGAGTCCCGGCGACACGGCGTTCACTCATTGTAAGGAGGCCGACGGGAGCCGGAGCACCGGCGGCCACGGGATGCCGAGTGCACCGGTTCTGCCGGATCCGAATTGCCTTGCTTCGTACGGCACTGAACCGTACGGTACGGCGCGGCGGGGGTCAGGAGCCTGAAGCGGGCCCGTATCGGGGGTTCCGCGTCTCTCCGTGTCCTCGCGTCGTCGCGCCGAGCCGTCTTACCGAGACGGGCGAGGGGTGGTGCGCCGCGGCGCCGTCGGAAGGCCGGCCGTGGCACCCCCGTCGGTCATCGTCGACGATCACCGTCGGCCGAAGGCCCGTTGACGACCGGCTCGGCTTCGCGGACGGGCTCCAGCCGGTCGGCCGCCCATCGGCTCACCGTCATCTCTGAAGCATCTCTCAAGGCAGGACATCGACCCCATGACCTCGAATCCCACGCATCACGCGCACCACAAGCACCTTGCGCATCACACGCATCACGGCCCCGTCCGTCCGTATGTCGTCATCGGCGACACGCACCTGGCCGGTCGGGTGTGCAGTGCCCTGCACGCCTCGTCCGACGTGGTGCGGCACCTCCCGCGTCCCCGTGACCCCGAACTGCGCGCGGCGCTGGCGCTGCGGCCGGCGGGCGTGGCCGTACTCCTCCATGACGACGTCGCGGCCCTGCGCTACGCGCTGGCCGTCGCGCACATCGCCCCCGACCTGCCTCTGATCGTCACGATCTTCGATCGCACGATCGCCGACGAGCTCGCCCGCCTCCTGCCGCAGTGCGACGTGACTTCGCCGGCCGACCTCGCGGCGCCGTCCCTGGCCGGCCCGTGCCTGGACCCCTCCTTCGTCGCCGCCCGCCGACGCGGAGAGCGTGTCCAGGTCGTCCGGGAGCGCGACGGTGTCCTGGAGGCGGAGGAATCTGTCCTGCCGGGGCGGTGGCGTCGCCGGTACCGCAGAAGGTGGGTCGGGTTCCAGCTGCGTTCCCACGACCCGGGCACCCGGCTGCTGGTCCTGGGCATGCTCGCGATGCTCGTCGTACTCGCCGTCGACTGGGGGTGGCTCACGGCGGCCGGTCATCGCCCGTCCGAGGCGCTGTTCGAGGCCGCCCGGGTCGTGGCCGGTGTCGGCCCGGCCGCCGCGCCGGCTGATGCCCACGGCTACCAACTCTTCGCCGTCCTCGCGATGTTGAGCACGGTCGTCTTCACCGCCTTCTTCACCGCGGGAGTGGTCGAGCGGATGCTCGGTCCGCGGCTGATCGGGCTGATCGGGCCGCGCACCCTGCCCCGCGCGGGGCACGTCATCGTGGTGGGCATGGGCCAGGTCGGCATGCGGCTCTGCGTCGAGCTGCAAGGACTGGGCATCCCCGTCGTAGGCGTCGAACGCGACCCGCGGGCCGGCACCGCACGGCTGGCACGCACGCTCGGCATTCCGGTCATGGACGGGCACGGTGGCGACCGCCATGTACTGGAACGGCTCCGCCTGGGTCACGCCCGGGCGCTGGCCGCCGTCGGCTCCGACGATCTGGACAACGTGGCCGTGGCCCTCGCCGCCCACGGCGTCGCGCCGCACATCCGCGTGGTCATGCGCGCGGGGGAGGACGACGCCATCGCCGAGACGCGCTCGCTGCTGCCCATGGGGGTGGTCCGCGACATCACCGGTCTGGCCGCCGGTTATGTGGTCGCCCGGCTGCGCGCCGAGCCGGTCGGCGACGTGGTCGCCCATCGCGACGAGATCCGGCTGCGGGACACGTCCGGGGTCTGGCGTCGTAGCGCTCTGGCCGGTCACGACCGCTGCGCCCACGTCGAGTTGTGGCGTCGGACGACCGGCGACGAAATTGAACCGCAGAGGGCTAGAACGATTTAGCGATCCGTTGTAACGTATTCGCTATATCGATTTAGCTTTTCCAGCTCGCAGGGCGGACGGCCCGCAGCGGAGGAGGTCGTTCGACCGATGATCGACATGCGATGCGCGTTCGCGCAACCACCCCCGAGAGGCCCGGCGGGACTCCCGCAGCCCGACCGATGTCTGGTGATGGGCATCCTGAACGTGACGCCCGACTCGTTCTCCGACGGCGGCCGGTACGCCGAGACCGAACGGGCCGTGGAACAAGGCCTGCGGCTCGCCGAGCAGGGCGCGGACCTGGTCGACGTGGGCGGCGAGTCCACCCGGCCGGGAGCCGAACCCGTCCCGGTGGAGGCGGAGTTGGCCCGAGTGGTACCCGTCGTGCGGGAGCTGGTGCGCGCGGAGGTGGCCGTCAGCGTGGACACCATGCACGCGGCGGTCGCCCGGGCCGCGATCGAGGCCGGCGCGTGTCTGGTCAACGACGTCAGCGGCGGGCTGGCGGATCCCGCCATGGCCGCCGTCGTCGCGGAGGCCGGAGTGCCGTACGTGGCGATGCACTGGCGAGCGCCCAGTCGTGAGATGGACCGACACGCGGTCTACGGCGATGTCGTCGGCGAGGTCACCTCCGAACTGCTGCGGCGCGTGGAGGCACTCACCGCGGCCGGAATCGATCCGCGGCGCGTCATCATTGATCCCGGAATCGGGTTCGCCAAGCACGCCCCCCACGACTGGGAGCTCCTCACGCATCTGCCCGCCCTGCGGGCCACCGGTTTCCCCGTGCTGGTGGGGGCGTCCAGGAAGCGTTTCATCGGTGCCGCGTTGAGTGACCGGGCGGGAGTGGACTCCGTGCCCGGCGACCGTGACGCGGCCAGTGCGGCGGTGTCCGCGCTGGCCGCCGCGGCCGGCGCGTTCTGCGTGCGCGTGCACGACGTCCGCTCCAGCCTGCACGCGGTGTGCATGGCCGCGGCCTGGGCGGGCGACCGTCAGGTCTCGGCGTCGGAGACCGTCGTGCGGAGCCCGTACAGAAAGGCGCCGCACGAGTCTCGCCAAGCTCCAAATGCTTCTGCTAGCTTGCGCTAGATCGTTCTAGCGATCCCCCTTTTCCTTCCCGAAGTCAGCCGATCACGAGGTGACGAGCCGCGTCACTAGATCGATCTAGTGCTTCAGGGAGATGGCTTTGAGAGGAGCCGCAATGGCAATCCCCAGTCTTCAGGACGGCATCGACAAGGCCGGTTCGCCGATCGGCCTGCTGTGGCAGCCGAACGCCGAGCCGTGGACGCCCGAGGTGGTCGAGCGGGAGTACGTCGGCTGGCGCCAGGAGCAGGCGGCCTGGCACGAGGGCGTCGCGCTGCTCAACCTCTCGCACCACATGTTCGACCTGTGGATCGAGGGCCCCGACGCCACCCGCGTGCTGGCCGAGTACGGCGCCAACAACTTCGAGAAGTTCGCGATCGGCCAGGCCAAGCAGTACGTACCGGTCACCCGGGACGGCAAGATCGTCACCGACGGCATCCTCGCCCGGCACGCCGAGAACAAGTACCTCCTCAGCGGTGTCCCCGCCGCCCAGCACTGGGTGCAGTACCACGCGGAGAAGGGCGGCTACGACGTCGGCTTCGAGACCGACGCGTCGTCCGCCTTCCGTCCCGGCGGCGGTGACCCCAAGCTGTTCCGCTACCAGATCCAGGGTCCGCTGGCGCTGGAGGTGATCGAGAAGGTCTTCGGCGGGCCGCTGCCGGAGACCAAGTTCTTCCACTCCACGCCGGTCACCCTGGACGGCCGTTCCTTCGAGGCGCTGCGCCACGGCATGGCCGGGCAGGCCGGCTACGAGTTCATCGGACCGTGGGAGCACGCGGCGTACGTGCACGAGGCGTTCCTCAAGGCCGGCGAACCACTGGGCCTCGTCCAGGTCGGCGCGCTGGCGTACACCACGCCGAGCGTGGAGAGCGGCTGGATCCCCTCGCCGGTCCCCGGCATCTACGTCGACCCCGAACTCGCGGAATACCGCGCCTGGTTGCCCCTGTTCGGCATCGAGGGGAAGCGTCCCCTCAACGGCAGCTACTTCTCGGAGGACATCGCCGACTACTACGTCTCCCCGTACGAGCTGGGCTACGGCAAGCTGATCCACTTCGGGCACGACTTCCATGGCCGGGACGCCCTGCTCAAGGCCAAGGACGAACCCCGCCGCACCAAGGTCACGCTGGTGTTCGACGCCGACGACGTGCGCCGGGTCGTCGGCGGGGGAGAGGACCCCGGTTTCGTCCTCACCTACGCCCGCCACCGCGTCGAGACCTCGGCCGGACTGGTCGGTACGACCATGCAGACCGCGTCGATCGACCCCGTCGGCACGGTTCTGGCGCAGACGCTGATCGACTCCGCGCACGCCGAGCCCGGTACCGAGGTGACCGTGGTGTGGGGTGAGCACCCGGGGCTGGGTACCGACCCCGAGGCCGACCTCGGGTTCCCGCGGATCCGCGCGACCGTGCAGGTCAGCCCCTTCGATCGGCATGCGCGTACCGAGTACCGGCGTAACGCGTAAGCGCTCCGCTGGGTGCGGGTGCGTCGTCTGCGGGTTCGTTGTGGCTGGTCGCGCTCACGCGGCGGAGCCGCATATCGATACAGCCTCGCGCCCCTAGGGGGCGCGCCCCACCCTGCCCGTTTTCCCCTTCTCCGGGGCGGGAGCCCCCTTTCCTATCGACAAGGAGCACGATGAACCCCTTCAGTACGGCCTCGGCGGCGGTGAGTACATCGTTGCTGGAGGACTTCTCCCTGGAGATGACAGGCAAGGACGTTCCGAAGCTGGAGGAGGCCCGGGACTCCATCCCGCAGGGGACCCGCATCAACGTCACCTTCCTCGGCAACGAGAACCTCGCCATGCGCCTGGAGGCGTCCCGGGCGGTGAAGCGGCTCGGTTTCGTGCCGGTGCCGCACATCTCCGCCCGGCGCCTCGGTTCGCAGGGTGAGTTCGAGGAGTTCCTCGCCGCTCTGCGGGCCGACGGCACCGCTGCCAACGTCTTCACCGTCGGCGGTGATCCCACCCACCCCGAGGGTCCCTACGAGGACTCACTCGCGCTGATCGAGACGGGACTGCTGCGGGAGTACGGCGTCCGGCACGTCAGCATCAGCGGTTATCCCGAGGGCCACCCGGACATCGCCGGGGACGTGCTGTGGTCCGCGCTGCGGGAGAAGAGCGCGTCCATCGCCGGGCAGGAACTCGACGGCAGTGTCATCACGCAGTTCGGCTTCGACGTGGATCCCGTCCTGGCCTGGCTGGAGAAGGTCCGTGCGGAGGGCATCACGCTGCCCGTCCGGATCGGCGTCCCCGGCCCGGCCGGTGTGCGGCGGCTGATGTCGTACGCCACCCGGTTCGGCGTCGGCACCAGCGCCTCCATCGCCAAGAAGTACGGCCTGTCCATCACCAACCTGATGGGCACCGCGGGCCCCGACAAGTTCCTGCGCGCGCTCGCGGACGGCTACGACCCGGCCCGCCACGGAGACATAAAGATCCACTTCTACACCTTCGGCGGGCTGCGGGCCACGTCCGAGTGGATCGCACAGTTCAGGAAGGACAACCTCGTATGACCGTCACGCAGGCCGCCCCCGACAGCACCGCCAAGAAGACCGGGGGAGCGGGGCACCAGGCGTCGCTGATCGTCCAGGGCGCCGACGCCACCGGCATCGTCGCGGCCGTGACCTCGGTCCTCGGCCGGCACGGCGCCAACATCGTCTCCCTCGACCAGTACTCCGACAATCCGCAGGGCGGTGCCTTCTTCCAGCGCACCGTCTTCGGACTCGACGGTCTGCGGGCCCAACTGCCCGCTCTGCGCGCCGACTTCGACAAGGAACTGGTGAAGCCGTACGGCCTCTCCTACACCCTGCGCGACCTGTCCGTGCCGAAGCGGGTGGCGATCTTCGCCTCCAAGTCCGACCACTGCCTGCTCGACCTGCTCTGGCGTCATCGCCAGGGTCAACTCCCCGTCAGTATCGCCATGGTGATCTCCAATCACCCCGACACGGCAGAGGAAGTGCGGTCGTTCGGCATCCCCTTCTTCCATGTGCCGTCCATGGGCGCGGACAAGTCGGCCGCCGAGGCCGAACACCTGCGGCTGCTCAAGGACAACGTCGACTTCGTCGTCCTCGCCCGCTACATGCAGATCCTCTCCGGCGACTTCATCGAGCGGGTCGGCGTGCCGATCATCAACATCCACCACTCGTTCCTGCCCGCGTTCATCGGTGCCGGCCCGTACGCCAAGGCCAAGGAACGGGGAGTGAAGCTGGTGGGCGCGACCGCCCACTACGTCACCGAGGACCTCGACGAGGGCCCGATCATCGAGCAGGACGTGGTGCGCGTCAGCCACGCCCACACCGCCGGTGACCTCACTCGGCGCGGCGCCGACGTCGAACGCGCCGTCCTCTCCCGCGCGGTGCTGTGGCACGCCGAGGACCGGGTCATCCGCAACGGCAAGCACACCATCGTCTTCGCCTGAACCACGTATCGGCCCAACATCCGTCCAGGAAGCGGTAGTTGTGCCGCGACCTCGACAAGCAGTCCTCCTCACCGGGTGAAGCGTTCACCAGCAGAAAGCGGTTCGCCATCATGACAACCACCATCGACGGCGCCCGGATCGCCCGTGACATCCGGGCCCGGGTCGCCGAACGGGTCGCCGAGGCGGCGGCCCGCGGGCGGGTGCCCGGACTGGCGACCATCCTGGTCGGCGACGACCCGGCCAGCGCCGTCTACGTCGCGGCCAAACGGCGCGCCATCCGCGAGGCCGGTATGCGCGACTTCCACCGGCACCTCTCCCGGCACGCTTCCGGGGGCGAAGTCGCCGCGGTCATCGACGAGTTGGCGGCCGACCCGGACGTCTCCGGCATCCTCCTCCAACTGCCCCTGCCCGCCCAGCTCGACGCCGCGACCCTGATCGACCGGATCCCCGCGGCCAAGGATGTCGACGGTCTGACCACGGCCAGCGCCGGCCGACTGGCGCGCGGGGAACGGGGGTTGCGCCCCTGCACCCCGAGCGGGGTCGTCGAACTCCTCGACGCGGAGGGCATCGAGATCAAGGGCGCGTGCGTCGCCGTCGTCGGCTGGGGTGAACTCGTCGGCCGCCCCCTGGCCCAGTTGCTGCTGCGGCGCGGCGCCACCGTCACGGTCGCCCACGAGTTCACCGCCGACCTCGCCGCCGTCACCCGCCCCGCCGACATCGTCGTGGTCGCCACCGGCGTACGGGGGCTCATCGGCCCCGAACACGTCAAGCCCGGCGCCACGGTCATCGACGTCGGCATCCACCGCACGCCCGACGGTCTGACCGGTGACGTCCGCGCCGCCGAACTCGACGGCATCGCCAGCCGCATCACTCCCGTACCGGGTGGGGTCGGCCCGATGACGATCGCCATGCTGATGGTCAACACCCTCCGTGCGGCCGAGTGGAACGCCGTGCCCAAGACCGTTCCCGCATAAGCGAGTTGGGCACCTCGTGCCCGGACCCGTGCCGGGCGACGGGGGCCCGCTCGGTCCGCCTCCGCGCTCGGGAAAGGTGCCGGACATGATGGAACTCCCCCCGCTGGCCCGGCTCGGCGGCCGGATCGCGACCGGGCTCGCCGACGTCACGCACGACCCCGCCGCGCTCGAATCCGCAGGCTTCTGGGCCGTCGTAGCCGACTTCGAAGGGCGTCTGACCTGCGCCCGCTTCCGCGACGTACGGACCGCCGCGCGACACCCGGCCCGTGCTGCCCGATGGGACGGGCCCGCGCCCGGACTGTGGGACACGTCGTTGGATCGCGACGCCTACAAGGCCGGCGTACGGCGGATCCGCGAGCACATCGCGCGCGGTGACGTCTACCAGGCCAACCTCTGCCGCGTGCTGTCGGCGCCCATCGCGGCCGACGCCGACATCGAGGCGCTGGCCGACCGGCTGGCCGTGCGTCACCGGGCGCCGTTCGCGGGCCTGATCAGGCTGCCGGGCAGGGGAGTTGAGGTGGCCACAGCCTCGCCCGAGCTCTTCCTGCGTCGCGAAGGGCGGGAGGTCGAGTCGGGCCCCATCAAGGGCACCGGGCGTACCGAGGCGGATCTCCTGGAGAAGGACCACGCCGAGAACGTGATGATCGTCGACCTGGTCCGCAACGACCTCGGGCGCGTGTGCGCCACCGGCAGTGTCACCGTGCCGGAACTGTGCGCGGTGGAGCGTCACCCCGGACTCGTCCACCTGGTCTCCAAGGTGAGGGGCGAGCTGCGGGACGGAGCAGGATGGCCCGAGTTGCTGGCGGCGACCTTCCCGCCGGGATCCGTCACGGGCGCCCCGAAGAAGAGCGCCCTCGACATCATCACGACCCTGGAAACCGCGCCACGCGGACCGTACTGCGGTGGCATCGGCTGGGTCGACGCCGATCGTGGCACCGGCGAACTGGCCGTAGGCATCCGCACGTTCTGGATCGACCGGGCCCGGCAGCGCCTGAACTTCGGCGCTGGAGCCGGCATCACCTGGGGCTCGGACCCCGAACGGGAGTGGCAGGAAACCGAGTTGAAGGCGGAGAGACTGCTGAGCATCGCGTCCAACGGTGTGCCGACAGGCCCGGAGCTCCGCCGACGGCTCGCTGTCCTCGACGGCGCGTGAGGACCCGGCCGCCGCGCCAACGACACACCGGGTGACGGCAGTTGAGGGGTGAGTCCCGCCCCGGCCGTGTCGTGCCGTCGTCAGCCCCAGACCAGACGTGCCGTCTCCGCGACGAGTTCCAGCTTGCGGCGCTGGTCGTCGACGGTCAGGAGATTGCCCCGGCTCGTCGAGGCGAACCCGCACTGCGGACTGAGGGCGAGTTGCTCCAGCGGCAGATACTGCGAGGCCTCGTCGATGCGCCGCCGTAGCGTGTCCACCGACTCCAGCTCCGCCACCTTGGACGACACCAGCCCGAGGACGACGGTCTTCGCGGGCGGCACGAAACGCAGCGGCTCGAAGCCGCCGGAGCGCTCCGTGTCGTACTCCAGCAGGAAGCGGTCGACCTCGACCTCGCCGAACACCCGCTCCGCGATGGGCTCGTAGCCGCCCTGGGCGGACCAGGCGCTGCGCATGTTGCCGCGGCAGAAGTGCATGGCCACGGTCATGCCGGGGCGCCGTGCGCGGGCGGCACGGATCAGGCCGTTGTCCGTGTCGATGATGTGGGAGAGATGCCCCTCCAGGTCCGTCACCCGGCGCATCCGGGCGGCCTCGGGATCGATGTTGGCCCAGTAGGCGAGTGAGTCGAGCTGGAGCCAGGAGACCCCGGTGTCGATCAGGTCGGCGATGTCCCGCCGGTAGATGTCGGCCAGCGCCGCCACCGCGTCCTGCCGGGTCGGATAGACGCCGTCCGAGATCCCCGGCCGCCAGAAACCCGCCACCATCGTCGGACTGGCCATGGTGATCTTGTACGGCCCCGGTGCGTTCCCGGACAGCCAGTGGGCCTCGGCGAGGGACAGCGGTGTCCTCCGGTACAGGGGCTCCGTGATGGCCACCGACGCGACGTCGCCTTCGAGTTCGGCGCCGTCGCTGTCGCGGATCCAGCGTGGCCGGGCCGAGGACTCCTCGGCGGGTGTCAGTCCGCCGACCGTCTCCACCACCGAGGCCATGAAGTCGTCCCGGCGCACCTCGCCGTCGGTGAAGACCTGTATCCCGGCGTCCTGTTGCAGCTTCACCGCGGCTGCCGCGGCCCGGTCCTCCAGCTCGGTGAGTTCCTTGTCGGAGAGCGCGCCGCGCCGGTGTGCGGCGCGTGCCGCCAGCAGCTCCTCGGGGCGCAGCAGGCTTCCCACATGTTCGGCTCGGATCGTCGTCGGCATCGGCCGTCCCTTCACGCCGGGCACTCGGGCAACCGTACGGTACGGTCCAGTACGCTTCGGGGGCAAGACATCTGTCGGCCACGGCGGGCTCCGTGGCGAAGGTCAGGCCGGGTCGACGGAGACGCCGTGCAGGAAGACCCGTACCGCCTCGTTGATGGACGCGCGGACCTCGGCGTCGGTCAGCTTGACCGGCGCATCCGTCAGCAGTCGCATCTGGGCGTGGCCGAGCATGGCCTGGTAGAGCTGTTCCGCTGCCCGCACCGGGTCCTCGACCTTGATCAGGCCGTCGTCGTGGGCCTGTTGGAGACAGCGCCCGAGCACCGCATGCCCCGCGTTGGGCCCGTGCTCCGCGAAGACCTCCCCGAGCCCCGGGATGCGCACGGCTTCTGAGGTGACCAGGCGGTGCAGGGCGATGGCCTCGGGCGTGAGGACGACACCGGCGAAGTGCTCACCGAGCGCGACCAGGGTTTCGGCGAGGTTCTCGGTGCCCGGCGTGAACGTGTGCAGCGGCTGCGACCACTCGTCGCACAGCGCCTCCACGGACGCGCGGAACAAGGCGCTCTTGTCGGCGAAGTAGCGGTAGAGGGTCGCCTTGGAGCCGCCCACCGCCGCCAGGACGTCCTCCATGGAGACACCGGTGTAGCCGCGCGCGATGAACAGCTCACCCGCCGCCCGCGTGATGAGTTGTCGCCGGTCCGTCGCTGTCATCCTCACAGCGGCCATGGTAGGTGCCTGCCCGCCGGTGTCGGCGAGCCGCTTATGGACTGCGGCGGCGCAGCAAGGTCGAGATGGTGACCGCTGCCACCAGGACCCCTCCGTAGAAGACCGAGGAGACCCACGCTTCCAGACCCAGGAGTTGGAGTCCGAGGATGCCGGTCGCCAGGAAGTAGATACCGATGAAGGTACCGAGCGGGTTGAAGCGTCCGGGCAGGACGATCGCGGTGCCGAGGAAGACCGAGGCGAAGACCGGCAGGAGCAGGGTGTCGGAGGTGGTGGGGTTGTAGCCGCCCAGGGCCGCGACGGAGATGACGGCGCCGACACCGCACAGCGCGCCGGAGGCGACGAAGGAGCCGAAGCGGATCCGGTTGACGCGGATGCCGGAGAGCCGGCTGACCTCTCTGTTGGCTCCGACGAACCGGATGTGGCGGCCCAGCGGTGTGCAGGTCAGCAGATAGGCGAAGCCCGCCACCAGCACCACGCCGTAGGAGAACGAGATCGGCAGCCCGCCCACGGAATACAACGCGATCTTGCCGAACCCGGTCGGCAGCCCGCTGACCGTGTTGAGGTGCGACAGCCACAGGGCGATGCCGCCGAGGAGGGTGCCCATCCCCAGGGTCACCACGATGGTGTTCACCCCGACCACGACGACGAGCAGGCCGTTGACCACGCCGACCACGATCGCGCTCAGGACGGCGACGAGCGCGGCCGGCCACACTCCCCATCCGTGCTCCACGACCAGGACGGGCAGGATCGTGGCGGAGAATCCGAAGACCGCCGGGACCGACAGGTCCACGAACTCCCCGACACAGACGGTGCACAACAGGGCCATGGTGAGGAACACCAGGGCCTGCTGGGAGCCGAAAATGGTCTGGAAGGTGCCCTTGGTCAGGAACACCCCCGGCTCCGCGGCGGCGTACACGGCGATCATGGCCACCCAGATGGCGATCACCGAGTAGCGCGAGGCGAATTGGCCGGCGATGGCGGAGGCCGATGTCGGTCTTCCGGTGTGCGCCGCCTTCGGCGCGGCAGAGGGTATGTCGTTGTCTTGCCGGCTGGTGACGTCCATCAGTGGCCCTGCCCCTTTTCCTGAGGTTGTGTGTCGTCGCCGAAGACCGCCCGGACGATTGCGTCCTGTTCCAGTTCGCCGCTCAGCTCCGTGGCGACCCGGCCGTCGCGGAACACCAGCACCCGGTCGCACAGCACGGCGAGGTCGACGGGGTCGATCGAGGCGAGGACGATTCCGCAGCCGTCCCGCGCGGCCTCCCGGATCGCGTCGATGATGTCGTGGCGGGCGCCGACGTCGACTGCCTGCGTCGGTTCGTGCAGCACCAGCAGGTTCGGCGTGCCGGCCAGCCACTTGCCCAGCAGGACCTTCTGCTGGTTGCCGCCGCTCAGTGTGTGGACCGGCGCTTGAGGGTGGGGCGGCCGGATGTCGAGTTTCGCGATCATCGCGGCGGTCTCCTCGGCCTGCCATGCGGAGCCGGTCCGGAGCCGGCCGCCGCGGCCGCGCATGCGCGGCAGTGTCAGGTTGTCGGCCACCGAGAGTTCGCCGGCCACCCCCGCCTCCAGGCGGCGCTCGGGTACGAACGCCACCCCGGCGTCCACGAACTCTTCGGTACAGCCGCGTCTGCGGTCCAGGGCCAGGTCGCGCCCCTGGACCGACAGCGTGCCGGCGTCGGCGGGGCGTGCGCCCGCCAGCGCCTCGGCCGCCTCGACGAAGCCCGAGCCGATCAGCCCGGTCAGTCCGAGGATCTCGCCGCGCCGGATGTCGAGGTCGAGGCCGGCCACCGGGCCGACCGCGAGACCCCGCGCCGAGGCGACGACCTCGTCCTTGACCTGGCTCCCGACCCGCCCGTGCGTGACGAGGTGACGTCCGAGCATCATGCGGGTGAGTGAGACCTCGTCCACCTCGCTCGTGGGCAGGCCCGCCTCGACCACGGCGCCGTCGCGCAGCACCGTGACCCGGTCCGTCGCTTCGACGACCTCTTCCAGCTGGTGTGAGATCAGCAGGACCGAGGTGCCCTCGTCGACCAGCGACCGGACCAGCTCGAAGAAGCGGGCCCGCGCCGACCTGCCCAGCGCCCGGGTCGACTCGTCGAAGACGATCAGCCCACCCCCGGGGCGGTGGTCCTGCACCGCCCGGGCGATGGCGACCACGGCCCGGTCCTCCGCCGAGAGTTGGCCCACCTGACGGCCGACCTCCAGGGGTCGGTCCAGCCGGGCCAGGACCCGCTCGGTGGCCCGCTGCTCCTCGCGGCGGTTGATCCGCCGCGAGAGCCGGCCCGCCCGGTAGTGCCCCAGCCGCACGTTCTCCCACACCGTCAGGTCGTCCACCAGTCCGCTGTTCTGGTGGACGACCGAGACTCCCGCCTCGCGCTGCCGCATCGGGTGGACGGGCAGTGCCAACCGCTGCCCGTCCACCGCGATGGACGCTCCCGGGTCGGGCGCGTACACGCCCGTGAGGATCTTGACGAGGGTGGACTTCCCGCACCCGTTCTGGCCGACCAGCCCGTGCAGTTCTCCGGGCGCGATCCGCAGATGGACCCCGCGAAGCGCCCGGGTCGAGCCGAACGCCTTGGACAGCTCGGCCACTTCCAGCCGATGGCGGAGTGCCGAGTCCGGCGGGTCGGTCCGCGAGCCGGCGCCCACGGTGTGCGCCCCGTTCGTCATCCGATGCCCCAGAGCTTGGCGAAGTCCGCCTGGAAGGAACCGTCGCCGAACCACTCACCCGAGGCCTGGGCCGCCGCCGTCACCTTGATGCTGCCGATGTTCTGCTTGGTGAACAGCCGGATGGGCTGGGCCTCGTCGATGGGCCCGGACCCGGTCATCATGCGCAGGAGTTCGTCGGTCACGCCGAAGCCCATGTAGAGCTGGTCCGCGGCCACGACGGCCTTGACCGAACCGCTCTTGATCAGGCCCAGTCCGTTCACCGAACCGGCCGCTGTGGACACGGAGATGCTCGAAGAGCGCCCCGACTGCTGGACGCCCTGGAGAGTGGGCTGGAGGCTGTCCTCGAACTCGGTGTAGTAGTAGTCGGCACTCGGGTTGCTCAGGACGTTGGAACTCGCCTTCGAGGCCAGCAGGGCCGGCGTCGAGGCGGTGATCTGCTTGACCGTGACCTTGCAGCCGGGACAGTACTTCTTGTAGATCGGCAGCGAGTCGGCCACCATCTTGAGCGCTGTGGGGCTGTCGGCATTCTGCGCGATGATCACATTGGCCTTGCCCTTGGAGTCGGCGATGATCCACCAGGCCATCGCGGTGGGCTGAGAACTCGCACCCGGCACATAGCTCACCTGGTTGCTGTTCTTGACCCCGGCCGGGGGGTTCTGGTCCGCGATGACGATCGGGATGCCCTTGGCCTTCGCGGCGTCGAGGGAGTTCTGCGCCATGCCGTAAGGGATCGCGTCCAGGATGATCCCGGCCGCGTCCGCGGTGATCGCCTGCTGGACGCAGGAGGCGATCGCGGTCGGCTGGGCCTTGCCGTCGCACACCTGCTGCGAGAGGCCGACCTTGGACAGCGCCTGCTTCGTCGACCCGGCCGTGGCGACGAAGGCGGGCACCTGCTGGACGATCGGGATGTAAAAGACCTTGCGACCCTTGAACTTGTCCACGCCCGGCACACTCGCGGTGGGGACGGGGTAGGTCTTGGCGACGGCCTGCAGGGCCGCCACGTTCTTCTCGGCCGTGGCAAGCCCCGATGCGGAAGTGTCCTTGCCCGACGTGGTGGAGCCTGAACCGGAGCCGGAGTCGGAGCTGCCGCAGCCTGCCAGCATCGCCGATGCGGCGAGCGCAGCCGTGCCCGAGGCCAGCCACCTTTTTCTGCTAAGCGCCATTGCTTGTGCCTCCATGGCCGAGCGTCCGTACTGCTGTGAGCGGACGCTGGTGGTGTCTGGAACCGCCCACCGTCACTGCGCGGGCGAGAAGATATGAGAGGAGTGCGTTCGGGCTCTGGTCCGCGGCTTGAGCCGCGGCGGCACCCTGCACCTGAACCTGACCGTGAAGCGGAGCGTGGCTCGGCGTCCGAACCGTGTGCCGCGCAGCGATCACGAACCGCATCGTCAACGCCTGCCTGCGGCAAAGGCCCAGTTCGCCGACCAATTCCCGTCAATGGCCGAAAGTGTGTGCATGTCGGCAGGCACGCGGAAGCGCATCGGCAACAAGTTAAGTTTGCGAGTCGCGCACGGGCCGAGGTCTCCCCGGGAGCGAAGGAGGCGGGTTGTTCCTTGGTTGCCACGGATGTGATCCGACTCGTTCCCGGGCGAGGTCCTTGGCCCGCCTCCTGCCCCCGTGGGCAGGTCTCGGTCGAAGCCGACAGCTCGGGCCTCGCGGTCGCGAAGAGGTTCTGTTACCTTCACTAGATCGATATAGTGACGGTAGGTGTGACGACCGAGGTGACGCTGACGGTCCTCCCCTCTGCCGCCCCATGTTCGACACGGCCCGGAGGGACACCGGTGCCGTGGACGACCGGAGGACCGCCATGGACCGTCTGCTTCTCATGCGTTGTTTCGTGATCGTCGCCGACCTCGGCAGTTTCAGCGGCGCGGCCAAGGCGCTGGGGTCGTCGGGATCACTGGTGTCGCGGCATGTCGCCGAGCTGGAGCGGCAGGTCGGCGTCCGGCTGGTCAACCGCACGGCCCGCTCGGTGAGCCTGACCGAACCGGGCCTGCGGTACGCCGAGTTCGCCTCCCGCATCGTGAAGGAGATCGACGCCGAGGACTCCAATATCGCGGATCTGCACGACCGGGCCGAGGGTGCGCTCAGCATCATCTGCCCGAAGTGGATCGGGAGCCTGGACCTCGGGGACGCCATCGCCGCGTTCTCCGCCGCGCACCCGAAGATCCAGATCCGGTTCGAGCTGGGAGGCGTGTCGGACCGGACGTACGACTTCCTCGACGGCGGTTTCGACCTGGCGTTCCACACCCGGGATCTCAGGGACTCCAACGTCCGGCTGAAGAAGATCGCCTCGCTGCCCTTCGTCCTGTGCGCGTCGAAGACGTACGTCGACGAGCACGGACCCCTGACACACCCCAACGACCTGGCCGCCCACGACTGCCTGGTGCACGTCAACGACCCGGTCTGGCGTATCGGGCACGGTCCCACCTCGACGCTGCACAAGATCCGCAACGTGGCCTTCTCGTCCAACTCCTACATCGCCCTGCAGAAGGCGGCCGTCCACGGGCGAGGCATCGCCCTGCTGCCGCAGCGGTCCGCCTACGACGATCTCGTCTCCGGGGCTCTCCAGGTCCAGCTGCCCCACCTGGCGGCACCCGACCGGCCGCTCTACGCGATCCACGGGCCCGGGCCGGGCACCCAGCGCAAGATCACGGTCTTCCTGGACTTCCTCGCCCAGTGGTTCGCGGAGAACCCGATTCCCACGATCGGCCGTTGACGTCCGCCGACACTTGCGCGGAGCGAAAACTTACAGTTTGTCACGGGAACGCATATTTTGTACCGACTGATGGACAGTCGTGCTCCGTGTGGCCACTGTGGCAACGCGAATCGAGCCGCGAAGGAGCTGTCTCTTCATGTGCGAACCCCTGGGTGAACCGACGTCCCGCCGGACGATGCTGGGCGCGATGGCCGCATCCGCCGCTGCCGCCGTCGTCGCCGTACCGGTGCTCGGCGCCGAGCCGGCCGCGGCCGCGACGACGACCGGATCCGCGCCCTCCGCGGCGGGCCTGACCGTGACCCTCCTCGGCACCAACGGCGGGCCACCGCCCCTGGCCACCCGCTACGGCATCTCGTCGGCGCTGACGGTGAACGGCAGAACGTACGTCGTCGACTGCGGACGAGGAGCGGTGACCCAGTACCTGCGCGCCGGACTGTCGATGCCGTCGCTGGCCGGGATCTTCCTGACCCACCTGCACGCGGACCACATCGTCGACTACTACTCCTTCCCGCTGCTGTCGGCGGGCGCCGCGGGCGCGCAGGGCTTCCAGAGCCCGATCGAGGTCTACGGCCCCGGATCCGCCGGTATCGCGTCGACCGTCGCCGGGGCTCCCGGGCTCGTGCCGGGCACCGTCGAGATGACGAAGCTGGCCGGTCAGGCGTACGCGGCGTCGCCGACCTTCTTCATGACCGAGCACGCCGGCATCGACCCGGCGACCCTGCTGCACGTCCACGACGTACTCCCGCCGTCCGGCGCCGGCGCCTCGGCGACGAACTCCGCGCCGGCCATGGCGCCGTTCACCGTCATGGAGAACGACGACATGAAGGTCACCGCCGTCCTCGTCCCGCACGGCGCGGTGTTCCCCGCCTACGCCTACCGCTTCGACACCGACCACGGCAGCGTCGTCTTCTCCGGCGACACGGCACCGACCGCGAACATCATCACGCTGGCGGCGCACGCGGACGTCCTGGTCCACGAGGCTCTGTACCCGGCGGGTCTCGCGAGCCTCGGCCTGCCCCAGGCACTGATCGACCACATCACCTCGACCCACACGGACGTGGCCCAACTCGGCCGGATCGCGGCCGAGTCGGGCGTGGGAACACTGGTCGCCACCCACCTCGGCCCGGGCCAGCAGACCGTGGTCTCCGACGCGACCTGGCGCCGGCTGCTCCGCGACAGCGCCCGCCGGGCCGACTTCGGCGGGTCGATGGTGCTGGGCACGGACCTGCTGCGCCTGCCGGTACGACGGCGCGGGCCCCGCCGGTCCTGAACCATCCGGCGTTGCGCGGAGGTTCCGCATTGCTTGCGCCGCCGGACCGATCACCGGTGTGTCACGACTCTCGCCCCGCCCCGAAACGCCTGTTACCGTCCGACTTAATCGATCTAGCCCAGGATCGATCCAGCACCTGCACGCCGCTCCGGACGACACCCTGGACGACGGCCACTCGATGGAGAGTGAAATGGACCTTCTCTCACAGCAGCGCAGCACCTACGAAGCGGTACTCCGGCTGCACGACGCACAGTTCGTCACCGAGCGCCCGGCGATGTTCAGCCCGGCCGCCGCGGCCCAGGACGAGGGCAACACCCGAGGCACCTACGGTCGCTTCGCGCAGATCCTGCTCCCCGAGGAGTACGCGGACTGGGTCGAGGAGAGCGCCGCCCATGTCGGCTCGTGCTACGTCGGCGACTGGACCTCGCTGCACAAGGTGAAGGTGCACGGCCCGCAGGCGCTCGCGTTCCTGAGCCGGCTGGGGATGCGGGACCTGTCCCGCTTCGAGACCGGGCAGATCAAGCACCATGTGCAGCTCGACGACAACGGCTGGATCGCCTCCGAGGGCGTGCTGTGCCGGCTCGGCCCCGAGGAGTTCGTCTATACCGCGGGCAGTTGCGACTGGCTGCTGTGGCAGCTGAGCCAGGGCGGGTGGGACGCGGCGGCCACCGACATCAGCCCCGACCGGTTCATCTTCGGCGTCCAAGGTCCGGCGTCCCTGGCCACGTTGGAGAAGCTGACAGGGGACGATCTCCGCGACATCGGCTTCAGCCGCAGCCGTATGTCGGCGGTCGACGGGGTCCCGGTACGGGTCCTGCGCACCGGCATCTCGGGCGAACTCGGGTACGAGCTGCACGGCCCGACCGAGCACGCCAACGAGATCTGGGCGGCGGTCGTGGCGAGCGGCCTGGACGCCGGTATCCGTCAACTCGGCTTCCGCGCCCAGCCTGTTCAGCACATCGAGGCCGGGATCGCGACCAACGGGCTGGACTATCTGCCGGCGTCGATCCTCACGCCGGGTGCGCCGAGGCAGTTCCGCAGGGGCGTGCCGACCGGCAGTTTCGCCCCGGTGGGCGGGGTCACCGACTACTTCCGCAAGCCGGGCGAACTGGGCTGGGGGTTCCGCAAGGGCGTCCCCGACCGTGACTTCATCGGCCGGGACGCACTCGTGCGGGACGCCGAAAGCGGCGTTCCCGCACGGCAGTTGGTCGGTCTGCGCTGGAACGAGCAGGACGTCGCCGGCGTCCTCACCTCACTCCTGAGCGAGGCCGAACTGCCCGACCAGATGGAGATGCCCCGTGGTCGCGGACCCCACTTCGACCAGGTGCTGGTGTCCGGCGAGCCGGTGGGCGTGGCCACGGGCCGCACCGTGAGCCCGACCCTGCGGGCGATGATCTCCCTGTGCGTCCTCGACCCCGCACACACCACACCCGGCACAGAGGTCGTCGTCCTCTGGGGCCGACCGGGCACCCCGCAACGGGAGATCCGGGCGACGGTCACCACCCTGCCGTTCAAGCCGGACAACCGGCGCACCGACGTCACCGCACTGTGACCGCCCCACCTCGCTCCGGGATCTCCACCGCCTGAAGCAACACCGCGCGGTCATACTGCGATGCATGGTCCTGGAAGAGGTACGTGTCCACCACCGAACCGGGCAATGGTGCCCCGGTGTTCGAACCGGCGACAACATCGTGGCCTACGACATGGAGATCCTTCCCCCGTGGCAGGTTCCCGGTCGGCCCACGACCGATCGCTGCTTCGTCATCGCCGACGAAGGGATACAGATCACCAGGCCGGTCACCTTCGTCGGCGCGCTCGAAGGCGGTTGGTACATCGATCTGGTCGAGCTGGCGGAAGTGGGGCCGCAACGGCTGGCGGTCCATGACCTCTACCTGGACATCATCGTTCCGCCAGTCGGCCTGCGCTACGAAGTCCTGGACCTCGACGAACTCGCTGAAGCGCTCCAGGACGGTGTCATCGATGCCGCCACCACGATCAAGGTCCTGCGCAATGCCCAGAACTTCATGGACAAGCACCTGCGCAACCTGGGGCAGGATGCGCCGAGTTCGTGGCCGGACTTCCCGCCGGCCGCCCTTGTTGAGCTGGCCGAGCTGCCGCCCTTCGGCTGACTTCGCGCACGACCGTCCGGACACGTCAGGGCGCGCGGTGACGGCCTACTCCGTGCGAAGTGCCGTCGCCGTACGGGACTTGGCCGCCCAGCCGGCCGGGAGCAGCGCGCCCAGCACGGCTATCGCTATGCCGGCCAGCCCCAGCACTATCAGTTGAGGAGCGTCGTACACATCGAGGATCGACGGCGGGAGATTGGTGCCCGCCGCGTGTCCCATCACCGGCAGCACGAAGCCGTGCAGCGCGA
This sequence comes from Streptomyces sp. NPDC050528, assembly GCF_044457795.1. Taxonomy (NCBI): domain Bacteria; kingdom Bacillati; phylum Actinomycetota; class Actinomycetes; order Kitasatosporales; family Streptomycetaceae; genus Streptomyces; species Streptomyces sp. NPDC050528. The sequence continues at coordinate 321,584 of NZ_JBITHH010000004.1, forward strand.
ACCCGAGAGGTACCCCGATCAGTCCGCCGAGCACGCCGATCCCGGCCACCGAGGCGAGTACGAGGCTCACGGTCTGCCGAGGCGACATGCCGAGTGCCTTGCAGACGCCCAGGTCGTGGACCCGTTCGCGGGTGTCGAGGACGACGGAGTTGAGCACACCGAGGCCCGCCACGGAGACCAGCATGAGGGTGAGCAGCACCGCGATCGCATCCAGGACGAGGATCATGTTCTCTTGCTGCGAGGGGGAGTTGGCGATGACGTCGCCGCCCATCGGCTCCACCACCGCGTGGAGCTTCTCGGCGTACGCGGCGGGGGAGACGCCCGCCTTCACCTCGATCTGGAAGACCTGGGGCTTCGCCCCGGCGAAGCTGGAGAGGTCCGCGTGGATCGACAGGCCGTCGTTCGAGGTGTCGAAGGCCTCGCCGACGATCTTCAGGGGCTGCGTGTCCTTCCCGAGGGTCACCCGGACCGTATCGCCGATCTCGGTGCCGGTCCGCTCCAGGAAACCCGTCGGCACGACGACCTGCCCCGCGCCGGTGATCCAGTGCCCGGAGATCATCTCGTAGCTGCCGGGACGTGAATCGCCCTGGTAGAGGGTGGCCTGGACCGAGCCGGAGATCCCCACCACGGTGACATCGTCCTTGGACATGCCGTAGTACGAGGCGGTGTCGGCCTGCGCCTCGATGGCGGCGCGGACCTTCGCCGGGTCGGCGGACGGAGGACCGGCACTACCTGCCGCGGGGTTCAGGTGGCGCACTCCGCCTCCGGCGCCACCCGGAACGGTCGGGCCGCCGACGATGGCGGTGACCGCCGCGCGGTCCTCGGGATCGGACGCGCTGCCGACCGCGTTCAGGGACGAGGTCAGTCCCACCGCGAAGGTCGCCGCGACCGTGCCGAAGGCCACCGCGAGCAGCATCGCGGCTGTACGGACCGGATGGGCGAAGGGGCTGGCGAGGCCGTAGGTCACTGCCCGCGGCAGTGGCAGCCGCCCGGCCGCCCGGTGTGCCCACTGGCCGCGCCCGGTGCGGGGGGCCCGGCCGATCGCGATGGCCTCGACCGTGCGCAGTCTCCCGGCCCGCAGTGCGGGGACCAGCGCCGCGAGCACGACGATCAGCAGCGTGACGGCCGGTACGACGACGTCCACCCACCAGGCCACCGTCAGCGAGGCGCTGCCGTACACCTGCTCGGTGTCCGCCAGCAGTGGAACGGCCAGTACGTTGCCCAGCACGACCCCGAGGGCGATACCGGCGCCGGCCGGGATCAGTGCCTGCGCCACATAGGCCCGCACGACCTCGCGCGGGGTGAAGCCGATGGCCTTGAGGATGCCGATCCGGCGGAGGCCGGTGCCGACCGCGCCGCTGATCACACTGCTGATGATGATCACGGACATCACGATGCCGAGGACGCCGAAGGCCACCATGAACGGGATGGTCGCCGCCGCGCCCGTGTCGGCGGCACGCTTGGTGTCCAGGTAGGACTGGGTGCCCACCAGGGCCCCGGACGGTACGGCGGCGGTGAGCTTCTCGCGGTCGGCGGAGATCTGCGCCTTGGTTCCCGCGGAGTCGAAGCGGTAGAGCATCTGACTGGTGACCGGGGTGTCCTTCGTGGCCAGCGCGTCGACCTGCCCCGGGGTCGCCCAGGCATCGGCGGTCTTGCCGGCCGACACCGCGAAGCCGACGATCTTCAGGGTCGGGCTGTCGGCGGCGTCCGAAGTCTTCAGGGTGGAACCGACCTTGAGGAAGGGGCTTTTGAACGACGCGGCGAGAACGACCTCGCCCGGCTTCGCGGCCCACCGGCCGGACCGCAGGTCCAGGTCGTCCACGTCGCCGTGCGGACCGGACCGCCCGACCAGACTCAGGCTCGGCAGATGCCCGCCGCTCGGATCGACCGGGCTGATGGTCGTCGACGGATACGGCCCCGCGCTCGCGGTGACGCCGTCCAGCCGCTCGGTCGCCTTCAGTTGCGCCGCACTCACCTTGGCCGGATCGAACTGCGCGGTGAGGTGCGGACCGTGCTGCTTCGCGAAGGCGTGGTCAAAGGGGGCGTTCGAGGCGACGATGAGCGACCCGGCGATCACGGCCGCGGCGACGGCCATCATGGTGGCCACGGCGATCACCACCGTCTGCACCCGGCGCCGGCCCACCCCGGAGCGGACGACCCGGCCGAGCGCGCCGGTGCCGAGAGGGCTCATCGGACGACCTCTGCATACGTGTCGAGGGAGCTCATCGGACCGCCTCCGCACGCGTGTCGAGGGAGACATGGCCGTCGACCAGCTGAAGGGTGCGGCTCGCACATGCCTGGGCCAGCGCCATGTCATGGGTGACCAGTACGAGGGTCTGCCCGCTGCGGTGCAGCTCCATCAGCAGTTCCCGTACGTCGTGGCCCGAGGTGGTGTCGAGCGCGCCGGTCGGTTCGTCGGCGAGCAGCAGCGCCGGCCGGTTGACCAGGGCTCGGGCGACCGCGACCCGCTGGCGCTCGCCTCCGGACAGCCGGCCCGGGTAGGCGTGGGCGTGCTTGGTGATGCCCAGCAGTTCCATGAGCTCGTCGGCGCGGGCCGCCGCCTTGCGCCGCGTGGTCCCGGTCAGCTGGGCGGGGAGCTGGATGTTGTCGGCGACGGTGAGGTCGTCGAGCAGATTGAAGAACTGGAAGACCATGCCGATCTGCCCGCGGCGGAACCGGGCCAGCGCGTGCTCGCTCAGCTGGTCGATCCGCTGCCCGGCCACGGTCACGGCGCCTTCGGTCGGCTTGTCGAGGCCGGCGACCAGGTTCAGCAGCGTGGACTTGCCGCTGCCGGAGGGACCGGTCACGGCAAGCGCCTCGCCCTGGGCGACGCTGACGTCCAGCGGTCCGAGTGCGGGCGCACCGGCGCTGTCGTAGCGCTTCGCCACGCCTGCCAGCTCGATCACGTGAGTCATGGGTGTGGTCCGTCCTTGCGGTCGAGAAGGAGATGGTCGAAAGGGAGGTGGTCGAGAGATATGGCCGAGAGGGAGATGCCTGTGTCGGCCCAGCGAAGGTAGGGCCGTGGCCCTGTGGGGCGCGTCGGCCGCGGCACCGACATCCGGGCCTCCCTGCGGAGGAGACGGCTGCGGCCTCATCCCTGCGAAGTACGCCTGAGGGACGGTGTTTTGGCCGCGCAGGGGGACGCGGAAGGAGGTGCGGGGACCGCACAATGAGCCGGTGGAGACGGAGGGTGGGCGAGGCTGGCGTCGGCAACTGCGTGACGCGCTGCGGTCGGAGGCGGAGGACGCCCCGCGCTCGCGGCGGGCAGTGCGCGCCGATGTGGTGCTGGCGGTCGTGCTGACCCTTCTCGCGCTGATCGCGGCGTCGCGCTATCCCGGCGACGGGCCGGTCCGGATCAGCTCGAAGGCCGCGGCCGGGTATGCCCGCGACGGGTCGACGGTCCCGCGCCCGCCCACGCCCCCTGTACCGGGTGTGCGGGTCACGGAGGGCGAACCCTCCTCCCCGGCCTGGCCGTTGGTCGTCCTTTCCGCGCTGCCGCTGGCGGCCCGGCGCCGATATCCGCTGGCCACGTTCGGGGTGGTGCTGGGCGCGGCGCTGTTCATCGGCGACAAGGCGTCCTGGATCAACGTGCTGACCTGCGTCATCGGCGCCTACAGCGCCATCATGTACAGCCGTTACCGGGCACGGGCGACGGCCGGTCTGGTCGTCGCCGCCGTGCTGGCCGGCTTCGCGTTCCGGCACACGGATCCGGTGTTCCCCGGCTGGTCGAGCCCGGCCGTCGTGCTGCTGGTCGCCGGGGTGCTGGCCAGCACCGTCCGCTTCTGGCAGCTGCGGCTGGCGGCCAGCCGGGACCGGTACAGACGGTTGCAGCAGGTCCAGGAAGAGAGCATGCGCCGGGCCGTCGAGGAGGAGCGGGCCCGGATCGCCGCCGAACTGCACGACGTGGTGACCCACAATGTGAGCGTGATGGTCATCCAGGCGGGCGCGGCACGCAAGGTGATGGACGCGGCGCCGGAGCGGTCGAAGCGGGCCCTGCTGGCGGTCGAGGCCGGAGGCCGGGCCGCGATGGCCGAACTGCGGCATGTGATGGGCCTGTTGGCCGCCCCGGACACCGGCCGCCCCGACAGCCCCGCCGACGGCCTCGAACCACAGCCCGGCCTCGGCCAGCTCGACGCCCTGATCGAGCGGGTACGGGGAGCCGGGACACCGGTCGGCATCGCGATGTCGCTGCCGCCCGACCCGCTGCCGCCCGGGGTGGACCTCGCGGCCTACCGCGTCGTACAGGAGGCACTGACCAACACCATCAAACACGCGCCCGGCGCCGACGCCTCCGTCACCGTCGGATACACCGGAGACTCACTGGAGATCGAGATCACCGACACCGGAGCCACCCGCGAGGCCCCTCGGGCGGACGGCAACGGCCGCGGGCTGATCGGGCTGCGGGAACGGCTGGCGGTCTACGGAGGCGAACTCACGGCCGGTCCGACCCTCGCCGGCGGCTACCGGATCAAGGCCCGCGTCCCGTGGCGGACGGCGTGAACCGGCCGCCGCTGCGCGCCGTCATCGCCGACGACCAAGCCCTAGTACGCACCGGCTTCGGAATGATCCTCGCCGCGGACGGCATCGAGGTGACGGCCGAAGTGGCCGACGGAGCCGAGGCGCTCGCCGCGGTCCGGCGCACCCGGCCCGACGTCGTGCTCATGGACATCCGGATGCCACGGATGGACGGCATCGAAGCGACCAGGCGGATCCTCGCCGACGGCCCGGACGGCGACGGCACCAGAGTCATCATCCTGACCACCTACGACCTCGACCACTACGTCTACGCCGCGCTCACCGCCGGCGCGAGCGGCTTCCTGCTCAAGGACGTCAGCCCCGAGCATCTCGTCGCCGCCGTACGCCTGGTGCAGTCCGGCGACGCCCTGCTCGCCCCCGCGATCACCCGCCGTCTGATCGAACGCTTCGCCCAGCGGGAAGAGGACCGGCCGACCGGTCTCCACCGCGACCTGTCCGGCCTGACCCCGCGCGAACTGGAAGTGCTCCGCCTGCTCGCGACGGGCCTGAGCAACGCCGAACTCGCGGACCGCCTGCTCCTCAGCTCGACCACGATCAAGACCCACATCGGCCGCATCCTGTCCAAGCTGGATCTGCGCGATCGCGTCCAGGCGGTCGTCCTCGCGTATGAGACGGGACTTGTCTCTCCGGGAGGCGGGGGCTCCTAGCCGCACTCGCCGGAGAGGCGTGATGTTCCTGATGCCCCGCAGGTCACCGCGTACCGTCCAGCGCACCCGACATGAGCCGGTGGATCACCTCGGTCAGCAGGTCGGTGCCCGCGCTGATGTCGTGGTCGTGGGTCGACTCGCCCTCGTTGTGGGAGATGCCCTCGATGCTGGGCACGAACAGCATGATCGAGGGTGCGATGTCCTTCATGTTGACCGAGTCGTGGCCGGCGATGGTCATCATGGTCTGGTGGCTGAGGCCCAGTTCGTCGGCGACGCGGGCGGCGAGTTCGACGCCGGCCGCGGGGAAGGGGGCCACGCCCCAACCGTGCGTCTGTACCTGCTCGATGGAGACCGAGGCGCGTTCCTCGATGCCGGGGATCGACTCGGCGAGCTTCTTGGCCGCCGCGTCGAGGAGGGCTTCGTCGGGTGAGCGCAGGTCGACGTGCATGCGTACCTCGCGGGCCACCACGACAGGGGAGTTGGGCTCGACGGTCATCTCGCTGACCGAGGTGTGCAGGGGCACGTCCGTGCTCTGCTCGGCGAGTTCGCGGACCGCCACGACGAGGAGCGAGGCACCGAACAGGGCATCGCGCCGGTCCGCCATGACGGTCGACCCGGTGTGCGACTGCTCGCCGCGCACCACGACCTGGTACTTGCGGGCCGCCCAAGTCGCGTCCACCAGACCGATGGTGAGCCCCTTGTTCTCCAGGTCGCGGCCCTGCTCGATGTGGATCTCGGCGTACGCGGCCACGTCCGGCCCGGGGTAGTCGCCGATCGTGCCGATCCCGCGGAGGGCGGTCTCGACGGTGGTGCCCGCGGGGTCGGTGGTCGCGAGGGCGGTGTCGGCGGGCAGCTTCCCGGTGAACACGGCGCTGCCCATCATGCTCGGCTTGAAGCGGGAGCCTTCCTCGTTGAACCAGTTGACCACCGCCACGTTGTACTTCGGTACGGCGACCGAGTCGCCGCCGTACTGCCGCACGGCCCGGTGCGCGGCGTGCGCCGAGGCCAGGACGCCGTACGCGCCGTCGTAACGGCCGCCGAGCGGTTGGCTGTCGAGGTGGGAGCCGGTGAGGACGTACGGGGCTCCGGGCGTGACGGTGAAGAGGCCGAACTGGTTGCCGACGCCGTCGTAGTGGACTTCGGCGCCGCGGGTGGTCAGCCACTGGTGGAGCCAGGCGCGCTGTTCCCCGTCCGCGGCGGTGGCGGCCTGGCGGTCGACTCCGCCGGCGGGGGTGGCGCCGAAGGCGGAGAGGGTCGCGAAGTCCTTCAAGAGGGTGGCGTCGGGGGTGCTCATGTTCACGTCCTGTCGGGGGTTGCGGGAAGGGGGAGTCGGGGGCTCAGGCGGTGGTCGCCGGGGCGCGGACCGCGGGGTCCTGGATCAGGTGCAGTACGGCCGGGAGTCCGCTCGCGCGGGCGCGGCGGAACGCCTCGCGGAAGTCGTGGTGCGAGGTCACGCTCTCGCCGTACGCGCCGTACGAGCGGGCCCATGCCGCGAAGTCCGGGTTGGTGAGCCGGGTGCCCGAGGGGCGGCCGGGGTAGGCGCCCTCCTGGTGTTCGCGGATCGTGGCGTAGCAGCCGTTGTCGACGACCAGGGCGACGAAGACGGCGCCGTGGCCCACCGCCGTAGCCAACTCCTGGCCGTTCATCAGGAAGCAGCCGTCGCCCGCGACCGACACGACCTCGCGCCCCGGGAAGACCAGCGAGGCGGCGACGGCGGCCGGTATGCCCATGCCCATGGCGCCGTTGCGGGGGGCGACGAGGGAGGCCGGGGTGCGGTGCGGAAGGTGGCGGGCCGGCCAGAGGGCGTGGTTTCCGGCGCCGTAGGTGATGACGGTGTCGGGGGTGAGTTCCTCGCGCAGCACGCTCATGACCGCGGTCAGGTCGACGTAGGTGTCGTCGTCCGAGTTCGTCGGCTCGGGTGAGGGAGTGGAGAAGTGCGCGTGAGCCTCCCCGGCCGCCCTGAACCAGTCGACATCGGCGTCCGGTGACGCGGGCGTGGTGACCAGGTCGAGGACGAAGGACGGTGCGTGGGCCGAGACGAACTGGTCGATGCGGCCGCTGTGGCCCTGTGCGTCGCCAGGGAGGACGAGCACCGTCTCCGAGTCGAGGCCGCGGGTGTATCCGTCGCTGAGGACGTCGCCGCGCGGGGCACCGAGGAAGACGGTGAGGTCGGCCTCGTCCAGCAGGCGGGCGGCGTGGTCGCCGCGGCCGTAGCCGAGTGAACCGGCGTAGGCGCCGGTGCCCTGGAGGTCGTGGGGGACGGCGTCGTAGGCGCGGAAGTCGGCGAGGACGGGGATCGAGTGGCGGGTCGCCCAGCGCATCAGTTCCTGACCGCTCTCGGCGGTCCAGCCCTCGCCTCCTACGACGATCAGCGGGCGGCGGGCGTGCTCCAACCGGCGTACCAGTTCCTTGAGTTCGGCCTCGGCGGCGCGGGGGCGGGGCACCGCGAGCGGCTCGACCGGGCGGGCGGGACCCGCGGGCAGGGTGAGGACGTCCTCGGGGAGGCCGATCACCACGGGACCCGGCCGGCCGCTCCGCGCCACGTGGACGCTCTCCGCGACGACCCGGGCGGCGGCGGTGGGGTCGTCGAGCATGACGACCTTCTTCGCCGTGCTGCCGAACCACCCGGTGAGGTCGAACTCCTGGAAGGAGTCCCGGCCCCGGTCGGGCACCGGGACCAGGCCGACGAAGAGGAGCATCGGTGTCGCGTCCTGGTACGCGGTGTGGACGGCGATGAAGGCGTTCGCCGCGCCCGGACCCCGGGTGACCATCGCGACCCCGGGCAGGCCCGTCAGTCTGCCCTCGGCCAGTGCCATGAAGCCCGCGCCGCCCTCGTGCCGGGTCACGACCGTCGAGATCGGCGAGTCGTGCAGGCCGTCGAGGACGTCGAGGAAGGACTCGCCGGGAACGCCGTACACCCGCCGTACGCCTTCGCGCTCCAGCTGCGCGACGAGCAGATGGCCGGCGGACAGGGGGCGCTCGGAGGGTTCGGGAGACTCGGGTGCGACGTTCGCCATCGGGGGTGTGTTCCTTCTCTTGAGGCCGCGGGTGCCCGGTCAGTGTTGCTTTCGGGGGCGGTCGCGGGCACGGGGCAAAGGACCCCGGATACGGGCGCCGCGATGTGCAGATGAACAGGGGTGAATGCTGGGACCGGGTCCGTAACACGAAGTTTTCATCCAGTCTTCGTGGTGCGACGTGGCGCATTGGTCATCTGCACAGTCGACGGGCCGTGGCGGTGTGCTTCTGCTCCTTGTGGCCGGTGAAGGGGTCGATGCACGGTGGGCCGACCCGATGGCGCCCGCACAGCACCCAGCCGCTTCCTCTGCTCAGACCGGAGTCCCCATGACCGCTCCCGCCTCCCCGCCGACCCCCGACAGCCGGCTCGACGCGACGAAGATGCGCAGGATCTCCCTCGCCAGCATGGTCGGCACCACGGTCGAGTGGTACGACCTGTTCCTGTTCGGCACCGCCTCCGCGCTGGTCTTCGGCAAGGTGTTCTTCCCCGAGTTCGACGGTGCCGTCGGCACGATCCTGTCGTTCCTGACCTTCGCCTCCGCCTATCTGGCACGCATGGTGGGAGCCGTGCTCTTCGGTCACTTCGGGGACCGTCTGGGCCGCAAGTCCATGCTGCTGATCTCCCTGACGGCGATGGGCCTGGCCACCTTCGCCATCGGCCTCGTCCCCGGCTACGGCACCCTCGGCGTGGCCGCGCCCCTCCTGCTGCTCGGCCTCCGCGTGGTCCAGGGCCTCGCGCTCGGCGGCGAGTGGGGCGGTGCCGTACTGATGACCGTCGAGCACGCGCCGGCCGATCGGCGCGGGTTCTTCGGGTCCATGGTCCAGATCGGCGTGCCGATCGGGACGCTGCTCGCCAACGGGGCGTTCCTGCTGGTGGCCTCCACCACGAGCGACGACGCGCTGTACTCGTGGGGCTGGCGCATCCCGTTCCTGGCCTCGGCACTCCTGGTCGGCATCGGCGTGTACATCCGGCTCCACATCGAGGAGACGCCGTCCTTCAAGGCCGTCCGTGACGAGGGGGCCAAGGCGAAGATCCCGTTCGTCGCCCTGATGCGCCGGTACTGGCGACAGGTACTGCTCGGCGGTATCGCCACCCTGTCCACGGGCTCGACCTTCACCCTGATGGTCGCCTCCGGCGTGAGCTACGGGACAGGTGACCTCGGGCACTCCAAGAACCTGATGCTGTGGGCGGTCATGGTGTCCTGCGCCGTCGCCTTCGTGGCCATCCCGTACTTCGGCCGCCTGTCCGACCGGGTCGGCCGCAAGCCCGTCATCTACGCGGGCATCGCGGCGGAAGCCGTCCTCGCCTTCCCGTTCTTCTGGCTGCTGGACACCGGATCGGCACCCCTCGTCTTCGTCGCCTACGCGCTGATGATGCTCGCCTTCTCCGCCAACTACGGCCCCATCGCGACCTTCCTCGCCGAACTCTTCGGCACCCACGTGCGCTACTCGGGCCTCTCCGTCGCCTACATGCTGTCGGGCCTGCTGGGCTCCGCCGCGACACCCGCCATCACCGCCTGGCTCCTGACGGCCACCGGGAACAGCTCCTCGATCGCCTGGTACGTCCTCGGCGCGGCGACCCTCTCCCTGCTGGCCCTGTTCCTGCTCGCCGAGACCCGGTTCGGGGACATCGACGAGCCCGGCGTGGCATCCCGGTCCGCCGGCCGCCCGATCGGGGCCGTCGCATGAGCGGCGGTAGCGGTACGAGCACGGATACGAGCGTCGGCGACATCACGCGGATCGACTCGCCGCCGGGCGTCCCGGCTGCCGTAGGCCCCTATGTCCAGGCGACGTCCGCGGGCGGCTTCGTCTTCACCACCGGCCAGATACCCGCCGCCCCGGGAACGTCGACCGGCACCTTCGAGGACGACGTCCACGCGACCCTGCGCCACCTCGAAGCCGTGCTCCACGCGGCGGGCTCCGACCTCGACCACGTCGTCAAGGTCAACACCTACCTCAGCTCACCGGACCAACTCGCGCCCTACAACAAGGTCTACGAGACCTACTTCGCCGACCGCCGGGCGGCGCGGACGACGGTGTGCGTGGGCCTGTGGGGCGTGACCCTCGAGATCGACTGCGTCGCGGTCGTCAGGCCGGAGGGGGAGCGGTGAGCGTCACGACACCAGCTCAAGTAGCCGTCGCGCAGGCGGAGTTGCTGCAGCGTCTCCAGCACGTCGACCTCCCCACACTCGGCCATCTGCTGGAGGACGGCTTCGTCGATCCGGCGATACGGCGGCTCGGGCAGCCGCGTCGGCTGGCCGGTACGGCTGCCACGCTCGCCCTCGACGCTCCGGACGCCACGGCGGTCAACCGCGCGCTCGTCGCACTGCGTCCCGGTGAGGTGCTGGTCGTCGACATGCGCGGCGACCACACCCACGCGCCGATCGGCGCCGTCACGGTCGCGGCGGCGCGAGCGCGAGGCGCCGCGGGCATCGTCGTCGACGGCGTGGTGACCGACGTGGACGCGCTCGCTGATCCGCACTCCGGCCTGCCGGTCCACGCCCGGGGCAGCAGTTGCCTGACCACCAAGCGGCTGGACGGCGAAGGCGGGCGGCACCAGGTGCCCGTGGACATCGGCGGTGTGCGTATCGCTCCGGGAGACATCGTCCTCGGCGACGCCAACGGCGTCATCGCCCTGCCGCCGGCTGCGCTGGCCGCCGTAGTGCACCAGGCGGAGCTGTCGGACGCGGCCGAGCCGGAACTCCTCGCGCGGATCCGGGCGGGCGAGGACCTGCGGACGCTCCTCCACCTCGGCTGATCGACCTCGGTTCTGCGAAGGAGAGAAGAAGCACGTGACGGAATACAAGATCGTCGACCCGGCCACGAACACCCTCGTGCGGCGGTACCCGACAGCGGACGAAGCCACCGTTGACCGCGCAGTGGAAGCTGCTGCGGAGGAGTTCGCCGACTGGCGGCGACGCCCGATCAAGGAGCGTGCCGAACTCGTGCTCGCCGTGTCCCGGGAGTTCGAGGAGCGGCGCGAGGAACTCGCCGCGATCATCACCCGCGAGATGGGCAAGACCACCCGCGAGGCACTGGGTGAGGTGGACCTGTCGGCGGCGATCTTCGCGTACTACGCGGAACACGGCCCCGACTTCGCCGCGGACCAGCGGCTCGACATCCGCGGCGGCGACGACGTGGTCGTACGGTCCGAACCCCTCGGCGTGCTCCTCGGTGTCATGCCGTGGAACTACCCGTACTACCAGGTGGCCCGATTCGCGGCGCCCAACCTCGTCCTCGGCAACACGATCATCCTCAAGCACGCCCCGAACTGTCCCGAGTCGGCGCGGGCCATCGAGGACATGATGCGGGCGGCCGGACTGCCGGCCGGTGCGTACGTCAACGTGTACGCCACCAATGAGCAGGTCGCCCGTGTCATCGCGGACCCCCGGGTCCAGGGGGTGTCACTCACGGGCTCGGAGCGCGCCGGGCGCGCGGTCGGCGAGGTCGCGGGCCGGCACCTCAAGAAGTACGTCCTCGAACTCGGCGGCTCCGACCCCTTCGTCGTCCTGCCCGACGCCGACCTGGAGGCCGCCGTCGGCGCGGCCGTCGAGGGCCGGATGGGCAACGCGGGCCAGGCGTGCACCGCGTCCAAGCGGTTCATCGTCGTCGACTCCGTCTACGACCGTTTCCTGGACGCCTTCACCGACGCGGTACGGGCCCTGACCGTCGGGGACCCCACCGACGAGGGTGTCTCCTTCGGCCCCCTCTCCTCCGAGGAGGCCGCCCGGACCGTGATCGCACAGGTCGACGACGCCGTGGCGAAGGGCGCGACAGCGGTCACCGGCGGTAAGCGGCCCGCAGGCGAAGGCGCCTTCGTCGAGCCGACCGTCCTCACCGGCGTCACCCCCGTCATGCGCGCCTACCGGGAGGAGATCTTCGGCCCGGTCGCCGTCGTTCACCGCGTCCCCGACACCGCGACGGCGATCCGCCTCGCCAACGACACGCCGTACGGCCTGGGCAGTGTCGTGTTTGGCCGCGACCTCGACGCCGCGAAAACGGTCGCCGACGCGCTCGACGTCGGCATGGTCTCGATCAACGGCCCCTCCGCTACCCAGGAGGACCTTCCCTTCGGCGGGATCAAACTCTCCGGTGTGGGGCGGGAGCTGGGCGCGTACGGCATGAGCGAGTTCGTGAACCGGAAGGTCGTGCGGGTACGGGGCTGAGCCCGTCGCTGCCGGGCGGGGAGGAGCAGGCCAGGATGGACCACATGCACACTCCGCCCTCGCCTTCCGCGCTGCCGCCGCCGGACCCGCATGTCGTCGCGCTGGCACGCCAGTGCCTGGAGGAGATCGACAGCCTGGTCGACGAATGGGCCGAGTACGTGGGACCGCTGCGTGCCTCCTACTCGGAGCTGGTCTCCCCGCAGGAGTTCCGCGACAGCGCCTGGCAGGCGTTCGAGGTGCTGCTGCGCACCGTCGCGCGGTTGCCGGTGCCGGAACACATCGCCGGTGTTTCCGAGCGGGTCGGCGAACAGCGCGCCCGGCAGGGGGTTCCGCTGGACGCGCTGTTGCAGGCAGCGCGCGTGGACTTCCGGGTCGTGTGGGCGGCGTTGGTGCGGCGCGCGGGGGACGAGGGCAGGGCGCAGCTGGTCAACTCCGCGTACTACGTGTGGGAGGCGGTCGAGCACCACGTCACCGGCATCATGACCGCCTACCAGCGCACCGTGCTGGAGATGGGGCGGCGGACGGAGGACGAGCGGCGGCTGTGGTTCAGCCGGCTCCTCGACAGCGACGGACGTAACCCGACCGTGGTGCAGGACGCGGCGCGGGCGCTCGGCTTCCAGGTCTCGGGGCGCTTCCTGTGCGCGGTCACCCCGGGCGGCGGCGAAGCCTCCCTGCGCGGAGTCGCGAACACACTCCGCACGCTCGGTGCCCCGTTGCAGCAGCAGGCGGTCGCCTCGGACATGGTGCTGGTCGTCCAGCTGAGCGCGCGCCTGACCCGGGACGCGGTGCTGGCACAGCTTCAAGGGACACCGTGCGGAGTCTCCCCCGAGGTGACCGGGCTGACCGAACTGCCCCGCGCGGTCACTCTGGCGACCGCCACGGCCCGCGTGCTCCCGCCCGACGCCACCGAACCGCATCGCCTGGAGGACAGCTGGCTCGACGTCCTGGTCCACCGGGCCGGGGACCTCGGCCGGGATCTGGCGGCCGACGTCTTCGGGGGCCTGCACGCGGGAGCGCCCCCGGCGGAGGCGGACCGGCTCCTGGAGACGGTTCAGGTGCACCTGTCGGGCAGCGGTTCCGTCGCCGACACGGCCGCCGCCCTGTACTGCCACCGCAACACCATCCAGCAACGCCTCAACCGCTTCGCCGAACTCACCGGCCGCGACCCGAGACGCCCCGAGGACGCGGCGCTGGTGGTGCTGGCCCTGAGCGTGAATCGACTGCGGCAGATGTGACGCGGGTCCAGGGAGCACGCCGAAGGCATGACCGCGAGTGAAGGAGCCGAGGGGGGAGATGAGCAGGGTGTGGCATCCACGGGCCCGAACATCAGGCCATAAGAGGTCGCGCGGATAGGCGGCTGCTAGGACGCCGTTGAGGGCGTGTACGCCAGTTAGGCTCAGAAGATCACTGCTACAGACCACTATGAGGGGGCCATGGCCGTCACCTACTTGATGCTCGCGCGGCTACCTGAAGGGGGTCTGGGCGCCTTCGACGCTTATGAAAGCGCCGTCCTGCCGCTCCTTGCCGAGTACGGAGGGCGTCTTGAGCGCCGGCTTCGCACTTTGGACGATCAGGTCGAGGCCCACCTCATTTCCTTTCCCGACAGCGAAGATCTCGCTGCCTACCGGGCGGATCCGCGGCGTTCTGCCGCTGCGCCACTGCTGGAGTCGTCCGGGGCAGCGGTCGAACTGCTCGCGGTGCGCGACATATAGAGGCGGCTGTGCAGGCCCCGTTCGTCGAGCACGGCGCGGGTCTTGGCCGAGTCGTAGCCGGCGTCCAGGCGCTCGGTGACGTCGACGGGCAGCTGCCCCAGGTCGTCCAGGCGGTCCAGGGTCGGGGCGAGCAGCGGGGGAGTCGTGCCGGTTGGCTCCGGACAGGACGCGGCCCAGCGGAATGCCGTATCCGTCCGTCATGCCCGAGCGTTTCAGGTCCTGCTTGCCGCGGTCGGCCGGGGAACGCCCGGCCACTGCGCCGTCTCCGGGAGCTTTGGTGATGGAGCCGTCCACGGCGATCTGGTCGAGGACGAGGCCGACGATCCGGTCGTAGGAGTCGGGCGCGATCTGCTTGAGCCGGGCGAAAACCCCCAGTCGTGTCCACTCGTCGCGGCGGCTACGGATCGTGGTGGCCGAGCAGAGCGTGTCGGCGATCGCCTCGTAAGAACAGGCGAAGCGCAGCAGCTGCAGATGCAGCATCTTGTCGGAGACGATCCGGTCGCTGATGCGCCGACGGTGGCCGCCGAGTGGATGGTCCGGGTGGTACTCCGCCCGCCCAGGCAGCAGGGCTCCGAAGTGGTCCCAGAGCGGTTCGGTGAGCCATGACGGCAGGGCGGGCACAGGTCTCCCCAGTGATCACAGGGCGTCCAACTCCATGATCACCGGGACCTGTGCCCGTTCTGTTGCCGGTGTCCCCAACGCGCCTGTCCACGCGACCTCCAAGAGTTGATTTACCTGATGGGAGGGGGTGTCGAATCAACTCCCCGGTGTTCAGTCTGGGCCGTGCGAGTGCCGAGCGCGCACCCGGAACCTGGAGATCAGAGTCATGCTCAACCCAGATGTCACGGCGCCCTCCACGGGGAGAACGCCGCCGAGTCCCACCGCCGCGCCGACACCCGGGCCCGGAGGACCCCGTCGCGCCAAGCACACCATCGCGTCCGTCGTGACCGCCGCCGTGCTGGCGTTGATCGCCACTCTCTTCGGCCCGCTGGCCACGGCCCAGGCGCAGACCTACCCCTGCCCGGGCGGCCCCTCCTCGGGCGCCTCCTCCTCCGGGTCGAACTGCCCCACCCTGCACAACCGGGACATCGTGGCGGAGGCGGCCATGCCCGCCACCCTGTACCGCGGGGACTCCCGCCCCCCGATCGCCGACAACAACCAGGGCATCTTCAACACCGGCTTCTGGTCCCGGGGCACCAACTCCGACATCGTGTCCCACGTCCAGGGCGACCGTTCCCTGAACAGTGAGTACATCTCGACCACGGGTACGCAGGGCGTGGCCGACGACTTCGCGCGCAGCCAGGGCGTGAACAACCTGGCGAGCATCGCCATGAACAACCAGTGCTCCACGGGCCGACTCGTCGCCTACGCGATCCTCCCGGGGATCGGCCCCTTCCTCATGGAACGCTGCCTGCGCGGCACGATCACCGCCCGCACGTTCGTCTACACGATCGACCCGGCGTACGCGAGGAACGCGCTCTACGTCCCCGACCAGATCCGCAGCAACACGGACCTCTACAACCACTACCGCAGCCAGAACGAGTGGGCCTACGTCCGTCACATCCCGAACTGGGCGATCACCGGCGCCCGCATCTACACGATGACCGCCCGCTACAACCGCGGCTTCCTCGTGCCGTCCACGATCACGTTCCAGTACGACCAGTTCGTGGCCAACCCGCACCACGCCCAGACCCGCATCACCTACGACCCCGCCACCGACCGAGGCGCCGACTGGAACTACGACACGACCCTCAACTCGCCCACCGCGAACGGCTATTCGCGTGGGTGCAGCTCGATCACCAGGTGCCGGAACGGCGGCTGATCCAGGGCTTTCCGTCCGGCGGCGGGTGGTTCACGGTCACCGGTGGACCACCCGCCGCCTCGGCGCGACCGACTGCCTCATGGGTGGTTCGGGGGGCCGGGATGTCTCGTTCCACGACTGCCTGCTCGCCGATGAGGGGCCGCAGTGGCTTTGACCGTGAATGTGACGCCCCGTCAGGTCTGCCGCCGTCCCCACCCGAGCCGGCCTTGGTCGGTGACGGTGCTGGTCATGCAGGCCGGCGCAACCTTCTGGGACTCGCTGGCGTTCGACGGTATCGACGACGTGGACGTCGAAGAGGCGGCCGCCGCGTTCGGTACGGTCGGGATCGTAGCCAGCGGCTGGGCGGCTGGGCGGGCCGGCGGCCGGCAGTCCGCCGAGCTGGGCTTCCGCGTCGGACGAATGACCTTGCTGCACAGGGTCATGGCGCTGCCTGACCCGCGGCCCAGCACGCCGCACGTGCTCGGCGTGGACGATTTCGCGACCTGCCGCGGGCAGACCTACTCCACCGTCTTGACCTGCGAGGAGAGCCACCGTGTGGTCGACGTGCTCCCGACGCGCGACTCCGGGCCGCCGGCCGCACGGCTGGGCGCTCACCCGGGTGTGGAGATCATCTGCCGGACAGGGCAGGCGCCTTTGCCGAGGGCGCACGGCTCGGCGCTCCCACCACGATCCAGGCCGCCGACCGGTTTCATCTGTGGCAGGGCATCGGCCGGGCCGTGGAGACCTGCGTCGCCGCCACCGCCAGTGTCTGAGCACACCAACGCCTACGAAAGCGGATGTTGAAATATCGAAAGGCAACTCGGTGCGCGTCGAACCGGCCCTTGAAGGCCGACGGGCGCAGCGCAAGAAGGCCGCGCACGCCGTGGTCCACGAACTGCTCGCCCAGAGCTGCTCCCGCAGAGCGGCCGCCAGGCATCTGGGGCTGGAGCCTCAACACCGTGTTGCGCTACGCACGAGCCGCCAACTGGCAGGACGCCCTTCGAGAGAACGGTCCCCGGCCCAGCCGGCTCGACCCGTATAAGCCCTATCCGGAGCGGCGGTCCCAGCCGCAGGCTGCACGAACGTGACCCACCTGCACCGCGAACTGATCGTCGAGAACGCCCCCGTCACCTACCAGCTGGTCCGCGCCTACATCGCCACCCTGCGCACCCCACCGTCGCAGGCGCCTCCTCCACCGACCGTGCGGCGGGTCACCGGCTGGTTCACCCGGCACCCCGCACCTCTCAGCGAAGACGAGCGCGCCGCACTGAAGGACGTCCTGGCCCGCTGCCCGGACTCACAGGGTTCGCACCCCACCTGCTCCGGAACTTCGACGCGGTGAGCGCCGGCCTCACCCTGCACTGGAGCTCCGGCGGTACGGACGGCGCCGTGAACCGCATGAAGAAGATCAAAAGTGCGTGGTGATCCCGAAGACGCGGCGGAGTCGCGCCATGTCCTGGCGGTCGCGTTCCGTTGGTTCGTACCCCTGATGGAAGTGGACCTGCTGCTCGGCGGACAAGCACGGGACGGGCGTTCCCTGGATGGTGCCCGTCACGAAGCAGGACGAGGGATAGGCGAAGGGACGTTGCGGGTCGGGTGACGCCTGCGCCGCTGAGCCGTCCTCACTGAAGACCAGGGGATGAAGGTCGATCTCCCGGTCGTCCGGAGCCTTCACGACGAATCGGATGGGCCTCCAGTTCAGGCTCTCCACGAAACCTGCCTCGGAGAGGGCCGTCAGCACGGCGGCTTCCTGGTCTTGCCGGTGCATCAAGTCCAGGTCGCGATGGTCTCGGCTCTGCTCGCCGATCAGAGCGTCGATTCCCCATCCGCCACCGACCCAGACATCAGCCTCCGCTCGTTGTAACAGGGCCAGGACGAACAACACGTCATCAGCTGTCATCACCCGACGCAGGCTAGGAGCGTCAGCGTCGGGCAGCGAGTGATTTCGTTCGGAAGAAGCACGGCATGTCCCGTGCAGGGGAGGCCTGCTACGTCTGCGGGTCAGCGGCCTTCGGCCCTTGGCCGGGACTCGGCGAGTTACTCTCCGCGACCGCTCCCCAAGATCTGTGCCAGAGCCACTTCTCACGAACAACTTCCCAGCCGACCAGCCGGTGACATCCGCTCGGACGGACAACGGACAACCCACGAACAGCGTCAGAGCCATCCTTGCGAAATCCATTGGTGCCCGGCTTGCTCCGCTGATGGACTGACGTCCCACCGTGAGTCTGCCGCGTGACGGAGGTAGTGGTTGTGACGGGCTATGGCGTGCTTGCCGAGGTGTACGAATGGCTCATCTCGGATGCGAAGTTGCCTCCAGCGGAGTTCGCCGCGTCGTTCGACGACGTCCTCAGTCTCCTGCCGTCGAACGCACACGTCCTCGACTGTTCGTGCGGAACCGGACAGTTGGCGGTTGGCCTCGCCGGTCGTGGCATGCGGGTTGTGGCAACTGACGCCAGCGAGGCGATGGTGCGCCGGACTGCAGAGCTGTCCGAGGAGTTCGGGGCATCCGTCCGGGCCGTACGGGCGAACTGGGAAGAGTTGCCCGACCATTTCCAGGACAACACGTTCGACATGGTGTTCTGCGTCGGCAACTCGCTTCACCATGCCGCGGGCGCGACCGGCAGGGGTGCCGCTCTGGAGTCGATGTCACGGCTTCTGCGCCCCGGCGGGCGCTTGGTACTCACATCCCGCACTTGGGAACTCGTGAGGGCCAGAGGTTCCCGGCTGGAGATCGGTGACCGACTCGTCCGCCGGAACGGTCGCGATGCCGTCGTGGTCTACCGCTGGGAGATCGCGCCGCATTGGGAGGAGGAGCACCACATCGAGATTGCGATCGCGCAAGTCGATGCGACCGGGTTGGTTCTTGTCCGCTCGGAACTGCTGTCCTGCTGGCCCTACCGGTACGAGGAACTCGAAGTCGAGCTGGACCGGGTCGGACTCCAAACGGAACTGAGCACGTTCGATCTTGAGGCCGAGAACTACATGGTGGTCGCGAGCAAGGTATGAACACCGGACTCTCCGTCCCTGGCCGGACCGCGCGGTTGCTCGCAGGACGCTCGCGCCCCCTCATCGATGCGGGTTCAAGTGGTCAACGCAACGCAACGCCTCGGACGAGGAGTGCTCGTCGATCAGACGGCGGTAGATCCGGGGTGACGGTGTGGCGCTGTTTGCTGGTCGCGTCCAAATGGATGAGCAGGATCTCGTCGATCAGCAGCGTGAGCGGATCCGGCTTCGACGGCCGCGCCGAAGCGGTTGTCGTGCGTGGCTGCGGCCAAGCCGAGGTCAGGACCGGCGCCGCGCTGCCGGGCCTCGCCGCCGCCTGCGGCCACGACACCCTTCCGGTACGACCACGCCCCCGCGTCCGTGCCCTGGTCACCGGCGACGAACTCACCCACACCGGCCACCCCGCCCCCGGCCAGGTCCGCGACGCCCTGGGCCCGATGCCGCCGTCCTTGGCGCACACGCTCGGCGGCGAGGTCACCGGCCCGCACCATGTGCCGGACCGCCCGACCAGTTCACTGGCCGACGCCTTGCGCCGCGCACCGTACGGCTCGGACGTGATCGTCGTGACCGGCTCCACGTCGGCCGGCGTCACCGACCAGCTGTGCGCCTTCCTGGCCGGGGACGGCGACGCCCGGTGGATCGTGGACACGGTCGCCTGCCGCCCAGGACATCCGCAACTCCTCGCCCAACTCCCCGACGGCCGCTGGATCTTGGGCCTGCCGGGCAACCCGTACGCTGCCGTGGTCGCCGCCCACACCCTGCTCGCCCCGCTCCTGGCCGGTCTCACCGGGCGCCCGATGCCAGCCCTGTCCCGCGTCGCGCTGACTGGGGACATTCGTACCGCGCCCGGACGTACCCGCCTGGTCCTGGTGACCTGGGACGGCGTCACCGGCCGCGCCGTAGGCGGTCATGGTTCCGCGTTCCTGCGCGGCGCGGCCCTCGCCGATGCCCTGGCCGCCGGACTGGCAGCCCCACGACCCGGTTCCCCTGATACTGCTCACGGGATGAGATGCGCCCGGCACAGGGCCATCGCCTTGACCAGGACCGGAGGGCACAACCCGCTTGCAGGCGCCGGAGCGAGGTACGTACGGTCGGCGCCATGACGGACGAATCCCTTCGCGCGGCACGGCTGCTCGACGCCCAGGCCAAGGCCGCCGAACTGTTCGCCGAGATCGAGACCCGGGACCTGGTCGCCGCGGGCCGGGGCGAACGCGAGGTGAGCGACCAGATCCGCGACCTGGCGAACGAGATGTTCGGGACCACGCACTACTGGCACAAGCGGATCGTGCGCTCCTGCCCCAACACCTTCCTCCCTTACAAGGAGAACCCGCCGGACCGCACCATCGCGGCCGACGACATCGCCTTCGCGGACTTCGGGCCGATCTTCGAGGAGTTCGAGGCCGACTTCGGGCGGACCTTCGTGCTCGGCGACGACCCCGTCAAGCACCGCCTGCGCGACGACCTCTCGACTGTCTTCGCCGCAGGGCGCCGCGCCTTCGCAGCGGACCCGGACATCACCGGCGAACAGCTCTACGCCAAGATCGAGCGACTGGCGGCCCAAGCGGGCCGGCACCTGGGCGGCTGGCAATCCGGCCACCTGGTGGGCGAGTTCCCGCCCGAGCACAACAACTGGGAGGACGTCGACTCCCACATCGTGCCCGCCAACGACAAGCCACTGCGGCGCACGGACGAGGCCGGACGACTCCTGCACTGGATCCTGGAGATCCATCTCATCGACCAGCAACGGCAGTTCGGCGGCTTCTACGAGGAACTGCTCACTCTCGGCTGAACCGGCTTAGGCACGTGCCTGCCTGCGCAAGCCCATCCATCGGCGATTTACGGTCCCCGAGCCGGTGGCCCGCATGCACCGACCATGGGTGCGCGACCGACGCGGTGTGAGCGGAGCGGGCTGTCAGGCACCCCCACCCCAAAGATCCCGGCACGCAAGGAGATCCGCATGTCCGCCGACCCCTGCCCGTACGCCGACGAGCCGGAGGCACAGGAGTTGACCGGAGGCGGCACAGCCCGCGTCTTCCGTATCGGTGAGACCGTACGCAAGCCGGTCATGCCCTGGAGCCCCGCCGTGCACCGACTGCTGGACCACCTCGAACGCCAGGGCTTCGAAGGCGCCCCCGCAGCGCACGGAACCGACGAACACGGCCGGATGATCCTGACCTACCTGGCGGGCGACGTCGGCAACTACCCACTGCCCGACTCGGTACGCAGCAGCCAGGCACTCACCACCTCCGCCCACCTCCTGCGCCGCTACCACGACGCCACCATCGGCCTCGCCCAAGACCCCGGCGGTGATTGGCAGTTCGAGGCTCTGGCGCCGGTCGAGGTCATCTGCCACGGCGACTTCGCCCCGTACAACTGCGTCTTCACCGGCGAGAAGGCCGTAGGGCTCATCGACTTCGACGCCGCCCGCCCCGGCCCGCGCGCCTGGGACCTCGCCTACGCCCTGTACCGCTACGCCCCGCTCACCCACCCCGACAACCACGACGGCTGGGGCACGACCGAGCAACAGGCGTACCGTGCCCGGGACTTCCTCGACGCGTACGGTTGCACGCGTCAGGAACGGCAGTCGGTGATGGACATGGCCGCACCACGGCTGGAGTCCCTCGCCGATTTCCTGGGCGAGGGGGCTGCGGCCGGTGACGAGAACTTCCGGCGGCACATCGAAGAAGGCCATCTCGCCCTGTACGTAAGGGACATCGACTACATCCGCGACCACGCCGAGGTCTGGGCCCGCCTCGTCGTCGGACCACGCGACGGGTGAATGGGACCGGCTGTCCGGCCTTGTCCTCTCAGGGAGCAGACTGGGGCGATCGAGTTAGAAGGGTGTCCGCTGTTTCCATGAAGTGGGTGTCGATGCGCGGCACGTCCGCCTACTGAGGGAGCGGGTAACGGCGGAAGACGGAGGTCTCGACCGTTCTCTGCGCTTCGGCGCGGTCGTTCCCGAAAGTCGCGGAGGATCTTCCAGCTATTCATGCAGGCGAAGGCGTGCCCGACGCGGGCGCGAACCTTGGGGTCTGATGATCTCCCTGTGCGTCAGCTCTGTGCGGTGGGAGTTGGCGGCGCGATCAGGCGGAGCCCCGCGTGCTGACGTGAGGTGCGGTTACTGCGGTGAGCTCCAGGAGTGGCCCCGGGGACGTGGACTTCGTCCCAGTAGGGGCTGCGCCTTGACGGGCGCGAGCGTCGCAACCTGCTTGTACGTCGGCGCGGACCGGCCGGTCACGCGGGCATGCCCGTACACGTCTCACTCCAAGTCCACGACCCGGTCCTGGGGGAGCAGGCTGGAGATCGGGACCTCGCGCGCCCTGCGGTCGGCGAGTGCTTGGGTGCGTACCTCGTCCAGATGCTTCACGTGGTCGAGCAGTCGTGCTTCGGCGCGGTCGGCGTCCTGGTCGCGGATGGCTTCGAAGATGGCGGTGTGCTGGGCCTGGATGGTGTCGCGGTCGAGCAGGTCGACGAAGACGGTGTTGGTCATCGGCCGGACAAGGTGTACCGAGGTCATCGCCAGTTCGAGAATGCGGTTGCCCGCCGCGCGGGTGATGGCCGTGTGGAACTCCAGGTCGGTGCTCAGCCACTCGGTGATGTCCAGTGCGGGGTCCTGTGCCCGGGCCAGCGGCGCGGCCATCGCCTCCAGGTCCGCGTCGGTGCGCCGCTCGGCGGCCAGGGCCACGCACTGGCGTTCCAGGGTCAGCCGTGCCTCGTCCACCTCTCCCACGGACACGTCCCCGGCCCGGAACCACAGCATGATCGCCTCGCTCAGGCGTGAGGCGACGTCCTCGGCGGCCGGGACCACCACGTAGGTGCCCCCTCCGCTGCCCCGGCTGGAGTTGATCATTCCGCTGGCCGAGAGGTGTTTCAGCGCCTCGCGGGCGGTGCCGCGGGCGACATCGAAGACGCCGGCGAGTTCCAGCTCGGTCGGCAGCCGGTCTCCGGGTTTCCACTGCCCTTTGAGAATCGCCTCGCGCAACTGCCGCGCGATCTGCCCTGCCGCGTCACGCCGTGTCAGGGCCTCGGGCTGGAACGCCGCCGCGGGCGAATCCCCCATGATCTCTCCTTCGGTGAAACCTTTTCGTTACCTCAGAGGCGCTTGCCCGGCACTGGACCTCCATCGGTGTCCAATGTTAGACATTGGATGTAGGACTAAGTGCTCGGCCTCAGATTACCTCACCGTCTCTGCCCTGGGAGGGCGCTGTGTTCGGAGGAATCCACGCACCACCGCCAGCCCGTCCGGCCGCACTGCGGCGAGCGCCCACGACGCCGCCGGTGGCTGCGCCGGGTCTACCGGAGCGGTCAGCGCCCCTCAGCTCCCTGTCCGTGAACCGTGAACCGTGAACCGTGAACCGTGTGCCCTGAGCCCGGCTCGGCAGACGGCACGCGTCACACCCCTTCACGGCAGCCGGAACCACCCCCGAAATGACGAGGCGGATACCGCGATGAACACGCAAATCGATCTGAACTGCGACATCGGCGAGGGCTTCGGCCGGTGGCAACTGCCCGCGGACGCCGACCTCATGGAACTCGTGACGACGGTGAATGTCGCCGCGGGGTTCCACGCCGGGGACCCCTCCACCCTTCGCGCCACCGTCGACCGGGCGGCGCACCGCGGACTGGACATCGGCGCGCATGTGTCGTTGCCGGATCTCGTCGGATTCGGTCGCCGCCGCATGGACCTGTCCCCCCAAGAGGCGTACGACATCTCGCTCTACCAGATCGCCGCCGTCGCCGGGTTCGCGCGCGCGGCCGGAACCGGGCTGACGCACGTCAAACCGCACGGCGCGCTCTATGCCATGGCCAGTGCCGACGCCGAGATCGCGCACGCGATCGCCCGCGCCACCGCCGCCTTCGACGATTCGCTGCGGCTGTTCCTGCTCGACGCACGCTTCGCGGACAGCATCGCCGCCGACCACAGCGTCCAGGTGGAGCCCGAGGGCTTTCCCGACATGGCGTACGCGCCGGACGGCCAACTCGTCCTCGAACGGTCCAAGCAGCCCTGGCCACCCGAACGGGTCGCCCACCGTGCCGTACGCATGGTGACCGAAGCGGTCGTCGACGCCGACGACGACTCCGAGATCCCCCTTCGCGCCCGGACGCTCTGCATACACAGCGACGCGCCGAACGCCGTACTCACCGCGCGCGCCGTGGTGGATGCCTTCGCCACGCACGACATCGCGCTGCGAGCGCTGAGCGATTTCGTCTGACCCCCCTTCTCCAGGCGCTTCCCCCGTCCTTTCCCAGGAGCAGATCATGACCGACCACTTCTCCGTCGACGAGACCACGATCGCCGACGTCCATGCCGCCTATCGGGCCGGAACCCTGACCGCCCGTGCCCTGGTCCAGGCATACCTCGGCCGCATCGCCGCCCTCGATGCCGCAGGGCCGGAGCTCAACTCGATCCTGGCCGTCAACGCCGAGGCGCTGACCGACGCCGACGCTCTCGACGAGCACCTGAGCTCCACGGGCGAACTCGTCGGCGTGCTGCACGGCATCCCCGTCGTACTGAAGGACCAGATCGAGACCGCCGGGCTGACCACGACGTTCGGATCGGAGACGGCGAAGGACTATGTGCCCGAGCACGACGCGACCGTCGTCGCCGATCTACGGCGGGCCGGCGCGATCATCCTGGCCAAGACGACCATGCCGGACTTCGCGACCTCCTGGCACTCGACCTCGTCGGTGAGCGGACTCACCCGCAATCCCTACGCCCTGGACCGTGACCCGGGTGGTTCCAGCAGCGGTACCGCGGCCGCGGTCGCCGCCAACCTCGCCACCGTGGGGATCGGTGAGGACACGGGCGGCTCCATCAGACTGCCGGCCTCCTTCTGCAACCTCGTGGGCCTCCGCGTGACTCCCGGCCTCATCAGCCGAAACGGCGTATCCCCTCTGGTGGAACCCCAGGACACCCCCGGACCCATGACCCGGACCGTCACCGACGCCGCTGTCCTGCTCGACGTCCTCGCCGGGTTCGACCCGGCCGACCCGTACACCGCCACCGCCGCCATCGGGCGACACCGCGGCAGCTACGCCGACGCCCTGGACGGTGCGGCACTGGGCAAGGCCCGGATCGGCGTGCTGCGCCAGGCGTTCGGGAGCGACGACGATCCCCGGGCCCGCGTGGTCAACACGGTCATCCACGCGGCACTGGACAAAATCACCGCGGCCGGCGCGGAACTCGTCGACGTGGCGATCCCCGACCTGGACCACTACGTCGCCTACACGTCGGTGTACTTCTCCCGCTCCCGCGCCGACATCGACGCCTTCCTCGCCGGGCGCCCGGGAATCGACGCCGAGTCCGTGGCCCAGCTGTACACCGATGGCCGGGCGCACCCCAACCTCGACCTGCTGGCCGGAATCGCGACCGGCCCGGCCACCCCGGTCGAAGACCCGGAGTACTACGGCCGATGGGAGGCCCGCGAACGCTTCCAACGCCTCGTCATCGGGATCATGGCGGCGAACGGACTCGACGCACTCTGCTTCCCCGACGTGCGCATCGGGGCCCCGACGCGAGATGAAGTGCTCGCTTCACGGTGGAGCTGTCTGGAGTTCCCGACCAACACGGTGATCGCATCCCAACTGTGGATGCCGTCGGTGAGCCTTCCCGCCGGATTCACCGACGAAGGCCTGCCCGTCGGGCTGGAACTCATGACACTGCCCTATCACGAGGCGGAACTGTTGAATCTGGCCTACGGCGTGGAGCAGACCACCCAGTCACGTCGGGCGCCCGACCTTCCGACCGTTGCCTGACAGCTCCTGTCCTTCGTAGCGCTCGCCGAGACGATCCCACGAGCCGTGCCGGGCCGGGTTTCCGGCGGAGCGCTGGACACCTCCGTCGACGCCGCCTTCGCCGCGTTCAGGACCAACGTCCGCGCCCGTCAGCCGAGTCGCTCGGCCTACGGCGCGGCACGGTGACTCCGTACGACACGACGTGCTGGTCATGCCGACCGTCCCCCGCACGGCCACGGGGATCCCGTCGGCCGACTACCCGCACGCCTGCCAACAGGTGGCCGGCGGATTTCCGATGCCTCCTGTCACCGGGAGGGGTTCATGGACCGATTCCGGAGCCGGACGACTCGGTACTGCCCGTCCGGTGTTCACAGCCAGGCGGGCAAGGCCGCCCATCCGACTTCGGCTCATCCATGACAGCAACCTCATCTGCGAGGTCTCGGACAGCAGCAGCACCGCCCCGCACCTGCGCCGCGCCCGCGTCTTCGACGAGGGAGGCCGCGGCCTGTTCCTCGTCGCCCAGCTCACCGAGCGATGGGGAACGCGCCACAACCGCACCGGCAAGACCATTTGGGCCGAACAGGCCATCCCGGTGCCGACAGTGGACCAGGCCGTCTGAACTCCCTTCATGTCCTCAAGGAGAGGCTCGATCCGTTTCCTTCTCCTGGCTCACCGTGTGTCGTCCAGCGCATTCCGAACCGGGCGGTCACCGGCGCGCACATCTGGTTCAGGGGGCCAGGATGTCTCGTTCGGTGGCCGCCTGCTCGCCGATGAGTGGCCGCAGTGTGCGGTGGGCGATGCGCAGGCCCTGTTTCACCTTGTCCTCGGTTCCGGACCAGACAGGGTCCTCGTGTTCGACGGAAACGGTGCCGGTGTAGCCGAGTTCGTGGAAGCGGTCGACGACACGGCGCCAGTCGACCTCGCCCAGACCGGGCACCCGGTAGCGCCACCAGCCCGTCTCCCAGGGGTTGTCGCCCTTGTGCACGGTGCCGAAGAAGCCGAACCGGTCGCGCTTGGCGGGGAAGAGTTCGACGTCCTTGGCCTGGGTGTGGACGATCCGGTCGATGTACGGCTCGATCGTCGTGAGGGGGTCGACGCCGATCCAAGTGAGGTGTGAGGGATCCCAGTTGAGGTAGAAGCCGAGCCCGAACATCCACTCCCACAGCTCGGGGGAGTAGGCGAGGTTGCCCGGGTAGCCGTCGGGGTGCCAGCCCTCCATCACACAGTTCTCGATCACGATCTTGACGCCGCGATCCGCCGCGTAGCCGACCAGCTCGGGCAGGATCTTCTCGCCCTCGCGCAGGTTCTCCACGACGGAGAGCCCCGGATCGCGTCCGATGAACGTGCCGACCGACTCCACGCCCAGCCGTGCCGCCACGTCGATCACATGCCGGAGATGGGTTCTGATCGCCTCGCGGGTCGCGGGGTCGGGGTGCAGGTTGTTCTCGTAGTAGGCCAGCGAGCTGATCTCCAGCCCGGTGCGGCGCAGCAGTTCGCGGGTCGCGTCCTCATCGACCGCGGAGAAGGACGCCACGGGGAGATGGGAGGCCTCGAAATCGCGGCCGCCCGTGCTGGGCCACACGGCGACTTCGAGGGTCTGATAGCCCTCGGCCGCGGCCCAGTCGGCGATGTCGTCGAGTGACAGGGACGGGAGGCAGGCGGTCAGGAATCCGAGCTTCATGGCGCGGGTCCTTCGGTGAGAGGGATGGGGGCGGGCAGCCGGGGCGAGGAGTCACAGGCGCCGGTCAGCCCAGGAGAGGAGCCGCATGCGTCGGCCGGTCGGGGTTCGTGGTGCGCGCCGGCCGGCTGGTCCGGGACAGCGGTCCGCGCGCACCGACCGGCCGAGGGCCGTGGCCCACTCGCACCGGTCAGTCGGGGATCGCGGTCCACTCGCGCTGATCGGCCGGGGGTTACGGTTCATGCGCGCCGCCTATCCAGGAACCGACGTCCACGCGCGCCGGTCGGCCGAGGCCAGGACCGCGTCGACGAGGTGGGCGGACCGGACACCGTCGAGCACGGTGGGCAGACCCTCCGGAGCCTCGCCGCGCAGAGCCGCGTAGGTGTCCTTGACAAAGTTCTCGAAGCACTCCAGGTAGCCCTGCGCGTGTCCGGCGGGCACGAGCGAGAGCCGGTTCGCTTCAAGGGAGTTGGACGCAGGATCGCGGACCACCGTCTCGGTGCGGTTGCCGTAGCCGAGCCACAGCGACTCGGGCAGCTCCTGGTCGAAGACGGCGCTGGCGTGCGCGCCGTCGAGTTCGAACCACAGCCGGTTCTTCCGGCCGGCCGAGACCTGCGAGACGGTCGTGGACACCAGGACCCCGTCCGTCGTCCGCCCGAGCACGCCGACCGCGTCCTCCGTGGTGACCGGGACGCGCACGGAGGACGCGAGCGAGCTCCCGGAGAACGACGGGCCCCCGGCACCGGGCCGTTCGGCCACCGTCGTGGCGGTCTCGGCCAGCACCTCGGCGATCCTGACCCCTGCCACCCACTCCACGAGGTCGAACCAGTGCGAGCCGATGTCGGCGAAGGCCCTCGACGGGCCGCCGGCCACCGCGTCCACCCGCCAACTGGTGCTCGTCGGCGAGAGCAGCCAGTCCTGGAGATACGAACCGTGCAGCAGCTGCCAGGGACCGAAGTCGCCGGCCAGGACCCGGGCCCGCAGTTCGCGGACCACGGGGTGATAGCGGTAGACGAACGGCACGGTGGCGATCCGGCCCGCGGCCGCGGCGGTGTCGGCGAGCGACCGGGCGTCGGCCGCCGAGGTGGCGATCGGCTTCTCGCAGACGACGTGCTTGCCCGCGAGCAGCGCGGCGCGCGCCTGGGCGACGTGGAGGTGGTTGGGCGTGCAGATATGGACCACGTCGACACGGTCGTCGCTCAGGACGGCGTCGACGTCCGGATAGCCGGCGTCGATCTGCCAGTCGTGTGCGACCGCCCGGCTCCGCTCAGGTGAGGAGGCCAGGATGCCGACCACGTCGGCGCCGGCCGCGCGGGCGCTGCGGACGTGGACCCCCGCGATCATGCCCGCGCCGAGGACGGCGACCCGTGGGCGCGGGATGCGGGGGTGTCGTAGCGGGGTTTCGGTGGCGCGTGTGGTGTGCCCGGTCGGGGCAGCCATGCAAGATCCTTTCGGCGCGTGCCGTACGGGAGCTCGCTGTTCCGGTCTCATCCGGGACCAACAGTAAGAGCCGGAGTTCTGTCAGGAAAGCCCTTTGAATATTGTCGTTTCTGGAATATTAATCGTCTGTTGGTGCCGTCGACCTCATCAAGGGAGCAACCGTGGCAGCACGACTGGGGGCCCCGAGCAGCGGCTCGCGCCGGCACCCCGACGCGGTGCGCAGCCAGATAGCCCGGCTGATCGCGGCCGGCGAGGCGTCCCACCGTCTTGATCTGTCCCGGCTCACCGGGCTTTCCCGGTCCTCGATCCACACGCACGTACAGGATCTGGTGGACGCGGGCCTGTTGCTCGGGGAGGACGCCGGCGGCGGGGGAAGAGGCAGGCCGGCGCTGCGGCTCAGCCTCGCGGGGGACGCGGGCGTCGTGCTCGTCGCCGACCTCACCACCTTCTCGACGCGCTGCCTGGTGACCGACCTGACCCAACGGGTGCTCGCCGACAGGGCCTTGCCCTGGCAGCTCGCCGAGGGCCCGGAGCGCACGGTGAACCTTCTGGTCGACCAGTTCACCGACCTGCTCGAACAGGCGAAGGTCCCGGTGGACCGGCCCCGCGTCCTGGTCGTCGGACTGCCGGGCCCGGTGGACGTGGCGCGCGGCATGGCCGTCCGCCCGCCGATCATGCCGGGCTGGGACGGCTTCCCGGTGGCCGAGCGGCTCGGGGGCGCGCTCGGCTGCCCCGTCCTGGTGGACAACGACGTCAACCTCATGGCGCTCGGCGAGGCGCGGACGGTGCCGTCCGAGCAGTTGCCCGTGCTGTTCGTGACCGTCGGCGCCGGCATCGGCGCCGGATTCGTGCTCGCCGACGGGACGCTGCACCGGGGCGCCGACGGAGCGGCCGGAGACATCGGGCACATCCGTGTCCCGGGCGCGGAGGAGGTGGTGTGCCGGTGCGGAAAGGCCGGCTGTGTCGAGGCGGTGGCGTCCACAGCCGCCCTCGCACGGCGGCTCGCGGCGAGCGGTGAACCGCCCCTCGACGTGGCGGAGGACGGTGCCGCGATGCGGGACTTCCTGGCCCGGCTGCGCGACGGCCTGCCGGACGCACTGCACGCCGCCCGCGCCGCCGGCGTGGCGCTGGGCGAGGTGATCGCCCTGTGCATCCACATGCTGAACCCCCGGCACGTCGTGGTCGGCGGAGAGATCGTCGAGGCCAGCGACGACCTGCTCTCCGCGGTACGGGGCGTGGTGTACCGACAGGCCCTGCCCCTCGCCACCCGCGAACTGTCCATCACCCGCAGCGAGTTGGGGCGGGACGCGGCGATGGTCGGTGCGATGGTGCTGGGCATCGAGCACCTGCTCTCGCCCGCCGGGATCGGGCGCTTCCTGGGGCCGCGCACCACCACCTGAGCCGGGCGGTCCGCCCAGTGAACCGGCGGCCTTTACCGCCTCTCGCCGCCGCCACTACCTTCCATCGTGTCTCGCACGTCCGGTCTCATCCACCGGCGGACCCGCTCCGCTCGACCGCGACCTGGGAGACACGGTGAACCGATCCACCCCTCGTGCACGCATCGGCGTCGTCGGCGCCGGCATGGTCTTCGACGCCTACGCCCGAGGACTTGCCTGGTACGGCGACCTGCCCGTCATCAGGATCGCCGACATCGACGTCGGCAGGGCCCGCGCCAAGGCCGAACAGCACGGCATCCCCGCGTACGGCACGCCCGCCGAGCTCTACGCGGACCCCGACGTCGACGTCGTCGTCAACATCACGCCCCCGACAGCCCATGGGGAGGTGACCCGGGACGCGCTCGCCGCCGGCAAGCACGTCTACAGCGAGAAACCCCTCGCCGCGACGGTCACCCTGGCCCGCGAGAACCTGGCCCAGGCCAAGGCGGCCGGGCGCGTCCTCGCCGGCGCCCCCGACACCTTCCTCGGCACGGCGGGCCAGACGGCACGGGCGGCCATCGACGGCGGCCTGATCGGCATGCCCTTCGCCGCCACGTCCTTCGTCCGCTCGTCCAAGGTCGAGGCCAAGCACCCCAACCCCGGCTTCTTCTTCCAGCCCGGCGGCGGCCCGACCCTCGACTGGGGTCCCTACCACGTGGCCGCCCTGGTCAACCTGCTCGGACCCGTCGCCGAAGTCGTCGGCACCAGCACGATCCCGAGCCCCCGCATCACCGTGACCACCCCGGACCGGGTCGTCGACGAGGTCGAGGTCACCGTCCCCACGACCGTCGCCGCCATCCTCCGCACGACCTCCGGCGCGATCGTCTCCACCCTGTACAGCTTCGACATCTGGGACATGACCCTGCCCCACATCGAGGTCTACGGCACGGAGGGCACCCTGAACATCCCCGACCCGAACCGCCACGACGCACCTGTCCTCATCAAGCGCCGTACGGACACGGACTGGTCCGAACTCCCGCCGGTCATCCCCCCCACCCGCGCCCCGGAAGCCGGCCCGTTCCGCGGCCACGGCGTGAACGACCTCGTCGAGTCCCTGCGCGGTCAACCGCTGCGCGTCCCGGGCGAGTTCGCGCTGCACGTGCTCGAAGTGCTGGAAGCCATCGAGCAGTCGACGTTCGCCGCCGGAGCCCGGGCCATCACCAGCCGCGCCGAGCGGCCCGCGCCCGCGGCCCTCCCGCAGTCCGTCTCCGCCTGAACCCCTCCACCTGAACCTCCCTGCCCGAACCTCCTCCGGCCCCGCACGCCGGCACCGAACCCGTGCACCACTGAATCGATCTCGCACGTCCCGAGAGGAAAATTCCATGCAGCGCAGAACCCGTGTAGTCGCGCTCGCGGCTGCGGCGATGCTGGCAGGCGCCGGTGTCACAGCGTGCGGCGGCGGCTCAAGCTCCGCCTCCGGTGACAAGACCATCACCTACTGGGCGACCAACCAGAGCACCAGCCTCGACGCGGACAAGAAGATCCTCCAGCCGGAGATCGACAAGTTCACCCAACAGACCGGCGTCAAGGTCAAGTTGGAGGTCATCCCCTCCGCCGACCTGCTCAACCGCATCCTCGCGGCGACGACCAGCGGCAAGGGCCCCGACGTACTCAACATCGGCAACACCTGGTCCGCGTCCCTCCAGGCGACCGGAGCCTTCGTCGCCTGGGACAAGGAACTGCTGGCCAAGGTCGGCGGCGAGTCCCGCTTCCTGCCCGCGGCGCTGAAGTCCACGGGCGCCACCGGCAAGGACCCGGCGAGCCTGCCGCTCTACACCAGTTCGTACGAACTCTTCTACAACAAGAAGCTGTTCAAGGCCGCGGACATCACCTCGCCGCCGAAGACCTGGAGCGAGTTCGTCGCCGACGCACACAAGCTCACCAAGGACACGA
This sequence comes from Streptomyces sp. NPDC050528, assembly GCF_044457795.1. Lineage (NCBI taxonomy): Bacteria > Bacillati > Actinomycetota > Actinomycetes > Kitasatosporales > Streptomycetaceae > Streptomyces > Streptomyces sp. NPDC050528. The sequence goes on from NZ_JBITHH010000004.1 coordinate 353,646, forward strand.
ACAACGACGGCAAGACCGACCAGTGGGGCCTCGGGCTGCAGGGCGCCTCGTCCTCGTTCGCCGCGCACTTCGCGTTCATCCTCGGCACCCAGCACGGAGCCGAGGTCTTCGACGGCCACACCCCGAAGTTCGACGACACGGGCATGGTCGACGGGATCGACCAGTGGCTGTCCTGGATCGGCAAGGACGGCATCGTCAACCCGTCCGACGCCGAGATGACCGACAAGGTCGCCCTCCTGCAGAACTTCGCCTCCGGCAAGGCCGGAATGATCCTCGCCCAGTCCTCGACCGGCCAGACGCTCGGCCAGTACAAGATGACCACGGCCGACTACGGCGTCGTCCCGGTACCGGCCCAGGACCCGGCGGTCGCGGGCGGCAAGGACATCGGTTCGTTCGTCGGCGGCATCAACGTGGCGGTCTTCAAGAACACCGGGAACCTCGACGGTTCCACCCAGTTCGTGAAGTTCCTGACCAGCGCCAAGGAGCAGGTGTACCTCAACAAGACCTACGGGACGCTGCCCTCGGTCACCGACGCCAAGGACCCGGCGTTCGACACCCCGACGCTGGCCGTGGCCCGGCAGACTCTCGACTCCCGGGCCGTACCGCTTCCGCAGATCGCCGAGGAATCCCAGTTCGAGACCCTGGTCGGCCAGGCGATGAGCTCCTTCGCCGCGCAGACCGCGACCGGAAAGCAGCCCGGCAAGGCCAGGATCAAGAGCGAGATGACCGCGGCCGACCAGAAGCTCGAAGCCGGCAACTAGGAGCAGGACGATGGCAGTCATCAGTCCTTCCGGGACCCGCGAGAGCCCCGGAACCCCGGACACACCGAAACAGTCCACACGCGTCAGCCGCTTCCGGGGGCGCGGCCGCCGCTGGATCCCGTACGCCTTCCTGCTCCCCGCCCTGGCCCTCGAACTGCTGATCCACTTCGTGCCCATCGTGCTCGGTGTGGCGATGAGCGGCCTGCGGGTGACGCAGTACCAGATCAGCCACTGGTGGGACGCGCCCTTCACCGGTCTCGGGAACTTCAGGATCGTCCTGGACTTCGACGGCCCCACCGGCAAGGCACTGGCCCAGTCCTTCTTCGTCACCCTCGGCTTCACGGCCGTGGTCCTGTCCGGAGCCTGGCTCGTCGGCATGGCGGCGGCGCTCGCGCTGCAACGCGCCTTCCGCGGCCGGGGGTTGCTGCGGACGCTGTTCCTCGTGCCGTACGCACTGCCCGCGTACACCGCGGTCATCACCTGGCGTTTCATCTTCCAACGCGACAACGGCATGCTCAACCACCTGCTCGGCCAGCTCGGGCTGATCGACTCCAACCCGTTCTGGCTGATCGGCCACAACGCCTTCTGGGCCGAGTGCGTCGTCGCGATCTGGCGGATGTGGCCCTTCGCCTTCCTGATCCTCATGGCCGGCATGCAGGCGATACCGGGCGAGGTCTACGAGGCGTCGAGCATCGACGGGGCGGGCCCCTGGCGGCAGTTGCAGATGATCACGCTGCCGTTGCTGTCCTCGGTCAACAAGGTGCTGGTCCTCGTGATGTTCCTGCACACCTTCAACGACTTCAGCACGCCGTACATCCTGTTCGGCGGCTCGGCGCCGCCGGCCGGGGACCTGATCTCCGTGCACATCTACCAAAGCTCGTTCGCCACCTGGAACTTCGGCCTCGGCTCGGCCATGAGCGTGCTGCTCCTGCTGTTCCTGGCAGTGGTCAGCGCCTGCTATCTCGCCTTCACCCGGAGGACCGGCCATGAATCATGACACCCCGGGCTACCGGGCTTTCCGGTACGTCACCCTCACCCTGCTGTCGGTGTTCGTCCTGGCCCCGCTGTACGTCATGCTCGCCTCGTCGCTGAAGACGCTCCCCGACGTGCAGGGCGAGTTCACCTGGTTCCCGTCGTCGCCGACGTTCCAGTCCTTCGTCGACATCTGGCACACCGTGCCGCTGGCCCAGTACTTCGTCAACTCCCTGATCGTGGCCGTGACCGCGACCGTGCTGTCGGTACTGGTGGCGGTCTTCGCCTCCTACGCGCTGAGCCGCTGGACGTTTCCCGGCAGCGGCAGCTTCAAGTCGGCGGTGCTCGCCACCCAGATGTTCCCCGGCATCCTCTTCCTGCTGCCGCTGTACCTGCTCTTCGTCTACGCCGACCAGAACCTCGGCACCGACCTGGTGGGCACCCGCACCGGGCTCATCGTCACGTACCTGACCTTCTCCCTGCCGTTCGCGGTGTGGATGCTGGTCGGGTACTTCGACACGGTGCCGCGCGACCTCGACGAGGCGGCGAAGGTGGACGGCGCCGGCCCGCTGCGCACCCTGCTGCAGATCATCGTGCCCGCCGCGACACCCGGGATCGTCGCCGTGTGCATCTACGCCTTCATGACGGCCTGGGGGGAGGTGCTGTTCGCCTCGGTCCTCACCGACGAGCAGAGCCGCACCCTGGCCGTGGGTCTGCAGGCCTACTCCACCGAGGCGAACGTCTACTGGAACCAGGTCATGGCCGCCTCCCTGGTCGTGTCCGTCCCCGTGGTCGCCGGCTTCCTCCTCCTTCAGCGCTTCCTCATCACCGGATTCACCGCTGGCGCGGTGAAGTGACGGTGAAGTGACCAAGTGGCCCCGACAGATTGGAACTTGGCATGCCGGACATCGGCCTGCAGCTCTACACGTTGATGAACGTCCTGGAGGACCGTCCCGCCACGCTCGCCAGGATCGCCGACCTCGGGGTGACCTCCGTGGAACCCTTCCGTCTCGGCCGCACCGAACTGACCCGCGACGCGCGCCTGGCCGAGGCACGCTCCCTGAAGGCCGACATCGACGCGGCCGGCCTCACGGTCTCCTCGACGCACGCACGCCTGCCCGACGCGGAGGATCCAGGTTGGTTCTTCGAGGAGATGGCCGAGGCGGGCGTGCCCATCGCCATCGCCTCGACTCCCGAGGCACTCCCCGGATTCACCCGCGACGCCCTGGTCTCGGCCGACGGAGTGCGCCGGTACGCGGACCGCTTCAACGCCCTGGCCAAGGCCGCGGCCGTCCACGGCCTGCGGGTCGGCTACCACAACCACTTCTGGGAGTGGACCCTGCTCGACGACGGCCGCTACGGCTACGACGTCCTGTGGGACTCCCTCGACCCGTCGATCGTCGCCGAGGTCGACCTCTACTGGGCACAGACCGCGGGCCAGGTCCCCGCCGAGGTGGTCGCCAGGCTCGGCGAACGCGTCGAACTCGTCCACGTCAAGGACGGCCCGGCGGTCCGTGGCGAACCCCAAGTCCCCGCCGGACAGGGCTCGGTGGCCCTCGCGGACGCACTCGACGCCGGCCGGGACTCGATCCGCGTACACATCATCGAGGCGGACGGCATCGCGGAAGGGGCGGACATCTTCGACCTGGTAGCGGAGAGCGTGGCCTGGTTGAAGGAACGGGAGGGCGTGAGTTTCGGAACGTCGTGACCGTGAGGCGCGGGCGTCGGTGATCACCTCCGGGCATACGGAACGACCACCGACGCGGTCCCGGACATCGGTCGTCCTACCGCGCTCGCGCACGGACCTTGCCGGTTCTCGGTGAGTGACAGGGGTCCGAGCGCTTCACGGACCGACCTCAAGGCCACGGGCAGCGGCGACACGAATCCGCACAACACCTGCATCGCCAGCGGCCGGAACACCGAACTGGGCAACCTCCGCTGCACGGCGACGATGGAGGTGTACCGCTAGGCCGACGGCTCGGGCCCACGTGGCGGGGACCCGCGAAGGGCCTCGGCCGGAGAGTCTCGCGAATGCGCCATCAGGCCCACGTGACGTGTCGGTCCTCGGGGTGCGGATTGAAGGCATGGCGGTCCGGGCGTACCGGTCGCCCCGTCCGCCCGGACCGCCATGGAGGGCTCACCCGCCGTGCCGGAGCCAGCGCACCTGAGCACTGGTCAGGTTGAGGCGTCGGGCTTCGAGCGACCGGTCGAGCTGCTCGGTCGTTCTGGGGCCGATCGACGGCCAGATGCCGGGGTGGTGGAGGGTCCAGGCCAGGGCGACGGTCTCGGGCCGGGTGCCGAGTTGTCCGGCGAGTTCGCGGCAGCGGCGGCGCCGGGCCCGGTTGTCCTCGGTGTCGTACGGGTCGGGCCGGCCGTTGACCTGTTGTGTCCCGGTGCGTGCGAAGAACCCACGGGCCTGTGAGGACCAGCCGAGCAGGGGCAGGCGGTGTTCGCGGACGACACCGAGGAGGGCGGCGTCGGCGTGGAGACTGCCCTCCAGCAGTGCCGGATCGGGTTCCGCGAGGCTGAACTGGTAGCTGGCCACGAGGGTGTGCCCCCGTTCGGCCAGCTCGTGCGCGAGTGAAGTCAGGCGCTCCGCCCGCCAGTTGGAGACGCCGACGCGGCGGACGTGTCCGGCCTCGACGAGGCTCACGAGGGTGTCGGCGAGTTCGGTGACGGGCCGGACCGGATCGTCGCAGTGGTACAGCAGGAGGTCGATGACCTCGACGCCGAGGTTGTCCAGCGAGGCCCGTACGTGGTCATGCACGTTCTCGTGGCCGAGCGGGATGTCCTGGCCGGTGGTGTCGTGACCGATCTTGGTGGTCACGGCGAGCGTTCCGGGGTTCCTGCGCAGCCACTGGCCGACGGCCGCCTCGGCCCGGCCGCCCGCATAGCTGTGCGAGGTCTCGACCAGGAGACCGCCGGCGTCGGCGAAGTGGGAGAGCCGTTCGGAGGAGTCCTCGGCCGGCTCCGCTCCGAAGGGGCCGCCGAGGACGAACCGGTGCGCCGCGGTCGCCACGCCGTCCTGGTCGAGGAGGTCGTCGAGAAGGTCCAGGGGGGAGTGCGGCATCGGCCACATCCTTTCGTTCGCCTGCTGGATGTGGTCAGTCGTCCGAGGGAAGGCGCCGGAAGCCGTCGATCTCCGCGAACGGCCTCGGCAGGTAGTCCCGCAGCGAGATCTGGAAGGCGTTGAGCATCATCGCGGACATGCTGAAGCTGCCGACGCAGCCGATCAGGTCCAGCAGGCCGTCCTCGCCGAACAGCGCCAGCGCGGCGCCGTACGTCTCCTCCGAGACGAAGTGCTCCTCCAGCATCTCGTGCGCGAACGCGTGGAAGAGGCGCTCGTCCTCGGCCTTGAACCCCGGGTCCTCGCCACGTGCCATGCGGTCCAGGCACTCGGCCGGGACGCCCTCCACGATCGCCTGCTCGTAGTGGGCGTTCCAGGCGGACTGGCTGTCGAAGTGGCGCCCGACGATCAGCACGCTCAACTCCCGCAGCCGCTGCGGGAATCGCGACTCGTTGCGGCAGTACGCGCCGAGGTTCTCGACCCAGTGGGCCAGTTCCATGTTGCGCGCCCAGACCAGGAAGGGCGGCGGGGGTTCCACGCCGGCGCCGACGATGGTTTCGAGCAACTCGGTCTGTTCGGGGGTCAGGCTGGTCAGCGGGGTCAGTCGCATGTCCGTGGTTCCTTTCGGATGGGGTTCACCAGGCCGTGCTCTGTGCCAAGAGGAACCGTCGGTGGAAGTCGGCCTTCGCCGGTTCGGCAAGCGGGATCGGCGCCCAGCCGTGGCCGCTCTCGAAGACCTCCCGCACCTGCGGGCGGGTCGGCTGCCAGGCGGGGAGGCCCGGGCCGTTCGGGTCGCCGATGGTCGCGAAACGGCTGACGTACCCGGTGAGGAGCGCGGCGGTGTGCCGGTCCGTCTCGGTCCAGGACCGGTCCAGCGCGTCCAACGAGCCGAGCAGGTAAGGGATTTCGGATCCGTGGAAGGCACCGCGCGCCTCGCCGTCGGCGCCGGGTGGGGTGCGGGTCCAGAAGTGGGTGAAGACGGGGCTCCTGGCGCGGTGCGCCCACTCGCCGACCCAGAGATGGGTGCTGGTGCGGGCCGTGTCGCTGCGGGCCGCGTTGTGCTGCTCGGTCGCTTCGGCGTCCGTCGTCGCCGGATACAGGGTCAGGAACTCCTCGGTGAACTCCCCGTAGCGTCGGGCCGCGTTGCGTTCGTACGCCGCCACGGTCAGCCGGGTTCCCGGTCCCGCGCCGCTCTCGTCGCGGTTGTTGCCGACGATGAGCGGGACGTCGTTCTGGGCACCGGCGGCGAGCGTTTCGGCGTAGGTGCGGGGCAGCGCCCAGCCGTCGACCACGGGCCGGAACAGCGGGGGCGGCGGGGAACCGGGGATCTCCGGGTCGTTCGCCGTGCTGCCCTCCACCAGGGTGTCGACCGGCAGCGCCCGCAGCTCGCGGAGCGTGGTGGCGCCGCGCTCCTCGGCGTAGGCGGCGCCTTCGCGTTCGGCCCGGTCGAGGCGCCGGTGCGATGGGGCGAGGGTGGCGATCGCCGGGTCCTTCGGGTGGAGTACGGCGCTGTCGGCGATCGCCCCGTGGAACAGGCCCTTGGTGAGCGGCGAGTAGACCAGGTCCATCACCGAGGCCGCGCCCGAGGACTGCCCGGCGACGGTGACCCGGCCGGGGTCGCCGCCGAACGCCGCGATGTTGCGCCGTATCCAGGTCAGAGCCTCGATCTGGTCGAGCAGCCCGTAGTTGCCGGAGGCCCCGTCCACCGACTCGGCGCTCAGCTCGGGCATCGCCAGGAAGCCCAGCACACCGAGCCGGCTGTTGACGGTGACAACGACCAAGCCCTTGGCGGCCAGAGCTGAACCGTCGCTCTGCGGGTCGGCGCCGGAGCCGTAGAGGAAGCGGCCACCGTGCAGCCAGACCAGGACGGGCCGCAACTCGTCCGCCGGGCCGTTGGCCGTCCAGAGGTTGAGGTTCAGACAGTCCTCGCCACGCGGCAGCGCCGGATCGGCGAGGTCGGAGGGAGGCTGCGGGCAGATGGGACCGAAGACCGCGGCCGGTCGTACCCCGTCCCACGGTTGCGGCGGTACCGGGCGACGCCAGCGGCGCGGGCCCTCCGTGCTCGCCGCGTAGGGCACCCCCTTATATACGGTGACGCCGGGCAGCAGCGCCGGGATGCCGGAGACACGGCCGTACTCCGTGTGCACCGTGCGACCCGGAGAGCTCATGGGATCGTTCCTTTCTGGATGGGCCAGCACGCCTCGAACACGGCCTGGCCGTACGGCTGTTGGGGACGCCGCGCGGGTCGGCGGCGGAAGGCGTGGCGGGGTACCGGCTGCCCGGCCCGACCGGCGGGGAGGTGGTCACCGGCCGGTCGGCGGATTGTGCGGGGGAACCGGCGATCACGCCGGGGAATCACGTCGACATGGTGGAGACAGCGACGAGGTATCTGGAAGGGGTGCGGCTGTTGAGTCCGTTCGTTTCGGTCAGGCGGTGCGCCACCAGGCGTAGTACGCGTCGCCGTAGCCGTCCATGATGTCCGCGTACTCGTGGTCCTTGTCCTGGACCTCGAAGAAGTCGTGCGGTACGCCGAGTTCGGTGAAGCGGGCGTCCAGTGCGCGGATGGTCGGGGCGAGGCGGACGTCGAGCGAGCCGGACAGGAGTCGCACCTGGCTCGTGCGGCGCAGTTCGGGAGCGTTGGCGAGCACCAGGCTCCAGGGGCCGCAGGCGTCGTAGTACTCCTGGTCGCCGAAGTAGGTGTTGTTGACCCGGTCGGCGGGTTCGTCCTTGAGGTCGCGCAGGATCGCGGGGCCTACCGCCGACACCTTTCCGAAGATCTTCGGGTACTTGAGGCCGAGGTGCAGCGCGCCGAAACCGCCCATGGAGAAGCCCTCGACGGTACGGGCCCGCGCCTCGGGAATGGTCCGGTAGGTGCTGTCGACATGCTGGACCAGGTCGAAGGCGGTGATCTGCGCGAGCGGGCGGGCGCCGTCCTTGGAGTCGACGTACCAGCCGATCGGCAGGATCTGGGGGAGGACGACGATCGCCGGGGGCATCACGTCGTTCCGGATCGCCTTGTCGATGCGCGCAACCATGTCCGAACCCTGACGGGCGTTGCCGAACCCGCCGTGCAGCCAGTAAATGACGGGGAAGTGCCGCTCGGGCTCGGTCTCGTACTGCGGCGGCAGGTACAGCTGGTAGCTGCCCTCGGCATCGGTGGTGCCGCGGGAGGGCTGGGGGTAGAGCTGGAACGTGGTGAGTTCCTGGTCCTCCTGGACCGGGTCGATCCACTGCTGTTCGATCTCTGCCATTTGCTGCGGCGTCGTGCTTACCTGGTGAACCTTCTGCACCACGGTTGTGTCCTCTCGGGGGGTCTCACGCAGGGACCGGGGCTCTCCGAGGCGGGCGACGGCAGCCCTCCGGCCCGCCGCCCCGGTGTTCCATTACGTGGAATGCTGTATCTTGTGGTGGAACGTTCATCAGTGAAACCGTGAGGCGGGAGCCTGTCAATGGCCGGGATCGAAATTTCGGAGGACTCGCAGACCGGCGGTCGCGGGGGGCGCAGCTCCCTCGCGGGCAACGCCACCGACAAGGCGCTCAACCTGCTGGAGGCCGCCGTGGCGCCCGGATATCCGCACCGGCTGGGCGAAGTCGCGGCGGCGGCCGGGGTGCCGAAGGCCAGCGCGCACCGCATCCTGCAGAACCTGGTGGCGCAGTCGTTCCTGGCCTCCGACGGCACCGGCGGCTACGGCCCCGGACCACGGCTGCGGGCACTCGCCGCGAAGGTGACCCAGGGCTGTGAGGAGGACCAGGTGATGCGCGCCGAGCTCGAAGTGCTCAGTCGGCGCGTCGGCACCACCGTGCACCTGGGGGTGCGCACCGGGGACGCCGCCACCTGCCTCATCAAGGTGGCGGGTCCGGGCCCGGTGCAGACGTCCTCCCGGGTGGGCATGCACCTGCCGCTGCACGCGACGTCGATCGGCAAGTGCATCCTCGCCGGCCTGGGCGACGACGAACTGACCACGCTGGTGGAGCGCGTGGGGCTGCCGATCCGTACGGAACACACCCTCACCGACCTCGACGCCCTGCGCGCGGAACTCGTCACCGTGCGCGAACAGGGCTTCGCCCTCGACGAGGAGGAGAACGAGATCGGCGTCCGCTGCCTCGGCGCCCCGGTCCGCGACTCCAGAGGCGTCGTCGTCGGCGGCGTCAGCATCTCGACCATCACCTACGCGGAGTCCCGCGAGACGTTCCTGGGCTGGACCGACCTGGTCCGCACCACGGCACAGGCCCTGCACGGCCTGCTGGGCTGACCGCCGCCTCCTTCCCGGTCGTGTGTCTGTTCCGGTGGGCGACGCACGCCCGCACCGCGCGCGGTCCCTTCCGGAACGCGGCCATCGCACCCAACGGGATCCGCACGCTTATGCTGCGCCCTGGTCGCCCTGGTCGCCCTGGTCGCCCTGGTCGCCCTGGTCGCCCTGGTCGCCCTGGTCGCCCTTTTCGTCATGCACGACCTGTAGACACGAACGCGTCGTTTCAGCAGGGTTACAGCACTGGGCCGATCGCGTCTCATCCGCCGTCGGTGTACATGGCGCCCCTCTGCCCAGACTCACCGGCCAGCCCCCGATGAGGCCCAGCCGCAGCACCTGAGTACGACCCTCGCGAGCAGCGGGAGCACCTCCGGTTCGTTGCCGCTCATCCGCACCGCCGGCCTGGCACGGCCTTCTCTGCCACCGCGCGGCGGTACCCAGCGACCAACCCGCCCTCCCCCCTTCGGTCTGTCGGCCGACTCGCCCACTCCTGCGAACAGGCGCCGGCGATGCCCTTCCGGGCGCCGCCAGGACAGCGCGACCATCGTCGTCCTCGTCCGGCCACGCCCAGTGCACTACCTCCCCCCTGAGCTGTTCGCCCGTCCCGGTCTCCACCGCTGTGACGGGCCCGCCGTGGCGTTCGGCAGCCGCCCACGGCCATGCCCCGCCGAGCTCCGAGCAAGGAGAGCCATGAACTTCCACGATGTGGCAGCGCACGTGCCCAGCTCCAGAACACACCGTCCCCGCGCCGGCCTCGCCGGCCTGTGCGCCGCTCTGTCCCTCACGCTGGCGGCCTGCGGAGGAGCCGCCGGCGGTGCCGCCGCTGGCGCCGGGAGCAGCACCGGCAAGGCCGTCCCCGGCGACACCCTCACCGTCGCCGAGCAGCAGGCCCCGCCCTCGATGAACCCTGGCAGCCTGGACCTCGGGTTCGTCGACTTCACGATGCTGTCGTACGAGTCGCTGTTCTACCTCTCCCCGGCGGGCGAGGTGCAGCCGGCGCTCGCGAAGTCCTGGAAGTACGTGGGGTCGGGCAACAAGGAGCTGTCGATCACGCTGCGGTCCGGAGTGAAGTTCGCCGACGGCACCGCGGTGACCGCGGACGCGGTGAAGGCCTCGCTGGAGTACGCGAAGACGGCCCAGGGCAACCAGGCCCACTACCTGACGGACGCGACGATCACGGCCACGGGTCCGCTGGCGCTGACCATCAAGCTGGCCGAGCCCAACCCGATCCTGCCGACCCTGCTGACCCAGTCCTACGGCATCGGCCAGATCATCAGCCCGAAGGGCCTGGCCGGCGCGTCGAAGCTGACGCCGACCGCCACCAGCCAGGGTGCGGGCCCCTACATCTACGAGCCCTCCGACAGCGTGGCCGGCGACCACTACACCTACACGGCCAACCCGGCCTACTACGACAAGGCCAAGCAGCACTACAAGAAGATCGTCATCAAGATCGTCCAGAACGGCCAGACCGCGGTCAACGCCATGAAGACGGGCCAGATCGACGTCTACAAGGGCGACTACACCTCCGCCGCCTCCGCCAAGTCCGCTGGGATGTCCACCGTCGGACTGCCGGTGATCCTCCAGGGACTGAGCCTCATCGACCGCGGCGGCGAGGTGTCCAAGCCGCTCGGGGACGTCCGCGTCCGCCAGGCGATCAACTACGCGATCGACCGGGACGCGGTCACCAAGGCGCTGCTCGGCTCCAGCGGGACGCCGACCGTGCAGACCGTGATCAAGGGCGGTGACGGCTACGCGCCGGACTACGCGGACCACTACACGTACAACCCCGCGAAGGCGAAGGAGCTGCTGAAGGAGGCCGGCTATCCGAACGGCTTCCAACTGCCCGTACTCGCCGCCACGTTCGTCGGCTTCGACACGATGGCCGAGGCGATCGCCGGTCAGTTGTCGAAGGTCGGCATCAAGGTGAAGGTCACCGCCGTCACCAGCATCACCTCGTTCGTGGAGAACGAGACCAACCACAAGTACCCGGCGGTCTCAGGCGGTTTCACCGAGGAGCCCATGTTCTTGGAGGGCCAGGACCTGTTCATGCCCGGCTCGAAGGTCTTCAACGGCTTCGGTACCACGTCCCCGGAGCTGACCGGCCTCTACAACAAGGCCGCCGCGGCCGACGCCACGACGCGGGCCGACCTGGACAGGCAGATGCAGGAATACCTGGTGCAGAACGCCTGGTTCGCCCCGGTCGCCTTCACCCCGGTCAACTACTACGTCCGGCCCGGCGTCGGCGGGGTGAAGGTCAGCGCGGGCGCGCCCTTCGCCAGCCCGCTGGCCTTCTACGCCACCAAGTAGCGGTCACGGGCGGCCTCTTGCGACGACCAGGGGCCGCCCGGCCTCGGAAAGCAGTGAGGTGAGATGCACAGGATCCTGTTCCGTTGGCTCGTCGGCGCCGTCCCCGTGGTGTTCGGCGTCTCCGTCCTGACGTTCGTCCTGACCAGCTTGGTCCCGGGCGACCCCGGCCGCACCATCCTGGGCGCCAACGCAAGTCCCGCCCAGGTCGAGGCACTTGACCAGCAGCTCGGACTCGACCACTCCCTGCCGGTCCGTTACTGGGACTGGCTGACCGCCGCCCTGCACGGCAACCTCGGCGACTCGATCACCTCCGGCGTGCCGGTGAGCGACCAGCTCACCTCCCGCCTCGGGGTCACCCTGTCGCTGATCGGCGGCGCGATCCTCGTCGCGGCGGTCGCGGGCGTCGCGCTCGGTGTCCTCAGCGCCCTCAAGGGCGGCGTGCTGGGCCGGGCGGTCGACGGCCTCGCACTGGTCGGACTGGCCGTGCCGAACTTCTGGTTCGGGCTCGTCCTGATGACCGCCTTCGCCGTACAGCTGCCGCTCTTCCCGGCCACGGGGTACGTCCCGTTCACCGAGTCCCCGGTGCAGTGGTTCGAGTCGCTGGTCCTGCCGGTGCTCACCCTCGGGGTACCCGCGACGGCACCAGTGGCCAAGCAGACCCGCGACGGGGTGCTGACCCAGTTGAACCGCGACTACGTCCGGGTGCTGCGGGCCCGCGGCATCCCCGAACGGTCGGTGATCTTCCGGCATGTGCTGCGCAACGCGGCGGCGCCGATCGTCACCGTCCTCGGCGTGGTCGTCGTGACCCTGTTCGGCGGGACCGTGCTCGCCGAAACCCTGTTCGTGATGCCGGGGTTGGGCGGCCTGGCCGTGACCGCCGCCTCCACCCAGGACATCCCCATGGTCCAGGGAGTGGCCCTGGTGTTCACGGTGACCGTGATGCTGATCAACCTGCTGATCGAAGTGGTGTACACGATGCTCAACCCGAAGGTGCGGACATGAAGAGGTTCGTTCGCAAACGGGCGGCGCTGGTCTCCGCCTGCTATCTGCTCCTGGTCGTCCTGGTCACCGTCCTGGCCGACTGGATCGCCCCCTACGACCCCGACCAGCAGGACCTGAGCGCCGCGTTGAGCGGTCCGAGCGGCGCCCACTGGCTGGGCACAGGCGAGTTGGGCCGGGACGTACTGAGCCGGCTGATGCACGGCGGGCAGATCACCCTGCTCGGCGTGCTGATCACGCTGGTCGTCTATCTGTCCATCGGCGTCCCGGCCGGCATGATCGCCGGCTACCGGGGCGGCTGGTTCGACCGGCTCGTCGTCAAGAGCGCCGACCTGATCTCCGCAGTGCCCGTCATCATCGTGCTGCTGGTGGTCCTCTCGGTCTTCACCAACAACGAGAGCGCGGCCATGGCCGCCAACGGTCTCCTCGGCGCACCCCTGCTCGCCCGGGTCGTCCGCTCGGCCACGCTGGGCGTGAAGGAAGAGCTGTACGTCCGAGCCGCCGTCGCGAACGGCCTCCGGGACCGGGTCATCATCCGCCGACATGTCCTGCCCCGCGTCACCGGAGTGGTCCTGGTCCAGGCATCGGTCTACGGCGCGTACGCGGTACTGCTGGAGACCGGGCTCGGCTTCCTCGGCCTCGGTACCACCCGGGCCAGCTGGGGCGGCATGATCGCCGAGGCGTCGAAGAACGTCGGCACCGACCCGTGGCTCCTGGTGCCCTCCGGCGCCATGATCATCAGCTTCATCCTGGCACTCGGCCTGCTCGGCGACGGCCTGCGCGACACGCTGGCCGAGCGGTACTCGCCCCCGTCCACCCCGCCGCCGTCCCGTCGCCGGGCCGCCCGGGAGGCACTCCTGCGGGCGCCGAGGACGACCACGTCGGCGCTCGCACCCGCGGAGGGGGCGCTGCTGTCCGTGCGCGGACTGACCGTTGCCCTGCCCATCGACGGCACGTCGACCGAGGTCATCCGTGACGTGACCTTCGATCTGAAGGCGGGCGAGATCCTGGGCATCGTCGGCGAGACCGGCTGCGGCAAGACGATCACGGCGACCTCGCTGCTGGGCATGCTGCCCGCGGGCGGCGAGATCACCACGGGCTCCATCCACTTCGAGGGCACCGACCTGGCTCACGCCGACACCGCGTCGATGCGCCGCGTACGAGGCCGCCGTATCGGCTGGGTCTCCCAGGATCCCGTCTCCAGCCTCGACCCGTCCTTCACCGCGGGCGCCCAGGTCGCGGAGGCCGTCCGCGTCCACACCGGATGCACACGCAAGGAGTCCCGGCGGCGTGCGCTCGAACTCTTCGAGCGGGTACGGCTGCCCGATCCGGCGCGGGTGGCGGCCAGTTACCCGCACCAGTTGTCCGGCGGCATGGCCCAACGTGTGGGCATCGCGGCCGCGTTGGCCGGAGACCCCGTCCTGGTCATCGCCGACGAGCCGACGACCGCCCTCGACGTGACCGTGCAGGCCGAGATCCTCGACCTGTTGCGCGAACTCCAGAAGTCCGGCACGGCCGTCATCCTCATCACCCACGACTGGGGCGTCCTGGCCGACCTGTGCGACCGCGCCGTGGTGATGTACGCCGGCGAGGTCGTCGAGGAGGCCGAGGTCACCGCGATGGTCACCGCACCGGCCCACCCCTACACGGCGGGGCTGCTCAGGTCCGACCCGCACCACGCAGTGCCGGGCGAGCCGCTGCCCTCCGTGGAGGGTGCCGTGCCACCGCCCACCCAGTGGCCCGTGGGCTGCCATTTCCAGAACCGCTGCCCCCGGGTGACCGACGCCTGCCGTGAGAAGCCCGTCGTCATCGCCCGACTCGCCGAGCTGGAACGGTCGACGCGGTGCATCCGGCCCGCCGAACTGATCGGAGAAGGAGCACAATGACCGAACACACCGGGGGCACCGCCCTGTTGCCGGCCACGGACACGGGTCTCCTGCGAGTACGCGGCCTGAACGTCGCCTACCACCGGCCCCGCCGTCGGGGCGGCGACCTGCACGCCGTACGCGGTGTCGACCTGACCGTGCGCCGCGGGGAGACCGTGGGGCTGGTGGGAGAGTCCGGCTCCGGCAAGTCCACCATCGGTTCGGCGATCCTGGGACTCGTGCCCGCGACGGGCGGCACCGTCGCCTTCGACGGCGTCGACATCACCCACAGCTCGCGCGCGGACCGCCAGTTGCTCGCCCGCCGGATGCAGGTGGTGTTCCAGGACCCCTACGGCTCCATGAACCCGGCCCACACCGTGGGCGACACGCTCTCCGAGGCCCTGCACCACAACCTCGGGCTGCCCGCGGACGCCATGCGGGAGCGAGTGCTGCGCGCACTCGACGACGTGGGTCTTCCGCCGGGTGCCGCACACCGCTACCCGGCGTCCTTCTCCGGCGGCCAGCGCCAACGCATCGCGATCGCACGGGCGTTGGTCATGGAGCCCGACTTCATCGTCTGTGACGAGGCGGTCAGCGCCCTGGATCTCTCGGTGCAGGCCCAAGTGCTCAACCTGCTGGCCCGGTTGAAGCGCACCCGGGGACTCAGCTACCTGTTCATCTCACACGACCTGTCCGTGGTGCGCTACCTCAGCGACCGGATCGTCGTCCTCTACAGCGGCCGGGTGGTCGAGCACGGCCCGGCATCCCAGGTCGCCGACGAGCCGGGCCACCCGTACACCCGCGCGCTGCTCGCCGCGGCACCGGTCCCCGATCCGGTGATCCAGCGCCGCCGCCAGGCGGAGCGACGGCGCACGGTCTCCGCCACCCCGCCCCAGGGAAGGACGAGCAACGGCTGCGACTTCGCACCCCGCTGCCCGTTCGCCCAGGAGACGTGCTGGTCTACCGTCCCCGAACCGGTCGACCACGGGGGCGTCGCCGTCGCCTGCCACCGCTACGACGAGATCGCCGCAGGGCCCGTCAACTCCCTTCCCACGCAAGGAACTCGATGACCACCACCGCACCCGCCCCGCTCGACATCTCCGCGCTGCTCGCCGACGGCACTCACCTCATCGGTGGCGAGTGGGTACCCGCGCGCACCAAGTCCACGATCGATGTGGTCAATCCGGCAACAGGCGCGGTACTGGGCCGAGTTCCGCGCGGCACCGCCGAGGACGTCGACGACGCCGTACGGGCCGCCGAGGAGGCGCTGCCCGCCTGGCGCGACACGAGCCCCGCCCGACGTGGTGAACTCCTCTACCGCTGGGCCGAGTCGGTACGAGAACACGACGCGGCGATCAACGAGCTGGAGGCCGTCGAGGTCGGCCACCCGGTGGGCCCCTCCCCGATCGCGGCGCGACTCACCTTCCTGGCCGGCAAGGCCGACAAGATCCTGGGACACACGCTTCCCACGCGTTCCCCCGATGTCCTGGGCCTGACCTTGCGCGAGCCGTTCGGTGTCGTGGGCGCGATCATCCCGTGGAACGCACCCGGCCCGATGACCGTCTTCAACACCGCTCCCGCGATGGCCGCCGGGAACACCGTCGTCCTCAAGCCGGCCGAGGACGCTCCGCTGACCGCGCTGTACCTGGCCCGGCTCGCCCTGGAGGCGGGCATACCGCCCGGGGTGCTCAACGTCGTCACCGGATACGGCGCGGAGGCGGGCGCGGCACTGCCGGCGCACCCCGGCATCCGCAAGATGAGCTTCACCGGCTCACCGGCGACCGGCTCCGCCGTGATGACGGCCTGCGCCCGCAACCTCATACCGCTGCAACTGGAGTTGGGCGGGAAGTCCCCGCAGATCGTGCTGCCGGACGCCGATCTCACCAAGGCTGTACCGGCGATCGTGCGCAGCATCGTCATGAACAGCGGCCAGGTGTGCGCCGCCGGCTCGCGGCTGCTGGTCGCCTCCGCGCTCCACGACCAGGTGGTCGAGATGCTCGCCGAGCGCTTCCGGGCGGTCCGGGTCGGCCTGTGGCACCAGCAGGTCGACATGGGCCCACTGATCAACGCCCGCCAGGAGAAGCGGGTGCTGGACTATCTGGCTGTCGGCCGCGAGGAGGGCGCCGAGGTGGTCGTCGGAGGCGCCAAGCTCACCGAAGTCCCGTACGACAACGGGTACTTCGTCGAGCCGACGCTCTTCGACCGGGTGCGTCCCGAGATGCGTATCGCCCAGGAGGAGATCTTCGGTCCGGTGCTCTCCGTACTCACCTACGAGGACGAG
This sequence comes from Streptomyces sp. NPDC050528, assembly GCF_044457795.1. Lineage (NCBI taxonomy): Bacteria > Bacillati > Actinomycetota > Actinomycetes > Kitasatosporales > Streptomycetaceae > Streptomyces > Streptomyces sp. NPDC050528. The sequence goes on from NZ_JBITHH010000004.1 coordinate 370,148, forward strand.
GAAGAGGCCGTCGCCATCGCCAACGGCACCCGTTATGGCCTCACCGCGAGCATCTGGACCCAGGACGTCAGCCGCGCGGTGCGGCTCGCCCGCCGGGTCGAGGCCGGGCAGGTCGCCGTCAACACCGTTGGTGACGGTGGCCCGACCGGGTCGATCGGCACACCGTTCGGCGGCTACAAGAACAGCGGCTTCGGACGGTGCATGGGCCCCGACGCCGTCGAGGACTGGACCCAGGTCAAGGCCGTCATCATCGACGCCAGGAGCTGAGGCGCAGGCATTTCGGAGGTCCCTGCCCGACACCGGCCGCCCGGAGCGTGCCGTAGGCACCGCCAGGACGGAGGACACCCGGATCCTTCGGGGTCGGCAGTCGGCCGCTCCGCTCCGCGATCAACTCTGACCCAGTGCCTGCCCGCCGCGGACCTCGGCCGGCTCCGCCGGAGAGGAGCGTGGGCTGCTGTGTTCAGGCGGGCGGTGTGGCGGGGCCCGCCGCGTCCCTGAGTGCCCCGAGGGGATCGTCGATGCAGGGGTCGTCGGGGTCATTGGCGTGCAGGATGCGGCGGCTGATCTCGCGCAGTTGCCGCTGCTGTGCCGTGTTCAGCGGGTCGAAGACGAGGCGGCGGACCTCTTCGACGTACGGGGGAGCGCTGGCGACGACCTTCTCGCGTCCCTGCTCGGTCAGCACGGCCCGGGTGTAGCGGCCGTCCGAGGGGTCGGGGGTGCGGGTCACCCAGCCGCGCTTCTCCAGTCGGCCGACGACGTTGGACAGCCGGGAGAGGCTGCTGGCGGTGAAGTCGGCCAGGTCGCTCATGCGCAGGGTGTGCCCGGGGCACATGGACAGCCCGGCCATCACCAGGTACTCGAACTGGCTGATGCCGGCGTCGCGTTGCATCTGCGCGTCCAGGGCGGCTGGCAGCCGGATGAGCATGTACGCGAATGTGAGCCAGCTCTGCTGTTCCTCCGCGTCGAGCCACCGCGGCTCCTGCGTGTTCCCCATGCCGCGACTTTACTACAAGCGTGAAGTGATCCGCGCCACAATGAGTTTTAGCTTGAAGTCATCGACGTTAGGTTGAGTACAAGCTTGAAGTTGACACGGGGGCGTCGTGGGCGATGAATCCACTCACCCCCTTTCTCCTTTCCTGATATCGGAGCAGCGCATGATGGCCATCAACTCAACCGCTCGCAGGATCCTCGCCACCGGACTCGTCGCCGGCGCCTTCGCCGCGACAGCGGCCGTGCCCGCCACGGCGGCACCGGCACCGTTCGCGTCCGGCGCGGCGCACCACACCGCGGGCCACGGCGACAACGCCCGGCTCGGTTACGAGAAGTCCGTCGCCGTCCATGTCCTCAAGGGCGTGTTCGAACGCGGCGACACCTCGGTCGTCGACCGCTTCGTACGCGCCGACTACATCCAGCACAACCCGCTCGCCCCCAACGGTTCGCAGACCCTGAAGAACCTCGCCCCCGGCTTCCACCAGCAGTTCCCGGACGCCACGTACGACGTGAAGCGGGTCATCGCCGAGGGCGACCTGGTCCTGGTGCACTCCAACGTCGTCGCGACTCCGGGCACCCGCGGCAACGCCGTCATCGACATCTTCCGCTTCCAGGGCGGGAAGATCGCCGAGCACTGGGACGTCGGGCAGGAGGTGCCGGCGACCACGGCCAACGGCAACGACATGTTCTCCACCGTCTCCAGTCCGCGGACCGAACGGCCGGGTCCCGAGCGGCTCACGGCGTACAACAAGAAGCTGGTCACCGACTACGTCGAGCGCGTCGGGGTGAAGAAGGACGTCTCCGCCGTCGACGCCTACGTGGTCGCCAAGGGCTACCAGCAGCACAGCCCGCAGTTCCCCAACGGCTCGCAGGACCTGAAGGCCGCACTCGCCGCGAGCTACCAGCAGTTCCCCGACGCCACGTACGACATCAAGCGCGTCATCGCCGAGGGCGACCTCGTCGCCGTCCACGGCCACTACATCGGCGCCCCCGGCCAGCGCGGCCAGGCCGTCCTCGACCTCTTCAGGGTCCGTGACGGGAAGATCGTCGAACACTGGGACGTCATCCAGGACGTGCCGGCGACCTCGGCCAACGACAACACGATGTTCTGAGAAGCGATCCGCTCACCGCCCGACCGCCCGCAACGAAGCGTGCTGCCACCGCGCCGGAGTCCTCGATGTACCAGGACGAGTGCGAGCCGTTGAAAGGCGAGTAGGAACATGACCATCCAGATACCGGGTGCGGGGAATCTGCCGGCGGCTCTGACCACGTTCGTGGGCCGGCGCGCGGATCTCGCCGAAGTCCGCCGCCGGCTGGGGACGACACGGTTGCTGACGCTCACCGGTGCCGGCGGGGTGGGCAAGACACGACTCGCGCTGGTGGTGGCCGCCGCGTCGGCCGCCGATTTCGCGGACGGGGTATGGCTGGTGGACCTGGCCCCGGTGCGGGACCCCGAGTCGGCGGCGAACGCGACGGCGACCGCACTGGGGGTGCCGGACCTGGGCACCCGACCCGTCATCGACCAGCTCGCCGCGTTTCTGATGCGACGCGGTCCGCTCATCGTCCTGGACAACTGCGAGCATCTCGTCGACGCCTGCGCCGAGTTGGCCCATCGGCTGCTGTCGGCCTCGCCCGGGCTGCGCATTCTGACGACGAGCCGTCAGGCGCTGGGCATCTACGGCGAGCACGTCGTCGCCGTGCCTCCGCTGGCGCCGGACGACGCGGTGGAACTCCTGCGGGACCGGACCACCGCCGTACGCCCGGAGTTCCGGATCACCGACGGCAACCGTGCCCAGGTCCTGAGATTGTGCGACGACCTCGACCGGCTGCCGCTGGCCATCGAACTGGCCGCGTCCCGGCTGCGGACCCTCACCGTCGACGAGGCGCTGAACCGGCTGGAGGACCGTTTCAAGCTGCTCGTGAACGGCAGCCGGGTCGCCCGGCCGCACCAGCGGACGCTGCGTGGACTGATCGACTGGAGCCACGAACTGTGCACCCCCGCCGAACGGTTGCTGTGGAACCGGCTGTCGGTCTTCGCCGACGACTTCGGCCTCGACGCGGCCGAGGCCGTCTGTGCGGGCGACGGCATCGGCCGGGACGAGGTGTTCGAACTCCTCGACCGGCTGGTCCTCCAGTCCGTCGTCCTGCCCTGCGAGCGCGAGGGCCTGCAGCGCTATCGGCTGCTGGAGACCATCCGCCGATACGGCCGGGAACGGCTCGCCGAGTCCGGCGAGGAGCAGCGGATACGGCGACGGCACCACACCTTCTGTCTGGCTCTCGCCGAGCGCATCGCCGACGGCTGGTACGGCCCCGGCCAGTTGGAGAGCCTGACGCGGATGCGCGCCGAGTACGCCAACCTGCGCGCGGCACTGGACCAGGGCGGCGAGCCGCAGGCCACCCTGGAGTTGGCCGCCGCGCTGCGCTTCCACTGGTGCGAGGGCGGATTCCTCGGCGAGGGACGCCATCGGCTCGACCAGGCCCTCGCCGCCGCACCCGAACCCACCCCGGCCCGGGCCAGGGCGTTGTGGGTCGCCGCCTGGATCGCGGTGCTGCAGCGCGACCACGAAGCGGCGTACGGGCGGTTGGACGAGGCGGCGGAGCTGGGCGAGCGGCTGGCCGACCGGGTGGTGTGCGCCCATGTCACCAGCCTGCGCGGCACGTTGGCGTTGTTCGGCGGCCGGCTGCAGGAGGCTGTGCCCCTGTTGGAAGAGGCGGTGGCCGCCCACAAGGGGACCGACGAGGAGATCGGGGCGGTCTACGCGCTGATTCTGCTGGCCACCGCCCAGTCCCACCTCGGGGATCCGCGCACCACGCAGACGTGCAGACAGGCGGTCGCCCTCGCCGAGGCGCACGACGAACGACTTGTCCGCGCGCACGCGCAGTGGACGCTCGGCTACGACGCCTGGATGCGCGGCGACCTGAAGGAAGCCGCGCTCATGATCCGCACCGCGCTGGAGAACGAGCGGGGCTTCACCGACTACCTCAGGGTCGCCCTGATGCTGGAGCAGCTCGCCTGGGTCACCGCCGCGGGCGGTGAACACCCCCGGGCAGCGCGGCTGTTGGGAGCCGCGCGTGCCCTGTGGCAGGACATCGACACCCCCATCTCGACCTTCGGCCCGCACATGGCGCAGCAGCACGCCCAGTGCGAGGAAGAGATCGTACGGACCCTGGGCCCGGCAGCGTACGAGGAACTCCTCGCGGAGGGCGGGCACCACCGCTGCCCAGACGACGCCATCGCCTTCGCCCTGCGCGCCGAACACGAGTCCGAACCGACCCTCACGGCCGCCGTCCCGAGCCCGCTGACCCGGCGCGAGCAGGAAGTGGCCGCGCTGGTGGCCGAGGGCATGAGCAACCGGCAGATCGCCTCCGCGCTCGGACGCTCACCGCGCACGGTCGACGGCCACGTCGAGAACATCCTGGCCAAGCTCGACTTCGGCTCCCGTGCCCGCATCGCGTCCTGGTGGACAGCCAACCAGGCGGTCACCTCGTAGGACAACCCCGTACAAATACCCGGTTCCGGGCCGGTGGTCGGACCCGTAGAAGTACCCATGGACCCGGAGCGCACCCCGTACCGAGTCTTTCGGCATGACGAGCACAACGCACAGTGGGCCCTCCCGTAGATCATTTCTGGCCGCCGCCACGGCCGTCTGCCTCGCGACCGCCGGCGGAGCGGTGCTGACCGGCGCATCGAGCGCCGCCGCCGCGACCGGAGCAGACGTCACCTGGCGGATCAGCAGTGAGCCCGACGAGGCCAAGACCGGCTACGCCGGCATGCTCAACGGCATCAGGAACGCGATGCGGGCCGGCCGGCACCGGCCGGACACGACGGGCCCCGCCGTGGACGTCACCGACATCGACGGGACCTCCTCGTTCGTCCTCATCGACCTGCACGCCGAGGACCGGCCCGAGTTCATCCGGGTGTTCATGCGCCGGTCGGACTCCTACATCATGGGCTGGCGGGCAGGGGTCGAGGACGGCGCCGGCGCCCCGCAATGGGGCACCATCTTCAGGCTGGACTCCGAGGTGCAGCTGCCGGACGCCACGCTCGTGAACACGAACATACGGTTCCAGGGCCTGGCGAACTACAGCGATCTCCAACAACAGGGCGCCACCCGCGACGGCATGCAGATCACTCCGGCCAGTTTCAACACGGCGGTGCTGCGGCTCCAGGACGGTGACCAGGTCGAGACCAGGCTCGCGGCATCGGCGATCCTCCAGATCATCGTGGGCGTCGCCGAAGCCTCCCGGTTCCGCAACCAGGCGGCCGACACCGTGACCGCGTTCGCCAACGGGCAGGCGTACACCGTCACCCAGCAGGCCATGGCACAGCACAACAACTGGGCCACGATGAGCGCGACCCTGCTGGCCGTGACGGCCGTGGGCATCGGCGTCGCCCTCTCCGCGCCCCTCGACATCGGCGCCGGGATCGTCTTCGCGACCGCGTACGCCCTCCAGCGGGCGCTGATGACGGCGTACCACTCGAACCTGCCCCACACCAAGGGCAAGGGCCTCCTCGAAGAGGACGACGACGCGTACTACGTCGAGCCCGAGGGCATGGGTGACTACCCGACCCTCCAGGCCGCGGTGAGTGCCGCCCCCTCGGACGGCGTCCAGCGCACCATCCTGTTGGCCAAGGGCACCTACGCGGAGGCGGTCGTCGTACCGGCGAGCAGGACCAACCTGTTCATGAAGGGCGAGCAAGGCACCTCTGCCACGGATGTCGTCCTCACCGCCGAGCGCGCCCACGGGATGACCAACCCCGCGACCGGCACGATCTACGGCACCGAGGGCAGCGCAGTCCTCACGGTGAAGGCGACCGGCGTCACGGTCGACGGCATCACCATCCAGAACACCTTCGACCCGGCGAACCACCCCGAGGTCGACGCCTACTCGACCCAGGCCGTCGCGTTGGCCGCCGAAGGCGACCGGCAGATCTACACCCAGGTCCGGATCCTCAGCCGCCAGGACACGGTGCTGGTCAAGTCGCCGATGGCCACCGACCAGAACCGGCAGTACTTCATCGGCAGTTACGTCGAAGGCACGGTCGACTTCATCTTCGGCAACGCCACAGCGGTGTTCGACCGGTGCGACATCGCCATGCGCAACTGGGTCGGCGGCACGGTGCTCGCACCGAACACCGACTACCGCAAGGACTACGGGATCCTGATCACCGGCAGCGAGATCTTCACCAACGGTGTCCCGGAGAAAACGATGTACCTCGGCCGGCCCTGGCACAACACGGCGGACGCCTGGCCCCAGGCGGTCGTCCGCGACAGCACGATCCACTCGGGCATCGACGCCGACCAGCCCTGGACCGACATGACCCCCGACTACCCCTGGTCGTGGGCCCGGTTCAAGGAATACAACAACATCGGCGCGGGTGTCGGAGACAACGCCAACAGCCCGCAGCTGACCGCTTCCGAGGCGGCCGACCACACCGCCCAGAAATACCTCGCGGGCACCGACGGCTGGAACCCGGTCTACTGACGCCGACAGCGACATCGTGTACGTCAGTCGGGCGGATGCGTCGGGGAAGCGCCACAGTGTCAGGACGAACCGGCGCACCGACTCCAACTACCGCCGCACTCAAGGGCATTGGGCGTCGGCTCCGAGACAACCAGCTCCACATCATCGAAGTCGCTTTCCGGTACGTCCCACTGCTTCAGGATGCTCCGGGCGTGCCTGCCGACCCGGCGGACGGCAGTCGGTTCACAGGCCGACTCGAAGCGGCTGAACGGTCGAGGTGTGGGCGACGAGCGTCTTCCTGACAGGCACAGTGCTGGCCTCGTTCGAGGAGTACGTCCATCCCCGGCCGCTGACGGTGGGGACTCACACGTCGGTCATCGGCCGGATTGCCTGGCGATGAGAGGCCGAGTTCGCACGTCAAGGCGGTTGCCGGCGCCATGGGTTGGGCCTCGGTGATCCTCTCGATGTGCACGCCGTCCAGGCCGCATGGGGCTCGTCGGCCGCGCCCTCCTCGCTGAGCGGGGCGATGCCCGACTCTGTGGCCTCGGCCACCTTCTGACGGGTGAACTCCATCAGTTCCCCGCCGGCAGCGCACTCGACGTCGAGCGCGCTGCCGGCGGCCTGGCGTACGGCCGCCCGACGCATCCGGGCACGAAAATCCTCAACGCCGACCAGCTCGGCGAGCCCCACCCGGGCGGCGATCTGCTCGACGGTCGGATCATCAGGGAGATCGGGAGTGGCCACGCGAACCATGAGCTTGGTCCCCTCGGGACTGGACCCGCGGCCGGCCATGACCCGCAGATGCTCCGACGCAGTTGCAGCACTCGGATCCGGATGTCCATGGCGTCGGTGTGCGCAGCGGCGACTTCCGCCACCACGAGCTCACGGTCCGGCACCCGTTGCGTCGTGGGCAGGTCCGTGCCCAACCTGCGCAGTGTGCGCAGGAGTTCGTGACGAAGCGGTGCGTCAAGGTCGTAGGGCAGATAACCGGCGGGGCTACGGGTGGTCGGCGTTACCAGCCCCGAATCGGAGGAGAACCGGATGGTCCTCACAGACAAGCCGGTCCGCCGGGAAAGCTCCCCGATCGAGCACGCGTCGCGAGCTCCGCGCCGAGCGACGGAATGGAACAGGCACGCCTTGCACGCGCTGGGTTGGCGATGGCACGACATGCGACACCACTCGCCGGCGACCTACGGCTGCGAGCGCTTGGACTCCGTCATCCAGGTGCCGAGGGTGTCGGCGAGTTGGGCCACATGCCCGGTGCCATCGCCACCAACCTCCAGCGCCACACCGGCGGCCTCAGGACCCCGCCCGAGCGCCGCAAGTCGCCCCAGCAGGGCGCCGAGACCTCCGTACCGCTGGCCACCACGCCTCAGCTGGAAGGCATCGGCGGCCGCCACTTCGAGGACTGCAACGAGGCCGTCCCGGTCTCCGACGGCAACGGCTGGGCCGGCGGCGTCGCATCGTACGTACTCGTCACCGCCAACGCGGAACGGCATGTGGGAGGAGTCTCTACGATTCCTGTCCTGACCCCCTCCGACACCTACTCGCGGTCGCTCTGATGCGGCGACCCAGGCGGACCGCTACCGCGAGCGGGCCGGAATGCGGAAGCGGTCAGCACCAGCCGTCTTCCAAGTCCGGAACGACCTCGCAGGTTTCCGCGAACCGGCCCGTCTTCTGGAACGCGAGGACGCCTGGTACAGCGGGGTCCCGGCCCTGGTGATGCGCTCCAGGACGGTGCAGTTCGCCCTCGACACCGCCCGCCACCGGTGCCGGCCGCTGCATCACCCTCGGCCGCGCCGACACGACCACGGTGCGACGGTCACGGGAGGTGTCCGTCGCACCGCGCATCTTGCGAACTCGTCAGGCCGAGCCCTCCGGCGCCGACGCCGTGATCACGGCGAATCCGCCGCCCTGCGGGTCAGCGAGTACGGCCATCCGGCCGGCCGCCATGTCGAAGGCCGGTGCCATGACGGTGCCACCGGCCCGCACCACGGCTGCCTGAACGCTGTCGACGTCATCGACGTGGAAGTACGGCAGCCAGTGCGGCGGGACTCCGGGCGGCATCGCGGACAGGTCCATCATTCCGGCGACGCCGCGGCCGTCCACCTTGAACTCGGTGTACCCCTCCGCGCCCGGCATTGCGGACGGGGCCGCACTCATCGGCAGTACCGCCGAGTAGAACGCCGCCGCGGCGCTGGTGTCGCCGGTGCTCAACTCGTTCCAGATCAGCGCGCCGTGCTCGTTGACGATGCCCGCGCCGTCGAAGGAACCGGCCTGCCAGAGGCCGACCACGGCGCCGGTCGGGTCGGTGATGACCGCCATCCGACCGAGTTCCATGACGTCCATCGGGCCCGCCATGACGCTGCCGCCCGCGTCCCTGACGGCCTTGAGCGTGGCGTCGATGGCGTCGGTGGCCAGGTACGTCGTCCACACCGTGGGCGGCAGCGGGTCCGGCGCCGTCCCGTCGGGGTTCATCGCCTTCATGATCCCGGCGACCGGCTTGCCGTTGAGCAGACAGACCGAGTACCCGCCGGTCTCGGGCGGGCCGATCTCGCCCTGCCAGCCGAACAGGTCACGGTAGAAGTCGAGCGCCGCCTGCTGGTCGGGGACCATCAGGTCGATCCAGCACGGAGTGCCGGACTTGTAGGGGCTGTTCACTTCGGGCACGGGTACCTCCGGGGGAGAGGGGGGAAGGACGGGGCCATCCCATACTCGGCCAGGACAGCCTGAACCGGACCGAACGGGTGGCGGGAAGTGAGTCGTGTCGGCCCAGCGGCCAGTCGGCCCGGTTTCGCGTGCCTGCCACCTCCAAGTGATCCTGGCTGTCTGTCGTGCTCTGGGATCCCGGCTGTCGTACTTTTCGAGGCGGCCTGCGTCTCGGGCCCCGCCCCCTTGTAACCGGGTTGTAGGGCCTCACCGCGATGTCACCCAAGACCAGCCTCAGGATCGACGCCATTTCCTCGGCGAAACGATGAGTTTCCCTCGCCGCGTCGGTCTGTACGCGTGAGACCGATTCACGGAAGGCTGGCGCCATGCGGAAACTGATCTACGGCATGAATGTGAGCTTGGACGGCTACATCGCCGCGCCCGGCGGCGACATCGGCTGGAGCGTGCCGAGCGACGAGCTGTTCCAGTTCTGGTCCGACCAGTTGCAGGCGACCGAACTGACGCTGTACGGGGGCAAGTTGTGGCAGACGATGAGCTCCTACTGGCCGACCGGTGACCAGCAGCCGGGCGCCACCCCGGCGCAGATCGAGTTCGCGCGCCGTTGGCGGGACATGGCGAAGGTGGTGTTCTCCTCGACGGTCGACAAGGTCGACTGGAACACCCGGCTGGTCACCGGTGACGCGGTCGCCGAGATCACCCGGCTCAAGGCCGAGGATGGCGGCCCGATGGACATCGGCGGTGCGACGCTCGCCGGGGCGGCCATGCGGGCGGGGCTGATCGACGAGTACGTGCTGGCCACCGCGCCTGTCCTGGTGGGCGGCGGCACGCCGTTCTTCGCCGCGCTGGACAGTTGGGTGAACCTGAGCCTGGTGGAGACGCGGACGCTGCCCGGCGGCGTGATCCTGACCAGGTACGAGACGAGGCGTTGAGAGCCCGTCACGCGACTCGGGCCGGGCCGGGCCGGGCCGGGCCGGGACGAGGATGGCGAGGCCGTGAGATCTCTTCCATTCGCATTGGACCGTAAGCCGGCGGTAGTCGAACATTCAGACGATCGACCGCTCGACCTTCCAGCGGTACCGGCCGAGCCGCTCGCTCGATTCGATCCCGGGACGTGCGATGCGTGGGACCAATCGGCGTTCGCGCAGTGTGCCCCCGTTCGGCCCGGACCGAGGCGGCATCGACGATCGCCGAGGCCCAGTCCAGCTCACCCCGCACACACAGTTCGTCCAGGACTGCCCGGTGGAGCCGACGCCACAGCCCCGCCCGGGTCCATGCGGTGAACCGGCGTTGCGCCGTCGCCGACGAGATGCCGAACGTCCCCGGCAGATGCCGCCAGGCACACCCGCCGGGCAGCACATACACGACCGTCGTGACCACACCCGCTCGTAACAGGCAACGGTCCCGCCGTCCTGCGCACGGGAGTTGAACGACGGCAGCAACGGAGCGACGAGCTATCACAGACCATCACTGAGCGCTTCTTTCGCCAGGTAGCGCACTGAGCACCGGTCGTGGCGTCCCGTTGGCTCGTCGGCACCAGAAAATCCCGAACTCATCATTTACGCTCCGGGCAGGATGCCTCTGTGCATCACATCCTGTGCGGGCTCGCCGCCAATCCGGCCCTGTCGTCCGAGCTGGTCGACCATCTGATATCCGTCGCGGACGACGACATCGCCACGGAGCTGGCCTGTCGCGCGGACCTCAGCCACGTCCAGGCGGTGGCGTTGGCCGAGCGCGTCGAGGGGAGCGCGGTGCAGCTCGCGTACGCGGGCCGGCTGACGGCCGCCGACGTCGATCCCTCCGTCCGGCCGGATGTCGCCCTCGCCCTGCTCGACCAAGGTGTCGGCCGCCCGGAGTGGGCGCGTCTCCTCGCGGCGGACCCGGTCCGTGAACGCCGGGAGAAGCTGGCGGCCTGCCCCGGTCTCCCTTCCGACGTGCTGGACACGCTCGCGGCGGACCCGGACGTACGGGTCGTCGCCGAACTCGCTTTGTGGACCACCCCGGACGTGGCCGCGAGGCTCGCCGCGCATCCGCACGCCGAGGTACGCCGCGCGGTGGCGGCCAACGAGGCGACACCCCCCGCCGTACTGGCGGCGTTGCTGACCGGAGAGGGACTGCCCGCGGCGCGACGCTGTCTGGTCTGTGACCGCGAGGAGACTCCCTTCGTTCACGATCGGCAGTGCCCACGGCTCGACTGCGAACTACCGCCGGGCGCCTCCTGCGACGGCTCCCACGAGTCCACCGTCCATGACATGAGGGAGGCGGCACTGCGTAACGCTGCCACCCCCGTCGAAGCCGTCGTCGGTTTCGTGGACCATCCGTCGATGCTGTTGCGCTGGCCGCTCGCCGCTCGCCAGGACCTGCCCCGGGAGGCGTGTGCACGGCTCGCCTCGGACCCCGTTCCCGGTGTGCGCGCCGACCTTGCCGAAAATCCCGTGATCGACGATGCCCTGATCCGTGTGCTGGCCGGTGACCGCGACCCCGACGTGCGCCGCAGGCTTGCACACCATCCCCGCGTGCCGCTCGACGTGCTCACCCAGCTGGCCCGAACTGCCAAGATCGGCAACGCTCTTCTGCCCCGTATCGCCACCGCTTCTCCCGCCGAGGTCGAAGAACTGGCCAAGTCACCGGACCCGGCTGCCCGAATGCTCGTGGCCCACCGACGAGATTTGCCGCCCGAGATACGCGACCGTCTGGCCGACGACCCCGACGCGAAGGTGGTCAAGGCCCTCGCTCCGCACCCCGGCCTCACCGAAGCGCAGTTGCGCGCCATGGTCGACCGACACGGCGTCCGCGTCCTGGCCAAGGTAGCGACCAACCCGGACGCACCCCCAGCACTGCTGGAGGAACTGGTCCGGCACAAACCAACGGTGCAAAAGGTGTTCCGTGAGGTTGCCCGACACCGCGGAGCAACGGCCACGGCGCTACTCGTCTGCCTCACGGACAAACAGGCAAGACCCATAGCCGCCCGCCATCCAGCACTCCCGCCACCGGTCGCCGTAGAGCTGCTCGTCGATGCGGAGGGGCAGGTAAGGGAAGCGGCGGCAGCCAATCCGTCCCTGCCGCCTGCCGTGATATCCGACCTGGTGCACCAGCAGTGAGCGCGCCCCACCCGCCAGGTCGACCGCTCACTCGCCCGGCGAAGAATCGAGACTCTCGGTGAAGCCGAAGACGCGGATGTTCTTCACCGTCGTCCGTTTGACCTACGCGCCGAACTGCCCAGTTGCGAGCTGCCTTTGGCGAACAACGCGTCCGCCGAGAGCTCATGCGTCACGTCCGTGTTCGTGTCCTTGCGGCGTTCGGCGTCGTCCTGGGAGGGCGCCAGCGGCCAGCGAGAAGGCAGGGTCGCCCCGTGCCAAGAGTCACTGCTAAGGCGGTGAGAGTGCGGAGCGAGACGGTGAAGCGGGATCGGACCGGGTCCCAGCGCATGCTCGCCTCACCCGGAGATCTTGATGTTCGCCGTGTCAAACAAGGGCAGTTGGAATCCGACCGTGGTCGTACTCGTCGGTGGTGCCGGGAACTGCATGAAGCCCCTCACCGATGGCCACCCGGATCGCGTCCCGGACGGCTCGGACCGGACCGTCGGAGTCGATGTGCAGGAGTGCTGCCTCCGTGTCCACGGCTTCCGGTCCGAGCCGGAGATCGAAGGCCGGGATGGCGGTCAGCAGTGGACGGGCCGTGTCCCTGATGGCGTTGAGGTCGTGCTCCTTGGCCTCGCCCACGAAGTCGATGCCCTGCATGGTCAGGTGCAGCCACCAGTGAAGGGGCCGTAGACCTCGGCGGTGTCGATGTACATGACGCCCAGGTCCAGCGCCCGGTGGACGGTACGGGTGTCTGCGGAATCCCGGGCGCCGTACGCCGTGTCGCGCACTCCACGAGACGACGAGGGATCTTCTGCCGGCCTCTGAACGGCCTCCCACACAGGGGCTTGCCGGTCAGTCGGGCGTCTCGGGCGTCTCGGGCGTCTTGGAATCGCTGGCCGGCGTGGACTCGTCGATGTCGACGATGGCGTCGTTGGTCGCGGCCCAGCTGGCCAGCAGGTTGAGGGCGTCCTGTGAGCGTGACGCGGGCTCGGCGGTGTAAGTGAGGAGGAACTGGCTGGGGTCGCTGCCGAGCGGGAAGGTCTCGAACGGCAGGTCCAGGTCGCTGACGACCGGGTGGTGGAGGCGCTTCGCGCCGGTGGTGTGGATCCGGACGTTGTGGGCGGCCCAGCGACGGCGGAATTCCTCGCTGCGGGTGGACAACTCCCCGATCATGTCCGTCAGTCGGCGGTCGTAGGCGTCACGGCCGGCCTCGGCGCGCAGCATCGCGACTGTGTCGTCGGCGACTTCGTCCCAGTCGAGGAAGAACTCGGTCGCGTGCGGGTCGAGGAAGACGAACCGGGCGTTGTTCGGTGGCCGCATCGGGTCGGCGTAGACCGGGGAGAACAGGGCCCGCCCGAGGAGGTTGGCCGCCAGGACGTCCAGGCGGCCGTTCATGACGAACGCGGGCGTGCCGGTCATCGAGTCGAGGACGCGCTGCACCGCCGGCCGGACACGCTGCTGGGCCGGCCGGCGCCGCGGCGGGCGGCTCGTGCCGGCGCCACGCAGGAGATCGACCAGGTGGATGCGTTCGGCCTCGTCGAGCTTCAGCGCTTGCGCGATGCCTTCGATGACGCCCTCGGAGACGCCGGTGGCGTTGCCGCGCTCCAGCCGGGTGTAGTACTCGCTGGAGATGCCCGCGAGCAGAGCCACCTCCTCCCGGCGCAGCCCGCTGACCCGCCGACGGTCTCCGCCGTACGAGGGCAGTCCGGCCTGCTCGGGGGTGACCCTGGCCCGTCGCGTGCCCAGGAATTCCCTGATCTCCGCACGGAAATCACCGCGGATGTCGCGGTTGGTGCCGTAAGGGTCGTTTCTTCCTGTCATGTGCTCCACTCTACGAACGCTTCCCGCCGCCTGGGAGTCCCTCTCAGTGACCCCCTCATCAGGGACTCCCACATACCCGTGACAACCGGTTCTGTTGATGGTGCACCGCCCACGGCGGTGTGAACGGCCCGGAATCGGAGGACGGATCATGCGTCGATACACCAAGCCCGCTGTCGTCGTCACGGCGCTGGGAACGCTCGGCCTAACGGCCTTCGGGTCGGGTGAGGAAGTTCATCAGCCCGGACGTCGTCATGTACTTCGGCGGCCTGACGCAGCGGGGCCGGGCCGCGTATCTCGGCATCGTCGCCGCGAACATGAAGGCATTCCCCGACCTCAAGTGGACGGTGGAGGACATGCGGGCCGAGGGCGACACCGTGGGCGTCCGCTACACCATGACCGGCACGCATGAGGGCCCCTTCGCCGGAGTCGAGGGCACGGGCAAGAAGATCCACGCGGAGAGCTTCGCGTTCTACCGCCTGTCCCACGGCAAGGTCGTCGAGGAACGCGCCCAGCTCGACATGCTCGGCATCCTCCAGCAGTTGGGCGCCCTCCCCGCCGCATAGCGGCGGAGCGCCGTACGCCACCCGCCTCCGCCGTAGCCGCCCCTACGCCGACGCGACCCGACCACCGGCGCTCGGCGCATCCGGTTCCGTGCCGGCCTCGCGTCGCACACCCACAGCACCAAGAAAGAACAGGACACTCTCATGGCAACAAAGCTGACCGGTACCGTCGCGCTCGTCACCGGCGCGAGCAGTGGTATCGGCGCCGCCACCGCCCGCCGACTCGCCGAGGGCGGCGCCTCTGTCGCCCTGGTGGCCCGCCGCAAGGACCGGCTGAACGACCTCGCCGCCGAGATCGAGAAGGCGGGCGGCACCGCCCTGGTGGTGGGAGCGGACATCACCGATCGCACCCAGGCCGAGGCCGCCGTACAGCGGACCGTCGAGCACTTCGGACGTCTGGACACCCTGGTCAACAACGCGGGCGTGATGCTCCTGGGTCCGGTCGTCGGCGCGGACGCCGAGGAGTGGGACCGGATGATCGCCGTCAACGTCCAGGGCCTCCTCCACACCACCCGTGCCGCCCTCCCGCACCTGCTGAAGGCCGCCGAGGACGGGCCGCGCCGGGTCGCCGACGTCGTCAACATCAGCTCGATCGCGGGCCGGGTCGCCTGGAACGGCTACGGCGTCTACAACCTCACCAAGTTCGGCGTGAACGGCTTCACCGAGTCCCTGCGCCAGGAGGTCACCCGGCGCCACGTCCGCGTCGGCGTACTGGAGCCGGGCGGCGTGGACACCGAACTCGGCTCGCACAACGACCACAAGCCCGAGGTCCGCGAAGCGATCGGCACCTTCTACGAGCAGACCGAGGTCCTCGCTCCCGAGGACATCGCCGACGGCGTCGCCTACATGGTCACCCGGCCCCGCCACGCCTCCGTCGGCGAACTGTGGATCATGCCCACCGACCAGGCCTGACCTCCCACCCCACCCACCGAAACACCCCTAGAAACGCAAACACACTCCAAGGAACCCATCATGAGCAAGGTCATTCTCGTCACCGGTGCCGGACGCGGCCTGGGCACGGACATCGTCCGCGAGGCCCTCGCCGCCGGCCATCAGGTCGTCGCCACCGGCCGCCGCCCCGAAGAGGTGGAGAAGACGCTGGGCGGACCGCAGGACAACCTGCTGGTCACCAAGCTGGACGTCACCAGCATCGAGGACGCCGAGGCAGCCGCGCAGGCCGCCGTCGACCGCTTCGGCCGTATCGACGTCCTGATCAACAACGCCGGCAATTTCTTCGCGGGCTACTTCGAGGAGATCACGCCCGCGCAGATGCGCCGGCAGATCGAGACCAACCTCTTCGGCCCCATGAACGTCACCCGCGCCGTCCTGCCCGTCCTGCGCAAGCAGCGCGCCGGCCACGTCATCACCCTCTCCTCCTCCGCCGGCATCATCGGCCAGGAGTTCTGCGTCGCCTACGCCGCCTCCAAGTTCGGCGTCGAGGGCTGGATGGAATCCCTGCGCTACGACGTCGAGCCCTACGGCATCCACACCACGGTCGTGGAACCCGGTTTCTTCCGCACCGAGTTGCTCGTCGACGGCTCCACCATCTGGCCCGAACCGACCATCGACGACTACGCCGAGCGCACCACCGCCACCATCGCGGCCTGGAAGAGCATGAACGGCCAGCAGACCGGCGACCCCGCCAAGCTCGCCCGCGCCCTGCTCGCCATCGCCGACCAGGACAAGCCCCTGCAGCGCTTCGTCGCCGGCGCCGACGCCATCGAAGGCGTCCAGGCCAAGGCCAGGGAGCTCCTCGCGCAGGCCGAAGCCTCCCGTGAACTCGGCGGCGACCTGGGCTACGACGACATCAGCGCCTGACATGCCCGGACCGGGCTTCGGGCTCCCACCGCTGGGAGGAGCCCAGCACGCCCAGAGCACGCTCGACGGCATCAATCTCGCCTTGCACGACTTTGGCGCGGTTACGGCGATAGACGAGGACCGGGCCAGGGGTGCGCATCAGACGGTCGAACTCCTCATGAAGGCAATCTTGTGAGCTGGCCACCACGACCAGCTTCCTGGAGGCTGATCATCGAAATGCCCAGCGGGGACTGCTCTGCGGGCTCCGGGTGACTGCCCGTCGAACCCGGGCCGAAGTCCGCCGCGTCGTCCTCGAAACCTCTGGACGGTGTGCCTTCGAGCTGCGGGCGGACGATCAGCGGCGTCGCAGGAGGCCCCTCCGCGTCGGCCGGTCCGACTCGGTGGGGCGGAGTACCTTGCGGCACCCGGCGGTGAAGGCGTCGAGCATCTCCTCCGCATCGCCCTGGTCTCTGAGGGCGAATTGCAGCTGGCTCCCGAGCAGTTCGTCGCGGTCGCGGCCACCGGCGACTTCCGCTGCCCAGTCGCGGATCCGTCCGGACAGAAGCCCGATGGCCTTCGCGGCCGACGCGGCACCGTGGGCCACGTGGTACGGGCCCTCGATGGTTACGGCACCGACGGCCCGCGCGACCGGGTCGCGCTGCTCGTCAACCTCCTGGAGCCGTGCCTGCACGGCGGCCTGGTCGAAGTCGTCGCTCTTGAACAGGTCCAGGAGTGCGGCTGTCGCGTCCCGCCGGGCGAGAAGAGCCGTCGCGCATGCGCTGTACGCCTGCCGTCGGGCGTTCTGTTCGTCCATGGTCGCCTGGGCCCGGCTGGTGATCCTTGCCGAGCCCAGGATGCCGGCCGCTCCGACGACCGCGCCAAGAAGCGTGCCGCCGATGCCGGCGAGGCCGAGCAACGTCGTTGAGTCCACGGGGGCATTGTCCGGGGCTCTTCCTCAGTCGCAACTGCTTACCCCCGGTTTCGTCCGCCGAGCTGATCAGGCCGGAGCGGATGGCGTCGGTGGAGAGGGCGCGAGGATTGGGACGATGGGGTCCTGGCCGTGGGGGTCGAGCACCGCGACCGGATCCACCGTGGCTTGATCGAAAACACGGAAGGGCAGCCGTAGGACGCCGGCACCAGGCAACGCGCTCCTGGCAGCCAGCTCGCGGACCCGGCCGAGCCGACGGAGACAGACAAGGAAGAGATCCACATCTGTCGCACCCCTGATCGTCGGCGCAGCGCAGATGCTCGACCTCGCGGACAACGACGACTACACGCCCGACGACGCCCAGGAACTCCTGCACGCGCCGGTCGACAATCCGGGCGGAAAGAACGACGGTCGTGACCGGAACGACGAGAAGTGCGACGTCGGTCCAGGAGTGAGCCCGACGGGACACGCCGTGTACCTGCCGCGCGAGCGCTACTACGACACCTTCGAGGACCGCTACGAGTGCCGGGCGACCGGTGTGTACGGTCTGCTGGACCAGAGCGACTACAACAAGGGTCGCAAGGCGCCGGGGACGAACACCAACTCGTCCACGAAGCCTCCGGGCATGGCGGAGATCGCGCACCAGGGCCACAACCCGCCAACGGCCATCTGATTCCCGCCGCGGCGACAGGGTCCGGGATCGACCTGCGGGACCTGGTGGCGGAGTACGAGGAGACCAACAGCCCGTACCTCAATCACGGCGTGGAAAAGGAGATCAGGAACTCCGTCAAGTCGGGCAAGCACGTGGAGATCTCCGTGATCCCGCACTACGGCAACAGCGGCAGTGGCATACCCACTGAGATCGAGTACAACTACGGGACTGTGGAAGACGGAAACATGAAGCACCGTGTGATCACGCAGTCGCCGACGGGTGGGACCACTCGGGGCAGCGCCGACTGCCCGAGGAGGTGAGCGGGTTGAAGAACGAGAACTATGTTGAGCGCGTGCTGGAGATGCTCGGTGAGCCGTCGTGGCGGTACCGGGATCCCGAGGCGTGGCGGAGGGTGGAGAACGAGCTGGGGGTCAGTCTCCCGGCTGACTACAAGGAGATCGTTGACGCCTACGCCCCTGTTCAGATCAATGGGCACCTGTATCTGACCCATCCAGCGACCGAACGGTTCAATCTGGCCGAGGACATTCGCCGTACCTCCGCGTCCTGGTCGCAGGTCGAGTGGGACGAAGGGGAACCCGAGGGCGACCCCCGCATCTCGCTCGGCGTCCCCGAGCTGGTCTTCGGCACTCCGGACGGTCTGATTCCGATCGCGAGCACCGACCGGGGCGAGGTGATCTTCTACACTCCCAGGGGAGCCTCGGGCCGGGGGTCGCTGTTCATCGAGAACGGCGACCATGAATTCCTTGAGTACTCATTCTCGTTCGCGGAGTGGCTCTACCGCTGGTTGGTCGGCGAGGAGGTGACGGGCCCGGGCGGTTCCGCCTTCTACCCGGGGCCGGTGGCACTACAGGACCTGCCCATGACCCCGGACGAGCGACCTGAGACGCGGTACGGCCCACCTCGCGGAATGTGATGAGCAGCCCGCTGTGGCCGGTCGGTGCCCGTGAGCGTCGCCGTCCGGCTTCGGCCGAGTCCTGGCGAACCGTGGAGGAACGGCTTGGGCGCGGCCTTCCGAGGAAGCGATTCGCTGCTGGTGTTCATGAAGGGGGAGCGCCGAAAATTCCATGAGAGGTGCGGTTGGTCTCCAGGGCAACGTCGACTGAGTACGACCGGCCGGGCATCGTCTGGTGCTTGGCGTTGCCGCGGCCGTAGGTGTGGCAGAACGAGCGGTCCGCGACGGTGCCGACGTCCGGCCGCAGCCACGGCGAGACGTCCACTGCCAGGACTAGCCGCCTGCCGGCCGCCCGAGGCAACGGAATTCCGGCAAGAGCCCGCCGCGGTTCAGGCTGGCGTAGAGGGAACCGTGCCCGCGGCGGTGTTCGGGTACCAGGGCGAGGTCGACCGGCGACCGCACCGGTCCGTCGGTGCGCAGTACGGCATCGGTCAGTTCGAACAGTGCGTCGGCGCGGGCGGTCAGGCAGTCGTAGAAAACGGTCCGGAACCGGGATGACACGGTCAGGGACTCCGTGCGGGCAGCGTCGTGCAGGAGACGCACCCTCGCGGCCTGACATGATCAACAGCGTCTCGACAACGCACATGACCACACCATCAAAGCCGCATCGCTCTCGCACCAGCCCTCGTTGGTCAGCGGGCACTCAACTCGCCGCGCTGACACGGAGGCGAAACAACAAGCTCATATCATCCGGCATCCATTGGACTGCCGAAGCTGCTGCCTGACGGCATCCGCCGAGGTCCCCGCCACACCGCCAACGATGACCTGCGGCACTAGACCCCGGCGAGGATGGCGCCTCCGTCGACGGTGAGTACGGTTCCGGTGACGAAGCGGTTCTCCATCAGGTACAGGTGCGCCGCAGCGATCTGGTCCGCTTCGCCGATCGAATGGGTGAGCGTCCGATCGGCGAGGGTCGCGAACAGCGCGGCACGCTGCGGCTCCGGAACCGGGTCCCACAGCGGGGTGCGGATGGCTCCCGGCCGGACCGCGTTGACGCGCACGGGGGCGAGCTCGGCAGCCAGCCCTCGCGTCAGGCCCTCTGTGGCAGAGGCTGCGCCGGCCGCGAGCGCTGTACCGGGTGCGGGGCGAACAGCGACCGTCCCGGACGTCAGCACGATCGAGCCTCCCGGCCGGACGCGCCGTGCCGCGTGCTTGACCGCGGCGACGGCTCCCCAGAAGCGGACCTCGAACAGCTCCCGGGCGGCGTCGAGCGGCAGGTCTGCCAGCGGCTGCGGACGCACCGTGTCACCCGCTGTGTAAACCACGTGATCGAGCTCGCCGACGCGGTCGAACAGGGCGGCGACGCCGGCCTCGTCGCGGGTGTTGACGACGGCCCCGTCGCACGTGCCCGGCAACTGCGCGAGCGCGGCCTTCAGGCGCCCCTGGTCGCTCGACGCGATCGTGACCGCCGCCCCGGCCGCAGCTGCGGCGCGGGCCGTGGCCAGTCCCATCCCTGAACTGCCGCCGATGATGACGATGCGCTGGCCTGAAATAGCCATGATGCCTACTCCTATGCCTCAACAGTGATGACTCAGTGGGTCATCATCACCCTAGCAGCGATGACGACCCATTGAGTCATCACTGTTAGGATGGCGAGCATGCCGCGATGGGACCCACACGCCGAAGACCGGCTCCGCGAGGCAGCGCTGGAGCTGTTCCTCAAGCACGGGTACGAGAACGTCACCGTCGCGGAGATCACCGAGCGGGCCGGGCTGACCCGACGCTCGTTCTCCCGCTACTTCACGGACAAGCGGGACGTGCTGTTTGCCGAATCAGAACAACTTCCGGCCGCCCTCGCCCGCTCCGTCCGGCACGCCGGCGACAGCCTCTCGCCCTTCGAGGCCCTCCTGGCCGCTCTCGCGGACGTCGCCGGAGCGTTGGCCGACCAGGCCCCGGCCCCCCTCGCCGCACAACGGCGCGCGATTGTCCGGGCCAGCCCGGAGCTGCAGGAACGAGGGCGAACCAAGTTCGCCGCCGTGACGGACGCGGTGGCGGACGCGTTGCGGGACCGAGGCGCCGCTGAATCGGAGGCGATGCTGCTCGCGCAAGTCGGCGTCGCCATCTTCCGCACCGCGTTCGAGCGCTGGACCGACCAGCCGGACGACGTCGGCCTACCGGCCCGCATCTGGGAGGCAGCCGCCGAACTCGCCACCAGCGTGGGCGCGGTGGACTTCAAGCGACTCGTCCGCCTCACCACGTAGGACACGGTCCCAGCCGTGAATCCACCGACCAGGAGCCTCCTTCATGCCTGCGGCCGGGGCAACCCGCCCAACCACCTGTCGGGTTGGAGCTGACTCTGTGTCAGGTGGCGGTCCTCCTACCGCATCATGCATTCCGATGAGGTGCCTCGACGAGTAGGGCGAGCCCCTCTACGGTTCCGGCCGGAAGGCGCCCCGCCGACTCCAGTCGCCGAAGACGCTCAGGAAGACAGGGTTGTTGTCGAACCAGCTCGTCGGCAAAGGCTCTCAGTTCCGGATCGGTCAGGTCCTCCGTCCGGAGTCGGGCGAGCAAGTGCGCCGACGCAGTGACCGCGCTTTCCGGAGCGAGCTGGTAGGCAGCTTGGGTGGCCGCAACGTCGGCGTACTTGCCTTGCTCGTCGAGCGCCGAAGTGAGGAACCTGTGAGCCCGCTCGATCCGCACAAGGTGCACCAGTTGCAAGACAGGGTCCGGATGGCAGTCGACTCGCAAGTCCACCGGTCTGTATTCCGGATCGCTGTGGAATGTCCTGACGAAGGCCGACATGCGTCCACGCACATCGCCACCCAACATGTCTGCGTGGTGCGCCGACTGGACGAGTCGGGAAGCCAACGACATCCGGGGGTCGAGCGACCGGAAGTAATCGGTCACCAAGATGGGAAGGGAGTCAACCGCCATGAGGTTCGCGGCACAGCAGACGTTCTGCTCGCAAGCAGCCCCGGCGAACGCCTCCGTGTCCGAGCCGGTGAATGCGAAGGTGTCGCCGCTGGTCGACAGTCCAGCCACCTGACCGGATTCGAAACCAGGTGTTCGGCTGAGCTCGGCAACGCCATCGGACCACGCGTCCGAAGCAAGGTTCGGAAGCAGACGGGATGCCCACGCCGGATCGCCGAGCGCCTGCACGGCGACAAGTCCGTATGTGGGGGAGTGGTGCACAATGCCGGCTCCGACGGCAAGCCCGAAGCTGAACGAGGCAACCCCTAACTCGCCGGTTTGCGGGTCCGCCGCGAGAATCGTGAAAGTCACACACCTTCCCCCTTACAAGAATCGAGCAGAGACCTCGTCGCGGTAGGCCCTGGTGATGATGGGTGCGGCTTCAAAGACACTCACCAGGCCCAGCTTCACTGTCAAGGCTGTGTTCTGCGTTCTGGAAGTGCCGAAACCTGCACTTGTTTTGGGAGTACTGACGGCAGTGGTGCCGCGCGACGCGGTCGATGAGGCGGTCGCCGCCCGGCTGGCCGACACTCTCATGGGGGGGTGCCGGGATGTCGGCTGGCAGGTGCCGACCTCGGGTGGGAGCACCCGGGTCCGGGCCCGCCAGCGGCTGGGCGAGGAGCCGTTGCCGCCCTCCGCCACCTGTCATCGACCGGCTTGTCCAGCCGATCTGAAGGTTGGGGTGCGGGTGCCCCACATCCGGCCGAGGCGAGGTGAGCAGTGCCCTCACGACGTGCGCCGCCCGGCTCCCTCGGATTGAGTTCATTACCGGGCCCTGTGCCGGACATCCCCGTCACCGTCCTGTCAGCGACGGCCGCGCGGCAGCATGAGGGCCGCGGCCGTGGTGGCTGTCAGCATCACAGCCGCGACACACAAGGCGACCCGCAGACCCGCAATGAACTCACCCCGGTCCGCGACCAAGGCTCCGAAGACGGCCACGGCGAGCGCGCCGCCCGTCTGCCGGAAGGAGTTCAGGATCCCGGCGGCCATTCCGGCCCGCTCCGCGGCGATGTCGTTCAGCAGGATGGCGGTCAGGGAAGGGACGAAGAAACCCAGGCCGAGGCCGACCGGGACGAGCATCGCCGCGATCGCTGGTCTGCTGGTGCCCGCGTCGATCCAGAGCAGGCCGAACATCGCCAGCGCGAGGATCGCTTGTCCTACGGCGATCGGCATCCGCGGCCCGAACCGTGCCGCCGCCCTGGCCGAGGCCAGGTTGGCTGCGGCGATCACGGCCATCATCGGCAGGAACATCAGCCCCGCGGCCATGGCGGACAGGTTCAGAACGTCCTGAAAGAACAGGCTCAGCACGAACACCAGCCCGTAGAACGCCGCATTGACGACGAAGCCGATCGCGACCGAAACCGTCACCGTGCGCGAACGGAAGAGGTCGAGCGGGACCAACGGTGCGGCGGTACGCGCCTCGATCATGATGAACGCGGCCGTCGCCACCGCGGCGAGCCCCAGGCAGCCCAGCACCATGGGCTCGCCGAAGCCGTTCTCCCCTCCGTCGATCACCGCGAAGGTGAGTGCCGCGAGCGCGACGATCGCCGTGAGCTGGCCGTACGGATCGAGCGGTGTGGCACGGCGGGGCGAGCGTTCCGTCCGGGTCAGCACCGCGAGGGTGGCGATGCCGACGGGCAGGTTGACGACGAAGATCGCCCGCCAACTCAGCGTGCTGGAGAGCACCCCGCCGGCGACCGGGCCGGCGGCAACCGCGACGGCTCCGCCGGCGGTCCACAGTGCGATGGCCCGTGCCCGTTCGGCCGCGTCCGGGAAGGCCTGCCGGACGAGGGCCAGCGAGGAGGGCAGCATGATCGCCGCCGCGCTCCCTTGGATCAGGCGGGCGGCGATCAACTCGCCCAGCCCGGGCGCCAGTCCGCAGGCCGCCGAGGCGACCGTGAAGACCGCGACGCCGGCGCCGAACGCGCGGCTCGCCCCGATGCGGTCGGAGAGCGTGCCGGCGGAGAGCAGGAGTGCGGCGAACATCAGCGTGTAGGCGTCCACGATCCATTGCAGTCCCGCCGTGCTGCCGTCGAAGGTCCGCCCGATGCCGGGCAGCGCCACGTTCAGCGCCATGGTGTTGAGGTTGAGCAGAAAGATGCCCATGAACGTGGCCGCCAGGATCAGCTTCGGTGCGGCCGTGCGTTGCCGGGCATCCTGTGACGCGCGGGCCGGTTCAAGAGTGGTCATCCGTCCAGAGTGGAGAGGCTCGCGGCGGCGAGGCAGACCGTGATCTTCCGGGGTGCGCCACAGGGGGGTGTACCAGGGCCAGGCTCCGGGCTGGACCCCTGATCACACGCTGGCAGAATGACGCCATGACCGAGTTCGGGAAGTTTCTGCGGGCTCGCCGCGGCGACGTGCGCCCGGCGGACGTCGGACTGCCCGCCGGAACCGGCAAGCGTCGTACGCCGGGTCTGCGCCGGGAGGAACTGGCGGCGCTGGCCGGTGTGAGCATCGACTACTACATTCGTCTGGAACGCGGCAAGGAGACCCGTCCGAGCCCCTCCGTGGTCGATGCGCTGGCCGACGCGCTCCGCCTCAACCAGGAGGAGAGCGGCTTCCTGCACGAGCTGGCGGCGCGGGCGGCGCGGCGTGCGCCCGAGCCCCGTCCCTCGCCGTCACGGCGGGTCCGTCCGACCGTCATGCAGCTTCTGGAGACGCTCCGGCCCAACCCGGCGTACGTCGTGAGCCGCACCAACGACCTGCTGGCGACCAATCCCGGCGGGCTGCGGCTGCTCCACGGCATCGCCGACTGGCCGGAGCGGCGGCGGAACACCGTCCGGTACACCTTCCTGCACCCGGCTGCCCGCGAGCTGTGGGCGGACTGGGAACGGAAGGCCAAAGGGTGCGTCGCCCAGCTGCGGGCGATAGCCGGCACCGATCCTGATGCCCCGGACCTCGCCGCACTCGTGGGTGAACTGATCGTCAAGAGCCCCGACTTCAACCGGCTCTGGGAGCGGTACGAGGTGCACACGATCGGCGACGGCGAGAAGACGCTCCGACACCCGGAGGTCGGCACGATGACGCTCTCGCACGAAGGGCTGTCCCTCAACCGCGCACAAGGCCAGCGCCTCGTCGTCTACATGGCGCCGCCCGGCAGCCCGGACCACGACAAGATGACACTCCTCGACCTCTCCGCCCCCGGCCCGTCCATCGGTTCCGACGAGACGACGCCCGTCTCACCCTCCCGGAGACAGGGCTAGGCGCCATCCCCAAGGCCGCAGTCAAAGCGCAGGACTGCCATGGGGTGAGGCAAGTCCGTTCACAGCGTCATCGAGGGCACGCTCAATGGATTCCTGTGGGCAACACGTACAAGATCCCGCACCGCCCGACACGGCACGTCTGGGTCAGGCAACGGCTCGGACCCAGGCACCGGAGGCGCCGCTCAGCTGGAAGGGGTCGCTGAAGGTGTTCCCACAGCTCGTTCGACACGACCCACGGTGACGTCCTCACACGGGACCAGATGCTCAACCACCGGTCAGGACACGGCATCCACCGATCCACCTCATAGCGTTGGCTGTTGGCAGGGCGTAGATGAAGAACGACATGGGGTCAGGCCGCGAATGCCCGCCGGATCAGGGGACCCGCCTTCTCCAAGTCGGCAGCCGAGGAGATGCGGACTTCTACGTCGCCAGTACCGTGGTGGCCGATGCCACGCATGTCGCGGGAGAAGCTCTCCTCCAACTCGACTGTGTCCGGGGCGAGTCGGAGGTAGACCAGGAACAGCCTCGTGCGCCCAGGTCGGCCGCGGTCACTGGCCCGGGCAGGGTCTATGGCAGCTGAGTACCTGCGACGCGCCCGGAGACGTGCCGCCTTTCCTGTGGGGAAGCGCGTCGCAGGTCGGATGAGTCCGGTCAGGCGCTCTCTTCCGGGCCTCCTGGTTCGGGCCATGGGAAGCCGAGTGCCTCGGCGTGCGAGCGGCTGCCTCCCCGGACCTGTGCGTAGGCCTTCGGGTCCCGCTCGGACAGTTGCCGCAGTGCCGTAGAGGCCTGCTTCTCTGGGGGCGTGCCGTCGTCGGGGAGACTCCAGATGAACTGCAACCAGGGGCCGTCCGTGTCCTGCTGCCCGGTGGCGAGGCCCGGCCAGTACGTGAAGGAGACCATGGCCGAGTCCTGGTCGTGGAAGTCGGTGCCGATCCAGCCGACTCGGCCGTCCCATCGGGTGAGGAGATCGGGTTGTTCGCGTAGCCCTGCGGCTATCAGGCGGGCGGTGTTTCGAGCCGGCCAGGACCAGGACCGGTCGTTCTCCGCGCGCTTGATCTCGGCGTCGTAGTCGCCCGCGTCGAAGCGGTACTCGGGGAGTTCCGTGCGGGGGTGCCGCGCCGGCGGGCGACGCCAGTCACGCCACACCACCTGGTCGTCTTCCCTGTGGATGGTCACATAGAGCGCGCCGCAGCAGCCCTCGGTGCAGTACGCCTCGGCGAGTTGCACCTCTCGGGGCTCGGTTGCGGCCCGCAGGCGGCCGCTGTCGAGAAGGTACTCGGGGGAGTTGGCCGGCCCCTTGCCGAATGCTTCGGGTACCAGGGGTCGGCCGTCGATCAACAGCCGTGCCTCGACCGTGTCCGGGTCTGCCGGGTCCCGCACGGTGGCCTCCACCCGGAACCGGGAGACGGTCGCGCGGTGGAAAGGCTGCCGTGCCGCGCGGCGTATCCAATGGACCCGGCGGCGTTCGGTGGGTTCCTCGGGCTCGCTCTCCGCGACGGCTGTCCAGGACGGGTTGCTCAGGATGGCTTCGAGGGCGCGTAGGTGGGCTTCCCGCTGTCCCGGCTGCCAGTCGAGGAGCACGCTGGGGCCACTGTGCAGGTCCAGGGCGACGGACAGCAGGATGGCGTAGTGGTCCAGCGTCGGGGGCAGTTGGGAGGCACGTGCGACGAACGCGTTGTAAGTCGTGGTGGCCTGTGGGTAGTTGAGGATCTCGGGCTGGTAGTCGCGCAGTCCCGTCATTCGGGAGAGGAGACGTCCGGCCTGGGCCACGACCTGGGTGTCGGTCTGCTCCTCGCCGAGAACGTCGGCGAGTTGGACGGCCCTGGCAATCCTGCGGGCGGTGGAAGGTCCGACAGCACCTGAGTCGAGTGGGGCGTTGAGCAGCCAGGTGCGGGCCTCGTGGTCATCTCGTGCGGCGATCGCGTCGATCAGGTGGCGCAGCGCACGGCTCTCGGCGTGGTCGGCCAGCCATACCAGGGCTGCTGTCGGGCAGTCGAGAGCGGTGAGCGCGCCGACCACGGGACGGGCGAGAACCCTCAGCAGGCCGAGAACCTTGAGGTAGGGCACGTCCTCCGGCTCACCGAGGCGAGCCAGGAGCGCGATGCCGACGTTCACCGTCAGTGTGCTGGTGCCGGTGCGTGTCAGATGGCGGCCGAGCGCACGGGCTGCCGCTGTGTCTTCCAGGGGCAGCTCGGCCATCGCAGCCTGGACATGACGATCCCGAATGCTCAACGTGTGCAGCCTGCGGTGGATCTCGTCGGCGGCGCGGACCGTGTCCGGATCGGACAGCAGGGGAGCGATGCTCTCCCGCACACCTGCTTCGGCCTCGTGCCAACCCAGCGCTGCGCGCCTCTGCGGCGAGTCAGGCAAGGGGTGGCCACCGTGAGGCAGTCGACCGTCGGGCTTCGACTGGTACAGGCGCAGCGCGTATGCGTACAGGGAGGGCCGAGGGGCGGGGATTCCACCGCCTGCCTGGGCGCTCATCGGGTGGGGTAGGACTCGATTCCATAGGTCATGCTGCGGATCCTGTCACCACTGGTTGGTCGATGGCCAGGGGGTTTAGCCGGTCAGGAACGGACCTGAAGGACGGTCTCGGGAACAGTCAACCGGCCGCGCTGGAAGGGGGCCTTCTCTGGAGCGACCCGCGGGATACCCAGCGCACGGACGAAGAGTCTGTGGGAGACCAGCAATCTCAGGGCGTCTGCTCTCGCCATCCGTGGCGGCCTTCCCGGTGGCCGGCCGGTGGCCGGATGCCGAGCGTGCGGCCACGGTATTGCGTGTTCAGTCTGTTGCTTGTTTCCCCGGTGCGGGGCATGCCCCTACGCCGAGGCAGTGAGCGACAGATTGAGGATCTTGTGACTTCAAGGTCAATTGCCGTCGTGTCACCAGAGTGGCCGAGATGGTCCGCTGGCCTCGAAGTCCTGGTGGAAGCTCGCCTCCGGCACCGGCCTGGAGACTTCGATCGTCACGGTCCGCGCCTGACTCACCCTCACCTACAACTCCGGCGTCAACAACGAAGGCCGCGTCGCCGACGTGAAACTGATCAAACGCCGAAAGGGAGCCCGCGCCGACGACACCGAGGCGAGCATGGACCCTGGGCGATCAACGCCTGAGGATCCCTTCTGTAATCACCGTGGCACCAACGCCCCGGCATCGGCCAGGCATCGCCCACCCGCCGGCTCCATCGCTCAGCGGGCGCGGGCGAGGAAGACGTCGGTGACCTGGAGTACGTCGATTCCGCCGCCGTGGGCGTCGAGCAGGCGCCCGACCTCGGCGAGTGCCTGGTCGCGGTGGTCGCCGGGCAGGATGCGGTAGGCGGACAGCGAAGCGAGGTAGCCGAGGTAGCGGTCGGTGTCGTACCGCAGGTCCTGCCGAAAGCGGACCGAACGCAGGCCGGTGAAGCGGCCGTCCCGGCGGCACTCTGTATCCGGCCAGGCCTGGTCCCAGTTCCCGGGCTTGTCACCGGAGAGGTCGCAAGCCAGGAAGCGGTGCGGTGAACCGGTGATCCCGTGGCGGTCGCCGATGTCGGCGAGTTCGGCGCGCAATCCGCCGTCGTGGATCCCGTGCGGGTTCCTGATCAGCGCCATGGCACCGCCGGGTGCGAGTGCGGCGTGGACCAGGTCCCAGCGCCGGTCACGGTCCAGGAAATTCCAGGAGGATGCGGCGAACAGCAACCCGTAGTGCCGGCTGTCCGGCCGCCACTGCTCGAAGTCGCCGACCTCGACCCGGACGTTCGGGTAACCGGCGGTGTTGCGTCGCAGCACCTCGGCCATGCGCGCGTCGGGTTCGAGGCACACCAGCGGAATCCCCCGCGCGGCGAACGGCACGGTGGCCTTCCCGGTACCCGCGCCGACTTCAACAGCCGCACGGTCCCCGAGAGCCGTGTACGCCAGTACCTCCGTGACCATCGCGTCCGAGTAGCCGGGGCGGGCGGCATCGTAGAGCTCGGCCACCTCACCGAAGACCTTGCTACGGGCCGCGTTGACGTGTCTGTCTGAGGTCATGAGCGTCTCTCGGCTTCTTGATCGGCAGGCGGAAACCCTACCGACCGGACCCTCCGCAAGCCACTGGTTTAGGGGCCGCCCGCTTGCTCCGGGCATCGACCTCGCGCGATCAGGCTCAATGCCCACGAAGTTCTTGTATGAGCCCTGAACTCGCGTGCGGATTGGCGGATGTGAGCCTTCCCGCTCGCCCGCCTCTCACCAGCTGTTTCAAGACCTTCGGCAGAGCTGGACCACCGCTTACCGCGCTGCTCATAGCTCTTTGGAAGGCCAGTCCGGCAATCGGGCGCCGATGACGGCGGTCTGGAGCATGTAGCGGTGGGCCGGGTCGGCGGGGTTGGCGCCGGTGAGTTGGTGGATGCGCTCCAGCCGGTAGGTAAGGGCGCGCACGCTCAGTGTGAGGCGGCGGGCGGCTTCGGCGGCGACGCAGCAGGACGCGAAGTACGTGGCGAGGGTGTCGAGGAGGGGTTGGACGCCGCCGCGGGCGGTGGTGAGCGGGCCGAGGGTGTCGAGGACGAGGTCGGCCATGGCCTGGCGGTCGCGGGTGAGGACGGGGTGGACGAGCAGGTCGGCGGCGCGCAGGACCGGGTCGTCGAGGTCCAGCCGCTCAGCCAGTTCGAGGGTGTTCAGGACTTCCTCGTACGACTGGACGACCCCGCCTGTACCCGGCTGGGCGCGGCCGATCGCGACGCGTCCGCCGTCAGTGGCGGCGCACGCCTGCTTGGCGAAGGAGGTGAGGACCTCTTCCTGGTCGCCGGGTGCTACGCACAGCATCCGGCCGTCCTTCGTGGTGAGCGGGATGCTGCGGTCGCCGAAGCGGGCAATCAGGGAGCGTTCCAACTGGCGGGGCACCGGGGCGCTGTCGTCGTAGGGTGTCGGGCCCTGCGAGACGGCGACGGCGTGTGTGGGAGAGGCGCAGGCCGAAGCGCTCGGCGCGTTCGGCGAGCCGTCCCAGGTCGCTCCGGCCGTGGAGGAGGTCGTCGATGAACTCCCGCCGCGCCGCCTCCTCCTGCCGTACGGCGAGACGCTGGGCGCGTTCGTGGCCCTCGGCGAAGGCGTCGACGGCCTGTTGCATTGCGGCCAGGGTTCTGTCGGCGGAGCCGGGGGTCTGCGGCCAGGCGGCGCGGGTGGCGGCGAGATGGGCTTTGACGAGGGTGCGCAGTCCGTGGCCGGCGTCGGCGGCCTGTTCACCCAGGGCGCGGCGGGGCTCGATCTCCTCGCGGGTGAGGCGGCGGCCGGTGGCGGAGACGTCCGCCAGGAGTTGGGCATAGCCGTCCAGGTACTGCTGAGGTATTTCGTGCCCCTTCACGTCACCCCTTCGTTCCTTGACGCGCCGGTGACGTTTTCTTGGCGGCGACCGGCATCCAGACCTCAGTTAACTCTGCCGGGAACCGGCAATGCGGAGGTGCGCCCCTGACGTGCACGATGACTCAAGGGGAGCACGACGGACGGCCCCGCTGCCGGGCACCGGCAGCGGGGCCGACGGATGCCCGCAGTCCGGACAGCGATCGTCCTCCAACGCTATGAGGTCCTCGACGGACCTTCCGCGAGAAAGGCGTGGATCCGTTCGGAGATCAGGGGCCAGTCCCGACCGAACCAGATGAGGTGGCTGTCGGCCCGGCTTTCGATGAGCTCGGCGTGTGGGAGAACGGCGGCGAGTGCCCGGGCGTGCACGAAGCGCACCGCGGCGTCCTGGCGAGTGGCGATCACCAGGGCGGGCTGGGAGACCCGGACCGCATGCCCCACCGAATCTCCGGCAGTCGCAAGCTCCTTGAGATCACGTGTGAATCCTCGCCCCGACCGCATCCGCGAGAACAGTGCGAGCAGCCTCTCCCGGTCCTCCTGCCGAAGGCACGCCACCACATCCCGTACGGGCAGGAGGGTGAGGTCGCGCAGCAGCATCCGCAGGCCGACGTCGGGCGCGTACCGCACGAGGGAGTGAACGAGTGCCCAGGAGACGTGCTCCGTGTGCGGTGCGAAAACGATCCGGGCGCCGAGGCGGGTGCGGCGGTCGGGCCAGGGCAGCGGTCCGACGGCGCTCTGCAGAATCAGCCTCTGCACCAGTTCGGAATGGCGCGCCGCCATCGCCACCGCCGTGGGACCACCGCCCGATACGCCTACCACGGCAGCGACTTCGGTGATCCCGAGATGGGCGCCGAGCGCGGCGGCGGCGTCGGCGAACCCACCGGCCGATGCTCCGGTCGAGACCGGCGTGCGGCCGTACCCCGGGCGGGACGGCACGAGCACCGAGCATCCGGCTTCGGCGAACACCTCCTCGCCCAGCGAGAGCCCTGCGCGCAGGTGCCCGCCGTAGAAGACCACGACGGTGGCCGGACCACGTCGGTCGAGGCGGTACTCGACGCGCCCGGCGGCCAGCTCGGCCACCTCGGTGGGGTGTTCGTCCAGGCCGTGACGCCGGGCGTTGCTCACGGGGACTCCTTGCTCAGTCAGGGTGCGGGTGCGGCCGAGGACGAGCAGACCCTGCGGGATCCGGGCCGGGCACCGTCGTCGAAGCGGCCGTTGTCTGCCCCTGGACCGAGTCACCTGCGCATCGTGCCAGTGTTCGAGACCGGTGCCGCCCGACCGACCTGCTCTCCGCGTCGTAGGTCGCCGGGCAGGCCGGTTGTATCGTGCGAAGAGCTGTCCCGGCAGCGCATCCACATCATCGGCATGACGGTGGCCGCCGGGACTTGGAGAGTGAGACGGGAGCCGGCCGTGCGGGCGCGTGACTTGGCGGTGGAGTACGAGACGGTCGGCCTCGACAGCGATGCGATGGACGCCGCGCGGCTGATGGCCGAACACCGGCTGCCGGCGCTGCTGGTGGTGGACGAGCGGGGCGCGCCGAAGGCGATCCTGCCCGCCTCGCAGATGGTCAAGATCCTGGTGCCGGTGTACGTGGTCGAGGACCCGACGCTCGCCGCCGTGGTCGACGAACATCACGCCGACCGGTTGTGCCAGGCGCTCAAGGGCCGCAAGGTGCGCGACTGCCTGTCGAAGACCGTGCCCGCGCCGCCGGTCGCCGCCCCGGACGACACCGCGCTGGAGGTGGCCGCGCAGATGGCGCGGGTACGCAGCCCCCTGGTGGCGGTCGTGGAGCAGGACGCGGCCGGTGGCCGGCTCCTCGGCGTGATCACGGCGTCGCATCTGCTGGAACGGTTGCTCGCCGCTACGGCCTGACCTGCGGCGTCACCTGGTGTCCGGACTGTCGCCTTCATGGATGTCGAGGGCGCGGGGCACACCCAGTTGGTTGAGAGTGGCCCGTGCCTGGGCACCGGCGTGGGTGACGATCACCCGGGTGCCGTATGGCCGCGCCACCGTCGGAACTGAGGTAGGTCACCCGGCCCAGGTCGGCCTCCAGGACACGGGGCGGCCATGGCCGACCGGGCTTCCCGGCGCACCTGAACGCCACCCCAGGCCCAAGCGCCCTCGACCGCCGTTCGAGAGGCCGCCGGCCGGGCTGGTCAGGTTCCCAGGGCAGGGAGAAGCAGCGACCCCTTGTTGCCGGAACCCGGCAGAATTCCCACCTCGGCCTCGCTCACCAAGAGCTGTTAAAGAAGCGTCAAGGACCTGTATGGTTCCCAGCGGTGTGCCGGGAAGTCTGGTCGGCGAGTAGGGGATCACTCTCTCTTCCGATCGGGGGCGTAGGCCATGGTGCTCGTGATGATGTCCGGGGCCGCGCCGCTCTCCGCCTCCTCCCTCTTCTCGGTCGGCGGACTCCTGGTCACCGATGGCGTGCAGGTTTTCCCGCCCAAGCGATCGTGGTCCACGTCGCCTTTGCGGTTGTCGCCCACACCTCCACGCACCTCCTGGCTGCCCGGGCCCGCGCCCTCGATGTCGACGGCGAGTGTTGCGGCCCGCGGGGACTCCCGTCCGGATGGTGCGGACACCTGGGACGCCGCCCCGCCTCACATCACGGGCGCAACCGCCGAACCCGTCTCGGAATCCTGCGGAGGATCGTGAACGACTGGCACAGTTGGGCGGCGATCGCCGTGTTCGTCGGCGCGTACGCCCTGATCATCAGCGAGAAGATCCACCGCGTCGCCGTGGCCCTGGGCGGCGCGGGGCTGATGCTGGCGATCGGGGCGACCGACGACGTCTCGGCGTTCTACTCCGAGGACTCCGGCATCGACTGGAACGTCATCTTCCTGCTGATGGGCATGATGATGATCGTCGGCGTGCTGAAGAAGACCGGCATGTTCGAGTACCTGGCGATCTGGGCCGTGAAACGCGCCCGCGCCCAGCCGTTCCGGGTGATGGCCATGCTCGTCGTCATCACGGCCCTTGCCTCCGCGCTGCTCGACAACGTGACCACGGTGCTGCTGGTCGCCCCGGTGACGCTGCTGGTCTGCGAACGCCTTGCCCTGCCCGCGGCGCCGTTCCTGATCGCGGAGGTGTTCGCCTCGAACATCGGCGGCACCGCGACCCTGGTCGGCGACCCGCCCAACATCATCATCGCCAGCCGGGCCGGGATCACCTTCAACGACTTCCTGGTCCACCTCGCTCCGCTGTCCGCGCTGCTCGTCGTCGTCCTGGTCGTGCTGTGCCGGGTCATGTTCCGCAAGACGTTCGTGTACGACGGAGACCGAGCCGCCGAGATCATGGCGCTGGAGGAACGCGAGGCCATCAAGGACCCGCGCCTGCTGGTCCAGGGCCTGGCCGTCCTGGCCCTGGTGGTGGCCGGCTTCGTCCTCCACCCCGTACTGCACTACGAGCCCAGCATCGTCGCCCTGCTCGGCGCCGGACTGCTCGTCGCCGTCTCCGCGGCCGAGACGAGCGAGGTCCTCGCCGAGGTGGAATGGCCCACGCTCGCCTTCTTCGCCGGACTGTTCATCATGATCGGCGGCCTCATCGACACCGGTGTCATCGACGAGGTCTCCAAGGCGCTCGCCGACGCGATCGGCACGAACGAACTCGGCGGGTCCCTGACGATGCTGGGCGCCTCCGCGGTCCTGTCCGGGGTCGTGGACAACATTCCGTACGTCGCCACGATGGCGCCCATCACGAGCGACCTGGTGCACACCATGGGCGGCTCCGGAGACCACGTCATGTGGTGGGCCCTCGCCCTCGGTGCCGACCTCGGCGGCAACGCCACCGCGATCGGTGCCTCCGCGAACGTCGTCGTCCTCGGCATCGCCGAACGCAACCGACAACCCATCACCTTCTGGCAGTTCACCAAGTACGGCCTGATCGTCACCGCCGTCACCGTGGCCATCTCGCTCGGTTACGTGTGGCTGCGCTACTTCGCGCCGGCCTGAGCCGGCGCACTGGAATCCGACAGAGAGGAACAAGGAGACAGACATGGGTACTCCACGCTTGAGTAGTACGCCGTTGCCGGGGATCGGTGTTCGCTACGACCTGACGACACGTGAGCAGCGCCGTGTGTCGGTGGTCGCGCACCGGGACGGCGAGCGCACGCTGAACGCGTACCGTACGGACGACCCGGACGCCTGCGCCCTGTCGGTACGGCTGACCGCGGGGGAGACGACGGCGCTCATCGACGCCCTGCTGCCCTCGCACCACAGCCCGAATCTGCTGTCCACCACCGAACTCGGGCTGGTCGCGGAGCGCGTCGCGCTGTCGGCGCTCTCGTACTGGAACGGCCGTGTGCTGGGCGAGACCCGGATGCGTACCGAGACCGGCGTCTCGATCGTGGCCGTACTGCGCCGCGCCGAGGCCGTGCCGTCTCCCACGCCGGACTTCCGGCTGGCCGGCGGGGACACCCTGATCGTGATCGGCACGCGCGAGGGCGTCGAGTCGGCCGCGGCGATACTCGGGCGGGAGTGAACCGGTGCATTCCTCCGCGAGGTTCCTGATCGAGTTCGGCGCGATCATCCTGGCCCTGGGGCTGCTGGGCCGGTTCGCCGCGCGCTTCCAGTTCTCCCCGATACCCCTCTATCTGCTGGCCGGACTGGCCTTCGGCGAGGGCGGGTTGCTCCCCTTGGGCACGAGCGAGGAGTTCGTGGCCATCGGTGCCGAGATCGGCGTAGTCCTGCTGCTGTTGATGCTCGGCCTGGAGTACTCCGCCAGCGATCTCGTCTCCAACCTCAAGACCCAGTACACCGCCGGTCTCGTCGACGCCGCGCTGAACGCGCTCCCCGGCGCGGCCATGGCGCTGCTCCTCGGCTGGGGACCGGTCGCCGCGGTGGTGCTGGCCGGGGTCACCTGGATCTCCTCCTCCGGTGTCATCGCCAAGGTCCTCGGCGACCTGGGCCGCCTCGGCAACCGCGAGACCCCCGTCATCCTCAGCGTCCTGGTCCTGGAAGACCTCTCCATGGCCGTCTACCTCCCGATCATCACCGCCCTGCTGGCCGGCACGGGCCTCGCGGCAGGCAGCCTCACCCTGGCCGTAGCGCTCGGCGCCGCGGCACTCGTCCTGCTCGTCGCGGTCCGCTACGGCCGTCACATCTCCCGTTTCGTCTCCAGCGACGACCCCGAGAAGCTGCTGCTGGTCGTGCTGGGCCTGACCCTGCTGGTGGCCGGACTCGCCCAGCAGCTCCAAGTCTCCGCTGCCGTGGGCGCGTTCCTGGTCGGCATCGCCTTGTCCGGCGAGGCAGCGGAGGGCGCGCACAACCTGCTGTCCCCGCTGCGGGACCTGTTCGCCGCCGTGTTCTTCGTCTTCTTCGGCCTGCACACCGACCCGGCGAGCATCCCGCCGGTCCTGCTCCCCGCGCTGGCCCTGGCGGTCGTCACCGCGGGCACGAAGATCGCCACGGGGTACTGGGCGGCCCGGCGCGCCGGGATCTCGGCGAAGGGCCGCTGGCGGGCGGGCGGCACGCTGGTCGCCCGGGGCGAGTTCTCCATCGTCATCGCCGGACTCGCCGTCACCGCCGGCATCGAACCCTCCCTCGGCCCGCTGGCCACGGCGTACGTACTGATCCTGGTCATCGTCGGCCCCCTCACCGCCCGCTACACCGAGCCCCTGGCCACCCGCCTGACCGGACGATGGGACAAGGCCGACCCCAAGGCCGATACGGGGGAAGACCCTGAGATCACGGCCGAGGAGCAGTACGGGGTGGTCTAAAGGGGTTTGAAGGGTGTTGCACAAGGCCGTGTTCGGGCAGGTCAGGGCCCGTGTAGGCAGTCCTCTGGTCATGATGCAAGGGCGAGGTTGTGCATGGGGGCGACGGGGGTCCTCGCCGGATGACCAAGCAATCAACCAGGTCAGCAAGCGTGCGCGATGTGACGCCGACCGGCAGTCGGCCATTCGCCCCGTTTCGACTGCCCAAGACAGGTCCAAGCGCCTGTCGGAGCCCAGCCACTCGTCCTGGTTCGGTGACCCACGTCACACCCGGCTCCTGTCAGCAATCGGGGCGCCATCTCGTTCGAAGGGCACGCGAATGAGACAGGAGCAACGCCATGAAGCACCGCATCGTCGTACTCGGTGCCGGATATGCCGGGGCCTTCGCCGCCGGGAACCTGGCCCGCCGGCTCTCCCCCTCGGATATCGAGATCACCGTCGTCAACGCCGTGCCCGACTTCGTTGAGCGGATGCGGCTCCACCAGCTCGCGACCGGCCAGGACCTGGCGTGCCGCAAGCTCGCCGATGTATTCGAGGGCACCGGGGTGCGGCTGCGCCTGGCGCGCGTCATGCGCGTCGACCCTGGGCGCAGGACCGTCGCCGTGACCGGCGAGGACGGCGATGGCGAGCTCGCGTACGACACGCTTCTCTACACGCTCGGCAGCTCCGTGGCCCACCACGGCGTGCCCGGTGTGGTCGAGTACGCCTTCGATGTGACCGGCCTGTCCTCGGCGCTGCGTCTGCGCGAGCGCCTGGCCGGCCTGGGTGAGGGCGGCACCGTGCTGGTCGTCGGTGAGGGACTGACCGGCATCGAGACCGCCACCGAGTTCGCCGAGTCCCGGCCCGACCTCTCGGTCGCGCTCGCCGCCCGCTGCGAGCTGGGCGCCTGGCTCTCGTCAAAGGCCCGCCGTCACCTGCGCCGTGCCTTCGACCGGCTCGGCATCACCGTCCACGAGCACACCGGCATCGAAGCCGTCGAGCCGACCCGGGCGATCACCGCCGACGGTACGTCTATCCCGGCCGATGTGACCGTGTGGTCGGCCGGGTTCGCCGTGCACCCCATCGCGGCCGCCAGCGGCCTGGAGGTCGCCGAGACCGGCCAGATCGTCGTCGACCGCACCATGCGCTCGGTCTCCCACCCGGACGTCTACGCCGCGGGTGACTGCGCCTACGCGATCGGAGAGAACGGCCGGCCGCTGCCGATGTCCTGCGCCTCGGCCGGCTCCACCAACATGCAGGCGACCGCCGCGATCATCGCGCGCCTGACCGCCCGTGACGTGCCGACCATCGGGCTGAAGTACTACGGCAACCACATCAGCCTCGGGCGGCGGGACGCGATCTTCCAGATGGTGGACGGAGACGTCCGGTCGAAGTCCTGGTACCTGGGCGGCAAGGCCGCCGCGCGGCTGAAGTCGGGCGTGCTCAACGGGGCCGGGTGGGGCATCGACCACCCGACCTTCGGTATGCCGAAGCGCAAGCGCCGCCTGGCCACCGCGCCTGACCGGGTCGGTGTGAGGGCCGCTGCGTAGGGTGCTACGCATGGACAGCGCAGCCGTCGACCGGTTCGAGGCGAGCCGGGGCCGGCTGGCCTCGCTCGCGTACCGTCTGCTCGGCTCGGCCGCCGACGCCGAGGACGCCGTGCAGGACACGTTCCTGCGCTGGCAGGCCGCAGACCGCGAACGGGTCGAGGTGCCGGAAGCGTGGCTGACCAAAGTCGTCACCCGTCTCTGCCTCGACCGGCTCCGCTCGGCGCAGGCGCGCCACGAGCGGGCAGCCGGTGCCTGGCTGCCCGAGCCCCTTCTTGAGGGCGACCCCATGCTCGGCCCGGCCGATACCTTCGAGCAGCGCGAATCGGTGTCCCTCGCGGTCCTGACCCTGATGGAGCGGCTCTCCCCGGTCGAACGGGCCGTCTACGTCCTGCGTGAGGCCTTCTCGTACAGCCACGCCGAGATCGCCAGGATCCTCGACATCAGCGAGTCCGCGAGCCAGCAGCACGTCCACCGGGCCCGGGTCCGGGTCGCCGCCGAGCGCCGTCGCGGCGGCGAGGCCGACCCCGCGTCCGCGCGCCGGGTCGTCGAGGAATTCCTCGCCGCTGCCACGTCGGGGCGCACCGAACGGCTGGTGGCTCTGCTCACCGACGACGTGACGGCGGTCTCGGACGGCTACGGACTGAGCACGCGGCTGTTGCGCTACGAGACGCGCGAACGGGTCGCCTCCTACGTGCGAGCCGGCTTCAAGCCCACGCCGGCGAAGCGGCGGCTGGCCGGCGGCTCGCCCGCGATGCATGTCGCGCTGGTCAACGGCTCCCCGGCGGTCCTCGCGGTAGTCGACGACCGGGTCGTGGGCGCCGTGGCGTTCGAAGTCAGCAACGGCAAGATCGTGTCCCTGCGCGGGATCGCCGCCGCAGACCGGCTCGCGCGCCTCAATGAGGTCTGGCGGCAGCACGAACCCGACGCACCGGTCATCGACGCATGGTGACCGAATCCACCGGAGTGGCCAACCACGAATCGTCACGGGAGGGCTGACCAGGGCGGATCACAGCGCCCCTGGCCACCCATCGCTCGGATTCACACCCGAAGCCGATATCGGGACAGCCCTCAGGCAAGTCGACGGAGCAGGTCCTCCGCCACCGTGGTCGGGGCCCGGACCGTCATTTGGGGCGTTGAGTACGGCGACCTGGCGGGCCTGCCGTTGGCTTGGGGCGGGCGCACCTTCCAGCGGTGGCGGTGGGCGGTCCGGTCGCTGCGGACGCCGTCGGGACGGTGTGGGTACGTGCGCTGTCAGGAATGCATCAAGACCGCAGCCTTCCCGGTAGCCGGGCGGGGGCGGCAGCGGGATGCTGGCCCCGCCGACGCCGTACCGCGTCGATCCCCGTGCGGGCCGCCTCTTGGACATGGGGCAGCCCCGCGTTCTCGTGAGGTGGTGGACCATGCGGATGCCTCTGCGTGACCGGATCGCCCTGGCGGTTGCCCTGCCCGCTCCGCTGGTCGTCGCCCTGGCCCTGGTGCCCTTCCGTACGCACATGACGTCCGCGAACCTGGCGCTGATCCTGGTCGTGATCATCGTGGCGGTCGCCGCCCTCGGCAGCCGGACCGCCGGAGTGCTGGCCGCGCTCTCGGCAGCGGCATGGTTCGACTTCTTCCTCACCCGCCCCTACCAGCGGTTCACCATCTCCCAGGGCGACGACATCACCACCACGCTCCTGCTGCTGGCGGTGGGCGTGGCCGTCTCCCAACTGGCCGCCCATGCCCGCACCTTGAAGCTGGTGACCGTCACCGACGCGGCTCATCTGGCGCGGATCCACGAGACGGCGAGCATGGTCCAAGGGGGAGCCTCGCCGTACGCCGTGGTGGACCAGGTACGACAGCAGCTCGTCGAGATCCTGGGACTGCGTGGTTGCCGCTTCGAACACGGGACGCTGCTGGGCAGGCACCCCCGCTTGGAACAGGACGGCATGCTGACTGTTGCCCGGGCCCACTGGGACCTGGACAAGGACGGCTGGCCCGGTGAGGAGATCGAACTGCGTGCCTCGGTCGGAGGCCGCTACCTCGGCCGGTTCATGATGCGGCCGGAGCCCGGCACGCTGCCGCCACCGCTGCAGGCGCGGCTCGTGGCCGTGAGCCTGGCCGACCATGTCGGCGCCGCGTTGGACACCGCGGGACCGGTGCTCGACCGCTGACCACCTTCGCGCCCCGTTCGTTGGTAGGGCACGGCCGACGCGGGCCCGCTGTCACCACCTGTTTGCTTCATCCTGGATCTGTCGGGCGGCGTTCGCGTGGTGCTGCGGCGTGACGGCCTTGAGGCGGCGGGCCGTCCGATCGGCGCGAGGGGCTTGCCTCATGATCCGCGTGTGCCCCAGCCCCCAACCCCTGTTCCGATACCGCTGTGGGGCCAGTGGCAGGCGAGGGCTGGGCACGACGAGCCTCCTGCCCCGCCTCCCGGGGTCTGCCCGGCTCGCCGTCACCAGCCCGTCAGGAGCAGGTGGTTGAGGAGCAGGGCCAGGACAGCCTGTGCCGTGAGCCAGGCGCGGGGCCGGGGGAGGAACGCGCAGGCGGGGAGCAGCCACATCGCGAACGGCAGCCAGATGCGTTCCGTCTCCGCCTTGCTCATACCGGAGAGGTCGGCGACGAGAAGGGCGAGCAGTGCGGCGAACACGAGCAGGGCGAGGCGGGGTTCGGGCGCGGCGGTACGGAAACCGCCCCGGAGGTCCCGGAGTTCGGGACGTGCGGAAGCGGTGCCCGCCCGCCGCAGTCCCGCCACCGTCGCGGGGCCCACGATCAGCGCGGTGCAGGCCAGGTTCGCCCACACCCAGTAGCCGTAGGGCCGGGTCCCCCCGACGCCTTCGTAGTAGCGGGTGATCAACAGGTGGTACGCCTCCCACCAGTTGAAGCCGAGGAGCGTGAACACGAGGGGGACGACGGCGAGTCCGGCGGCGACGTACGGGAGGGGGCGAAGCCGTCGGTGGCCGAGCAGCAGTGCGGCGCCCGCGATCACGGCGAACAGTGTCAGGCCGTAGGAGAGGTACGCGGTGAGGCCGAAGAGGAGGCCGGAGGCGAGACCGGCGGAGCGTGGCCGGTTGCCTGTGACAGCGAGGGCGAGGAACGCGACCGACCAGGCGGCGACCGCCGCGAAGTAGCCGTCGGCGGAGGTGCCCATCCACACGGCGGCGGGGGCGAGGACGAGGAACGGCGCGGCGCGGCGGGCCAGTTCCTCACCGGCGAGTACGCGCACGGTGACGAGGACCGCCGCGCCCGCCGTCGCCCCGACGGTGATGCACCAGACGCCCGCCCAGGCCCCGCCGCCCAGCCCGATCCGGTCCAGGAGGACGAAGGTGACGGTGGCCGCCGGGGGGTGCCCGGCGATGTGTGCGGGCCAGGGGGCGGGGGAGTGGCTGAGGATGTGGTGGGTGAAGTCGCGCAGGGTGGCGGGGATGTCGTGGAAGCGGCCGATGACCGTGAGGTACTCGTTCGTGGTCGTCAGCCGTCCCGCGATGCCGCGCTGCCAGCCGTCGACCAGCGCCAGCGAGAACGTCCACGCCATGGCGGTGCCCCAGGCGGTGAACAGCAGGGCCCGCCAGGGCAGCCGGGCGGCGAGTGCGGGACCGTAGGCGACGACGGCGACCGCGACGGCGAGCGCCGCCGGGGTGCCGGGGCCGACGTGCGGTTCCCACTGGGCGAAGACGGGTGGCCAGGCGACGAAGAGCGAATGGTCACGGCGTTGGACGGCGTCGCCGACGAGGACGGCCACCAGGACGAGCACGGCGGCGGCGAGGGCTGCGGCCAGGTCGTGGACGAGGTCGCGTCGGCGGTCGCCCGGAACGTCACGAGGACGGTCGTCGGGACGGACACGGGGACGGTCGCGGAGAAGATCGCGGTTCACACCGACACGCTAGGCCGGGGGGTGGTCGATGGAGCCGCCGCCGGAGTGGACGTCAGGGTTTCGTCATGGTTTGCGAACCCGTTCGGGGGGTGTCCTCGGCCTACGGTCGGGTCATGC
The DNA here is from genome assembly GCF_044457795.1 of Streptomyces sp. NPDC050528. Lineage (NCBI taxonomy): Bacteria > Bacillati > Actinomycetota > Actinomycetes > Kitasatosporales > Streptomycetaceae > Streptomyces > Streptomyces sp. NPDC050528. Next base: position 411,713 of record NZ_JBITHH010000004.1, read on the forward strand.
CACGTTCCCCCTCCTCACCTGCGTTCTGGCGCAGCCCGCTGCGCGGTCCCTGGTTCACCTCCGTGCTGGGCGTCGTGCTGCTCGTCGGGATCACGGTGCTGTTCGTGACGGGCCTGGTGTCGTACGCCGCCTACAACCCGGACCTGTCGCCGGTGAACGACCAGACCCCGGACAAGGGCCTGCTGGGCTTCTATCTCTTCTCCTGGCCGACGCACCCGTCCTGGCTGTACCGCCTCACGCAGGGCGTCCATGTCACCCTCGGCATCGCGCTGATTCCCGTGCTGCTGGCCAAGCTGTGGTCGGTCGTGCCGAAGCTGTTCGCACTGCCGCCCGCCCGCTCCCTGGCCCATGCGCTGGAACGGCTCTCGCTGCTTCTCCTCGTGGGCGGCGCTCTGTTCGAGTTCACCACCGGCGTCCTCAACGTCCAGCTGGACTACATCTTCCCCGGCTCCTTCTACCCCCTGCACTTCTACGGCGCCTGGGTCTTCTTCGCCGCCTTCCTCGCGCACGCCGTCCTGAAGACCCCCCTGGCCCTGCGCAACTTGCGCCATCTACGGGACGAACATCCTTCAGGGGAAGGGGAGTTGGTGTCGCCGAACCCCGCCGAACCCACCGTCTCGCGGCGCGGTGCCCTCGGTGTGGTGGGCGGCGGATCGCTGCTCCTGCTCGCCACGACGGCGGGCCGCAGCTTCGACGGACCGCTGCGGGAGACGGCGGTCCTCGCACCGCACGGCGGGCCCGAACCGGGCGGCGGTCCAGGCGGGTTCCAGATCAACAAGACGGCCGCCTACGCGGGCATCAGCCCGACGGAGACCGGAGCGGAAGCGTGGCGGCTGGTCGTGACCGGGCGCGACGGCCGCAGCGTACGGCTGGCCCGCCCCCAGCTCCTCCAACTGGCTCTCCACAGCTCGGCGTTGCCCATCGCCTGTGTGGAGGGCTGGTCGACCTCGGACCAGTGGTGGCGGGGTGTACGACTGCGGGATCTGGCCGCGCTGGTCGGACACGACGATCCCGTGGACGTGTTCGTGGAGTCGCTGCAACGCCACGGGGCGTTTCGGCGCGCGGCCCTGCGTGCCAACCAGGTCGCCGACCCGCGTTCCCTGCTCGCCCTGTTCGTCAACGGCGAGGACCTCACCCCCGACCACGGCTACCCGGCGCGCGTCATCGTCCCTGCGGCGCCCGGCGTGCTGAACACCAAATGGGTGGCCCGGATGACGTTCGGAGACCTGTGATGCGCATTCCGTTCAGACGGCCGCCCCTCGGCAGCCCGCTGCAGATCCTTCTCCTCGCCTGCTCGTTCGCGCTCGCCGGGTACGCGGGGGTGCGGCTGCTCGCGGACGACTGGTTCGGGGTGGCGCTGTGGTTCGTGGGCGCGGCGCTGGTGCACGATCTCGTGCTGGTGCCGTTGTACGCGGGGGCGGACCGGGCCCTGGCGGGAGCGTTGGGGGCGGTCGGTCGCCGGACGTGGACGGTCTACGTCCGGGTCCCGGCCCTGCTGTCCGGCCTCCTGCTGCTGGTGTGGTTCCCGTTGATCAGCGGGCAGGTGGCGGACCACTACCGGTCGGCCACCGGCCTGTCCGGCGACGGGTTCCTGTCCCGCTGGCTGCTGGTCACCGCGGTGCTGTTCGGGGGCTCGGCCGCGCTGCTCGTCCTGCGGTCGCTGCGGTTGCGCAGGGTGAGGAAGGAGCGGCCGTCGGCCGTCCACTGACCGTCCGGGCGCCACCCCGCCCGGCGGGCGTGGCGCAGCAGGGCAGGGGTGCCCAGGCGGGCCCAGGGGAAGGCTGTGCCGGAGGTGCCTCGGCCGTCGGCGACGTGCACCTGCACGCGTTCGTCGACATCGACCGGCACTGTCTCGGCGATCAACAGCCCGCCGGGGGCGAGGAGTTGGGACATCCGGCGGAGCAGGGCGTGGGGGTTGCCGCCGATGCCGACGTTGCCGTCGACGAGGAGGGCGGTGTCCCAGCGACCCTCGCCGGGGAGGGGTTCGAAGACGGGCCGGCGCAGCGCCTGCCCGCCCAGCCGCACGGTGTGTGCGACGGCGGCCTCACTGACATCGATACCCAGAGCTCGCCGCCCCCGCGCGGCGAGCGCCGCCACCAGCCGCCCGGGTCCGCACCCCACGTCGAGCACGGCCCCCTCGCACCGCCCCAGCACCTCCAGGTCCGCGGCATCGGCCTCGGCGCACCACCGCTCGACCTCCAGGGGCAGCAGCCAGCCGTCGCTGCGCCGCAGGTAGAGAGGACCGCGGCCGGTACGCAGAGCATCGGTGTACGGATCGGCGGACCAGGGGCGTGCTGTGACGTCGAGCGTTACGGAGGGCAGCCGCCCGGCGGTCGGCGCGGATCGCTTGCCGAGATCCGCCGTCGGGTGACCGGCCAGGCTCGGCGGGAGATGGTTCATGAGGGCGGTTGCCGGGCTCCTCTTCACCGTCGGCTGCTCCGTCTCGTGTCCGGCCGTCACCGGGCAACTGCCGTGCGCAGCCTGGCCAGTTCGCCGGCGAATCGCCCCTCCGGCGCTTCGGCGGCGACCAGTTCGGCGTCGTGGGCCGTGTCGACGTCACGCAGACTCGGCAGGTCGTGGACGCGCAGTCCCGCGGCGGTGAGCCGGGCGCGCTGCACAGCACCGGTGGTGGGTGTCGACATCGGTACGCCGCGCAGGAGCGCCGGGTCGGGGTCGGCGAGGCCCAGGGCCCAGAAGCCGCCGTCCTCGGCCGGCCCGAAGTACGCGTCGCAGTCGGTGAAGTCGACGGTGAGGAGTTCGGGTGTCACCTGCGGGGTGTCCATGCCGATGAGCAGCGCGGGCCCGTCGCAGCCGGCGAAGGCGGCGGCCAGCCGCTCGTCGAGCCCGCCGTCGCACTGCGGTACGACGGCGAAGCCCGGCGGCAGCCAGGGGCCCGGCGCTCCGGCGAGCACCAGCACCCGCCGCCGTGCGGGCGTCGCCAGCACCACGTGCAGGGTGTCGACCAGCGACGCCTCGGCGAGCGCGGCGGCCTCCTCGGGCGTGAACGACGGTGTGAGCCGGGTCTTCACCCGTCCCGGCAGCGGTTCCTTGGCGATGACAAGAAGAGTGGTCACCGAGAGATCACTCCTTGGGAGGGGGAGAAGGAGCCGGTGGCCGACACGCCCGTGGGTGCCGGGGGTTCGGCCAGGACGCGGCGCATGTCCCGCACCGCCTGCCAGGTTCCGCGCCAGGTCCCGGTGACCTTGGAGGCGCCGGTGCGTGGCAGATACGGCACGTCGTGCTCGGCCACCCGCAGGCCGGCGTCCGCGGCGCGCACGACCATCTGGAGCGGGTAGCCGCTGCGCCGGTCCGTCAGACCGAGGGCGAGCAGATCCGCGCGGCGGGCCGCACGGAGCGGCCCGAGGTCGTGCAGGCGCAGTCCGGTGCGGCGGCGCAGCATCCCGGCGAGCGCCAGATTTCCGGCCCGGGCGTGCGCGGGCCAGGCACCTCGTCCCCGCGGACGGCGCCGCCCGAGTACCAGGTCGGCCTCGCCGTCCCGGACTTCGCGCACGAAGGACACCAGCAGGGACGGGTCGAGCGAGGCGTCGCAGTCGCAGAAACACACGATGTCCGCGGTGGCGGCCGTCAGCCCGGCGTGGCAGGCGGCACCGAATCCGCGGCGCTCCTCATGCACGACGGTGGCGCCGAGGCCGCGGGCCAGTTCCGCCGAACCGTCCGTGGATCCGTTGTCCACGACGAGCGCACGCCAGCCGGCCGGGATGCGGGCGAGTACCCAGGGCAGGGCCTCGGCCTCGTTCAGACAGGGGAGGACCACGTCGACAGACGCCGGGTCCGGTTCCGTTGCGGGGAAGGTCGTCACGGCTTTCACCCTACGGGCGAGAATCCGACATATCGGGCTTCCGGTCCTTACGAAACGCGGACGTCGAGGCGCGAAAACGGGTGGCGAGCGCGGCCGGTGGGACGCTGGACGACATGCAGCAGCCGTACGAATCCCCAGCCGCCGTACCCGTCCTGAGCAGGCCCCGGGACACGATGCGCGTCCTGGTCGTGGACGACGACCCGACCGTCGCCGAGGTCGTCTCCGGATATCTCGACCGTGCCGGATACGTCGTGGACCGCGCCGAGGACGGGCCGGAGGCTCTCGCCCGGGCCGCCGCCCACTGGCCCGACCTGGTGGTGCTCGACCTGATGCTGCCGGGCATCGACGGCCTTGAAGTATGCCGCCGGCTGCGCGGCCACGGCCCCGTGCCGGTCATCATGCTCACGGCCCGCGGCGACGAGGACGACCGCATCCTCGGCCTGGAGGTCGGCGCCGACGACTACGTCACCAAGCCGTTCAGCCCGCGCGAACTGGTCCTGCGCGTCGAGTCGGTGCTACGGCGCACTCGGCCCGCGACCGCCGCACGCACCCTGCGATCGGCTGGCCTCTCTGCCGACCCGGCCGGCCGCCGTGCCACCAAGAACGGCACCGAACTCGCCCTTACGGTAAGGGAGTTCGACCTTCTCACCTTCTTCCTGCGAAACCCTGGGCGGGTGTTCAGCCGGGAGGACCTCATGCGGGAGGTGTGGGGGTGGGACTTCGGTGACCTCTCGACGGTCACCGTGCATGTGCGGCGGCTGCGAGCCAAGGTCGAGGACGATCCCGGGCGGCCCCGGCTGATCCAGACGGTGTGGGGCGTCGGGTACCGCTTCGAGTCCACCGGCACGGTCGGCACCGGGGAGGGCTGATCATGCGCGACATATCACTCATCGCTCTGTTCGCCTTTCTCGGTGCTGCCGGTGCCGGGGTGCTGGGTGCGGGCGCGTTGTGGCTGCTGCGCCGGCGGTCGCTCACCGCGTCCGTGTCCGTGGTCGCCGCCGTCGCCGTGACCGCGATGCTCGCCGGCACCCTGGCCGTGGCCCAGGCGATGTTCCTCTCCTCGCACGATCTGACCGTCGTCACCACCGTCGTCGCCATGGCGGCCGTGGTCTCCCTGGCCACGGCCCTGCTGCTCGGCCAGTGGGTCGTCGCCCGCAGCCGTGAACTCGCCCTCGCCGCCCGCGACTTCGGCGACGACGGCGACTTCTCCGCCCCAGGCCGTCCGACGACTGCCGAACTGGCCGCCCTGAGCCGGGAGTTGGCCGCCACCAGCGCCAAGCTCGCCGAATCCCGCGACCGTGAACGGGCGTTGGAGTCCTCACGCCGTGAACTCGTCGCCTGGATCTCCCACGACCTGCGCACTCCGCTGGCCGGTCTCCGCGCGATGTCCGAGGCCCTGGAGGACGGCGTCGCCGCCGACCCCGCCCGCTACCTGCGCCAGATCCGCACCGAGGTGGAACGCCTCAACGACATGGTCGGCGACCTCTTCGAACTTTCCCGCATCCACGCCGGGACACTCACTCTCTCCCCTTCACGGATGTCCCTGTACGACCTGATCGGCGATGCCCTCGCGGGAGCCGATCCGCTCGCACGTGAGCACGGTGTACGGCTGGTCGGCGACTGGATCGAACCGGTGCCGGTCGAGGTGGACGGCAAGGAGATGAGCCGGGTGCTGGGGAACCTGCTGGTCAACGCGATCCGGCGGACACCGGCCGACGGCACGGTCGCCGTCGCCGCCGAGCGGTCCGCCGACGGGGTCGTCCTGTCCGTGACAGACGGCTGCGGCGGCATCCCGGAGGAGGATCTGCCGCGCGTCTTCGACACCGGGTGGCGCGGCACCCACGCGCGGACTCCGCCGGCCGGTGCCGGGCTCGGCCTCGCGATCGTGCGCGGCATCGTGGAGGCCCACCAGGGCCGGGCGGCCGTACGGAACGTGTCCGGCGGCTGCCGCTTCGAGGTGACGCTGCCCATGGCCGAGGCGTGAACGCCGGAGACGTCCTCGGCCGGCTACTGCTCCCCGCGCAGCTTCGACGTCGCGAACTCGCGCATCCCCTCCGTGAATTCGACGTCGGCCTTCCAGCCCAGCTCGGCCCGTAGCCGGGACGAGTCCGCCGTGATGTGGCGGACGTCCCCGAGCCGGTACTCCCCGGTCACCACGGGGGCGGGCCCGCCATATGCGGCGGCCAGCGCGTGCGCCATCTCGCCGACCGTGTGGGGGTCCCCGCTGCCGGTGTTGTACGCGGTCAGCGCCCCCTCCCGGGGCTCGGACTCAAGAGCCGCCACGTTGGCCGCGGCCACATCCCGGACGTGTACGAAGTCCCGCCGCTGGCCGCCGTCCTCGAAGACGCGCGGCGATTCACCGCGCGCCAGCGCGGAGCGGAAGAAGGAGGCGACCCCCGCGTACGGGGTGTCGCGCGGCATCCGCGGACCGTACACGTTGTGGTAGCGCAGCGACACGGCCGAACCGCCGGTGGAGCGAGCCCACGCGGCCGCCAGATGCTCCTGGGCCAGCTTGGTCGTCGCGTACACGTTCCGGGGGTCGACCTGAGCGTCCTCACCCACCAGCCCCGGCGCCAACTCCGCACCGCAGCGCGGACACCGGGGCTCGAAACGCCCCGCGTCCAGATCGGCCACGGACCGGGGGCCCGGCCGCACCGGTCCGTGCTCCTCGCAGGCGTAGGCGCCCTCGCCGTAGACGACCATGGACCCGGCGAGCACGAGCCGCCGTACCCCCGCGTCGGCCATGGCGGTGAGCAGCACCGCCGTACCGAGGTCGTTGTGCGAGACGTAGTCGGCCGCGTCGCCGAACCTCGTCCCCAGTCCCACCATCGCCGCCTGGTGACACACTGCGTCCACATCCGGCAGCGCGGACGCGACCGCCTGGGGATTGCGCACGTCGTGGCCGTCGCGCAGGTCGAAGACGACCGCTTCGTGGCCGCGTGCGGTCAGTGCCTCGACGACATGGGACCCGATGAACCCGGCACCGCCGGTGACCAGTACTCGCATACACCCGACGCTAGGACCGCGACCCCGCCACGCGGCAGCACCACGCCCGTCACGTCACCGGTCCGTAAGACCTGACCAGCGCCTCGGCAGTGCCGCCCGAGACGCCATGGCCCGTCAGCCGGGCACGGGCGCGGCCCGGTTCTGCTCACTTGGGCGGCAGACCGGCGGCGAAGGCGTGTCCCTCGTCGACCCACCGGCCGAGCGCGTCGTCCTCGGCCAGGACCGAGGAGTCGACCAGGATCCAGCCGCGCATCGGGCGGCCCGTCATGTCGAAAACGCGGGTGCCGGGCCGGGCCAGAGCCGTGTCGGTGTGCTCGGGCCCGACGCGCACCATGAGGTCGTCACCGCTGACGCCCACGGCCATGTTCCCTCGGTACAGGAAGGCGATCCCGCCGAACATTCGCTTCTCGGTGACGCCCGGACGCACGCCCAGCCGTTCGCGTACGCGCTCGGCCAGCCCTTCGTCGTATGCCATGGGTCTCTCTCATTCCGTGCCGGTGAGCCTGAGTTCCAGGTCGCGCAGGTCCTTGCCGAGTGACGTGCGGACCTGGCGGGCCATGAGGGGAGCGGCCATCCGGTAGAAGCCGCCCCCGCCGCCCTGGACGCGGATACGGGCTGTCGTCCCGGCGGGGTGCGGGGCGAAGGTGTAGGTGACGTGCATGGGCATCGGCCCGGCCACCGACACCATGTCCAGCAGCCGAGGCGGTTCGTGTGCGGCGACGCGCAGGACGTAGTCGATGCGGCGGCCCAGAAAGTACGCCGTACGGGTGATCTCGGCCCCCACACCGAAACCACCGCTGTCGGCTTCCCTCGTCAGCTCCGCGCTACGGATGCCCTGCGTCCATTCGTCGTCGTGACGCCAGTCCATGGCGTACGTCGCCACCTGCTCCGGCGGAACGGGAATCACCCGTTGCGCGGACACGTCGATGGCCATCGCACCGCCGCCTTGTCGTCCTGCCCGGTGCCCGTCGCGCCCGGGGCCGAGTCCAGGATCCTCGTGATGGACGGCGGGCGCACGGTGTACGACCGGGCGCCGTGCGCAGGCGTCGGGTGCCGGTGCGTCGCAGAGGGACAGGCCTGGATCCGTGCGAGACGCTGTCGCCGAGCCGCGGCTCGGACCGGATGGGGGACTCGCCCCGGCGGTCTCGCCTGAAGGAGCCTCCATGACCCAGTCACCACCCGCCCCCGACCAGCTCGACGACCCGTACCGCTTCGACGAGCTGCGCGCCCTGTTCGTCAACTGCACACTCAAGCCGTCGCCGCAGCAGAGCCACACCGAGGGACTGATCGACAAGAGCCGGGCGATCATGGACGCGCACGGCGTCACCACGGACGTCGTACGCGCCGTCGACCACGACATCGCGCCGGGCGTCTACCCGGACATGACCGAGCACGGGTTCGCCACCGACGCGTGGCCGGCGTTGTACGAGCAGGTGATGGCCGCCGACATCCTGGTGCTGGCCGGGCCGATCTGGCTGGGCGACAACAGCTCGGTCATGAAGAAGGTCGTCGAGCGGCTCTACGGCGGTTCGGGACTGCTCAACTCCGCGGGCCAGTACGCCTATTACGGGCGCGTCGGCGGCTGCCTGATCACCGGCAACGAGGACGGTGTGAAGCACTGCGCGATGAACATCCTCTACAGCCTCCAGCACCTCGGCTACACCATCCCGCCGCAGGCCGACGCGGGCTGGATCGGCCCGGCGGGGCCCGGACCCTCGTACCTCGACCCCGGCTCGGACGGTCCGGAGAACGACTTCACCAACCGCAACACCACGTTCATGGCCTGGAACCTGATGCACCTGGCCGCCATGCTCAAACGCGCAGGGGGCATCCCGGCACACGGCAACCAGCGCTCCGAATGGGACGCCGGCTGCCGCCTCGACGCGGCCAACCCCGACTATCGCTGAGGCGTGCGCCGCAGCAGGATGTTCATCGCCGTCATGGTGAGCACGGGTTCGCCCCGCTGGTTGACCACCTCGATGGCGGTGTGCACGATGCCGCGGTCCGGCTTGGTCCGCGAGGCGCGGGCCTCCTGGATCGTCGTACGGATCGAGAGGCTGTCGCCGGGCTTGACCGGGCGGACCCAGCGCAGTTCGTCGATGCCGGGAGAGGCGAGGCTTGCGACCTCGCTGACGTAGTGGTCGGCGTACAGGCGCATCATGATGGCGCAGGTGTGCCAGCCGCTGGCGATCAGCCCCTTGAAGGGACCCTGTTCGGCGGCCTCGGGGTCGGTGTGGATGCTCTGCGGATCGAACTCGCCGGCGAACCGCAGGATGTCCTGCTCGGTCATGGTGATGCTGCCGTAGACGTACACCGAGCCCGGGATGTAGTCCTCGAAGAAGCGGTCCTGGGTCGGGGTGTCGAAGTCCGTGTCGCTCAGCGTCGTGGTGGCAGTGGTCGTCATTGGCGGCACGATAGCTGCGGGCGATGGCCGCGGGTACGGCCGACTGCCGCTCGGAGGCCCGGACCCCGAACCGGGCCCCACGAAATGAAGTAGGCGAAGCGGTCCTCCTGGAGTGATCGTGAGATATACCCGCCGACTCCTTCGCCGGGGTCCCGCAGGCACCTGGGTGTGCCGCCGACGGGTGCGGTGGACTAGACGGCGGTCCGGCCCGCGTCGGCCGCGACGGTGGCACCGGTGAGGTAGCCGGCACGGTCGGAGGCGAGGAAGAGGATCACCTCGGCGATCTCGCGCGGTGTCGCGAGCCGGCCGAGCACGGTGGTCTTGGCGAACTGTTCGGCGCCCTCCTCGCCCACGGTGGCCAGGACCATGTCGGTCCGCGTGGGGCCCGGCGCGACGGTGTTCACGCGCACACCGGCCGGACTGAACTCAGCGGCCCAGGTACGCGTCAGCGACTCCAGCGCGGCCTTGGTGGCGCTGTAGACGGACAGCCCGGGCAGGCCGATCCGGGCGGCCATGGTGCTGACGTTGACGATGGAGCCGGAGCCCCTGGCGAGCATCGCGGGAACCACGGCCGCGGTGAGGAGGTACGGGGCGCGGACGTTGGCCGCGAGGGCCTCGTCGAGCGTGCCCGGGTCCTGGTCCACGGTCGGCGCTCCGGGGAAGATCGCCGCGTTGTTGACCAGGATGTCGACCGGTCCGGCCGCTTCGGCGAGGCGGCGCAGCGCGGCCGGGTCGGTGAGGTCTGCGGCGACGAAGCGCGCCCTGCCGCCGGTGTCCGTGATCGACCGTACGGTCGCGGCCCCGCGCTCCGCGTTGCGGCCGGAGACGACGACCTCGGCGCCGGCCGCGGCCATCAGCCGGGCCGTCTCGGCGCCGATGCCGCCGGTCGAGCCGGTGATGAGGGCGACCTTGTCGGAGAGCTCCATGCTGGGTCCTTCCAGGGATCCCGGCCGCTGAATGCGGCCTGACTGGGTTGTCTGACCCAGAATTGCGCGCAAAAAATGGGTTGTCCAATCCAGAATCTGTTAGCGTTGTCGCCATGAGCACCGAGACGCGACGGCCCGCCGAGAAGAGACTGACCCGCAAGGGGCAGGAGACCCGGCGCCGGATCGTGGCCGCGGCGGCGCAGTTGATGTACGAGCGGGGTGTGACGGAGGCGACGCTGGAGGACGTGCGGACCGCCGCCGGGGTGAGCGGCTCGCAGATCTACCACTACTTCGCCGACAAGCAGGAGCTGCTGCTGGCCGTGATCGACCACCAGACCGGGGCCGTCCTGGGCATGCAGGAGGCGCTCTTCGCCGACCTCGACAGCATGGCGGGCCTACGGCGGTGGCGGAACGCACTGGTCGAGTACCAGCGGCGGCTGCAGTGCCGAGGCGGCTGCCCGATCGGCTCGCTGGGCAGCGAGGTCGCCGAGACCAACCCCGAGGCCCGGCTCGCGGTGGCTTCCGGATTCCTGCGCTGGGAGTCCGCGATCCGTGACGGACTGCGAGCCATGCACGCGCGCGGCGAACTCGACACCGACCCGGACGACCTCGCCCTGGCCACCCTGGCGGCACTGCAGGGGGGCCTTCTGCTCACTCAGATCCAGCGCGAGGTCAGACCGTTGGAGGTGGCGCTGGACTCGATGCTCGACCACATCGAGTCGAGTGTGAAACGGCACTGATACCCCGGGGGCTGCCCGTGCTGCCGCCGCGCGATCGCGGGGTATTGCGCGTCGTCCGTTCCTCACGCCGCCCTGTCCCCTCGTGCTCGAGTCGGTTTCTCCGGGCCCGGCAATCGGGGGAGCGCGGGTCAGGACCTTCGCGGGCTGTCGGACGCAGAGGGGCAGACCATGCCGTCCGGAGGCGGTGCATGCGGCACTTCGGCCCCGGCGTCCGGCCGGACTCGGCGAACGGGCCACGCCGCAGACCTGCAAGGGCGCCGAGCCGGTGAACCCGTCCGATTCCCCTTCGGTCCAGTCGGTGACGGCACGCCGGGTGGCGGCGGCGTCGTTCGGGCCACGCCGTCGAGAACCCGACGAGGCCGGCCGGTCGCGCCCGGTGTGTACGCGCCGTTGTATCACTCGTATCCGGTGCGGCGCGGTTCCGTGGCGAAGTCGTCGCCGGTCGCCAAGTGCCCTGCTGCCCGGCCCTGTTGAGCCCGTAGGCCGGACCGCGGGGATGGCCCAACTCTTCGTGGGGTTCACGGGGTTCGTGGCAGGCTCCCTGTCGAGATCCATGTCGATCCATCGTGCCGGTTCCACCGGTCGGCCGTGAGAAGTCGATCCGGCCGGATGGGGTCAGCGGACGCTACGGCGACGCAGGACGCGTGCCGCACGGCTGCGTGAGGTTCCCGCGCCGGCTTTCATCGCGCATTCTGATCATCCGCAAGGGCAACTCCGCACGGTCAAACCGCGCTCGTCCTCGTCGCCCCCGCCGCCACGGTCATGACCGTTCCGCTGCTGAGCCGACTGGACCGCCGCGACGCCGGTTCACGGTCGGCCGAGGAGGCACACGAGGGCGAGGAGCCGGTGGCGCGACCTTGAACCGAGCGGGGCGCGCGGCAGGACCTCCCTGCAACTCCCGCCAACGCGCGCGGAGTTGTTACGGGAAACTGACGTGACGGCCGAATCCCTACCGGCTCACTCACCCCATGGGCAACTCTGGTCCCCGTTCTCCACCGACCCCGCGGTGGCGGCGAAGGCCCGAGGAGCGGCGTATGAGCAGGCACATCAGGCGAAGGTCACCGTTACAGATCAGGCTGACGGTCGTCGGAGCGGGCATTCTCGCCGCCGCGGCGGCCGTGACGGCGGTGACCGTCGCCTCGGCGGGGGAGCCCTCGCGCGTGCACGACGTCGTGAAGAAGGCCGAGGCCGGGGCCGACCACGTGGTCTTCGTGCAGGGCAACGAGCTCAAGGGCAACACGATCCATGTCTTCAAGCGCGCCCAGGACGGCACGCTGAGCGCCGCGGGCAGCTACGCCACCGGCGGCAAGGGCGGCGACCAGGTCGACGCGCCCACCGACTCACTCGCCTCCCAGGGCTCACTCGTCTACGACGACCGGTCCCGGCTGCTCCTCGCGGTCAACGCGGGCAGCAACACCGTGACGTCGTTCCGGGTCGAGGGCCAGAAACTGACAGGCCGTCAAGTGGTGGGTTCCGGGGGTGACTTCCCCGCCTCGATCGCGGTCTCGGGACGCATTGCCTACGTCATGAACGCGGGCGGCGCGGGCAGCGTCCAGGGGTTCGGCCTCACGGCCAAGGGCCTGGCACCGTTGAGTGACACACACCGTTCGCTCGGGCTGGACAACGAGAAGGTGCCGCTCTTCAGCAGTTCACCCGGCCAGGTCGCGTTCACCCCCGGCGGCCGTGAGCTGGTCGTCACGACCAAGTCAGCCAACACGCTTGAGGTCTTCCCGATGTCCCGTGCGGGACGGCCCGCGCGGAAGGCGAAGGTCAACGACTCGGCCGGTGCCGTGCCGTTCGCGATCACCTTCGACAAGGGCGGCCGGATGCTGGTGGCCGAGGCCAAGGACTCGACGGTCAGCACGTACAAGGTGCGCGCCGACGGCACCCTCAAGACCGTCCGGAAGAGCCTGCCCAACGGCCAGGACACGCTGTGCTGGCTGGAGCGCGCGGGTGACTTCTTCTTCGGCGGCAACACCGGCAACTCGACCGTCACCGGCTACCGCACGGACCGCCACGGCAAGTTGGCGCTCACTAACGACGTCGGCGTCGCCACCCCGCCGTCCGCCAAGTCCCAGGGCGTCATCGACCTGGCGGTGACGAAGGACCAGAAGTTCCTGTACGTGCAGAACGCGACGTCCGGCACCGTCGACGGCTTCCGCATCGGCCGTAACGGCACGCTGACCAAGGTCGGCACGACCACGGGACTGCCTCCCTTCGCCGAGTCCGGCATGGAGGGCATCGCCGCGGTGTAAAGAAGCGGCCACCGCGGCCAGGGCGCCCCGGACATCACCTGTCCGGGGCGCCAGGCGCTGTCAGCACGCCGTGCTCGTCGGCGAAGATCCGCCGGAGTCGCCCGTTGCGGAGGCCGTAGAACGCGCCGCCGAACCCCAGGGGGAGGTCTGTGGGTGGTGTCCAGGTTCACGGTGGACGGCTGCGCGATGGTGGCGAGGTGTCGGCACGTGGGAGCAGGCGAGTCTCACCGTTCACGATCAGGGCTGCGGGAACTGGTAGCGATGGTGAGCCTCTGCTTGACCAGGGATCCCCGCAGCCGCGGACGGGTCTTCGTGATCCAGGGAGAGGGCGCTCGTGAAGCCGTGCCCGTACAGGGCGTCCACGACGGCGGTGACGGATTGCTGGCGGGCACCACTGGAAGCCGGAGTCGGCTCGCATCGCTGAAGCACCGTTTGTGCGCGGTGTGGTGACTGGGGTCCTCCGGGTGTCTTGTCCGATGGGGCGGTCCTGCTACGCGAGTACGTGACGTCGTTGCCGCCCACGGTGAGTTGCAGACGGCTAACAAGATCTTTTCGCTCGGGAGGACCACCGGCTACGGTCCGGCCAAGCGGTGCGAGTATCCGTGCAAGGTGCTGAAACTGGGTAACACCTACCGGGTGGTGACCGCCAACCTTCAGCGTCTCCTGGCACTCGATGGGCCGGCAGACGTGCCGTCGCAGGGCCATAGGGGTGCTCCCATGCAAGAAGAAGGGACACGGAATCGCTGCCCAGGGCACGGTCGCCCTGGTCGCCGCCCACACCTTCGTCTTCTTCTTCACCGTCTCCTGTGGCGTCATCCTGTGGGTCATGGTCGGCGAGATGTTCCCCTTCCCCTTCCCCATCCGAGCTGCCGCGATGTCCGTGGCCACGGCCTTCAACTGGCCCGCCAACTGGGCCGTCACGGAGAGCTTTCCGCGCATGGCGGACTGCTGGGGCAGGCGGGCGGGGAAGGGCGACCTCAGGCATACTGTGCGCGCCGATCGCCGGGATGGAACGCTGGGGGCGTCCATCTATCTGGTGTTGAAGAAGGCCACGGCGTGAGTACGAGGGCGGTGTGGGCGGCGGCAAGGACCTGATGGCGACACCGCGCACCTCAGGTGACGGCCCGATCGTTCCCCTCGAGGGGCGGCGTCCGGTACTGCTCCGACCAGGCTTCGCCCGGACCGGCACCCCGTTGCTCATTCTGCGGTGATCCGCCCGCCCGGCGACCCGCGAGCTCACCGAGCCCGCCAAGAGCGATCAGAAACGATCGACTGGCGGACCCGGTAGCTCGGACTCGACGACTACGTCGGCAGCCAGGTCACCAGATCGAACGCGTTGCCCGCCGGGTCGGCGAGCGTGGTCCAGCGGACCTCCGGGAGACTGACCTCGTCGATCGGCTTGGCGCCCAGGCCGGTCAACCGCTCGATCTCTTCGGCGTAGTACTCGGTGACCAGGACGGGACGGAACCCGTTGTTGGCCGTGCCGACCTCGGGGACGGTGTGGAAGATCATGCGAGGGCCGCTCTCGGGGCCGGCCATGTCGACCGCCGTGTCCCCGGCGACCTTGCCCGGGCTGACCGGGCGGCCGAGGGCCTGCCCCCAGAAGCCCGCCAGGGCGTCGGAATCGGTGCAGTCGATGTTCAGGGCGGCGAAACTCACACGGGCAGGGGCGGTCATGATTGCTTGCTTCCTTTCGGTGGGTTCATTCATGTCGGTGGGTTCAGTCATGGACGACCACGTTCGGTGTACGGCGCCGGCGGCTCTCCTGTCGGCCGGGACCGGTCGCCCTTCCGTGACGGTCGCGCTGTCACTCCGTCTCGGAGATCACGTCGAATTCGTTGCCTTCCGGATCCAGGAGGGTGGTCCAGCGCATGCCGCCCGGCTTGAGATCCGCCTTCCAGGTCGCGCCGAGGCCGATCAGCCGCTCGACTTCCGCCTCAAGGTCCGCGGTGATCAGGTCCGGGTGCATCCGGTTCTTCGCCGATTTGCCCTCGGGGACCTGAACGAAGCACCAGCGCGGCTCGGACCGGTCGGAGTCGCGCAGCCCGATGGAGGCGAACTCCTTACTCGCGCCCGGATCCAGCTCCTGACTGAGCGCCTGTGCCCAGAATCCGCCTAGTACGGCGGCGTCCGCGCAGTCGAAGGTCACCGCGTGCAGTCGGATCGTCATGATTCCTCTTCTCCTCTGGTGGAGAGCACTGGCCAGCACACCTCAGTGACCAGACCGTGCTCGTCGTTGGTGTCGAACCGGCTCACCAGGTAGTTCTCCCGGATCGCCGTGCGTGTACGTGAACCCAGACCTTGTTCGGCGACGAAACCGCCCAACGCGGTGTAGGTCCGGTCGAGTTCGCTCAGTGAGCCGCGATGCACCGCCACCGCCACCGGGCCCTCCGGCAACCGGCCCCCGATCCGACCGGCGGACGCGTCGAGTGGAATGAACGCGGTGACCTCGCCCACGTGTGATTCGAAGAACTCCGCGCTGTAGAGCGCGCCGTCCGGACCACCACGGAGACCGGCGTCCGAGCCGAGATCCCGGCGCAGGCCGGCGAGCGTGTCGGGCAGCCACTCGAAGGCCTCGTCCCAGGCCACCCGCGCGCTGACCAGCAAGGCCTGGGTACCGGTCAGGGTGTGGAAGGCGACGTCCGGTGAGGGGGATCCACCGCCTTCGAGCAGTTGACGCAGAGAGGCCACCGCGGTCTGGGTCTGCTCCAGTTGGCGCTCCATGCTGCGCAGGTGGTCGGCGATCACCTGTTCACGCACGGTTGGGTCGGTCGCGTTCAGTACGACCCTGACCTGGTCCAGTGGCATGCCCAGATCTCGGAAGCGCCGGATGAGTTGGGCCGTAGGGCCCTGGGCCGTGGCGTAGAACCGATAGCCGCTGCTCGGGTCGATCCGCGCAGGACGCAGCAGGTCCAGATCGTGGTAATGGCGCAGGGCTTTGACACTGATATGGGTCAGCCGGGAGAAGTCCCCGATGCTCAGCAAAGGGGCCATCAGTTCTTCCTCCCGTCCCGGCGGGCCGTCCGAGGGCGCACGTCGCCGACTACGACGGCCACGCCCGCCGGGTCCACGGCGGCGAACGCCCCACGGCCCGAGGCGATCGTCGAACCCGCCGCACCCGCAGCGGCCTTGTGAGCAGATGAGGCACTCAATACGGACAAGGCGCTCATCGCGGAATCTCCTTCCAGGTGTCGTTCAACCGATGTCACGACTCTCGGCTCTCCCCTTACAGGAGGGTCAACAGGTGATCCATTCGTGCCGCCAGCGTTCGAGGATGTCCGCGAGCAGGGTGGCCATGGCGGCGTCGTCGAGTCGGGCCGCGTCCCAGGTGGTGATGAACCGGGTGATGCGGCCGACCACGTCGAGTGCGACCCCGATGATCCGGTGACTGCCGGCGAATCCGTCGCCGATCCACGCGTAGTCGTGTCCCCGGCCGTTGCTGAGAGTGCGGCGCACGGTGACGCCGACGCCGTAGGGAAGACGGGTGTGGGCCCGGCTGACGTAGGTGCCGATGGCGTCGATGGCCGAGGCGCCGGTGAACTCGGTGTTCGGCGCGAGGTCCTCGAAGGCGGTGTCCTCGGCGAACAGTCCGGCCGTGTCGTCGGCGGTGAGGGCGACGCGTGGGCGGCCGAGTGCCCGACGCCGGGCCGGAGCGGAACATTCGGCGAGGTGTTCTTCGCCGTAGGCCGTCGGAAAACGGAGGTTGGAGGTGCACGGCGCGTTGGCGACGGCGATGCCCAAGCGACGCCCTTCCCAGGAGTCGACCTCGCGCCTGATGAGGCCGTGGAGGAAGTCGACGGCAGCGATCGCCCGGATCTCGCGGCCGAAGAGTTCCGGCGAGTCGGTGAACTCGACGATCGCGCTGTTCTCGTCTCCGGTACTTCGGGTGACGTGGGAACGCGTGGTGCCGGGCCATGCCGGCATGTACTGCGCGAAGGCCGCCTGCAGGGCCGTCCAGCTCGGCATGTACCAGCCCGGGGGGCGTTCGTGTAATACGGCGTATTCGCGGAGAAGCGCGACGTGAAGCGGCTGACGTCGAGGGCGGTCTTGTCGCGCATCAGGTGGTCGATCCGGCGTACGAGTAGGGGAGTCGCGTGCGTGACGTCCATCGGTGGATCCGGGAGGGGGTCGGGCGGCGCGCTCCGGGTTGCGGCGAGGGCGGGTGCCGGGCCGGCCAGGACCGTGGCGGCGGGGATCACCCCCGCTTCTCCGAGGACGACGGCACGGCTGGTGGGCTGGTGCACGGTGGCTCCTCACATCTGGCTTCGACGTTCACCAACGGGTGTCACGACTTTCAGCCCTCCTCCCCTCTACGGGAGCGTCACCATGTGATCCACCGAGCGCCGCGAGTATCAGCAATCAACGGGCTCACCAGCACTGGAACGTCGGAGGCCGGCCCGTCTGCGTGGCTCATCGACGACCAGTCGATGCGGTCCAGATCGTTGATCATGGGCGGCACTATGCCGGAGGGCACTGACATCGGCCGTGTCCCGTACCAAGAACGCAGGTAGATCCGGGATGGGCGGAGGGCGAGTGGGTTGGTGTGCGGGGCCGACGGAACCGGGTAACGTCCTTGTCATGTTCTTCCAGGCGCCGATTTACGAGTGAGAGCGTGATGGGCCTCTGTAGACGTCTTTCGACGTCGCCGCCCGTCCCCCACCGATGAATCCGTAGATCACTTCACTTCACATCACTACCGGGAGAACCCGTGACCGTGAGCAAGAACATCAACAACCCCGTGGGCATGGGCGGCGGCCAGCGCAAGAAGCTGTCCCGCGCCGAACGGCAGAACCACGGTCCGCACCGCAACCTCGACCGCCAGGGTGCGGCCGATCTGAAGGCGGAGCTGGTGCGCAAGATGCGCGAGAAGGCACGCGCGGCCGAGGACGCCGGGCAGGCGGGCGACAACACCGCACAGAGCTGACGCACGGCCGCCGTGGGGCGGCACCGCACGGGGCAGGGCCCGGACCGCACGTCGCGGTCCGGGCCCTGCTGCCGTACCGGGCGCGGCCGATCCCGCTCCCGACCGTGTCCTTTTCCTTCGCCGCGCCGCTGCATGCCCGGATGACACCGCCCGTGGCTTTGACGTTGGCTACCCGCACCCGGGCGATCATTGAGGCGGCCGCGCTGTTCCGGGGTTTTCTACCTGAGCGTGCGGAGTTTGGGCAGCGGAGCCGCGTACGTTCCGCTCTTGCTGGTGGTGAGGCGGCGGTGGGCCAGTGACTCGACGAGGGCGACCGCACAGCTGACGCCGTCGACCACCGGGATGCCTAGCCGGTCGGTCATGCGGGTGTCCAGTCCGGTCATGCCGGCGCAGCCGAGGCAGATGACCTCGGCACCGGCGGCCATGGCCTGGCGGGACGCGTCGATGAACGCCTGCTCGGTGGTGGCCGGGTCGAGTTCGAGGTCGAGTACGCCCAGGCCGGTGGCGAAGACGCCGGCGCAGCGGTCCAGGAGTCCGGCGGTGCGCAGGCTGTCCTCGATGGGGCCTTGGGCCCGGGCGAGTGTGGTGACGACGGCGAAGCGGCGGCCCAGGACGAGGGAGTAGAGGGCGGCGGCCTCCGTGATGTCGACGACCGGGACGTCGAGGAGTTCGCGTGCCCCTTCGCGACCGTGTTCGCCGAAGCCCGCCATGACCACCCCGTCAACCGGCTGATCGAGGTTCTGGAGCAGGTCCAGGACGGAAGCCGCGCTGAGGAAGCTGTCGAACCAGCCCTCCGCGGACGCCACGCCCCAGGTGGGGGTGAGGGGCAGGATGTGGGTGCCGGGCAGGGCGACGGCACGCGCGCCGGAGGCGATGGTCTCGGTCATGGCGGTGCTGGTGTTGCAGTTCACCACGGCGATCACGGTCATCGTGCCGCTCCCGCTCCCGCTCGCGCTACCGCTGTGAGGCGTAGGCCCGAAGTGCCGTACGCCGTGCGGGTGTTGATGCCGATTCCGGCGGTACGGGCTCGGTCCACGGCCAGTGCCGCGTAGGCGAGGTCCTGGAGGGCGATGCCGACCGAGTTGAACAGGGTCACCTGCTGCGGATCGGTGCGACCCGGGGTCAATTCGGCCAGGACCGCGCCGAGTTCACGGCTGAAGGTCTCGGCCGTCGTGATGCCTTCCGCGATCGAGAGCACGGCTTCTCCGGACTTCAGGAGTTGGGTGGGGGTGCTGTCCACGACGACCGAGGCGCGGGCCATGCCCGCCGCATCGATCTCGCGGTGGTCGGGGCGGGGTGGCGCGCCGACCGCGTTGACGTGCAGTCCCGGGCGGAACCACTCCCCATGGACGACGGGGAACCGGGCCGGGGTGAGGGTGCAGACGATGTCCGCAGCCTCGACCACGCACTGCGGATCGGGTGCCTCGACGACCTCGACGACATCGCCCACCGCGTCGTGAAAGGCGCACAAGGTGGCGGCGGAACGGGACCAGACGTGCACGGTGTCGATGGCGCGGACCTCCCGCAGCGCGTGCACGTGCTCGATTGCGAGCCGCCCCGCGCCGACCAGGCCCAGCACGCGGGCGTCCGGGCGGGCGAGCGCGTCGGTGGCCACCGCACTCGCCGCCGCCGTACGCGTCCGGGTGCCGATCTCGCCGTCGAGTACGGCGAGGCACTCTCCCGTGCGCGCGTCCAGGAGCAGGACCGTCGAACGCTGGGTGGGCAGACCGGCCGCACGGTTGTCGGGTGCGTCGGACATGACCTTGACCGCCGACAGGCCCAGCCGGTGGGAGGTGGCGGCCATCGGCAGGAATTGTGTTGTGCCCGTTCCCGGCAGAACCACGGGGGCGGGCTGTTCGGCCCGGCCCTCGGCGAGGTCGATGAGTGCGGTGCGTACGGCGGCGATGACCTCGGCGCGGCTGACCAGCCCGGTGAGGTCGGCGGAGCCGAGCAGCAGCGTCATCGGTAGTCCGCCATGAAGCTGTCGTCGGCGAGGGAGTCGTAGGAAGGCGCGGTGCGCACCAGGCCGCCCTCCGCCAGGATGCGCATCCAGCGGTCGCTGGCGCTCTGGTCGATCGCGACGGTGTCCCATACGGCGCTCTCCGCCATCTGGTGTTGTGCCTCGCGCAGGATGCCCTGGTCCTTCTCGGGCCAGCGGCGCTTGAGGATGGCGTCGATGGTGTGCGGGTCGACGGTCGGTACGAGTCGCATCGCGGTGTCGATGCCGGCGACGAACCGGGTGATGCGGTCGCGGAGTTCGGCCACGCGCTCGGTGCGGCAGTAGTAGACGCTGTTGGGCATGATGCCGCCGTCGTCGAGGTGGCGGAAGACGATCCGGGCGGCGCCGGACGCCTCCAGTTCGGTGGCGGTGACCAGGTCGGCGATGATGGCGTCGCCGAGTCCGGCGGTGAACAGTTCCACGAGCATCGCCGTGGAAAGGTCGCGGACGAAGCGGATGCCTGTCGGGTCCACGCCCGCCTCGCGCAGCAGTCCGGCGGTGAACTCGTAGGGGGCGCTGCCGCCCGCGCCGGGGGCCAGGACGACCTTGCCGAGCAGGTCCTCCAGGGAGAAGTCGTCGGAGCCGCCGTCCCGTACCGCGATGGCCATCGGGAACTGGTGGTTGAGCTGGCACACGACGCTCAACTCGCGTTCGCTGCCCGCGTACATGGCCGGTACCCACAGGCCGCCGAGCGCGATGTCGGCGCGGCCGGATTCGAGGTCGTCGAGGACCCCGGTCCAGGGGTCGCAGGCGGCGGCGGTGACATCGAGTCCCGCGTCGTGGAAGAGACCTTCCTGGTCGGCGAGGTATTCGGGGAGGTAGTTCAGGCCGTTGGCGGTGGCGGAGATGCTGAGCTTGTCCATGTTGGTGGTCCTCTCTAGGGGATGAAGGGGTACGGGGTGCGGGTGCCGCTGGTCAGGCGCGGGTCGGGGTGGGGGCCGTTGTCTCGTTGACCTCTTCGAGCGTGCGGCTGCGGGTCTCGGGGGCGAACCGGGAGGCGATGACGAGCGCCGCGTACATCACCGCGACCATCCCGAAGACACCGGCGAAGGAGAACCGGTCCCACAGCGCGACGGCGGCGAAGGGCATGACGGCTCCGGCGATGTTGCCGATGCCGTTGACGATGGAGGTGCCGCTGGCCCGGATCGGGGTCGGGTACAGCTCGGGGGACCAGACGGCGAGGGTCGTGTTGGTGAGCATGGTGAAGAACTGGAAGAGCGCGCCCAGGATGAGGATCGCCGCGGTCTCGTGGGCGAACACCGCGAAGGCGACGGCGGTGAGGCAGCCCAGGCTGCCGGCCACGCCGATGACCGACCGCCTGCCGTAACGCCCCGCGAGCAGCGCCGAGGCGCAGGCCCCGAGCAGCGAGCCGACGTTCATGATCATCGTGTAGAGCAGGCTGTCGGACAGGGTGTAGCCGCGCTCGGTCAGCAGCGTCGGCATCAGGAAGTTGAGGGTGACCTGGGCGCCGAAGGCCATCCATGACGCGGCGCCGATGGTGACCGTACGGGACAGGACCGTAGGGCCGAAGACCGCCGCCGGTGACGCCTTCACCTGGCGAGCGGGGATGTCCGCCTCGGTCAGCACGGGCGGGACGGACGCCGGTAGGCGTTTCGGGTCGAGCCGGTCGCCGGTGAGACGGGCCAGGGAGTGGTTGGCGTCGTCGACGCGGCCCTGGGAGAGGAGGAAGCGGGGGGTCTCCGGCAGGCGCCTTCGGTATACCACCACGATCAGGGCGGGCAGGGCGAGGAGCACGAACGTCCAGCGCCACACCAGGTGGTCGCCGCCGAGCGCGGGGGCGAGCGGGCCCAGAAGCAGGAGGAAGAGGCCGTAGGAGAGGAAGTTGCCTACGCCGCCGGAGCCGACGTTGAGGATGGCGACGAGCGTGCCGCGGTGGCGGGTGGCGACCATCTCGCACAGCATCGCGATGCCGATGGTGAACTCGCCGCCCAGGCCGATCCCCACGATCAGTCGACTCGCCAGCAGGGTCGGGTAGTTCATCGCCACGGCGCTGAGCAGGCCGCCCAGGGTGTAGACGAGGAGATTGACGCTGAGCGAGGTGCGGCGGCCGTAGCGGTCGGCGATCCAGCCGCCCGCGAACCGGCCGATCAGGCCGCCGATCACGGTGAAGCTGTTGATCGCCGTCAGTTCGTTGTTGCCGATGTGCAGGGACGACTTGATGAGGCTGCCCATCGCCCCGACGGAGTTCTGCTCCAGGGTGTCGAAGAACATCCCGGCCAGGATGATCATGAGAACCCAGAACTGGGCGCGGGTGAAGCCGGCTTCGTCCAGGGCCCGCGCGAGGGTGTTGGTCGCCGGGCGGGCCGTTGTCGGCGCGGAGAGCTGCGGGGCGCTCATGCGGCACCTGCCGGGGATGCCGGTGCGGGGGTCGGTGCTGCGGTCGGGGTCAAGGTCGGGGTCGTGTTGTCCAGGTGACTCGGTTCGGTGCGATCCATGAGGGCCTCCGTCAACCAGTGAGTGCTATTGGTATACCAACGACGATTCGGTGGCCACAGGGCTGCGATGTTAACTCGGTGTAAGGGGTGGGGGCTTCAGATTCCATCCCGGTTAAAACACCAGGTGGGAGTGGGTGGTTGATGGATGCGGATGGCGTGAATGTCGATCAAGGGGCTTGATGGCCCAAACGGAGCCTCGGCTATCTTGTATGCCATGTCACTCACGGACTCCTCCGGCACCGACGGCCGCTCCTTGGTCCACAAGGTCTACGAGTACCTGCGGGACGGCATCATCGAAGGCGAACTGCCGCCCGGCACAAGGCTGTTGGAGCGCGAGCTGTCCGAGCGCCTCGACGTCTCCCGGATTCCGATCCGCGAGGCGCTGCCCCAGCTCGAAGCGGAAGGGCTGATCACCACGCTGCCCCGGCGCGGATCGATGGTCACCCAGCTGACCCTGCGCGACATCGACGAACTGTTCAGCGTGCGCACGAGCCTCGAAGTGCTCGCCGCCCGCCTCGCCAGCGGACAGGCCGCCGAGCGCTCCACCGCGCTGCTCTCACCCGCCTTCGCCCGCGCCGAGCTCGCCACGGCCGAAGGGCAACAGGCCGAGATCGCCGCCGCCAACGCGGCCTTCCACGAAGCGATCGTGCGGCTGTCGGGCAGCCGCCTGCTCAACTCGCTGATGGCGCCCATCAGCGCCCGGGTGCGCTGGCTGTTCCGGCTGACCTCCGACCGCGACCCGGGCATCCTGTGCACCGAACACCGCGAGCTGTACGAGGCGATCTGCGCCGGCGATACCGAACTCGCCGCGTCCCTGGCCTTCGTGCATGTGGAGCGGGGGCGGCGTCCGTCGCTGGAGTCGCTGGCCGGGGTGCTGCCGGCGGGTATCGACCCCGCCGAGGAGGACGGGGTGGGGTGAGCGGTGGTCGGGCGCGGGTACTCAGGGCGGAACCGGCTTACCGCCAGGGCCGGTTCCTGACGTCGATCACGTTCATGCCTGCGGCCGTGGCTGTCGTAATGCCCTCGTCGGTGTCCTCGTGGGCGAGGCACCGGTCGGGGGTCACGTGCAGGAGTTGGGCGTCGTGGAGGTAGGCGTCGTGCGCTGGCCGCGGCGCACGAGACGTCCTGCTGCGCCACATGTCACTCCGGAACGTCGACGGAGCAGAGGTCGGACGCGTCCGCGTGGACGAGGCCCGGGTCCACGTGGTCACCCCGCCGGAGGCGGACCGGGACGATCCGCGGGTCTACCTCGACATCCACGGCGGTGCGTTGTTCGTCGGAGGCGGCGACTGCTGCCGCGCGACCGGAATCGCCACTGCCCAGCGGGTCCGGATACGTACCTGGGCGGTCGACTACCGCATGCCGCCCGATCGCCCGTACCCGGCCGCGCTCGACGACTGCGTCACCGTCCACCGGGCCCTGCTCAAGGAACGAAGCCCGCACGACATCGTCGTCGCGGGTACGTCCGAAGGCCGCAATCTCACGGCCGCACTCCTGCTGCGGGTCAGGGACGAGGGATTGCCGTTGCCGGCTGCCTAACTCTTACTCGGTCCCGAACTGGATCTCACCGAATCCGGTGACTCCTTCCGCGCCAACCTCGGCGTCGACACCGTGCTCACCCGAGGAACCCTGCCCGTGAACCTGCTCTACGCAGGCGACCGCGACCTGACCGATCCGTATCTGTCGCCCCTCTCCGGCGACTTCTCCGCGGGTTTCCGCCCACCCTGCTCGCGAGCGGTACCCGGGACCTGTTCCTGTCCAACGCGGTACGTATGCACCGCGCGCTGCGAGCGGCAGGGCCCCCGGCAGACCTCCATGTATTCGAAGCCGCACCCCGCGGACTGATGCCGTCGGGCACGCTGGAGGTCGAGTAACTCCTCCAGGAAATCCCCCGGCCGACCGGACGGTGATCGGAACGGCCACGGGAGGCGATCTGGGTGACGACAAGCGCGAGGGCGACCAGATCATGAAAAGATCCGACGCACCTTTCTCCGTGAGAACTCTCGACGAAGCGAACCGCATGCCCTGGCGAGCCGGAAAACTCCTGCGCAGGGTGCAGAGGAGCGGCAGGACGGGGGTTCTGCTGATCGCCGAGATCAGAGAGCCGATCCGAAGTTTTACCGACAGGGCGGGTGTCGTGTCCATCCGCGAGAACGGCCTGGAGATCTGTTCTCGGGACCGCTTCGTCAAAGCCCCGAAATTCGTCGAGCTTGCACCTGGTCCTCATGACATGGAATTTTTGGTAATTCGCCTGAGGGCAAGCAGGACCAGCTCATTCCGGAGAGCCGTGGAGCTGCGCGAGGGTGACGTCCTGGTTGCACTGTGCGATCCGGTGCAGCCGAACACCTTCTACAGGAAAAGCCGGCCTGTGGACTCCTGGTTCGTCGGAATCCTTTCGCCGCCGGGGAAGCGTTGACGGGACGGAAGCAGAACACGTCGGCCTTCTCCGGGCGGAGCCGTCAGCCGCATGGCCGAACTGTAGGCTCCACCCCCGCCCGCCGCGCGGTAGTTTGACCATGTTTTCCCCGGCTCCCGGCTTCAGAACTACGGGCTGTAGGGTGCTGGAAACCCTACAAACTGTAGGGGGGAGGGGTGGGCAATGTCCGGCAGCGCGTACGCCACACTCGCCGGGACCCGACGGCTCGGAGCGCCGACCGCGTCCCGCCGTTCGGAGTACCCGCTCGCCGTGGTGGCGGTGGTCTTCACCCTGGCCCAACTGGTCTTCGTACGCCCCGGGTTGGGCCTCGGCTGGGACGAGTCCGTGTACGTCAGCCAGATCAGCACGCACGCCCCCGCCGCCTTCTTCAGCGCACCCCGCTCCCGCGGCATCTCCCTCCTCGTCGCCCCCGTCACCTCCTGGTCCTCGTCCACCACCCTGCTCCGCGTCTACCTCGCCGCCCTCTCCGGCCTCGCCCTGTTCCTCGCCCTCCGCACCTGGCGCGGCCTCTTCCCGACCCGCGTCCTCGCCCTGGCGGGCGCCCTGTTCGCCTCCCTCTGGGTGACCCTCTTCTACGGTCCGCAGGCCATGCCCAACTACTGGGTCGCCGTGGGCGCCCTCGCCGCCGCGGGCTGCTGCCTGCGCGCCCGGGCCGACGGCTCCGACCGGGCCGCCCTGTGGGGCCTGGCGGCGAGCGCGTCCCTGATGGCGTGGATGCGGCCGACCGACGCGGTGTGGGCGACGCTGCCGTTGCTCGTTCTCGTGGTGGCCGGCCGACGCCGGCGCCTCCTCGTCGTCCTCCTTGCCGGGCTCGCGTCCGGAGCCGTGGAGTGGGTGATCGAGGCGTACGTCAGTTACGGCGGCCTGACCGAGCGGCTGCACGAGGCCTCGGCCATCGAGGGCGGACTGGGTTGGAACGTCGCGGTGCTCGACCAGCTGCGCAGCTTGGGCGGACGCGCCCTGTGCCGCCCGTGCACGGGGGAGATGCCCAACCCGGTGGTCGACGTGTGGTGGCTCGTGCTGCCCGTCTTCGCCGTCGTCGGACTCGTCGTGGCGGTCCGGGCGCGGCGCACGACGGCCACCCTCGTCCCGCTCGCCTGTGCCGCCACGGCCGCCTTCCCGTACCTGTTCATGATCGGCTACGCCGCCCCGCGCTTCCTGCTGCCCGCCTACGCGCTGGTCGCGATCCCGGTCGCCGACGCGCTGATCCACCTGGTCACCAGACCGACCGGAGCCTGGCGGAGAGTGGCCGTGACCCTGCTCGCGGTGGGGCTCGCCGGGCATCTGGCGGTCCAACTCGCCGTCCTGGAACGAACGGTGAGCCGTACGAACACCCAGCACCGCGACTGGTCCCGCACCGCCGACGAACTCCACCGCCTCGGCGTCCGCAAGCCCTGCCTGCTCACCGGCCAGGACGCCATCCCGATCGCGTTCTCCATGGGCTGTGGCTCCGCCGCGACCGGGGGGCACAACGCCAACATCTCCCGTACGGCCCTCGACCGTACGGCGCTTCGCATGCCCGTCGCCGCCATCACGCCGGCCGGCGGCCGCCCACCGACGTACGCCCGCGACTGGACCGTGCACCGTTACGGCACGCTGGACCTCCGGGTCTCCCCGAGCGCGGAGAAGGGCGGAGGCGGATGACGGCACCGCCCACGCCCACCCGGACGACGACCCCCAACCGCCGCCGACATGCCTACTGGCAGAGCGCGTTGACCCTCGTCGTCCTGGTCGCCGTCGTCTGTCTCGTGCGACGGCACTGGCCCGTCCTCGCGCGCGGAGCCGGGCAGCTCGCCGTCGCCGATCAGGGATGGCTGCTGGTGGCGGCGACCGCCGCGCTCGGGACCTGGGTGTGCTCGGCGCTCGCCCAGCAGGGCGCCGTGCCCCAACGGCTGCCCGGCGGACGGCTGGTGGCCGCGCAGCTCGCCGCGTCCGCCGCCAACCATGTACTGCCCGCCGGACTCGGCGCCGGTGCCGTCAACCTGCGCTTCCTGATGCGCTGCGGGCTGCCGGTCGGCCGTTCGGCCAGCGCTCTCGCCGTCAAGGCCACCGCAGGCGTGGTCGTCCGGATCGTACTGATCGGCGTCCTCGCCGCGGTCTGCCCGGGCGTGCTGCGCGTCCCGGACATCTCTCTGGGCGTGGTGGGTGTCGTACTCGCCGTCCTCGTGCTTGTGACCGTGCTGCTCAACTGCCCGCTGTGGCCCCGGTGTCGGCGCGCTGTCGGCACGGTGCTGACCGACATCCGGGCCGTGCACGTCCGGCCGCACCGGGCGGCTGCCCTGTGGGGCGGCTCGCTGGCCTTCGCCGCGCTGAACTGTCTGGTGCTGATCTGTGTCACCCAGGCCGTCGAACTGCCCCTGTCCCCGGCCCGGGTGGCGCTGCTGTACCTCGCCGCCAGCAGCGCCGCCGCTCTGCTGCCCACACCGGGCGGTATCGGTTCCCTCGACGCCGCCCTGGTCTTCGCGCTCACCGCCTCGGGAACCACGGCGTCGGCCGCCGCCTCCGTCGTCCTCGGCTACCGGTTGCTCACCGTGTGGCTGCCGTTGATCCCCGGTCTGCTGGTGCTCGGGGTGCTGGTGCGGCGCAAGGCGCTCTGATCCCCACTGCGTTTCCCCCGCGGCCGGTTCAGGTAGGAGTCCGATATCGGTCCACGGATGAGGGAGAACGGATGAGGGAGAGTCGGATGGCGGAGAACGAGACCAGCGGCCGGTTGGCGGACGAGTTCTTCACTCCCGGGACCCCGTCCTTCAGCGAGTTCCTGGCGACGCACCGGCCCACGCTGCTGCCCACCCGCAGCCCCTTACCGGCCGGTGTCCGCGCCGCCGACGGCCAAGTCCCGCACGGCACCACGGTGTTGGCCCTCTCCTACCGCGACGGCGTACTCATCGCCGGCGACCGCAGGGCCACCATGGGCAACGTCATCGCACAGCGCGACCTGGAGAAGGTGCACCCCGCGGACGACTACACCGCGGTCGCCTTCGCCGGCACGGTCGGGCTCGCCGTCGACATGGTGAAGCTGTACCAGGTCGAGCTCACGCACTTCGAGAAGATCGAGGGCATCCCGATGACCCTCAACGCGAAGGCCACCCGCCTCGCCGCCCTGATCCGGCAGAACCTCGACCAGGCCATGCAGGGCCTCGCCGTCGTACCCCTTCTCGTCGGTTACGACCCGGCGGCCCCCGAGGGCGCCAAGGGCCGTATCTTCACCTTCGACGTCGTCGGTGGCACCTACGAGAAGCCGGACTTCCACGCCGAGGGCTCCGGCTCCCCGTACGCCAGGGGCGCCCTCAAGAAGCTGTTCCACCAGGGCATGTCCCGGCGCGACGCGGCACTGGCAGCGCTGCAGGCCCTCTATGACGCGGCCGACGACGACTCGGCCACCGGCGGGCCCGACATCAACCGCCGTATCTTCCCCATCGTGTCGGTCATCACCGAGGACGGCTTCGAACGGCTCCCGGAGCCGGAGACCGAGGCGCTGGCCCGCGAGATGGTCGAGCAGCGCCGGAGCCGTCCGGACGGGCCGACCGCCGCGCCCTGAACGACCCTGGCCCACGGCCGCGGAGAGGGCGGGCGGTAGCGTCGGGGCCGTACCGTCGCGGAAAGGGAAACGCGTTGACCAGTGCCGTAGCCGATAAGCCGTCCCCTGTCTGGTCGCATCCGGCGCTGGGGCTGCACGCCTTCGTCGATGCCGCCGGAGGGGTCCGGCTGGGGGCGGCCGGTCAGGACTGGGACCGCCTGGTGCCGCTCGTCGAGGTCACCGCCACGGGGCACGGGCGCAACTGGTCGGGGGAGCGTTTCATCGAGACGGTGATCGGTGACCGGCTGGCCTACCGCGACCACGAAACCGCGCGGGAGGGGAACCGGGAGCGTACGACGATCCGGCTGGCGGACCCGGTGACCGGGCTGGCCGCCGAAGTCACCCTGGAGGCGAGTGCCGGCGCGGGCTTCCTGCGCTCGCGGGTGCGGCTCGTCAACGAGGGTGTGGAACCAGTCCGGTTGGAGAGCGTGACGACCCTGACCCTCGGCGGGATCTGTGATGCCGACGGTGGTCTCGACGGGCTGACCCTGCACTGGGCCGACAACGACTGGCTCGCCGAATGCCGTTGGAGCCAGGCCCAACTCCGCGACCAGGTCGTGCCGTTGAACCGGTCCGCCCACGGACACGAGGGGCGCGGCTGCTTCGAGCGCTCCTCACAAGGGAGTTGGTCCACCGGACGCCACCTTCCCGTCGCCGCCGTCACCGACCGGGACGGTGGTGCGTGGCTGTGGCAGATCGAGTCCAGCGCGGGCTGGCGCTTCGAGACCGGTGAACGTGAAGGCGCGGCCTACGTCGCCCTGTTCGGGCCCGACGACGCCCATCACCAATGGCATCAACTCCTGTTGCCCGGTGAGGAGTTCCATACCGTTCCCGCCGTTCTCGTCCGTGCGGAGACCGGCGGTCTGGACGCGGCCTTCGGGACCCTCACGGACTATCGCCGGAGCATCCGCAGGCCCCACCCCGATCACCGCACCCTCCCGGTGATCTACAACGACTACATGAACACCCTGATGGGCGACCCCACCACCGAACGGCTCCTCCCGCTCATCGAGGCGGCGGCGCGTGCCGGTGCGGAGGTGTTCGTCATCGACGCGGGCTGGTACGACGACGACGCGCAGGGCTGGTGGGACGCCGTCGGCGCGTGGGAGCCCGCGCCCAACCGTTTCCCGGGCGGCATCCAGGAAGTCCTGGACGCGATCACGAAGCACGGCATGACCCCGGGCCTGTGGCTGGAGCCCGAAGTCGTGGGCGTACGCAGCCCGTTGGCGCAGACACTGCCGCCCGAGGCGTTCTTCCGGCGCGGCGGTCTGCGCGTCACGGAACACGGCCGGCACCACCTGGACCTGCGCCACCCGGCCGCCCGCGCCCATCTCGACGAGGTCGTGGACCGGCTGGTGGGGGAGTGGGGCGTCGGCTATCTGAAGCTCGACTACAACGTCAACATCGGGCCGGGGACGGAGAACGGGACCGAGAGCGCGGGCGCCGGACTGCTCGGGCACCACCGCGCCCACCTCGACTGGATGCATGGACTCCTCGACCGCCATCCCCAACTCGTCCTGGAGAACTGCGGATCGGGCGGTCTGCGCATGGACTACGCCCAACTGGCCGTCGCCCAGCTCCAGTCCACCAGCGACCAACAGGACCCCCTGCGCTACCCGCCCATCGCCGCCTCGGCCGCCACCGCCGTGGCGCCGGAGCAGGCCGCGGTGTGGGCGTACCCCCAGCCGAACCAGAGTCTCGACGAGATCGCCTTCACCCTCACCGGCCCGCTCCTCGGCCGTATCCATCTCTCCGGGTTCCTCAACCGCATGAACGACGAGCAGTTCGACCTCGTCCGCTCGGCGATCTCCGTCTACCGGGAGGTCCGGGCGGAGATCGGCGTGGCGCGGCCGTTCTGGCCGTTGGGGCTGCCCGGGTGGGAGGACGGGTGGATCGCCCAGGGGCTGCGTGGGGAGGACGCCACGTATGTGGCGCTCTGGAGGCGGGAGTCGGGCGACACCGAGTGCACCTTCACCGTCCCGCACCTGCTCGGGGCGCGCGTGCGGCCCACGGTGCTGTACCCGACCACCGCCGATGCCGATGTGCGATGGGACGCGGCCGAGGGGCGGTTGACGGTTTCGCTGCCTCGGGCCGGCACCGCTGTGCTGGCACGCTTGATCCACAGCTGATCGCCCTGCGTCAGTCCCTGCGCATATTCCGTCAGGAATGCGCCTTCATCTGGCAATGCCGGGCTGGAGGTGTTTCGTCCGGGTCCCGCCCATAGAGTTCTGGACGTCCATGCGCGGCGAGGCCATGGCGGGCACCGGGCGTACCACTTTCGGAGGCGGGACCGATTGTGCAGGTATCCGTGACACGGCAGACCATTGGCCCACCCGTCAGGACGTCGAGTTTCGTCGGCCGGCGTCAGGAGACCGCCGAGGTCAAACGTCTGGTGACCGCCCACCGGCTGGTGAGCCTCACCGGGACGGGCGGTGTCGGCAAGACCAGGCTGGTGCTGCACGCCGTGCCCCGGCTGGCGCGGGCGTTCGCCGACGGGGTGCACCTCGTCCAGCTGGCCGGTGTGCGGGACGCCTCGCTGGTGCCGCTCGCCCTGATCGAGGCGCTCAACATCCGTGACGTGTCGGGTCGTTCGCCCGTGCGGGTCCTCGGCGACCATCTCCAGGGCCGGGAGTCGCTCCTCGTCCTGGACAACTGCGAGCACCTGGCGGACGCGTGCGCACGGCTCGTCGAGACGTTGCTCGCGGAGACCGACGGGGTGCGCGTGCTCGCCACCAGCCGGCATCCCCTGGACGTGCCCGCCCAACACGTCCTGGAACTCCAGCCGTTGGCGACCCCCACGGCGGGCGAGCCGTTGCCTCCCAAGCCCGCGCTGGAGTACCCGGCACTGGCCCTGTTCGCCGACCGGGCCGCCGCCGTCCTCCCCGGGTTCTCCCTCACCGAGGCCAACCAGGACGCCGTGGCCGCCCTGTGCCGCAGGCTGGACGGACTGCCGCTCGCGATCGAACTGGCAGCCGTACGGATGCGCGCACTCGGAGTGCAGCAGTTGCTCGAACGCCTCGACCGGCGTTACCGGTTGCTGGCCGACGGCGCGTACGGAACGGACGGCGAGGACCCCCTGCCCCGGCACCGCACCCTGCGCGCGGCCGTCGACTGGAGCCATGACCTGTGCACCCGGGAGGAGCGGGCGGTGTGGGCACGCGCCTCCGTCTTCGCCGGGAGCTTCGACCTGGGCGCCGCGGAAGAGGTGTGCGCCGAACCCGGCCTGGACCGCGACGAGTTGGTGGACGCCGTCGCCGGTCTGGTCGACAAGTCGCTGCTGGTCCGGGACGGCGACGCCGTGCATGCCCGGTACCGGATGCTGGAGTCGATCCGGCAGTACGGCCTCGACCGGCTCCGCGAGGACGGCGCCCACGCGGAGGAGGCGGCCCGGCGCCGGGCGCGGGACTGGTGCCTGGACTTCGTCGAGGAGTGCGAGGAGCGCTGGTTCGGCCCCGACCAGCCGGAGTTGGTACGACGGCTGCACGCGGAGTCGGACCTGATCCGCTCGACGTTCGAGTTCTGCCTGACCACACCGGGGGAGCTGCGGGCCGGGCTGAAACTCGCCGGGCATCTGTGGTTCTTCTGGTTCGCGACCGGCGCCCTGGTCGAGGGCCGGTACTGGCTGGAGCGCCTGCTCGCCGCCGCACCCGAGCCCACCGTCGCACGCGCCCGCGCCCTGTGGGCCCTCGCCCTGATGCTGCTCAGCCAGGGCAACGCCGTCCGCGCCGCGCCCCTCGTCGAGGAGGCACGCGACCTCGCCCTCCGGCTGGGCGACGAGGCCGAGGTCGCGCACACCTTCTTCGGCCGGGGCGGCGCCTGCCTGATCAGCGGTGACTACGAGCGGGCCAGGGCCGTGTACGAGGACGCGCTCTCCCGGCCGCCGCGCGCGGGCGAGTCGATGAGCCTGGTCGGCTTCAAGTACGTGGAACTGGCCCATGTCCTCGCGATCCAGGGCGAGTTCGACCGTGCCATGGCCCTGTGCGAGGAGTTCCGGCAGATCTGCCTGGCCCACGGCGAACAGTGGATCCACTCCTACCTCCTGCGCATCCTCGCCTTCGCCGAATGGGCCAAGGGCGACCAGGCGGCGGCCGGAGTCCATGCCCGGGAGTGTCTACGGCTCAAGCGGGCGGTCGGCGACGTGTTCGGTACCGGCATGACACTGGAACTCCTCGCCGCCGTCCACGCCCGCGACGGCGAGGGCCGCGCCGCCGCCGTCCTGCTGGGCGCCGTCAAGCGGATCTGGCAGGACGCCCACGTCGCCCTCGACCGCACTCCGTCCCACGGCCCGGTGCGCACCGAGGCCGAGGACGGCGCCCGCGCGCTGCTGGGCGATGCCGCGTTCCAGAACGCCTACCGCGAAGGCCTCGCCCTCACCTCGGACCACGCGGTGGCCTACGCGCTCGGCGAGCGGGAGTCCGCGCCCCGGCCGGTGCTCGACAGCCCGCTCACCCGCCGCGAGAGCGAGGTCGCCGAGCTGATCGCGGAGGGGCTGACCAACCAGCAGATCGCCGACCGGCTGGTCGTCGCGCTGCGCACGGCGGAGGGTCATGTCGAGCGCATCCTCAGCAAGTTGGGCTTCACCTCACGCAGCCAGGTCGCCGTCTGGACCGAGGGACGCCGGGCCACCCGCCCTTGATGCCGTACGGCCGTGACGACGTACCGCCGAGACCACGTACTGCCGCGAACCCACCGAGAAGGAAGGCAGACCAATGGAACACGGAGAACCCAGCACGCCCACCCCGTCCGTCCCACCCGTCAAGCACCACGCCGGCATCCACTCCTCCGACGATGAGTTCCTGGCGGTGGTGGTGCCGTTCCTCAGGGACGGCATTCTCGCCGAGGACGAACCGGACCCGGTGGTCATCACCACCCCGCGCAAACTGGACCTGCTGCGGGACGCGCTCGGCCCGGACGCCGGCCGGGTCGACTTCCGCGACTCCACCTGGTGGTACCGGGGAAGCCCCGCGAACAGCATGGCCACCGCCCTCGACTACTACGTCACGCACGCGAGCCCCGAAGGCCGCCTCCACATGACGGGCGAGCCGGTCTGGGACGGCCGCTCGCCGCGCCAGATCCCCGAGTGGAAGCGGTACGAGGCCCTCGCCACCGAACTCTTCACCGGCGCCCCGCCTGACCTGATGTGCCTCTACGACACCCGCACCGCACCACCGGACGTTGTCGACGCCGCCCGCCACACCCACCCCACGGAACTCAACAGGCAGGGAATCCAGCCCAGTTCGCTCTTCACGGAACCCGCCGTCTACGCGACCCAGGGCCTCGGCCCGCTGCCCGCCCCGCCGCAGGACGCGGTCGGCGTCGGCCTCGCCGGGGACCTGACCGCCGGCCACCGGTTCGCCGCAGACCAGGCACGGGCCCGCGGCATGGCAGCCGACGAGGCGGCCCGCTTCGGGCAGGCCGTGTCCGGTGCCACACGCTACGCGGCCTCCCAAGGCTGCGACCGCGCCCACCTGCGCCTGTGGTCGACCCGGCAGCGCATCATCTGCGAACTCCGCACCCCACGCGGCCGTATCACCGACCCGTTCCTCGGCTTCCGGCCGCCGGGCGCCGAAGCACGGCCGGAGGACGGGCTCTGGCACACCCGGCAGGTCTGCGAGTTCGTGGACATGCGGTCCGGCGACGGGGCTAAGGAGGGGTGGACCATCCGCATGGAGACGGACCTCGTATCGGCAGGTTGACGAACCGGCCCGCGGATTCGGGTAGTTCCCCCCGCGCCTCGAAGGGCACGGCGGACGCATGGTGGAGAGGAGGCCGGGTCTGTTGTCGGCGGACCCGGCTTCGCACCGCACGAACCGAACGCCCCACGGGCCGAAGGGAAACGACCATGCCGAACGACCGTCCACGCGGCCTGCCGACCGTGGGCGAAGGCTGCACCACGATCCTGGGCCCGGGAAAGTCCTCGGTCCGCCAGGCCAGGGAACTCGTCCGCAAACGGCTGTCCGAGTACGGCCTCCAGGACCTGGTGGACATCGCCGAACTGCTGGTCAGCGAACTCGCCACCAACGCCGTCGTACACGCGGGCGGCCGCTACCGGCTCACCCTTTCCCTCGGCATCGGCACCCTGCGCTGCGAGGTCGCGGACGAGCGGCGCCACCTTCCCCGACCGCCACACCGGCAGACCGAGAGCGACGACGACCGCGCCCTCGACCTCGACAGCGAGAACGGCCGCGGACTGTTCCTCGTCGACGCACTCGCCCACCGCTGGGGCAGTCGGCTCGTGGAGGAGGGCAAGGAGGTGTGGTTCGAGCTGCGGCTCGACGCATCGGACAGCGAGGGCGACGCGGTGGAGACGGACGCGCACCTCCCGGCACCGGCTCGGCCACGGCCCCAAGAGTCGTACGCCCGCACCGAGTCGCACCACGAGCGGACGGACCACCACTACAGTCCCGACGGCGACGGCACCGAGGAGGATCTGGGACTGCTCGGCCGCCACCGACCCCGACACCCGCGACCTCGTACGGCGTCCCGGCCGGCCCGCGGTTCGGCGCCGGCGGCTGTTTCCGCCTGAGTACGGCTAGAGGTGGGTGTGCTCCCTCGGCGATTCGGCTCCGTCGGCGACCAGGCGCGTCGGCAGCCACCAGGCCGCCGCGCACAGGCACACCCCGAGCCAGCCGACGGCGAACAGCCAGCCGCCGATGACATCCGTGAACCAGTGCACGCCCAGATACACCCGGGTGAGTCCGACCAGCGCGCCCCAGCAGCCGACGGCCAGGCAGAGCGCGGTTCTCCCGTGCGGGGCGCGCACGGATATCGCGAGGATCACCAGCCCGGCGGTGAGTGCCGCCGTGGTGGTGTGGCCGGAGGGGAAGGACCAACCCGAGGCGTGCGTGGCCCAGTTGCCCAGCGCCGGGCGGGGCCGCGCGACCAGTTCCATCACGCCGTAGCGCAGGCCCTGGCCGGTGGCGAGGCAGGTGGGGGCCAGGGTCGCGGCGAGGAGGCGTTGGCGTGCGGTGCGGCCGGTGAGGAGTCCGGCGAGGACGACGAGCGCGTACGGGATGACGCCCGTGCCGGTCGCGGTCAGGCCGCGGGCCACCGCCAGGGCCATGTCCGGGCGGTGCGCGACGGACCAGGACAGCGCGTCCTCGTCCCCGAACAGCGGGGCGCCCTCGTGCCCGATCACGACCATGCTCAGCACGCCGAACGCGGTCCAGGCGCCGAGGCCGACGCTGCCCGCCAGTTCGGAGATGTCCTTGCGGTTCATGACACCAGCAGGGGTCGCAGCCGGGTGGCCGTGATCCGCCGGGCCAGGGAGTCCGGCCATCGTCTCAGCAGGACCATCGCGCCGAGTGCCAGGAGCGCGCCGACCGCCACGCCCGCCACGACGTCGTGCGGATAGTGGACCCCGACCCACACCCGGGAGAGGGCCATCGCGAGCGCGGCCACAGCGGCGACCGCACCGAGGCGGCGGGAGACGAAGAACAGGGCGACCGCAGCCGCCGCGGCGATCGTCGCGTGGTTGCTGGGGAAGGACCAGTCGCCCGGCGCCGGACACGCCTCCAGCGTCGTCACCCGCAGACTCCGGCAGGGCCGGCTCTCCCGCACCGCCGACTTGAGCAGCGTGTCGATGCCGTACGCGGCGACCACGACCACCGGCACGGCCAGCGCCGTCACCGCCGCCTCGGCACCGACCCGGCGCGCCCGCCACCAGCCCACGACCATCAGCACGGCGAACACCGCGAGCCCGTACGTCGACCACGCCGAGACCGTGCCGTCCAGCCAACCGGGCGCGTGCTGCGCGGAGTCGACCACATCCGTGTAGGCCTCGCCGTCGATCGACGACCCCTGGAACGCGACCAGGATCATCCGCGCACCTCCCCGGCCTTCGCCGCACGGGACGCCTTGCGGGAGCGGTACACCTCGGCGGCGAGGGGCAGCAACGACACGACCACGATCACGGCGACCATGGGCAACAGGTACTTGTCGACGTTCGGGATCGAGGAACCCAGCGCGTACCCGGCGAGCGTCAGCCCCAGGCTCCACACCAGTCCACCGACGACCTGCCACACGGTGAACGTCCGTACGGGCACGCCGAGTGCGCCCGCCATGGGGTTCAGAACCGTCCGCACCACGGGCACGAACCGGGCCAGGACGATCGCCTTCGCGTGGCCGTACCGCTCCAGCAACTCCTCGGCCCGCCGGGCGCCCTCGTGCAGGTGGGCCGACTGACTGCGGGCGAGCAGCGCACCGCCCGCCTTCCGCCCGAGCAGATACCCACACTGCGCTCCGGCCAGCGCGCCCACCGCCGCCGCGACCAGCAGGGGCGGCAACGACAGCTTCACGGCTCGGTCGGCGCCGCCGGTGCACAGCAGACCCGCTGTGAACAGCAGGGAGTCGCCGGGCAGGAAGAACCCGATCAGCAGGCCCGTCTCGGCGAACATCACCACGCCGACCCCCAGCACCCCGAAGGCGGCCAGCAGCGACTTGGCGTCCAGCACGTTCACGGCGAGCTGGGACGCCAGGTCCAAGGGTGTGGTCATCGTCGTGAGCCCCTTCGCCGAACGGTCGGGCGTCTCGTACGACACCCATCTTTGACTACAAATCTGTAGACGGTCTACTCAACTGTAGACGAAAACCGTGAGGGGAAAGTTCCGCACTTTTGCCCGGCCGTTGCCACTTCATGACTGATCGACTACACGCATGTAGTCATGATGGTCCGCGAAGTAAGGCATGCCTGCACTAACCCAGGAGGGGTCGCACCCAATGTGGGACGACGCGTTTCCGAGCTTTCTGATCGGGTTGCGGGAGGGGTTGGAGGCGGGACTCATCGTCTCGATCCTGATCGCCACCCTCGTCCGCGCCGACGCCAAGTCCCGGCTGCCACAGGTGTGGACGGGCGTGTTGGCCGCGATCGCCCTCGCGCTGAGTTTCGGCGCCGTCCTCACCTTCACCGCGGCGAACCTCTCCGCCACGGCCCAGGAAGCCTTCGGCGGCGTCCTCAGCGTGATCGCCGTCGCGTTCGTCACCGCCATGGTGTTCTGGATGCGCCGCTCGGCCCGCACCT
The DNA here is from genome assembly GCF_044457795.1 of Streptomyces sp. NPDC050528. NCBI lineage: Bacteria > Bacillati > Actinomycetota > Actinomycetes > Kitasatosporales > Streptomycetaceae > Streptomyces > Streptomyces sp. NPDC050528. The sequence continues at coordinate 449,276 of NZ_JBITHH010000004.1, forward strand.
TCTCCGGCGAGATCCGGGACAAGGTGACCGGCGCGCTCGGCATGGGTGCGGGCGTGCTGATGCTCACCTCGTTCCTCGCGGTGGGCCGCGAGGGCCTGGAGACGGCCCTGTTCCTGTGGACCACGGCTCGCGCGGCCGGTGAATCCGCGGGCCCCCTGACCGGCGCCGGCATCGGACTCGTCCTCGCGGCGGCCCTGTGCTGGGGCCTGTACCGCCGCGTCCTCCGGATCAACCTCACGAAGTTCTTCACCGCCACCGGCGCCGTCCTCATCGTGATCGCGGCCGGCGTCCTCGGCTACGGACTGCGCGACCTCCAGGAGGGCGGCATCCTCCCCGGCCAGACCGCCTACGCCTTCGACCTCAGTGGCAGCGTCGACGCGGGCTCCTGGTACAGCACCCTCATCCAGGGCGTCTTCAACCTGATGCCCACGATGACCTGGCTCCAAGTGGTGGGCTACGTCGGCTACTTGGCGGTGGTGATGCCGCTGTTCGTGCGCGGCGTGAAGGCGAAAACGCCCGAACCCACGCCTGCACACACCGAGTTGAGCGAGCCCACCCCGTCGTCGCCGCGCCACCGACCCGTCTGGGTCGTGCCGGTCGCCGTGGTGGCCGTACCCGCGGTCGTCGCCGGTCTCGTCGTCGCCTTCTCCCGCCCCAAGCCCGCGAGTTCGGAGACCGTGGCCGTCTCCGAGACGGAGTGCGGCAAGGGTTTCACCGCGCCCGACACCGGCCGGCAGACCTTCCAGATGCACAACACCGGCGACAAGACCGCCGAGGTGTACCTGATCGACCCGGCCACCAACGCGGTCTACGGCGAGGTCGAGGGCCTCGCTCCCGGCACCACCCGGGACCTGGTCGCCACCGTCGCGGGCGGCTCGTACGCCTGGCGCTGCGTGCCCACCGGTGCGAAGGCCGTCACCTCCGCCACGGTCCACGTCAGCGGCGGGGGAGGAGCGGTGAAGGCGGTCGTCCCCGTCTCCGAGAACGACCTCGCCGCACCCCTCAAGGCCTACAAGGTGTACGTCGACCAGGGCCTGGCCACGCTCGAAACCCAGACCCGGCAACTCGGCGCCGACATCGCGGGCAACCACCTCGCCAAGGCACGCACCGACTGGTTGACCGCACACCGCACGTACTCCTCCCTCGGCGCGGCCTACGGCACGTTCGAGGACTTCGACCAGAAGATCAACGGCCGGGCCGACGGGCTGGCCGGGGGAGTCGAGAACAAGGACTTCGCGGGTTTCCACCGCATCGAGTACGGGCTCTGGCACGGGCAGTCGGCGGGCGAGTTGAAGGCGCCCGCGCAGCAACTCGCCGCCGCTGTCGTGGGGTTGCGCAAGGCGTTCCCCACCCAGGACTTCGACCCCGGTGACCTGCCGCTGCGGGCCCACGAAATCCTGGAGAACGCCCTGCAGTTCGAGCTGACCGGCGACACCGACGAGGGCAGCGGCACCAACCTCGCGACCGTCGACAGCAACCTCGCGGGCACACGCGAGCTGCTCACCGTACTCAAGCCGCTGCTCACCAAAGAGTCCCCGAAGCTGCTTCCGGGCGTCGACGCCGACATCGCCCGACTGCAGAAGCTGCTCGACTCGGCGCACCAGGGCGGGAGTTGGACGCCGGTCGAGCAATTGAACGGTACGGCGAAGGCCCAACTCGACGGGGCCACCGGGCAGTTGCTGGAGGACCTGGCACCGGTGCCGGACCTGCTGGAGATCAGGAAGTCGGCCTGATGAGTACCGAGAACACACCTGGCTCCGAGAACGTGCGCAATGAAGGGACCCGTCCGATGCCGTCCGCCGAAACCCCTCGCTGTCCGGCTGGAGCCGGTCGTCGTTCCTTCGTTCGGACGGCGCTCGGTGCCGGGGCCGCCGGCGCGGTGCTGGCGGGTGGGGCGTTCGCGCTTGCCGAGACCGGTGGGAGTGCGGAGGCCCAGGCCGCCGACACGGTCAACGGCGCCAAGGTGCCCTTCCACGGCGCCCATCAGGCCGGCATCCTCACCTCCGCCCCGGCCGCCGCGACCTTCGTCTCCCTGGACGTGATCGCCGACAACCGGGCCGAACTGGCCGACCTGCTGCGGACGATCACCGAACGGGCCCGGTTCCTCACCTCCGGCGGTACCCCCGCCGACCTCGGTGTCGGTGCGCCGCCCGCCGACAACGGCATCCTCGGGCCGGACGTCCCCGCCGACGCGCTCACGGTCACCGTCGGGGTGGGCGCGTCCCTCTTCGACGACCGTTACGGACTCGCGAAGGCCAAACCGAGCCGGCTGACCCCGATGAAGACGTTCCCCAACGACAACCTGCGCGCGGCCGAGTGCCACGGCGATCTGTCGCTCCAGGTGTGCGGCGCGCGCCAGGACACGGTGCTGCACGCGCTGCGCGACATCGCCCGGCACACGCGCGGCGGCATGCAGATCAAGTGGCGTATCGACGGCTTCCAGAACACCCCGCGCCCCACCGGCGCCCAGCGCAACCTGCTCGGCTTCAAGGACGGCATAGCCAACCCGGACGTGAAGTCCACCCGCGAGACCGACCGGCTGATCTGGGTCGGCGACGGACAGGGCGAACCGGCTTGGGCGAGCGGCGGCAGCTACCAGGTGATCCGGATCATCCGCATGCTCGTCGAGTTCTGGGACCGGGTCTCGCTCAGCGAACAGGAGCTGATGTTCGGCCGCCGCAAGGACACCGGCGCCCCGCTGGACGGCGCCAAGGAGACGGACGTCCCGCACTACGCCAAGGACCCCAAGGGCACGGCGATCCCGCTCGACGCCCATATCCGCTTGGCCAACCCGCGCACCGCCGCCACCGACACCTCACGCATCCTGCGCCGCGGCTACAACTACGACCGGGGCATCGACGCCGTCGGCAACCTCGACATGGGCCTCGTCTTCTGCTGCTACCAGCAGGACGTGCGACGGCAGTTCGAAGCGACCCAGACGAGGCTGATCGACGAGCCGCTCGTCGACTACATCTCCCCGACCGGCGGCGGCTACTTCTACGCGCTGCCAGGTGTGAAGGACGCCAAGGACTGGCTCGGCAGGGGTTTGATGGCGACCTGACCTGGGATTTTCCCTCCCATTGGGCAAGACCTGCCGTGGTCTTTGCCGACCGTTACTGCGAATGGGTTGCAGGTACGGGAGGATGGCACGAGGTTGCTCGCGGCAACCGCACAGCCATGCTCACACCCGTACCTGTACCCGGCAGAAAGGCCCTCTTCGATGACGGCCGCCCCTGAATCCACCTCGACCCTCCCTGTCACGGCCGCGGCTTCGCGGCCTTCGCTCTGGTACCGCGTCCGTACGTCGATGACGCGGCAGGAGTGGACGCGGGTCGGCGGGATGGCCGCGTTCGTGCTGGGGCTGCACGTGATCGGCTGGTTCACGCTGGTGTGGATCGTGGCGCCGGGGCACTACAGCGTCGGCGAGAAGTCCTTCGGCGTCGGCATGGGCGTGACCGCGTACACGCTCGGCATGCGGCACGCGTTCGACGCGGACCACATCGCGGCGATCGACAACACGACCCGCAAGCTGATGAGCGAGGGCCGGCGACCGCTGTCGGTGGGCTTCTGGTTCTCGCTCGGCCACTCCAGCATCGTCTTCGGCCTGACCCTCCTGCTCTCCCTCGGTGTGAAGGCGCTGGCCAACCCGGTCCGCGACGACAACTCCCAACTCCACGACGTCACCGGCCTGATCGGTACGACGGTCTCGGGCACGTTCCTCTACGTCATCGCCGGCATCAACCTCGTCATCATGGCCGGCATCTGGAAGGTCTTCCGCCAGATGCGCTCCGGGCACTACGACGAGGCCGCGCTGGAGGAGCAGTTGAACAACCGCGGTTTCATGAACCGCATCCTCGGCCGCTTCATGAAGTCGATCACCAAGTCCTGGCAGATGTACCCGCTGGGCCTGCTCTTCGGCCTCGGCTTCGACACGGCGACGGAGATCGCGCTGCTGGTCCTCGCCGGTTCGGGCGCCGCGTCCGGCCTGCCCTGGTACGCGATCCTGTGCCTGCCGATCCTGTTCGCCGCCGGTATGTCGCTGCTCGACACGATCGACGGCACGTTCATGAACTTCGCCTACGGCTGGGCCTTCTCCAAGCCGGTCCGCAAGGTCTACTACAACCTCACGATCACCGGCCTGTCCGTCGCCGTCGCCCTGATCATCGGCACGGTCGAACTCCTGGGCCTGTTCGCCGAGAAGCTCGACCTGCACGGTTTCTTCTGGGACTGGATCGCGGGCCTCGACCTCAACGTCATCGGCTTCCTCATCGTCGGCCTGTTCTTCGCGACCTGGGTGGTGGCCCTACTGGTGTGGAAGTTCGGCCGCATCGAGGAAAAGTGGACGGCGAGCCTGGCTCAACCGGCGCAACAGCCCGCTGAATAGCCGCTGTTGGGCACAGTGACGAACCGGGCCACTCACGTCCGCACCCCCAACTCCTTCCGCCACTTCACGATCTGCTTCTCCGCGTCCCCGGTGTACGACCACGGAGTCGTCGTCGCCCGGCGTCCCATCATCCCCAGCACCGCCGCCGAGATGTCCTTCGTGCCCGCGTAACAGGCCGCGTGGGCAAGGTAGTTGAGGTCGCGGAGTTCGCCGGGCGGAAAGGGTCCGTCCTCGCGGGCCGTGATCCAGCGCTGCCAGGTGCGGCGGACGTCGCTGACGGCGCCGTCGTGGGTCCAGTGCTGGCCGAGGCCCACCGCCGCCTGCCGGCCCTTCGCGGCGTCGAGGGCGAAACGGTACTCCTCGACGCGGGCGTACTGCACGAGGACCGGAAGGGTGCAGCCGGGCGGTGCGACGCCCGCCGCGTCGCGGGCGAAGTCGTACATCAGGCCGTGACTGCCGTGCCAGCGGGACGAGTAGTAGTGGAGGACCTGGAGGTGGCCCTCGACGCTGTAGGGGTCGCGCCGGTGCAACTCGTCCCACCAGCGGGCGAGTTCCTGGCGTCGTACACCTGAGGGGTAGAGGCGGGCCACGGAGATCAGGGAGATCCACGGGGTGGGGTCGTCCGGGTACGCCTCCGCGGCCTGGAGGCAGGCCATGACGGCGGCGTCGATGCGGTTCCGGTCGATCGGCACGCCCCGGCCCGCCGCGATGGCCATGTTGAACGCCCGGGCCGTCTCCGTCGCCGCCCGCAGCGTGAGCGCGTCGGCGCTGTGCGGCTCGGCCGCCAGCCATGACTCGACCGTCGAACTGCTGGCGCAGGCCTGCGCCAGCGTCCGGACCCGGTGGCCCCGGCCGAGCCAGTGCGCGCCGGTGTTGCGCAGCAGGTCCCGCAGGCCCTGCCAGCGGCCGATGACGATGTCGTGGCGGGTCGAACTGAGGGGCGCGTCCCCGCAGTCGGGGTCGAAGTCGGGGGTGAAGCGGTCTCGCGCCATCGGGGTGCCCCTCAGAAGTCGGTCGGGAGACCCTGATGGACCCGGGACTGTTCGGGCACGAAGTCGTCCGGGACGTAGTCCGTCTCGACGGTGTGCGTGGCGTCGAGGCGCGAGGGGCGGTAGTAGTCGCTGCCCTGCTTCCAGTACCAGAGCATCGGGACCAGCCCCACGGCCAGGCCGCCCACGCCGATGGTGATCGCCGCGTTGCTCAGGCTGCTCAGCGACTCGACGAAGATCCAGAACATGAACAGGGCGCCGAACAGCGGCCACAGCCCGCCGAAGAGGAAGTTCGCCGCCGACTTGAAGAGCATCTTGCGGTACGCGACGACCACCGCGAGGCCCGCGAGGCCGTAGTACACGGCGATCTGCAGACCGATCGCCGAGATCGCGTCGGAGAGGATCTCGCCCACCGAACCGAGCGCGTTGGACGCGATGAACATCACCAGCGCCACCCCGCCGACCACGCTGATCGCGACCCAGGGCGTGTTCCAGGTCCGGTGCACCTTGCCGAGTGCGGCCGGCATCGTACGGTCGCGGCCCATCGCGAACAGGGAGCGCGTGACCTGGATGAGGGTGGTCTCCAGGGTGGCGATGGTCGACAGCATCACCGCCACGATGAGCAACTTGCCGCCCCAGCCAGGCCACAGCTCGTCGCCGAGCACCGCCAGCACGTTGGCGTCGTTGTTCTCGATCTGCCGCGAGGTCAGGATGATGTTCACCGCGATGGTGAACACCTCGAAGAGCAGGAAGACGATGCCGACGCCGATCAGGCCCGCGAGTCCGGTCGTACGACGGCTGTTGCGGGTCTCCTCGCTGAGGTTGCTGGTGACGTCCCAGCCCCAGTAGTAGAACGCGGCGATGAGCGCGCCCGACGCGAAGCCGGACACCCCGTCGAAGTGGCTGAAGCCCAGCCAGGACCAGTCGAAGGCACGGGCGTTGTCGCTGTGGACGAGGGCGAACACCGCGAACAGCGCCAGGATCCCCAACTCGATGCCGGACATGAGGAGTTGGGCCCGGACCGTGAGCCGGGCCCCGCCGAGCACCACGAGCAGCATGATCACGAACCACGCGGCACCGACCACCGTCGACAACGCCGTGTTGTCCGCGAGGCCTTGGTCGAAGAGGGACAGTGTCATCGACCCGGCGGGCAGTGACCCGGCGACCATGAAGATGGTCGCGGAGACCACCAGGGCCCAGCCGCTGATGAAGCCGAGAAAGGGGTGCAGGGTGCGGCCCACCCAGGAGTAACTCGCCCCCGCGTTCACGTCGATACGGCCGAGATAGCTGAACGCCAGCGCGATCCCCAGCATCGGTATCGCGCAGTACAGGAGCGCCGCCGGACTGGCCAGCCCCACCGCGCCGACCAGGACCGCGGTGGTCGCCGCGATCGAGTACGCCGGGGCGCTGCCCGCCACGGCCATCACCACGGTGTCGAACGTACCGAGGGCATTGGCCTGCAGCCCTCTGCCCCTGTTGTTGCTCATGGATGCGCTGCTTTCCGTCTTGCACGACGTGGGGGGTTGCGCGAACCGGCGCCGGACCCGGAGAGGGATGGCCTCGGGTCAGTGGCCGGTCGGAACAACAAAAAGGGAAGGGTGGATACCCGTTGAACCGCTGCGTCGGCGGACGGTCACACCGTGTGTGGGTGTGATGATAGCCGTACCTCTTGACCTTTCAAGATTGACCAGCCAGTAATCTCCTGTGAACGGTCAGTCGCCGAGTCGGTCGATCTGCCGCAGTTTGTTCGTCGCGTCGAGGGCGGCGACCTTGTAAGACTCGGCGAGCGTCGGGTAGTTGAAGACCGCGTCGACGAGATAGTCGACCGTGCCGCCGCAGCCCATCACCGACTGGCCGATGTGAATGAGTTCCGTCGCGCCGGTGCCGAAGCAGTGCACGCCGAGCAGGCTGCGGTCCGTGGGGGAGACCAGCAGCTTGAGCATGCCGTGCGAGTCGCCGATGATCTGGCCGCGCGCGAGTTCGCGGTAGCGGGAGATCCCGACCTCGAACGGCACGCACTCCTCGGTGAGTTGGTCCTCCGTCTTCCCGATGAAACTGATCTCCGGGATGGTGTAGATGCCGATGGGCTGCCGGTCGTCGATCCGGTGCACGGGCTCACCGCAAGCGTGGTACGCGGCCGTACGGCCCTGTTCCATCGATGTCGCCGCGAGGGCCGGGAAGCCGATGACGTCGCCGACGGCGTAGATGTGCGGCACGGCGGTGCGGAAGTTCTCGTCGACGTCGATCCGGCCGCGCCGGTCGGCGGACAACCCGGCCTTGTCCAGGTCGAGTTCGTCGGTCAGACCCTGCCGCCCCGCGGAGTACATCACGGCGTCGGCCGGTATCTTCTTGCCGCTCTCCAGCACGGTCAGCGTGCCGTTGGCGTGCCGCTCGACGGCGGCCACGGTCTCCCCGAAGCGGAAGGTGACGGCGAGGTCCCGCAGGTGGTACTTGAGCGACTCGATGACCTCCAGGTCACAGAAGTCGAGCATCCCGGCGCGCTTCTCCACCACGGTGATCTTGCTGCCGAGCGCCGCGAACATCGAGGCGTACTCCATGCCGATCACGCCCGCGCCGACGATGACCATGGACCGCGGGACCTTGGGCAGGTCCAGCACGTTGTCCGAGTCCATGATGGTCCGCCCGTCGAACTCGACGGTGTCCGGCCGCGCGGGACGCGTACCGGTGGCGATGATGATGTTCTCGGCGGTCAACAGCCGTTCGTGGCCGGTGATTTCGGTCAGCGCGACGGTGTGCGGGTCGACGAAGCGGCCCGTGCCGGCGAACAGGGAGACCTGGTTGCGGGACAACTGGTTGCGGATGACGTCCACTTCACGACTGACCACGTGCTGCGTGCGCGCGGTGAGGTCGCCGACGGTGATGTCGTCCTTCAGGCGATAGCTCTGCCCGTACAGATCGCGCTGGGTGAGACCGGTGAGATAGAGCACCGCCTCGCGCAGCGTCTTGGAGGGGATGGTCCCGGTGTGGATGGAGACCCCACCGACCATGTCGGGGCGGTCGACGACGGCGACCCGGCGGCCCAGCTTGGCCGCGGCGATGGCGGCCTTCTGGCCGCCCGGTCCTGAACCGATGACAAGCATGTCGAAGTCGGGCACCTCCGGAGTCTGTCAGCCGGAGCGCCCTCTCCGAAAGGGTGAACGGGTAACCAGGTGTCGACAAGACGCCCGGGGCCTGTCCTAAGGGAGCAGTTTGTCCAGCGCCGCCGCCCCCTCCGCGGCGATCTTCCGCCGGGCCCACTCCAGATTCTCCGGGGTCACGTCCCGCCCGGCCGCCAGCACCACGTCCTCCGGGGACACCTCGGTACCGGTGCGGGTGTGCAGCAGGTCGTCCGGGGTGGCCCGGTCCTCGGGCGGGACGGACGCGTCGGACTCTGATGTCGACATGAGGCCTCCTCCTCGGGACCGGCCCCGTCAGGACCGGCCGGCTCACCGGCATCGTACGAGTGCCGTGGGTCCCACTCCCACGATTCCCCGCCCGGCCCTTCCCTGCATCCGGAAGAGTGGCCGATCGAGAACCTGAACCTAAGCTGGAACCGGCCCGCGCGGGCCCGAACCAGGGAGGCTGCCGCGATGGTCGAGACCCCGCCCCACCAGGACACCCCCACCGGACCCGGATATCTGCCCATCGCCGAGCACGGACTGATCGGCGATCTGCGCAGTGTGGCACTGGTGGGGACCAACGGCACGATCGACTGGTACTGCTGCCCGTCCTTCGACGCCCCCAGCGTCTTCGCCGCGATCCTGGACGCGGAACGCGGCGGCTCCTTCGAGCTCGCCGCCTCCGTCCCCGCGCGCACCAAGCAGTTCTACTTCCCCGACACCAACGTCCTGATCACCCGCTTCTTCACCGAGGACGGCGTCGGCGAGGTCCAGGACTTCATGCCGGTGACCGGCGAGTCGGACGCGTCCGCCCGGCACCGGCTGATCCGGCGCGTGGTGTGCGTCCGCGGCTCGGTCCCGTTCCGGACCCGGGTCGCCCCGAGGTTCGACTACGGCGCCTCGCCGCACACCGCGCGGATGGTCGGCGACGTGGCGCTCTTCGAGTCCGCCGAGAAGTCCCTCGCGCTGACCGCCACCGTCCCCCTGGAGTGCGACGAGGTCGACGTGTGGGCCGACTTCAAGCTCGACGAGGGCGAGTCCGAGGTGTTCGCCCTCGACCAGGTAGACGGCGAGGTGGCCTCCCGGCCCTGCGCCCGGCAGGAGGCCGAGGACGAGTTCGCCTCGACGGTCGACTACTGGCGGCGCTGGCTCTCCCAGTCCCGCTACCGGGGCCGCTGGCGCGAGATGGTGCACCGCTCCGCCCTCACCCTCAAGCTGCTGACCTACGCCCCGACCGGCGCGATCGTCGCCGCCCCCACCACCAGCCTCCCCGAACAGCTCGGCGGCGAGCGCAACTGGGACTACCGCTACGTCTGGATCCGCGACGCCGCCTTCTGCGTCTACGCGCTCCTGCGCCTCGGCTTCACCGGCGAGGCGAAGGCGTTCATGCAGTTCGTGACCCGCTACATCAGCCCCGGCGACGGCAACCCGTCCGGCCCGCTCCAGATCATGTACGGCATCGACGGCCGCACCGAACTCACCGAACACGAACTCCCGCACCTCGAAGGCCACCAGAAGTCCGCCCCGGTCCGCGTCGGGAACGCGGCCGCAGATCAGCTCCAACTCGACATCTACGGCGCCCTGATCGACTCCATCTACCTCTACGACAAGTGGGCCGAGCCCATCTCCAGCGCCCAGTGGGACGACGTGTGCGCCTTGGTCGAGTGGGTCTGCGAGAACTGGGACCAGCCCGACGAGGGCGTCTGGGAGACGCGGGGCGGCCGCAAGAACTTCCTCTACTCACGGCTGATGTGCTGGGTCGCGATCGAACGCGCGATCCGCCTCGCCAACCGCCGCGGGCTGCCCGCGAACCTGCCGTACTGGGGCCAGTGCCGCGACACCATCTACCGCCGCATCATGGACCGCGGCTGGTCCGCCAAACGTCAGGCCTTCGTCCAGTACGAGGGCAGCGACGTCCTCGACGCCGCCCTGCTGATGATGCCACTGGCGAAGTTCATCGCCCCCACCGACCCCAAGTGGCTGTCCACACTGGACGCGTTGACCGAGGAACTCGTCTCCGACTCCCTCGTCTACCGCTACAACCCGCAGGCCAGTCCCGACGGTCTGCGCGGCGACGAGGGCACGTTCTCGATCTGCTCCTTCTGGTACGTCGAGGCCATGGTCCGCGCCGGCCGCGTCGACGAGGCCCGCCTCGCCTTCGAGAAGATGCTCACCTACGCCAACCACCTCGGCCTGTACGCCGAGGAGATCGGCCGCACCGGCGAGCAACAGGGCAACTTCCCGCAGGCGTTCACCCATCTCGCCCTGATCAGCGCCGCGTTCAACCTGGACAAGGCCCTGGGCTGATCCCGTCTGTGTCGCGCAACAAACGTCACTGAGGTGTCACAGCCCTCCGTGACGCCACAACCACCGCGTCATGTCTCGTGTCGAACCCGGTGACCGCAACACAATTGATCCACGGGGGAACACATCATGACGAACGTGTCACGCAAGAAGGTCTCCGCCGCCGTCGCGTCCGCGACCTTCCTGCTCCTGGCCGGCGCCGGCATCGTCGCCGCACCGGCCAGCTACGCGGGCGTCCCCGGCGGCACCAGCGCCGTCGACCGCAACAGCGACTTCAACGGGGACGGCTACGACGACGTCCTGATCGGCGCCCCGGAGGGCACCGTCGACGGCAAGCAGGGCGCCGGTTACGTCACCGTCCAGTACGGCGCCCCGAACGGCATCGCCACCAACAACACCGTCCCCAAGGGCAGGACGGCCGTCATCAGCCAGTCCACGCCCGGCGTCCCCGGCACCTCGGAGACCTACGACTCCTTCGGCCAGGCCATCGCCACCGGCGACGTGAACGGCGACGGCTACGACGACGCGCTCATCGGCGCCCCCGGCGAGGACGAGGGCAACCTTGAGAACGCCGGCCGGGTCACCGTCCTGTTCGGCTCCAAGGCCGGCCTGGGCGCCGAGGCGAACACCTCCTTCACCTCCGCCAAGCCCACCGCGGGCGCCCGCTTCGGCCAGTCCGTGACGGCGGCCCGCTTCACCGGCGCCACCGACGCCGACGAGATGGCCGTCCTCGACGACAACGGCGCCCAGCTCTTCGCCTACCACACCGACATCCTGCACTTGATGGGCACGCTGAACACGACCACGGCCCCCGGCGGCCACCGCATCCAGCCCGCCTACCTCACCACCGGCGACTACGACCGCAACGGCTTCGCCGACCTGGTCATCTCCGGCTACAGCCCCGACGACGACTACCAGCAGGGCTGGTCGGCCCTCTACGCGGGCGGCGAGACGGAGTTGACGTACCGTCAGGACCTGAACGGCGGCCTCGGCACCGCCTCCGGCGACATCAACCGCGACGGCTACGACGACCTGGTGGTCGGCCAGCTCAGCAGCGCCGATGACAAGGCCGAGGGCGACGACGGCGGCAAGATCGCCGTCTACTACGGCAGTTCGGAGGGCACGACCGGTCCCGCGGACTGGTGGTCGCAGAACTCCCCGGGCGTACCCGGCACTTCGGAGCACGGCGACGCCTGGGGCAACGACCTCTCCGTCGGTGACGTCAATGGCGACGGTTACGCGGACATCGCCGTCGGCGCGCCCGGCGAGGACATCGGCACGGTCCAGGACGCGGGCGCGGTATGGCTGTTGCGCGGTTCGAGCAACGGCGTGACCGCGACCGGCGCCCAGTCCTTCGACCAGAACACGGCGAACATCCCCGGCACCGCCGAGGCCGACGACGCCTGGGGCACCCAGGTCCGCCTCGCCGACACGGACGCCGACGGCCGCTCCGAACTGGTCGCCTCCGCCCCGGGCGAGAACACCGGTGACGGCTATGTCTGGTTGCTCCCGGCCGGCCCCAACGGCCTCCTGGCGGAAGGCTCTTCGCTCTACAGCGCGGCGGACCTCGGCGGCGCGGCGAAGGGCGCGCACTTCGGGGCGGCGATCGACGAGTAGGCCTTCGACGACTCAGGGGAAGCAGTGTGGCAGCGCCCGTACCGGCTCGGCAGCCGGTACGGGCGCTGCCCGTGAACCGGGGTGATCACAGCGCCTGTTCGGCCCAGATCACCTTGCCCGCCGGGGTGTACCGGGTGCCCCAGCGTTCGGAGAGCTGGGCCACCAGGAACAGGCCCCGGCCGCCCTCGTCCGTCATCGCCGCGTACCGCAGATGCGGGGACGTGGTGCTGCCGTCGTAGACCTCGCAGATCAGGGTGCGGTCGCGCAACAGGCGTACGCGGACGGGGTCGTTGCCGTAGCGGATCGCGTTGGTGACCAGTTCGCTGAGGATGAGTTCGGTGGTGAACGTCAGCTCGTCCAGGCCCCAGTGGGTGAGTTGGCGGGTGACCGAGGCGCGCATGTCGGAGACGGCCGCCGGGTCGGACGGGACGCGCCATTCGGCGATGCGGTCGGCGCCGAGGGCGCGGGTGCGGGCGACGATCAGGGCGATGTCGTCGCTCGGGCGTACCGACAACTCCGAGTCCAGGACGGCCCGGCAGGTGTCCTCGGGGGAGTCGCCGGAGTCGGTGAGCGCGGTGCGCAGCATCTCCAGGCCGACGTCGATGTCCCGTTCGCGGTCCTCGACCAGGCCGTCCGTGTAGAGGACCAGCCGGCTGCCCTCGGCCAGCTCCAACTCGGCCGTCTCGAAAGGGAGTCCGCCCAGGCCGAGCGGGGGACCGGCCGGGACGTCCGGGAACTCGACGGTGCCGTCCGGGCGGATCAGCGCCGGTGGCGGATGGCCGGCGCGGGCGACCGTGCAGCGCAGGGTCACCGGGTCGTAGATCGCGTACAGGCAGGTCGCTCCGGTGACCGGGGCGACGCTGTCCTCGGTCGTCTCGTCCTGGTCGATGCGGCCCACCAACTCGTCCAGGAGGCCCAGGAGTTCGTCCGGGGGAAGGTCCAGCGCGGAGAAGTTGTGGACCGCCGTGCGCAGTCGGCCCATCGTGGCCGCCGCGTGCAGACCGTGTCCCACGACATCGCCCACGACCAGGGCGACCCGGGCGCCGGACAACGGCAGGACGTCGAACCAGTCGCCGCCGACCCCGGCCTTCGCCGGCAGATAGCGGTAGGCGACGTCGAGCGCGGTCTGCTCGGGCAGCCGACGGGGCAGCAGGCTGCGCTGGAGGGTCACCGCCATGCCGTGTTCGCGGGTGTAGCGGCGGGAGTTGTCTATGGACACGGCGGCGCGGGCGACCAGTTCCTCGGCGAGGGCCAGCTCCTCCTCGTCGAAGGGCTCGGGCTTGTCGGCGCGCCAGAAGTTGACCACGCCGAGGATGAGGGCCCCGGCCCGCAGCGGCACCGTGATCAGCGAGTGGATGCCGTACTCGACGACCTGCGCGGTGCGTTCGGGGTCCTGGGTGAGCCAGCCGGGGGCGTCGCTCAGCCGGGGTTCGATGACGGCCTCGCCGGTGTCGAGGCTCCGCGCCTGCGGAGAGGACGCGATGAACTGGATCTGCTTGCCGACCGGGTAGAGCGGGGCGTCGTCCCGGACCCCGCTGGAGGCCGTGCGGCGCAGGTCGGTGCCGGGCTGCGGTTCCTCGCCGCTCAGTACGGCGTCGTAGAGGTCGACCGTGACGAAGTCCGCGAAGCGGGGGACGGCCAGTTCGGCGAGTTCCTCGGCGGTGCGGGTGACGTCCAGGCTGGTGCCGATGCCCACTCCGGCGTCGTAGAGCATGTTGAGGCGTTCGCGGGCGACCTCGGCGCGGCCGGAGAGGGCGCGGAGTTCGGTGGAGTCCCTGAGCGTGGTGACGCTGCCGGCCGGGCCGCCCTTGAGGTCGGTGGGGCGCTGGTTGACGGCGAGCAGCCGGTCGCCGACCCGGTGCACCTCGTCCGTCGCGACCCGCGCGGAGGCCAGCAGCGCGGTCATGTCGGCATCGAGCCCGAGGTCGAGGACCAGGCGCCCCTCGGCGTTCTCGGGCAGGTCGAGCAGCTGGCGCGCCTCGTCGTTGGCGAGCAGCAGGCGGCCCTCGCCGCCAACGATGATCACGCCCTCCCGTACGGCGTGCAGCACCGCGTCGTGGTGCTCGTACATCCGGGTCATCTCGTGCGGGCCCAGGCCATGGGTCTGGTGCTGGAGGCGTCTGGTGACCAGGGCCGTGCCCCCGAGGGCGAGGATGAGTGCCGCACCGGCGGCGGTCAGCAGGAGCGGCAGCTGCTGGTCGGCGGCGCCGCCGACGTTCGCCTTCGTCACCCCGGCCGACACCAGGCCCACGACCTTGCCGCCGGCACCCCGGACCGGGACCACGGCCTGCACCAGCGGTCCGATGGTGCCGGTGAGCTCCTCGGTGACGACGTGCCCGGCGAGCGCGGGGGCGATGTCGCCGACGAACTTCTTGCCGATGCGGTCCGGTTTGGGGTGGGTGTAGCGGATGCCCTCGGTGTTCATCACGACGATGAAGTCGACCTTGGACGTCTTCCGCGCGGCCTCGGCGCTCGGCTGGAGGATCGCCGTGGGGTCGGAGCTGCGCAGGGCCGCGACCGTGCCCGGCGCGTTGGCGAAGGTCTCGGCGACGGCCACCGACCGGTTGCGGGCCTCCTGCGTGCTGTCGTGCCGGACCTGGAGGACCTGCGCCACCACGGCCGCCACGACCAGCAGCAGCACGATCACCACCTGCAGCATGAACACCTGCCCGGCGACGCTACGACCGCCCAGCCGCACGCGCCGGTGTTCGGGCGCCCGGCGGGCACGGTCGTACGGGCGCTGCGCGCGCAGACCGTCGGAGCGGTGGGTCGACCGGGCCTCGGGCCGACCCGTCAGGCGGACCATGTGCCCATGTCTACACTGCCCGACCTCAGGAGGCGAGGGGCGTCACGGGTGGTGACAGGCCGTGGCCGGCGGGGGGTCACGGGTGCCGTCCGGGTTTGGCGCGGCGGGCGGCGAGCAGCAGCGCGATGTCGTCGGGGCGGTCGGCCGCGTGCCGGGCCGTCGCGGTGAGCCGGTCGGCGACACCGGCCAGGGACCGCCCGCCCGGCCGCGCGGCGGGACCGCCCGCCTTCGCGAGGGCGACGCGCAGGGCGGCGATGCCGTCGTCGATGTCGACACCGGGCCGCTCGACCAGACCGTCCGTGTAGAGCGCGAGGATGGAGTCGGGCTCCAGGTGCAGCTCCGCGACCGGGTACTGGGCGTGCGGATCCACCCCGAGGACTACTCCTCCGGGTATGTCCCAGACGCGGGTGCGGCCGTCCGGGGTACGGATCAGCGGCGGCGGATGCCCGGCCCGCGCGACCCGGACCAGCCCGCTCGCCGGGTCGAGCCGGAGATAGCAGCAGCTCGCGAACTGCCCGGGGTCGAGATCGATGAGGAGATGGTTCGTGCCGCTCATCACCTCGTCGGGCGGCCGGTCGCCGAGCGCGAACGCCCTTACGGCACTGCGGAGTTGACCCATGGTGGCGGCCGCCTGCACGCCGTGTCCCTGGACGTCGCCGATGACCAGGGCCAGACCGTCGCCGGCCTCGACGACGTCGTACCAGTCGCCGCCCACCTCCATGCCCTGGGTGCCCGGCAGGTAGCGTCCCGCGGTCTCCACCTGCGGGTGGGCGGAGAGCCGGCGGGGGAGGAGCGCCTGCTGGAGGCCGCGGGCGAGGGCGGCCTCCGAGTCGTAGCGCTGGGCCTTCTCCATCGCGTGGGCGATCAGTCCGGCGAGGGCGGTGAGTACCGCGCGCTCCTCGGTGCTGAAGCTGCGGGAGCGGTCGAAGCCCAGGATGGCCGAGCCGACCGGGCGCCCGGACGCGATCAGCGGCAGGAACGCGCGGGCCCCGACCTCCGCGTCCAGGGGGATGCCCGGGTAGGCGTCCGCCAGTTGCTGCATGGAGTCGAAGAAGAGCGGGCGTCCGGTGGTGAGGGTCTCGACCCCGGGGAGCCTGGTGTCGAGTCCGACGCCGTCGAAGGGGGCGAGGAAGCCCTGCGGGAAGCCGGTCTCCCAGGCCAGGTACAGATGCCGTTCCTGGAGCAGGTAGATCGCGAGCCGCCGGCCGCCGAACGCGGGCAGCAGCTCCTTCATGACGACCGCGGACACCTGGCGGGCGGTGACCGCCTCGGTCAGCGCGATGGCGAGCACGATCGGGCGGTACAGCGGAGCCAGGGAGGTGACGCCGTTCGCCGGCCCGCCGTCCGCTTCGGCGTGCACGGGCACGAGCGGCGGTCCCACCACCCGGGTCGAGGGAGCGACCGTGCACGTCAGCTGGTCCTGTCCCGGATGGACGGCCATCGCGAGCCAGTCGCTCTCGTACGGCTCCTCGCCCTGCTCCCGCTCGTCCGGGCGCCGGACGTGGAAGTGCACCGGCCCCAGCGACAGCAGGGCGCCGCGCAGCTGGTCCTCGCAGCCGATCTGGTTCAGCCAGGGCACGCCCTCCCACAGCGGGCGCCCCAGCAGCTCCTCGCGCGGCCGGCCCAGCAGCTGTGCGGCGCGCGGATTGACGTAGGTGACCAGCCCCAGCCGGTCCAGGCAGAACACCCCGTCCGGGAGCAGATCGGCCGCGCTGTCGGTCTGCGGCGCGTGGCCCGGGTCGACGACGGCACCGCTGACCGGGTGGCCGCCGTCCGGCGGGAGCGGCCCGGTGGCGGGCGTCCACAGGTCCAGCAGCCGGGCCGAACCGTCCGCCGCCCGCACCCGCAGGGGGAGCGGCGGGGGTTTCCCGGCAGCCGTGGCCCGTAGCGCGGCCATGACCTGGTACGTGTCGCCGGGCGCCACGACGTCCGCGAGCGCCTGCGCGGTGCCGGGGAACTCCGCGGGCTCCACCCCCAGCAGGGCGTGCAGGGAGCCGTCCCCGGTCACGGCCGCCGTCTTCGGATCCCACGAGAACCGTGCCATACGGCCCTCGGGGCGATGCGTGGCCGCCGTCCGGACGCACACGGGCTCGCCGTCCCAGGCGACGTACGGTCCGTCCTCGTCCTTGTGCTCGTCCTCCAGCTCGGCCAGCGCCCGGCCCAGCTCCTCGGCCAGCCGGGTCATCCGGTCCAGCCCGGACAGCACCTCGGTGGTGTCCGGGGCGGAGGGCCGCAGCACGGTCAGCACGCCGTACGTCGTCGACCCGCCGATGACGGGGACGTACAGGGACCCGAACTGGAACGGCAGGCTCGCGGCGAACTGGGGATAGCGGCGCATGGTCTCGGTGGCGTTCGGCAGGACCACGTGGACGCCGAGCCGGTACGCGTCGGCGACGGGGAACTTGCTGTCGACGTGCAGCCGCCCCCAGGGCCGGAACAGCGGCCCGGGCAGTCCCGCCAGCACGCCGAGACGCAGCAGTCCGGGCGTGCTCGACCGCAGGTAGACGCCCCCGGAGTGGCCGCGGGCCGCGTCGACCGCCTCCGTCGAGGCGTCGACGAGCAGCTCGGCGAGCCGTCCGGGCGTCCCCTTCTCGCGCTCGGCACTCCCAGTCATTGGGGCTCTACCTCGTCCCTGTGGCGCCGGGTGGGTGACACAGCAAGAATGCGCCAGGACGCGGCCGGGGTCACCTGGGCGGACGGGATGGGCTGGTGAGGCACGGGTATCGCCGGTCCGTCGGGGGCTGATGAAGTGATCAAGAGTGACTCAAGTGTGGGTGGGGTCGGGTACGGGGTCCCGTCGGCGTTTCGCGGGTCAGGCGACGAGGGTGCGCTGACCGGGGGTGGTGCTGCGGTCACCGGGGGTGCGGTTGTCGTACGCGAGCGTCCTTCCGGCGGACCGGGGTGTGGCCATGGGGCTGAGCCCTTTCGGATCGACGCGACGAGTGAACAGGCGGGGATGATGAGCAGGCAGGCAGGAAAAGGGAGTTGAGGTCCGACCCGCGTCAACGATCGGTCCTCGACCCATGGCGTTCAGGATGGCGCAAACTACGCCTCGCGCGGGGCGAATTCGATCTGTTGCCCTAGTCGGTGGTGACCGGCCGACCGCCGATTCGCCAGCCATGTGCCGTGGATCAGCGCCCACAGCAGCAGCCCCCCGCCCCCGCCCACCTCACCCCGATTGTTAGCCTCGGTCATGCCCAGTTATCCCCTGCCCCGTCATGGCTCGCGATGAGTACGACCGCCGCCGCACCCTTCCCCCTCGGCGCCGCGACCACGCTCGCCGAACTCGCCCAGGACCCGCACCCACGGCTGGCGCGGCTCCGTGAGAGTGAACCCGTGTCCTGGCTGCCGGAGTTGGGCGGCTGGCTGGTCACCCGGCGTGATCTCGCGCTGAGCGTGATGCGGGACGCGGCCACCTTCACCGTGGACGACCCACGCTTCTCCACTGCCCAGGTGGTCGGCCCGAGCATGCTGTCCCTCGACGGGGAGCGGCACGCCCGGCACCGTGAACCCTTCACCGCGCCCTTCCGCCCGCGCGAAGTACGGGACGGCTTCGCCTCGTTCATCGAGCGCGAGACCGACCGGCTCGTCACCGCACTGCGCCCGGCGGGCGCCGGTGAACTGCGACGCGCCTTCGCGGGCCCCCTCGCGGTCGCCGTGGTCACCGAGGCGCTCGGCCTGACCGGCACCACCCCGGACACGGTCCTGACCTGGTACGACGCGATCGTACGGTCGGTCTCGGACATCACCGCCGGCCACGAGGCGGGAGCCGCCGGCACCGAGGCGTACGCGGAACTGCGCGCCTCCGTCGAAGCCACGATCGCCGACAAGGGCGGAGCCTCGCTCCTCGTCTCCGCCGCCGGACAACTCACCGTGCCCGAAGTGGCCTCCAACGCCGCCGTGTTGATGTTCGGCGGCATCGAGACCACCGAGGCGATGATCACCAACGCGCTGCTGCACCTGCTGCGACACCCCGACCAACTCGCCCTCGTCCAGGCCGACATGGGCCTGCTGGACGGCGCCATCGAGGAATCACTGCGCCTCGAACCCGGTGCCGCCGTCGTGGACCGCTACGCCACGCGTGACACCGTCCTCGGCCCGGCCACGATCCGCGAGGGCGACCTGGTCACCGTCTCCCTCACCGGCGCCAACCGAGACCCGGCCGTCTTCACCGACCCCGACCGCTTCGACGTCCGCCGCGAGAACGCCCGCCTCCAACTCGCCTTCGCCCACGGCCCGCACTACTGCCTCGCGGCACACCTGGCCCGGCTGGAGACCCGCATCGCCCTCCAGCACCTCCTCGAACGCCTCCCCGCCCTGCGCCTCGACCCGGACCACCCGACCGCCCCGCACGGCCTGGTCTTCCGCAAGCCGCCGACGCTGCGTGTGCTGTGGGACGCCGTGACCTGACACGGAGGGGTGCGACCGTTCTGACGTGCCGTCAGGGACCCTTCACTCCCGGCCCACTTGGCGCTCCATGACCTCCACCAGGCGCCCCAGCGCGCTCAGCACCTGAGCCCGGTCCCCGCCCAGACCCGCCAACAGCTGCACCTCGGCGGAGAGTTGGCGGGGGAACAGGTCGTCCACGGCCTTCGCGCCGGCCGGGGTGATGGTCACCAGGGCGGCGCGCCGGTCGGCCGGGTTCGGGGTGCGGGCGATGAAGCCGCGCCTCTCCAGTTTGCCGAGGGCCTTGCTGACTCCCGCGCGGGACAGACCCAGCCATTCGGCGAGGCGGCGGGCGATCACCGGGTCGGTGGCGTGCCGTAGGGGGATCAGCATGTCGACCTCGGGGGCGGTGAGCTCGGCGCCCGCGTAGAGGGGCTCGACGGCCCGGTTCAGGAGCCCGGTGGCGTGCTTGAGCAGGCCGATCAGTTCCATGGGGGAGGTGTCGAGGCCGGGGTTGTGCTCGGTCCACTGGGCGCGGACATCGGCGGCGGAGGGTGACATGCGGCTCGTCTTCTCACTTCCTGGATCGGGTCTTCGGGGACTTTGAGGCCTTCATAGTCCTTCACGGGCTTTCGAAGGCCTCCACCGATCCGTCATTGTTAACCGGTGAACCATCGGTTACCGTTACGGTCATGGTATCGCCGTCCCCCTCCAGTTCCGCCGCCGCGCGCGCCGCCGCACCGGCCGAACCCGCCGACCCCTCGCGGCGCACAGCCGTCGCCCTGGTCGCCGTCCTCGCCGCGCTGACCGCGGTCGCCCCGCTCGCGACCGACATGTACGTCCCCGGATTCCCCGCGATGGGGGACACGCTCGGGGCGAGCAGCTCGGCCGTACAGCTGACGATGACCGCGTTCCTGGCCGGACTCGTCGTCGGCCAGCTGCTGATCGGCCCGCTCAGCGACAGCCTCGGCCGCCGCGGACTGCTGCTGTCCGGAACGGCCGCCTTCACGGTGTTCTCCGTCGCCTGCGCCCTCGCCCCCGACATCGAGGTCCTCACCGGCGCCCGATTCCTCCAGGGCGTGTCGGGCGCGGCCGGCATGGTGCTGGCCCGCGCCGTACTGACCGACCGCTTCCAAGGGGCCGAACTGCCGCGCTACTTCGCGGTCCTCTCCCAGATCATGGGCGTCGCGCCGGTCGCCGCACCGGTGCTCGGCGGGGCGGTCCTCGCCGTGTCGACCTGGCGCGCGGTGTTCGTCGTACTGACCGTGATGGGCGGCCTGTTGGTGCTCGGCGTGGTCCGCAAGGTCCCGGAGACCCTGCCGCCGGAGCGGCGGCACGCCGGCGGGATCACCAACACCTTCCGCGCGATGGGGGAGTTGCTGGGCCGCCGTACGTTCATGGGGTACGTCCTCGTCCTCGCGTTCATCTCGGCGGCGCTGTTCGCCTACATCAGCGGCTCCAGTTTCGTCTTCGAGAACCTGCACGGGGTCTCCGCCACGACGTACTCCCTGATCTTCGCGAGCAACGCCGTAGCCATGCTGATCGCCGGCGCTGCCTTCTCCCAACTCGCCGGACGGGTACGGCTGAACAACCTCCTCGTGGGCGCGGTCGCCGTCGCCGCGGTCGGTGCGCTGGCCCAGGTGCTGCTGGTGCTGACCGTGGGGGAGACCCTCGCCGGCACCTGGATCTCCCTGTTCATCACGGCCGGCGGCATCGGCATGGTCTTCCCGTCGACCCTGAGCATCGGCCAGGCGCTCGGCCGCAACGCCCCCGGCGCGGCCTCTGCGCTCCTCGGCGGACTGCAGTTCCTGTTCGGCGCGGTGGCGGCGCCGTTGGTGGGGGTGTTCGGGGAGGACAGTTCGCTGCCGATGGCGGTGATCATGCTGATCGCCGTGGCGGCGGCGGGAGTTGCGCTGGTGGGGCTGGCCAGGCCCTGGGAGGGGCGAGGGGAGCCGACGGCGACGGAGTAGTGGCCGGGGGGCTGTCCGGGCCGCGAACCCGGTCGCCGGCGAGCCGGACGTCGCACGACAACTGCCGGGACCCGGTGCGACCTTGCGGCCGAAATGCCGGAACCTGCCCTCGCGCTACGGCAGTTGGCGGATCGGATTCTCTATGGCGTTGGCCGGTGCCCCATGGGCGGATGGCTACGGCTTGCTATGCGTCAACCGGGCTGATGGCAGCGGCTGGTCATGCGCCCACCGGCCGCGCCGAGGCGAGTCGAGCCATCTCCTCGTCCGAGAGCCGTAGCGCGCCTGCGGCCACGTTCTGCGCAAGGTGGTCCGGGTTGCCTGTTCCGGGGATCGCAAGGACGTGAGGCCCATGCTGCAAGGTCCAGGCCAGCCGGACCTGCGCGATGGACACACCGTGCGCGTGGGCTACAGCGCGTACTGCCTCGCCGTCGTCGGCCGCCGGGCCCGCCTCGCGCCCGGTACCGGCGATCGCGAAGAACGGGACGAAGGCGAGGCCGAGTTCACCGCAGAGCTGTAGGAGAGCCTGGTCGTCGCTCGGTGCGCCGATCCCGTAGGGGTTCTGGACGCAGACGACCGGGGCGATGGTCCGGGCCTCGGCCAGTTGGTCGGACGTGGCGTTGGAGATGCCGAGGTGGCGGATCAGGCCGGCATCGCGCAGGTCGGCCAGCGCGCCGAAGTGCTCGCCGATCGAACCGGAGCCGTTGTGCCGGCTCGGCGGTATGCGCAGGTTCACCACGTCCAGGTGGTCGCGGCCGAGTTGGCGGAGGTTCTCCTCGACCTGGCCGCGCAACTGCGCCGGTGTGGCCCACCACCACGCACCCGAGGAATCACGGCCCGGCCAGACCTTGGTGGTAATCACCAGATCCTCCGGGTACGGCGCCAGCGCCCGGTTGATCAGCTCGTTGGCGGAGCGTGTCGCCGAGAAGTAGAACGCGGCGGTGTCGATCAGATTCACCCCGAGCCCGACCGCCCGCCGGAGCACGCCGATCGACTGTTCGCGGTCACGCGGTACGTCGTGCTCGGCGAACGGCGCGGTACCGGTCAGGCGCATCGCGCCGAAGCCGACGCGGTTCACGGTCAGATCACCGAGTCGCCAACTTCCCGCTGCTGCGGCGGTGTTCGGCTGTGCGCTCATGATTGGGGTCTCCTCTTGCGGTGGGGAACGGAAGCCTGATGGGTGGGCGCGCCGTGTTCAGGGCGCTCGGCGGGGCGAGCACCTCGAAGTGGGCCCAGCAGAGCCGGGGCAGGCGGACCCCGGGCATGAAAAAAGCCTCCTCAGCGGATCGGAATCCGCACCGAGAAGGCTCGCGTGATGGTCAATATTCTAGCAGGGTATGGCAGTTGGGGATTTCGGCAGAGGGGTGCGAGGACGGCCGGCACCCGAACGCTCAACCGCCTGTTCCACCTCCACAGAACCCGACGAACAGCTCGACTCGTCTGCCAGCAGGGCTCTGAACTGGTCTTATGAGCCGGACGGGGCCCTTTCCCGCGTCCGGGGGCTTCCCGCTTCTACCTGCGATTTCCCGGGAGTTCCCGTGGAAGTGTGCACGCGTTGTGCACTGGGATGGCCCCCCGGTGATGGGTCTGATGAGTGACGCCACCGACCTCACCCCGGCCGACAACAAAGTCTTCGACAAGCAACTGCCCAACACCGAGGGGAAACTGCGGGACGTCTTCGAGAAGCTGAAGGCCAAGTTCGGCACCGTCCTGGTTATCGTGGACCAGCCCGCTTCGATCGGCGCCCTGCCGCTGACGGTGGCCCGGGATGCCGGCTGCAAGGTCGCCTATCTGCCTGGCCTGTCGATGCGGCGGATCGCCGATCTCTACCTCGGCGAGGCGAAAGCCGACGCCCGCGACGCGGCCGTGATCGCCGACGCCGCCCGCACCCTGCCGCACACCCTGCGCTCGCTGGAGGTGACCGACGAGATCACTGCCGAGCTCACGGTCCTCGTCGGCTTCGACCAGGACTTCGCAGCCGAGGCCACCCGCACCTCCAACCGGATCCGCGGCCTGCTCACCCAGTTCCACCCCCGCTTCGAGAGGGTCCTCGGACCGCGTCTGAACCATCAGGAACTCTCCGAAGTGCTCAGCGCGTGGCCCGTCTCCGGTTGGCGGATCACTCCATCCATTGGCGGTACGTCATGGCATACGCCTTGTCCATCGCGTGGTTGTAGGAAACCTTTTCGCCAAGGAGCCGCTGCAGGCCGTAACGTACCCCGAGCATGAGGTCGACACGGTTGAGTTCCAGACATGGCGCTGTCCCGAAGGTTGGGAAGAAGCCGCAGGTGAGTGTCGCGCGCCGCTGCCGATCCTTGGTGCTGGACAGCGAGAAGACGTCACCGTAGGCAGCTCGGATGTCTGCCTTGCGAACGAACGGAAGCCGTCGCTCGTCGACCATGTCGGCGTCGGCGAAGAACCCGGTGGCTGGTATGGGGAAGTCACGGACGTTGCGCAGATACGCGTCGACCCGGAACTTCGATTCCCGCATGAGGGCCATGCACCAGGCGTGGAGTTCGGTGATGTCGCCGGCGTTGGTGAAGAATCGTCGTGCTTGACTCTGGGTCTCGAAGATCGTGAACAGGCCATAGTTGCGGCGCTTTGTCGTCTCCGCGAGCTGTTTTCCGATGACTTGGGCACCACACAGGGCATCGATCTCCCGCTTCGGAAGGCTGACCACTTCGTTGAGAAGGGCGGCCGACGGATCGGGCCGGTAGCAACACCACATCAGCACGTTGGCGACTCGTTGAAGGTCTTCACCAAAGGACTTCCGAGCGCGGACGAAACGGCCGATGATTTTGGTGTACTTGGTCGGCAGAATTGAGAGCATGGTCAGCCAGTGGTCGTATCCGCTTTCGCGGAGGGTCTGGTGCAGGAAGGTGAGTTCTGTGACGAGTGCGTTCGCCTCAAGCAGATCGACCAGGTTGACCGCGGGCCCGATTCCGGGGATCTCGGCGGGCTCGTACGCGACGGCGTTACGGTGCTTGAAGTCGGCAGCCATCTCACGGTGTATCTGGATGAGAGTCAGTTGCTTCTCGCCGAGCGTCTTTTCCGGATCCCGCTCGCCGTTCTTCGACAGGTCCGCCAGTACGGCTGTGGTCACCGCGTTGCGTTCGGCCTCGACCATGAAACGGTCATAGAGCGGAGGACAGAGCAACGCATCATGGAAATGGCGTATTTCGTGGAGGATCGTGGCTTCGGCTAGGAACCGTGCTCTGTCCGGGTCAGCGGGCGGGCCTTCCTGCGCGGTCCAGATCTCCGGCCGATGCCTGGCGAGCACGTCGGAGCGGACCAGGATCACCGGGATACCGATGATGTGTGAGCCGATCCGGCCTGTGTGGGTCATGGTTCGAGCAGGCGCCTGATCTGTTCGGGAGTCAGCTCGGCGATGTTGTAACGCACGCCCTCGACTGTGATGTTGATCTCGACAGGTGCCGCGTTCGTGGCTGGTGGGATCACGGATTCGGTGCGCTCCCGTCGAAGCCTGACCAGTTCGACGAGTTGGGCCAGAGCCAGACTCGCTTGGGCCGCGCTGACCACCACCGTACCGAGACTCACCAAGGTGTCGAATTCGAAGTTCAATTCGCTGTCGACGGTCGGTATTTCATCGCTGCGTACGAGTCCCGAATCGGTCCGGAACATCAGACCGAGAACGTCCTCGAAGGGCAGGGACGCGGAGACACGGAAAGAGACATCGGCCTTGACGGTCACTGTTCCCCCTGTTAGCTCGGCCGGCGGCCTGAAGGCCAGTATGACAGGAGGGCGATCACACCACCCGGACTTCACGGCAGAAGTACCCTTGTTTCGTGAGATCCGAGAAGATCCCAGGCTATGGGTCCGCACGCCTCTACTACTCTGTCTCGCCCACGCAGGTAGGTGACCCGGAGGCGCTCACGCGGAACAAGGCCGAGGCGCTCTTGGCCCACGTCGGCGGTGACCTCGAACTGCGGGTGGAGAATACGCCGTTCAGCCCCCAGCTCTTCGGTGTCACCCGGAGGTCCCCGTACGCCGAGGCCACGTTGCGGCTCGTCGAGGCGGAGTGGTCCGACGACCTCATTCCGCAAGTGCGTGGCATGGACGGATCGTTGCTCCTCAGATTCCGCCTGGACGACAGACAGTTCCTGCAGCAGCTCATCGACCACCGTGACCCCGACTGGGGTCCTGAACTCGCGTTGCGGCGCCGAATCCTGCACTGGGGCACGCAGAACTGGGGAGGTCTCACCTGGACTCTCTCCGCCGACGGCACCCACCTGTACTGCTGCGATGTTGACGTGTTCCTCCCGGAGGAGCCGGAGGAAGTCACCAGAGACCTGTTCCTGTTCGTCCTCTCCTTCGACCCGGTGGCATATGCACGCGTGTTCTCCGACGCCGACGGCGAAGCCGGGGATGACCCCGATGAGCCCGCTGAGTCCAGCCAAGCCGAGGAGCCCACGGATTCGCGCCTCGGCGAGACCGCGCCCTCTGAGTCCGTCCGGGACGAGGATCCGTACATCGGCCGGTGCACGGACTGCGGAACCCGACTGCGCATCTCGTTCGCCGTGATGACGGTGATAGAGGAGGCGGGCGGAACAGCCATCCTGGCGTGCACCGGGTGCGGCAAGCGTCAGATGGTGCGCATCGCTGGCGCGTCCGAACGTCTGTTGGGCGGCGTCCACTTCGAGGTGCTGATGCCTCCGGACCTCTCATCCATCCACGAGGCGAGGCGACGCGCCGACCCGGAAGACTAGGACCTCGGGTCAGTGGGCACCGCCGCGTCGGTCCAGGTGATCTTGTAAAACTTCAGTCGTTCGTCTTCTGCGACCAGTTGCATGCCGACTGCGGTCATGACGTGCTTGGACGCGACGTTGTCATGGTCGATGTCGCCTTATACGCAGGTGATGCCGTGTGCGCGGGCGAACGCCGGCAGTGTGCGGAGCGCCTCGGAGGCGTATCCCTTGCCTTGCGATGACGGGATGAGGTCGTAGCCGATTGTGACGCTGCCGTTGTGACCCGCGGAACCGTGGAAGCCCAGCCCGCCGATCACATATCAGTCCTCGAGCCGCCGGATCTCATAGGCGCTGAACGGCTGGGGGTACTGGTGCTCACGTCGACGAGCAACTGGTGAACCTGCCTACCTGGTTGTGGCTGGCCCGCGGCGACTGGGGAGCCGTATCAGCAACTGCGGCGGTGCCCGGCGTGTCGGTGACCGCCGTGGCACGACCAACCTCCGTGGTGTGGACGACGGGCGACGGCAGTTCGGTGACGTGCAGAGGGCCTGGGACACCGTACGGGTCGCGCACGATCCCGAAGAGCCCCTCTCCTGACTGCGGCCACACCTACAAGGTGTCCTCCGCGGGCCAGCCGGACAGTGCCTTCGCGGTCTCGGCCACGGTGCACTGGACAGTGACCTGGGCCGGTGCCGGCCAGACAGGTGTCTTCCCCGACATGACGACCACGTCGAACGCCGACTTCCGCGTTGCGGAGAGTCAGGCACTGAACAACGGCGGCTGACGCCGAAGCGCGACTTCGCGTCCCTTGTCGGCGGTCGTCCGTGCGGGAGTCGCCACAAACGCTCGCGGACGGCTTGCTTCTCTGGTCGATGTCTGTCAGCACCCCACCCGTTCTAGATCAGCGCGAGCAGACGGTCGTTGGTCTCCTGCGCCGATGGTTCGGTTCGCCACTGCCGCAGCGCACGCCCAGCGGAGAACGCCAGATCAAGACCGCCGCCGTCATACGCAAGATCGGTTCATCGCGCTCAGGAAGACTGAGCGACAAGTAGCAGCTGCCCGTCGGCCGGTTGAACTCGTTCACCGTGTAGCAGGGCGCGGCCACATTATCGGGGTGGACATGGTCGAACTGCGCCTCCGCCTTTCTGAGCGCCGCTTCGCAGTCGGTGAGCGCACCCGCCATCGCGTGCCCCTCGGCTGCCGGTTCGGCGAGCGTCACACCACGAATCGCGTTCTTCTCGCCGTACAGCGCACCGAAGCTCATCCGCAGCGCGGCGTACGCCTCCGCCGATGGGCCTCGGGCAACCCGAACACCCCTGCTCAGCAAGGAATTCGCGGCTCTCCGACGGCGCGATCGGCGGCGGCGTCAAGGTCCCATCAAGCCCGCCCGAGAACGCGTCAGAAGCGTGTCAACGCGCGTCGCTCCCGGCCGGATCCGGTCCCAGACTGATCGGCACGGGGGACGGGCGACCGTCCGTGGCGTGAGCTGGGAGGGACCGTGACCATCACGGCCGGTACATCGCGGAGACCTCGGCCGGAGGCCGCCGCGCCGCCACGAGGGGAAGCGGTCGTCCCGCCCGGGGACGGTCCCGGTCCGCGGCCGGGAGCGAGGTCCCGGCCGGGCGGCCCGGAGCACCGTCCCCGGGAGCGGACCGGGGCCGCGCGGGCCGCTCTGCGCCGCCGCTTCCGGGCCACCGTGCCCGCGCGGCTGCGCCTTCTGCGCGCGGCCACGGTCCTGCTCGCCACCGCCCTCGCGGTACTCCTCACGCTGGCCGGCTTCGCCGCCGCCGGCACCTGGAACACCGTGGCCGGCCGCGACGCACCCCGCACCACCAGCGCCGCCGACCTCGAACTCGCCCTCAACGACATGGACGCCCAGGCCGCCAACCTCCTGCTCGCCAACGGCGACGCGGGCAAGGGGCGCCTGACGACGCCGTACGAGAAGGCGGTCGGGTTCTACGGCGACGCCCGGGACCGGATCGGGCACGATCTGCGGACCCTGGCCGTCGCCGCGCAAGGGGACCGGGCCGATGAGAGGACCGTGGAGTCCCTCACCGACTCCTTCGCCGAGTACCAGGAACTCGTCGGCCGCGCCCTGGAGAACGACGACCACGCCGGCGGCAGGACGGCCGCACTGACCGACTATCGCCGGGCCACGGATCTGCTCCAGCGACAACTCCTGCCGATGGCACGGACGTTGGTGACCTCCAACAACGCGGTGTTCAACGCGGAGTACACGGTGGCCCGTTCCACACTCTCTGCCCAGCTCGCCGCGGTCGTGGCACTGGGTGTGCTGCTGCTGGCGGTGCTCGGTCTCCTGCAGTGGTACCTGTCCCGCCGCTTCCAACGAACCCTGAACGCAAGCATGTTGGCCGCCACCGTCTGCACCCTGCTCGCCGTCCTCCTCGGCATCCAACTCCTCTCCGCCACCGGGGAAAACCTGCACGGCGCCCGCCGCGATGCCTTCGACTCCGTCGTCGCCCTCTCCCGCGCCCGCGCGATCGCCTACGACGCCAACGCCGACGAGAGCCGCTACCTCCTCGACCCGCAGCGCCGCGACCAGTACGCGCGGTCGTTCCTCACCAAGTCCCAGGAGCTGTACGGCATCCGGGGCGCGACCCTCGACACGTACGACGCCCAACTCGCCGCCACCTGGCGGGAGTACGAGGCTCACCACCAAGACGCGCGCTTCACCGGCGAGTTCCGGCGCGAGCTGGACAACATCACCTTCGCCGGGGAACGCCGCGCGGCCGAGAAGACCGTCGAGGCATACGCCGTCTACCAGCGCGACGACCGGAAGATCCGGGCACTGCTGGCCGCCGGAAAGGAGCGCGAGGCCGTCGAGTTCTGCATGGGCTGGGAACCGGGCACCTCGAACGCGCACTTCGAAGCCTGGATGGGTGCGCTGGACAAGGTGACCGTCATCAACCAGCGGCACTTCGACGGGTTCGTCGCGACCGGCCGCTCGGACGTGACCGGGCTGCTGCCCTGGGCACTCGCAGCCCTCCTCGCGACCATCGCGCTCACCGCCCTCGGCCTGCGGCCGCGGCTCGCCGAGTTCCGCTGAGGCGAGCTGCGTGAGGGCAAGGGCGAGTGTTTCGTCGGGGAAGGGGCCGCCGCCAAGTCCGGTGACACAGAAGGAAGTTCGGTACCGCGCCCGGAATGCCTCCGGGGCTGCCCCTTCGTTCCTTGTACGCGATACGGGGTCGACATAGGGTCGACGCATGACAAACGGCGCACTGGTTCTGGCCGGCGGAGGTCTCGCGGGGATCGCGTGGGAGACGGGGGTGTTGCTCGGTATCCAAGACGTCGAACCCGAGGCGGCCGCGCGCATCATCGGGGCGCCGACGACTCTGATCGGCACGTCGGCCGGGTCCAACGTCTCCGCTCAGCTCTCCGCGGGTACACCGCTCGAAGAGCTCTTCGAGCGGCAAGTCCACGAGTCGGCCGGCGAAGTGTATGTCGAGGTCGACTTCGAGGCCTTCATGTCGACCATGGCCGCGGCACAGAGCGAAGCGACCTCGCCGGACGACGCGCGACGCCGTATCGGCGCAATCGCCAAGAACACCACGACAGTTGACCGCAAGATTCGCCGCGGCATCATCGAGGGCCGGCTGTCCGGCGCGACGTGGAACGACCGCGACCTCCGCATCACCGCGGTGGACGCCGACACGGGGGTGCCGATCGTGTTCGATCGGACCTCAGGGGTCTCGCTCGTTGACGCCGTCGAGGCGAGTTCGTCGGTTCCGGGCATCTGGCCCGTCGTTCCGCTGGCGGGGCACGTCTATATGGACGGAGGCGTGCGCACAATGGCGAACGCGGACTTCGCCGTCGGATTCGACCCTGTTCTCGTGCTGATCCCGCTGCCGGAGAGCACGGCCAACGGATACTCGATCGACCCCGCGGAGCTGGAGTCGCTCGCGCCGTCCCGCGTGCACGTGATCCACGCGGATGCCGCCGCTGTCGCCGCTTTCGGCACCAACCCGCTCGACCCGGGCGTGCGCAAGCCGTCCGCCCTTGCCGGTCGCGACCTGGGACGGGACATCGCGGCGGAGGTCGCCGCGTTCTGGAGAGGTTGAGCCACCTGGAGAGGTCGACCCACTGCACGCGCCGCCCCGCGCAAGTCGCCGCCACCTACGCCGAGTTGAGAGAGGCGCACGGCGACCGGTTCCTGCTCGGCATCGGCGTCAGCCAGGCGGCGGTGGTCGACGCGTCGTCGGAACCCGGCCGGTACCGGAAACCACTCGCCGCGATGCGCACGTACCTCGACGACCTGGACGCCGCACCCGTCCC
The DNA here is from genome assembly GCF_044457795.1 of Streptomyces sp. NPDC050528. Classification (NCBI taxonomy): domain Bacteria; kingdom Bacillati; phylum Actinomycetota; class Actinomycetes; order Kitasatosporales; family Streptomycetaceae; genus Streptomyces; species Streptomyces sp. NPDC050528. The sequence continues at coordinate 479,847 of NZ_JBITHH010000004.1, forward strand.
GGTACCCGGCGACCACCGGGTCCTCGCGGCGATCGGCCCCAAGATGCTGAGCCTCTCCGCCGAGCGCGCGGGCGGCGCGCACCCCTATCTGATCCTGCCCGACAACACACGCGAGGCCCGCGCAGTCCTCGGTACCGAACCGCTGTTGGCACCGGAGCAGACGGTCGTCCTCACCACCGACGCCGACGAAGCGCGCACCATCGGCCGGGAGTTCCTCAGCGGCTACCTGACCTACGCCATCTACGCCAACAAGATGCTGCAGTCGGGGTTCACCTCCGACGACGTGGAGACCGTCAGCGACCGGCTGGTGGACGCGCTGGTCGCGTGGGGCGACGAGGACGCCATCCTCCGCCGCGTCGACGAACATCTGGACGCCGGCGCCGACCACGTCGCTCTCCAGGTGCTGACCGGCGACATGATAGAACTCCCGCTGCACCAGTGGCGTCGCCTGGGAGCCGCGCTCGGCGACCGACACACCACATGAGACCTCCCGCTCACGCGAAAGGGTGCCCGGCCGGGGGAAGTCCGCTGGGCACCCCTCTGTCGTCACTGTCGTTCCGGACCAGCGGACGACGTGCCTACCGCCTCATCGCGACGTCAGTCCGCTCAGCCGCCACAGGCCGTCGCCGGAGCCGCCCGAGGTGTACGCCTCGCCGGACGCCGTCAGGGAGAAGCTGAAGATGTTGAGCCCGACGATGTTGGCCACGTGGGACTGCGCCCCCGTGGCCGGGTTCACCCGCTTCACCTCGTCACCGACCAGGAAGTAGACCAGGCTGTTGCCGTCGACCGAGATCGACGTGGGCTCGTAGTTCTCACTGGCCAGCACGCGCGTCGCACCGGTGGTCACGTTCGTCTGCAGAATGCGGCCTTGGCCCATGTCCGCCGTGTAGGCCAATCCCGCCTTGTCGAACGCCAGGCCGTAGGAGAAGCCGAGCCCCGTGGCCACCACACGCGAGGACCCGCCGTCGGGGACGGCGACGATCTCTCCGTTGCCGTCGGTGACATAGGTCGTGGTACCGAAGCGGGCCACTCCGAAGAGCGAGGGCAGTCCCGAGGCCAGGGTGCGGCGACTGCCCGTGGCGAGGGTGACCTGCTGAAGCACGCCGTCGAAGTTGGTGATGTACGCGCTGCCGTCGGCGACGGCCACACCCCGGAGATTGCCCAGACCGGTGGTGACCGTGCTGAACGCTCCGGTGGCCAGGTCGAGCTTGAGCAGATCGCCTCCCGAGTACGCCAGATACAGCGCGCCCGCGTTGTCGGAGGCGATGGCGACCGGGGAACCGGCCGCCGGCGCGATCCGCGCGCATTCCGTGGACGGGCACTTGATGTCACCCGTCGCGGCAACTGCCGGTCCGGCAAGGGTCATTGTCGCGCCCGACGCCAGCAACGCGCCCAGCGCAAGCGCCACGCCCAGCGTGCGCCCGCGTCTGGTCAGCGAGCGGGCGGGACGGTCGAGCGGGAGTCGTGTGGCGGTCCTAGATCTCACCATGGAGTCCATCCGTTCCTGTCCGTCGACGATCGATGGGCCCACGGGATCGCCATGGGCACTGCACTGGCTACGCACAGGAATGCGGCGAGGTTCACCAACTGGAGCCCGGACTTCGGAAGTTGGTTCGCCCGGCGGGATGCGGGAGACGGGTGATCGGTTGTGACCGGTCGGGTCACGGGTCTGTCCCAACGGACGGTGGCCGCGACCAAGTGCCAGCCGGTGGCTGGCGGTTCGTGTAACAGGCATGTCTTATGCGGTGGCCGTGCGGAACGGCCGACCGGGCCGGACCGCTCTTGAAGATCGGAAACGCCGGCACGCACCGACTCGTACGGAGCGGCCGGCCCCGACACCACCGATTCCGAGGATGCAACGATGCGCGTTCACAAGGTCACCTTCGCCGCCCTGGCCGTCGCCGCCGGTCTCTCGCTCACGGCCTGCCAGAGCGGCGACGCCGACGCGGGACAGAGCGACCCGTCGTCCACGTCCACGGTGTCGTCCGGGTCCAACGCGTCTTCCACGGGCGGCAGTTCGGGCTCGGGGAGCTCGGGCCAGAGCGTTGCGAAGCCCTCCGCGGCGACCGGTTCCGGTGGGTCGAGTTCCGGCGGCACGGCTGCTGGCACCGGCACCGATGCGAACGCCAAGGTCGGCAAGTGCAGTACCGACGAGCTGGAGTTCACGGCGAAGGACAACACCATCGACGGCGACCCCGACGGCACCGTCGTGGTCGAGCTGACGAACGGCGGCGGCCGGGACTGCGCGATCTCCGGGTACGCGGGCGTCGACCTGAAGACCAACGCAGGGACGCTGTCCGCGAAGCGCACCGGTCAGGCGACTACGTCGACCGTCCTCAAGAACGGCAAGTCGATCGACTTTCCCATCAACTACCCGCTCAACAAGTCGGGTGGCTCCGGCGTCCGCATCACCGGCCTGGTGGTGACCCCGCCGGACGAGACGAAGTCGGTCACCCTCACCTGGCCGGGCGCCGCCTCGCTGCCCGTCACGGACGGCTCCGGCTCCTCGGTGAAGGTCGGCCCGGTCGGCAGCGCGGGCCAGGGCGGCTGACCCCGCCACCGCTCGGGCACCGGACTCCCGACGATCTCGATCTCGTTGCGGACAGCTGTCCGCAAGGCCAACTCCCTTGATTTCAGGGCAAGATCGGGATCACGTCGGTCGTCGCGATGAGGCCGCACCCTCGCACCTCACCCGGCGCCCCCAGGAGCCCCATGCCGCAACTCGAAGTCAACGGCGCAGTACTCGTGTACGAGAACGAGGGCCCCCGCGACGGAGACGGCGTACCGCTCGTGTTCATCCACGGCTGGACGGCCAACCGGCACCGCTGGGACGACCAGTTCGCACACTTCGCGACCGGGCGGCGGGTGATACGGCTCGATCTGCGGGGGCACGGGGAGAGCACCGGGGCCGGGGCCCGGACCATCGACGAACTCGCCGCCGATGTCGTCGCGTTGCTCGACCATCTGGAGGTCGACCGGTTCGTGCCGGTCGGGCACTCCATGGGCGGGATGATCGCCCAGACCCTCGCGCTCGCCCACCCCGAGCGGGTCGGGCGGATGGTGCTGGTCGACTCGATCAGCCGCATGACGTACAGCCGGTCACGCGGTCTGCTGCTCGCGGTGTCCACCCTGCTGCCGTTCAAGCTGTTCGTCGCCATCAACATCCAGCGCGCCTTCGCCCCCGGCTTTCCCAAGGAGAAGATCCGCGCGTACATCGAGGCCTCCGCCGCGACACCCCGCGAGGTCGTCATGACCTGCTACGGCGCGATGCGTGCCTTCGACGTCCTGGACCGCGTCGGCGAGATCACCGCGCCGACGCTCATCGTGCACGGCTACCACGACATCCAGTTGCCCCTCTCCCAGATGCTGCGGATGGCCAACGCCTACCCGGACGCGGTCGTACGGATCGTCGACGCCGGGCACGAACTGCCCGTGGAGAAACCTGCCCAACTCACCGCGCTGCTCGGGCAGTTCGTGACCGTACCGGCAGCCTGAAGGGATACCTCAAGCCGGCCGTACCAGCCCCGCGTCGTACGCGAAGATCACCGCCTGGACGCGGTCCCGGGCGCCGATCTTGGCGAGGATGCGGCTGACGTGGGACTTGACGGTGGACTCGGCCAGGCAGAGGCGTTCGGCGATCTCGGTGTTGCTCCAGCCGGCCGCCATCACGGTGAGGACCTCGCGCTCCCGGTCGGTGAGGGCGTCCAGGCGGCGGTCCTGTTCGGCGGTGCGGCCGGGCATGCGGTCGGCGAAGGCGTCGATGAGTTTGCGGGTCAGGCCGGGGGAGATGACGGCGTCCCCGGCGGCCACCGCGCGGATGCCGGCGACGAGTTCCTCGGGCAGCGCGTCCTTGAGGAGGAAGCCGCTGGCCCCGGCGCGGAGTGCCGCGTACGCGTACTCGTCGAGGTCGAAGGTGGTCAGCACCAGGACGCGGGAGCGGCCGCCCGACTGCACGATCCGGCGGGTGGCCTCGATGCCGTCCATGCCGGGCATGCGGACGTCCATCAGGACGACGTCGGGGCGCAGTTCGGCCGCCAGCCGGACCGCCTCGACGCCGTGGGTGGCCTCGCCGACGGTGCTCAGGTCGGGGTACTGCTCGATGAGCATGCTGAAGCCGAGGCGCTGGAGGGCCTGGTCGTCGACGATGAGGACGGTGGTCATGCCGGGTGCTTCTCCGTCAGGTCGGGGGCGGTGGGGAGGGGGACGAGGAGGGCGCGGACGGTCCAGCCGCCACGGGAGTTGGGGCCCGCGACGACCTGTCCGCCGTAGAGCGCGGCCCGTTCGCGCATGCCGACCAGGCCCTTGCCCTGTTCGTCGGTGCCGGACGCCTTGTGCGGGCCGGTGTCCTCGACGGTGACCAACACCCCCTCCGGAGCGGCCGTCACCGTGACCTCGACCGTCGTGTTCGGTGCCGCGTGCTTGAGCGTGTTGGTGAGGGCCTCCTGCACGATGCGGTAGACGGCGAGCTGAAGTCCCTGGGCAAGACTGGTGAGTTCACCCGTTAGATGCAGGGTGGCGGCGGGACCCGCGGCCCGCACCCGCTCCATCAGGGCGCCCAGATCGGCCAGTCCGGGCTGGGGCGCGAGCGGGGTGTCGTCGGGCTCGTCCTCGTGGATGACGGCGAGCAGCCTGCGCAGCTCGGCCAGCGCGCCGCGCCCGCTGTCGGCGATGATCCGCAGGGTGTCCGCACCCCGCTTCGGTTTGCTCTCGGCGAGCCCGGCGGCGCCGCCCGCGAGGCCCACGATCACGGCGAGGGTGTGGCCGAGGATGTCGTGCATCTCCCGTGCCACACGGGCGCGTTCGGTCGCCGCGGCCAACTGGGCGCGCTGGTCGCGCTCCATCTCCAGCCGTACGGCGTGCTCCTGGAGGGCCTCGATGTAGGCGTTCACCAGTTTTCCGGCCAGTCCCAGCGCGGCCATCGACAGGATGGCGACCACGGCCAGGAACGCCAGCACCGGAGTACCCGCTTGGCTCGACCCCTTGAGGCCGTTGAAGAAGACGATCGACACGAAGGTCTGCACGAGGTTGTACACGACGCCGACGGCCAGCTGGCCGGGAGCCCCGAAGCGCCCCAGGTTGAGCAGCGCCACCAGCTGGGTGGAGCTCGAACCCGTGTCCACCCCCAGGAACAGGGACACCTCGGAGAGGACGACCAGGAAGGCGAAGACCGGCACGGGCCGCTGCCGCCGCCACAGCAACGGCACGGTGTACCCCGCAGTGATCGCCAGCACCAGGAGGAAGGAGGCACCGGAGTCCTGGGCCGCCCGCACCAGGGCCGGAATACCGCCGAGGGCGTAGAGCGCGGGCACCCCCCACCGCCTGGCCCGCGGATGCGCCACATCGACCGCTCGCACCCGCCCCAGCCAGGTGAGCAGCCGGACGACCGAGCGGTACTCGGAGTCGCCCAGCCGGGTCCGTCCGATCAGGTTCTCGGGATGGACGGACCGGTCCTTGGGCGGTGCGGTCACGGGAGACACCCTCCATGGTGCAGGCGGGCCGCCCGCCGGTCCCGGGGGGAAGGGGACCGGCGGGCGGGGACGGTGTGGTCGACAGGGGCGGCAGCCGTACGTCCGGCACAGGCGTCCTGGTCTGGATCGTACGGCCGCTGCCTCAGCTCCTGCCGGTGACGCCGGACGACACGGCCGTCTGGTCCGCGCCGGCGGATTGCTCCTCGGGGGTCTCGGCCAGCAGGTGGCGCAGCCGCTCGCCCTCGACGTCCACGTTGGGCAGGATCCGGTCGAGCCAGGCGGGCAGCGCCCAGGCGCGGCGGCCCAGCAGGGTCATGATCGCGGGCACGAGCGTCATCCGGACCACGAAGGCGTCGAAGAGGACGGCGGCGGCGAGGCCCAGGCCGATCGACTTGATCAGCGCCACGTCGTCCAGCAGGAACCCGGCGAACACGGAGATCATGATGACCGCGGCGGCCGTGACCACCCGGGCGCTGTGCCGGAAGCCCGCGATCACGGCCTCCGTGGGCTCGGCCCCGTGGACGTACTCCTCACGCATCCGGGTCACCAGGAACACCTCGTAGTCCATGGCGAGTCCGAACACCACGCCGATCATGAAGATCGGCAGGACGCTCACGATCGGCGAGGTCTGGTCGACGCCGAACAGGTCCGCCAGCCAGCCCCACTGGAAGACCGCGACCACCACACCGAGCGTGGCGAGCACGCTGAGCAGGAAGCCGACGGCCGCCTTGAGCGGGACCAGGATCGAGCGGAAGACGAGGAGCAGCAGGATCAGGGCCAGGCCGACGACCACCCCCAGATAGGGGATCAGGGCGCCGCTGAGCTTGTTGGACGCGTCGATGTTCAGCGCGGTGGTGCCGGTGACCATCAGTTCGGCGCCGGTGTCGTCCTTCAGGGCGGGGCCCCGGTCGCGGATCTCGGAGACCAGGTCGACGGTGGCCGCGCTGGTGGGCGAGCTCTTCGGCACGACGGAGATCAGCGCCACGTTGCCGCTCTGGTTGAACACCGCGGGGCGTACGGCGGCGACGTCGGACAGCTTGCCGAGCTGGGCGACCGCGTCCTGCGCGGCCGTCTTGGCGCCGCTGCTGTTCTGGCCGTCGATGACCACGGTCAGCGGGCCGTTGTAGCCGTCGCCGAATCCCTTGGTGATCGTGTCGTAGGCGATGCGCTCGCTGGTGCCGGGCGCGGACGTGCTGTCGTCGGGCAGGGCCAGGCGCATCGACAGGGCGGGGATGGCGAGGACACCGAGTCCGACGACCGAGACGACCAGCGTCTTCAGCGGGTTGCGGGTCACGAACCGGGCCCAGCGCACGCCCGTCGTCTCCCCCTTGCCGCCCGCCTGCAGGGCGCGCATCCGGCGGCTGGTGAACCGGTCGCCCATGATCCGCATCCCGGCGAAGCCCAGCACCGCGGGCAGCAGGGTCAGCGCGATCAGTACGGCGACCACGACCGCGAAGGCGGCACCCAGGCCCATCGTGGTCAGCATGCTGATGCCGATGATGCTCAGACCGGCCAGCGCGATCACGACGGTGAGACCGGCGAACACCACCGCGGAACCGGCGGTGCCCAGCGCGCGGCCCGCGGCCTCCTCCGGCTCGTGGCCCTCCCGGATCTCGCTGCGGTACCGGGAGACGATGAACAGGGCGTAGTCGATGGCCACGGCGAGGCCCAGCATCAGCGCGAGCGTCGTGGCGGCCGAGCTGAGGTTGAAGACCGAGCTCGCAAGCGTGATGGCGGCGACCGCCGTGCCGACCCCGAAGATCGCCGTCAGCAGCGGCAGCCCGGCCGCGAGCAGCGACCCGAAGGTGATGACGAGTGCCACGGCCGCGATCAGCAGACCGATCAGCTCGGTGCTGCTGCTCCCTGCCTTCTCCTGTACGGCGTTGCCGCCCATGCTGACCGCGAGGCCGGCCTTCTCGCCCCGGTCGGCCACGGAGTGCAGCGCGTCGCGCGCCGCGTCGGTGACGTCGGGCTGGCCGACCTTGTAAGTGACCTGGGCGTAGGTGATGGTGCCGGACTTGCTGATCAGTCCGCTCTGGTACGGGTCGGAGACGTTCGCGACCTGGGGCGCCTTCTTGAGGTCGGCGATCAGCGACTGGACCTCGGTCCGGTCGGCGCCGGATGCCAGGGTGTGCCCCTTGGGCGCCTCGAACACCACGCGGGCGGTGGCGCCGGAGGCCGATGCCTGCGGGAACTCCTTCTCCAGCAGGTCGATCGCCTTCTGCGACTGTGTGCCCGGGAGGCTGAAGCTGTCGGACGTGCTCGTCGAGACGTTCATGGCACCGATGCCGACGACCGCCAGGACGGCGATCCACAGCATCAGGACGAGCCGTCGCCGCCTGAACGAGAACCGGCCCAGCCGGTAGAGGAAGGTGGCCATGGGGTACTCCCACCAGGTTCGATAGAAAGAGGAGGGCCTGCGCGACCCACGGCTTCACGCTATGAGCGGCTTTCCTCGCATCCGCAGCACCGGGGAAGTGAAAACGGCCGGGGTGACTAGTACCGGGGTACTAGGCCCTCTCCACCCTCCAGTCGAGGTGGGGGACCCTCACGGTGATGGTGGGCACCGTGATCCGCCCCACACGATCCGGGACAAGAGCCGGTTATGGTGACCAGGCGAATCGAACAGGGACAGAACCGGCGGAGGACACCGTGTCGGACGAAGGGCGTCGCATCGCCGGGCGCTACCGGCTGACCGAGCAGATCGGCCGCGGCGGCATGGGCACCGTCTGGCGCGCCGACGACGAGGTGCTCGGCCGCCAGGTCGCGATCAAGCGGCTCCACGCCCGCCCCGAACTCTCCGCCGACGAACTCGCCACCCTCTACGAACGCACCCGCCGCGAGGCCCGCAGCGCCGCCCGCATCGCCCACCCGAACGTGATCGTCGTCCATGACGTCGTGGACGACGAGGGCCGCCCCTGCATCGTCATGGAGTACGTCCCGGGCCCCACGCTCGCCGAACTTCTCAAGGACGGCCGGACCCTCCCGTACCAGGAGGCGGCCCGCATCGGCCTCGACATGGTCGCCGCCCTGCGCGCCGCCCACGCCGCCGGGGTGCTGCACCGCGACGTCAAACCCGGCAACGTCCTCCTCGGCGCCGGCGACCGCCTCGTCCTCACCGACTTCGGCATCGCCATGACGGACGGGACGTCGACCCTGACCAAGACCGGCGAGATGGTCGGCTCCATCCACTACATGGCCCCGGAACGCATCCGCGGGCTCACCCCCGGAACGGCCTCCGATCTGTGGGCCCTGGGCGCCACGCTCTACCAGGCCGTCGAGGGACGCCCACCGTTCCGCCGGGTCACCGCCATGGAGACCGCGTACGCCATCGCCGTGGACCCACTCGAACCCATGAAGCAGGCCGGACCGTTGGAGCCGCTCATCGAGGCTCTCCTCATCAAGGAGCCCGACGAACGGCCGACGGCGCAACAGGCCGAGCGGGCCCTGCAGACCGCGTGGTGGGGCGAGTCGACGGCCCAACTCCAGCCACCGGAAGCCGACTTGACCGCCGCGGCGCCGGAGCCGAAACCCGCGGGAGACGTCGGCCGCGGGCGGCGCCGGAGCCGCAAGGGGCTCGTGATCGGGGCGATCTCCATCGCCGTGGCCGGAGCCGTCGCGGCCACGGCGTTCGTGCTGCACACGACGTCCAAGTCCGCACCCGGGCACGCGACTTCGCAGCCCACGACGACGGCCTCGGCCTCCGCATCACCCGTCCCGGAGGGCTATCACCTCGTCCGGGACCGTCAACTCGGCGTCTCCTTCCCGGTTCCGGACGGCTGGAAGGCGGGCAAGCGGACGGCGGAGGGCGTCACCTACACCGACGAGACGGGCCTGGCCGGGCTCACCATCGGGGTCGTGGACCCGGCGGGCCCCAACCCGAGCACGCACTTCGCGGACATCGAGGCCAACACGAAGGTCAACTACCCCTCGTACCGCAGGCTCCGTATGCAGCAGACCACCTTCCAGCAACAGCCCGCCGCCATCTGGGAGTTCACCTTCCAGGGCCGGGTCCGGGTGTTCCGCGCCATCGACCTCGGCTTCGGCAGGGAGGGCGGTCGCGAGTACGACATCTACCTCTCGGCCCCGGACGCGAAGTGGGACACCTACCGTCCCGTCTTCGACACGGTCAGGGACGGCTTCGTGACGAGCGCGTCGTAACTCGCTCGCTCACGACGGGTGTTCGGTGCACAGGCAGCCAACTCCCTTGTCGATCCAGTCCCGTTCGGTCCACTCCGGATGCCGCTGGATCATGAGCGCCCTGACCTCTTCGACGATCGTCTCCTCGCTCATCGCGGAGTCGCGCCGCGCCCACGTCTCGTCCCGCAGCAGCCGCAGATAGTCACGCACGTCGGCGAGCAACTCGGGCCCGCCGACGGCCCCGTGGCCCGGTACGACGAGCCGCGCCCCCTCACCCGCGAGCCGCTCCATGACGGTGATCCAGCGCGTGCCGGACACATCGGTGTCGTACGGCGGGAACCACGGGAAGATGGCGAACTGCCCGGTCTCCACGAGGTCCCCGGTGAACAGCACGCCCGCGTCCGGCACCCGCACCACCTGGTCGCCCTTGGTGTGCGCCCGGCCGGTGGCCCGCAACTGCACGACCCGGCCGCCCAGTTCGAGGTCGTAGACATCGTCGTAGACGAGGTCGGGCTCCGGCAGGACGACATCGTCGAGGTGCCGGGCGGCCCGCTCGCCGAGACCCCGGAACATGTCGAGATAGCCGGGTCCCTTCACCTTCAGGTCCTCCGCCTGCGCCCGGTTGAGGAGGAAGGTCGCCTCACCCGCGAAGACCTGCGCCCCGAAGGCGTGTTCCGGGTGGAAGTGGGTCGTCGTCAGATACAGCCTGCGGCCCTTGGCGTACTCGGTCGCGAACTCCAGCACCTTCTCGGCGTTCCCCGGCCCCAGACCCGTCTCCACGACGAGCACCGCGTCCCGGCCGCCGATGACACCGATGTTGGGCACCAACTGCACCCGCCCGTCGGGTACGACCACCAAGTCGTGGTCCAGTTCCCGGACATCGGCGATGTGCACGACGGGGTCCGGCAGCACGTGGTCGGCCATGGCGACTCCTCAGCAGTACGGCGATCTTGTCCACCTCCACTCCACTGCCAGACCTCGGTGGTGTCCAAGACCGATCCTGTACCGCCGATACCGCTTCGGTATCATCACTGGTCATGGAGCTACGCACGCTGCGCTACTTCGTAGCGGTCGCCGAGGAACTCCACTTCGGCCGGGCCGCCGCGCGTCTGCGGATGACCCAGCCGCCGCTGAGCCGGGCGATCAAACAGCTGGAGACCGAGCTCGGCTCTGTCCTTCTGCTCCGCTCGCCGACGGGGGTCGCGCTGACCCCGGCCGGTGTCCTGCTCCACGAGGAGGCCCGCGCCCTGCTGGCGCAGGCCGACCGGGTGCGCGCCCGCGTCACCGCGCTGGCCGGACCGGTCACCCTGACGGTGGGCACGCTCGCGGACAGCGTGGTGCAGTTCGGTACCCGTCTCGCCGCCGCCTACCGCGAGCACCACCCCGGCGCCCGCATCCTCATCCGCGAGTCGGACCTCACCGATCCGACCGCGGGACTACGGGCCGGACTCGTCGACGTGACGCTGACCAGGACACCCTTCGACGACACCGGTATCGCCACCCGCACCCTGCTCTCGGAGCGGGTCGGCGTGGTCCTCCGTACGGACGACCCACTGGCCCACCGCGAGGGGCTGCTCCTGGCCGACCTCGCCGAGCGCCGCTGGTTCCGCTTCCCGGACGGCACGGACCCGGTGTGGCAGGCCTATTGGACGGGCTCGGCGGGCGACGGCCGACGCCGTGACGGGCCCGTCGTCCGGACGGCCCGGGAGTGCCTGCAGTCCGTGCTGTGGAACGGCACCGTGGGGCTCATGCCGCTCGGGCACGCCCTGCCGGAGGGGCTGACGGTGGTGCCGTTGACCGACATGGCGCCCAGCGCACTTGTCATCGCCTGGCGCGAGGCCGACGCCAGGCCGCTGATCGGGTCCTTCGTGCGGATCGCCGAGTCCGCGCATCGCACGACCGACCCGGCCGGGGCGGGTTAGGGGCGGGCGACGAGGGGGTCGGTACGCGGGGCAGGGCGATCAAGTGGTTGAGTGCCGGGACCCGCGCTCGCACCGCGCGGCCGAACCGGAGGGTCGCGCCGCCCGCGAGCACCGTGCTGCCCGCGACCGGTTCCCGCTCGACACCGGTGCGGCGGTCGATGCCCGGTCCGCCCGCCTCGGCCACGGCAGGCGCGGCTCGCGCGCCGGTCGCCCTGGTCGGACCGCGCGTCTCCCGTCCGTCGAACCGCGGGAGCGGGGCTGCACCGGTCTTGCCTCCGCGCCCCGCGCCCCGTTACCTTGCGGCAAAGTTACTGGCCAGCTACGCGATGCGGTCCGGCGCATCGGTGTTCGGCGAGCGGAACGGACATCGGGTGACAGGTCGCGGCAAGGGACAACTGGAGGCGCAGTACGGCCTCTTGACGAGCATCGCCACGGAGGCGGGTGTCTCGCTCAGCACCGTGTCCAAGGTGGTGCACCGGCGCCGGGACGTCGGCGCGCGGACTCGCGAGCGGGTCGAGGAACTCCTCGCCCGGCACGGCTTCGTCCGCCCCTGGGAGCGGGACCCCGCGACACCCCGGCAGATCATCGCCGTGTTCCGTGATCTGTCCGGGCCGTACACGCTGGAAGTGGTCCGCGGCATCGTCGACGCGGCCGGCGCGCTCGGCATCGACGTGGTCACCGGCACGACCAGCCGGCGGTCGATCTCCGGGTGGCTGGAGGAGTGCGTGGCGCTCGGCGCGGCCGGCATTGTCATCGTGATCTCGATGCTGTCCGAGGAGGACCAGCGCCGCATCGTCGAGCAACGCCTCCCGGTGGTCCTGATCGACCCGCTCAGCGCACCCTCCGAGGACATCCCCAGCATCGGCGTCACGAACTGGAGCGGCGCCCGCGACGCCGTACAGCACCTGCTGGGGCTCGGGCACACCCGGATCGGCATGGTCGCCGGCCGCTCGCACTCGCTGGCCGGGGCCGCGCGCGTGCACGGATACCGGGCCGCGCTGGAGGAGGCCGGGATCGCCTACGACCCGGCGATCGTCCGCTCGACCGACTTCGACTACGCCGAGGCCCTCGCCACCGCCGGTCAGATCCTGCGCGCCGACGACCCGCCCACGGCCGTCTTCGCGGCCAGCGACGCACAGGCGCTCGGCGTCCTGGAGGCGGCGCGCCAGCAGGGGCTCGCCGTACCGGACGACCTGGCGGTCATGTCCTTCGACGACACCCTCGTCGCGGCCATGGCCTGCCCACCGCTGAGCGCCGTACGCCAGCCCTTCGAGGAGTTGGGGCGCGAGGCGACGAGGGTGCTCCTCGAACTCGCCCAGGGGCGGCCGCCGGTGTCGCCGCGCATAGAGCTGGCCACGGAACTCGTCCTGCGGACTTCGACGTCCGTGCGCCGTTCCGTGAAGCACGTCAATACCGCGTAACTCCCCATCCTGCGAAACACTTTCGACACGTGCCGGTGACATCGCGGTGCCGCATCCGAATACTGGCTTCCTGCTCCGCACCCCCATTCCATCCCCCTGGGACCTCCGGACATTCCGGCACCCCTGGAACGTGGTGCGCGCCTTCCCCGGTGAAAGGAACGCCATTGACCAGATCTTGGGCGCGAAAGGCTTTCGCTGCGGCGACCGCCTTCGGCATGGGCGTGGCATTCGCCATCGCCTCCGCGACAAGTGCCTCGGCCTATCAGCCGAGTCCCGCCAATCTGTATACGGCGACCAACACCGCCGCGTGCAGCAAGAGTCCGTGTGTTCTCTACCCGAAATCGGCCCAGCTGGCGGACGGCCGGATCGTGGCCACCTTCGAGAACGACCAGACCGCTCCGGTCGGCCAGACACTGCCCGTGTACAAGAGTGACGACGACGGTACGACCTGGGCGAAACTGTCCGACGTCAAAGCCCCCGCGTATCTCTCCAGCGACTCCAAGTACGCGAAATACACGAGCAATTGGACCAACCCGTATCTCTACGTCCTCCCGCAGAACGTCGGCAGCCTGAGCGCCGGCACCCTGCTGCTCGCGAGCATCGTCTCGGGCGACGACTACTACTACCAGGAGCAGAAGGCCGCCAACTCCAGCTGGACGCCCACCAGTGACGGCGACCGCAAGGACGTGGCGCTGGCCCTGTACTCCAGCACGGACGACGGCGCGACCTGGACCATCCAGAACATCATCGCGGCCGGCGGCTGGCAGGGCGGCAGCGCGGGCAGTGTCGGCCGGGTCTCCACCGCCAACACCTACGCGCAGGTCGACCCGGTGTGGGAACCCCATCTCCTCGCCCACAACGGCACGTTGATCGCCTACTACTCCGACGAGGACGACTACACCGGCTACAACACCACCACCGGCGCCCCGACCCTCGACCCGGACAACGCCACGGCGACGGACTCCGGAGGCCAGGTCCTCCTGCACCGCACCTGGGACGGATCCAGCTCAACCGCCTGGAGTTCCCCGGTGATTGACGTCCCCGGCTCCACGGTGAGCATGGGCAACGGCAAGACGGAGATCGGCGGCGGCCGCCCCGGCATGACGACCATCGCCCCGACGACCGACGGCAAGTGGCTTCTCACGTACGAGTACTGGGGCGGCGGCACCAACGTCCGCTACCGGATATCCGACGACCCGACGAAGTTCTTCTCGGCCACCGACGCTGCGATCACCTCACTGCCCGTGCCCTCCGGCGGAGCCACTCTGGCCACCGGCGGCAGCCCCGTCCTGCTCCCGATGCCGGACGGCCGGATCGTCTACAACGCCGCCGGCAGCGGCGACGTCTGGGTGAACGAGTCCGGGCTGTCCACGGGCACCTGGAAGGAGTACAAGACGTCGATCGCCGCCGGCTACAGCCGGATGCTCCAGTACGTCGACGGCACCGGACGCGTCCTCGTGCTCCAGGCCTCGTGGAGCGGTACCAGCGTCGGCCCCGTGACGTACGCCGAGGTCGACCTCGGCCGCTCCGACGGCGCCTATTACAGCCTCGTCAACCGGCTCACCGGCCAGGTGCTCAGCACCGCGTCCGGCAAGACCCAGGACGCGAACCTCACCGGGAACACCCCCGACATCGTCCTGAGCGCCGCCAACTCCACTGACGCCACCCAGCGTTGGCACCTCACAGCCAAGGGCAGCAACGTCACGCTGCTCAACAAGGCCGGCGGCCGCTCGGTCGCCATCTGGACCGGCACCGCCACGGCCGGACAGAAGCTGGCCCAGTGGGTCGACGACGGAGCCACCGACAAACAGTGGACCCAGGTCGCCTCGTCGACCAGCGGCTACTACAAGCTCCGCTCGGTCCTCAACACCAGCCTCTACATGACCGGTTCGACGGCAGGCGGCTCCGTCACCGTCGCGGCGGCGACCACCGACGGCTCCCAGGACTGGCAACTGGTCGAGGACCCACTCCCCACCGCCTCCACCTTCACCCTGAAGGGCACGTACTCCAGCCGCTGCCTCGACGTTCCGAACGGCGCGACGGGCGTCCAGGTCCAGATCTACGACTGCTCGGGCAACGCCTACCAGACCATCACGCAGACCGCCGCGGGCGAACTCCGCGTCAACGGCAACTGCTTGGCCGCGAACGGTGACGGCACCACCGCCGGCACCACGCTCATCCTCTGGGCCTGCAACGGAAAGAACAGCCAGAAGTGGGCCTTCCGCGTGGACGGTACCATCGTCAACCGCTCCAACGGCCTGGTCATCGACGTGACCAACTGGGGGACGGCCAATGGCTCGAAGGTCGAGCTGTGGACGGGGCTGGGCAACGCGACCCAGCAGTGGACCCGGAGTTAGGCACCGACTGACAAGAGGGTGGCCCCGCCGATCGGATCGATCGACGGGGCCACCTTTTATATGCGCCGCTGTGTCGCTATGCGTGTCGCTCGGCCTACTCCCGCTCGACGCTCACCGGCACCGCATGCTGCCGCAGAACGGTCGCATCCCTTTCCTCACCCACGAGTTGGATCGCCTCCCGCACCGGCGTGTCCAAGCTGGAGGAGCCCACCTCCAGCAGGATCTCGCCGGGCTCCACGATGCGCGTGCCGGCCAGACCGGTGAACGCCAGCCGATCCGTGTGGACATGGAAGCGGACCGTCGCCTGCTCACCGGGTTCAAGGGTCACCTTGGCGAAGGCGAGCAGGGACCGCACCGGCCGGGTCACCTGGGCCACCGGGTCGATCGCGTACAGCTGCACCGTCTCGGCACCCGCGACCGCCCCTGTGTTCCGCACCCGCGCGCCGACCGTGAACTCACCGTCCACCGATACCAGTTCACTGTCGATCGCCAGTCCGTCGATCTCGAAGCTCGTGTACGACAGTCCGTGCCCGAAGGGGAACGCCGGTGTCGGATCGAGGTTGGACAGCCAGCTCTGCCGGTCGCCGAGCGGTGCGTGGAGGTAGGTGTAGGGCTGGCCGCCGGGCGTGGTCGGTATCTGCACGGGCAGCTTGCCGCTGAAGTTGGCCTTGCCCGCTAGGAGTTGGGCCACCGCACGGCCGCCCTCCTCGCCCGGCAGGAACACCTGCACCATGGCGGCGGCGGTGGACGCGAACCGGCCCACCGCGTACGGACGGCCGCTGCTGATGACCAGGACGACCGGCCGCCCGGCCGCCAACACCGCCTCGACCAGCTCCTCTTGGACCCCCGGCAGCCGCAGATCCTCCACGTCACAGCCCTCGCCCGAGGTGCCGATGCCGAACATGCCGGCCTTGTCGCCGACGACCAGTACGGTGAGGTCGGCTCCGGCGGATGCCTCGACGGCGGCGGCGATACCGGAGCGGTCCGCTTCCCGGATCGGGCAGCCCTGGGTGAACTCCCACTCCACACCGGGCAGTTCGGCTGCCAGGGCGTACCGCAGGGAGACCGCCTCGACACCGTTGCCAAGGTCGTCGCGTTCGGCGAGGACGTGGTTGGGGAAGCTGTAGCAGCCGAACATCGTGCGGACGTCGTCCGCGCACGGGCCGATCAGCGCGATGCGGCCGGTCGCCGGGAGCGGAAGGGCTCCGTCGTTCGACAGCAGGACAGCACTCGACTGGGCCACGGCATGGGCGAGTTGACGACTCGCCGCCTTGTCCAGGTCCAGTTCTCCGGCCCGCAGGGCAGGCGGGCGCGGATCCCAGTCGGCGTCGAGCAGGCCGAGGTCCACCTTCTGGCGCAGCACCCGGCGCACCGCACGGTCCACGAACTCCTCGTCCACCAGGCCCTGTTCGGCGGCCTGCACGAGCGCGTCGCCGAAGCCGCGCTGGTCGGGCAGCTCGACGTCCATCCCGGCGCGGAGGGCGAGCGCGCCGGCGGCGGGCAGGTCGGCGGCGACGCGGTGGGCGTTGACCAGGAAGGGCAGGGACCAGTAGTCGGAGACGACAGTCCCCTCGAACCCCCAGGCGTCGCGCAGGACTTCGGTCAGCAGCCAGCGGCTCGCGGCCGGTGCCTCGCCGTCGATCTCGGCGTACGAGTTCATGACGGATCGCACGCCGGCGGCGACGAGGCGCTCAAACGGCGGGAGGATCACGTCGAAGAGTTCGCGGCGGCCCGCGTGCACGGGGGCGTGGTTGCGGCCGCCCATCGACGCGGAGTACCCGGCGAAGTGCTTGAGGGTCGCGTACACCCCGGCGCTCTGCAGTCCGGTGACGTACGCCTCGGCCAACTCGCCCACCAGGTACGGGTCTTCGCCGTAGGTCTCCTCGCAGCGCCCCCAGCGGTAGTCGCGGATGACGTCGACCACGGGGGAGAGGCCCTGGTGCACGCCCGCCTCGGCCATGTCGGAGCCGATGGCCTCGCCGACCCTGTGGATCAGTGCGGGGTCGAAGGTCGCCGCCATGGCGAGTGAGGTGGGGTAGATGGTGGCGCCGTAGGCGGTGAAGCCGGTGAGGCACTCGTCGTGGGCCATCGCCGGGATGTCGAACCGGCTCTGCGCCACGACCTGTTGCTGGTGCTTGGCCAGGAGGCGGGCGTGTTCCAGCGCGGGCCGGGGGAGGGTGCCGTAGGGGCGGGTGAGTTGGCCCAGGCCGTGTCGGGCGGTCTCGTCGAGGTCGCCGACGCGGCCGAAGTGGTTGCTGCCCGGGGCCACTTCGGGACCGTCGGCCTCGATGTCCTCCCAGGTGCTGCTGAGTTGCGCGACCTTCTCCGGCAGGGTGAGCCGGGCGAGCAGTGCCTCGACGCGGTCGGCGGTGGGCAGCGCGGGGTCGGTCCAGGGGCGGTCGTCTTCCCGGTGGGGGAGGCCGCCGTGGTCGGGCATGGTGGTCGTCATTCACGACTCCTCGGTGTTGCGCGGGCACGCCGACGGGGCCGGGCGCCTGGCTCGGCCGTCGTGGCGCGTGAACTGCCCGGTAGTGGGGGCTACTTGGAGAAACCGGCGGTGAGACCGGCGACGAGCTGACGGCGGGCCAGGATGAACAGGGCCAGCATCGGCAGGGTGGACAGCACCACCGCGGCCATGGTGGCCGGGACGTCGATGCCGAACTGGCCCCGGAACAGGGTCAGCGCCAGTGGCAGGACGGCCTTGTCGCCGCTCTGGGTGAGGATGAGAGGGAAGAGGAAGCCGTTCCAGACCTGGAGACCGTCGTAGACCGCGACTGTCATCAGCGCCGGGCGGGCCAGCGGTGCGGCCAATGACCAGAGCATGCGCCAGTCGCCGGCGCCGTCGACGATCATCGCCTCGAACAGCGAACGGGGCACGTCCCGCAGGAAACTGACCAGGATCATCACGGTGATCGGCAGTGCGAACGCCGCCGAGGGCAGGACGATCGCGAGCAGGCTGTCGTAGAGATGCATGCGGATGATCAACAGGTAGACCGGGATGATCACCGCTTGGAGGGGGATCGCCAGGCCGAGGAGGAACAGACGGAAGGACACTCGGGAGAAGCGGGTGCCGGCGTTGCGGACGATGGAGAACGCGGCCATCAGGGCGACGGCGACGGCGATGACGACCGTGCCCGCGGTGACGATCACGCTGTTGAGGAGGTAGGTGGTGAAGTCGCCGTCCAGGACCGTGCGGTAGCTGTCCAGGGTCGGGTGGCTGGGCAGGGCGAGGGGGCTGTCGGAGGTGAAGTCGGACTGGCTGCGGAGGCTGGTGACGACGAGCCAGTAGATCGGGACGACGACGATCGCCGTCCAGAAGAGCGCGGCACCGCTGGTGAGGGTGCGGCGGAGGAATCCCGGTACGGGGTTGCGCCGGACGGGCCTTGCCGGCGTCGGCGGCACCGGCCGTTCGGTGGCGATGGGGCGGGACTTGGTCACGGTGGTGCTCACATGCCCTCCTGCTGGCTGTCCATCCGGGTGAAGCCGGACAGGCGGGTGGTCAGCAGCGACAGGCCGAGGCCGACGACCACGAGCAGGGTGGCCACCGCGCTGGCCCGGCCCATGTCGTGGGCCTGGAAACCGGTGATGTACATGGAGAGGGGAAGGACGCGGGTCGCGGTGCCGGGGCCGCCGGTGCCGCCGGACAGGACGAAGATCAGGTCGAAGTAGGTCAGCGAACCGACCAGCATCAGCGTGCTCGACGTGACCAGCGTGTACTTCAGCTGCGGCAGCGTGATGTGCAGGAAGCGCGTCACGGGCCCGGCGCCGTCGAGCGCGGCGGCCTCGTACAGGGCGGTCGGGATCTGCCGTATCCCCGCTTGGTAGAGCAGCGCGTGGAACGGCACGAACTGCCAGGCGATCACGAAGATGACGGTGTACAGGGCGAGTTGGGGCGAGCCGAGCAGTGGCTTCGCCAGCCAGTGCAGGCCCGGGGTGGCGCCGATGCCGAACGACGGGTCGAGCAGCGCCTGCCAGGTCAGGCCGATCGCCACGGCGGACAGCAGCAGCGGCAGGAAGAACAGCACGGCGAGCAGTGCGCGCAGCCGCCCCTTGGGCGCCTGGAACAGGCCGAGCGCCAGGGCGATCGGCGTCTGCACCAGCCAGCTGACCACCATCACCTTGACGGTGAGCCACAGCGACTGCCAGGTGGCGCTGTCGGTGAGGACGGACGTCCAGTTGGTGAGGCCCGCCCAGCTGACGGAGCCCAGGCCGTCCCAGCGGGCGACGCTGAGCGCCGCCACACCGACCAACGGGACGAGACCGAACAGACCGAAGAGGATCAGGGCCGGGGCGGCCATGAGGAGGCCGCTCCCTCCTCTCCGGCGCGTAGGGGTGGTGGTGATCGTCACGACCCCGCCTTGCTCATGTTCGTACCGAAGTCCGCGGGCGCGATCTGCCGCAGGAACGACTTGTCGGTGTTGGTCAGCAGCGGGTCGGCCTGGTCGGACGGCAGCGCCTGGTCCCACGAGAGCTGGAAGCTCGGGGCCTTGTCCACGAGGTCGTAGACGAAGGTCAGCCACGCCTTGTCGGACGAGGACTTCACGGCGGCGAGCTTCGCGTCGAGGCCCTTGACGGGCGGGACGCTGCCGGACGCGAGGTAGGCGTCGACCTGGGAGCCGTTGAGGATGTAGTCCTTCAGGTAGGTCAGCGCCTCGGACTTGTGCTTGGTCGACTTGTTCAGCGACAGGAAGTTCGACGGGTTGCCGACGATGTTCGCCGGGCTGCCCGCGCCGCCGGTCAGGGCCGGGAACGCGGTGTAGCCGAGGTCGCCCTTCTTCAGGAAGTCGGGCGCGGCCTTGGCTATGTTCGCGTACTCCCAGGTGCCCATGACCTCCATCGCGGCCTTGCCCGTGTAGAGCAGCGCGGTCGAGGCGCCCTGGTCGTAGCTGACGGAGGACGCGTTGTCGCCGAAGGCGCCGGCCTTCGACAGCTCCTGGAGCTTCTCGTTGGCCTTGGTGACCGAGGCGTCCTTCCAGGCGGCCGCGTCACCGGAGGCGATCTTCGAGAACACGCGGGAGCCGCCGGTGCGGTCCAGCAGGTACTCCAGGTACATCAGCGTCGGCCACTTGGAGTTCGCCGCGAGGGACAGCGGGGTCACGCCCTTGCCCTTGAGCTTCTTCACGGCCGCGAGCAGGTCGTCGTACGTCTTCGGGGGCTGGACGCCCGCGTCGGACAGCACCTTCTTGTTGTAGTAGAGGACGACCGGGGCGAGGCCGTTGACGGGAACGCCGTAGACCTTGCCGTCGAAGGTCGCGCTCTGCATCACGCTGTCGGTGTACCGGTCCGCGTTCACGTCCGACGCGTTGAGGACGTCGACCTTGCCCGCCTTGACGTAGTCGTTCAGGGCGCCGCCGCCCCAGTTGAAGAAGAGGTCCGGGGCCTGGTTCGCGCCGAAGGCCACGCGCAGCTTCTGCTTGTAGTCGTCGTTCGCGAACAGGCGCAGGGTGATCTTCGCGTCGGCGTGGTCCTTGTTGTACGCGTCGACGGACTGCTTGAGGATCGTCTGGTCGTTCAGCGCCCATACCGTCAGGCCCTTGGACGACGAACTCGTGGACGGGCCCGAGGACCCGCAGCCGGCAAGGCTCGCGGCGGCGGCCAGAGTGACCGCGGCCGCGACGGCGCGTCGAATTCTCGGGCTTCCGAGATGTCCGGTGACCGGGATTCCCCGCATGGTGTGCCTCTCTTCTTTCGGCATGCCGTAGGTCAGCCAGGCAGATCGAAAACGGAAGCCGGACCGAAAGATTTTCGGATGCCCCCACCGCGGGTCGCCTGCCTGCTGGCCGGGACACTGACACGGAATTCACACCCAGGACAAGCACGGGAAATTCCTCGGTTACGAAACACTTTCGCACTCCGCCCGGGACAGCGGTCCTACGGCGACCCGCACATCCGGTGGCCGGGAGTCGCCGTCCGGGAAGCGGCGGCGCGGTGGCCGTCGAGGGTGTCGGATCCCTCGACGGCACCCGCCCGGGCAACTGGTGTTGCCGGACACGTCAGTTGAACTCCCTGGCCTGGTTCACGGAGCCTCGCCCCGGAGGCTCACCGGAACTCGTGCACCACCCGGATCTCGCCGACGATGTGGGCGTTGAACTCGGCCAGCTCCTCGGCCGGCACCCACAGCTCCAGGATCGTCCGGCCGCCCGCCTGCTGGACGGGATACCGGGACAGGAACTCCGACTCCACCTCGAAGCGCGTCACGAAACCGGCGCCGTCGTGCTTGACGTTCCAGTCCCTGGCGATCCTGATCGCGTAGTCCTCGTTCAGCACCGGGTAGAAGATCGGCTGCTCGGGCAGCCGGGGCGGCCAGGCACGCCAGTCGAGAGCACGGACCAGGTCCAGCTCCTTGGGGCCGGTCGGGCGCCAGAGGGTGGTCGTCGGTCGGCGGTTCGTCATCGGAGTGGCTCTCTGCAAGGGGGATCAAGGGGTCGGACCGGGTCGGACGATATCGGCGGTGAGGGCCGTGCGGCCAGGGAGTTTCGCCCCCGCGACCAGCCCCGCGCCCCGACCCGATGGCACCGCACCACGGGTCGCTACCGGCCGAACGCCCGCGCGGGTGTTGGTATGGGGAACGGCAGAAAGGGACGGTCTTGGACGGCGACGGGGTTACCGGGTCAGAAGCGGGTGCGACGGATCGGTTCGCGCTCGCGCAGCGGGCCGTTTCGGCCATCGGGTCGACGCTCGACGAGCGCAGGACGGCGGCGGAGTGCGCGCGGTTCCTCGTCGACGGGCTGTGCGACGCCGCGGCCGTGGACCTGTTCGCCCAGGACGAGGAGCGCCCGGCGCGGCACGCCATGCTGCACCCGATGGCGAAGGCGGGCCGCAGCGAACTGCTCGACAGCCTGCGGACCGCACCCCGCGAGGACGTCATGGTCCGCGCCCTGGACGAGGGCCACCCGATCACCACGTCCTTCACCACCAACGACCACGGCGTACTGGCCGCCCTCTCCGTCCCGTTGACCGCCTGGGGCAAGGCCTACGGCGCACTCCTCGCGATCCGCGCCGGCCGGACCTTCGGCGACGACGAGGCCGCCGCCGTGCACTACGCGGCCCGGCTCACCGCCGCCCATCTGCACCACGCCGTCGAACACCACCGCCTGCGCACCACCGCCCTGAACCTCCAACAGGTCCTGCTCACCGAACCCAGCCGCCCCCACCCCAACGTCGAGATGGCCACCCGCTACCTCCCGGCGGGCAGCGGCACCCTCGTCGGCGGCGACTGGTTCGAGGCCGTACGCCTGCACTACGGCCGCACCCTCCTCGTCATCGGCGACGTCATGGGGCACGGCCTGGACGCGGCCGTCGACATGAACGCGTACCGCTCGATGCTGCGCTACGTCGCCTCCACCGACCTCCCGCCCCATCGCATCCTGCGCCAGATGGACGCTGCCATGTCCGAGGAGCACAACCGGCGCCCCGCGACCTGCCTGCTCGCCCTCCTCGACCCGGACCGGGGCACGGCCGCCTTCTCCAGCGCCGGCCATCTCTCGCCCGCCGTCTTCCACCGCGACGGCGCCGGCGAACTGATCCCCGTCCCCGTCGGCCCACCCCTCGGCACGGGCCTCGCCGACTACGAGATGACCACGCTCACCCTCACCCCCGAGGACACCCTGGTCATGTTCACCGACGGCCTGGTCGAGCGCCGCGGCGAGGACATCGACATCTCCCTCGCCCGCCTGGCCCGCCTCCGCCTCCACCCCGGCCAGGGCGTCTCCCGCCTCCTCGACGACATCGTGCTGCGCCTCCACGTCCAGGAGGCCGAGGACGACGTGGCCGCGATCGCCGCCCGACTCCGACCGAGAAATCCGGCATAACGGGTCAGTCGCGCTACGGGCTACTGCGGGCTGCTTCCGGGTGGTTCTCGCCGATCCACCCGATCTTTCCGTACGCGTGTCCGCGTTCCCGTACGGCTGTCCGGGCGCGGGCCGGATGTGGCGCCCGGTGAACTTCGCAATCGGGAAACGAATCGGCCACCGGAGCCCTCGGTCCCGCCGGCTCATGCGCAGGCCAGCCGTCTCCCAATGTTTGGCAACACCCGAGCAACGCCCCGATGTTGCCGGTCACGGCTTGGCCAACCCCTTTCCGCACGTTGGCCGCAAATTCATCGCACGCCCCTGACACCCCATACCGAAAGGGGCGGAGAGTGATCCGAGGTCTGGTCCACGAGATCCCTCGAAGCTCTTCAAGAAGGGGCAATCATGGCCG
Source organism: Streptomyces sp. NPDC050528 (assembly GCF_044457795.1). Taxonomy (NCBI): domain Bacteria; kingdom Bacillati; phylum Actinomycetota; class Actinomycetes; order Kitasatosporales; family Streptomycetaceae; genus Streptomyces; species Streptomyces sp. NPDC050528. The sequence goes on from NZ_JBITHH010000004.1 coordinate 503,357, forward strand.
AGTTGACACGTCGCAGACTCCTGGGTTCCGCCGCGGGCGCGGTGGGCGGCGCCGCGGCGCTCTCCCTCCTCCCGCCGAGCGTCCAGAAAGCCGTCGCCGCAGAACCGCCGAAGAACGGCTCGCTGCGCGACATCGAACACGTCGTCATGCTGATGCAGGAGAACCGGTCGTTCGACCACTACTTCGGCACGCTGTCCGGCGTTCGCGGATTCGCCGATCCGCACGCACGCAAACTCGACACCGGGCGCAGCGTCTTCTACCAGCCGGACGCGGTGAACCCGAAGGGCTACCTCCTCCCGTTCCACCTCGACACGCACACCTCCAGCGCGCAGGCCATCCCGTCCACCAGCCACGCCTGGTCGGTCCAGCACCAGGCCTGGAACAACGGCAAGATGGACCAGTGGCTGCCGGCCCACCGCGCGGCCGACGGCGTCAACGGCCCCTACGTGATGGGCTATTACACGCGCGAGGACATCCCGTTCCAGTTCGCGCTCGCCGAGACCTTCACCATCTGCGACAACTACTTCTGCTCGGTGTTCGGGCCCACCTGGCCCAACCGGCTGATGTGGATGACCGGTTCGATCGACCCCGGCGGCACGCAGGGCGGCCCGATCATCAGCAACGTCGCCCCGACTCCGTACCGTTGGACGACATACGCGGAGCGCCTCCAGAACGCCGGCGTGAGCTGGAGGGTGTACCAGGAGGAGGACGACTACGGCACCAACATGCTGGAGCAGTTCGCGTCCTTCAAGAACGCGCAGCCCGGCTCCGACCTGTACGAGCGGGGTGTACGCCCGCAGCCGCACGGCACGTTCGAGGACGACGCGCGCAACGACCGGCTGCCGACGGTGTCGTGGATCTGCCCCACGAGCTACCAGTCCGAGCACCCGGACTACCTCCCGGCCGCCGGCGCGGACTACGTCGCGTCGAAGATCGAGGCGATCGCGTCCAACCCGAAGGTGTGGCGCAAGACCGCGTTCATCCTCAACTACGACGAGAACGACGGCCTGTTCGACCACGTCGTGCCGCCGACCCCGCCCGCGGGTACGGCGAACGAGTTCATCCAGGGTCTGCCGATCGGCGGCGGCTTCCGCGTCCCCGCGATCATCATCTCGCCCTGGACCGTGGGTGGTTGGGTCGCCTCGGAGGCCTTCGACCACACTTCGGCACTGCAGTTCCTGGAGCGCTTCACCGGCGTCGAGGAACCGAACGTCACCGACTGGCGCCGTGACACCTTCGGCGACTTCACCTCCGCGTTCCGCTTCCGCGACGCCCGCCCGCGCTCGCCCCGCCTGCCCGACGACACGGCGGAGCAGCTGGAAAAGGCGAAGGAGGAAGTGGCAACACTCCCGAAGCCCACGCTGCCGGGTGCGGACCAGAAGTTCCCCCACCAGGAACGGGGCCGCCGCCCGCACGTCTGACCCGAACTGGTGTGGTGGGCGGCCCTGGTTGGTGTCTTCCAGCCGGGGTCGCCCGCGCGACAGGGGCGTTGGTCGTCGCCTACGGCCTGGCCCTCGTCGCGGGCGGTGTCACCCCGAGAGAGCCCTTCGCGCCGCAGCCACCGCCCGATCGGCATAGCCCCGGCCGAACAGCACCACATGCACCAGCAGCGGAAACAACTGGTGCAGCCCGATGCGGTCGGTCCAGTCGGGGGCGAGTGGGGTGGCCTCCTGGTAGCCCTCCAGTACCTCGGACAGGTGCGGGCAGCCGAAGAGGTGCAGCATTGCCAGGTCGGTCTCCCGGTGTCCGCCGTGTGCGGCCGGGTCGATCAGCCAGACGTGCCCGTCCGATCCCCACAGGACGTTTCCGTTCCACAGATCGCCGTGCAGCCGCGCGGGCGGCTCGGCGGGACCGGCGAGTTGGGGCAGGCGCTCGCAGACCTGCTCGATCACGGTCGCCTCGGTGGGCCGGATGGTGCCCGCGTCGACCGCGCGGCGCAGATACGGCAACACCCGTTGTTCCGCATACCAGTTGGGCCAGTCGGTGCCGGGCACGTTGCGCATGGGCGCCAGCCCGATGTACGCCTCCGTCGGGCCGCCGGGCGGAGGTGACCCGAACGCGGGTGCGCCGGAGGCGTGCAGGGCGGCCAGGTCGCGGCCGAACCGGACGGCCGCTCGCGCACTCGGCGGCCCGGTCGGGACGCGGTCGGTGACCAGCCAGTTCCCGTCCTCCCCGCGCACCGCAGGCACCAGGACCGCCCCGGCCTCCGCCAGCCAGCGCAGCCCCGCCGCCTCCGCCCGCACCGCCCCCGGCGCCTCATCACCCTTGACCACCACCAACTGCCCGCCGTCGAGGGCGACTTCGGTGACCGCCCCGGACAGCGGACGCTCACCGGTGACCGCGCACCCGGTCAGCCGGGACGCGGCGGCGCCCGCACGCTCGCCTTTGATCACGGTGCCGGCGTACGAGCGGAATCCGGGCGGACGTGCACGCACGGTGAGGTGCAGAGCCCGGACTCGTGCAGTACCCGGTCGACCGTCCCGTCCAACGGGCTCGTCGCCGGGATCACCGTCTCGACGCCATCGGGCAGCAGGTCCAACGGCGTGTACCACTCCCGGAGTTGCTCCTCGGTGACCTCGTCGGCGATGGGCTTCGTCGCGTGCCGGGCCAGGGTCTCCTCGAACGGTACGTCGAGGTAGTAGCAGTGCGTGCGGCCCGGATGATCGGAGAGCAGACCGGCCAGCATCTCGCCGTAGTGGGGGAAGTAGAGGATGCCTTCCAGCACGGTGTGGAAGCCGTGCGCCAGGGCGTGCCGGACGGTCAGGTCGATCAGGCCGATGTTCGCGCCGCCGGGGATGTCCCGCTCGCGCAGCACCTCGCGCCGGAGGACGTCCTGGCGCACCAGAGCGACACCCCGGCCGTACCGCTCACGCAGACCGGTGGCCACAGAGCTCTTGCCGGAGGCGCTGTTGCCGCGCAGCACGATCAGCCGGGTGGGGGAGGAAGGCGTTGTCACCGGGGCACCCTATCCACCGTGTGGCACTGAGTGACCGGCTGTACGCAAAGTGCCCCCTGGGGTGCATCCGGTCTGCTTATATCGTGGGAAAATGGTGTGATAGCGGCGATTGGTGGCAGGGCCATGACGGACGCGAAGATCGACTACGCGGCGGTGTTCCAGGGGCTGCCCGGCATGGTGGCCCTGCTGACCCCCGACCTGGTGTACGCGGACGCCAACGAGGAGTTCCTGCGCATGTCCGGCCGCACCCGCGAGCAGGTTGTCGGCCGCTTCCTCTTCGACGTCTTCCCCGACAACCCGAACGACCCGGCCGCCACCGGCATGCGCAACCTGGAGACCTCCCTGCGCCGGGTCATAGCCACCGGCGAACGCGACGCGATGGCCCTCCAGCGCTACGACGTCGAGTCGACGACGTGTCCCGGCGAATGGGAGCAGCGCTACTGGAGTCCGGTGAACGCCGCCGTGCTCGACCCGGACGGCAAGGTGGTGCTCCTCGTCCACCGGGTCGAGGAGGTCACCGAACTGATCCGGGCCCGCGCCGGGTCCGGCGGCGGCCGCACCCGCGTGCTGGAGGCCGAGCTGTACACCCGCGCCCGCGAACTGCAGGAGGTCAACGAACGCCTGCGCAGCGCCCACGCCCGCGAACGCGAGGTCGCCCTCGCCCTGCAAGAGGCGATGCTGCCCACCCGCCGCCAGGGCGCGAGCCACCAGATCGCCGTGCGTTACCGGCCCGCCGTCGGCTCCCTCAACGTCTGCGGCGACTGGTACGACGTCGTCGACCTGGTCGGCGGCAACCGCATCGGCGTCTCCGTCGGGGACGTCGTCGGCCACGGCCTGGCCGCCGCCGGCGTCATGGGCCAGCTGCGCAGCGCCCTGAGCGCCACCTCCCGGGTCGCGGACGGCCCTGCCGAGGCCCTCGACGTCCTGGGCCGCTACGCCAACGTGGTCGACGGCGCCGAGTCCGCCACGGTGGTGACGACCTTCGTCGACTTCGACCGCCTCACCATCACCTACAGCAGCGCCGGACACCCACCGCCCGCCCTGGTCCATCCCGACGGCCGCGTCGAATTCCTGGACCGGGCCACCGACCCACCGCTCGACGCCCGTCCCGACCCGATGCCCCGACCGCAGGCCGAGACCACGTTCTCGCGCGGCTCCACCCTGGTCCTCTACACCGACGGCCTGATCGAACGCCGCCGCGAGGACATCGACAAGGGCCTGGCCCGCCTCGCCGACTCCCTGCTCCGCCACCAGAACACAGACCCGGAATCCCTCGCGGACGCCGTACTCCTCGAACTCCTCCCGCACGGAGGCGCCACCGACGACACGGCCCTGATCATCGTGCGGCTCTGACCAGTCCGACAGCGGTCCGTGTCGGCCCTGTTCTCGTACTAGCCAGCGCCAGGTGATGTGTGGCACTGAGTAACTACTTGGGGCTGTGGTCGCATTGCTTGAGGGCGGCGAAGTCGGCATGCGCGGTCTCGACGGCCTCCGGGTACGCCTGGGTCTTCTCGTGCTCGGCCAGCGCCTGGTAGATGCTGGAGAGGCTGGGGCACTGTCCCTTGCGGCGGCCGGTGGGGATGAGCAGGTCGGGCTGGATGGCCCCGACCATCTCGCCGTTCGCGCGACGGCGGAGCACGGTGTGCAGCATGTCGTCGGTGATGGCCGGGGGCCGGCCGCCGTGGTTGCCCTTGCGGGCCGCAGTGTCCAGTACTTCGAGGGTGGCTTCGCGGATGTTCTCGCGCTCGGTCTGGAGTTCCGGGGTGAGAGTGGAGCAGCGTGCGTATCCGATGCGGATGTCGGCGCCGGGGGTGTCCGGGTCGACGGGCGCGGGCGCGGGGGTGCCAGGTCGCCACGGCTGGCCTGGGCCACGGTCGGCAGGGGTGGGCATACGCAGGAGTTTCGCGAGCCGGGGCACCTTGGTGAAGCGGCCGGTGTGCCGAGTCCCGGCGACCGCACCCGAGCGCGAGCGGCAGGGCGAACCTGGGTGTGATGGCCCGTCCTGAGCCCGGATGCTGTCACAAACATTTCCCAGAACATGCTCGATTCCACTTTTGAGTGAGAACGAGTTGTGACAGTGAATCCGCGATCCGGACCTCTTCCGTCAATCCTTTCCGAGCTTGCTCCGGGAAAGGGTCGTTTGTGAGAGGGCCGAAGCAGAACCGGCGCTTACGCCAACCGCCGCGCGGTCTCGTCTTCGGCGGTCGATCCGGTGTTGCTTCGTCCGCCGAGAGTTGTCGCGTGCTCGGGTGGTGCGTCCATACGCACATACGCACCACCCGAGCAGCACGGTGACTATTCAGGCAGGGGGAGGTGCCCGATCACCTTCTGGCCAACGAACGCGGACAATCGCACCGCGTGGTAGGCGTAGTCACGCATGGTGTCCTCGTAGGTGCCGATACCGTCGAGGAGCGGCTTGTCGCCGTGGGCGACGGCGAGCAGTTGCTCGCCCAGGGTGTGCGCGTCGCGTAGCGCGGTGTTGGCGCCGATGCCCAGAGCGGGGCTCATGGCGTGGATCGCGTCGCCCATGACGGTCACGTTGGAGGGCTCCCAGGCGTCGGCGGGCACGCAGCTGCGGCACTTGAGGGCCTGCACGGTGGCGGTGTCCCACAGCCGGACCGTGTCGACCAGGGCGGGGTGCCAGGTGGCGACGCGCTGCAGGGCATGCGCCTTGAGCTTGTCCGGGCCGGCGGTGAACAGCTCGTCGTCGGGGAGCATCCGGTCGGCGAGGGAGTTGAAGATGCTCAGCGCGTAGTTGGCGGTGGCCTCACGCCGGAAGTCGGGCTGCTGCTCCGCGATCAGTGGCGAGGTGGGGTCGGTGCGCTCGAGCGGGCCAAGGGTCAGCCCGGTGAAGTCGGCGTCGTAGGCAAGCGAGAAGGCGTTGAACATCTGCGCCGGCAGCTTGGCCTTGGCCTCGTCGGTGAGGTGGATCTTCGCGGCGATGTGCCGCGAGCCGAGATCGGCGATCTGGACCTGGGGCAGGCGCTGGGCGCGCACGGAGGAGTTGATGCCGTCCGCGGCGATCAGCACGTCGGCCTCGACCGTGGCCCCGCCCTCCAGGAACACGGTGATCCTCGAGTCGGGGTTGGTGCGGTAGCCGGTGACCCGGCAATCGAAGTGCACTGCCTCTTCCAGGCCGAGGTAGAGGATGCGGCGCAGGGTCGAGCGGCACACCACCAGGTGCTCGGGGATGTCGGTGGGCACCCCGGTGCCCTCGGTGGCCGACCTGTCCCGGCCAGGGCGGAGGTTGAAGTGCTCGTCGAACAGCAGCATGTCATCGCTCGGCATGCCGCATGTCGCCAGGAACAGCTCCCACAGGCGCGGCTCCAGCGCTGCGTGCAGCGCGGAGGTGCCGGTGGAGTTGATGTGGATTCGGTACCCGGCCTCGCGCGCCGCCACGTTGGCGTCGCGCTCGTAGACGGCCACGTCCAGGCCGTTCCGGTTCAGGTAGTGGGCCAGCGTCAGCCCGGCGAGTCCGCCGCCGGCGATGACGATACGCATTCCAGACACAGTACTCCCAGTGCAGATTTCTTCTCGTACTCGGAGCACACCAGGACTCCCCTAAAGAGGAGGACGTTGACGCAGCAGAGCGGAAACCCGGTGCTTGCGGTCCGGACTACCAACCGGAAAGCAATTTCGTGTGCCCCAGAAGTGTACACCGAAAGGCCGCAGTCAGCTGCCGATCATCCCTCTGATTTGTTGTTCTTCACTGATCTCGCACTCCCGCAGCGACTGCCGAGACAAATGGCGAGTCCGGCCTTGACGAATCGATGAAAGTCTGGTCAGGGAGGAAAAGATTTGACCGTCCCGGGAATTTCTGCTCGCATTCGCCCAATTGTTGTCTTGCCGCACATGGGGTGGAGTGGAAAGGGTTGCCCCCGCCGGGTCCGAGCCGGAATGGAAAGAAAATCCGGCTGCCCCGGCGCTCTGCTCGCGGAGCTCGTCGTACCCACCGGGCAGGGCACCAGGTGTCACGCCGGGGCTGCGGCTGTCGCCCCCTGCGGGGTGCGCGGGCCAGGCACCGTCGCTCGGACGGACAGGTCGAGATCGAGGCGGGTGCTCAGGTCCAGCTCGAACCGGCCGTACGGATTCACGTGCGTCCAGAACAGCGGCGACAGCGCCCTGCGGTCCGGGCCGGTCAGCTTGTCCGCCCACTTCGGATCGGCCAGGACCTCCTGCATCGGCAGCGTGTTGGCATGCACTGGAGCGGACTGGAGCAGATGCAGCGCGAGCACGATGACCTCCAGGGACTCCTTGTCCGAACCGGCCAGGTCACCGTCCTTGCCGTAGCAGAGGTCCTTGTTCGTGGAGTTCCAGTTCTCCACCACCTGCAATCCCTCGTGCACCTCCGGGCGCATCTCGACATCCGCGAGGCAGTCGCAGACGAACGAGGTGCGCACCGCCCGCCCAATCAGGTCTTCCGGCTCCCAGTTCTGCCGGATCCATCCCGCCCCTCGCCGTCACTCGTTCAACTCGACGAGGCGGTCAGGGCGGGGAGGCGAGGGCTATGGAAGTTACTCCGTGCTGCACGCCGCATGGCGGTAGCTATACGAGAACAGGGCCGTGTCATACGACGATGGAGGTCATCGCCGCCCACAGCAGCGGCGAGTGCTCGATACGGCCGTCCGCGCGCCAGCGGTCGAGCTGCTCGCGCTGCCACTGACCGAGGCTCCGCACGGGGTCCTCATGCTCGTGTGCCGTGTCGACCGCGATGATCGCCTCCGTCAACGGGCGTACGGACTCGGGCAGTTGGGCGAGCCGGTGGAAGGCGAAGCTGGTCGGCAGCACCCAGCGGGTCGCGGTGACGAGCTCGGCGCCGTTGTGCAGCATCGCCGTCGCCAGACCGAACGACTCCGCGAACCGCAGATCGCCGCCGCTCTCACAGCCGATGAGGGCGACCCGGGGCGGCGCGGGCCAGATCCGCGCGCCCGGCTCGCCGTCCGCGCGCAGGGGGAGCGAGCCCAGCAGGAGGTCCTTGGCGGAGAGCGGCCGGTGGGTGCGGAGAGGTTCGGCGAGGCCGGTTGCCTCCGCGTCGCAGCACAAGTGCAGGGTGCCGTCCTCGCTCTGGCCGCCCTCGACCGGCGCACCGCTCACATGGCCGACGTACATCAGCCTGCGGGCGCCCTTGCGCAGCACGCCGCTCAGCCAGTCCCGGTCCAGGTCGGTGCGGCGGAAGGCCTCAGCCGGGGTGGCGACGGACGGTACGACCGCGCCCGCGTCGAGGCGGCGCCGGACCAGCGCGAGCAGCTCCGGGTCGGAGCCGGGCGGCCCCAGGACCGAGCCGAGCGGGGAGTCCGCGCGGAATCCGGGGACACGGGGGTCGAGGACGAGAACGACCGGGTCGGCGTCCGTGCCCTGCGGCTTCGGGGCCGCGTCCGTGCTCTGCGGCTTCGGGTTCGTCGGAGTGCGTGGCCGCAAGGATGCCGGTGCGGTGGTCACGACATCGGCCAGGTCGATGAGCCGTACGTCGGTGCCGTCGTCGACGGCGAGCAGTTCCCAGGGGACCTGGGCGACCCGGGGCGAGGGCTGGATCCGTACGAGGGGACGGCCAGCCTGTTCCGCCACCTGGCGTATCTGCGCGGTCAGTTGCTCCGGCCACAGCGCCTCGGCCAGTGACCGCGCGAGCCGACGTTCGCTGCCGTGCTCGGCCAGTGCGCCCGAGTCGAAGGCCCGCCGCATGCCCTCCGCGCCCTCGCCCACTCCCGGCAGCGCGTCGGTCAACTCCCGGACGGCCTGGTCGACTTCGCCGCCGGGACCGTGACCGGTACCGAAGCCCCGGGCCCCGCCCGCCCACGTCCAGGTCATGAACAGATCGCCCACGTCGGCCAGTCGGACCTGTACCACCGGGCGGCTCGTCAGGTCGTCCGTGATCCAGAACGGCACCGCCTCCTCGTCCACGATCCGCCGGTGATAGCGGAACTCGGCCCCCGCGATGTACTCCTGGAGCGCGACACGGTTCGGATCCGACTGCGCCGACATCCGCACCTTCGGCGGCGGCGCGACCCGCAGACCGACCGAGGCGGCGGCGCCCGCCGCGACACCGCCGAGGGCCATGGTGCCTTCGGCGTGATCGTGGTTCGGGTACGACTTCATGGCCGCGCTCGGGAAGACCGACGCGGCGTCGGCGTCGGCATTGGCCAGTGCGGCGGGCGAGGTCCGGTCCAAGGCCAACGAGGCGCCCGCGCACCGGTGTTCGGCCAGTTCGAAGAGCAGGCCCTGGTCCTGTCGGCGGATCGCGAGGCGGAACACCAACTGCATGGCCTCGTCCGCGAGTTGGAGCCATTGACTACGGGCGTGGGCGGTCGCGAAGTCGTAGCGCGCCGCCTCCAGGGCCAGTGCGGCGGGCAGGGCGAGGGAGAGCGCGGTGTCGACGGACGCCCGCTCGTGGTCGCCGTGGTTCGTCCGATTCAGGTTGTCCTCAAGAGTGCGCGCGAGCATGAGGTCGACCTGCGCGCACCGCTCGTACACCTTCCGCTCCTGATACACGTCCCGGGCGGTCTGGGCCAGCCGCTTCATCTCGTCGATGTCGCCCTGGTCGTAAGCGTGTTGGGCGCCCAACAGCATCGTGTCGGCGGCGGCGATCGAGGCGCCGAGCCGCTCAAAGCGGGCCAGGCTCGCCGCCAGCAGCTCCTCCGCGCCGAGGGCGTCACCGCGCCGCCCGGCGAGAAAGGCACGGGCCTGCTCGCAGACCGCCAGGTCACCGAACCACCGCTGCTGCTCGAAGAACGCGGACGCCTCCGCGAACAGCCGCTCCGCCAGGTCGAGTTCACCCCGGTGCATCGCCGTGTACGCCCGGTGCGCGAGCAGCGTCCGCTGCCCACCGGTGTCCCCGATCGCCCGGAAGTGGTCCTCCGCGCGGGCGAAGTAGTCCTCGGCCGGGTCGAACCGCCCGGTCGAGGAGCAGATCACTCCGAGGGCGACCAAGAGCCGCGGGATGGTCTCCACCGCAGTCGCAGGCGTGGTCGAGAGCAGCGCCGACGCCTGGTCCTCGGCCGCTCCCCACTCACCCCGGTCCATCAGCAAGTGCACGCGGTTCAGGCCGAGTTCGGAGGTGCGCAGTCCGTCGGGGTCGTCGAACTCGGGCAGCTTGACCGCCGCTTCGTCGAGACGAGCCAGCGCCTCGTCCAGCCGCCCGGTCCTGCGCAGAAGGTCGGCTCCGGCGATCAGCGTCCGCAGCAGCATCTCCAGCCAGAGTTGCCGGCCGCGCGGGCCCATCGGCGCCGACGTGATGCCGTCGAGCAGGGCACGGGCTTGTTTGTTGGTGTCCTCCGCTCCGGCCAGGTCTGTCGCGACGAGGCGGACACTTGTGATGTCCGCCAGCAGATGCGCCCGCAGGAATCGCACGTCGGGGGAGTCCTCGATGGACTCGGCCAGGGTGAGCAACTCCTCGTAGACGGCGATCGCGGCAGGGAGATCGGCGGCCAGTTGATGTTCCTCGGCCAGGGCGAGACCGCTGTCGAACGGCTCTCCGTAGAGCCGAATCACCCCCTCGTCCACGCCGTCGTCCGCCCCGTTGTCCACCGTGGCCTCTTCCTCGTCAGGCATCCGTCAGTAGTCCTCATCGGTGGTGGCGGCGGCGATCTCGGCGAGAAACGGCCCGGAAGTGCCGTTGTGCAGCGGCGAGTTGAGCGTGTCGGGCTGTGCCGCTGCCGCTGCCGCTGCCGCTGCCGCTGCCGCTGCCGCGAGCCGTCGTCGGACCAGTGCGCGGATCGAGTCGCGTTCGGCGCCGCCTTCGGGACCCGGCCCCGGGTCGAACCCGGGCAGCAGCACACCGAGTTCGATGCGCGGTTCCGTCTCGCCGGCGGGGAGGTCCAGGTCCGCCCGGCCGGTCCACAGGTCCACCTGTCGGGAGAGGGGCACCCGATTCCCGGGACCGTCGTTCACCCGGACCTCCGCCGCGAGGGGTACGGCGGTGACGGGCGCCGCGATGTGGGCGACGACCTCGACCTCGATCTGCCGTCGGGCGCCGAGTGCGCGGGCGGTCCAGGACACGGCGGACTCGGAGGCGTCGACGAGGCCGGGCGGGTAGCGCCGCCAGTCGTTCGTCCCCGCGCCCCGCGTGATCAACCGGCCGCCCGTGGCGAGCGGTTCGCCCGCGGCGAGGGCATAGTCGTCGTGTCGTGGGAACAGCGCAGCGGGATCAACCGGAATGCCGGCCGGGCGGGGCCGATCCAGGGCCGACCGCAGTCGGCGCAGAGCCTTCCCGTCCAACCCGGCGCCGTCCGCCGCGTCGTCGACCGACCGCAGAACACTCTCCAGTCGGCGTGCCGTGTCCGTCGACGGCGGTGTGGCATGCCACCACTGGATCAGCGGGTCGAGGGCGACCTGGTGGTCCCCGATCAACTCGGTCACGCAGGCGTCGGGTTGATCACCCTCGTCGTCGAACAACTGCTGGCACTCGTGTGTGAGTGCGGCCAACTCCAGCCCGACCACGTCGGGTTGGAGCGCGGGAATCCCGTCCAGGTGCGACGCCGGCCACCACCGCGTCGCCCAGTGCCCGAGGCCGAGCCGGGCGACGCTGCCCGCGAGCGGGGTCAGATCGGCGGGCACCCGTACCTCGGCCAACCCGCCTGTGGCGCAGGCGTACACGGCGGCGGCGGTGCGCTCGCCGTAGACCGCCCACAGCCACTGCTGCGCCCGGGACACGTCATGGACCTCGGCCGTGGGCAACTCGGCATCCCCGAGAACGGGCCAGGTCAGTACCGCCCCGGCGACATCGAGAACCGCTCGGGTGAAGTCGGGAGCGTCGACAGGACTGGTGGTGAGGATGCGGATCGTGCCGTCATCGCCGTCGCCGCGCACGACATGGACGTCGACAGACCCCCGCGCCATCACGCGCTCCTCGACTCGACCGCTTCGGCTACGGAATCGGATTCGGACACGGCAGGCGGTGCCGCCGATGCCGACGATGTCGTCAACGTCCGCAGTGCGGCCCGGACCCGGGCCCGGTGGTCCATCATCACCGAGCGGGCCACCCCGTCGAGCACCGCCCAGGCCGACGCGGCATCCGCGAGCGGTGCGTCCCGGACGTCCCGCCCGTGCAACCGCACCCAGAGCCGCCGCATGTAGGCGGTCCAGGGCGTACGGAGATCCTGAGCGAGGGCTTCCAGCATCCCGCCGTCCGGATCAGGTCGCGGTGAGACGGTCATCCGGCGGGCGCGAAGGACCGAAGCCTCCCTGCGCCAACGGCTGTTGACGGCTCGGTGCGCAGCGGTCCGCCCCGGTGCCGACTCCTCGATGCCCAGCGGGTCGAGACCGACCGCGAGTCGGCCGCCGAGTACGACAGCGACGCGCAGGCTCTCGTCGTACAGCCCGAGCGGAGCGCAACTGCGGCCGACCTCTCGCCCGACGAGTTCCGGCACCGTGGGCAACTCCTCGCGCCGGGCCGACGATTGGAGCACGACGAAGAGCCGCTCGAAGAGCGTGCGGTCCAGCGGCGCGGGCAGCGTGGCCGTCGAGGCACCCCGACCGACGCGCGGACGCGGCGGCAACTCCCGCTCCGTCAGCCCGAGATGAGCCGGGATACCGTCCCGCCCCCAGACCCCGCTCGCGTGTGCCCACAGGGCCCGGCCAAGGAGGTCGCCGTGTCCCGCTTCGACCATGGACGCGTACGCCGGCGAGTTCCCCATCCCCTCCGTCCCGCCGCAGGCCTCCAGAACCTCGGACGCCAATGCGACCGCAACGGCCGTATCGCCGAATGGAGTTGACTCGCGCGCCTCCCACGCAGCGGTCAACTCCCGCTCCACAGCGGAGTATTGGGCGGCATCTGTCAGGTACCGCTTCAGCGCGTCCACCGTGCGACCGCCGTCCGCCTCCGCGACGTCCTCGACGACGGCCCTCGCCAACGCGCCCGCACCGGCGGCGGGTTCACCATGTTCGGCGGCCAGTTCGAAGCATCGCTGGAAGTAGAGATCCTGGGGGTTGCCCGCCACGACACCCAGCGCCCGGCGCGTCCGCTTCAGCAGGGTGAACCACTGGGCCGTAGCGACAAGGCGCGGACCGGACTCCCGTATCAGCGCGTCGAGACGCGCGGCCGGCTCCGGTGCCAGGAAGTCCGCCGCGAGGTCGGGGTGCAGGGCAGGCCTGACGATCAACGGCAGCAGGATCAGTTTGACCGTCCGGGTGAGCGGGGCGCCGCCGGGGCCGCTCAGCGATTCCAGCCCCGGTCCGAGGGCACGCCACGCGCCGTCGATGACCATGGCGCGCGGCCGGTGCTCGCCGGTCGGATGGCTGAGAAGCGGCATGTCAGGAGGGTACGTCGTCCGGGATCGGGCGGGCGAACCTGGGATCGGTAGGCGACCGGAGCGCCCTAGCGTCCGCAGGGACAGCGCGAACCACGGGCATCCGCCCCGACCAGAAGGAGCAGTCGTCATGGGAATCTTCGGGCGCCGCAAGAGCCGCGAGGAGCGGGCCGCCGAGATCGCCGGCCAGGTGGTCAGCGGCAAGGGTTTCTACGGCCGAACCACCCGCGCGTTCCTCGGCAACGAGGACTACGCCAGAGTTCAGCAGTCGATCGGCGCCTACAACTCCGGCCTCGCGGTACAGCAGTTGCTCGCTGCGGGAGCGCCGACCATCACCGCCGTCGTCGTGTCGATCGGCGACACCGGCCAACTGGTCAACCACGACCCGGTCGTCGACCTGGTCGTGCAGCCGACCGGGCGGACCGACCGGATCGCCCTGCAGACCGTCGTCTCGAAGCTGCGCATCCCCCGCACCGGCGACCAGGTCCTGCTGGTGGCCGACCCGGCCCAGCCCGGCGCCTACCTCTACGCGGGTGACGGCGTGACCCCGTGACCGGTTCAAGGCCGTGGTGGACCCGTCCGGCGGCGGTTCCGGGTCGAGTTGTGAGTGAGGGAGCGCGTGCGTGGAGGTGAGGCAATGCGCAGCCATACAGGTGTATTCATGGGCAATCTGCTGTTCGTCGCGGTCTGTTGTTCAGCGGGCCCGTTCTTCCTTCTCGTCGGGTACTCCGCCTGGAGCGACGCTCCCGGCTGGGACTGGCCGGCGATCATGCTTGCCATCGGGCTGGTCGGCACGGTCATGATCCCCGTCCTGGCGTTCACTGCCACGCGCCAGGAATTTCCCCGGATCACCCGCAGGAATCGCGTCAAGGGCGAGCGGACCTCGTACGGTGACGACACCTTCGTCATGTGGGCGCCCCGGTCCCAACAGGGCTCGGCGCGGGCGCAGTTGATGCGTGCGGACGTACTGGAGGCGTCACTGGTCCGCTACAGCCCCGACGGCGAGTCGACCTTCACGACCTGCTACGGCAATTACACGCCCGACGAGTTCACGCCGCTGATCAGGCTCAGGCTGCGGGTGCACGATGCCGAAGAGACCGGCGGGACCGGCGGGTTCGAGGTGACGGGGGAGTGGCGGGTGCCGTCCCTGTGTCTGTCGGCGATCACGGCGGGCCGCCTGGTCGTTCTCGTGGACGCCCCGACCGCTCCGGGCGCGCAGCGGACGGTCACGCCCCACTGGCCGCGCAGCAACCTGCTGTCGGGCACGAGGACCTACCGGCTGATCGACCTCGAAGGCCGAACATCCCACGTGACACGGCGAGTTGGCCGCCAGCTCCAGCAGATGCGGATCTCACGGGAGGCCGGAGGCGTCGTCATGAACGGCGACACGGTCGACCTCCGGAGCCTGGACCCGCACACGGCCGCACGCTACGCCGCCCTGGCCGACCGGGACCGTGCCGTCCCCGAGGAACAGGCGCCGGTGAGCGAACCGGGCGAGGAAGCACGCTGGCTCGCCGACCAACTGCCGGGCGAGAAAGCCGCGTTCGGGTCGGTCGGCCGACGCTGGTCGCGCCGGGGCGGTGTGCTGGTGCGCGGCCGCTTCTTGGAGATGCGCGCACGGACCACCTTCCAGGACCACGGACCCGTCCTCGACACAGTCCTGCGCATCCAACCGGCGGACGGCACACCCCCGTTCGACGCCGCACGACGCCTGACGGTACCCATGGACTACCTGACGGTCCTTCACCGCACCAAGGAGGTCGTCCTCAGCGTCAGCCCGAACGGCGTCTCGTACGACGTCGATTGGTCCCGCACGAGCCTCCTCGCGGGCATCACCGAGGCCAAGGTCATCACCCCGGACGGCCATGAACTCCCTTTGACGGGACGCCCTGACACCATCTGGGCCCTGATGA
The DNA here is from genome assembly GCF_044457795.1 of Streptomyces sp. NPDC050528. Lineage (NCBI taxonomy): Bacteria > Bacillati > Actinomycetota > Actinomycetes > Kitasatosporales > Streptomycetaceae > Streptomyces > Streptomyces sp. NPDC050528. The sequence continues at coordinate 518,467 of NZ_JBITHH010000004.1, forward strand.
ACGTGCTGGCTTCCCAGGGTCTCTCGAACCCGAGCCCTGTTCTCGATCTGCGCAAGCGCCGGATGAGAGCGGTGGCGGGCATCCTGATGGACGTCTGTGCATGATGTGCGCTGTGGACGGTGAGAACGGACAGCGACAGACCAGAACGGGCCGACCGCCGGCGACCTCGCGGGCCGCACTGGAGCAGGTGGGCTTCGAGCTGTTCGCACGGCAGGGGTTCGACCGGACGACCGTCGACGACATCGCCGCCGCTGCGGGCATCGGCCGCCGCACCTTCTTCCGCTACTTCGCCTCCAAGAACGACCTGGTGTGGGGCGACTTCGAGGCCGAACTGGTCAAGCTGGAACGCCTGTTGGCGGCGGCCGACCCGGCCGCCCCGATGATGGACGCGCTGCGCGGCGCGGTCGTCGAGTTCAATCGCTTCGACCCGGCGACGGTGCCCTGGCACCGGCAGCGCATGACACTCATCCTGCGGGTTCCGACGCTGCAGGCCGACTCGACCGTGCGCTATGCCTCGTGGCGGACCCTGGTCACGGAGTTCGCCGCACGGCGTACGGGCAGGGTGTCCTCGGACCTGCTGCCCCGGTTGATCGGCCACACCGTCCTCGCCGCGTGCGTCGCCGCGTACGAACACTGGCTGGCGGACGAACAGGCAGTCCTGGGCGACCTGTTGGACCAGGGCCTGCGCCACCTCGCGGCCGGCTTCGACGGCCCGGCCCCTGCCCTGCCCTGAACCGGGTCACGGCAGGTCACGTCGCATGGCGTCGGCGACGAGTTCGCCGACGAGGACGGCGGTGGCCGCCGGACCGCGCAACGGCGGAGTCGGCAGGATCGACGTGTCCGCGACGCGCAGCCCGACGATGCCGTGCACGCGCCCGTAGGGGTCGACGGCCGCCCCCGGATCGCCGGCGGGGCCCATGGGAACCGTGCCGCAGGTGTGGTGCGAGGTACCGAGGTGCGCCTCGACCCAGCGGTCGAGCAGCCGGTCGTCCGCCGACACCTCCGGCCCCGGTTCCACCAGCCCGCGGGACACCTCCTCGAACGCGTCGGTGGCGATCAACGCGGCCGTGGCGCGGGCGACTTCGCGCAGGCGCCGCCGGTCCTCGGCGGTCTCCAGATAGCCGTAGTCGATCCGCGGGGGAATCGTCGCGTCGGCGGAACGCGTCCGCAGTCGTCCGCTGAGCCGGGGCGTCAGGACCGAGGCCAGGAACGCGAGCGGTGCGCCGGGCACGGTCACCGTTCCGCCGGTCAGGCCCGCCATGGGGACGAGCGACTGGAGGATCTCCAGGTCACCGGGGTGGCCGCCGTCCGACGAGGACAGGTGGAGGCAGCCGCCGAGCCAGGAGTCCGCGGGCGCGGGCATCGGCCGCCGGGGCTGCCACTCCAGCACCAACTGCGGATGGTCGCCGAACCGCGCTCCTACGGCGGGGGAGTGCACGGCCACCGCGATGCCCAGGCGCTCCAACTCGTCGGCCGGTCCGATGCCCGACAGGTGCAGCAGCTGGGGGGAGCGGAACGCCCCGGCGCACAGCACGACTTCACCGCACTCCAGAGTCGTGCGGCGCCCGTCGCGCTCGACGGTCACGCCGGTCGCCCGCCCGCGCTCGATGACGACTCCGGTCACCGAACTGCCGCCCTGCACAGTGAGGTTGGGGCGGTCGAGTGCACCCAGGAGATAGCTGACGCCCGTGTTGACGCGGATCCCGTCCACGGAGTTGGACGGCACCGGCCCGAACCCGGGGGCGCCCCGGGCGTTCTTGTCGGGCTCCTCGGGATAGCCCAACTCCCGCGCGGCCGACCGGAATGCCACGGCGGCAGGGTGCCGCAGACCCGCCCGCCGGATCCGCACCGGACCCCCGTCCCCATGCACCTCGTCGGAGCTGTAGTCCAGATCTGACTCCATCGAGCGCAGCAACGGAAGCACCCGGTCGTACGACCAGGCGGCGCCCCCTACGGCCGACCAGCGCTCGAAGTCCTCGCGGCGGGCGCGCACGAAGTAGCCACCGTTGACGGTGGTCGACCCGCCGAGGAAGCGCCCCCGCGCGACCGTGTACGGCCGTTGCGGCGTGAGACGGACCGCGTACGGCTGGACGGCGCGATGCCCGGGCCGCGCGCCCGGGACGAGTCGTGCGTCCAGCAACTCCCTTGTGAAAGCCGCCCGTTGGCGAGGCACGGGCCCCGCCTCCAGCACCAGCACGTTGCGGTCGGGGTCCTCGCTGAGCCGTGCGGCCAGCGGAGCGCCACTGCCTCCCGCACCGACGACGATGACGTCCGGGCGCCTCAACCGGACCCCGGAACTGGCGTAGACCGACCGGTCGAAAGAATCATGACGGCTCCCTCTTCACTTTCGGCACCGGGTGCCATTACTGTCGACCGCGCAGCCGCCCGGATGCCCAGCCGGATGCTCAGGGAGAGTCGCATGAACGAACTCCGGTCCGTACCGACCGTCCCGGCCAACGAGATCAAGGCCGAAGAGGCCGTCACGGAACAGCAGTTGATCGAGGCCGACGACCTCGTCGAGGAGATCTCCATCGACGGCATGTGCGGCGTCTACTAGGCCGCCCGCATGACCGCGCAGACCCTCGACCTCGCTCTCGGCCTGCACCCTCAAGTCTCGGTGCGGCCCGAACCGTTCGGCGCGCTCCTCTACCACTTCGGGACCCGCAGACTGACCTTCCTCAAGGACCGCAGACTGCTCGCCGTCGTCGAGTCCCTCGCGGACGCTCCCACGGCCCGCGACGCCTGCCTGGCGGCCGGCGTCGAAGAAGCCGAACTGCCGCGCTACGGCAAGGCGTTGGCCGCACTCACCGCGTCGTCGATGCTCGTCGGGAGGACCCCATGACCGCCACCGCCGGTACCACCCGGCTGGTCGACTTCTTCGAGTCCGGACTCGACGCGCCGATCTGCCTCACCTGGGAACTGACCTACGCCTGCAACCTGGCCTGCACCCACTGCCTCTCCAGCTCCGGCCGCCGCGACCCGCGCGAGCTGAGCACCGCCGAAGCCAAGGCGGTGATCGACGAGTTGGAGGCCATGCAGGTCTTCTACGTCAACATCGGCGGCGGAGAACCCACCGTCCGCGCCGACTTCTGGGAACTCCTCGACTACGCCACCGCCCACCACATCGGCGTGAAGTTCTCCACCAACGGCGTCCGCATCACGCCCGAGGCGGCCCGCCGGCTCGCCGCCAACAACTACGTGGATGTCCAGATCTCCCTCGACGGCGCCACCGCCGACGTCAACGACGCGGTACGCGGCGCCGGTTCGTACGCGACGGCGCTGCGGGCGATGGAGAACCTGGCCGCCGCCGGCATGCGCAGCTTCAAGCTGTCCGTGGTCTGCACCCGCCACAACATCCCCCAACTGGACGAGTTCAAGGCTCTCGCCGACCACTACGGCGCCCAACTCCGCCTGACCCGGCTGCGCCCCTCCGGCCGCGGAGCCGACGTCTGGGACGATCTCCACCCGACCGCCACACAGCAACGCGAGCTGTACGACTGGCTGTTGGCCCACGGCGACAACGTGCTGACCGGAGACTCCTTCTTCCACCTCTCCGCGTACGGCGAACCGCTCCCCGGCCTCAACCTCTGCGGCGCCGGACGCGTCGTCTGCCTGATCGACCCGGTCGGCGACGTCTATGCCTGCCCCTTCGCCATCCACGACGAGTTTCTCGCCGGCACCGTCCGCGCTCCCGGCGGCTTCACCGAGGTGTGGCGCGGCTCGGAACTGTTCACGCGACTGCGCACCCCGCAGCACGGCGGAGCCTGCGCGTCCTGCGCGTTCTACGACACCTGCAAGGGCGGCTGCATGGCCGCCAAGTTCTTCACCGGACTGCCCTTGGACGGCCCCGACCCCGAGTGCGTGCAGGGGTACGGCGAACAGCAACTCGCCCGGCGCGCCAAGGGCGGTGGAGACCTCCCCAAGCCGTCCGCCGACCACTCCAGGCGACGCCCCGTGGACCTCGTCCTCACCCGCCGCCCGGGCCCGGAGCGGCCCCCGGTCAGCGACTGCGCCGAGGACCCCTTGGCCGGCCTGCGCCTCGACCGGCCGTAGCGGAAGAGTTCAAACGAAGGGACGCGGCACATGGGCAGGAACCCCTGGTTCGAGACGGTCGCCGAAGCGCAGCGGCGGGCGAGGAAGTGCCTGCCGAGCACGGTGTACGGCGCGCTCGTCGCGGGCTCGGAGCGTGGCCGTACGATCGACGACAACACGGCGGCGTTCGCCCAACTGGGCTTTGCCCCCAGGGTCGTTGGCCATCACGCGGAACGCGATCTGTCCACGACCGTGCTCGGAGTGCCCAGCTCTCTCCCCGTGCTCATCTCGCCGACCGGTGTGCAGGCCGTACACCCCGAGGGCGAGGTCGCCGTGGCCCGGGCGGCGGCGAGCAGGGGTGTCGTCATGGGCCTGAGTTCCTTTGCCAGTAAGCCGGTTGAGGAGGTCGCCGCCGCTCAGCCGGACTTCTTCTATCAGCTGTACTGGAGCGGCACCCGCGCCACGATGACGCAGCGCATGGACCGGGCCAGGGCGGCCGGTGCCAAGGCGCTCATCGTCACGCTCGACTGGTCCTTCTCCCACGGGCGGGACTGGGGGAGCCCGGCGATCCCCGACAAGCTCGACCTGAAGACGATGCTGCGGTTCGCGCCCGATGTGCTGCCCCACCCCGGTTGGCTGCTTCGGTTTGCCAAGTCCGGTCGCCTGCCCGACCTTTCGGTCCCCAACCTGCGGCCCCCGGGCGGTGAGGCACCCACTTTCTTCGGGGCCTACGGCGAGTGGATGCAGACCGCACCCCCGACCTGGGGGGACGTGGAGTGGCTCCGCAAGGAGTGGGGCGGACCTTTCCTGCTCAAGGGAGTCACCCGCGTCGACGACGCCAAGCGGGCTGTCGACGCCGGAGTGACAGCCCTGTCCGTCTCCAACCACGGTGGCAACAACCTCGACACCACCCCCGCAACCATCCGCGTCCTCCCCGCGATAGCGGACGCGGTCGGCGCGCAGATCGAAGTGCTCCTCGACGGCGGTGTGCGGCGGGGCGGCGACGTGGCCAAGGCCCTCGCGCTGGGTGCCCGCGCCGTCCTGATCGGGCGCGCCTATCTGTGGGGCCTGGCGGCGAACGGGCAGGCCGGCGTCGAGAACGTCCTGGACATCCTCCGCAGCGGTCTCGATTCGGCGGTGCTGGGCCTCGGGCACTCCTCCGTCCACGAGTTGACCCCCGACGACCTGGTCGTACCCCCGGACTTCCCCCTCGTCCTGGGCCGCGACGCCCCCGCCGCCTGAGCACGGTGCCACACGAGCCGGCGACCGAACTCGCCCATACCGCCTGGCCGTTCGTGCCGTCCGATGCCCTGGTCCTGCTCCCGATCGGGTCCACCGAACAGCACGGCCCGCATCTGCCGCTCGACACGGACAGCGTCATCGCCCACGCCGTCGCGCGACGCGCGGCAACTGCCCTCCCCGAGACGCTGGTTGCGCCGACCCTTCCCTACGGCGCCAGCGGCGAGCACGCGGGCTTCCCCGGAACCGTCTCGATCGGCCACGAAGCACTGCGGACGGTGCTGGTGGAGGCGGTGCGTTCGCTGGCGCTGTGGGCCGGGCGGATCGTCCTGGTCAACGGCCACGGCGGCAACACCGCCACCCTCGACACCGCCGTACGCCTGCTGCGCGCCGAAGGCCACGACGTGGCCTGGACCGGGTGCGCAGTCCCCGGAAGCGACGCGCACGCCGGGCGTACCGAGACCTCATTGATGCTCCATCTCGCCCCGGATCAGGTGCGGTTGGACGCGGCGGTCGCCGGTGACACCCGGCCGCTGGCGGCCCTCCTCCCGGACCTGATGGCCCACGGGGTCCGCGCCGTCTCCCCCTCCGGCGTCCTCGGCGACCCGACCGGAGCGTCGGCGGCGGAGGGACTCCGGGCGACGGACGCGATGGTGTCGGCCGTCGTCCGCCGGATCACCGCCTGGACCGTGGACGACCGGGGCCGACTTACCGAGCCCGAACACCCGCCTACATCTCAGGAGTTGGACACTCAGGTCGTACGGCCATGACGCTGCCCGTCGGCTTCCTGGTCGAACTCGACCGGCACACCAGGATCGTGGACGACGGCAGGGCTCTCGTCGGCGGCTTCCCGACCCGGCTGATCCGGCTGACCCCGCGGGCCCAACGGCTCCTCACCGGGCGGACGTTGTGGGTGCGGGACGCGGCGAGCTCGCTGCTCGCGGACCGGTTGCTGGACATCGGCATGGCCAATCCGGTCGTCGCCTCGCTGCCTCTGCCCGCCGACCCCCGCTACACGGTCGTCGTGCCGGTCCGTGACCGGCCACGCCAACTCGCCCGTCTGCTCAGCAGTGTTGGCCGGGACCATCCGGTGATCGTGGTCGACGACGCGTCCCGGCACCCGAAGGCCGTCGCCGCGGTAGCCGCCGACCACGGAGCCACGCTGATCGCCCTGACCACGAACCTCGGACCGGCCGGCGCGCGCAACGCCGGACTCCGGCTCGTCACGACCCCCTACGTGGTGTTCGCCGACTCCGACATCGTGCTCGCCCCCGACACCGTGCCCACCCTCCTCCGGCACTTCGCCGACCCGGCCGTCGCCATGGCCGTCCCCCGCATCACCGGGCTGCCCTCACCCGCTCCGACCTGGATCGAACGGTACGAGAACGCCCGCTCCTCCCTCGACCTGGGCGCCCACCCGGCCGCAGTGCGCCCCGCGAGCCCTGTCTCGTGGGCCTCCACGGCCTGTGTCGTAGCGCGCGTGGATGTCCTGGCCGACGGCTTCGACGAACGGATGCGGGTCGGCGAGGACGTCGACCTGTGCTGGCGGCTGATCGAACAGGGCCGACGGCTGCGCTACGAGCCGACCGCCGAGGCGGCACACGAACACCGGGCGCGCCTCGACGACTGGCTCCTGCGCAAGGCCGTCTACGGCACGGGCGCGCAGCCCCTCGCCGAACGCCACCCGCGGTTCATCGCCCCGGCCGTGTTCGCCCCCTGGAGCGCGGCCCTCGTCACCGCCCTGCTCGCCCAGCGCCGTTGGTCGGTGCCCGTCGCCGGGGTCGTTCTCGCGGGCGTGAGCTTGAGGATCGGCCGGAAGCTCGACGGCACTCGGCACCCGCATCGGCTGGCCGTGCGGCTGACCGCCAATGGGGCCCTGGCCGCCGTGGCCCAGACCTCGGCACTCCTCAACCGGCACTGGTGGCCGCTCACGGTCGTCGGGTGTGTGGTGTCCCGCAGGGTGCGCAGGGCGACGACGGTGGCCGCGCTGGCCGATATCGCCCTGGAATACCGGCGTGATCGGGCCGGTCTCGATCCGGTCCGGTACGGCGTCGCACGTCGTCTCGACGACCTCGCCTACGGGGCCGGCGTATGGCTGTCCGCGCTCAAGGGCCGGTCCGCCGCGGCTCTGTGGCCTCGCATCACCCGTTGATCCTTGAGTCCCGGTCAGCGGAAAGCGCTCAGCGGGTCCTCGGCCCCGGAAAAGACACTGGGATCATCCCGCCGCGCGTGTGCGGCACTTGCGAGGTATCAGTCAGCAGGAGGTGTGCGGCGTGACGCACGAAGTGGTCAACCGTGTCGAGGATCTCGGGTCCGAACTGGCCGCACTCGCCGAACAGAACGAGAAACTCGGCAAGTTGAGCGACCGCACCGTCGAACTGCTCCGCTCGGCAGGCGTGATCCGACTCCTGCAGCCCAAGGAGTTCGGCGGCCTCAGCGCCCACCCCCGGGACTTCGCTGAAGCGGTGATGGCCGTCGCACGGCATGACGGGGCCGCGGGCTGGGTGTGCGGTGTCGTCGGCGTACACCCGTGGGAACTGGCCCAGTTGGACCCCCGGCTCGCACATGAGGTGTGGGACGCGGACCCGGACACCTGGATCGCCTCGCCGTACATGCCGAACGGCATCGCCGACCCCGTGGACGGCGGTTACGTCCTCAGCGGACGCTGGCCCTTCTCCTCCGGAAGCGACCACTGCGACTGGGACTTCCTGGGCGCACTCGTCGGCGACGGCAAGGGGAAGCCGGCCGGGCCGATCTCCGTCCTCCATGTCGTACTGCCGCGCTCGGACTACGAGATCATCGACGGTACTTGGGAGGTGATCGGCCTGGCGGGCACCGGCAGCAAGGACGTCGTCGTCGACAAGGCGTTCATCCCCGCCTACCGCACCATCAAGCAGGAGGCGGTCCAGGAAGGCAGTGCCGCCGAAGCGGTCGGACTCACCGACACCCTCTACAAGTTGCCCTTCAGCGCCATGTTCCCGCTCGGGATCACGGCCGCCGTCATCGGCATCTGCGAGGGCGCACTCGCCCTCCATCTGTCCCAGCAGCGCGACCGGGTCGCCGTGACCGGCGTCCAAGTGCGCGACGACCCGTACGTGTTGTACGCCGCCGGTGAGGCCGCCGCCGAGATCGCCGCCTCACGGGTCCAACTCATCGACGGCATCAGCCGGTTGTACGACCAGGTCGAGGCCGGAAAGCCCGTGTCCATCGAGGACCGCTCCAACGTCCGCCGCAACCAGGTCCGTTGCGCGTGGCGGGCCGTCTCCGCGCTGGACGAGATCTTCGTGCGGTCCGGCGGCAACGCGATCCGCCGCGGCAACCCGATCCAGCGGTTCTGGCGGGACGCGCACGTGGGCCTCCAGCACATGATCCACGTCCCCGGGTCGGCGTACCACGCCAACGCCCTTGCGCAGATGGGACTTGAACTGCCCGAGGCGATGCGCGTCCTGATCTGACGACTCGTCAAGAATGTGCGAGAACAAGGAGGGACCGTGACCGACGCGGTCGAGGAACGCACCTTCCGTGAGGTGCTGGGGCACTTCCCCACGAGCGTGGTCGCGATCACCACGACGGACGCCGACCGGCAACCCCGGGGAATGATCGTCGGAACCTTCATGTCCGTGTCCCTGGAACCGCCGCTGGTGTCCTTCCTGGTGAACGGTTCCTCCACCACCCTCCCGACGATCCGGACGGCGGGGCGATTCTGCGCCAACGCGCTCGCGGGCAATCAGGAACGCCTTTCCCGGCAGATGGCCGGCGGCCCGAATCGCTTCGAGGGCGCCGACTGGCGGGAATCCCCGCTGGGCAATCCCGTCCTGGACGGAATCGTCGCGTGGGTCGACTGCACGGTCGAGAAAATCGTCGAACTCGGCGACCACCAACTCGTCGTAGGCCGTGTCCGCACACTCCGTGTCGAGTCGATGAAGACGCCACTGCTCTTCTTCCGCGGTGGTTACGGCGACTATCTGTCGAGCGCGACGCTGCTGCTGGACAGGCTCGTCGGCTGGTAGCAGGGAAAGAAGTGAGCCGCGAGATGGCGAGATCAAAGGAGATCCGTTGATGCGACAAGACCTGCACTTCAGATTGGAACGCATCTCCGCGTGGTGCGGATTCGTGCTGTTGCTGGGATTCGCCGTCGCTTTCTCCGTCGGCCATCTCATCACGCCGATGGACCCGACGAAGAATGCCCAAGGTGTTGTCGAATTCCTCACCGACCATCAGACGGGGATCCTCGCCTGCGCCGCGATCATGGTGCTCGTGGTCCCGTTCGAGTACCCGTTCGTCGTCGTGACCAGCATGCAGATGCGCCGTATCGAGGGCGGGTGGGGTCTGCTGTCCATGATCCAGCTCCTCACCGGAGTCGTCGCACCGATCGGCTTCTTCTTTCCGATCGCGATACTCGCGGCAGCGGCCTATCGACCGGAGAGCCACTCGCCCGACGTGCTCTATGCGATGTCGGACATCTACTGGCTGATGCTGGTGGGCAATGCCTGCATATTCGTCCTCCAGGTCTGGTCGATCGGGTACGCGGCACTCGTCGACAATCGTGACAGGCCGGTGTTCCCCCGCTGGTTCGGCTATCTCAATCTGATACTCGGCGTTCTGCTCATCCCGGGCGCCTTCGTCTTCCTCACGAAGACCGGCCCGTTCGCCTGGAACGGACTTCTCGCGAACGTGCTTCCCACGGTGGTGTACTTCATCTGGAAAATCGCCACGCCGATCGTGCTGTTGCGCGCCGTGAAATCCGAAGAGCGGGAAGCGGCGGAGGGAGCGGCACTTTCCGAACCAACGAGCGCCCGGATGCCCACTGTCAGCTGAGCCCGCGGGAGTCGACGATGCGGAACGTGGGATGGTCGGCGGGGTCGGGGAGCTGGCGGAAGGTCTCGGTCACGGTGGGGAAGCGGCCGTAGTGTTCGAGGTAGACGGCGATCAGCGGCGGACGCTCGTCGGCCGGCACCTCTACCGCCTCGAACTCCTCGACCCGGCCCCCGCGTCGCAGCCGTCCGCTCTTCGCGGCGCGCAGGTTGCGGGACCACTCGGTGTTGCCGCGGGGTGCGATGAGGTAGCGCTCCCCGTCGTGAGCGAGGACGGCCACCGGCACACTCCGCCACTGCCCGCTGGTACGACCGCGGACGCTCAACGTTGTCAGTACCGACCGCGCGAAGAGCTTGGCCATGCGGTTGCCGATGACCCGTGCTCCCCAGGGCGGGCGGAGGTAAGGGGCGCTCGACGCTGTCATGGAACCTCCTCGGGCAGGTGTTGATAGAATTCCTAGGGTGACCCTAAATATAGGGTCACCCTAGACTCTTTGTCTCCCCGAGGCGGAGGTTCGGACAGAGGTGACGATGGGGATTCGCCAGTCGAAGAAGGAGCAGACGCGGACACTGATCGCGGACACCGCCTGGCGGCTGTTCGCCGACCGGGGGTTCGACGCCGTGCGGGTCGCCGAGATCGCCCGCGAGGCGCACGTCTCCGAGGCCACCGTCTTCAACTACTTCCCGCGCAAAGAGGACCTGTTCTACTCCCGACTCGAAAGCTTCGGGGAACGCCTGGTCGAGGCCGTCGACTCCCGCCCTCCGGGCGAGCCGGTCCTGGACACCGTACGGAACTTCCTCACCGAACCGGCCGGGCTCCTCGCCCGGGTCGAGGCCGGGGACGACGAGGCGGCCGTACGGCTGCGGACGGTCAACCGCATGGTGGCGGACAGTCCCGCGCTCCGCGCCCGCGAACAGCAGGCGATCGCCGACGCGACAGCCGCGCTGGCCGCACGGATCGGCGCGGAGGGAAGCGCCGGCGAGCCGGGGAGTGCCCTCGACGTCACCGCGTATGTGGCCGCGAACGCCCTGATGGGCGTCCATCGCGCGCTCATCGACCTCGTACGGCGCCGCGTCCTGGCCGACGAGGCGACCGACCGGCTCGCCGCCGACGTCCGTGCGTACGGAGCGGAGGCCTTCGCTCTGCTCGCGCGCGGCTTGGCCGACTATGGGGTACGGCCCGCGAGTTACGGAGATGAGGCCTGAACTGGGCACGTGGACAGGGGAGTTGCGAGACACCGGCGACTGGCAGGTACCGCTACGGGCAGGACTCCCCGAACTTCACCGCGGAGAACTCCACCGGCTGCCCGCTCAGCTTCGTCCCGGCGGGCGGCTTCTGCGAGCACACCTGCCAGTTCGACTCCAGGAGTACGTAACGCCCCTTGCCGGAGGCGTCCTTGACCGTGATCGACGTGCTGGAGCGGAGCGCGTCGCGGGCGGTGTTCACCGACTTCCCCTTGAAGTCCGGCATGGTTCCGCCGGCCGACGCAGGCGCGGACTGGTCCTTCGCCGGGCAGGTCTCGTCCAACTTGACCGCGCCGAAGTCGAGTTGGGTGTCCGTGGACGTCGTCGTACCGGCCTTCACGTTCTGGGAGCAGACCTTCCAGTCCCGGTCGAGGATCTGGTGGCGGTCCCGGCCGAGCGAGTCGTGGGACTTGAGGCTGTAGAAGCCCTGCTTCTGGGCTGCGTCCTGCGCGGACTGAAGACCCATGCCGACGAAGTCGGGGACGGTCTTGGTCCTGCCGCCGGTCTTGGCGTTGCCGCCCGTGGTGGCGGCGGTCGAACTGCCGCCTGCACCAGTGGTGTTGTGGCAGGCGGTGCCGAGGCCGCCGATGACGAGAATGCCCGCGGTGACTCCACCGAGGAGCTTCCAGTCGCGCTTCTTCCTCGGACGTGACCCGGCGGCCCATGACGGCTGACCCGGCGGCGTAAATACGGAGTTGGACACGGTACGCCCCTGATGTGTGGATGAAGGCACACTGTGTCAGACGCGGAGGCCCGGCCGCACGCTGCGTGACGAACCGTGACAGGTTTCCGGACGGCATCCGGCATCCGGCAAACGGCAGACTGGACGGATGGACGCAGGACTCGCCGCGCTGCTGGGTGCCGCTGTCGGCTCCGTCGCCACTCTCGGAGCCGCGATCGTGAGCGGCCGGACACAGACACGGGCACAGAACGATCAGTGGCGCCGTCAGCATCGCCGCGATGCCTACGCCGGTTACCTCGGCGCGCTCCATGACCGCGACATCGCCATGGACGCCGTACTCGACGCACTGCGTTCGGACGAACCCGAACTGCCCGATGTCGATGAGAAGACACATCGCTTCATCGCTCTTGCCCGGGAGGTCCATCGTGCCGCCGAAGTTGTGATCCTCGAAGGGCCGGCCTCTCTCGTGAGCGTCACCGAGCGAGTCGCCGACGCCTCCAGCGGGCTCTCCGAAGTCATGCGGCGGATGGCCGACAGCGCCCGCGCCGGGGACGCCACCCGCAAGGCCGAGGACAGCGTCCTTGCCGCCGAACGGGAGCGCGTCCTCTACCAGGAGGTCAGGGCCTTCCGGGTCGCGGCCCGCGCTGTCATCGGCAACTCCGACTGATTCTCGGCTACTTGAGGTGCTGCCCCAGGAAGTCGACGATGTGGCCCATTGTCTCCTGGGTGGACCAGGGCAGGGAGGCCGTGGTGTCGCCGGTGAAGGACAGGTCGCCGTGGCCGGCGCCGGTGAGGACGTAGCGGGTGCTGTCGATGCCCTTGGCGCGCAGTGCCGTGTGGAGGTTGAGGGTTTCGCTGGGTGAGACCAGGTTGTCGGCGCTGCCGTGGAAGATGACGAAGGGCGCGGTCTCGGAAGTGATGTGCGTGGCCGGGTCGGCGGCCGCGACCTCGCTCGTACGGTCCGCGATCGACTTCTTGGTGCCGGGGCCGTAGACCCACTGGGCGGCGCTGTTGCCCGCCGCGTAGTTGACCTTCTGGGCCGCCGTGTCGTAGTCGGCCGCTAGCTCGGAGAGGTCGGCCGGGCCGAACTCGTCGACCACGCCCTGCACTTCACTGCTCTGTGTCAGGTTGTCGCCGACGTCGAAGGACTTCTCGCCGTTGGTGGCGCCGGTCATCGCCGCCAGGTAGCCGCCCGCGGACTGTCCCCATACGGCGACCTGGTCGGTGTCGATGGAGTACTTGTCCGCGTTGGCGCGCAGGTACCGGATCGCGGACTTCACGTCGGCGACGGCGTCCTTGTACGTGGCGCCGTCCTTGGTGGTGCGGTACTGGATGCTGGCCACGACGTAACCCTGGTCGGCCACATAGGTGCGCTGGTTCAGGTTGGCGGTGCGGTCCGCCATGACGAACCCGCCGCCGGTCAGGTAGACGACCAGGGGCTTCTTGCCGGATGTGGACGTGGGCACCTGGATGTCCAGCTTCAGGTCGCTCTTCTTGCCGTTGGTGGTCGGCGAGGAGTATGTGATGTCGTGCGTGGTGGTGATCCCGGAGGTGGCGCACCGGATCTGCGCACCCTTGGGGTCGATCACCGTGCTGGTGCTGGTGTCCGACTTCTTGATGGTCTTGGCAACGGCGATGCCTCCCGCGTTGCCCGACGGCATTCCGGTGGGCGCCCCCGCGCTCGTTCCGGCGCCGGCTTCGGCACCGGTGGTGGCCGTTCCCGTGGGGCACGCGGCCGTCTTCGTGCTGGGGCTGGACGTACCGCCGGCCGAGCTTGTGCCGCCCGAGGAGCAGGCGACCAGGGCCAGCCCCGCCGTGATGGCGACCGTGACGGCGGCGCCGGTCCTCCGCCAGCCTGCCCGCGACTTTCCGTGAGGTGTTGCCTTCTCTCCGTGCATGTCCATGGCTTCTTCTCCCGCTGACGCAAGGTGGTAAACGGAGATCGCATCTCCGGTTTGTCTCGACCACCGTAACACCAAACGGAGATGTCTTCTCCGTTTAGGTCCTGGGGGTGATCGCGCCGGGTCGAACCTGATCAAGGAGTGCCCAGCTCGCGCCGGTACGATGAGCTGGACGATTCGGCATCACCCGGAAGGCGTGACGACTGGCATGGCGGAGCTCGCTGAACCCGGCAGACCGCCGCTGCGGCGCGATGCCGAGCTGAACCGCCGCCGCCTGATGACCGCCGCTCGCGAGGTGTTCCGCGACCGGGGTCTGGCCGCGACCCTCGACGACGTCGCCCGCCACGCGGGACTCGGAGTGGGGACGGCCTACCGGCACTTCTCCAACAAGGAAGAGCTGGTCGACGCGGTCTTCGAGGACATGATCGACCAGGTCGAGGCGTCCGCCCGGGAAGCCGCCGCCGATCCCGACCCGTGGCACGGACTGGCGTCCAGCCTGGAGAAGGTGTGCGAACTCCAGGCGCACGACCGGGGGTTGCGCGAGGTCATGCTCGGCACCGGCAAGGCCGCCCAACGGCACGCTCTCGTCGACCGGCGGATCAAGCCCCTGGTCGATCCGCTGATCGAGCGCGCGAAGGAGCAGGGGGCGCTGCGCCCCGACGTCGAGCACCTGGATCTCCCGATGATCCAGCTGATGGTGGCCGCGGTCACCGACCAGACCGGAGAGCCCGACCTGTGGCGCCGTTACCTGCGCCTGCTGCTGGACGGCATGCGCACCCAGCCGGACGGGACCGAACTGCTGCCCCCGGCCCCGGAGTTCCGCGGCATCGGAATGGCCGCGGATCTCACCGGGGAGAAGCCGACGCGTCCTTGAAGCCGACCCGTCCCTGAAACCGACCTGTCCCTGAATCCGGTCGGCCCGAACGCGTCCCGGGACGCTAGACCGAGAGCGCGAACCCGCCCGTCACCCGCAACGTCTCACCCGTGATGAACGAAGCCTTCGACGAGACCAGATACAGCAACGCCTCGACGATGTCCCCTTCCTCGCCCTCCCGTTGAAGGATCTGCTCGCCCAACACCCGCTTCGCCTCGGCCTCGTTGAGGTCGGCGCGGACCGTGTCGGTGAAGATCAGCCCCGGGGCGATCGCGTTGACGCGGATGCCGTCGGCGGCGAACTCGCGCGCGAAGGACACGGTCAGTCCGCGTACGGCGAGTTTGGAGACGCCGTAGATGCTGCGGTTCGCGTAGGCCGCCGACGAGGAGATGTTGACGATCGCGGCACCGGGGCGCCCCCGCATGGACCTCTGTGCCGCGAGGGAGCAGATGACGACGCCCATGACGTTCACGTCGAGCACGCGTCGCACCTTGGTGAGGCCGAGTTCGGTGAACGGCCGGTTGTAAGCGGCGTGCAGGCCCGCGTTGTTGACCAGGATGTCGAGGCCACCGTGCTGTTCCGCGACCTTGTCGATGACCGCCTGGACCGCGGTCTCGTCGGCCACGTCACAGGTCACCCCCGTCACGCTGCCGCCCGCGGCGGTGAGTTCGGCGGCGGCCGTCTCCGCCGCGGCCCCGTCGATGTCCGCGAGCACGACGTGCGCGCCCCGCGCCGACAGAGCCGCGCCGAACGCCTTGCCGAACCCGCGCCCGCCCCCGGTGATGAACGCGACCTTGCCCTGGTGCTCGTCGTTGTCCGGCATACGGTGCTCCCGTCGTCGTCCTGGTTCCAACCGGCGCCCCGCACCGGTCACTTGGGGCCGAACCGCTGTCCCGCGTCGAGTCGCAGGCACTGGCCGTTCAGCATCGGGTTGTCGACGATGGCGAGCGCGAGCTTGGCGAACTCCTCGGGGCGGCCCAGGCGTTTGGGGAACGCCGCGTCCCTGACCAGGACCGCCCGCGCCTCGTCCGGGATCTTCTCGACGGCACCCGTGTCGAACAGACTGGGTGCGATGGCCAGGACGCGGATGCCGAGCGAGCCGAGGTCGCGCGCCATGGTGAGACACATCCCGGCGATCGCCGCTTTGGCCGCCCCGTAGGCGACTTGGCCGACCTGGCCCTCGAACGCGGCGATCGACGACGTGTTGATGATGACGCCGCGTTCGCCGTCCGGGTCCTCGGGCTCGTTGCGGCTCATGTGCGCGGCGGCGAGCCGGCTGATGTTGAAGGTCGCGACGGTGTTGAGGTCGAGGACCCGGCGAAAGGTGTCGAGGTCGTGCGGCCCGTTCCTGCCGAGCGTCCGCATCGCCGTACCGCCGCCCGCGGTCGTGATCGCGACGTGCAGCCCGCCGAGCGACTCGACGGCGCCGGTCAGCGTGCTCTCCGTCGCCTCGAAGTCGGTGACGTCGACAGGCTGGAAACGCCCGCCCAGCGCCGCCGCGACCTCGGCGCCGGCCGACGCCGGACGATCGAGTACGACGACCTCGGCGCCGCGCGCCGCGAGCAACTCCGCGCTTGCGCGCCCCATTCCGGAGGCCCCGCCGAACACGACGGCCTTCTTGCCCTTGATCTCCATCGGTCGATTGCCTCTCGCTCGGTTCAGGCGGACACGGAAGACCGCTGAAGGAGGGTGCAGAGCCGGTCGCGGTGGACGGCCGTGTCGCCGTACAGCACCCGGTCGGCCCTGGCCCGGCGCAGGTGGAGGTGGAGGTCGTGCTCCCAGGTGAAGCCGATACCGCCGTGCAACTGCAGGGCCCGAGCGGCGACTTCACCGGTACCGGCGGTGGCGTAGGAGGCGGCGGCACAGGCCGCCCGGGCGGTGTCGTCGGCACCGGCGTCGGCGGCCATCGCCGCGTAGTACGTCGCGGCACGGGTGCCGTGCACGAGCAGTGCCATGTCGGCACAGGCGTGCTTGACGGCCTGGAAACTTCCGATCGGCCGCCCGAACTGCACCCGGTTCGTGGTGTGTTGGACGGTCAGCTCCAGCATGCGTTCCATCACGCCGAGGGCGTCCGCGCATCGCAGGACGGACGCCTCGTCGAGCAGGGCCTGGATATCGGCCGGCCCGCCGTCGAGACGGGCGTCGCGCGGAACCCGTACGGCGTCCAGGCGAACCTCGTGGAACGCACGGGTCGGATCCAGAACGCGCTGACGCCGGACGGTGACACCGGGGGCCGCGCGGTCGACGAGGAAGGATGCCGGTTCGCCCTCGTGGCGCGCGGTGACCAGCAGCCAGCGGGCACCGCCGGCATCCTGCACCACGGTCTTGACGCCGTCCAGGACGGCCTCGTCCCCGTCCGTGCAGGCGGTCGCGCGGATCCCGTCGAGGGTCCAGGGGGCATGCGGTTCGGCGAAGGCCCAGGTGGCCCAGTCCTCCCCGGCGGCGAGCGCGGGCAGCACCTCGCCACGCAGGCGCTCGGAACCGCCGTAGGCAATCGCCCGGCCGACGATCGTTGTCGGGAGGAAGGGGCCGCGGCCGAGTGCGCGGCCGATCTCCTCGGCGAGCAGGGCGAGTTCGGCCACTCCCTGACCGGAACCGCCGTACTCCTCGGGCAGTGCGAGGCCGGGCCAGCCGAGGTCGGACGTCAGGCGCCACAGCTCGGGGTCGACGTCCTCGGAGCTGTCCATCGACGCTCGTACGACGGTCATCGGGGCGCGGTCGGACAGCAGGGCGCGCGCGGCCTCGCGCAGCATGGCCTGCTCCTCACTGAGTTCGAAGTTCACCAGCCACCACCAGGTCCACGCGCATCGACGACAGATCCACGGCACGAAGAAGGTATCCTCTTTTTGGTGATCGGTCGAGATCTCGGGCCAGTTGAAGGCGTTCTTCCGTGCCTTTCTGTTAGTTGAGTATCATCAATTTTATGACTGATGCCGTTCTGCTCGCCGCGTGCCGCACCGCGATCGGTACCGCCCGGAGGGGGACGCTGCGGGACACCAGCGCCTTCGACCTCGCCACCGTCGTCGTACGCGAGGCGGTGCGACGTTCGGGACTGCCCCTCGACCTGATCGACGACGTCGTCCTCGGCGAGACCCTGGCCGGAGGCGGGGACATAGCCCGCTACGCGGCACTCGAAGCGGGGCTGACCCATGTGCCGGGCCTGGCGCACAACCGGCACTGTGCCTCGGGGCTGGCCAGTGTGGCGACCGCCGCCGCGGGCGTACGCGCCGGGATGGACCGAGTGGTCGTCGCCGGCGGAACGCAGTCCTCGTCGACCGCACCCGTGGCCCGGCGCCGGATTCCGGGCACAGACGACTGGCAGGACCCCTGGATGTCGCCCTCGCACGCTCCGACCCGTGAGGCGCCCAACGACGACATGGCGACGCTGGTCGGCTGGAATGTGGCCCGGCGGATCGGTATCTCCCGCCAGGAGATGGACAGTTGGGCGCTGCGCTCGCACCAGCGGGCCGTGCGGGCGATCGACGGGGGGCGGTTCGTCGACGAGATCGTGCCGGTCGAGGTCGTCGACCGGGACGGGGTGAAATCCGTGTTCGACACCGACGAGCACCCGCGCCGCGACACCAGTATCGAGAAGCTCGCGGCATTGAAGGTGCTGCGCCCCGAGATCGACGGCTACTCCATCACGGCGGGCAACTCCAGTGGCGTGAACGACGGTTCGGCCGCGGTCGTCGTCGCCTCCGCCGAGGTCGCCGCCGAGCACGGGCTGGCGCCGCTCGCCACCGTACGGGCGTGGGCGAGCGTCGGGGTCGATCCCGTCGAGACGGGACTGGCCCCGATCGCCGCCATCCGCAAGGCACTTGACCGCGCCGGGCTGCGGATCGAGGACGTCGACCTGTTCGAGGTCAACGAGGCGTTCGCCGCCGTGGCCGTCGCCGCGACCCGGGAACTGGACCTCGACCCGGAGCGGGTCAATCCCTTCGGCAGCGGATGCAGCCTCGGACATCCGATCGCCACCACCGGTGCGCGCATGGTCGTCACGCTGGCGCACGAGCTGCGGCGCCGTGGGGGAGGGACGGCGGTCGCGGCCATGTGCGCGGGCGGCGGCATGGGATCGGCGATGGTGCTCACCGCGTGACACGCGGGCCGTGCCTCAGCGCGCAGCCCAGCTCACCGTCTTCGTCTGCAGATACTCGTCGAGCCCGAACTCGCCCCACTCGCGCCCGAGTCCGCTCTGCTTGTAACCCCCGAAGGCGGCCCGGGGGTTCACCCCGGCGCTGCCGCCGTTGATCGCGACACCGCCGGTCCGCAGCCGGGTCGCCATGTCGTAGGCGGCCACCGTGTCCGCGCTCCAGACGGCACCGCCCAGCCCGTACGGACTGTCGTTGGCGATGCGTACCGCCTCCTCGTCCGTGCGGAACGGGATGACGACGCCGACCGGTCCGAAGAACTCCGTCCGGGCGATCGTCATCGCGTTGTCCACGGCGGCGAAGAGCGTGGGTTCCAGGAAGTAACCCTTGTCGAGACCGGCCGGGCGCCTGCCGCCGCAGACGATGCGGGCGCCCTCCTCCTCGCCGACCTGGATCAGCTTCTCGACCTTGTCCCGCTGGGCCGCGCTGATCAGTGGACCCATCGTGGTGGCCGGGTCGGCGGGGTCGCCGACCCTGACATCGGCCAGGGCCGCGCTCAACCGGTCGACCAGCTCGTCGTGGACCGACTCGTGCACGAGCGTGCGCGTCAGCAGCGAACAGCCCTGCCCCGCATGGGTGGTCATGCCCGCCAGCGCGGAGCGGACGGCACCGTCGAGATCGCCGTCGGCGCGGACGATGTTGGCGGACTTGCCGCCGAGTTCCAGGACCACCTTCTTCATGGAGGCGGCGGCCTGGGCGTACACCACGCGGCCCACCGTGTCCGAGCCCGTGAAGCTGACGAGGTCCACCATCGGGTGGGTGGTCAGCTCCCGGCCGGCCTCGACGTCGCCGGTCACGATGTTCAGCACGCCCGGCGGCAGCCCGGCCGCGTCGGCGAAGTCGCCGAGCAGCAGCGAGTCGAGCGGGGTCTGAGGCGCCGGTTTCAGTACGACGGTGCAGCCCGCGGCGAGCGCCGGGATCACCTTCATCATGCTGAGGAAGAAGGGGAAGTTGTACGCCGAGATCAGCGCGCACACCCCGAACGCCTCGCGCCGCAGCACCCCTTGGGAGATGCCGATGCCCGGCGCGATCGTAGGATCCATCGGACGCTCCCACGCGAAGGCCGGGATCACCCGCTCGGCCATGTCCCGCAGATGCGCCACCGGAACCCGGGTCTGCAGCGTCTCCGCCAGCGCCCGTACCGAACCCGCCTCGGCCATGTTGACGGCGACGAGTTCGGGCAGCCGCCGCTCCAACTCCTCGGCCAGGCGCAGCAGAACGGCGCCCCGCTCGGCGGGCCTCAGCCGCGGCCACGGCCCCTCGTCGAAGGCCCGCCGCGCCGCCTCGACCGCACGCCGCACATCCGTGAGCGAGGAGTCGGGAACCTCGGCGAGGGTCTCCTCCGTCGCCGGATTGCGTACGACGATCCGCGCGTCCGACGTTCCATCGGTGCGCCGTCCGTCGATGTAGAGCCGGGAAGAGAACGCGTATGTCGTCGTCATGTGTGCCGTCTCCTCATCGCCGAGTCCCACAGTTGAGTGTACTGAATTTGCGGAGGTGGGCCAGGGGTGCGCTGCTTTTATTGACTCGACCGGTCGGTACAGCTAACTTCGCAGATATCTGGGGGTCGGCCTTCTGGCTACGGACGACGGAGTTCGAAGAGAGGTACCGCCTGTGTTCAAGGAATTTGTCGTGTCCGGCGATTCGCACATCATCGAGCCGGTCGATCTGTTCAAGACCCGCCTGCCCAAGCAGCTCCGCGAACGCGCGCTGTGGGAAGAGGAGTTCACCCTCGACGAGCCGATCGTGCCGGGCGGGCACACGGAGTTCAAGAAACTCCACACCATCGGGTTCGACGGCTGGACCATCTCCAAGTACCGCCAGACCGGCGGGGAGACCCCGGACGGCGATCCCGACCACATCATCCGGGACATGAACTTCGACGGCGTCGACGCCTCGGTCATGTTCCCCAACCTCTCGCTGTTCGTCCTGTTCACGGACGACCACGAGCTGTCGATGGCCCACGCGCGCGTGTGGAACGACTACCTCGTCGAGCGCTACCTCCCCTACAAGGACCGGCTGCGCCCCACGGCCGCGATCCCGATCACGGACGTCCCCGCCGCCGTGGCGGAGATCGAGCGGATCGCGAGGCTGGGGCTCGGCGCGATCCTCCTGCCGGAGATCCCGCCCCAGCCGTACTACTCGCGGGAGTACGACCCGATCTGGGCCGCCGCCCAGGCGTACGAGCTGCCGGTCTTCATCCATGTGGCCACCGGCGGGGTGAAGGTCAAGCAGGAGATCTCCGGAACGGCACAGACCGTCCGGGGACTGATGACGTCCATGAACATGGGCAAGGGGAACCTGACCGACGACATGGTGGCGGGCCGGACCATGGGCTTCGCGGCCGGTGCCGGTGTGGCGGGGCCGCAGGGCATCATCGCCAGTCTGGTCGGCGGCGGGGTCTGCGAGCGCTTCCCCGACCTGCACTTCAACCTGATCGAGTACACCGCCGGCTGGCTGGTGTCCTTCATGGGCTACATGGACAAGGCGTGGAAGACGGGCACCGGCCAGGACCCCGACTGGTGGCTCGGCTTCTGGGACGACAACCGTCCGGCGACCGAACAGCCCTCCATGGGGCGGCTGTTCGCGATCAACGACAAGTGGCCCTACCCGCTCAAGCCCACCGAGTACGTCCGGCGCCAGATCCACGTGCAGTTCGCCGACGACCCCACGGCCGTCAAGGCCCGCCACATCACCGGCCTGTCGACGGTCATGTGGGGGAACGACTACCCGCACGCGGAGGGCACCTTCCGCAGCAGTGCCGAGTGCATCGCGGAGAACTTCGAGGGCGTCAACGACGAGGACCGCGCGGCCATCCTGGGCGGCACCCTCGCGGACATCGTGCACTTCGACAAGAGCAGGAAACTCGCCCCGGTCACCGAGAACGCCTGACCCGCGAAACGGCGTTTCAGGGTACTGAAACGCGATGACAGCGGCGGGCGGCCCGAGGGTGCCGCCCGCCGCTTCTCTCACGGCGTGGGCAGTTCGCCGATCAGCGCGAGGGAGGCACGGGCGTACGCTGCCCGGCGCCGCCGGCTCACCAGGAAACTCGGGGGAGCGAAATAGCCGACGTCACGGGGCAGCGAACCGGCGCGACGGGCGAGCATCTCCTTCGCGTCGGCCGTCGTCCCGCACACGGCGATCCCGGCCAGCATCTCGTCGGTGACGGCGGCGGCCATCGCGTCGGTGTCACCGGCCCGGAACGCCTTGCGCAACTGCGCCACCGGGCCCTCCCAGCCGTGGTGGGCCACGAACGGGTCGTACGTCTTCACCGTCAGATAGAAGGCGATCATGCGCCGGGCGTCGGCCACGGCGCGTTCGGGGGCGGTGTCGTCGACCGCGGTGATGACCCAGCCGTGCTCCAGCGGCGCCTCGGTGCGGCCCGCGGCGACTGTGCCGCGCTCCACCGACGGGCGTACGACGTCGTTCCACCAGGAGGCGGTGAACAGCCCGTGCCCGATGACACCGTCGGCGACCCGGCCCGCCGTGGCGGCCATGCGGGTGTTGAACGCGGCGAGCAGCACGGGGATGTCGAGCGGGCCCAGCACGGGGGCACGGACATCGGCGTCGATCGAGTGGAACTCGCCCGAGTAGTGGACCTTCTCGCCGTTCTCCGCGTGCAGCCAGGCGCGCACAGCGCCGACGGTCTCCGCGATCCGGGCCACGGGCCGGTCGGCGGGCACGTCGAGCCAGTCGCGGTTGATACGGAACGCGGCGCTGCCCAGACCGAGGAAGAGCCGCCCCGGCGCCTGGGCGTGGAGTTGGCGCAGCGCGGTGGCGTGCGCGTACGGGGTGCGGGCGAAGGCGTAGGCGATGGCGGGTCCCGCCAGGGCGCGTTCGGAGTTCGCGACGATCTCGGCGAGGGTGAGGTAGGCGTCGTGGTCGACGAACTCGCCGGCGCAGAAGGCGCCCGCACCGGCTTCCTCTGCCTCGTGTGCCACCTCGCGGCCCGGCCAAGGCATGCCAAAGCGCATCGGAGCCAGCCCTCCCTGGAGCATCATGAAAAAAGGATACTGTTTTATGGAGCGTAGGGGAGGGTCAGCGCAGTGTCCATCGTCCGCGGGGCACTGCGTCGCGGTCCACCTCCGCCTTCCCGATCGGGTTGCCGATCTGCGTGTACGACAGCCCGGTGCGCAGTGCCTGGGTGCGGGTCGCGTCCAGGGACTCCCAGATCGCCCGGACCGTGCCCTGGATCGCGGCCGGCGGCCTGGCGGCGATGATGCGCGCGATCTCGTCCGCGCGGGCCCAGAGTTCCTCACCCGGCAACACCTCGCTGACCAGGCCGATTTGGAGAGCGCGGGCGGCCGACAGGCGCTCGTCCAGACCGAGCAGGGCGATGCGCAGGGTCTCGCCGAGCGGGATGCGACGGGCCAGCCCGATCGGTTCGAGCGCGGCGGTGAGTCCGTAGCTGACGTGCGGATCGAAGAAGGTCGCGTCCTGCGAACAGATCAGGATGTCGGCCTCGTTGAGCCAGTAGAACGCTCCGCCGGCGGCCATGCCGTGCACCGCGCAGACCAGCGGTTTCCACACCTGATTGAGCTTCGGCGACAGGAACTCCCCGGGGTCGGTCTGCGACCACACGTTGGGATGCCGGTCGATGCCCTCCTTCACGTCCATGCCGGTGCTGAACGCGCGGTCGCCCGACCCGCGCAACACGACGACGTGCACGTCGTCATCGGCCTTGACCCTGTCCCAGAGCGCGGAGAAGTCCTCCAGCATCTGCTGGTTGAAGCTGTTCATGGCCTGCGGCCGGTTCAGGGTGATGGTGGCGACGTGGTCGGTCACCTCGAACAGGACGGTCTTGAGATCCATCCGGCGACTCCGTTCGTCAGCTCGGTTCGTCATCTCGACGTGATCGAGGTAAGTAGTATACTTTTTTCTGGTCTTTGGGCGCCCGGAACGGAACAAGATCCGCGGAGGAAGCTGCGATGAGGCCACGAGTAGGACAGATGCTCGCCAGCACGGTGGACACGACGGCGGTGATCGTCGTCCGGTGCCCGGACGGTGAGTTGGACATCACCTGCGGCGGCGCCGTCATGATCGAGGGGACCGCACCGGGCACGGTCACCGGCACCGCCGACCCCGACCTGATGGGCGGTTCCCTGCTCGGCAAGCGCTACGCCAACGAGGACCTCGGCCTCGAACTCCTCTGCACGAAAGGGGGCGAGGGCACGCTCGCGGTCAACGGCGTCCCCCTGCCGGTGAAGAGCGCCAAGCCCTTGCCGGCCTCGGACTGACAAGCGGGACGACCGAGCAACGAGACGACCGAGCAACGGGAACACTGAGCAACGGGAAGCGGGAAGCGCGCCGATGAACGTCTCGATGATTCTGGACATGGCCGCCGACGGCTTCGGCGACCGGGTGGTGATCGGACCCGCACAAGACGGCCTCACCCCCGTACGACTCCGCGAACTGGCCGTCGGCGGAGCCCGGTCGGTCCGTGCGGCCGACGCCGACGCGATCGTTTACCTGGCCACGAACGGCCCCGCCTTCGCGGTCGCCCAGTTCGCCGCGGCCCGCGCCGGGGTGCCGCTGGTCCCGGTCAACTACCGCCTGGGCGAAGAGCAGTTGGACGCGCTCCTCGCGAACCATCCACACGCCTTGGCCATCGCCGCTCCCGGCCAGGACGCGGCACCACGCCGGGCCGGCCTGCGGGTCCGCAGCCCGGCCGAGTGGCTCACGGAGGCAGCCGCGAACGCCGAGGGCTCCACCGACCCGGCACCGGCGCCCGACACCCCCGCCGTGCTGATCTACACCAGCGGAACCACCTCAACCCCAAAGGGCGTGGTCCTGCGCCACCACAACCTCGTGTCCTACGTGCTCGGCACGGTCGAGTTCGCGGCGGCCGACCCCACCGAGGCAGCGCTGATGAGCGTGCCGCCATACCACATAGCCGCCGTCTCCAATGTGCTGACGAACCTCTACTCCGGCCGACGCACCCTCACCCTCGACCAGTTCACCCCGGAGAGCTGGCTCGCCCTCGTCCGGGAGCAGCGGATCACCCACGCGATGCTGGTCCCGACCATGCTCGCCCGGATCATGGACACGGAGGGGCTGGACCGTTCGGTCCCCTCACTGCGCTCGCTCGCGTACGGCGGAGCCAGGATGCCGGTGCGGGTGATCGAGACGGCACTGCGCACCTGGCCGGGGGTGGACTTCGTCAACGCCTATGGCCTGACGGAGACTTCGTCCACGGTCTCGGTGCTCGGCCCGGCCGAACACCGGGCGGCGATCGCGAGCGACGACCCCGAGGTACGCGCCCGGCTGGGCTCGGCCGGACTGCCGGTGCCGGGCATTGAGATCGAAGTCCGCGACGTTGCCGGGGAGTTGCTCGGAGCGGGAGAGACCGGGCAGATCTGGGTGCGCGGCGAGCAGGTCTCGGGGGAGTACGCCGGGCAGGGCTCGGCGGTCGACGAGCGGGGCTTCTTCCACACCCGCGACCGGGGCCGCCTCGACGCTGACGGCTACGTCCACATCGAGGGCAGAGCCGACGACACGATCATCCGCGGCGCGGAGAACATCGCGCCCGCCGAGATCGAGGACGTCCTCCTACGGCACCCGGACGTGCTCGACGCAGTCGTCGTCGGCGTCCCCGATGAGGAGTGGGGTCAGCGCATCGAGGCCGTCGTGGTCCCACGTGACGGCGCGAAGGCCGACGCGGGGGCGCTGCGCGCGGCCGTACGCGGCACCCTGCGCGGTTCGAAGACCCCGGAACGCATCACGTACTGGACCGAACTCCCGCGCACGGTGACCGGCAAGCTGATCCGCCGCGACATCGTGGCGGCACTGACCGCACCCGAGAACGGGACG
The DNA here is from genome assembly GCF_044457795.1 of Streptomyces sp. NPDC050528. Lineage (NCBI taxonomy): Bacteria > Bacillati > Actinomycetota > Actinomycetes > Kitasatosporales > Streptomycetaceae > Streptomyces > Streptomyces sp. NPDC050528. Next base: position 544,212 of record NZ_JBITHH010000004.1, read on the forward strand.
AAGGGGCAGGCATGAGCGTTACCACCAACAGCCCCGCGTTGATACGGGAGTTGACGGACCGTACGGCCGCCGTGGTCGGCGGCTGGATCCCCGGTGCCACGGTGGACGGCGTCGAACCGCTCACCGGCGGCACGTCGAGCCTGACGTACGTCGCCGTCCTCTCGGGTGTCCCGGACGGCTATGAACGCGTCGTCCTCAAGGTGGCCCCGCCCGGCCTGGCCCCCGTCCGCAACCGGGACGTGCTGCGGCAGGCACGGCTCATGGCGGCCCTGGCCGGACAGCCAGGTGTGAGGGTGCCGAAAGTGCTGTTCTGTGACGCGGGCGCGCCTCCGGCGGTCCAGCCCTTCGTGGCCATGGAACTCGTGCCCGGCGAGTGTGTGGAACCGGTGCTCGTGCCCCGCGGCACCCTCACCCCGGGCCAGGTACGGTCCCGTGCCTTCGACGCGGCCCGGATGCTCGCCGACCTGCACCGCGTGGACCCGCTCCGCACGGCCCTCGCGGCGGAACCGGCCATGACCCTGGACGCCGAGATCGGCCGCTGGACCCGCGCTTTCGGCACCGTCTCCGACGACCTGAGCACCGGCCACGAGGCGGTCGCCGCCCGACTGCACGCCACCGTGCCCGCCGCGATGACACCGGTGTTCACCCATGGCGACTACCGGCTCGGCAACACCCTGTGCGAGGCCGGCTCGGTGACATCGATCATCGACTGGGAGATCTGGTCGCTCGGCGATCCCCGCGTCGACATGACCTGGCTGACCTTCTTCACCGACGAGGCCCACCACCCCGCCGCCCTGTCGGACGAGCCGACGGGCATGCCTACCAAGGCCGAACTCGTCGACATCTACGAGGAGTTGCGCGGTGAACCGCTGCGGGACCTCGCGTGGTTCGAGGCGCTCACCAAGTACAAGGAGTCGGCCGCGACCGCGCTGCTGATCAAACGGGGGAGGAAAGCGGGGGAGTTGAACGACATGCACCGGCGGATGCTGCCCGCGCTGCCCGAACTGCTGGACAAGGCGCTGGAGTTGCTCGGCTAGTACAGCCCGCCGTCCACCCGGATCAGCGCTCCCGTCGTATAGCTGGACGCGTCGCTCGCCAGATACAGCGCGGTGCTGACGATCTCCTCCGGCTGCCCCGGGCGCCCGATCGCGCTGCGTGTGGTCTGGCGTTTATCCTCCGCCCAGGACTTGGAGACGTCCGTGAGGAAGGGGCCGGCCGAGATCGTGTTGACCCGTACGATCGGGCCGTACTCCAGGGCGAAGACCGTGGTGAGGGCGTTGAGGGCGGCCTTGGCGCCGGCGTAGGGGCCGAAGCGCGGTTGGGGCATCAGCGCGCCGGAGGAGGAGACGTTGATGATCGAGCCGCCGTCTCCCTCGGCCATGCGTCGGCCGATCAACGAGGCCAGCCGGAACGGGCCCTTGAAGTTGACGCCGATCACCTTGTCGAAGAGTTCCTCGCTCGTGTCGGCGGAGGACGGGGCGAGGGGTGACATGCCGGCGTTGTTGACCAGGACGTCGACCTTCCCGAACTCCGCGTAGGCCGCGTCGGTGAGGCGTGCCAGGTCGTCCCAGTGGCCGACGTGGGCGGCGACCGGCAGAGCGCGGCGGCCCAGATCGCGGACCTCGGCGGCCGCCGTCTCGCACGCGTCGAGCTTGCGGCTGGCGATCACGATGTCGGCGCCCGCGGTGGCGAACGCGCGCACCATCGCGAGACCGAGGCCCCGGCTGCCGCCTGTGACGAGCGCGACCTTGCCCGAGAGGTCGAACAGGTCTGCCGGAGCAAGGGACTTGGTGTCGCGCCCGGCGCTCATGCGTCCACCCGGCCGGCGAGGCTCTCGTCGTCGAGGATGTGCGCGTAGCGCTTGCGGGCGGCCTCCAGCCGGGGCGGGATGTGCTCGCTGGGGAACAGGCCTTCGGCCGGACGGCGGTTCTTCAGCAACTGCTTCGCGATCGTGGTGCGGTGGACCTCGGTGGGGCCGTCGGCGAGGGCGAGGTTCGGTGCGGCCATCCACCATTTCGCAAGGGGGAGTTCGTTGGTGGTGCCGAGCGAGCCGTGCAGATGCAGGGCGCGCTGGATGACGTCGTGCAGCACCTTCGCCGTCTGGACCTTGCACATCGCGATCTGGGTGCGGGTCGCGCCGTGCGGCTGGGTGTCGATGAGCCAGGCCGTGTGCAGCACCAGCAGCCGGAACTGCTGCAACTCCACCCACGAGTCCGCGATGAACTGCTGCACCGCCTGCTTCTCGGCGAGAAGAGTGCCCTGAGTCCGCCGGGACAGCGCTCGCTCGCACATCATGTCGAAGGCGCGGGTGCACTTGCCGACGGTCCGCATCGCGTGGTGCACACGGCCCCCGCCGAGCCGGGCCTGCGCGACCTTGAAACCCTCGCCGGGACCGCCGAGCATGGCGTCGAGGGGGACGCGCACCCGGTCGTAGCGGATGTAGGCGTGGATGCCCTCGTCGAGGGAGTCGCGCTCGTCCATCGTGCCGACGTTGCGCTTGATCTCGATGCCGGGTGTCTCGGCCGGGACGATGAACATCGACATCCGGGCGTGCGGCGCGGCCTCCGGGTCGGTGACGGCCATGACGATGAGGAAGGCCGCGTACCGGGCGTTGGAGGAGAACCACTTCTCCCCGTCGATCACCCACTCGTCCCCCTCGCGCCGGGCCCGGCACACGAACTCCTTCGGATCGGCTCCGGCCTGCGGTTCCGTCATCGAGAAGGTGGAGACGATGTCCCCGTCGAGGAGCGGCTGCAGATAGCGCGCCTTCTGCTCGTCGGTGCCGAACATCGCCAGGATCTCGGCGTTGCCGGTGTCCGGGGCCGCGGTGCCGAAGACCGTCGGGGCCCAGTAGGAGCGGCCGAGGATCTCGTTGAGGTACGCGAGCTTCACCTGGCCGTAGCCCGCGCCGCCGAGTTCGGCGCCGAGATGGCACGCCCACAGGCCCTGCGCGCGGACCTGCTCCTGGAGCGGCTTGAGGATCGCGCGCGCCTTCTCGTTGCGCGTGTCGTACGGGTCGCCGCCGTGCGGGAAGAGCAGGTCGAGCGGCTCGACCTCCTCCCGTACGAAGGCCGCCGCCCAGTCCAGCTTGGCCTGGAACTCGGGTTCGGTCGAGAAGTCCAGCATCGGCCCTCCGGAAGGTGCGGGTCGGTCGGTGACGGCAAAACAGTATACTTTTTAGCGAGGTTCGGTCCATACTCGGAGCGCGTGACGGCGGAATGAGTATGAGGAGTTGGTCGATGCGCAGGCCGATGGAGGGCGTACGCGTTCTCGAAGTAGCCCAGTTCACCTTCGTCCCGGCGGCGGGCGCCGTGCTCGCGGACTGGGGCGCCGATGTGATCAAGATCGAGCATGCCGAACGCGGCGACGCCCAGCGCGGGTTGGTCCGGGTCCTCGGCTACGAGGCCGCCAGCAAGGGGTCGTCGTTCTTCCCGATAGTCGAGGGCCCCAACCGGGGCAAACGCAGCGTGGGCCTCGCCCTGGAGAAACCGTCCGCCCGCAAGGTGTTCGAGGACCTGGTCCGCGCCAGCGACGTGTTCCTCACGAACTTCCTGCCCGAGGCGCGCGCCAAACTGCGCATCGACGTCGAGGACATTCGGGCGATCAACCCGGACATCATCTACGTGCGCGGCAGCGGCTTCGGCCCGCACGGCGACGAGGCCACCAAGGGCGGCTACGACAGCACCGCCTTCTGGGCGCGCGGCGGCAGCGCCGCCGGGGTCACCCCGCAGGGCGCGGACCGGATGACCCGGATGCCCGCCGGAGCCTACGGCGACTCGATGGGCGGGATGACGATCGCCGGTGGCATCGCCGCCGCCCTCTACTCCCGCGCGACGACCGGTGAACCCTCGGTGGTGGACGTGTCGTTGCTCGGCGTCGGCGCCTGGGCGACCCAGTTCACGGTCAACCTGGCGCTGATGAACGGCGGTCCGCTCCCGCCGAACGTCCAGCCCCGGCACGGATCGCGCACCAACCCGCTGATCGGCGCCTACCTCACCTCGGACGACCGCTGGATCGAACTGTCGATGCTCCAACCCGGCCGGTACTGGGCCGAGTTCTGCAAGCTCGCCGGCCGCGAGGAACTGGGCACCGACGAACGCTTCGACAGCACCGAGAAGTTGATGGCCAACGCGGCGGAGGCCGCCGACATCGTCGCCGGTCTCATCGAGTCCCGCCCCTTCGCCGAGTGGGTCGAGATCCTCTCACGCGGAGAGGGCCAGTGGGCGGCGGTGCAGAACGCCTGGGAGGTCGGCCAGGACCCCTCGCTGCGTGCCAACGGACTGATCGCCCCGGTCGTCGACGCCGACGGACTGGACCGCGAACTCGTCGCCAGCCCCGTGCAGTTCGACGAGACCCCGGTCGACCTGACGAGGGCACCGCAGTTCGCGGAGCACACCGACGAGGTCCTGCGCTCGCTCGGTCTCTCCGACGAGGAGCTGATCGCGCTGAAGATCGACGGCGCGGCGACGTGAAGGCCGTAGGAGATGTGAAGGCCGTACGAGACGCGCGGAGCGTACGAGACGTGCTGGCCGCAGGAGATGAGCAGACCGTGCGAAAGGAGCCGTCATGAGCGCGACCCTCGAACCCGACGGGACCCACCAGGGCGTCCCCGCCTACCACTTCGACAACCGCCTCGGCGGCCCGGTCCTCAGCCATCAGGAACGCTGGGACGAGATGGCCCGCACCCACGCCGGATTCCGGAGCACCATTGCGCGCGGGTACTGGGTCGTCACCGAGGGCGAGGCCGTACAGCAGGCGTTGCAGGACTGGCGGACCTTCTCGAACACCTCCGTGACGGCCCTCGACCCCGACCCCAGGTTCCTGTGGATCCCGGAGATGCTGGACCCGCCCCAACACACCGCGTGGCGGCGGCTGTTGGGCAGCGCCTTCTCGCCCAAGACCGTCGCCGCCCGGGAACCGGAGATGCGGGAGGTCGCGTCCGGCCTCGTCGACGGGCTGAAGGACAGCGGTTCCGCCGACGTCCTCGACGCGTTCGCCCGTCGCTTCCCGACCCTGATCTTCATGCGCCTGATGGGTCTGCCCGAGGAGGACCTCGCGCGGTTCCTCGACTGGATCCACGATCTGCTGCACCTGTCCCACCGTGAAGACCCGGACGGCGAGCGGCAGTTGAGCGCCATGCGTGCCGTGTCGGAGTACTTCGAGGAACAGATCGCCGTCCGGCGCGACGCGCCCCGTGACGACCTGCTGTCCCGCGCCATGACCTGGACGATCGACGACGAGCCCATCAGCGACCGGGACATGCACGCGTTCTGCATCCTGCTGTTCCAGGCCGGCTTCGACACGGTCCCGATCTCGATCGGCTGGGCTCTCTACCACTTCGCCACACACCCGGAACAGCGCAGGGCGATCGTCGAGAACCCCGCGCTGATCCCCACGGCGGTCGAGGAGATCCTGCGCGTCTACTCGTTCGTCGTGCCCGCCCGCAAGGCGACCCAGGACGTGGAGATCGGCGGCTGCCCGGTGCGGGCGGGGGAGATGGTGATGCTGCCGCTCGCGGTCAGCAACCGCGACCCGGAGCGCTTCGAGCACCCCCTCGAAGTGGACCTGCGGCGCAAGTCCACCAACCACATCGCGTTCGGCTCCGGCCCGCACCGCTGTCTGGGCTCCCACCTCGCCCGCCTCGAACTCAACGTGGCCGTCGAGGAATGGCACCGGCGCATCCCCGACTACCGGATCACCCCCGGCCAGGACCTCGAACAGCACGGCAACATGTACGGCATCAAGCAGCTCCGGCTCGAGTGGTGAGCGACGACGCCATGACGCATCCGCTCAGCGCAACGGACCTGTACCACACGGGAATTGTCGTCCCGGACATCGAGGCGTGGAAGACCCGCCTCACCGAGGTCGCGGGCCACCGCTGGACCGAGACGATGGCCGCCGACCTCCCGGTCCGCCTCGCGGACGGCGAGCGCGTGCTCCCGCTGCGCTACGCGTACTCACTGGACGCCCCGCACATCGAACTCGTGCAGGAGATCCCGGGGACACCGTGGACGCCGGCCGCACATCTCGCCACCCATCACCTCGGTTACTTCTGCGACGACCTGCAGACCACGTCCAAACGGTTGGAGGAGGCAGGGTTTCCGCTGGAGGCCTGCGCGGTGGTCGACGGCGCCATGGCGATCTTCGCCTACCACCTCGATCCGTGGGGCGTCCGCATCGAGATCGTGGACCGCACCCGCATACCGGACTTCGCCGCCTACCTCCGCTCGAAGGCACCGACGTGGCAATGACGTTCACCGAGGAGCAGCAACAACTCCGCACGACACTACGGCGGTTCCTCGCCGAGAAGGCGCCGAGTGCGGCGGTGCGCCGCGCGATGGACTCCGACGAGGGGCACGATCCCCGGCTGTGGCGGCAGATGGCCGACCAACTCGGGCTGCACGGACTGGCGTTGCCGGAGGCCTACGGCGGATTCGGCGGCGGCCCGGTCGAGTTGGGGATCGTACTGGAGGAGCTGGGCCGGGTGCTGCTGCCGTCGCCGTACTTCGCGACCGTGGCCCTCGCCGGACAGGCCCTCGCGGCATCCAACGACGAGGCGGCGAAGGCGCGTTGGCTGCCCGCGATCGCCGACGGTTCGACGACCGCCACGCTGGCGCTCGCGGAGGCGAGCGGCTCGTGGCGGCCGGAGGACATCGAGACGTCCGCCGGGAACGGGACGGTGTCGGGCACCAAGATGTTCGTCGTCGACGGCCACACCGCGGACCTCATCCTGGTCGTGGCCCGTACCGACACCGGACCCGCGCTGTTCGCCGTCGACGGTGACGCGCCCGGCGTGACCCGCACCCGGCTGGAGACCCTCGACCCGACCCGACGGCTGGCCCGCGTCGACCTGGATGGCGCGCCCGCGCGGCGGATCGGGTCGGACGATGACGCCTCGGTGCATCTGCGCACCGTGCTCGACCTCGTGGCCGTGGCGCTCGCCGCCGAGCAGGTCGGCGGAGCGCAGGCCTGTCTCGACGCGGCCGTCGAGTACGCGAAGGTCCGGGTGCAGTTCGGGCGGCCCATCGGATCGTTCCAGGCGATCAAGCACAAGTGCGCCGACCTGCTGGTCCAGGTCGAGGGCGCCCGGTCGGCGGCCTACCACGCCACGACCGTGGCCGCCGAGGGCTCCTCCGAACTGCCGGTGTCCGCCGCGCTCGCCGCGGCCTGCTGCGCGGACGCCTTCACCCACGCGGCCAAGGAGAACATTCAGATCCACGGCGGTATCGGCTACACGTGGGAGCACGACGCGCACCTGTATCTGAAGCGCGCGAAGTCGTCGGAGCAGTTGTTCGGGGGACCGGCCATGCACCGGGCCCGGTTGGCCGACCTGGTCGGAATCTGAGACCGACGTCCTGTCGAAAGGCTGATCACGTGGGAATTCGCGACCGCCTGTCCCGCCTGCTGGCGGAAGCGCCCGCGGCTGCCGAGGCGATCGAGTACGACCGGAACTGGTGGACCTGGGGGCAGGTCCAGCGGACCGCGCAGGAACTCCGCGACGCACTCGACGCGCTGGGCCTGCACGCCGGCGCCCGCGTCGGGGTCGTCCTGGAGAACCGGCCCGAACACGTCGCCGCGGTCGCCGCGGTCATCGCCTCCGGACGTTGCCTGGTCATGCTCAGCCCGCTCCAGCCCGCCGCACGCCTCGCCGCCGACATCGCCCGCTGCGAGCCACCCGTCGTGGTGTCCGGTGCCGAGGTCCTCGCCCGCGAGGGCGTCCTCGACGCCGTGACCAGGTACGGCGCCGCCCTCGAACTGGCCACCGACGGGACTCTACGGCCCGCCGGCGGCACGGCACCCACCGAGGCACCGGCCCGCCCGGGCATCGCCGTCGAGATGCTCACCTCCGGTACCACCGGCCCCCCGAAACGCGTCCACCTGCGCATCGGACAGCTCGACCAGGCCCTCGTCTCCGGCGGACAGACACGGAAGGACGACCGGCTCCTGTCCGAGTCGGCATCCCTCGTGGCCACACCGCTCGTGCACATCGGCGGCCTGTGGCGGGCACTGGCCTGCCTCGCCACCGGACGCCGCATGCTGCTGATGCCGAGGTTCGCCGTCGAACCCTGGGTCAGCGCGGTGGAACGCCACGGACTCCGCGCGGCAAGCCTCGTACCGGCCGCGCTGCGCGCCGTACTCGACGCCCATGTACGGAAGGAACGCCTCGCCACCCTCCAGGTGGTCACCTCGGGCACGGCACCCTGCCCGCCCGAACTTGCCGACGCCTTCTACCGGACGTACGGCATCCCGGTCCTGATGACCTACGGCGCAACGGAGTTCGCCGGAGCCGTCGCCGGTTGGACCCTGCCGCTGCACGACCGTTGGTGGCAGCGCAAGGCGGGCAGCGCCGGACGCGCCTTCTCCGGCGTCGAGTTGAGGGTGACCGGCGAGGACGGCACCGAGCTGCCGGTCGGCCGTACCGGACGGCTCGAAGTGCGCACCGAGCAGAGCACGCACGGCGGCCGGACCTGGGTGCGGACCAGCGACCTCGCCCGGATCGACGCCGACCGGTTCGTGTGGATCGAGGGCCGTGCCGACGACGCGATCATCCGGGGCGGCTTCAAAGTGCAGCCGGAGGTGGTGAAACGCGTCCTGGAGACTCATCCCGCCGTACGCGAGGCGGCAGTTGCCGGACTGCCCGACCCACGGCTCGGTGAAGTACCGGTCGCGGCCGTCGAGTTGGCACCGGGGGAGCCCCCTCCCGACGAGCCCGAACTGACCGCCCTGTGCCGCGCCCACCTCACCCCGTACGAGGTACCGGCCCACATCGTCGTCCTCGACGCACTGCCCCGCACCCCGTCGAGCAAGGTGAGCCGCGTCGAACTGCTCGACCTCGTACGGGCGCGGCTCACCGAACACACCAAGGCCTGAGCGCCCGAAGGAGGAACTGCGGTGACCAGCACGGAGGTTGAGCGGTGAGCGAGACCGAGGAGAGGGCGGCCGAGCGGTTCGGCATGCTGACGGACGAGGCGGTCGAACGCTCCCGGCGCCGCCTCGGCGTACCCCAGCCGCAGCACAATCCACCGCACAACTACGAGGTCACCTGGGACGGTTCACGCCACTTCGCCTACGGCTACGGCGACGCCAACCCGCTCTACTGCGACCCCGAGTACGCGGCGAAGACCCGCTGGGGCGCCCTCGTCGCACCGCCGACCTTCCTCTACACGATGGGGGAGGACGCGGCCCCGACACCGGACCCGGAGACCAAGGCACTGCTCAAGGGAGACCCCTTCGCCGGCCTCGGTTCCTACCAGGCGGTGATGGAGTTCGAGTGGTGGCGGCCCCTTCAACTGGGCGACCGCTGCCGGGTGTTGCAGACCCAGGTCGGGGTGGCGCTCAAGCAGAGCAGCTTCGGCGGACGTACCGCACACGTGGTCCGCGACTACCTCTACGCCAACGGGCGCGGAGAGATGCACGCCCTGCGGCGCGGCACCTGGATCAACGCCGAGCGGCACACGTCGAAGAAGCGGGCCAAGGAAGCACTGGAACAACCGCCGTACACGCCCGACCAATTGGCCGAGATCGACGCGGCGTACGCCGCCGAGACCAGGCGCGGTGCCGAGCCCCGCCACTGGGAGGACGTCGAGGTCGGGGACGTACTGCAACCCCGGGTGAAGGGCCCGCTGACCACCACGGATGTCGTCGTCTGGCACCTGGGCTGGGGCATGCAGCTCACCCCGCCCGGGGCGTTCGGCATCGCGGCGGCCGTACGGCGCAAGGCTCCCGGGCTCTACCCGCCCAACCGGCTGGGCGTTCCGGACACCGTCCAACGCCTGCACTGGGAACCCGAACGGGCCCGGGAGTTGGGCCTCCCCAACCCCTACGACTACGGCGGCATGCGCGAGACCTGGCTCTGCCATCTCCTCACCGACTGGATCGGCGACGACGGCTGGCTGTGGAAACTCCGGTGCGAACACCGCAAGTTCAACTACCTCGGCGACACCACCTGGGTGCGCGGCACGGTCGTCGGCAAGCGGCGGGTGGACGGACGGAACGAGGTGCACATCGAGGTGCGCTGCGAGAACCAGCGCGGCGAAGTCACCACACCGGGCAGGGCAGTTGTGCTCCTGCCGACCAGGGAACGGGCCGTCGACCTTCCGTCGCCGCCCGCCGCGGACCTGGACGGCATGGTCGCCCATGAACTGGAGCGGTTCGCGGTCAAGTGATCGGCAATCGAGAACGAGCATCAGGAGGCAGGATGTCGGACGAAGTGCTGGTGGAGCGCCGGGACGCGGTCCAGGTCATCACGATCAACCGTCCCGCGGTGAAGAACGCCCTCGACGCGGGGGTGGCCGCCGGAGTCGCCGCCGCCGTGGACGAGCTGGACGAGTCGGACGAACTGCGGGTCGGCGTGCTCACCGGAGCCGGAGGCACGTTCTCGGCGGGGATGGACCTCAAGGCCTGGCTGCGCGGCGAGAGCCCCGCGATCGAGGGCCGCGGCCTGTGCGGGATCACCATCACCCCGCCCCGCAAACCGCTGATCGCCGCCGTCGAGGGCTGGGCGCTGGCCGGCGGCTTCGAGCTGCTGCTCGCCTGCGATCTCGTCGTGGCCTCCCGCACGGCACGCGTCGGTGTCCCCGAGGTGACACGGTCCCTGGTCGCCCGGGCCGGCGCCGCACTGCGGCTGCCCCAACGGGTGCCCTACGCCGTCGCGTTGGAGCTGCTGCTGACCGGAGCACCCATCACCGCCGTACGCGCGGCCGAGGTCGGACTGGTCAACCGGCTCACCGACGAGGGTGGCGCACTCGCCGGCGCGCTGGAACTCGCCACGACCATCGCCGCGAACGGGCCCCTCGCCGTCGCCGCGACCAAGCAGATCGCACAGTCCGCCGCCGACTGGACGCTGGAGGAGGGCTGGATCCGGCAGGCCGAGATCGCGTCGCCGGTGTTCTCGTCCGAGGACGCGCGGGAAGGCGCCGCCGCCTTCGCCGAGAAGCGGCCACCGGTCTGGAAGGGACGCTGACAGCGCCGTAGAACCGTCAGGATCCGCAACTCGGACTCCCAGGGAGGGTGTTGTGACCACAGGACCGCTGTCCGGCTGCCGCGTGGTCGAACTCGGTGGCATCGGCCCGGGCCCGTTCGCCGGGATGCTCCTCGCCGACCTCGGCGCGGAGGTCGTCCGGGTGGACCGGCCCGAGCGGGCGGACGAACCCGACGCGGGCGGCCCCGCGGACGTGCTCAACCGGGGCAAGCGCTCGGTCGTCCTCGACCTGAAGCATCCGGGAGGTCCGCCGGCACTCCTCCAACTCGCCCAGCGTGCTGATGTGTTGATCGAAGGCTTCCGTCCCGGCGTAACCGAGCGCTTGAACATCGGACCGCACGAGTGCCTCGCCCGTAACCCACGCCTGGTCTACGGCCGGATGACCGGCTGGGGCCAGACCGGGCCCCTCGCCGCGGCCGCCGGACACGACCTCACCTACATCGCTCTCACCGGCGCGCTCGGTGCGATGGGGGAGGCGGGCGGGCCGCCGCAGATACCGCTCAACCTCGTCGGCGACTTCGGGGGCGGCGGCTGCTACCTCGTCATCGGCGTGCTTGCGGCCCTGCATGCCGTAGGACGCACGGGAGTCGGCCAGGTCGTCGACGCGGCGATCGTCGACGGGACGGCCCATCTCCTCGCGAGCACCTTCGGCAAACTCGGGCGCGGCGCGTGGACCGACGAGCGCGGGGTCAATCAACTCGACGGCGGCTGGCCGTTCTACGCCGTCTACGGGACGAAGGACGGCCGACATGTGGCAGTCGGCGCCCTTGAAGCGAAGTTCTACCGGTGCCTGATCGACCTGCTGAAGCTCGACGTCGATCCGGATCTCCAGCACGACCGGTCCACCTGGCCGGAGTTGCGCCGCCGGCTGACCGAACGGTTCGCGGAACGCACCCGCGACGAATGGGCGGCCCAGTTCGCGGGCACCGACGCCTGCGTCGCACCCGTCCTCGGCCTCACCGAAGCCGCGGCACACCCCCAACTGGCCGCACGCGGCAGCCTGTTCACCCGCGACGGCGTCGTCCAGCCCGCCGCTGCACCCCGTTTCTCGGCGACACCCTCGAGCCCCGGCCCGGCGGCACCACCCGTGGGCGCCGACACCCGCGCGGTGCTCCGGGACTGGGAGATCGCCGGCGTCGACCAACTCGTCGACAACGGCGCCGCCGTGCAGTACCCCCACTGACCGAGAGGACCCTTCCATGCCAGAGGCCGTCATCGTCGACGCCGTCCGCACGCCCATAGGCAAGCGCAACGGCTCCCTCGCCGCCGTGCACGCGGCGGACCTGTCGGCGCACGTGCTCACCGCGCTGGTGGAACGCACCGGCGTCGACCCCGGCACCGTGGACGACGTGATGTGGGGCTGTGTCACGCAGATCGGCGACCAGTCGAGCAACATCGCCCGGTTTGCCGCACTCGCCGCGGGCTGGCCCGAGCATGTGCCCGGCGTGACGATCAACCGGGCCTGCGGCTCCAGCCAACAGGCCGTCGACTCCGCAGCGCATGCCGTGATGGCCGGGCAGTACGACCTGGTGGTGGCGGGTGGCGTGGAGACCATGACCAGGGTCCCGCTCGGCTCGCACCGGACCACCGGCCAGCCGTACGGGCCCGCCGTGCTGGCCCGTTACGACGGGTTCCAGTTCAGTCAGGGTGTCGGTGCCGAGCTGATCTCTGAACGGTGGGGGCTCAGCCGGACCCGGCTCGACGAGTTCGCGTCCGAGTCGCACGCCAAGGCCGCCGCGGCGATCGACTCGGGGATCTTCGATGACCACATCGTGCCCATCGAGATCGACGGCACCAAGTTCACCGTCGACGAGGGCCTGCGGCGCGGCACTTCGGTCGAGACACTCGCCAAACTCAAGCCGTCGTTCAAGGAGGACGGTGTGATCCACGCCGGGAACGCCTCCCAGATCTCCGACGGCGCTGCCGCCCTGCTCATCACAACTCGCGAACGGGCAAGGGAGTTGGGCCTCAAGCCGATCGCCCGCTACCACTCGGGCGCGGTGAGCGGCGCGGACCCGGTCATGATGCTGACCGGCCCGATCCCCGCGACCGAGAAGGTGCTGCGCCGCTCCGGCCTGACCATCGAGGACATCGGAGCGTACGAGGTCAACGAGGCGTTCGCACCAGTGCCGTTGGCGTGGCTGGCCGAGACCGGCGCCGATCCCGAGCGGCTCAACCCGCTCGGCGGCGCCATCGCGGTCGGCCACCCGCTCGGCGGCTCCGGCGCCATCCTGATGACCCGGCTGCTCGCCCGGATGCGGCAACGGAACCTGCGCTACGGCCTTCAGACGATGTGCGAGGGCGGCGGCACGGCCAACGCCACGATCATCGAACTGCTTCCGTGACGCGTGCCGGCCGGAGGGATCACCAGGCCACCGGCAACTCGTAGATGCCGTAGGCCTGGGAGTCCTCCTTGAACTTCAACTCCGAGACGTCCACGGCGAGTCGGAGTGTCGGGATGCGGCGGAACAACGTGCTGAAGACGACGTGGAGTTCGATGCGCGCCAGCTGCTGTCCCACGCACTGGTGCGGGCCCCAGCCGAACGCGTGGTGGTGGGACGCGGTGCGGGTGAGGTCGAGCCTCTCGGGGTCCGGGAATGCCTGCGGATCCCAGTTCGCGGCGGGCAGTGACGCGATGACGCCCTCGCCCGCGCGGATGGTCTCCCCGTCGATCTCGATGTCGTCCAGCACCGCCCGGCGTGCCAGCAGGTGCGGGATGGTGAGGTAGCGGAGCAGTTCCTCGACCGTGCTCGTCACGTACTTCGGATCGTCCGAGTGCTCGCGCAGACCCGCGAGTTGGCCGGGGTTCTCCAGCAGCAGCGCGGTGCCCAGCGTGATCATGTTGGCGCTGGTGTCATGACCGGCGACCAGCAAGATGTGCCCCAGGGGCGCGGCCTCCTCCATGGACAGCTCGCCCGCCTTGATGCGCGCGCCGAGATCGGAGAGGACGTCCTCACCGGGATCGTCCATCTTGGCCTTGATGAGCCCGGCGATGTAGCGGCGCACGGTCGCCGTGCTCTCCGCCGCCTTCTCCGGCGTCTTGAAGCGCGCGTTGGTGACTCCCGCGTGCTCCTGGAAGAAGTCGTGGTCCTCGTACGGCACCCCGAGGAGCGCGCAGATCATCAGCGACGGCAGCGGGAGTGACAACGCCTCGTTCAGCTCGGTCGGGTTGGGGCCCGCGAGCATCTTGTCGATGAGGTCGTCGGTGATCCGCTGGATCTCCGGGCGGATCTTCTCCATGCGGTGACGCGTGAACGAACTCGTCAACATGCGCCGCCAGCGGGTGTGTTCGGCACCGTCGGTGTTGTTGATCGACGGCTGGATATGGGACGCGTGCGCCTTCATCGCCTCGGTCGTGTGCGGGTATCCGGGGGCACCGATATTCGCGCTGAGCCGGGGATCGGTGAGCAGCTGACGCTGGGCCGCGTGCGTCGTGACGACCCACGGGGTCGTGCCGTCCCACGTCTTCGCCCGGACGAGGGCCTTGCCCGTGTCGTGCAGCTTGAGCAGCCCCGGCGGCGGCGCGAACGGGCACTGGCCCGATCGGGGCGACGGGTACTCCGGCAGATCCTCGGCGACGTCGGTTCCGGCCACGCTCTCGGTCATGGTTCTGTCGTCCTCTCGTCGGGCCCGCACCTGACGGAACCATACGTCGACCGATCGGTACAATCAATCTTCCGGAAGGTCCGTGAAGGCTTTCCGGTGATCGGCGGAGAAACGTGAAGCGCGCGTATTGACCGAGTGGTCTATTTCATGCCCGAGGTCGGTCGGCGAGGCTCTCGCGGCATCCCGAGCCCCCGCTCGGCGACCTGCGTGCGCAGCACCTCGTTCGCCCCGCCGGCTATCGTGTACGCCCGCGAGTACAGATGCGCGTCCTGCCACCAGCCGTCCGCCACGGCGTCCTCGTCGCCCTCGACCAGCAGTCCGTCCGTGCCCTGCAGACTCAGGCCGAAGTCGACCAGGTCGTGGTTGAGTTCGCTGAAGAAGATCTTGCCGAGGAGGGCGTCGGCCGGCTGTTCCGTGCCGTGCAGCATCCGTGACTGGGCGAGGCCGGTCAGCGCGGCGTTCACCTGTACCCGCGTGGCCAGTTCGCCGATCGCCTGCCGGGTCGCCGAGTCGTCGAGCGCGGGGCCGCCGTCGACCGTCGTGCGAGCGGCGAGATGCAGCAAGTCGTCCAGTACGGCGACCAGTTCGACCCCGCGGGCGCCCACGCCGGAGCGCTCGTGGCCGAGGCTGCTCATCGCCACCCGCCAGCCGTCGTTCACCCGGCCGATCACGTTCGCGGCCGGGATGCGGACACCGTCCAGGAAGACTTCGTTGAAGTCGGTCGTCCCGGTGATCTCCCGCAACGGCCTGATGTCGATGCCGGGGCTGCGCAGATCGAGGGCGAACGCCGTGATGCCCTGGTGCTTCGGGGCCTCGCGGTCGGTGCGCGCGAGCAGGTAACCCATGTCGGCGTGCTGGCCGTTGGTCGTCCACACCTTCTGGCCGTCCACGACGAACACCGCGTCGTCGCCCTCGCCATCGAGGACCGCCCGCGTCCGGAGCGCCGCAAGGTCGCTGCCCGCCTCGGGCTCGCTGAACAGCTGGCACCACACGTCCTCGCAGGAGCGGATCCGGGGCAGGAAGCGCGCCCGCTGGTCGTCGGTGCCGAACTCCAGCAGCGCGGCCGAGGCGAGTGAGGCGGCGCCGATCGGCTGCCAGGTCCGGGCGCGGGCGATCTCCTCGGCGACGATCGACGGTTCCAGGGGGTGTGCGTCGGGGCGGCCGCCGTACTCGGCCGGCCAGTCGATCCCGAGGAAGCCCGCCTCGTACAGCTTGGCGGTCCACTCGCGGATCGCCGGCATCAGTTCCGGCTCCGGTGCGCGCACCCCGGCGTGGGTCTTGGTGCCCGGAGCGTGCTCCGCGACGAACGCGCGCACCTTCCTCCGGAACGCTTCGAGTTCGGGCGTGGACTCCAGGCGCATCGCTCTCGGCTCCCTGTTCTCAGGCCGTGCCGCGAAATGAGGTTACTCTAACCATGCCGTTCACTCGGTTGCCAGGGGCGTGCGGCCGGAAAAGTGGCCTCAACTTGCTTCCCGGCACCCGAACCGCGCGTCTGCGGCCCAGGTGGCGAATAGACTGGGGATCCGCAATATCCGCCCCAGAGGAGTTGGCCATGGCGACTGCCGTCGACCGCGAGCCCGCCGACGGCGAGACCGGTGTCCCGGTCGGCAAGCTGGCCGCGCAGACCGCTCGCCGTATCGAGGCGACCGTGATCCGCCAGGGCTGGCCGGTGGGCGAGTCGTTGGGCTCCGAAGTGGACCTGCGGGAGCGGCTCGGGGTGAGCCGGGCGGTGCTGCGTGAGGCGGTACGGCTCGTCGAGCACCACCAGGTGGCCCGGATGCGGCGCGGCCCGAACGGTGGCCTGATCGTCTGCGCGCCCGACGCCGGACCGGCCACCCGCGCCATGGTGATCTACCTCGAATACGTCGGCACGAGCGTCACGGACCTGCTCCAGGCCCGCCTCCTGCTGGAGCCGATCGCCGCCGGACTCGCCGCCGACCGCATCACCGAGGAGGGCATCGAGACGCTCCGGACCGCGCTCGCCGCCGAACTCGACCACTGGGACGACCCCGGCGTCCATTCGCAGGACCCCCTCCACCCCGTGCTGGGCCAGTTGTCCGGGAACCCGGTGCTGCACCTGTTCGTCGATGTCCTCACCCGGCTCACCGCGCGCTACGCGCACACCTCCCGCCGTATCTCCAAGTCCGAGATGTACGCCGCGAAGGACACCTCGCACCGCGCGCACAAAGCCGTCGTCGACGCGGTGGTCGCCGACGACGGAGCCCGCGCTCAGACCGAGTTGACCGCGCACCTGGAGTCGGTGGCCGGCTGGATCGAGAAGCACCGGGTGCGGCGCGGGCAGCGGATCGCGGGCAATGTCGTCGATCCCGAACTCGTCGAGGGGCCCCGGGCCAAGCTCGCCGAAGTGGTCGCGGCGCGGATCCACGACGACATCGCCGCGCGCGGCTGGCAGACCGGCATGGTGCTCGGCTCGGAGGCCGATCTGCTCGCCCGCTACTCGATCAGCCGGGCCGTACTGCGGGAAGCCGTACGGCTGTTGGAGTACCACTCGGTCGCCAGGATGCGCCGGGGTCCCGGCGGCGGGCTGATCGTCACCGAGCCCGAACCGCAGGCCAGCATCGACACCATGGCGCTGTTCCTGGAGTACCAGGGCGTCACCGCCGACGACCTGCGGATCGTCCGCAACGCCATCGAACTCGGCATCGTCGCCCGGGTCACCGCCCGGGTCGCGGAGGGCGACAAAGAGGTGACCGAACGGCTCGGCAAGGCCGTCCGCTGGAGCACGGAGGGCCCCGCCGACGACCCGCGCAAGGCCGACCTCTTCCACACCGAACTGGCCGCGCTCTCCGGCAACCCGGTGCTCGCGCTGTTCCTGTCGATCATTACCGAGCTGTTCCGCCGCCATGCCTCCGGACACGACCGGCCGCTGCCCGGCGACACGGCTGCGGACGAGGTCCAGCACGTCCACCAGCGGATCCTCGACGCCATCGTCGAGGGCGACGCCGGGGTGGCCCGGCACCGGATGCGCCGTCACCTGGACGCGCTGATCCCCTGGTGGCACTGATTCCGGCACTGATTCCCTGAGGTTCGACCGGCAACGCCCCATGCGGCCCTGGGCCCATGGGGCGTTCCGCTGCGCCGGTCCGCCGTATCGGTCTGTGTCCGGCGAGGCTAATTAGGTATACTGAATTGGTCGAGCCGAAGGAGATCCGATGCGCCGGACCCTGTTCGAAGAGACCCATGAGGACTTCCGTCTGCTGGTCCGTGACTTCCTCGCCCGTGAGGTCGTCCCGTCGTACGAGGACTGGCGGCGCGCCGGACTGGTCCCCCGCGACCTGTTCACCGCACTGGGCAAGCTCGGCATCATCGGTACGTCGATCCCGGAGGAGTACGGCGGAGGCGGCCAGGACGACTACCGCTACAACGCGGTGATCCAGGAGGAGTGCGCCCGCGCCTGCGTCACGCTCGGCGGCCTGCGGACCCATCTGGACATCGTCGTCCCGTACTTCACCGGCCTGGCCAACGCGGAGCAACGGGCGCGCTGGCTCCCGGGGTTGGCCTCCGGCGAGCTGTACACCGCGATCGCGATGAGCGAGCCCGTCACCGGCTCCGACCTCGCCGGCGTCACCACCCGGGCGGTCCGCGACGGCGACCACTTCGTACTCAACGGCGCGAAGACCTTCATCACCGGCGGCCACCACGCCGACCTGGTGATCGTGGTCGCCCGCACCGCCGTCGACCCCGCCAACCGGCGGGCCGGACTGTCCCTCCTCGTCGTCGAGAAGGGCATGCCCGGCTTCACCGTCGGGCGCAGGCTGGAGAAGATCGGCCTGGCCGTCCAGGACACCGTGGAACTCTCCTTCGCCGACGTCCGCGTGCCCGCCGCCAACCTCCTCGGCGAGGAGGGCGCCGCCTTCACCCTCCTCGGCCGCAACCTCGCCCAGGAACGCCTCGCCATCGCGGTCGGCGCGGTCGCCCAGGCCCGCACCGCCATCGACCTGACCGTCGCCTACGTCCGCGACCGGACCGTGTTCGGGAGACCGCTGGCCCAGTTCCAGAACACGAAGTTCGAACTCGCCTCCCTGGACGCCGAGTTGACGGCCGCCCAAGCTCTGCTCGACGCGTCGGTCACCGCGCTCGTCGCGGGCGAACTGGACCCCGTGGACGCGGCCCGGACCAAGCTGGTCTGCACCGAGACACAGGGGCGCGTCGTCGACCGCTGTCTCCAACTGCACGGCGGCTACGGCTACATCCTCGAATCCCCGATCGCCCGCCTGTACGCGGACGCCCGCGTGACCCGCATCTACGGCGGCACCAGCGAGGTCATGAAGCTCATCATCAGCAAGTCCCTGGGCCTTTGAAACCCTGCGGAACTCACCTTCGAAACCCTGCGGAACTCGTCTTCAAAACCGTGCAGTCCATGAGGAGTTGGGTGTGAACATCGACGGTTCAGCGGCACTCGTCACCGGGGGCGCCTCCGGGCTCGGCCTGGCCACCGCGCGGCGCATCATCGAACGCGGCGGACGTGTCGTCCTCGCCGACATCTCCGAGGAACAGGGCGTCAAGGCCGTCGCCGACCTCGGCGAGGCCGCGCGCTTCGTCCGTACCGACGTCACGGACGAGACCGAGGTCACCGCCGCCCTCGACGCCGCACAGCAACTCGGCACCCTGCGCTGCGTCGTGCACTGCGCCGGACGCGGCGGCGACCGCACCAGGATCATCGACCGCGACCGCAATCCCGGAGAACTCGCCACCTTCGCCGAGGTCGTCCGCGTCAACCTGATCGGCAGCTACAACGTGCTGCGCCTCGCCGCCGCCCGCCTCGCCGCCAACGAGGTGGTCGACGGCGACCGGGGCGCCGTGGTCCTGACCGCGTCGGTCGCCGCGTTCGACGGCCAGATCGGGCAGACCTCCTACACCGCCGCCAAGGCCGGGGTCCACGGCATCACCCTCGTCGCCGCCCGAGACCTCGCCAGCTGGCAGATCCGAGTGAACACCATCGCCCCCGGCATCATGGACACCCCGATGCTCGGCCGCCTCCGCGCCGACATCCGCGACGGCCTCGCCGCCTCCGTACCGCACCCCAAACGACTCGGCGACCCGGACGACTTCGCCCGCCTCGCCGTCGAGATGCTGGAGAACCCGTACCTCAACGGCCAGACCGTCCGCCTCGACGGTGGCATCCGCATGGCTCCGCGATGACGATGACGATTCCGGTGGACGGCGAGCCCGACGAGACCGACGAACAGTTCCGCGCCCGTCTGCGGGCCTTCCTGACGGAGCACCACCCCGGCCGCCGCCCCAAGGACCCCGTCGAGCGGATCGCCTGGCAGAAGAAATGGCTGGCCACGCTGTACGACTCCGGTTACGCGGGCCCGAGTTGGCCGCGCGCGTACGGCGGCATGGATCTGTCCTTCGCCCGCCAGGTCGTCTACCAGGAGGAGTACGCGCGCGCCCGCGTCCCGGGACCCCTGGGCACCGGACTGGGCATCGCCGCCCCCACCCTCATCAAGTACGGCACGCCCGAGCAGAAGGAGCACCACCTGCGCCCCATGCTGCGCGGCGACATGGTGTGGGCCCAGGGCTACTCCGAGCCGGAGGCGGGATCGGACCTCCCCGCGCTGCGCACGACGGCACGTCGCGAAGGCGCGGAGTACGTCGTCAACGGGCAGAAGGTGTGGAACAGTTCGGCCGACATCGCCGACATCGTCTTCACCCTCGTCCGCACCGGACCGCCCGACTCCCGCCAGGACGGCATCAGTTACCTCCTGATCGACGCGCACGCTCCCGGCGTGACCGTACGGCCGCTGCGCGACCTGACCGGCGACGCCCACTTCTGCGAGATCTTCCTCGACGACGTCCGCGTCCCGGTCGCCAACCGCATCGGCGAGGAGAACGGCGGCTGGCCGCTGGTGCGGACGAGCCTGGGGCACGAGCGCGCGGCCGGGGCGATGAATCAAGCGGCCCTGTACCGGCGGGTGTTGGACGAGCTGATCGAACTCGCCCACGAACGCGGGGCGACGGCCGATCCGATCGTCCGCGACCGGCTCGCGGACTTCGAGATCCGGGTACGCGTCATGCGGCTCACCGGCATGCGGACCATCGCCGACATCATGGCCAACGGCGAACCAGGGCCCGCCTCTTCGACGGCACGCCTGTTTATCGTGACCTTCGAGCAGGAGCTGCACGAGTTCGCCCTCGACCTGCTGGGACCCTACGGAATCCTCGGCCGCCGCGACCCGCACGCCGTCCAACGCGGGCGCTGGGTATGGGGGTTCCTCCGCACCCGCGCCTCGTCGATCGGGGCGGGCACCGCCGAGATCCAGCGCAACACGATCGCCGAGCAGCTACTGGGGCTGCCCCGGGACCCGGCGATGCCGACGACCGTGGAAAGGGCGCGATGAGAGCCGCACGCTGCACGGAGTACGGGCCGCCCGGTGGTCTCTCGGTCGTTGAACTCGACGAACTCCGGCCCGGCCCGGGCGAAGTGCTGGTCCGCGTGCACGCGGCCGCGGTCAACTTCCCGGACGTGCTGATCGTGGCGAACAGCTACCAGGTGCCCGCGCCGCTGCCGTTCACCCCGGGCAGCGAATTCGCCGGTGTGGTGGCCGAGTTGGGGCCCGGTGTCACCGGCCCGCCCGTCGGCTCACCGGTGGCCGGGGCGGTGCTCACCGGTGCGTTCGCCGAGCAGGTCGTGGTGCCCGTCGCAGGTCTGCGCCAGGTTCCCGAGGGGCTCGACATGGTGCACGCCGCCGCGTTCCACGTCACGTACGCCACCGCCTACCACTCCCTCGTCACCGTCGGACAGGGCGGCGCGGGGGAGTGGGTGGCGGTGCTCGGCGCGGCGGGCGGGGTCGGCTCGGCCGCGGTCGACATCGCGACCCGGCTCGGGATGCGGGTGGTCGCCGCCGCGTCGAGCCAGGAGCGGCTGACGGTCGCCCGCAAGCTGGGTGCCGAGGCCGGCGTCGACTACGTCCACGAGGATCTCAAGCTCCGCACAAGGGAGTTGACCGGTGGCGAGGGCGTTCACCTCGTGATCGATCCGGTGGGCGGCGACCACGCGGAGGCCGCCCTGCGCGCGCTGCGCCGGGGTGGCCGGTTCGTCACGGTCGGGTACGCCGACGGGAAGATCCCGCGCATCCCGCTGAACCTGGTGCTGCTCAAGGACCTGGTCGTCCGGGGCTTCGAGATCCGTACGGTCCGCCAGTACGCCCCGGACGCGGTGGCCGCCGCCGACCGCGCCCTCGCCGGAATGGTCCGGGACGGGATGCGCCCGCTCGTCTCCCGCGTCCATCCGCTCGCCGACGTCGCGACCGCTCTGACCGACGTCGCCGAACGCAGGACCACCGGCAAGGTGGTCCTGGACATGACCGGTCGGGAGTGAACAGCAGTCAGAACGTGGGGAGTTGGGGGCGCTTGCGCACGTACCCGCCCGCGTCGACCCGCATCTGCATCCCGGTGACGTAGCGGGACTCGTCGGAGACCAGGAAGAGCACGGTGTCGGAGACGTCCTCGGGCTCGACGTAGGGGATGTCCATGCCGGTCGTCGCCGGGAACGACAGCAGCGCGTCCTCACGGGTCGGGTTGTCGAGGTCGGGCCGGAACGAGCGGTACATGATGTCGCTGTTGAGCATGTCCGTGTTGACGTTGGTGGGGTGCAGCGCGTTGACCCGGATCCGCCGGGACAGCAGCACCGTCGCCAAGTCGTGGACGAACGCGGCCACTTGGCGCTTGGCGAAGGAGTAGCCGAGCCCTCCGGGGCCGTTGGACGGGTTGTCGACGGTCGCCGGGGTCAGCGCCGCGATGGAGCCGGTCGCCACGATCGAGGCGCCGTCCGGCAGATGGGGCAGGGCGGCCTCGACGGCGTGCACGACACCGTTGAAGTCGACGGTGACGGCGTCGATGAAGGCCTGAATGCCCTGTTGGGGACCCAGCGGGGCGATACCGGCCTGGGCGACGACGGCGTCCAGCCGCCCCAACTCGGCCACCCCGTCCGCCACGGCAGCCTTGAGCGCCGCCGGATCGCGTACGTCCGCCTTGCGCGCCACGATGCGCCGGCCGAGCTTCTCGACCTGCCGCACGGTCTCGTCCAGGTCGTCCTGAGTGGCCAGCGGATACGCATTCGTGGCGATGTCCTCGCACAGGTCGACGGCGATGATGTCGGCGCCCTCCGCGGCGAGCCGGAGCGCGTGGGCGCGGCCCTGTCCGCGCGCGGCGCCGGTGATGAAGACGACCTTGTCCTGTACTCGGCCCATCGTGGGACTCCTTCCGCCGGAGATAAAAGAGTAGCCTGAATGATGCTGAGTGAGGCTGCTCGTGATCCATGATCGGGGTCAACTGGGGCAGTCGGTGGCCTGTTTCCGTTCAGTGGGACACGAACAGTGCACACAATTCGGCCGGTGCTAGAGAGTCCGTGAGATCGAGGGAGCACATCGATGCCATTGCAGCCATGGATGAAGTTGCTGTCGACCGACGACCACCTGATCGAGCCGCCACGCCTGTGGGCCGACCGCCTGCCGGCGAAGTACCGGGAGGCCGGACCGCGGATCGTGGAGCAGGCGCGCGGAGAGGGCCAGGCCCCGGCCGAGGTGTGGAACTACGAGGGCCGCATCTACCCGTACATCGGCCTGAACGCCGTCGCGGGCAAGTCACCCGAGGAGTTCGGCCTCGAACCGACCCGCTACGACGAGATGATCCCGGGCTGCTACGACCCGAAGGCCCGCCTGCGCGACATGGACCTGGACGGCGTCTGGGGCGCGTTGTGCTTCCCGTCGTTCCCGCGCTTCGCCGGCACGATCTTCCTGGACGGCCAGGACCGTCAACTCGCCCTGCTGTGCGTCCAGGCGTGGAACGACTTCGTGCTCGACGAGTGGTGCGCCACCGCCCCCGGCCGGCTCATCCCGCTGGTCATCCTGCCGCTGTGGGACGTCGACGCCTGCGCGGCCGAGATCCGGCGTACGGCGGCCAAGGGCGCCAAGGCGATCTCGTTCCCGGAGAACCCGGTGCCGCTGGGCCTGCCGTCGTTCCACACCGACCACTGGGACCCGGTGTTCACGGCGGCCGTGGAGACCGACATGCCGCTGTGCCTGCACTTCGGCACCTCCGGCGCGGCCCCCAAGACCGCGCCGGAGGCACCCTTCGCGGTGACCATCTCCCTGTTCGGCTGCAACTCCATGTACGCCACCGCCGACCTGATCTTCTCGCCGGTGTTCCACAACCACCCCGGCCTCAAGGTGGGGCTGTCGGAGGGAGGTATCGGCTGGATCCCCTACCTGCTGGAGCGGATGGACGGCACCTGGGAGCGGCACCGCTTCTACCAGAACGTCAACCAGACCGTGCGGCCCTCGGAGCTGTTCCACAAGCACATGCACGGCTGCTTCATCGACGACCGGTTCGGCGTGGACGTACGCCATCACATCGGCGTCGACAAGATCACCTGGGAGTGCGACTACCCGCACTCCGACTCCTACTGGCCCAAGAGCCGTGCCTACGCCGCCGAGGTCCTCGCCGACGTACCCGACGAAGAGGTGCACAAGATCGTGGAGTTGAACACCCGCCGCCTCTACAACCTCCCCGCATGAGCGGGCGCCCGGAGTCCGAGCGCTCCGACTGGACCGACCTCGACCTGCTGACCCGTGACGAGGCGTACGGCCGCCTCCAGGAGGAGATCGCGCTCACCGCCCGCCGGCTGGCCGAACTCGGCGCGGGCGACGAGGCCGAGCGCGAACTCCTCGCCACGCGGCTGCGCGCCCTGCGTGAGGCCGCCGAGGACCTGAATGTCCGCTGAGCGAAAGGGAGTTGGCGTGGGGCGAGTCGAAGGAATGGTCGCGCTCGTCACGGGGGCGGCCCGTGGTCAGGGCCGTTCCCACGCCGTGCGGTTGGCGGAGGAGGGGGCCGATGTCGTCGTCACCGACGTGTGCCACGACATCAGTGATGAGCTGCCGTATCCACTGGCGTCGAAGGAACAGCTCGAAGAGACCGCGGAGTTGGTGCGGGGGACGGGGCGGCGGTGCGTCGCGGTCCAGGCCGATGTGCGGTCGGTGGGGGAGATGCGGGCCGCCGTCGACGCGGCGCGGGAGGAGTTCGGGCGGCTCGACACGGTCGTCGCCAACGCCGGTGTGATGAGCATCGGCGCCGCGTGGGAACTGTCCGAGGAGGCCTGGGGCGTCGTCATGGACGTCAATCTCAAGGGCCCCTGGAACACGGTGCGTGCCGCCATCCCCTGGATGATCGAGGCGGGGCAGGGCGGTTCCGTCATCATCACCAGTTCGGCCGCCGGTATCCGCGGCCATGTGCCGTACGCCCACTACGTGGCCAGCAAGCACGGTGTCGTGGGCCTGATGAAGGCGCTCTCGAACGAACTCGCCCCGCACCGCATCCGGGTGAACACCGTGCACCCCACCGGCGTCAGCGACACGGGCATCACCGTCGGCGTCCCGATCGAGGAACTCGCCGCGCGGGAACCGCTGTTCGCGCTGGCCGCGATGAACCCCCTTGCCCCGTACGTCGAACCGCGCGACGTGTCGAACGCGGTGCTGTTCCTGGCCTCGGACGAGGCGCGGTACGTCACGGGTCTCCAGTTCACCGTCGACGCGGGCTCGACGAACAAGCCGTAGAACGGAGTTGTGCATGAAGATCACGATCGACTCGTCGCTGTGCTCCGGGCACGCGCGATGTGCGGCGGCGGCGCCGGAGGTGTTCCGGCTCGATGACGACGGCTATGCGCTGCCCTTCGACGGCGAGGTGCCTGCGGAACTCGAACAGGCCGCCAGGGACGGGGAGTTGGCCTGCCCTGAGCGGGCCATCACCGTCGAGCTGTGACGCAGAGGAGCCCCACGGCCGTAGACCGTGGGGCTCCTGTCGTGCTTCTCGGGTCAGCCGGCGGGCTGCGGCGGCGGGGTGAAGTGGTGGCCCCAGAACGCACCGTCGGTGATCTCGTAGACGGGCACCGGCTCCGGCACCTGCAGGCCGTTCCAGCCGAACTCGACGGCGTAGTTCTCCGGGGACCACACGTAGAAGGACACCATGTGGTCGTTGGTGTGCTTGCCGAGCGAGTGCATCATCGGGACGTCGAGTTTCGCGGCCCGGTCCAGGGCGCGGCCCACGTCGTCCAACGTCCTGCCCTCGACCATGAAGTGCAGCAGCCGCCCGGGGCCGGGCGCCGGAGTGACGCCCAGGGTGTGGTGGCGGGGGTTGCAGCCCATGAACCACGTGGTGCCGCCCGGTGAGCGCATCGTGTTGCGCTCGATGAAGCCGAGGGTGTTGACGTAGAAGTCGAAGGTGCCCCGCGCGTCCTCGGCGGAGACGATCGCGTGCCCGAAGCCCATGTCACCGGTCAGGAAGCCCGAGACCAGCGGCGTGTGCACCGGGACATGGTCGAGGATCGCGCCGTAGAACAGCTCGACCGGGTTGCCGCCCGGGTCGTTGAACTTGACGAAGCCGGTGACCCTGCGTTCGGCCGCCTCGTCCTCGGTGCCGGCGGTCACCTTGATGCCGGTCTTCTCGACGTCGGCGACGAGCCGCGCCAACTCCCGCTCGTCGATGACCTCGAAGCCGAGCGCGGTCATCCCGCTCTGCGAACCGGGGGAGACCACGATGCGCGCCGGATAGTCGTCCATCCGGTAGTAGAGGGATTCCGGGTCGCCGCCCTCAACTGGCATGAGGCCGAGGAAATCCGCCCCGAACACCTTCCATTTCCCGATGTCGCTGGACTCCAGCCGTACATACCCGAGTGAGCGCACACCCATCAGGTTCTCCCATCACCGTCGTCAACTCCTGGCAGCCCGACGCTAATCAGCGCGGCGGACCAGGTGCCGTGCACGTCCCACTGATCGGGAGGAGTCGGGCGCCCGGCCGGGACGCGGTGGCACGGTGACGGTCGCCTGTCATCCCGCGACCGGAGGCCACGCACCGTCATGACACTCACCGCTGAGGACACGCTGCGCGAACTGCGCACCGCCGAGGGTACGTTGCGCTACCACGAGGCGGGCGACGGGCCGCCCCTGCTCCTGTTGCACGGCTCGGGTCCGGGCGTCACCGGCTGGCGCAACTACCGGGGAAATCTCCCGGTGTTCGCGCAGCACTTCCGCTGCCTCGCCCTGGAATTCCCCGGGTTCGGGGTCAGCGATCCGACCGACGAGAACCCCATGATGGCGGCGCCCAAGGCCGTCCTGCGCTTCCTCGACGGCCTCGGCCTCGACCGCGTCGACGTCATCGGGAACTCCATGGGCGGCTTCGTCGCCGCCGGACTCGCCGTTGCCCACAAGGACTTGTTCCGCAGGGTCGTCACCATCGGCGGCGTGGGCCGCAACATCCTCTCGCCGGGCCCCAGCGAAGGCCTCAACCTGCTGGTCGAGTTCGCCGAGAACCCGACCCGCGAGAACCTGGTCCAGTGGTTGCGGTCGATGGTCCACGACCCGGCCCTCCTCACCGAGGAACTCGTCGAGGAACGCTGGCAGACCGCCACCGTCCCCGCGACCCTGGAGGCCTCCCGCCGGATCTACGGCCGTCAGGCCATGGCCGCGATGCAGGCCGCGCAGGCGCACTCCGACCAGCCCATCTGGGCCGCTCTCCACAAGATCACCGCGCCGACTCTGCTGACGTGGGGCCGCGACGACCGGGTCACTCCGCTGGAGAGCGCGCTGATCCCGATGCGTACGATTCCGAAAGCGGAACTGCATGTGCTGCCCGACTGCGGCCACTGGGCCATGATCGAGCAGAAGGAGGCCTGGGAGAGCGCCGTCCTGGCCTTCCTGACCCGCTCCGAGGCATCCTGAGCGTCGGCGGGAGCACCGGACGACATGGGGGGCGACGTGGCGAGACCCGCTGAGGGACGGCAGCCCGCGGCCCCGATGTCGAGCAGCCAGATCGCCCGCCGGGTCCGCATCCTCCGCGCCGCCTCCGAACTCGGCGCCCGCGAGGGCCTCGCCAGTGTGCAGATGCACGACGTGGCCAAGGAGGCCGGCGTCGCCATCGCCACGCTGTACCGCTACTTCCCGTCCAAGCCGTACCTGTTCATGGCCGTCCTGGAGTGGCACATCGAGCAGTATCTCGGCAGCCACGAGCACATGGCTGCCGCCGAAGGCACGGACGCCGCCGCCGAGGTCGCCGAGTTGCTCATCACGCTGAGTGTGAAGCTGCTGGACAGCCCCCTGCTCGCCTCGGCCGTGGCGCTCTCGTCGTTCACCGAGTACGCGACCGCCGTCCCGGCCCGCATCGACATCGTCGACAGCGCCCTGGGACAGGCCATCCTGCGCCTCCTCGGCGCCGACGAGGCCTCGGAGACCGACCGCAGCAGGGCGCGGCTGCTCATCTACGGCTGGTGGGGTCTGTTCGTGGCCATGCTCACCGAGGAGATCTCCACCGAAGAGGCGGAGACCAACATGCGCCTGGCCGCGCGGCTGCTCCTCACGCCGTAGCCGGCCGAACGGTGCCCGCGGAGAATGTGAAGCAATTCTTACGTCCCCCCGGTCGCGGGGTCATTTCCCGTATTCCGTAGGTAGCTTGGTTCCCGTCGGCGGCAGCCCGTTCCTCTTGCCGCCGATTCCCAGCGGAATCAAGAACAGGAAGTTCGGCATGCGGAAAATCGGGTTTGTCGGCGTGGCTCTCGTTGCCCTTTCCTTCACGCTCACGGCGTGCGGCGGGTCCGACAACAGCGACTCCACCTCGAAAGCGGCGCCCACCATGTCGGCCACGAAGGCGGCTGTGCAGTCGGCGGACAGGACGGGAATGTTCGCGGGCCTCAACGGCAAGAAGGTGACCGGCGCCGCGAAGGTGAGCGATTCGGGCGTCACGCTCTCCGGCTTCTCCTCCGACGAGGGCCCGGACCTGCACGTCTACCTCACGAACGGCACGGATGAGGCTGCCGTGTCGGCGGGCAAGCAGCTCGGAGCCGTCAAGTTCGACGAGAAGTCCCAGATGTTCGCGCTCAACGGCGTCGACGCGGCCATGTACACCAACGTGGTCATCCACTGCGACAAGGCGAAGGCGGTATTCGGCGCCGCGAAACTGTCATGAAGACGTTCTTTTCGCGCCCGACTCTGATCGCGTCGGCTGTTGTCGGCGCGGCCAGAGTCGCCCTCGGCGTCCTCTGGCTCCATGAGGGGACGTTGAAATACCGGGCGCATTTCGGCGCGGCGGACATCTTGCTGGTGGCGAACAGTGCGAAGTCGAACAGTCGGGTTCCGGGTTTCTTCAAAAGCTTCGCGGATTTCGCTCTCGCCGGCTGGCCGCATTTCTTCGGCTTCGCGATGCCCCTTCTGGAGACAACGCTGGGCGTCGTCCTGGTGATGGGGGTGTTCTCGCTGCCCGCGTCTCTGATGTCCGCCTTCACACTGCTGACGTACTGGAGCGCGGACCAGCTCATCACCGAGTATCCGGTGATGGCGGCCCTGTCGATGGTGGTCATCGCCTGGCCGCTGCTGGCCTCACGCTTCTCCGTGACGACTCTCGCGGAGAGGGCGGTGGTCCGGAGGCGTCCTGACCTGGTGGTGTTCCAGGAGCCGTTCCGCCGCTGGCTCTGAGCGTCAGGTCGTAGCGCTCGCGATGTCCAGCACCGCCAGATAGGAGAACGCGACACTCGAACCGATCGGCGTTCCCGCGCCCGGGTACACGCGTCCCGACATCGCGGCGGCCGTGTTCCCGGACGCGTACAGGCCGTCGATCGGGGTGCCGTCCGGGCGCAGCACGCGCGCGTGCTCGTCGATCCTCAGGCCGCCCTTGGTGCCGATGTCGGAAGGGAGGATGGTCGCCACGTAGTACGGCGGAGTGTCGAGCGGCAGCAGCAGGGGGTTGGGCCAGTCCGGGGTGGGCGGTGCCGGGTAGTTGAGTTCGGGAAGGGCGGGGAAGCCCAGCACGTGGTGGGCGATCCGGTCCCAGGGCGTCTCGCCGCGGTGGAACTTCTCGTCGATCCCGGCGTGCGCGTAGCCGTTGAACTCCTCGACGGTCGCGCGCAGGGCATCGAGCGGTACGTCGATCAGCTTCGCCAACTCCTCAAGGGAATCAGCCCTCTTGAGCGCGCCGGATGCGAACCACTCGGCGCGGACCGGCTCGTCGTACGGGCCGCCGAAGCCGTCCCGGTCCAGCTGGCGTTGGTCGATGATCCAGTGGGCGGGGATGTGCGAAACCCCTGTCGTGGTGTGCAGGCGGACGATCTCGCGGCCCGCCTGGTCGTAGGGGCGGGCCTCGTTGACGAAGCGTTCGCCCGCCGCGTTGACCCAGATTCCGCCCCGCGTGCCGGTGTGGAACAGCGGGAGGCCGTCCGGCCACACCAGTCCCGGCACATACCAGGCCGCGTCGAGCAGATCGGTGTCGGCGCCGATCGCCATTCCGGCCCGGAGCGCGTCGCCCGTGTTGCCCGGCGCGCCGTGCGTCCACTCGCTCGCGCGCTCCGGAACCGGCTGGTACTTCTCGCGCAGCTCCTGGTCGCGCTCGAAACCGCCGGCCGCGAGGATCACCCCGCCCGTGGCACGGAACGTGACCGGTTCGCCGTCGCTCACCGCCCGCACACCGACGACCCGGCCGTTCTCGACGACCAGGCTCTCGAACGCGGTGTTGAGGCGCAGCGAACCGTGGCCCGTCTCCAGGAAGGCCGCGAGCGTCCGGCCGATCAGTGCGCGGCCGCCGCTGAGGACCGGGCCTTCGGCGCGTCCCCATCGCTCGGCGGGCAGACAGGTGCGCACCAGCGGTGCGTGCTCGCCGAGTTCGGCGACGGTGACCTGAGGCGGGAAGATGGTGTGGCCCGCGGGGGAGGCGCCGTCGATCTCCGGGTAGTAGTCCGGCACCGGTCCGTACTCGAACGACCGGAACCACGGGTTCTGCTCCAGCTCGTCGATCACTTGGGCACCGGCCCGCAGATACGCGTCCTGAAGCGGCTCCCGGGAGTCGTCGTCGACGACGGTGCGCAGATACGCCCTTGCGTCTTCGATGCTCTCGTCCAGACCGGCCCGCCTCAGCGGCGCGGAGCCGGGGAACCACAGACCGGCACCGGAGTAGGCGGTCGTGCCGCCGACCTGGTCGGTCTTCTCGACGACGAGCGTGCGCAGGCCGCGCGACGCCGCGGCACAGGCACCGACCAGACCCCCGCCCGACCCGACGACGATCACGTCGTAGATGTCCTCGTTGCTGGTCATCCTGACCTCCTCAGGTGTGCTGACGAACTCGACGGCCGAGCGCGGCTCAACGCCACAACCTTTCGCGATGTGCCGGCGACGGTATCGAGCCACTTCGACGGCTCCGGCCGGTCATCTCGCTGAGCGAGACCGGTTGTCCACGCGCGGAGCGAGTCCCGGTGAGCGGAACGCGCGGGACCGCGATCGGGCACGGATGCCCAGGCTGGAGACCATCACGAGGTGAGGATGCGAATGACTGACATCTGGGAACCGAGGGCCGTGGCGGACCGTGAGGCGGCGGTGGCCGAGGCGGTCGTACGACTCACCCGCGCCGCCCGTGACCGCCAACCCTGCCCGCCCGTACGGGACTTGCTCGGCGCGAGCGACATCAGCCTCGCCTACGCCGTCCAACAGCGCGTCGTGGCCGACCGGATCGCGGCCGGAGCACGCGTCGTCGGCCGCAAGATCGGGCTGACCTCCGAGGCGGTACAGCGCCAAGTGGGCGTCGACCGGCCCGACTTCGGGGTGCTCCTCGCCGACATGGACGTCAGCGCACTGCCGGCCGTGCCGAGCGGGCGGCTGCTGCAGCCCCGGGTCGAGGCGGAGATCGCCTTCGTCCTCGCCGCCGACCTCGACGACGACGGTCTCGACATCGAGCGGGTCCGCTCCGCCGTCGCGTACGCGGTCGCCGCGTTGGAGATCGTGGACAGCCGGGTCGCCGAATGGGACATCGCGATCACGGACACCGTCGCCGACAACGCGTCCAGCGGTCTGTTCGTACTGGGCGCCGAACAGGTCGAGTTGAAGGCGTTCGAACCCCGGGACGTGACCATGCGGCTGTACGCCGACGGCAAGCTCGCGTCGGCGGGCGACGGCACCGCCTGCCTCGGCGACCCGCTTGCCGCGCTGCTCTGGCTGGCGCGCACCGCCCGGGAGTTCGGCGACCCGCTGCGGGCGGGTCAGGTCGTGCTCTCCGGCGCGCTCGGCCCGCTCGTCCCCACCCCGCCAGGAACCACCGTACGGGCCGAACTGACGGGCCTCGGCACGGTGGCCGCGACCTTCTCACCCAAGGACCGAGGATGACGAAGACCAAGGTGGCCGTCATCGGCTCCGGCAACATCGGAACCGACCTGATGATCAAGGTGCTACGCCTGTCCGACACCCTGGAGATGGCCGCGATGGTGGGCATCGACCCGGACTCGGACGGCCTCGCCCGCGCCGCGCGCCTGAAGGTGCCCATCACGCACGAGGGCGTGGACGGGCTGATCCGGATGGACGGCTTCGACGACATCGAGATCGTCTTCGACGCGACCTCGGCGAAGGCGCACGTCGAGAACGCCAAGTGCCTTGCCCCGTACGGCAAACGGCTCGTCGACCTCACCCCTGCCGCCATCGGTCCGTACGTCGTACCGCCGGTGAACCTCGACGAGCACCTCGCCAACGATGTCGACAACCTCAACCTGGTCACCTGCGGCGGCCAGGCCACCATCCCGATCGTGCACGCGGTCAGCCGGATCACACCCGTGCCCTACGCCGAGATCGTCGCCTCGATCGCCTCGAAGTCCGCCGGACCCGGAACCCGCGCCAACATCGACGAGTTCACCGAGACCACCTCCGCCGCGATCGAGAAGGTGGGCGGTGCCCGGCGGGGCAAGGCGATCATCGTGCTCAACCCGGCCGAACCTCCGTTGATCATGCGGGACACGGTGTACTGCCTGATCGGTGACGCGGACCAGGAGCAGATCCGGGCCTCGGTCGAGGGCATGGTGGACGCGGTCGCCGAGTACGTGCCCGGCTACCGGCTCAAGCAGCAGGTGCAGTTCACCCCGATACCGGCCGGCGATCCGATCCACACGCTCTTCAGCGGCGACGCCTCCGAGGTCACCACCAAGGTGTCCGTCTTCCTCGAAGTCGAGGGCGCCGCCCACTACTTGCCCGCCTACGCCGGCAACCTCGACATCATGACCTCGGCCGCCCTGCGGGTCGCCGAACGCATCGCCCGGAGCTTCTCCAGCGAGGTGACCCGGTGACCCCCAGGCTCTACGTCCAGGACGTCACCCTGCGGGACGGCATGCACGCCATCCGGCACCGGATCACGCCCGCGAACGTGGCCGCCATCAGCGCGGCCCTGGACCGGGCGGGCGTGGACGCCATCGAAGTCGCCCACGGCGACGGCCTGTCGGGCGGCAGCCTCAACTACGGCCCCGGCAGCAACACCGACTGGGAGTGGATCGAGGCGGCTGCCGGCGCCATCCACCGCGCGACCCTGACGTCCCTGCTGCTGCCCGGCATCGGCACCATCGCCGAACTCAAGCAGGCGTACTCCCTCGGCGTCCGCTCGGTCCGCGTCGCCACCCACTGCACCGAGGCCGACGTGGCGGCCCAGCACATCGCCATCGCCCGCGAACTCGGCATGGACGTCTCCGGCTTCCTGATGATGGCCCACATGACCGACCCCGCCGAACTCGCCCGCCAGGCACGGCTGATGGAGTCCTACGGCGCACACTGCGTCTACGTCACCGACTCCGGCGGCCGGCTGACCATGGACGGCGTACGCGACCGTATCCGCGCCTACCGCGACGTGCTCGACCCGGACACCCAGATCGGCATCCACGCGCACGAGAACCTCTCCCTCTCGGTCGCCAACTCGGTGACGGCGGTGGAGGAAGGCGTGACCCGGGTGGACGCGTCCCTGGCCGGACAGGGCGCGGGCGCCGGCAACTGCCCGATCGAGCCCTTCGTCGCCGTCGCCAACCTCCTTGGCTGGGAGCACGGTTGTGACCTGTTCGCCCTCCAGGACGCCGCCGACGACCTGGTGCGCCCGCTCCAGGACCGCCCGGTGCGCGTCGACCGGGAGACCCTGACCCTCGGCTACGCGGGCGCCTACTCCAGCTTCCTGCGGCATGCCGAGACGGCGGCCGGACAGTACGGCCTAGACGCCCGCACGATCCTTCAGGAGGTCGGCAGGCGGGGGCTGGTCGGCGGGCAGGAGGACATGATCGTGGACATCGCGCTCGACCTGACGCGCGGCTGTTGATCGCGCGTTGTCGCTGAGCCGCTCCCCGGGTTCGTGCACCGGGGAGCGGCATTTTCGTGCATTGTTTAGACCGGGCGTACCAATAAACTCGTGCACGCCTCTTGGCCGGGCTCCGATGCCATTGATACGTTGACGCAGGCGCCGAACTAGAATTGATTTCAGTTTGAGCAGAGAGGCATTGACGATGACGTCTGCCCTTCGCCTGGACCCGCGATACGAGGCCGACCGGCATGCGCTGCCGCCGTCGATGATGGAGCGCGTGACGCTGATCATGGACCTCTTCGAGCGGCCCCAGACACACCTCACCCTCGAAGTGGTGTCCCGCCGGACCCACCTCCCGCGCTCCACCACCCACCGGATCCTCGACCAACTGGTGCGCCTGGACTGGCTGCACCACACGGTCGCCGGGTACGCGCTCGGGCCGCGCGCACTCGGTCTGGGCGGGCGGGAGATCGGGCACAGCACGCTGCGCGCGGCGGCAGCACCCCAACTCCTCGACCTGGCCGTCCGGACGAAGATGGTCGTCCATCTCGCCGTGCTCGACGGCCCGGAGATCTACTACCTCGACAAGGTGGGCGGCCGGGCGGCGGTCGACATCCCCTCCCGGGTCGGCGGGCGGGCGGTCGCCCACTGCACCGGTCTCGGCAAGGCGATGCTGGCCTGGCTGAGTCCGGAGGAGATCGACGCCCGGTACCAGAAGGCGATGGAGTGCCGCACTTCGCACAGCATCGGCCGACTCGACCTCCTGCACCGGGAGTTGGGCACCGTACGCCGTCGCAACGGGCTGGCGATCGACCGGGGCGAGTGTTTCCCCGACCTCGGCTGCGTGGGCCTCGCCCTGCGCGGACCCGACGGTCCGGTCGGCGCGATCTCGGTCGTCGGGGACGGCCGCGCCCCGCTGGAACTGGTCGCTCCGCTGGTCGTGAATGCAGTGCGGGCCGTGTCCGAGGAGTTGTTCGGGGGCGGGGAGACGTACCGGCGGGAGGTGGTGGAGGCGGTGACCTCGTAGCCGGGCGGGCGGGTCAGGCCGCCGCGGGGTGCACGGAGAGCAGGTCCGCGAGGTCGACGCGGGTCAGGAACTCGCGGCGGATGCGGTCGGCCACGACGGAGACCACCTCGGAGCCGTCCTCGGCCGGGTCGATGTGCACCCGGTACGGACGCTGTCCGGAGGGGAGCGCGACGATGCGGGCGATCTCGTCCGAGACCAATGAGGCGTCCGCGCCCTCGGGCTCCAACGCGGCGAGCTTCTCGGCGACTTGACTCATCAGGCCGGTGTACCGCGTCTCGTACTCCGCCTCGACCGCGCCGTCCGCCGGGTGCCCGGAGTGGGCGAAGTGGTTCGTGCCGCTGGTGAACGAACCGGGCACCACGATGGACGTCTCCACACCCCAACGGGCCAGCTCGGCCGCGTAACTGACGGCGAGGGAGTCCATCGCGGCCTTGGCGGCGAAGTACGGCGCCAGATACGGCGGCGTGCCGCCCTTGACGCTCGAACTCGACACCCAGATCACCAGACCCCGGCCGGCCTCGCGCAGATGGGGCAGCGCGGCGCGGTTGACGCGCTGGGTGGAGAGGACGTTGACGTCGTACAGCTCGGCGAGCTGTTCCGGCGTGAAGGCCTCGGCCGGTCCGGTGACCATGTGGCCGGCGTTGTGGATCAGGACGTCGATGCGGCCGTGTTCGGAGACGACCTGGTCGATCGCCGCGTCGACGGAGGCCTGCGCGTTCACGTCGAGTTCTATGGAGCGCAGGTCGACACCGTGTTCCTTCGCGTAGGCGGCGGCTGCCTGGACCTGCGGCGCGTTACGGGTGCCGGTCTGGCGCATGCCGGCGTAGACGATGCTGCCCCGGCGCGCGAGAGTGCGGGCGGTGAGGGCGCCGAAGCCGCTGGACGCGCCGGTGATGACGACGATGTTGTTCATGGGATTCGCTCCTTGAAGGGGGTGGCTCAGGCCAGCCCGCCGTTGGCGTACAGGACCTGGCCGTTGATCCAGCGGGCCGGGCCCGCGAGGAAGGCGACCGACTCCGCGATGTCGTCCGGGGCGCCGAGGCGCTCCAGCGGGGCGGCCTTGGCGAGGTTCTGGATCGTTGCCTCGTCCTTGCCGTCGAGGAAGAGGGATGTCGCGGTGGGGCCGGGGGCGACCGTGTTGACGGTGATGTCCTTGCCGCGCAGCTCGCGGGCCAGGACCAGGGTCATCGCCTCGACCGCGGCCTTGCTCGCCACGTAGCCGCCGTACGTCGGGAACTTGGTGCGGGTGACGGTGGTGGAGAAGTTGATGATCGCGCCGCCCGCGCGCACCCGGCGGGCCGCCTGCTGGGAGACGACGAACGTGCCGCGGATGTTGGTGCGGTGCATGCGGTCGAGGTCGTCGAGGTCCATGGTCGCGATGGGGGAGAGGACCATGATCCCGGCGGTGTTGACGACCACGTCGATGCCGCCGAACTCCGCCTCGACCGCGTCGAAGGCGGCGGCCATCTCCTGCTCGTCGGCCACGTCGCCGCCGACCGGGACGGCCCGGCCGCCGGCCGCGGTGATCGCGGCGACCGTCTCGTCGGCGCGGGACTTGTTGCCGGCGTAGTGCACGCCGACCGCGATGCCGTCCTTGGCGAGGCGCTCGGCGACCGCGCGGCCGATGCCGCCGGAGCCGCCGGTGATCAGGGCGACGCGGGTGGGGGTGGCGGTGTCAGTCATGGTGAGGGGCCTTCCGTGAGGCGGGGTGCTGCGGGGAGACGGGGATCTGCGTGAGCCACTGCCCGAGCAGGGCCGACTCCGCCGGGGTGAACGGTTCGGGGGTGAGGTCGTCGAGGGACGAGAGCAGCGTGGTCGCGGCGGCGGCGCGGGTGTCAGCGGCCGTGGTGTCCGCCGCGGGGTCGAGCAGGATCGCCTGGTGGATCGCGTCGCGGACCAGCCTCGACAGGCCGGAGTCCGGATACAGCGTGGGACGAGTGATCAGCGCCAGGGACACCCCGGTGTTCGCCGACATGACCATGCGTGCCGCGATCTCCGGTGCGACCCGGAGACGGCCCTGCGCGGCGAGCCGCTCAAGGTCCCCGCGGAGGATGCGCATCGCCTCCTCCGCCGCCGCGGGCACGGAACGGAGCGCCGGGGCGAACATCAGCTTGTAGGCGTTGGGGTGCGCCAGTGCGAACGCGGTGTGGCTGTCCCAGCCGGCCCGGAGGTCCCGCAGTGGGTCCTCGGACTTCTCCGCGGCCCGCTTCGTCTCCAGGTACTGGTCCCACACGTGGTCGACCGTCGCCGCCAGCAGCCCGTCCTTGTCGCCGAACAGCCGGTACAGCACGGGCTGTTGGACCCCCGCCGCCTCACACACCGCACGCGTCGAGACGTCGCCGCTCGGCGACTGGGCGATCAGCTCCGCCGCCGCCTCGATTATCAGCGATCTCGTGTTCATGTAATCGACGATAACAGGGATCCGTATCGCTGACAACAGTCTTCTGTTAGCGGTGAAAATGCGGGCGGCGGTCGGAGCCGGGAGGCAGGGGAGGGGAGAACAAAGGGGCGCCCCCGCCGCATCGACACGCGATACGACGGAGGCGCCCCTGGTCGCCGGACAGGCTCAGGACTGCACGGCGAGTTGGAAGGCCTGCGCGGTGGAGCCGTCGCAGGTCCGTTGGGTGAGCTGGACACTGTTCGTCGCCGCCGTGGCGGCGGTCAGGCACTTACCGCTGTGCCGGGCGACGAAGTGGTAGGCCCCGCTCGTCTCCTTCACGGGCTGCCACTGCTGGTTCGTGCCACCGGAGTACGCCCACAGCTGCAACGGCGCGTTGTCCGCCGTCGAGCGGTCGGTCACGTCGATGACCTGAGCCGGGTTGCCGCGCGCGGTGATCTCCATGTACCCGCTGTCGGTGGAGCGGAACTGGTACTGCTGTGCCGCCGTGCCGTTGCAGGCGTACTGCTGGATCGCCGTCCCGTTGGCCGTGGCCGCCGAACGGGCGTCGACGCACGTGCTGTTGCCGCTGTTCTTCACGGAATACCACGAGGTCTCCGAGATCGGGGTGTCCGTCGGCGGCGTCGAAGTGTCGCCCCCGCCCAGCCACTTGAGCCCGTTCAGCAGGAACTGATTCTGGGTGGCGCTCGCGAACGTCGACGACAGCCGCGTGTTGGTCGTGTAGTTCATCGCGTTGTGGCCGAAGTTCGCGTACAGCATCTTGTACTTCGTGTTGGTCCAGATGATCGGGTAATACCCGCTGTACCAGGACTGGTTGGGATCCGTGCCGACCGGGAAGCTGCTCGGGTCGATCGACGCCAGGATCTTGATGTCCGGATTCTGCCGCAGGTCGTTGGACCAGCTGTACCACTCGCTGACCGACGAGGTGAACGTGGCCGGCAGGTTCGCGGTGGGCGGGATCGAGTGGTCCTCCACCTTCAGGGTGACCGCGGTCGGACCCCAGGTGTTGGACACGAAGTTCCCCGAGCCGAGGAACGTGTTGTGGTACCAGGACCAGCTCGCCGCGTCCGTCGTGAAGGCGGAGACATGGAAGCCCATGAAGCCGCCGCCGTTTCTCATGTACGTCTCGAAACCGGTGCGTTGGGCGGACGTCTGCGGCAAGTCGTCGAGGAACAGCACGACTTGGTAGGCATTGACCCCGCCGTTGGCGAGCAGGTCCCAGTTGGTGCTGGACGTGTAGGTGAAGCCGTTCGCCGCGGCCTGCTGCGGGAACCAGACGTTCGCCTCCTTCTCGAAGTCGATGTGCGCCGCGTCGTACGTCCCGCTGTACAGGCCGAGAACCTTGAACGGCGTGGCCGCGGTGCTCGCGTGGGCGGCGGGCGGTGCCACCGCGAAGCCCAGCACCGTCGCCAGGAGGAGCAGGACCCGCAGGGCCGCGCGGGTGGAACCGGATCTGATGGTGTTCATCTGGTGATCGATCCTTTCCCTGCGGTCTACGGGTAGTTGGTCAAGTAGGCGACGTTGGTACTGGAGTTGGACGGTCCGCCGGTGCTGTTGATGATGTGGCTGATCGTGCCGACCCCGCCCAGCGAGACGGTCACCATGTCGTGGAACTTGACCCCGGACACGCTCGGCACCTCGAAGGAGTGGTCGGCGACCACGCTGGAGTTGGAGCTGAAGTAGCAGTAGCTGCCAAGTCCCCATGCCTCATGGGTGGTTACGTTGGCGGCGACCTTGTAGGCGGGGTAGCCCTTGCCGCTGCCGTTCATCCACGA
Source organism: Streptomyces sp. NPDC050528 (assembly GCF_044457795.1). Lineage (NCBI taxonomy): Bacteria > Bacillati > Actinomycetota > Actinomycetes > Kitasatosporales > Streptomycetaceae > Streptomyces > Streptomyces sp. NPDC050528. Next base: position 583,088 of record NZ_JBITHH010000004.1, read on the forward strand.
GGCCTGGTTCGGCGGGTCGTAGGGCATCTCGTTCTGGAAGAAGTACGTTCTGCCGCCGTTGCCGTTCCAGACGACCTGGGTCTTCTGGAAGTGCTCGACGAAGAGGCCGTAGGCCGTGACGTTGGCGCCGTTGACGATCAGCCCGGTGTCCGCCGTGTTCGTGGTCCAGCCGACCGTGCCCGAGTTGCCGTGGTCGGCGCGCCAGATCCAGGTGTGGTCGATGATCGTGTTGGCGCTGTTGATGACAAGGGAGTTGGTGGCCTTGCCGACGGTGGCGCCGCCGATGCGGACGAAGACATCGGACAACTGCGTCGGGTCGGACGCATGCGTGGCGGTCGAACCGGACGGGCCGATCTGCACCAGCGTCCCGGAGTTGGTGGTGCCCGCGTCGATCAGCAGGCCCGCCAGCTCGATGCCGTCCACGTCGGCGGTGGAGATCGCGGTGATCCCGCCGTCCGGCACGAAGGTGGCCAATCCCATGCCCAGCACGACCGTGTCGGGGCGCGTGATGTTGATCGTCTGGTTGAGGTGGTAGACGCCCGGGGTGACCAGCAGGTTCTTGCCGGCCGCGAGCGCGGTGTTCATGTCGGCCGCGGTGGCACCGGGCTTGACGATGTAGAACTGGTCGATCGGCAGGGACTTGCCCGCCGGGGTCTTCCCGCTCCACGTCGTGCCGACGGCGTTGGACTGCAACCCCGGTACGAACACCTGGTAGTTGCCCGCGCTGTCGACGTACAGGAAGGGCTTCTCACGGATCGTCGGGGAGCTGGCCACGTTGGTGTACGTCGGGAAGGACTGGGCGGGTGCGCCCTGGTCGCCGACGAAGACCATGTTCCAGTTGGAGCCGGACCAACTGCCCATCGTGGAGTTCCTGGTGAGGAACTGCTGCTGGGAGCCGGACTGGATCTGGCCGTCGACCTTGGTGTCGGAGATGAAGCCGCCGCTGGACCAACCGCCGTCGTCCAGCGCCAGGTTGCCCCGCACGTGCATGCGTCGGTACGGCGCGGCCTGCGAGACGGCCCAACGGTCGGTCCCACCAGTGGGGTTGACCGACAGGTTCTCGGCGTCGCGCCAGAAGTTCTGCGTCGCGTTGCCCTGGAACCAGTCCGCCTCCGCGTGCACCGCGCCGTTGATCGTCACGTCGTCCGGCGAGAAGCCGAGACCGGCGACCTGCGTGTAGAAGCCGACGTTGGCGTTGGCGCTGTACGTGCCCGGCTTGAACAGCAGGGCCTGGCGGGCCGAGCCGAACTGGTTGGTCTCCTGCTGGGAGAAGACCGAGTCCAGCTTGGACTGGATGCTGGAGGCCGACATCGACGGGTCGAACACCGTCACGTTGGGGCCGAAGTCCGGAGTGCCCGGCGGGTTCGTCGTGGCGCCCCCCAGGGTGAAGGACTGCGCGGCCGTCCCGTTGCAGGTGTACTGCGCCAACTGCACGCTGTCGGCGGTGGATGCGCTCGGGACGTCCAGGCACTTGCCGCTGTTGCGGTTGACGAAGTGGTAGGCGCCGTCGGCCTCGGCGACCGGCAGCCACTGCTGGTTGGCGCCGCTGGAGTACGTCCACAGCTGGACGAGCGCGGAGTCGGCGGTCGAGACGCCGGTGACGTCCCAGGCCTCGGCCGCGTTCAGATTGCTGTTCACGCGGTAGTAGCCGCCGTCGGTGGCGACCAACTGCCAGTTCTGCGCGGTGCTTCCGTTGCAGGTGTACTGCTGGACGGCGGTGCCGTCGGCACTCGCGGCCGAACGGGCGTCGACACATTTGCCGCTGCCCTTGTTGACCACGGTGGTGTAGCCGGTCGGTATCGCCGCGGCTGCCGTGCTCGCCGCACTCGCCGAGCCCTGCGCGGCGAACTCGATTCCGGTCACGGTGGTCGCCACGAGCGCGACGGCCGTGAGCGCTCTCGGTATGGGGTGGCGGCCGGTCAGTCTCTTCCGTCTGAGCACGGATTCTCCTGTGGTGATGGGGGGGGTTGGGGAGAAAAGGTCGGAGGGGGCGGCCGTCAGCCGGTGTACTGGGCGAAGATGCTGGTGAACTGCCAGTTGCTCTGGCTCACGCCCGAGCACGTGTCGTCGTTCGGGTAGGCGCCGGGGCAGGGACGGTCACGGTTGGCCGACCAGAACGTCAGCCGCGCCAGGTGGTGCGCCTGCGCGTAGGCCAGGATCGTCTGGAAGTCGGCGGTGGTGACGGTCTCGCTGTTGTCGGTGATGCCGTTCATGGACGAGATGCCCATGTCCCGGTAAGCCGCGTCGTCGCTGTAGCCGTACGCGTTCTTCAGCGCGGTCTTCAGGCCCTCGGCCGCCCGCTGGGTGAGCGTGCCCATGTTCTGGCCGGCGCCGCCGAAGTCGAACGGCATGATCGTCCAGGCGTCCACGGTCAGCCCGGAGGACGCGGCCCGGTTGATGAGGCTGGTGTCGGGACCGCTCTGCCCGGTGCCGATGGTGACGTACACCTTGATGCCCGGGTTGTTGGCCTTGACGGTCTTCAGCGCGTCCACGGTCCGCTGCTGCACGGTCCCGTTGCTGTACGCGTCGGCCTCGATGTCGATGTCGATGGCCTTGAGCGAGTAGGCGCTGATGACCTTCTGGTAGGCCGCCGCCAGTTCACTCGCGCTGGAGCAGGAGCTCTCCAGCTTGTTGCCGCTGTAGCCGCCGAAGGACGGGACGACGTCGCCGCCGTTGGCGCGCACGGTGTTGATGGTCGACTGGTCGACCCCGCCGGTCAGCGCCCGGCCGCCGTCCCACTGCGGATTGCAGTAGCCGTTGCTCAGGACGAACGCCAGCGTGAACCACTTCACGCCGGTCGCGTTCATGACAGTCGTAGGGCTGGGCGGGTTCCCCCAGCCGTTGTACAGGTACGGGGCCACGGCCATCGGCGCGGTCGTGGGCGGGGTCGTGCCGCCGGCGGCGGGGGCGGTCCACTTCTGGTTGGCGGCGCCTGAGCAGGTCCAGATCTGGGTGCGGGTGCCGTTGGCCGTGGAACTGCCGGTGACGTCGAGGCACTTGTTGGCGGCCGGGTTCACGATGTCGCGTGCGGCGCTGACCGTCCACTGCTGGTTGGCGCTGCCGGCACACGTCCACAGCTGGAGCTGGGCGCCGTTGGCCGTCGAATTGCCGGTGACGTCGAGGCACTTGCCGAGGGCTCGGATGGTTCCGTCGGTGCCGACCGTCCACTGCTGGGCGGCCGTTCCGTTGCAGTCGTAGATCTGTACGGCCGTGCCGTCGGCGGAACTCGCGCCGGCGACGTCGAGACACTTGCCGCCGAGTCCGGTGATGGTGCCGGTCGCGGCCGAGGCGGAGGGGGCTCCGAGGGTGCCGAGGGCGGTGAGGCCGAGGGAGAGCGCGAGGGCGCAGCGCAGGGCGAGGCGTTGCATGACGAGGGCCCTTTCGTCCTGGGGTGGGGGGTGGACGCCGCCGGCTGGAGGGCGGTGAGAGGTGAACACGCGTGTTCACATATGTGAGCGTGGAATGCATTCATGGGAGGTCTGTTGGCTGGTGAACCTAAAGGTCTGCACCAAAGCCGTCAAGAGGTGCGACCGGAGAAGTCCCGCACGTCCTGCCTGAGTTGAGAAGTTGTAGGCGAAGGAAAAGAAATCACCAGGACCATTGAGCGGCCGGTTCTCACAGGTCACACTGTGCGGGATTCGTGATGATCGTCGGGGCGGCGTGTCGGAGGAACCATGACCACAACGGGGACCGCAGAGGTTGCGGTGCGGCACATACTCAGCGACAAGGTCACGGGCGGATTCCTCACACCGAAGACGCGCACGATCACCTGGACCTCCGCGCACTACACCGTCAAGCGGCCCCCGTCGGGCAAGCACACGGTGGAGCTGACCTGCACCGAGTGCTCGGCGTCCCTGCTCGCCGAGGTCCGCGACCAGTCCACCACCCGCACGCTCGCGGCTCTCATGCGTGTCATCGGGATCGTGTGCGGGGTCGTGTTCTTCGCCGCCCTCGCCTACGCGATCCACGAGGGCGGCAAGACCCTCCCCGAGGGCCAGTCGCTCCCGGTGCTCTTCCCGATCAGCGTCGTCGCCGTCGTCGTCACCTTCGTCGCCGGGCCCGTGTTCTACCTCCACGGCCGCAACTACAACGGCGTCAGCATGCTCGACGCCCCCAAGCCGCGCCGCGGGCACCAGATCAGGCCCGTGAAGGCGGCGCGGACGCGCGTACGAACTCGCCGATGAGCCTGGCGAGTTGGGTGGGCCGGTCCAGCGGGAGCAGCGTGTAGCCGTCGGCCACCTCCACCAGCCGTCCCTGCGGCAGGAGTTCGGCCAGTCGGCGCCCGTGCTCCGGCGGCATCACCCGGTCCTCGCTCGCCCACACCACGAGCGCGGGACGGTCGAACTCCCGCAGCCGCAGGGCGGTTTGCTCCAGCAGCCGGCGCCCGTCCGCCGACGCGGCGCGCAGCACCCGTACGGCGTCACGGCGGATCCCCGGCTGCCGCCGGACCGGCTCCGTCCAGCGCGCGGTGACCGCGTCCCCGCGCTTGGTCAGCCACCCGAACGCGAACGGCAGGCGGCGCAGGGCCCGCACCCGCATCTGCCGCATGAACTGCCCGAACAGCCACGGCGACAGACGCCCCGCGAGTACGAGCGTGCGGCCTGTCAGACCCGGCGGGAAGTTGTCGAACGCCTCGCACGAGACCAGCACCACCCGCCCCACGCGCGCGGACCCCTCCGCCATCAGCAACTGCACCAGCGCCCCGCCGGTGTCGTTCCCGACGAGCGTGACGTCCCGCAGATCCAGCTGGTCGAGGAGTTCGACGATGAGCCGCGCCACCCCGGGCAGCGACAGATCGGCGTCCGCGCGCATCGGGTGGCGGTGGGCGCCGAGCGGGAGGGTCGGGGCCACGCACCGGTGGGCGGCGGACAGGTCGGCGATCGGTCCGGCCCACAGCGAGGCGTCCATCAACAGCCCGTGCAGCAGCACCAGGACGGGACCATCGCCGCCGGTGTCCTCGTACGCGACGGGCCCGGCCGAGAGTTCGATCAGGTGCTGCGTGGTCGTGCCGGCCGATTCGGTCCTGGTCATGAGCGCCTCCCGTGAGTGTCCGCACTCAAGAGGGCGACGGAGGGCCGATGTGTGACACCGGTACGGGAGTTGGCCCCGAGTGGCACAATCGGCGACGTGGACCGGGGGATCCTCGAACGCGAGCCCGAGTTGGCACGACTGGCCTCGGCCGCACGTGAGGCGGCGGACGGAGCCGGCTCCGTGGCGCTCGTCTTCGGCGAGGCCGGCATCGGCAAGTCGAGCCTGGTGAAGGCCATGCCGGACCGGCTGCCGCACCGCACCCGCATCCTCCTGGGCCAGTGCGACGACCTCGCCACCCGCCGCCCCCTGGGTCCGTTCCGCGACCTCGTCGGCAGCGTCGGCACCGAACTCGCCCGGGCCGTCATGGAGGGCGGCGACCGCCACCGCGTCCACGAAGCCCTGCAAGGGGAGTTGGCGGGTGTACCGCATCCGGCGGTGCTCGTCGTGGAGGACGTCCACTGGGCCGACGAGGCCTCGCTGGACGCCCTGCGCTTCCTGGTCCGGCGCATGGAGCAGCTGCCCGCCGTACTCGTCCTCACCTACCGCGACGACGAGTTGAGCCGCGAGCACCCGCTGCGGCACCTCCTCGGACAGGTCTCCCGTACGGACCGCGTGCACCGGCTGCCGCTGGCCCGCCTGTCCAAGTCGGCCGTCCGCACGCTGAGTTCGACCAGTGGGCTCGATCCGGCCGAGGTGTACGAGGTGACCTCGGGCAACCCCTTCTTCGTCACCGAGGTCCTCGCGGCGGGCGGCACCGGGGGAGTGCCCCCGACGGTCGTCGACGCGGTACTGGCCCGGCTGCGCGGACTCGACGGCCGGACCGTCGACGCGCTGGAGCAGCTCGCCGTCGTGCCCTCCGCCGTCGAACGGTCCCTCGTGGACACGCTGTTGATCGGCGGCGTCGCCGTGCTGGCCGCGGCCGAACAGTGCGGGCTCCTTACGGTGACGCCCGAACGGGTCGTGTTCCGGCACGAGTTGATCCGCCGCGCCGTCGTCGACTCCCTGCCCGCGGCCCGGCGGATCGACCTCAACCGCAAGGTGCTCACCGCCCTCATGCTCCGGCCGGGCTCCGACCCGGCGCGCGTCGTCCACCACGCCGCACAGGTCGGCGACCAGGACGCCATCGCCCGCTACGGCCCCCGCGCGGCCCGGGACGCCACCGAGGCGGGCGCCCACCGCGAGGCCGCCGCCCATCTCCGGCTCGTGCTGCGGCAACGACAGCGCTACACCCCCGCCGAACTCGCCGACCTGCTCGAACGCTACGCGGTGGAGTGCTACACCATCGCCGACTCCGTTGAGGCCGTCGCCGCCCAGCGCGACGCCGTGGCCCTGCGCCGCTCCCTCGGCGACACCCTCACCCTCGGCGCCGATCTGCGCTGGCTGTCCCGCATCCACTGGTGGGCGGGCCACGCGGCAGAAGCCCAGGACGCCGCGAAGGAAGCCATCGCCGTCCTCGAACACGCCGGAGACGACCGGCTGTTGGCCCTCGCGCTCAGCAACACCGCCCAGCTGCGGATGCTCTCCGACCGGTACGCCGAGGCCGTCGCGCACGGCGAGCGCGCCATCGCCCTGGCCCGTCGCGCGGGCGACGCGGCGATCCTGGCCCACGCCCTCAACAACGTGGGCACCGCCCGCTGGCGCAGCGGCGACCCCAACGGGCGACGACAGGTCGAGGAGAGCCTCACGGTGGCACTGGCCGCGGGCGAGGTCGAACACGCCTGCCGGTCCTACGCCAACATCATCTGGTCCCTCCTCGACAACCTCCGCTACACCGAGGCCGACTGCTATCTGCCCCCGGCCATGGAACTCGCCGACCGCGCCGAGCACTTGGGGTTCCTCAACTACCTCCACGTCGAGCAGGCCATGCGCCGGCTCGCCGCCGCCGACTGGGACGGCGCCGAGCGGCACGCCGAGTACGGGATGCACGACTTCGTACCGGCCCGCTGTCCCGCGCTCACCGTCCTGGCCCGGGTACGCGTCCGGCGCGGCAGGCCGGGCGCCGACGAACTCCTCGTCCAGGCGCGGGAGATCGCCGTACGGACCGGGGAGCTCCAGCGCACCGGCCCGGTGGCGGCCGCTCAGGCGGAGGCGGCGTGGCTGCGGGGCGACCACGCGGCGGTGGCCGAGGCGGCGGCGCCCGTCCACGCGCAGGCCGCCCACCTCGACTACGGGCCGTACCGGGCCGAACTCGGCTACTGGCTCAGCAGAGTCGGGCACCCGGTGGCCGCCGACGCCAGCGATCATCCGTACGCCCTGCAGGCCGCCGGGGAGTGGAAGCGGGCGGCGGACCTGTGGCAGCAGGCGGGCTGTCCCTACGAACGCGCCGCCGCGCTCGCGGAGAGCCCCGACCCGGCCGACAAGCTCACCGCCCTCGCCGAACTCGACGCGCTCGGCGCCGAACCCCTCGCCCGTCTCGTCCGCGCCGAACTGCGCGGGCTCGGCGTCCGCCGTATCCCGCGCGGCCCGCACGCGGCGACCCGGGGCAACCCGGGCGGTCTCACCGGGCGCCAACTCCAGGTCGTACGGCTGCTGGTGGACGGTCTGACGAACCCGGAGATCGCCGACCGGCTCGTGGTGTCGGTCCGTACCGTCGACAACCACGTGCGGGCCGTGCTGGAGAAACTCGACGCGCCCACCAGGCGGCAGGCCGCTGCCCGGGCCACGGAACTCGGGCTGGTGCCGAACGGCGAAACGTAGGTAGCAGGTGCCGCCGAGCTGGGTGACGGGCACGGATGTCCGCGCGGTTCCGGGCGGCGTAGAACGAGCGGGTCATCCAGAGCACCATGAATCGGGGGACCGCATGTCCAGCACGCCCGTACAAGCCGCTCGCCGTGAACTGACCGATTTCGCAGGGGAGTTGATCGGTCCGGACGACTCAGGCTACCCGGAGGCCCGTGCCGTCTACAACGCGATGATCGACAAAAGGCCTGCCCTCATCGCCCGTTGCGCCGACGCGGACGCCGTGGCCCGCGTGATCGCCTTCGCCCGCGCCCATGACCTGCCGCTCGCGGTACGCGGCGGCGGGCACCACGGGGCCGGACTCGGCACCGCCGAGGGGGGAGTGGTCGCCGACCTGTCACCGCTGAAGAGCATCCAGGTGGACCCCGAGGCGCGCACCGTCCGGGTCGGCGGGGGCTGTGTGTGGGGCGAGGTGGACCGGGCCACCAACGCGCACGGACTCGCCACGCCCAGCGGCATCATCTCCACCACCGGCGTCGGCGGACTCACCACCGGCGGCGGGCTCGGACACCTCACCCGCAAGTGCGGGCTGACCATCGACAATCTGCTGGCGGCCGACCTCGTGCTGGCCGACGGCAGCCGGGTGCGGGCCAGTTCGGACGAGAACACCGACCTGTTCTGGGCGGTCCGGGGCGGTGGCGGCAACTTCGGGGTCGTCACCTCGTTCCTGTTCCGGCTGCACGAGGTGAGCACGGTCGTCGCCGGACCCACCTTCTGGCCGGTCGAGATCAGCGCACAGGTCCTCGCCGCCTACCGGGACTTCCTGCCGAACGCGCCCCGCGAACTGAACGCCTTCTTCCTGCACGGCAGCGTTCCGCCCGCCCCGCCGTTCCCCGAGGAGATCCAGCTGCGCAAGACGGCCGGGGTCGTGTGGTGCTACACCGGCGGAGACACCGAGGCCGCCGCCCGCGCGATGGCACCCCTGCTCGACGCACTGCCCGCACCCCTCCTGCACGCGGCCGGACCGATGCAACACCCGGACATGCAGGGCATGTTCGACGGGCTCTACCCGCCCGGCGACCAGTGGTACTGGCGCGCCGACTTCGTCAACGACATCCCCGACGAGGCCGTGGAACTGCATGCCAAGTTCGGCGCGGAGGTCCCGACCCCGCAGTCGACGATGCACCTCTACCCGATCGACGGCGCGGCCCACGACGTCGGCAACGACGAGACCCCGTGGGCCTATCGCGACGCACGCTGGGCGTCCGTCTTCGCGGGCGTCGACCGGGACCCCGCCAACGCGGGCGTCATCAAGCAGTGGACGGTCGACTACTTCGAGGCCCTGCACCCGTACTCGGCGGGCGGCGCCTACGTGAACATGATGATGGACGAGGGACAGGAGCGTGTCCGGGCCAGTTACCGGGGCAACTACGACCGGCTGGCCCGCATCAAGGCCGACCGCGACCCGGACAACGTCTTCCGCCTCAACCAGAACATCCACCCGGCCCCGAAACCGCGCTACGAGACCCGCCCGTGATGCCGGTTCCGAGGCCGGGCCGACGTCACGCGTTCGGGTCGAACGAGATGCCGGACGGCTCCGCGATGGACAGGGCGTAGTTGAAGTCGCTGTCCCTGATCTTCAGGGTGGCCGAGCCGAAGTCGGCGGCCAGGAGCTTGTCCTTGAGGCCGGCCGGGTAGCCGTTCCAGCCCACCAGGCGCGGGTAGAACCAGTTGCCGGTGGCGTTCTCGGCGGGCTCGTCGTTGGTGTTGGCGAAGCGGAAGTCGTGCGAGCCGATGCCGTCCTTGTGGTAGACGATCTTGGGGTGTGTGCCGTCGAAGCGCACCCCCGAGGCCGCCGACACCTGGTACGCGGAGTGCTGCGACACCGACACGTACTGGACCGTGTTGTCCTTGATCCACACCACGACGTGTTCCCAGTCGTGGGTGTGACCGATCGCCGCCGGACCCAGCGTGACCTGGTCCTTCTCGAAGTAGCTGGCGTACATCACCGCACACCAGTCGTTGTTGCACTTCTCGCGGGAGTACGTGTTGGAGTTGTTCAGCTGGGCGAGGTCGTGGCAGTGCCCGTTGACGTCGCCGCCGAGCTTCAGCCCGGGGTTGATGGTGCCGTCGGTGCCGATGGCAGCCGTGGCGTAGCAACCGTCGCCGTCGTAGTCGTAGGCCGGCGAGAAGGTCTGCTCCAGGCCGTCCGCGTTCTGCGGGAGCGCCGTCAGTACGGAGGCCTGGGCGGCCGTCGCCTGACCGACCACGAGGGCCAGCGCACCGAGGACGGTGACGATCGCGGAACGGCGAAGACGCCGGCCCCGGGGCTTCGTGGTTCTCGTGGAGCTGTCGGTGGGGGGTGTCAGTTCAGGCACGCCGACTCCAGTTCTGGGCTGTGGGGGCGCTACTGGATGCGCCAGGTCCAGACCTTCGCAGTCAGGTGTGTGCACGTCAACACCCTTGCGATGTACGGGTCTTGGCCCACCGCTGAACTTTCCGGCCTGTGCTTTTGCTGTGCTCCGGCGGCTCTCGGCGCGACCATGGCTCTCGGCGAACAAGTGCGCTAATTTGAGGGCCAGGGCACAGGTGAATGGGCACCCGTGGCGAGTGCGGGAGGTTCTTTGACCCCGGCGCAACTACGGGCTTTCGCGGCGACCGTACGCCTCGGTTCCGTGAAGGCCGCCGCTGCCGATCTCGCGGTCACCGAGTCCGCCGTCTCCATCCACATCGCGCATCTGCGCAGGGAACTCGGCGACAAACTCTTCGCCCGCACGGCCAACGGACTCGCGTTCACCCCCGGCGGGCTGCGGCTGGCCAGCCGTGCCGCCGAGATGCTGGGGCTGCAGGACCGGACGATCCTCGAAGTGAAACAGGCCGGCTCGGGCCGACGACTGCTGCGCGTCGCCGCGTCGAGCCTGTTCGCCGAACATGCCGCTCCCGGTCTGATCGAACTGTTCGCGGGGCGCGCCGACGACCTCGACGTCGAACTCAGCGTGCACGGCCCGCAGGAATTCGCCTCCCTGCTGCTGACCCGCTCCGTGGACGTGGCCATCGGACCCCGCCCCGCCACCCTCGACGACACCATGACCTGCACGCACTTCCTCAACTACCAGGTGATCGCCGTCGTAGGGCCCGACCATCCGCTCGCGGCGGCGGCGAGTGCCGGGACGGCCGAACTGCGCGGGCAGACCTGGTTGTTGGGTCCCTCGGCGGTCGGGCGGAGCGGGATGGTGCCGTCGGTGCTGCGGCGGCTGGGCATTCCCGAACACAATCAGCGGATCTTTCAGAGTCATGCCGCGTCCGTCGATGAGGCCAAGCGGGGTAAGGGAGTTGCTCTCGCGGTCGCCTTCGCCGTGACGAAGGATCTTGCCGAGGGTGACCTCCGGCGGCTGAACGGGCCCCAACTGCCCGCCCGGGGTTCGTGGAACCTGCTCACCCTTCCCGACCGCGAAGCGCCGCCCGCTGCCGCGGAGTTGCGGCGGTTCGTCACCACGCCGCGGGCTACGCAGGCGATGTTGCGTGGGGCGGGGGTTACGGCGGGGCGGTTTCGGCCGGCGATTCATGTGACGTTGTGGAGTTGAATGCTCCGATGGCTCTGTAGTCGTTCTTCTGCGGGCCGGTGGGGGCTGGGCGCGCCCACGCGGCGGAGCCGCAAATCGGTACAGCCCCGCGCCCCTGTGGGGCGCTTACCGAACCGTGCGATTTCGCTCGGCACCCGCAGCAGCGCGCCGAAGCTGTCGGCCGGCAGGAGCAGGTCGACGTACGGCAGGGCCGCCGTCATCGTCGTCGTGCGGGGGGCGAAACCGGGGGCGGCGGCGCGGGGGTTGAGCCAGATCACCGTGTGGGCGCGGCGCCGTAGCCTCGCCATGGCCGTGGCGAGCCGGTGTGGCGGATCGCCGTCCCAGCCGTCCGAGGCGATCAGCACGACCGCGCCGCGCAGGGTGCCGCCGTGGTGCGAGGCGAGGAGAGTGCCCAGGCAGTGGGCGATGCGGGTGCCGCCGAACCGGTCGGCGACCCGCTCCGTCGCCTCGTCGAACGCCTCCTGGGCCGAGCGGTGCGCGAGCACCGTGGTGAGCCTGGTCAACGACGTGGCGAACGCGAAGACCTCGGCTTGCGTCGTCAGCGCGAGGGCCCGCATCAGATGCAGATACGCCACCGCCTGCGCCTGCATCGACCGGCTCACGTCGCACAGCACGACGACCCGGCGCGGTCGGTCCACCGGCCCGGACCGGACGAGCCGTACCGGTTCCCAGCCGGTTCGCCGGGCCCGGGCCACGGTCTCCCGGATCGCCACCCGGTTACCGCTCGCCCGCACGGTGTGACGCCGGGTACGGCGTACGGGCCAGTCCCGCAGCCGTGCTTCGAGCCAACGGCCGAGCAACTCGGCCTGTTCTGCGTCCAGTTCGCCGAACGGAGTGTCCGCGGCGGACGCCAGCTCGCTCGGCAGACGTTCGGGCACGGTCTGGTCGTGATCCTCTCGCTGCTCCGCAGTGTCCACGGCGGGCGGCAGGGTCACCCACGGCACACCGGAACCACTCACCGGCGCACCCTGGTGAGCGTCGGCACGAGCCGCCTCGCGACCGTTGACACCCGCCCAACCGTGCCCGTCGCGGCGGGCGTTCGGGTCGAGAGCGAGCACGGACTGCCCGAAGACCGCGTCGAAGACCTCGTCGAAGCGGGCCAGTTCGGGACGGTCCCGTACGAGGGTGACGCGGGCCGTCCAGTAAAGCGAGGTCCGTGTCCTGGGCGGGGCCGCGGCGAGCGCGTCCACGAAGTCCCGGGTGGCGGTGAGGCCCACCGGTACGCCGTGTTCCCTGAGCCGTGTGGCCAGCGCGGTGGCGAAGGCCGCCCGGTCGACGGCGGGCAGCAGCGGACCGCTCGGTGTCATCGGACCAGCAGATAGATCACCACGGCGATGACGACGGCCACGCCGACGGCGGGGAGCAGCCGCTTGTACACCGACGCACCGGCGACCTGCATGAGGTCCAGCGGCACGCTCGGCGCCGGCCGCGGTACGGATGCCACCGGGGCCGCCTCCGGCTTCGGTTCCCTCTCCGGCCCCGGTTCCGTCGCCCGTACCGGTTCCGCCTCCGGTTCCTCCTCCCGCGTCGCCAGCAACTGCGTCTCCACGTTCGCCACGAACTGCGCGAACAGCTTCTCCGAGATCTCCTTGATCATGCCGCTGCCGAACTGGGCCAGCCTGCCGCTGATATTCAGGTCCGTGCTGACCGTCACGACCGTGCCCGCGCCCTCGCCGCGCAGCCGGGCATCGACCGTCGCGGACGCGTTGCCGCCCCCGCGCATGTCCTTGCCGGCCGCGCTGATCACGGCGTGATGGGCGCTCTCGTCCCGCTCCACGAAGCGTGCCGTCCCCGCGAACTGGCTGACCATGGGCCCGACTTTGACCCTGACCTTGCCCCGGTGGACGTCGCCGTCGACGCCGGTGAGTTCGGCACCGGGCATGCACGGGGCGAGGGCCTCCAGATCGGTGAGCGCCTGCCACGCCCGCTCGACCGGCACACCGACGCTGAACTCGTTGTCGATCCTCATGGTGTCCTCGCTTCTTCGGGATAGCCGAGTGCGTCGAGGGCTCCGACGACGGCGGTGCGGTCGTCGGGGCTCTTGGCGACCGTGCTGAGCGTGCGGACGATGTCGTCGCGGGCCAGTCGCGCGACCCGCAGCGCCGCCAGGGCGGAGACCCAGTCGATGGCCTCCGCCATGCCGGGCGCCTTGTCGAGGTCCAACTCGCGCACCCGGCCGATGAATTCGGTCGTGGACGCGATCAGCGGCTCGTTCGCCGCCGGTACCGTGCGGCGCAGGATCTCCGCGGTGCGTTCCGGCGTCGGGAACTCGATCCAGTGGTAGAGGCAGCGCCTCCGCAGCGCGTCGTGCAGCTCCCGGCTGCGGTTGGAGGTCAGCACCACGACGGGCGGCCGTACGGCGGTGAAGGTGCCCAACTCCGGGATGCTGATGGCGGATTCGCCCAGGAACTCGAAGAGCAGCGCCTCGAACTCGTCGTCGGCCCGGTCGATCTCGTCGATTAACAGCACGGGCGGCAGCGGACCTTGATGGCGCACAGCCCGCAACAGGGGCCGATCGAGCAGGAACTCCTCGGTGAACAGGTCGGCGTCGGACAGCTCCCTTCCGTGTGCCTCGGTGAGCCGGACGGCGAGCAGCTGGCGCTGGTAGTTCCACTCGTACAGCGCCTCGCCCGCCGTCAGCCCCTCGTAGCACTGGAGCCGGATCAGTGGAGTGTCCAGCGCCTTGGCGAGTGCCTTCGCGGCACTGGTCTTGCCCACGCCGGGCTCGCCCTCCAGCAGCAGCGGCCGGTCGAGCAGCGTGGCCAGGAGGAGGGCGGTCGCCGTACCGTCGTCGACGAGGTGGCCGACCTCGCCGAGCCGCCGCCGTACGTCGTCGGCGTCGGCGAACAGTCCGCTCACTCCGTGGTCCGCCCGGTCGGGGACCAGCGGTCCCGGCAGCCCGTCCCGCAGAACCAGAACTCTCCCTCCCCGGTGGTGAGGTGGGGTGTGCCGGCGCGTACGGTCACGGTCATTCCGCACACCGGGTCCACGGCCTGGGACGGGCGCTCGGGCACGGGGGTCTTCGCCGCATGGACGACTCGCACCACGTCCGCGAGGATCGACAGCGCGATCTCGGCCGGAGTACGGGCGCCGATGTCCAGCCCGGCCGGCGCCTGGACGCGGGCCCGTTCCGCCTCGGTCAGGCCGAGTTCGTCGAGGAGGGCGGCGGCCCGGCGGTGGCTGGCGACCAGCGCGATGTGACCGACACCCGCGTCGAGGGCGGCGCGCAGGGACTCCGCGTCGCCGTGGCCCTGCCCGGCCACGATCACCGCCGACGTGTGGTCGGTGGGCGGGTGGTCGGGCAGGGAGCGTGCCGTGGCGTAGCCGAGCAGACCGGCGAAGGCGATACATGCCTCTGCGACGGGTGTGGTCCCGACGACCTCGATCAGCGGCGGCGGCAGCACCGGCTCCAGGAAGATCTCCAACGCGCCTCCGGACAGGCAGGGGTTGACCACGACCCGCGCCCCCGGCGTCTCGGGGAACTCGGCGTCGCCCAGCGGCAGGACGCGCAGGAGCAGTGGCCCGCCGTCGTGCAGTGCGCCGAGCGCTGCCGTACGCACCGAGCCCTCGGCGCACTGGCCGCCGACGAAGCCGTCGATGGTGCCGTCGCCGTGCACGATGGCCTCGTCGCCCGGGTGTGCCGAGGCGGGTGCCTGGGCCCGCACCACGCGCGCGTGGACGAACGGCACGCGCCGCTCGGTGAGTTCGAGCGCGCGGGCACTCAACTTGCCGGTCATCACAGCCACCTTCAGATGGGCGGAGTCGGTCGGCCCTGCATCGCCTCCCACACCCGCGAGGGCGTGAGCGGCATGTCCGCGTGCCGGATGCCGTACGGCTTCAGGGCGTCGACCACCGCGTTGACGATCGCGGGCGGCGAGCCGACCGTCGCGGACTCGCCGACCCCTTTGGCGCCGATGGGGTGGTGCGGGGAGGGCGTGACGGTGAACCCGGTCTCCCAGTCGGGGACTTCGAGCGAGGTGGGGATCAGATAGTCCATGAGCGAGCCGCTGAGGCAGTTGCCGTCCTCGTCGAAGGAGATCATCTCCATCAGCGCCATGCCGACCCCGTCGGTGAGCCCGCCGTGCACCTGCCCCTCGATGATCATCGGGTTGATGCGGGTGCCGCAGTCGTCGACCGCGACGAAGCGGCGGACGGTCACCTTCGCCGTGCCCGGGTCGATGTCGACGACGCAGATGTAGGCGCCGTGCGGGTAGGTGAGGTTCTCCGGGTTGTAGCAGATCTGCGCCTCAAGACCGCCCTCCACGCCCTCGGGCAGATCGCCCGCGCCGTGCGCCCGCATCGCGATGGCCTGGATGGTGACCGAGGCCTCGGGGTCGCCCGCGACATGGAAGGAGCCCTTCTCCCACTCCAGGTCGGCGACCGACACCTCCAGCATCCCGGAGGCGATCAGCCGTGCCTTGTCCCGCACCTTGCGGGCGACCAGCGCGGCGGCGGCACCCGAGACGGGGGTGGACCGGCTGCCGTAGGTGCCCAGGCCGAACGGCGTCTGGTCGGTGTCGCCGTGCACCACGTCGATGTCCTGCGGCGGGATGCCGAGTTCCTCGGCGACGATCTGCGCGAACGTCGTCTCGTGCCCCTGCCCCTGCGACTGCACCGAGAGCCGTACGACCGCCTTGCCGGTGGGATGCACCCGCAGTTCGCAGCCGTCGGCCATGCCGAGGCCGAGGATGTCCATGTCCTTGCGGGGTCCCGCGCCGACCGCCTCGGTGAAGAACGAGACGCCGATGCCCATGAGTTCACCGCGGGCCCGCTTCTCGGCCTGCTCGACGCGCAGCGCGTCGTAGCCCGCGAGTTCCTTCGCCAGCTCCATGGTGGGCGCGTAGTTGCCGGAGTCGTAGACCCAGCCCGTCTTGGTGCGGAAGGGGAACTGTTCGGGCCGGATGAAGTTCTTCATCCTCAACTCGACTGGATCCATGGCCAGTTCGTACGCCAGGCAGTCGACGATCCGCTCGATCAGGTACACGGCCTCGGTGATGCGGAAGGAACAGGCGTAAGCGACCCCGCCCGGTGCCTTGTTGGTGTAGACGGCGGTCATCTTGCAGTGGGCGGCCTCGATGTCGTAACTGCCGGTGAAGACACCGAAGAAGCCGGCCGGGTACTTCACCGGCGCGGCCGTGCCGTTGAACGCGCCGTGGTCGGCGAGGACTTGGGTGCGGACGGCGAGGATGCGTCCGTCGCGGGTGGCGGCGATCTCGCCGCGCATCACGTAGTCGCGGGCGAAACCGGTGCTGATGAGGTTCTCCGCGCGGTCCTCCATCCATTTCACCGGTTTGCCGATGAGCAGCGAGCCCACGATCGCGCACACGTAACCGGGGTAGATCGGCACCTTGTTGCCGAAGCCGCCGCCGATGTCGGGGGAGACGACCCGGATCTTGTGCTCGGGCAGTCCGGCTACGATCGCGTAGAGGGTGCGGTGGGCGTGCGGCGCCTGGGTGGTGGACCACAGGGTGAGGCGGCCGTCGACCTGGTCGTAGTCCGCGACCGCGCCGCACGTCTCCATCGGTGCCGGGTGCACACGTGGGTACACGATGTCCTCGGTGACCACGACGTCCGCGCGGGCGAAGACAGCCTCGGTCGCGGCCTCGTCACCGGTCTCCCAGTCGAAGCAGTGGTTGTCGGCCTTGCCCTCCAGGTCGTCGCGGATGACGGGCGCGTCGGGGGAGAGGGCGGTGCGGACGTCGATCACCGGGTCCAGTGGCTCGTACTCGACGTCGATCAACTCCAGGGCGTCCCGGGCCGCGTAGCGGTCCTCCGCGACGACGAAGGCGACCTCCTGGCCCTGGAAGCGGACCTTGTCGGTGGCGAGGACCGCCTGCACGTCGTTCGAGAGGGTCGGCATCCACGCCAGGCCCTTTTCGGCGAGCATCGCGCCGGTGACGACCAGGCGGACCTTCGGGTGGGCCTCGGCGAGGGTGGTGTCGACGGAGAGGACGCGGGCGTGTGCGAACGGCGAGCGCAGGATGGCCAGATGGAGCATGCCGGGCAGGTCGAGGTCGTCGACGTAGCGGCCCTTGCCGCGGACGAAGCGGGGGTCCTCCTTGCGGAGCATCCGGCCGTGGCCGCAGGGCTTCTTGTCGTTGTCGACGAACGCTGTGCGGTGGCCGTTCGGGGAGACGGTGGTCATGAGGTACCCCCTGAGACGATCTCCGGGGTCGTGGTTCGCGTTCCGGACTGCTCGGCGGCCGCCCACCGGATCGAGCGGACGATGGTGGCATAGCCTGTGCAGCGGCAGATCTGCCCGGAGATCGCCTCGCGGATCTCCGTGTCGGAGGGGTCGGGGTTGCGGTCCAGGAGCGCACGTGCCGTCATCATCATGCCGGGCGTGCAGAAGCCGCACTGGAGACCGTGGCACTCGACGAACCCGCGCTGCACCGGGTCGAGTTCACCGTTCTGCTCAAGTCCCTCCACGGTGCGCACCTCGTGCCCGCCCGCCATCGCGGCAAGAACGGTGCAGGATTTGACCGGCTCTCCGTCCAACCACACCACGCATGTACCGCAGTTGCTGGTGTCGCACCCCCAGTGGGTGCCGGTCAGCCGCAGGTGGTCGCGCAGGAAGTGGACCAGCAGCAGCCGCCCCTCTATCTCCCGGGTGGCCTCTTCGCCGTTGACGACCATGCTGACCTGCACGATCACACCTCCTGTCCGTCGATGCGGGCCACGGCCCGGCGCAGCACGCGCATGGTCAACTCCCGCGCCAGATGCCGCTTGTACTCGGCACTGCCGCGCCGGTCGGTCACCGGGGAACAGGCCTCGGCCGCGATGTCCCCGGCCTGTCCGTACAGTTCCTCGGTCGGCCTGCGTCCGCGCAGGGCGTCGGCGATGCCGGGGATGCCGGCCGTGTTCGGTCCCACGGCGGCAAGCCCCACCCGGGCGTCGGCGATCAGGCCGTCGCCGTTCAGCCACACCGCAGCCCCGGCCGAGACCACCGCCCAGTCACCGGCCCGGCGTTCGACCTTCTCGTAGGCGCTGGACCCGTTCGGGCGGACCGGGAGGCGGACCTCGGTGAGGATCTCGGCGTCGCCCACGGCGGTCTCGTACGGGCCCCGGTGGAAGTCCTCCATGGACACCACCCGTTCGCCGTCCATGCCCCGGATCACGCAACTCGCGTCGAGCGTCGTACACACGGCGGACAGGTCCTCGGACGGGTCGGCCTGGCAGAGGGAGCCGCCGAGTGTGCCCCGGTTGCGCACCACGGGGTCGGCGATGACGCGTTCGGCGTCACGGAACACCGGGAAGGCGGCGGCGAGTTCGTCCGACTCCAGCAGCTCGCGGTGGCGGGTCATCGCGCCGATGCGGATCAGCCCGGGTTCGACGCGGACGTAACCCAGTTCGTCGTGCAGGTCGTTGATGTCGATCAGGTACTCGAAGTTGGCCAGCCGCAACTTCATCATCGGGATCAGACTGTGCCCCCCGGCCACCAGCCGTGCCGTCTCGCCCAGCCGGTCGAGCAGCGCGACCGCCTCACCGATGCTGCCGACCCGCTGGTACTCGAACGGAGCGGGAACCTGCATACCGCAATCCCCCTGTCCTGCACGGCAGTTGGCCGGTCGGCCGAGCGCCGTGTCCGGGCCCCATTGGGTGCCCGGGGGACAGGGGTGTCAACGGCTGGTTAACCGTTCACTTAAGTCGCTCGTCACGGAGAAGCGGGCAGGTCGTCCAGAAAGTCCGCGGACGGGACGTGGAAAAGACTTCCGGTGACGGCCGTCGAGAAGTCCAGGATGCGGTCGTGGGACGCGGAGTCGGTGCCCAGGAACATGTTGCGCAGCATCTGCTCGGTGACCGAGGGCGTCCGGGAGTACCCGATGAAGTAGGTGCCGAACTCGCCTTGCCCCGCGCTGCCGAACGGCATGTTGTCGCGCAGGATCTTCCGCTCGGTGCCGTCCGGGCCGGTGATGACGTTCAGCGCGATGTGCGAGTCGGCCGGCTTGACGTCGTCGTCCATCTCCATGTTGGTCAACTTGCTGCGCCCGATGGCCCGTTCCTGCTGCTCCACCGGCAGCGCGTTCCAGGCCGCCATGTCGTGGACGTACTTCTGCACGATCACATAGCTGCCGCCCGCGAACTCAGGGTCCTCGCCGCCGATCACCACCGCCTCGCGGGCCGCCCGCCCGACGGGATTCTCCGTGCCGTCGACGAAGCCCAGCAGATCGCGCACGTCGAAGTACTGGAACCCGGACACCTCGTCGGCCACGGAGACCGCACCGCCCAGCCGCCCCATGATCTCGGTCGCCAACTCGAAGCACAGATCGGCCCGGACGGCCTTGATGTGGAACAGCAGGTCGCCGGGGGTGGAGACCGCGGTGTGGCGCTCGCCGACGAGTTCGCGGAACGGATGCAGCTCGGCGGGGCGGGGTCCGGCGAACAGCCGGTCCCACACCTCCGACCCGATGCCCGTCACACAGCTGAGCCGCCCGTCCGGCGCGCGGAACCCGATGGACCGGATCAACCCGCCCAGATCTTCGAGGAGTTGGCGTGTCGTCTCCTCGCCACCCGGCTCCACGGTGACGACGAGAAAGGTCGCGCTGGGGGTCAGGGACTCCAGCACCGCCTGCGTGGTCGGGACGGTCCCCTCGCCGCCGACGGTGCCGTCCATGCCCTCGACCGAGCCGTCAACTGTCATGTACTCCACGCCTCCGCTGTGTCCTGGGAGGTGCCGGCCGGCACCTTGAACGTCAGCCGAGTTTCCCAGTCCGCGCGTCCTGCCACAGATCCACCCCGCCGTCGACGGCGTACGAGTCGATCTCCGTCAGCTCCTCGGCGCTGAAGTCGAGGTTGTCCAGCGCGGCCACGTTCTGTTCGAGCTGCTCCGTGCGGGACGCGCCGATGACCAGCGAGGTGACCCGCTCGTCGCGCAGCGCCCAGGCGAGCGCCATCTGCGCCAGGGTCTGCCCGCGCTTGGCCGCGATGTCGTTGAGCGCGCGCAGCCGGCGCACCATGTCCTCGGTCAGCCAGCCCGCGTCGAACGACGTCCCCTGCGCGGCCCGCGACCCCTCCGGAATCCCGTCCAGATACCGCCCGGTCAGCAGCCCCTGCGCCAGCGCGGTGAAACCGATGACCCCGAAGCCCTCGTCCTGCGCGGCATCCAACAGGCCGTCGTTCTCGATCCAGCGGTTGAGCATGCTGTACGACGGCTGGTGGATGAGGAGCGGCGTGCCCAGCTCGCGGAGGATCGCGGCGGCCTCACGGGACCGCTCGGCGTCGTAGGACGAGATGCCGACGTAGAGCGCCTTGCCCTGGCGGACGGCGGTGTCCAGTGCGCCCATCGTCTCTTCGAGCGGGGTGCCCGCGTCGAGGCGGTGGGAGTAGAAGATGTCGACGTAGTCGAGGCCCGTGCGCTTCAGCGACTGGTCGAGTGAGGCCAGGACGTACTTGCGGGAGCCGCCGCCCTGGCCGTAGGGGCCGGGCCACATGTCCCAGCCGGCCTTGGTGGAGACCACCAGCTCGTCGCGGTACGGCGCGAGGTCCTGCTTCAGCAGGCGGCCGAAGTTGGACTCGGCGGCGCCGTAGGGCGGGCCGTAGTTGTTGGCCAGGTCGTGGTGGGTGATGCCGAGGTCGAAGGCGCGCAGCGCGATCTCGCGCTGGGTCTCGAAGGGACGGTCGTCACCGAAGTTGTGCCAGTAGCCCAGCGACAGCAGGGGCAGGTCGAGCCCCGAGCGGCCGGTGCGGCGGTAGCGCATCGTGCTGTCGTAGCGCCCCGGATCTGCGATGTGGTTCACGACGCCAACTGTGCCCGCGCCCGCCGTGCGCGTCCAACCGATCCCTTGCATCGGATTAAGCAGCGCCGACGCATAATCCGGCAGCGGATCGCTGAGCGGACCGCTGCTGTTCGACGGCCCCTCGTTCGTCCCTAGGGTCTTCCTCATGAACTGCGACATATCGGCGGGCGTCGACGAGGTACCGCTGCGCATCGGCGTGCGCATCCCGCCCTGCGACCGGGCGGACCGCGTGGCCCGGGCCGTACGGCGGGCCGAGGAGCTGGGCTTCGACCAAGTGTGGTTCCCCGACTCGCAGTTGCTGTGGCGGGACGTGTTCACCACGCTCACCGCCGCGGCCTTCGCCACCGAGCGGATCGGCCTCGGCACCGCCGTCACCAACCTGGCGACCCGGCATCCGTCCGTCGTCGCGTCGGCCGCGCGCAGCGTCGCCGAACTCGCGCCGGGCAGGTTCACCCTCGGCCTCGGCGTGGGCAACAGCTCGGTCGCGCCCATCGGCCTGCGGCAGACCGGATCGGCCCAACTGCGCGCAGGACTCGGCATGTTGAGGGCCCTGCTGGACGGGCGCGAGTGGGACTTCGAGGGCAAGGTCCGCTCCCGGCTGCGCGACCCCCAGCCGACTGTGCCGCTGCACCTGGCGGCGAGCGGGCCGCGCAACCTGCGGCTCGCCGGAGAGATCGCCGACGGGATCATCCTGCTCAGCGGTGTCTCACCGCGCACCCTGGCCGCCGCCACCGCCCGGGTGCGCGAGGGCGCCGAGGCGGCCGGCCGGAGCGCCGACACCCTCCCGGTGACGGTGTCAGCGTTCTGCGCGGTGACCGACGACATCGCGGCCGAGGCCCGCCTGATCAAACCGATCTGCGCCTCGATCGCCCAGAACGGAGGCGCGTCCTTCCTCGCCCTCGCCGGCATCCACGTGGACGTCCCGGAGACGGTCGAGGGCGTCTACCCGGATCTCGTGCACGCCGAGGACTGGGACGCGGCCGTCGACATCTGCTCGGCCTGGATCAGCGACGAGGCGGCCGTCCGCTTCGCCGAGGAGTTCTGCCTCTTCGGCACCCCCGCGCAGATCACCCAACGCCTGCGCACCCTGAGGGAGTTGGGCGTGACCGACGTGTTCCTCCAGCACGTCGGCTCCTACGACCTGCCCACCGACCTGATCGAGACCGTCGGCGCCGCGGTCCTGCCCGCCGTCCGCCGGGGATGAGACCGTCAGCGGGTTCCCGCCGCGGGCAGCAGATCCTTGCGTACGACGCCGTCCTGGACGACACACACGATGTTGCCGGGATCGCCGAGCACGCCGATGTCCGTGAGCGGGTCGCCGTCGCACAGGATCAGGTCGGCGGTCTTGCCCACCGTCAGTGTGCCCAACCGGTCGGACAGGCCCAGGAGTTCGGCGGAGACACGGGTACCGGCGACGATCGCGGTCATCGGGTCCATGCCCAGGTCCACGAGGAAGCGCAGCTCCAGCAGGTTCTGGCCGTGCGGGCAGACCGCCGCGTCGGTGCCGAGCGCGATGCGGGCGCCCTGGTCGATGGCGCGGGCGATGTTCTCCTTGGTGATGCCCGACCAGCGGACCTTCTTCTGGTAGTGGTGCTCCGGCATCAGGCTCTTGTCGATGCCCGCGAACACCGTGGACAGCGTCGGCACGACGAAGGTGCCCCGCTCGCCCGCCAGGTCCAGTGCCCGCTCGTCCAGTCCGTAGCCGTGCTCGATGCTGGTGACACCGCCGCGGATGGCGTTGAGGATGCCCGCGGTGCCCTGGGCGTGCGCGGCGACCGGCTTGCCGCCGTGGCGCCGGCACTCGTCCACCACGGCCCGGATCTCCTCCTCCATCAGCCCCTCGTCCTCGGGCTGGTCGTAAGGGCTGGCCATGCCGCCGGACGCGCAGATCTTGACCACGTCGGCACCCGCGCGGATCACCTTGCGCACGGCGAGCCGGGACTCGTCCACGGTGTCGGCCAGTTCGGCCATCTCGCCGCCACTGAGGTCGGTGCCGTCCAGCATGCGGAAGTCGGCGTGCCCGCCGGTGTGGCTGATGATCCGTACGGCGGTGTGCAGCCGGGGTCCCACGATCCGGCCGGTCTCCACGGCCGTACGGAACCCGGTGGACAGTCCGCCCAGGTCACGGGCGGTGGTGATGCCCGCGTCCAGGGTCTGCCGCAGCCGGGTCGCGGTGTCGTAGGTCACCAGGACCGGATCGAGCTCGCCGCGCCGCCCGGGCGGCGAGCCCTGCGCGTACGCGAGGTGGGTGTGGCAGTCGAAGAACCCGGGGAGCACGGTCCGGCCGCCGGCGTCGATGATCCGGACCGGGGAGCCGTCCGATGGGACGGGTGGGGCCGTAGCCGCTGGTCCGGCGTAGGTGAGCGTTCCCTCCGCGTCCGCGACGACGACGGCGTCGGTCACCGGGAGGGCACCGGTACCGTCGATGAGGCGGGCGTTCTCGACGCGCAAAATGGTCCGAAAGGTCTCTTGCGTCTTGGCATCCGTCATGGTGGGGCCGAATCACTCCTCGGTATCAGGAACCTCGGTGTCGGGGAACCTCGCTATCAGGAACAAGCGAAAGGGAGTCTGCAATGGACGAGATGACCCCGCGCTACGGTGCAGCTTCCGATCCCGATTTCACTCGGGCGCGCAGGAATACGCCGTCCCAGGAGGCGCAGGATTTCGCTGCCGCCGATCTCGACGAACTGGACCGGGGCGTCGTGCACGCGCTGCAGATCCACCCCCGGGCCCCCTGGACCCTCGTCGGCGATGTGCTCGGCGTGAATCCGGTGACGGTCGCCCGGCGCTGGCAGCGGCTTGAGGAGGCGGGCCTCGCGTGGGTGACCGCCTACCCAAGGCTGTCGGACTCGCGGATCGTGGTGACGGGCATCGTGGAGGTCGACACCGAACCGGGTGTCGCGGAGGACGTGGCCCGCGCCCTCGCCGCCGAACACGCGGTGGCCAACGTCAAGATCACGGCCGGCGGCCGGGACGTCGTGACCGCCGTACAGACCAGGGACCTCGACGAACTCGCCCACCTCACCACCCGGCTCTTCCAGCAGACCCCCGGCGTCCGCGCCACCCGCACCCACGTCTCCACCGGTGTCCCCACCGAGGGCAGCCGCTGGCGCCTGCGCAGCCTGGACGCGGCGCAGTGCGCCCGCATCGAGGCGAGCCACGCCTCCGACATACCGCCCGACCCGGGCACCGGGACCACCGCGCCCTGGGACGCCCTGGACGCGCAGATCCTCGAACTCCTCAGCTCCGACGGCCGGATGTCGATCCGCGCCCTGGCCACCGCCACCGGCGTCGGTCTGACCACGGTCCGCCGCAGACTCCAGTCGCTGCTGGCCTCCCGCGTGAGCCTGCGCTGCGACCTGGCCCGGCGGCTGTCCGGCTGGCCGCTGTCGGCGGTGTACTTCGCGTCCGTGCCCGCCCAGTACCTGGAGGAGACCAGCCGCGTCCTGTCCGGCGTACGGGAGGTCCGCTCCTGCGCGATCACGGCGGGCCCGCACAACCTCGTGATCGACGTCTGGCTGCGCGCTCTGGCCGACGTGCACACCTTCGAGGCCCACCTTTCGCGCCGGCTGCCGCGTCTGGTGATCGACGACCGCTCGGTGGTCCTGCGCACGGTGAAGCACATGGGCCGCATCCTGGACCGGGACGGCCGCTGCGTCGGCGTCGTACCGCTGCGCGAACCCCAGGGAACCCACACCCCGGCCGACCAGCTGCTCGCCGTCCCGGACGACAGGTCCCGCTGGCGATGACGCCCCGAACTCCCCTTGCCGTCAAGACTGTTGAGGAGCACTGATGCGGTCCACGTACCTCCCCGGCGCGGGCGGCCACCTGCGCTGGATCGACATCCCGGGCGACGGCCCCGCGCGGGTGTACCTCCACGGACTGGGCTGCGCGGGCTCGGCCGACTTCACGGGAATCGCCGCGCATCCGGCGCTCCACGGCGGACGCGCGATCGTCGTCGACCTCCTCGGCCACGGCTTCAGCGACGGCCCGCGGGACTTCCCCGGCACGCTGGAGGCGCACGCGGAGACGGTCGCGGCTCTCCTCGACGACGAGGGCGTCAAGGACGCCGTCCTCGTCGGACACTCGATGGGCGGCGCCGTCGCGATCACCCTCGCCGCGACCCGCCCGGACCTGGCCTCCCGCCTCGTCCTCGCCGAGCCCAACCTCCGCACGGGCGGCGGCCTGTACAGCGGACCCATCGCCGCCCAGCGCGAGGACGACTTCGTCAGCCACGGATTCCGTACGGTCCTGTCGACCCTGGACCCCGAGTACGCGGCCCGCGTCCGCACGGCCGACCCCGCGATCCTCCACCGCAGCGCCGTGAGCCTGGTCCACGGGACCACTCCCGGCACGGCGGAACGCTTCTACGGCCTTCCCCAGCCACGGGTGATGCTGATCGGCGCCCGCAGCCGCCCCTACGCGGACGAGCCCGCCGTACGGCAGGCCGGCATCCCGGTCGTCGAGGTCCCCGACGCGGGCCACCACATGATGCGCGACAACCCCGCGGGGTTTGCGGCGGCCTTGGTCGAGAGCGGCGTGGGGCCCGCCGTCAATCTGGAACGCGGAGGGACTCGTACCGAGCGAGTCGGGTCGTGATGACGGCCGATGCCCGGGTGAGGGCGGTGAGCAGCCGGGTGATCCTGCTGCCCGCCGTGGGCGCGATGACCGACAGCGCACCCAGATAGGCCCCGCCGGTGCCGCGCACGGGCACCGCGACGGCGAGATAACCGAGGCGCCGCTCCTCCACCTCCACGGCGTAGCCCTCCTCCCGAATACGCCTGAGTTCACCGGGCAGTTGGGCGGGGCCGAGCGTGTGCGGGGTGCACCGGACGGCCAGGGGCAGGACGCTTGCCAGCGGGTACTGCTCGGGGAGCAGCGCCAGGGTGAGCTTGCCCGCGGCGGTGCTGTGCAGCTGCAGGCGGCGGCCGTCGGCGGTGGAGCGGGCGTGGTTGCGGTGCGTGCCGAGGTTCTCGACGCAGAGCAGCTCGGAGTCGTGCGGGATCGCCAGGATCACGGCGTTGTCCAGGTTCTGCGCGAGACCCTCGATGACCGGCCTGGCCGCCTCGCGCAGCGTGCGCTGGTGGGGCGAGCGCAGGCCCATCGCGTAAAGCCGTACGCCCAGGCGGTAGTTGCAGCCGTCCCGCTCCAGGAAGTCGGTGGCCACCAGCTCCTGGCACAGCCGGTGCACGGTGGCCTTCGCGATGCCGGTGCGCGACCTCAGCTCGGCGAGGCCCAGCGAGAAGTCGTCGTCACCGAAGGCCGACAGGATCAGACTCACCTTGCCGAGCACCGAGTTGGGCCGCTCACCGGAGTCCCGGACCGCGCCGGCGGTGGTCATCCCGCCGCCACCCAGTCGAGGATGTGCCGGGAGAACTCCTCAGGAAGCTGCTCCGGCACGGGGACATGCCCACCGGGAATGACCCGCGTCTCACAGCCGATCGCCTCGGCGAACCGCTCCAGACCCGGCATGGAGAAGTGGTCCCCGGAAGCGCACACGGCGAGGGTGCGCGCGGTGACGAGAGGCAGCCGCTGGTCCATCATCGAACCGCGCACCGCCACATGCCCTTCCTCCACCCGGTCCAGCACGGTCAGCGCGTCGATCATGAACCGGTTGAGGGCGGCCTCCTCGCCGGGCTCGTAGAACTCCCGCCTGCGGTTCCACAGTTCGATCAGGTGCGAGCCGTCCGGCTGCGGTACGACGTGGTCAACTGCCTTGCGCTGGTCCGCCGAACGCCGCTTCTCTTCATCGATGAACGGCGTCGCGGACAGGAACAGACTCGCGACCCGCTTCTGGTGGCGCGCGGCGAGTTCCACCGCGATCACCCCGCCGGTGTGATGGCCCACGAGATGGAAGCGCTCCAGGCCGAGTTCCTCGATCAACGCGTCGGCCGCGTCGGCCCACCGCTCGATCGTGTGCGGCCCCTCGGGTTTCGCGGAGGCGCCGAAACCCAGGGTGTCCATGGCGATGGCCCGGTGCGTGGCCCCGACGCGGGGGAGTACATCCAGGTACTCGGTCCAGGAGCGCGGTGTCTGATGGAGCATCAGAACCGGTTCGCCCGAGCCGCATTCGACATAGTGCAGCTGGCCGAACGGGCTGGATACATAGCCGCGGTGCAGTGTGTCCGTCATGAGTGACCCCCTGGTTTGTGACAGGCCGTCAGATGGCCGGGTGTCTGTTCGGTGAGTGCGGGGCGTTCGCTGCGGCAGTGGCCGTCGGCCAGCCAGCAGCGCGAGGAGAAGGGACAGCCGGTCGGAATGTCGGTCGGTGAGGGCAACTCGCCCTTGAGGACGATCTGTTCGCCCGGACCGGTGTCGTCGCCGGGTTCCAGGACGGACGAGAGCAGGGCCATCGAGTACGGGTGCTGCGGAGCCTCGAACAACTGCCGCGCCGGGGCGATCTCGACGATCGACCCGAGGTACATCACGGCGACCCTTTGGCTCAGGTGACGAACCACGCCGAGGTTGTGCGAGATGAACAAGTAGGCGATGCGGTCCCGCTGTTGGATCTCCTGGAGCAGATTGAGGATCTGCGCCTGGATGGAGACGTCCAGTGCCGACGTCGGTTCGTCGAGGACGATCACCGACGGCCGCGGGGCCAACGCCCGGGCGAGCGCGAGGCGTTGACGCTGGCCGCCGGAGAACTCGTGCGGGTAACGGCCGGCGGCCGCCGCGTCGAGGCCGACCTCCTCCAGGACCTCCGCCAACCGGGTGCGCCGCTCGGCGCGCTGGACCCCGCGTGCGCGCAACGGCTCCTCGATGCTCGCGCCCACCGGCAGGCGGGGGTTGAGCGAGCCGTTGGGATCCTGGAACACCATCTGCACCGCACGCCGGAACGCCTTGAGGTCGGCGCTCTTCGGCTGGTGCGTCATGTCCTTGCCCTCGAAGCGCACGGCGCCCCGCGTGGGCCGGTACAGCCTGGTCGCGATCCGGCCGAGCGTGCTCTTGCCGCACCCGGACTCGCCGACCAGGCCGACCGTCTCACCGGGGTTCAGGGCGAGCGAGATGTCGTCCACGGCCCGGACACCCGAACGGCCCGGGCGGCGTCCGAACTCGTGGCCGATACCGGCGAGTTCGAGCAGCGGCACCTCGGTGTCCGCGGCGGTCGGGTCCAGCTGTGCTTCAGTCATCGTCTCCTCCGGCTGCGGTCGGGGCGTCGTCGAGGTCACGCCAGCAGCGCGACACCCACCCGTCGCCGACGGGGCGCAACGGCTGGGGCTCGGCGCAGGCGTCGGCGGCCAGCGGACAGCGCGGCGCGAAGCGGCACCCGGGCAACGTGCGGGCGTCGTCGGTGAGTTGGCCGCGGATCGCGGTGAGCGGGGTGCCGTCGCCCTCCCGCATCCGGGGCACCGCCGCGAGCAGCGCCCGCGTGTACGGATGCCGGGGCGCGTTCAGCACCTGCTCGACCGTGCCGGACTCCACCGCCTGACCGGCGTACATCACCTGCACCCGGCTGCACATCGCGGTGATGACACCGAGGTCGTGCGAGATGAGCAGCATCCCCATGCCGTGCTCCTCCTGGAGCGAGCGCAGCAGCCGGAGGATCTCGGCCTGCACGGTGACGTCGAGGGCGGTCGTCGGTTCGTCGGCCAGCAGCAGGCGCGGGTTGCCCGCCATGGCGATGGCGATGACCACGCGCTGGCGCATGCCGCCGGAGAGTTCGTGCGGGAACTGCTTGGCGCGGCGCTCGGGGGAGGGGATCTCCACCAGGCGCAGCAGGTCAACTGCCCGCTCCTGTGCTTCCTTCCGGCCGGCCTTGCCGTGGATGCGCAGCACCTCGGCGACCTGCGCGCCGACCCGCATGCACGGGTTGAGCGAGGTCATCGGCTCCTGGAAGACCATGGCCACGCGGTCGCCGCGCAGGCTCTCCAGTTCGGCGGGGCGGCTGCCCAGCAGATCCGTGCCGCAGGCCTTCAGCCGGTCGGCGCGGACGTCGGCGCCGGAGCCCAGCAGCCCCATGGCGGCGAGGGCGACGCTGGACTTGCCGCAGCCGCTCTCGCCGATCAGGCCCACCACTTCGCCCTGTTCGACGCGGAGATCCACACCGGAGACGACGTCCGAGCCGCCGAATCCGATGTGCAGTCCCGAGACATCGAGGACCGGGCCCGTGCCGTCGGACTCGGTGGCGGCACGGGCGGGCGTCAAGGTGTCGGCTTTCACGCGGACAGCCAGGCGTTCTTGAGGTTGAGCCGGGTCGCCGTGGCGTCCGGCTGGTAGCCGTGCAGCTTGTCGCTCCACGCCTCGCCGCGTACCGCCTTGGCGTACGGCACCAGGAGGTAGGCCTCGTCTGCGATGTACTGGGCGAGCTGGTGGTAGAGCGTGATCCGCTTGGCGTTGTTCTGCTCGGCCTTCGCGGCGGCCATCAGGTCCCACAGGTGCTGGTCCTTGACCTTGGTCGCCGGACTGCCCTTGGCGAACCACAGGTCCAGGTACTGGCTCGGGTCGGCGTTGAGCACGCTGGTCATCATCACCATGTCGGTGTACTCGCCGGCCAACACCTTCGGCACGACGCTCGCGAACGGCACGAGCTTGAGGTTGAGGGTGATGCCCACCTTGGACAGCTGCGCCTTCATCAGCTCCATGGCGGAGATGTCGGGGCCGTAGGCCGGGTCGCTGGGGGCGAGCAGCTCGATGGTGACCTTGCTCTTGCCGGCCTCCTTGAGCAGGGCAATCGCCTTGCTCTGGTTCTGCGTGTACATCGGGTCGGAGGCCGTGGGCGTGATGCCGTACGGGTCCTGCGGCGGGATGACGTAGCCGAAGGTGGCGGAGCCGCTGCCCAGCGTCTTGATCAGGGTCTTGCGGTCGATGGCGAGGTTGAACGCCTCGCGGACCCGCTTGTCGGCGAGCGGTCCGCTGAGGGTGTTCATGTTCAGCCAGACACTGGAGACGATCGGCCCGTTCGCCTCGGTGACACCGGTCGTGGTCTTGACGTCGCTGACCATGCGCAGGTCGCGGAAGGACAGCAGCTGCACCGAGTTGGAGCGCAGCGAGGCGACGCGCGAGGTCTCGTCGGGGATGAGCCGGTAGATCACCGTGTCGAGATACGGCTTCGGCTTGTCCCAGTAGCCCTTGTGGCCGGAGAGCTCGATGGAGATGCCCTTCGACCACTTCTTCAGCGCGAAGGGGCCGGTGCCGTTCTCCGTCTGCTTGAGCTGGTTCCCGGTGCGGGACGTCGTCCACTTCTTGCTCATGATGGCGCCGCTCCACGGGCGGGCCAGGAAGTTGTACAGCGACGGCTGCGGGGTGCTCAGCTTGATCTCGACCGTGCTCGCGTCCACGGCGGTCACCGTCTTGATCTTGTACTGCTGGGTGTACGGCGACTTGATCGCGGGATCCATCAGCCGCTCCAGGCTGAAGATGACGTCGTCGGTGGTGAGCTTGGTGCCGTCGTGGAAGGTGACGCCGTCGCGGAGCGTGAACCGGTGCGTGGTCGGGTCCACCTGTTGGTAGCTCTTGGCGAGCCCGGGCTTGATCTGGCCCTTGCTGTCCAGGCTCAGCAGGCCCTCGTAGAACTGCGCGACGATCTGCTGGTCGAAGTAGGCCTGCGCCACCTGCGGGTCGAAGCCGACCGTGGGCTCCCCGTCGAGCCCGATGGTGAGGGTGCCGCCGCTGACCGGCTTCCCGGAGGTCTTGCTCGCCGTGGTGGCCGTACCGCCGCAGGCCGCCAGCATCAGGCCGGCCAGGGTGCTGCCGCCGAGGGCCAGCGCGTTTCTGCGGGAGAGGGTGTGGTTCGTCATCAGGACCGCCTGTTTCTCAAGAACGTGAGGGTGAAGTGACGTGGTGCGGGCGCCTGTTCAGGGCGTGCGGCGCTTGCCGCGCGGGTTGAGCTGTTCCTGGAGGCCGTCGGAGATGAGGCCGAAGGCCGCGGTGGCGATGGCCAGGGTGATGCCGGGGACGATCACCAGCAGCGGGTCGTCCTTCATATAGCGCTGGCCCTCGAAGATCATCCGGCCCCAACTGGGCGTCGGCGGCTGGATACCGAGGCCCAGATAGCTCAGGGACGCCTCGACCAGGACGCAGGTCGCGGCCGTGTTGGCGTACTGGACGAGCGCGGAGGACAGCACGTTCGGCAGCACATGGCGGCCGATGATCACCGGGGTCGGTACGCCCGCGATGCGCGCCGCCGACACGAAGTCCCGCTCGCGCACGGTGAGCGCCGGAGCCCGCACGATCCGCGCGAAGTACGGCACGAAGATCAGCCCCATGCCCCCGATGAGGACCCACATGCCCGGGCTGAAGACCGACACGAGCACAAGTGCCAGCAGCACGGAGGGAATGGACATCGCGGTGTCCATCGCGGCCATCAGCACCGCGTCCAGCCGCCGGGCGTTGTAGCCCGCGACGAGACCGATCGGGACGCCGATCAGCGCGGCGAGCGTGGTCGCCCCGAAGGCCACCATCAGGGACTGCCGGGCCGCCCCGAAGGTCCGGGTGAACAGGTCGCGGCCGAGGTTGTCGGTGCCCAGCCAGTGGCTCCCGGACGGACCGGTGAGCAGCGTGTCGCTCACGTCCTCCGTCGAGTAGCTGCCGAAGGCGCCGATGAGCAGGGCCAGCACCACGATCGCGCCGAGGATGCAGACACCGGTGGTGAGTGTCGGGTTCCAGCCGAGTCGGGGCCTGCGCCGTCGGGCCGTGGGGACGGTGACGGCAGGCGCGGTGGATTCAACCGTCACGGCGAGCTCCAGTCGTCCGGATGCGAGGGTCGATGAGGGGGTAGACCAGGTCGGTCACCAGGTTGATCAGCACATAGGAGGCGCCCAGCGCGAGGATCGCGCCCTGGATCACCGTGAAGTCGTGCTGCGTGATGGAGTTGACGATCAGCGAGCCCAGGCCGGGCAGCGCGAAGACCTGCTCGACGATGACCGTGCCGCCGACCAGCACCCCGAGCTGGAGACCGCCGGCGGTGACCACGGGCACCAGTGCGTTGCGCAGCGCGTGCCGCAGCATCAGCCGCCGGCGCCCCGCGCCCTTCGCCGCCGCCGTCCGCATGAAGTCCTGGCCCTCCACGTCGAGGACGGCGGCCCGCATGTAGCGGCAGAGCGTCGCCCCGAACGGGATGCCCAGCGCGACGGCCGGGAGCAGCAGCACCTGGAGATTGAGCAGCGGGTCCTGGGAGAACGGCACGAACGAGAACAGCGGCCAGGCCGGAGCCAGCGTGCTCACCAGGAGGACCATCACCGTGCCGACCACGAACGGCGGCACCGCGAGGCCCATGAAGGCCGCGCTGTTGACCACCCGGTCCTTGGCCCGCCCCTGGTGCATCGCCGACCAGATGCCCGCCGGGATGCCCCACAGGACCGCGATCACCGCGGCGTAGACGGCGAGTTCGAGGCTCACCGGGAGACGGGCGGCGACCTGTGTGCCGACGCTCTGCCCGTCCAGCAGGGACGAGCCGAGGTCGCCCCGGACGGCGTGCCCGATCCAGCTCAGGTACTGCGACCACACGGGCTGGTCGAGGCCTAGCTGCTGGGTGATCTGGGCGCGCAGCTGGGGCGTCGAGTTCTCGCCGGCGATCAGGGCCGCCGGATCACCGGGGACCAGATGCGCCAGGGCGAACACGATGGCGCTGAGGCAGAGGACCACCGCGAGCGAGCGGAGCACACGGATCGACAGATAACGCAGCACTGGGTCTCTCCCCTTCAGATCGCGGCGGCCGGCGCCGACGCCCGGGGCGTCGTACGGGTCGGTTCGGAGGGACGGAGTCGCGCGGCCAGCGCGCCGGGGACGGCATCGGCGGCGTTCGGGTCGAAGGCCCGGCCCTCGCGGAACACCGCGCGCAGCCGCCGCCGGTCGGCCAGCACGCCCAGATCGGCGAGCGGGTCACCGTCCACCAGCAGCAGGTCCGCCCATTTGCCCGGGGCGACCGTCCCGGTCCTGGCCCCGAGACCGAGGGCCTCGGCGGCGGCCGAGGTCGCCGAGACCAGGACCTCTGCCGGTGTCATGCCGATCTGCTCGTGCAGCAGCACCAGTTCACGGGCGTGGTTCCCGAAGCGCATCGTGTTGGAGGAGTCGCTGCCCGCGATGATCCGCACCCCGGCCCGATAGGCACGGCGTACGGACATGAGCCGGCGCTCGCGGAGCAGCTCCGCCTTGTCCAACTGCTCGGTGACCAGGCCGCGTTGGCGCCCGTGCTCCGTCATGAACTCGCTGATCGACAGCGTCGGGCACAGGAACGTGCCCTGTTCCAGCATCAGTTCGACGAGATCCTCGTCGAGGTCGGAGCCGTGCTCCAGGGTGTCCACCCCGGCGACCAGCGCCGCCGTGATCCCGGCCCGGGTGTGCGCGTGGGCCGCGACCCGCAGGTCCAGGGCGTGCGCCTCGTCGACGATCGCGTCGATCTCGGCGTCCGTGTAGTTGCGCCACGAGGTCTTGTCGCCCACGGAAAGCGTGCCGCCGCTCGTGCAGATCTTGATCAGGTCCACGCCCATCCGGGCGTACTCCCGGACCCGCTTGCGGCACTCGTCCGCGCCGTCGGCCGGCGGCCACATCCGCTTCTCGTCGAGGGTCGCCGGGCAGAACATGTCGCCGTGCCCCGCCGTCATCCCCACAAGCCCTGACGCGACGACCCGCGCCCCGTCGAGGACGTGCTCGTCCATCACGTGCTTGACCGCCACCTCGGGCAGCGACCCGGCCGTGTCCCGGACCGTGGTGAACCCGGACCGCAGCGCCTCACGGGCGTTGGCCGCCGCGTGCAGGGTCTGCTCCTCGACCGACGTGAGCATGTTCCACAGCTGCACGTCCTGCGGCCGAGTGCCCGCGTTGGAACGCAGGTGCACATGGCAGTCGACGAGGCCGGGCAGCAGGGTCGTCCCCCGCAGGTCGTACACCGTGTCCGACGGGTTCGTCGTCACGGTGTCCGTGTCACCCACCTCGGTGATCACGGCGCCGTCGATCACCACGGTCGCGTTCGGCCGTGCGGCACCTCCGGTGCCGTCGATCAGCGTCATTCCGGCCAGGACTGTTCGCTCCGTCATAGGACCGTGTTCACTCCTCTCCGCGGAACTGGTAAGGAGGAGTGTGGGCGGGCGATGGTATGGCCGTGTTGCGGTGCAGCTTTCGCTTGGAATTCCCTCGGGGCGCGCAGGATTGCGCCACCCCTGGAGACGCAGATTTGCGCCACTCGCCGAAGATCACAGCGAGTTCACGAAGGCCGTGTCGGCGCCCACCGGTCCCAGCGCTGTCGCCCCGCCGGGCGTGCCGAGCGGTGCCGTACGGCCGGACAGGGGCTCCTCGAAGAAGCGGCGGTTGTCGGCGCGGAACTCCGGGTCGGCGAGCCGGTCGACGGTGATCGCCTGCTCCGGGCAGGCCGTCTCGCAGGCGCCGCAGTCGATGCACTCCACGGGGTTGATGTAGAGCTTGCGCTCGCCCTCGTAGATGCAGTCGACCGGGCACTCCTCCATGCAGGACCGGTCCATGATGTCGACGCAGGCCGATCCGATGACGTAGGCCATGACTAGTTCTCCTTCTCGGTGGAATGGCCGGGGAACAGCGCGGCCTCGGGGTCGATGACGGTGGCCGCGTTGTTCACGGCGGTGGCGGCCTCGCCGAATCCGACGGAGATCAGCCGCACCTTGCCGGGGTAGTCGGTGATGTCCCCGGCGGCGAACACGCGCGGCAGATTGGTCGCCATCCGCGTGTCCACGGCGATCCGCCGCGCCTGGAGTTCGAGCCCCCAGGTCTGGAGCGGTCCAAGATCGGCGATGAAGCCGAGCGCGGCGACGACGGTACGGGCGGGCAGCAGCCGGACGGACTTCTCCACCCGGTGCCGCACCTCGACCCGTTCGACCCCCAACTCGCCGTGCAGCGCGCTCACTTCGGAGTCGGTGACGATCTCGATGCCGAGCGCGCGCACCTTCTCCACGCTCGCCGCGTGCGCCCGGAACCGCGCACTGCGATGGACCAGGGTGACGGACTTGGCGATCGGGGCGAGCAGCGCCGCCCAGTCGAAAGCACTGTCCCCGCCACCGACGACGACCACGTCATGACCGGCGTGCTCGGCCGGATCCGGCACGAAGTACACCTGCCCGCGCCCGAGATACGCCTCGCCCGCCGGCAGCGGCCTGGGCGTGAACGTCCCCACCCCGCCCGTGATCACAACTGCCTCCGCCCGTACGGCGGTTCCCGTGTCGGTTCGGACGACGGGACGGCCCTCGCGGTCGTGGGCCAGATCGACCGCCCGTTCCCCGAGGAGATACCGGACGCCGTACGGCGCGGCCTGCGCGACCAGGTTGTCGACGAGGTCGCGCCCCCGCACCGACGGGAACCCGGCGATGTCGAAGATGGGCTTCTCCGGGTACATCGCGCTGATCTGGCCGCCGCACTGGGGGAGGACGTCCAGCACCGTGACGCGCAGTCCGCGGAACCCGGCGTAGTAGGCGCCGTAGAGGCCGGACGGGCCGGCGCCGATGATCAGGATGTCGGTCTCGATCACCGGTGACTCGACCGGTTCATCAATAGGAACGCTCATGTTCAGGAGCGTAGGAACGGACCGCTCCCCGCCCAATGGAACCGGTCCGGCTGCCGGGACGGGGGATCAGACGAGGGCGAGTCGGACCGTTCCCGTCACGCACGGAGTGCCGTCGGCCTTGAGGACGGCGACCTCCAGGGACACCCGTGCGCCCTCCACCGTAAGGACGGTCCCGGTCCAGGTGAGGGGTTCATCGGCCACGGCGGTCGTACGGTTGCGCCAACTCAGCGTCTCCAGACGGGAGTCGGGCCCCGCCCACGCCAACGCGTACCGGGTGAGGGTCTCGCCGTGCAGCGTGGACTGGACGACGGCGCCCGGGAAGCCCTCCGAGGCCGCGAACCCGGCGTCGTAGTGGATGCGGTGGGAGTTCCACGACACGGCGCTGAAGCGGAAGAGCTGGACCGTGCTGTGCGTGTACCGCTGCGGCGGGCAGATGTCACCGGCGACGGGCGGGTTCATGCGGCTCCGGGGGAGTCGAGTGCTTCCATCACGACGATCGTCTCGTCGACGGCGGTCAGTTCGGTGCCGTCCGTCGAGGTGAAGCGGGTGGTGAG
The DNA here is from genome assembly GCF_044457795.1 of Streptomyces sp. NPDC050528. NCBI lineage: Bacteria > Bacillati > Actinomycetota > Actinomycetes > Kitasatosporales > Streptomycetaceae > Streptomyces > Streptomyces sp. NPDC050528. The sequence goes on from NZ_JBITHH010000004.1 coordinate 619,140, forward strand.
GCCGAGCAGGACGAAGGAGCCGGAGCGGCCCTGCTTGCGTTCGGCGGAGATGAGTGCGCGCGAGGCGGTGACACGGTTGCCTGCGACCGGGGCCTTGAGCAGCCGTACGGTCTGGCCGCCGTGTACCTGGCGTACCGGCAGGCCCATGGTGCACGGCGACTCACGGGCGGCGAGCCCGTCGGGCCTCAACTCCCGTTCGGTGGGGCCGTCTTCCCAGCTCATGGTGGCCGCGAGGAAGAGGGCCGGAGCCTGGACCGGCTCACCCGTCGCCTCCCGTTTCCGGGCCCGGTCGATGTAGTCGGCGTCGTTCAGCGCGGCGGCGTAGCGGCAGAAGTCCTTGACGGTGATCGTGCCGCAGTCCTCGTCCTCCCACCGGCCGACGAGATTTCGGGCCCGGGTCAGCACCTCGTCGAGGGCGTTCACAGGGCCGACCGCAGCGACCTGCCGATGCCCAGACCAGCGGTGCGCAGCGCGCTCGCGTGTGCGGCGGCGTCCACGCGGTAGGTCGGGGCGGTGATCGAGAGGGCGCCGGCGAGGGTGTTCTGGCGGCCGAAGACGGGCACGGCCATGCTCATGTAACCGAGTCTGACCTCCTCCGCCTCGGTCGCTATGCCCTCCTCCCGGATGCGCTCCACCTGGCCGCGCAGCCGCCCGGGAGAGGTGATCGTGTGCCGGGTGAACGGTTTCAGCCCGTTCCTGACCACCTCCCCGAACAGCGTGGCGGGGGAGAAGGCCAGGATCGCCTTGCCGGTGGCCGTGCAGTAGAGCGGCAGCCGCCCCGCCACCCGGGACTCCTCGCTCAGGCCCCGGTGCGGCAGGATCTTCTCCAGATAGACGACATCGAGACCGTCGTGGATCGCGAAGTGGATCGTCTCCTGCGTGGCGAGGAGCAGATCCTCCATGTACGGCTGCGCCACCTCGCGCAGGATCCGCTGCCGGTGCACCCGCTGACCGATCTCGAAGAGTCTGAGCCCGAGCCGGTAGTCGCACCCCGCCCGCTCCAGCAGCCCCCAGACCACCAGCTCCTGGCAGAGCCGGTGCACCGTGGCCTTGGCGACCCCCGTACGGCGCACGAGATCCGCGAGGGAGAGCGACTCGTCGTCGACGGTGAACGCCTCCAGGATGGGCCGCACCTTGCCGAGGACGGAGTTCATCGAGTCCGGAGACGCGGACGCGGAGGCAGCGGCGACAGGAGGCGGGGGAGTGTAGGCCGCGGCGCGGGCGATCGGGACGACGGTCATGGCGGGCACCTCACGGTCAACGGTTACGGCGGAATCTCACTGTCAGTGGGCGGACGACGACTCTGCGAGGAACGCGAGACTCAGCGGGTTGTACAGGGTGGCCTTCTCATGTTGCGGCCAATGTCCGCATTCTGTGAAGATCTCCAGCCGCGCTCCCGGGATCGCGGCGGCGATCGCCTCGGCCTCCGGTACGTCCCCGAGCGGGTTCTTGTTGCCCCACACCACCAGCGTCGGCGCCTTGATCCGCGCCATGCGGTCGGGCCGCAGCAGATTCCGCTCGCGCGCCTCGACCTCCTGGAGCGCCAGCAGGTTGTGCAGGTTCTCCTGGAAGTCGGGGTGGTGGTAGATCTCGTAGCGCACCTGGGTCAGCTCCTCGCCCAGGTCCTCGTCCCACGCGGCCCACAGCAGCGCCAGCCGGTCGCGGGTGTACGAGATCTCCGGCTCCATGGCGGCGGCGCGCGTCGAGGTCTTCAGCCGCTCCATCACCGCCGGGTTGATCTTCGTGCCGCCCATGCACAGCAGTTGGAGGGAGGAGACCCGGTCCGGGTACTCGCTCGCCGCCCAGGAACCGACCCACCCGCCCAGCGACTCGCCGACCAGGTGCGCGCGTTCGGCACCCACGGCATCGAGGTACGCCATCAAGTGGTCTACGTACGCAGGGATTTCACCGGGACGGTCGGGCTTGCCGGTGTAGCCGTGGCCGAGCATGTCGATGGCGTGGCAGCGGTAGCCGGCCTCGGCGTGCGCCGGGATGTTGCGGACGAACGCCTCCAGATGACCGGTCGTGCCGTGCAGGAACACGACGTGCTCGCCGTCCTCGGGGCCGGCCTGGAGGGCACGGGTGGTGACATCGCCGGTCTCGACGTACGCGTGGCGGTAGTCGATGCCCGAGAGTTCGGTCCAGATGCTCATGACTGCCTTACTGCCTTTCGGTGGGGGCCTGTTGGGGGTCCAGGACGGCTACGCCCATCCCGGTGAGCCACTCGGGCATCGGTTCGTACGCCAGCCTGCGGCCGGGCACGTGGTCGAGTACGGCCGACATCAGCAGCCAAGTGCGCAGCTCCTGCGCCCCGTTGCCGGCGACCTTCTCCAACTCCTCGGTGCTGTACGCCGTGATCCGTCGGACCTCGCCCTGCTCGACTAGGGACAGGAAGTCGTCGTCGAACTCCGGGTTGAGCGCGGCCTCTGCGGCGCGGATGATCTCGCGGCGCCGGACGTCGTAGTCCTGCCAGTTCTCCCGGCCGTTCAGCCAGGCGCCGACCATGAACTCCTCGTCGTCGCCGTGTGGTTCGCGCCAGTCCGGCCAGGGCAGCCGGTGCGAGAGACCGCCCGAGCCGACCACCGCGACACGGCGGTCGCCGGGGAAGGCGAGGACGGCGTCCCGGATCGCGCGGCCCAGCTCCTCGCAGCGGGTGAGGGTGGGCAGGGGCGGGGCGAAGACGTTCACGACGATCGGCACGATCTCCACGTCCAGGCCCTCGAAGAGGTACTGGATGGCGTGCGACTGACCGTGGTCGATCTGAAGCCTGGCCGAGAACGCCGGGTCGAAACCGCCGCTCTCCACAAGGGAGTTGGCGATGTGCCGGGCCAGCGGGACGTCCACCGGCTGCGGGCCCTTCGGGGTACCCGACTCACCGCTGGCGATGCACTCGCCGACCCCGATCGTGAAGCTCGGGATCAGGTCCAGCCAGAAGCCCCGGAAGTGGTTGGAGCCGATCAGGATCACCGTGTCGGGGCGGGCCGCGAGGAGCGCCTCCCGGGCTTCCGCGAGCGCGTCGCGGAACCGCTCGGCCCGGTCCTTGTGGAAGGTCTCCTCCCAGTGGGTGTTCATCAGCGTGCTGTGCGAGGCGCCCACGCCCAGGACGATCTCGGTCATGCTGCTGTCCCTTCGACCTCGGCGCGGGAGCGCGTGACGGTGTCGACCGCCGTACGGATCAGATGGCGCGTGAGCTTCTCCATCGCCCGCACGGAGACGGTGTTCATGCCGCGCGCGAAGTCGATGTCGAACAGCGAGTCCGTGACCTTCGGCATGCCGACCCGCACGGTCGGGATCCCGCGCCCGCGCAGGATGTTGGCGTCGGTGGCCCCGCTGTTGCCCCGGATCACCTCGTGCTCGCGCCCCTCGAACGCGGCCCAACTCGCCGTCGCGCTACGGCAGATCCAGCTCTCCGGGTCGGTGCGGGTGCTGGGGATGGACAGGACCATGTCGGCGGAGACGTCGATGCCCGGGTTCTTCTCGCGCAGGGCGTCGAGGGCGCTCATGAACTCCCGCTTGGCCTGCATCGGGGTCGTCTCCGGGGCGATGCGCAGGTCCACCATGAGGGTGCAGGACGCCGGTGTCACCGCCGCCATCCGGGGCCAACCTCCTTGTATCGAGGAGACGATGCCCTGCGGTGCGACCGTGCCGCTCGTGTGCCGGTCGGCGTACTCGACGAACCACTCCTCCAGATGCCGGGCGACCTCGCCGGCGCGGGCGACGGCGTTGTCGTAGGGGAGGCGGTGGCGGGAGCCGACGTAGGTGTGGGTGCCGTGCACCGTCACCCTGAACCAGACCAGGCCGACCTCGTCCCAGGAGACCGTCCAGCCGGGCTTGGCGATGAGGGCGTAGTCGGTCCACACGCCCTGTTCCAGGAGGAACGAACAGCCCGCGCCCTGGCCGGTGTTGAGGCGGACGCTGCCGGGGCGGGCGTTGGTGGGCATGCCGCCCGCGCCGAACGCCGCGACCAGGTCGCCGGTGAGGGGGACGCCGGCCAGGGCGATCGCCTCGGCCGCCATCATCACGCAGGCCGCGTGGCCCTTCGGGTTGGAGGCGCCGAGGCCGACGACGAGGTCGTCGTGGACCGTGGCCCGCGGACGCATGTCGTCCCGCAACTCCGGCCCGATCCACGGGAGATCCTCGCTCTCCTCGCCCACCGTCAGGGTGTCGATCGGTGCGTAGAGCATGAGATCGGGGCCGGTGCCGTCGCCGGACAGCCGGGCCCAGGCGTTGGCCTGCCGGTCGTCCAGCGGCTGGACCTGACCACGGCAGCCGGCGGCCGTGAGGGTCGCGGCGATGTGCTCGGCGAGAGGGCGCTCGTCGCCGGTGGGGCTCGGGATGTCGACGAGCCCGGTGATCAGTTCGCGCAGCCGGTCGCCGGAGACCTGCCGCCAGGCGTCCTCGACCCAGCCGCGCCGACGGTCGTCGAGACCGGTCAACTCGCTTGCCGTGGTCACTGGTTGATCCTGTGGACCTGGGTCATGGTGGTGCGCTCGAAGCGCTTCTTGGCGAGCGGGAGCCCGAGGGCGATACCGGCTCCGATCAGCAGGGTGAGCAGGGTGAGCAGGGTGCGGCCCATGGTCATGCCTTCTTCTCGTCGGAAACGGTGCCGGTGTCGGTGCCGGCGAGTTTCTTGCCGTACTCCTCCTCGCTGAGGTTCCGCCAGGCGGTCAGCGAGATGTCGGGGCGGTAGAGCTTCTCCGGGGGCGCGTCGGTGATGTCGACCATCCACGCGTCCTGGCCGGAGAACTGGCCGTGGAACAACCACCGGATCGCACCGAGGTACTTGGCGTAGAAACGCAGGGTGTCCCAGCCCTCGGTGAAGTTGACCATCACGCCGACATAGCGGTGGTTGTCCTCGTCGACGGGGACGTAGAACTCGTAGTGGATGAAGTTCGGGTACGCGATGCGCAGCACGCCCGGCATCGACAGGGACGCGAAGCCGGGGAACTCCTGGGCCTCGATCGTCGGGTTCACCTTGTCGGGCTTGCCCGTGTTGCCGATGTTGAAGGTCTCCTTCGGCGGCCGGGTCTTCCACCAGCGTTTGTTGGTCCAGCGGCCGACGCCGGGGAAGTCCGCCTCCCAGTACACCTCGTCCTGGACCCGGTAGATCCAGCGGCCCTTGGGGACGACGCGGGTGATGTTCCAGGTCGGCATCGGCTTGAAAAGGCGCCAAAGTGCCGTGCGGTGAAGGTACTTGGCGTGTCCCTCGTCGAAGCCGTTCTCGCAGGCGAAGCGCCAGTTGCCGCTGCGCGGGTCGATCCGGCCGCCCATCACGAAGGCGTTCTCGACGAGTTCCTCGGGCAACTGCGAGTCGATGGAGTGCGGTTCCTCGTCGGCGAGGGGGATGTACACCCACACCATGCCGAGGCGCTCCTCCACCGGGTACGTCCGCACCGAGACCTTGCCGGTCAGCCGGCAGCCGGGCCCGTCGGTGATGACCGCGGCGAGCTTGCCGGTCGGCAGGTCGAAGGTCCAGCCGTGGTACGGGCAGCTGATCGTGCCCGGGAACTGCTGGTCACCCTCGGAGAGCGGGACGCCGCGGTGCGGGCAGCGGTTGTGCAGCGCGTAGGCTGTGCCGCCGTCGCGGATCAGGGTGATCTTCTCGCCGCAGATCGTGAACGGGAGCGGGTCGCCCGTGATCTGGCTCGACCAGGTCACCGGGTACCAGTAGCCGCGGAAGCCCGCGCCCGCCGCGTCGTAGTGCGGCCACGACTTCCAGTCCTGGCGGCCGGGCTCACCCGTGGGTCTGCGGCGGCTCCGGACCGGTGGCTGGGTGTCGGGAGAGTCGTCGACCGTCATCGTGCGCGTCCTCCTGCTGCCGGGATGCCTGTCCGGCGAGCATGCGACGGACCGCCGGATCCGCCCAAGGGACCCGTCCCGCTGAGCAGACCGCACCCCGCGGACGTGCCGGGAGACCGGGTCTCACCTGCGCGTCCCGGTCAGCGGACCCTCGTCGATGCGTGGAGGCCACCCGCCGTTCTACGGTGCGCCAAATCCCGTGCCGCCCCCCACCGACCAGCCGAAGCCGGCGGTCTCCCATCGACCTCTGAGGTACTCATGGAGACACGGTCCACGACACGCCACCCCCTCGCAGGCCCCACCGCCCTCGCCGTCGCACTCCTCACCCTCACCGCGTGCGGCGCGGGCACCACCGACTCGGCCGCGGGCTCCGGCTCCGGCAAGAACGCCGCGGGCCCCACCATCCGTATCGGCGTCGGCATCGACGCCTCGTACGCGCCCTTCTTCCTCGCCGACGCGAAAGGCCTCTGGGCCAAGCACGGAGTGAACGTCCAGCTGGTCCAGTTCGGGCAGGGCAGCGAGGGCGTCAACAACCTCGTCGCCGGCCAGGTCCAGCTGTCCGGCAACTCCGACACCACCACGATCAGCATGCTGCCCCAGGACCCGGACCTGCGTTCCCTGTTGGTCTACGAGCAGTCCGGCAAGTACCTCAAGGTCGTCCTCGGCCCGAAGGTCAAGTCCCCTTCGCAGATACGGAAGATGGCCGTGGCGCCCGGACTCTCCGAGCTCGCGGCCACCCGCTTCCTGGAGTCGAAGAACATCGACCCGAAGTCGGTCAAGTTCATCACCGCCGACCCGCCCGAGATCCCGGCCCTGATGCAGAAGGGCGACGTCGACGCGTACGTCCTGTGGGAACCCTGGCCCACGAAGGGCGTCGCGCAGGGCGGCCACATCCTGGAGAACACCGGTGCCTACGGCCTGAGTTACTCCCAGTGGCTGCTCACCAGCGCGGCCTGGCTGAAGGCCAATCCCGACACCGCCACCAAGGTCGCGCAGACCCTGGAGGAGGCGGCCCGGCTCACCGAGAGCGACCCGAAAGCCGCGGCCGACGCGACCGAGAAGGCCGTGAAGGTACCGGCCGCCCAGACCCTGACCGCCATCAAGGAAATCGACTTCGGGACCCGCGACTTCACCGACACGGACCTCAAGGGGTACGCGGACACGGCCAAGTTCTTCGTCGACACCGGCAAGGTCAAGGCCCAGCCCGATGTCACGACGGCGGTCCAACGCGGTTGGTTCACCCAGCACTTGAAGGGAACGTCATGACGGAGGTCGTGGACACCGCCCTGCCGAAGGTCCGTGGCGCCGCCCTGTGCGCGGACGGCGTCGGCATCCGCTTCGACTCCTTCCAGGCCGTCCGGGACATCTCCCTCGACATAGCCGCCGGCGAGTTCCTGTGCCTGCTCGGCCCGAGCGGCTGCGGCAAGTCAACCCTGCTGTCGGCCATGGCCGGCTTCGTGACCGTGGACGAGGGCAGCCTCAGCGTCGGCGGGACCCGGATCACCGGCCCCGACCCGGAGTTGGGCATGGTCTTCCAGAGCAGCGAGGCCCTCTTCGACTGGATGACGGTCCGTCAGAACGTGGCCTACGGCCCGCGCATGCGCGGCGCCTCACGCGCCGAACAGGCGAAACTGGCCGACGAATACCTCGGCCTGGTCGGCCTACGCCACTGCGCGGACCGCTTCCCGGGCCAACTCAGTGGCGGCATGCGTCAACGCGTCCAGATCGCCCGGGTGTTGGCGAACGAACCCGGCGTAGTCCTGATGGACGAACCCTTCGGCGCACTCGACGCACAGACCCGGCAAGTCATGCAGGAGGAGACCGACCGCATCTGGCGTGCCTCGGGCTGCACCGTCGTCTTCGTCACCCACGACATCGACGAGGCGATCCTGCTCGCCGACCGCATCGCCGTGATGACGGCGGGCCCGGCGGCCTCGGTGAAGTGCGTCTACCCCGTCGACCTGCCCAGGCCGCGCGACGAGGACGACCCGGCCGCCGTCGAACTCCGCCGCCAACTCCGGGCGGACATCGGCGAAGAGGTCCGCAAGTCCCTGCGCGACCAGGGCCTCGACGCCCCGTCGCCCGACACCGAGGAGGACGCCCGATGACCGTCGCGACGGCCGCCGCCACAGGAAGCGCGGAGACCAGGAAACACCCGGCCCGGGCGACCGCGGGCCGCCTGCGCGCACTCGGCATGTACACCCTGTCCGTCCTCATCGGCCTCGCCGTCTGGCAACTGCTGGCGACGGCCTACGGCTCCTCGCTGGTCGCCTCGCCGGGCGAAACCCTCAGCGCGGCACGGCAGTTGGCGTCGGACGGCACGCTGACCAACTCGATCATCGCCTCCAGCCGCCGCATCCTGATCGGCTGGGGACTCGGCGTCCTCGTCGGCGCACCGGTGGGCCTGCTCGTCGGACAGGTCCCGGTCGTACGCCAACTCCTGGAGCCCTACATCGAGTTCTTCCGCTTCATCCCGCCGGTCGCCTTCGTGACCCTGGCGGTCGTGTGGCTCGGCATCGGCGAGTCGTCGAAGGTCGTCCTGATCTTCTACACGGCCGTCTTCATCGTCACGGTCAACACCAGCGCCGGTGTCATGGCGGTGAGCGAGTCCAAGCTGCGCGCGGCCCGGAACCTGGGCGCGAACCGCCGCCAGATCCTCCAGAGCATCGTGCTGCCCTCGACCGTGCCGCACATCGTCACCGGCGCCCGCCTCGCCATGGGCAACAGCTTCCTGACCATCGTCTCCGCCGAGATCGTCGCCTCCCAGGTCGGTCTCGGCTCGCTGATCTGGACCTCCCGCAACTACGGGCGGATCGACTGGGTCTTCGTCGGCATCATCACCCTGGGAATCCTCGGGTTCGTCTTCGACCGCGTCCTGCGGATCGTCGCGTCCCGCGTACTGCGTCGATACGGAGTCAAGTTGTGACGACCGCCAAGTCCCGCGCCCTGGTCCTGGAGAGCTTCGGCTCGCTGCCCCGCCTGGTGGAGCGGCCGGTGCCGGAACCCCGCCCCGGCCACACCCTCGTACGGATGCGGGCGGCCCAGGTCGGTCACCTCGATCTGAACGTCGTGGACGGCAAGTTCGGCATCCTCCCCGACCTGCCGGCCGTACCGGGCACCACGGGCTGCGGGGTCGTCCTCGCCTCGGACACCCACCCCGAGGGCGCCCTGGTCCGGCTCGGCGGCAAGGCCCTCGGCCTGCGCCGCGACGGCTGCTGGGCGGAGCACGCGCTGGTGCCGGACGCCGCCGCGGAAGCGGTCGCGGAGGGCACGGACCCTGCGCTGGCGTGCAGTTGGTTCTCGCCGGCGGGCACGGCGTGGGCGGCGGTGCACGCGGTCGCGCAAGTCCAGCCGGGGGAGCGGGTGTTGGTGACCGGCGCGGCGGGCGCGGTCGGCGCGATGACCGTACAGGTCGCCGCGCGGGCGGGCGCCGAGGTGATCGGCGTGGTCGGTCGCTCGGCCAAGCTCGCCCACGTCCCGGCCCCCGCGAAGTCCGTCCTCGCCTCCGACCTGTCCGCCGAGTCGGTGGGCGGCCCGGTCGACGTGGTCGTCGACACGGTCGGCGGCCCGGTCCTGCGTGACGCGCTCCCGCTCGTCCGTCCGCGCGGCCGGGTCGCGCTCGTCGGCTACACCGCCGGACGCGAACTCACCGTCGACCTCGCGGACTTCCTGCTCGCCGATGTGTCCCTGCTGCCGGTGAATCTGATGACGCGGGGCAAGGAGGTCGCGGCCGATGCGGAGGGGCTGTTGGCCGAACTGCGGTCCGGGGAGCTGACGTTGGAGATCGAGAGGCATGGCATCGACGCGTTCGCCGAGGCGGCGGAGCGGCTGCGGAGTGGGGAGGCGGTGGGGAAGGTGGTGCTGGAACTGGGGTGAAGTGCCTGACGAACGCCGACAAGGGCGCCGCCCGCCCGGACCCGGCCCCCGCTACTCCCCGTGCGGGCGCAGCTGATGCTCGTACGCGAAGATCACGACCTGCACCCGGTCGCGGAGCCGCAGTTTCGTGAGGATGCGGGTGATGTGGGTCTTGACGGTGGCCTCGGTGAGGAAGAGGCGCTCCGCGATCTCGGCGTTCGAGAGGCCGGCGGCGATGAGGTGGAACACGTCCTTCTCGCGGGGCGTCAGTAGGGCGAAGAGGGCGCCCGCGTCGTCGGCGTGGGGCCAGGGGGCGATCTGGGCGAAGCGGTCGACGAGACCTCGGGTGATGCGCGGGGTGAGGACGGCGTCGCCGGAGGCCACGGACCGGATCGCCGCCCGCAGCACGGTCGGGACGACGTCCTTGAGGAGGAATCCGCAGGCTCCCGCGCGGAGGCCCTCGAAGGCGTATTCGTCGAGGTCGAAGGTGGTGAGGATCAGAACGCGTGAGGCTGTCGCGGCGGTGATGCGCCGGGTCGCCTCGATGCCGTCCATGACCGGCATGCGTACGTCCATGAGCACCACGTCCGGCAGTGTGCGCCGCGCGAGGTCGACCGCCTCCTGCCCGTCGGCGGCTTCGCCGAGGACGGTGATGTCCGGCATCGTGTCGAGCAGGCTGCGGAAGGCCATGCGGACGAGTGCCTGGTCGTCGGCGAGGAGGACCGAGATCGTCATCGCGGTTCTCCCAGCTTCAGTTCACCCGACACGACCCATCCGGACGGGGTGGGCCCCGCCCGGAGGTCACCGTCGAACATCGCGACCCGTTCCCGTATCCCGGTCAGTCCGTTGCCGGCCTTTCCCTCCGCCCCGGTGTCGGACCCGGGGGACGCCTTACCGTCGTCGGTGACGCTGAAGCCGACCAGGTCACCGTCGCGGAGCAGGACGACATCCACCCTTGACGCGTCCCGGGCGTGCTTGACGACGTTCGTGAGTGACTCCTGGAGGATCCGGTAGAGCGTCGTCTGCGCCTCCGCGCTCAGGGTCGTGCGGTCGCCGGTCTCGGTCAGCCGGACGTCCAGGCCGGTGCCGCGGGTCTCGTCCACCAGGGCATCGAGCGAGCCGAGGTCGGGCTGCGGGGCACGGTCGCCACCGTCCTCGGCCCGCAGGACGCCGAGGAGCCGACGCATTCCGGCGAGGGACTGCCGGCCGGTCGACGCGGCCAGGAGCATCTTTCCCCGGGCGCCCTCCGGATCGGTCGCCGTGGTCGCCGCCGCTGCCTCGGAGAGGGCTACGACGACCACCAGTCCGTGGGCCACGATGTCGTGCATCTCCCGCGCGATCCGGGTGCGTTCGGCCGCTGCCGCGAGCTGCGCCTGCTGGGCGCGTTCCTGTTCGAGCCGCTGCGCGCGGTCCTCGATGGAGGCGAGGTAGCGGCGCTGGGCGCGCACGGTGGTGCCGAGGAAGAACGCCGCCGCGGCCAGTCCGCTGAGGATGACGAAGGCGTCGTTGACGCTCGCGGCCGGAGCGAACCGTACCGCCACCAGCACGACGCCGAGCTCGACGGCCGTCGCGGCACCGAGCGAGTGCCGCAGACCGCGGTGGGCGGCCACGGTGTAGAGGGCGACGAGCACCGCGAACTCGGAGAACGAGACCGTGCCGAGCGTCCAGGTCGCCATCGCTGCGGCCCAGCAGAACCAGAACACGGCGACGGGAGCCCGGCGGCGCAGCAGGAGGGGACAGATCACCGCGGCCGCGAGCACCCAGTCCAGCACCCCGGACCGGTTGTAGAGCAACTCGTGCGACGCGGCGACAGCGCACAGGACGGGCGGCCCGAGGAGCAGGACGAGGGACAGGGACGGGCGGTCCCGGGACGGTCGGTGCGCCGGTCGGAGGTGCTTCACCCCGCCGACAGTACGGAAGGGCGGTCCCGGCGGCATCAATCGAAGGTCTTACATCCGCCGGAAAGTGGCCACCATTGTCGGATGTGCCGCTCCCGGGGCCGCTTTTAGCGTCACGGCATGAGAACACGACCAGCGACCATGGCCATGAAAGTGCCGGAGATCACCCTCATCTTCTGGATCGCGAAACTGTGCACCACCGGGTTCGGCGAGTCCTTCTCGGACTACGTCTTCTTCAACGACTACATCGGACAGCATGCCGCGATGCTGATGGGGCTGGGCCTGCTCCTCATATGCCTGGCCGTGCAGATGAGCACCACGAAATACGTCCCGTGGGTGTATTGGCTCGCGGTGACGGCGGTGAGCATATTCGGGACGATGTCGGCGGACTTCCTGAACAAGGATCTGGGGATGCCGCTCTACGCCTCCACTCTGATGCTGGTGGCCGTCCAGATCGGCGTCTTCGCCGCCTGGTACGCGACACAGCGCACCCTGGACGTGCACAGCATCGACAACCGTCTGCGGGAGCTGTTCTACTGGCTGACCGTTCTGTGCACCTTCGCTCTGGGAACAGCCGCGGGTGATTTCGCGGCCGTGACCCTGGGACTCGGCACGTTGGCCTCGTCCTTCGTCTTCTTCGGAATCATTCTGATTCCGGCGGTCGGATATCGCTGGTTCCGTCTCAACGAGGTCCTGGCTTTCTGGTTCGCCTACACCATCACCCGTCCCCTGGGTGCCTCCGTCGCGGACTGGCTTTCCGTACCCGCCCCTTATGGGGACGGACTGCAATTGAGTACGGGACCGATCAGCCTGGTCCTCGGGATTCTCCTCGCGGGAGTCATCACGGTGATCGCATCACGACACCGCCGGTCCGATCCCCCGAAAGCGGCACCCCCGAACAGCGTGGAAGGCGTTCAGGAAACGTTCAGGAACTGACCGACCGGACCGCGGACCGCAGGGCCCCGGCTGCCCGGCCGGCGCTGCGGCCGTCCGGTCCAGGACGGTGAATTCCCGTCCCGGGTAAACGAGTTGGGCGCTCACGGCTGTATCAGGGTGTCACTGCTCCGATCCTGTGGAAGGGACCCTGAGATGGTTGTCGAACCTGTGGTGGTGGTCGTGGTGCCGGCCTGTACTCAGTTGGTGTACGCGCTGGCGGTGCTGTGGACGCAGCCGGTGCGGGACCGCGCGTGGGCGCACGCGCTGGCCGCGGTCGTGCGGGCGGCCGGGCCCGGCGGCACGGTCGAGGTCACGCGCGCCGACGGCCGGACGCTGATCGCCCGTCCGGCGTCGTCGACGGCCGCCGAGCCGGTCGGGGCTGACCACCGGTGAGCGCGGAACAGGCCCTGGGGCAAAGGGACTTCGAGACCTTCTTCACCTGCGCGTACGGACGTGTCCTGGCACAGGTGATCATGCTCTGCGGCAGTCGCGAGGACGCCGAGGACGTCACCCAGGAGGCGTTCCTGGAGGCCTACCGGTCCTGGGACCGCATCGCGGAGTACGACCTGCCCGAGGCGTGGGCGTACCGGGTCGCGGTCCAGCGACTGTGGAAGACACAGCGCAGGCGCAGAACGGGCCAGGACCGGCTGCCGGACGTGCCGGTGCCGGTCCGGGCGAGCCCCGAACAGAGCGCGGAGGCGCGCGAGGTGCTGCGGTTGCTGGCCGCCCTGCCGCCGCGGCAGCGGGTCACCATGGTGCTGTTCTGTCTGCACGGCTGGTCCCAGAGCGAGATCGCCAAGACGCTGCGGATGACGCGCGGCGGCGTCGCCGCGAACATCTCCAAGGCGCGCCGGACGCTCAAGGAGGCACTGGACATGGCCGCGGACGACACGAGCAGGCACGACCCGTTCATGGCCGGCCCGCAGCCGGCCGGTCCCGGACGCGCGGACCCGAGCCGCGTCGGCCTCGGGCGTGACCCCCTCGTCAGGGCCCTGCGCACCACGGAGGCATGGCTGCGGGCGGCCGTCGAGGCGGATGCGGAAGGGCTCGACCGGGCGCGGGCGGCGCTGGCCCGCAGACGAGGAGAGAGCCGGTGACCGCGGTCCTGGGATGGTTACGCGGGCTGTTCGCCGTGGGGATGCTCGCCGGGTTCTACGTCGTGGCGTTCACTCTCCTGGTGGTCGACACGGCACTCGTCGTCCTCACGCTGTGGGTGATGGTCGAAAACCCCTCACAGGCCGGCAACTGGTCGCTCGCCCTCGGCGGCAGTATCCCGGCAGCCTCCGCCCTGCTGTACGGGATAGCCACGGTGAGCCGCACCGAGGCGCCCCCGCCCGACGCGGTTCTCCTGCGCCGCGCCGACGCCCCCGGCCTGTGGCGGCTGGTCGAGGAGCTGGCCGGGCAGTTGCGCACCCGGCCGCCCAGCCGCATCTACCTGACAGCGCAGGCCAACGCGTCGGTGTCGGAGGACGCGCGGCTGCTCGGCTTCGCGGTCGGGGAGCGGACCATGAGCCTGGGCGTGCCGCTGCTCCGCTGGCTGCAGCCCCTGGAGCTGCGGGCCGTGCTCTGCCATGAACTCGGCCACTACGCGGGCCGGCACACCCGGTTCGGCGCGATCACCTACCGGGGGGCCGCGTCGCTGCGTTCCACCCTGTTCCGGCTGCGCATGACCGCACGGTCCGACCAGGGCCGGGTCGGGTACGCCTGGCTGTACCAGGCGGCGATCGGTGCCTACGCCTGGGTGTATCTGCGCTTGTCGCTGGCGGTGCGCCGACGCCAGGAACTGGAGGCGGACGCGGAGGCGGCCTCGATTGTCGGCCCGGAGGCGACCGCCCAGGCGCTGCGCGCCGTCCACGCGCTCGGCGTCACCTGGGCCGGGTTCGAGAGCCGGTATCTACGGCCCGTGCAGCGGCTCGGGTTCGTGCCCGAGGACGTCTTCGAGGCGTTCGCCGCCATGGTGGGCGACCCGCCGGTGCGGACGCGGATGGCCGAACTGCGAGCGCACCCGGTCGAGTTGGGCCGTTCCCCGCTGGACTCCCATCCACCGTTGGCCCGACGGCTGGCCCTGCTCGAAGCGCTGCCCGCCGGGCACCCCGGGACCGTCGTCGAGGACGAGCCGCTGGTCGCCGACCCGTCACCGGTGCCGAGGGTGCAGCGCAAGATGCTCGGCGAGGCCGGACACTCGGCGACGGCACTGCCCCGGGCGGAGTGGGCCGACCTGGCCGCCGAGGCGTTCGCCGTCGAACTCGCGAGCCTCCTGCTCGACGCGGCACGCGACACCCGCACGACCGAGCGCCCCACGCTCGCCACCGTTCTCGATCTGCTGGAACGAGGAGAGGGGACGGGCCTGATCCGCCGTCTCACCGACGCTCCCGAGCCCGAGGAACAGCTCACCGAGGCCCTGTACGCGCTGACCGGGCAGGCACTGGCCGGCGCGGGCCGTGCGCGCTGGATACTCAGCTGGACCCGGGGCTACTTCCTGGACTGCCCTCGCGACCGGCACGGGCACCTGGACGATCTCGTCGCGGCCGCCGCACGCGACCGTACGGCGGTCCCGGCCCTGCGCGGTGAACTCGCGCGCCTCGGCCTGGACATCGAGGCACCGGTCGTCCTGGCCCTGCGTACCGTGGCCGCACCGGCCGGCCGGACAACGGCCCGGCGGAGTACCAGGAGCGCGCCGGACCTGATCACCCAGGAACTCGCGCGGCAACGCACGGTCGCCAAGGTGACCATGGGTGCCTTGGCCGTCGCGATGGTGGTGTGGGGGGTCGCCCTGCTCGGCTCCGACTCCTCCCAGCCCTACCCGCAGACCTACCGACCGGGGCTGGAGCTGCCGACCACGGAGGCCTCGCCGTACGAGCCGTGGTCCCACTCCACCTATCTGCAGCCGGAGCCGAGCTACGCCGCGTCGCTGCCCGCACCGTTCATCACCCGGCCCCTGATCCCGCTCCCGGTGGCCGATCTCCTGCTCGGCATCCATCACGTCGTATCCGGTGACACGCTCTCCGGCATCGCCTGCGAGTACGGCACCACCGTCAAGGACTTGCAGGAACTCAACGACTTGGGGAAGAGCACCGCCCTCGCGGTGGGACAGACCCTGCTGATCCCGGCGCAAGGGCAGAGTTCCGGGAGCAGGGCCGTCGGCTGCCGGTGACCGGAGCGGGTCAGCGACGGCGTCGGCGTCGCTTCGGCGGCGGTTCGTCGACGGGACTCCACCAGGCGAACCGGTCGGCCCGCCGCCACGAAGAGCCCGGATCGTGCGCCGGGAAGAAACCCTCGTGCATCCCCTGGTCACGGACGGGGCCCGAGGGGCCACCCGTGCGAGGGCCGGCACCGGAGGCCCACTCGAAGGGGTCGGCCGCAGGCGCCGGCTCGGCAGTGGTTCCGGGCGCGCTCCGTGGCACAGCCGCGCGGCGGCGGTCGTACGCCGCACGCCGCACGGGGTCGGACAGCACCTCGTAGGCCCGGCGCACGTCCTGGAAGGCTTCCGCGTCGCCGCCACGGTCAGGATGGTGGGTCAGCGCCCTGCGGCGGAACGCGCGCACGATCTCACCTTTGGCGGCATAGGCCGGGACGCCGAGCACCAGATAGAAGTCCGGTTCGTCCGCCGCGCTCACCGCACCGCCACCTCGGCCTGCCGGCAGACCAGCCGCCACGAGGCGCGGTGCGCGGGACCGGACAGACCCGAGCCGTGCCCGGACACGAAGGTCACCCACCGGCGTCCGGCCAGGTAGCACCAGACGTCCAGCTCGTCGTCGTTGCCGGAGTAGAAGCAGTCCCCCCGGTCGAACACATCGCCGTTCACGAACGGCCACTGCAACCGTGACTGCGCCTCCACGGGCAGATTGCCGAGAAACCCGCGTAACCGCGCCGGCAGCGGCAGTTCCTCCTCCAACCCACGTGGCGCGTCGCCCGCCGACAACGCGGGACGACCGGGGCGCGGCCGTCTCGGCTTCCGCACCACCACCGCGTGCCGCAACGACGACGGTACGAAGGGCACGACCGTGAGCAACTGCGCGGGCCCGCCACGGTCGTTGACGGTCGGCGTGGCCACGGCGAGACCCCGCTCACCGAACACCACCGCGTACGGCCGCTCGTCGTCCGCGCGGTGGCAGTACGCCCACCACTCGACGATCGGACCGACCCTGGTGACCATCCGGTCGCGGGCCGCCTCGCTCAGCCGATGCCACCAGTACTCGCGGCCGGGCCGGTCGACGAACCCGAGCGTCGCGGCGTCGTGCACGGGAGCGTCCACGCTCGCGGCGCGTCCCGGAACTGGAAGCGGCCCGGGCCGACGATCCACCGCACCGCCCGTACCGCCCTCACCGGCCTTCCGCCGAGGCACAGGACTGGACGGCATTCGGCACCTCCCGGGGCTCGGATCCGCCGACACCGGCCGTCCATTGTGACCGTGCCGCCTCCGCCGGGGGAAGGGGTTCACCTCACCCGGGGACCACCACGGCACGCCCCCGGCAACACACCACGTCACCGGCACCGCAGCGTTCGACCAGATCCAGAGTGACCGCACCACTGACCGCGTCCACAGACCGCACCGTGCCCGTCACCACCAGCCGATCCCCGGCATACGCCGGCGCCCGGTTCCGCCACCCCACCTCCCGCACCTCTCCACCCACACCCGCGAACTCCACGGCGGCACGGTGAAACAGACACCCGTGCAGCTGAGCCATGACGACCGCCCCCGCCAGCCCCTCCGACCGCGCGAACTCGGCGTCGTAGTGGATGCGATGGGCATTGCGGGTGACCGCCCCGAACCGCAGCAGACTGATCGCGTCGGGTGTCAGCTCGACGGGCAACACGGCCTGCCCCACGACGACTTGGCGTTTCTGACGGCCTGTCACCGGACGATGAACCTTTCTGTGACTTCGATCAACGTGCCCCGTTCCGCGCCGTAGACCTTCTCCACCGTGAGGAGAAGGAAGCCTTCGCCAACTCCCTTGCGCTCTACGGCAGTCAGCGCGCGCCGCAGCTCGATCAGGTCACCCGCCCGCACCGCGCCGACCCACCGCACGTCCTGCCCGCCGGCCATCAGCCGCACGTCGAGTCCGTCGGTGCCGGGGACCTCGTCGCGGTACATGCCGTCCGGCCGGAACTCCGCCGCATCGGCGCCGGGCGCCCCGCGCAGCAGGCTCACCGCATACATGGGGTGGACGGCGAAGTCGGCGCGAGCGGGATCGACGAAGTGCGGTGCGCGTTCTCCGGCCGCCCGCGCGAACTCCGCCGCGTCCTCGGCCCGTACGACCCCCAACGACCGTTGCTCCCACTTCCCCAACGACGCCCGGGCCCGCTCCTCGACCAGCTCCAACGCGGCGCTCCTGATCATGAGTTGCCTCCCCTCCGGTGCCCGGACGGTAAGGACGGTCCGCCCCCGGCCGCCACGGAACCGGCCCGCTCAGCGGACCGTTCCGCTTGGGCGGAGATCGCCGCCGTCCCACCATCGGGACATGGACCTCATGGACATCCAGGCGCCCCCGGAGGGCACCTACGCGGAAGCGGACGGCGTCAAGTACCACTACGTCGAGCTGGGGAAGGGCAGTCCCGCGGTCAGCCCGACGGTCTTCCTGCACGGCGGCGGCCCGGGCTGCACCGGCTGGTCGGACTTCGGGCAGGTGGCACCGCTCTTCGCGACGGACCGTCGCTGCCTGCTCGTCGACATCCTCCAGTACGGCAAGTCCGCCAAGCCCGTCATCGAGGGCCCCATGTGGGACTACCACGCGGCCAAGACCGTGGCCCTGCTCGACGAACTCGGCATCGACCGCGCCGACTTCGTCTGCAACTCCTGGGGCGGCACCATCGCCCTCAACCTCGCCGCCAAGTACCCCGACCGCGTACGGTCGTTGGTCATCACCGGCAGCATGCCCGTCTTCTACGGCCCGCTCGCGCCGCTCCCGGAAGGCGGCCGGCGTGGCCGCAACGCCCGCGACGTGTACTACGGCGGCACCGGCCCCTCGTGGCAGAAGATGCGTGAACTCATCGCCCGCCTGGAGTGGTTCGACCCGGACGCCATCCCCGACGGCACCGTCACCCTGCGCTACGAGCAGAGCCTCGACCCCGAGGAGACCGCGCTCGCCGGCGCCTCCGACAACCCGCGCGGCGACTGGCAGGACCTCACCGCCGAACTCGGGCAGATCGCCGCGCCGACGCTGTTCCTGTGGGGCATGCAGGACGCGTTCCTGACCCCGGACTACCCGCTGATGCTGGCCCGCATGATCCCCAAGGGCAACCTGCACGTGATGAGCGAGGCCTCGCACCACCCGCAGGAGGAACGGCCCTACGACTACCACAGCGTCGTCTCCGGCTTCCTGAACCAGCAGCACAACTGACTCTCCGGGGAGGAGACACGTGAGCGAGTCCGTGCCGCGCGTCGTCGAACTGTCCAGCCCCTTCACCCGGTTCGCCGGCCGACTGCTGGTCGGCCTCGGCTACGAGGTCGTGCTCGTCGAACCTCCGGAAGGCGACGAGACCCGACGCGAACTCGACGGCGACGCGTTCGTCCACTGGCACGCGGGGAAGCGGTCGGTCGTCCCCGCCTCGCCCGAAGAGCTGCGCGCTCTCCTCACCACCGCCGACGTGCTGCTCGACGGGAGCCCGAACGGCGCCGAGGAGATCGTGGCCGGCCTCGACGACCTCGTCCACGTCCGCGTCACCCCCTTCGGCCTGCTCGGCCCCCGCACCGACTGGCAGGGCACCGACCTCGTCGTGGCCGCGCTGGGCGGAATGCTCGCCCAGGTCGGCGCCCCCGACGGCCCGCCGCTACGGCTCCCTGAGCAGCAGGCCGAGCAACTCGCCGGTGTGAACGCGGCGATCGCCGCCCTGCTCGGTCTCCGCGCCCGGCGCACCGGCCCGGGACAACTCGTCGACGTCTCCGCGCAGGCGTGCGTGGCGGCCGCCCTGGAGGCCGGAACCCTCGCTTACCTCCACGAGGACCGGGTTCCGCCACGCCCCGGCAGCGTCCATCCCCTCGTCCCGCACGGCCTGTTCAGGTCCGCCGACGGTTACCTGGGCGGTGGGCTCGGCGGCAGCCCGCGCATGTGGGACGCGCTGCTCGATTGGCTGCGCGAGGAGGGCGCGGCGGCCGACCTGACGGAACCGCGCTGGCAGGACCCGGTCGAACGCAAGAAACACCAGGAGCACGTGTTCAAGGTCGTCCAGGACTTCGTGGGCACCTGGCCGAAGGCCGAGTTCGCGGAGCGCGCCCAGGCCAGGAAACTGCCCTGGGCCGCCGTCGACCTGCCCCACGAACTCCCCGACAACCCCCAGCTCACAGCCCGCGACTTCTTCACCCGGGTACGGACACCGGAGGGCGAGCGAACCGACCTGGGCTTCCCCTTCGCGTTCCCCGAAGGCCACCGGATACGGGAGTTGGACGTCCCCGCGTTGGGCGCGGACCAGGAGATGCTCGCGGAACACCGCCCGAGGCCCACCCCCGCGGTCGTGAACACCCAGGCCCCTGCCCTCCACGGCATCCGCGTCCTCGACCTGACCTGGGTCCTCGCCGGCCCGTACTGCACCAAGGTCCTCGCCGACCACGGCGCCGACGTCATCAAGGTCGAGTCCATGGGCCGCCCCGACCCCACCCGCTTCGCCCCCTTCATGCACCTCTCCCGCGGCCCCCACACGGACCCGAACACCAACGGCTACTTCAACGAGGTCAACCGCAACAAACGCAGCATCGCCCTCGACACCCGCACCGACGAAGGCGTCGCGGTCCTCCGCGAACTCATCGCCCGGTCCGACGTCCTCGTGGAGAACTTCAGCTCCACCGTCATGCGCAAACTCGGCCTGGGCTACGAGGAGTTGCGCCGCATCAACCCGGACCTCGTCTACGTCAGCATGTCGGGCATGGGCCACACCGGCCCGCGCAACGGCTGGGTGTCGTACGCCGACACGGTCTCGGCGAGCGCGGGCCTGACCGGACTGACCGGCTGGGGCCCGGACCACGTGGTCGGGGTGATCTACGGCCACGGCGACATCGTCGCGGGACTGCAGGCGGCTCTCGCCACGGTCGCCGCACTGGAGCACCGCTCCGTCACCGGACGCGGACAGCACATCGACCTCTCTCAACTAGAGGCGATAGCCGCCCACATGGGCACCAGCCTCCTCGGCGGACCGGCGGTCACACCAAGCGGCAACACCCACCCGAGCTGGAGCCCGCAGGGCGTCTACCGCTGCCTCGGCACCGACCGCTGGCTGGCCGTCAGCGTGCGCGACGACACCGAGTGGGCCGCGCTGTGCGAAGTGATCGGCCGCCCCGAACTCGCCATCGACGTAAGGACCTTGACGGCCGAGGCGCGCAGGGAGTCGGCGCACCTGGTCGACGCCGCGCTGGGGGAGTGGACCCGCACCCTGCCCGCCGACATGGCCGCCGAGGCGCTCCAGGCCCACGGCGTCCCGGCCGGAGCCGTGCAGGACGGGCGTGAACTCGTCGAGCACGACCCGCAGTTGAGGGCCCGCGGCTTCTACGTACGCAAGGAACACCCGATCGCCGGCGCCTTCCTCCACGAGGGCGTCCCCATCCGCCTGACCCGTACGCCCGGCGGGATCCGCGAGGCCGCGCCCGTGCTCGGCGCCGACACCGACGCCGTACTGAGCGAGGTGGCGGGGTTCTCGACGGAGCGCATCCAGCGGCTCCGGGAGGCCGGAGTCCTGCGGTGAACGACACCATCGCCGGCCTCCTCGACGCGGCGGCCGGGGAGTTCGGCGAACGGTCCTTCCTGCGGGTCGGGGGCGTGACGCGGACGTACGCGGAGACCCGTACGGCCGCCGCCACGATGGCCGGAGCGCTCGCCGAGCGCGGCTGTCGTGCGGGTGACCGTGTCGCCGTCATGGCCGACAACCGGATCGAGGTCGTCGACCTCATCCTCGGCTGTGCCTGGCTGGGCGCGGTGCTGATCCCGCTCAACACCGGTCTGCGGGGCGGTGGGCTTCGGGAGGTACTGCGGGCGGCGGGGCCTCAATTCCTGTTGGTTGAGGAGGAGTTGGCGGAGCGGGGCGTAGCGGCCGGGTTTCAGGGGGAGTTGTGGGTCGTCGGCAGGGACGACGTACCGACGCCTGGCGCCGCTCCCGCCCTGCCGGCGGCCCAAGTGCGCCCGGACGACACCGCGTTCGTGTTGTTTACGTCCGGCACCACGGGGGTGGCGCGCGGTGTGCGCTGTCCCCATGCGCAGACCGTCTGGTGGGGGCGCAATGTCTCGGACTCGCTGCGGCTCACCTCCGACGACGTGCTGTACACCTGTCTTCCGCTGTTCCACACCAACGCGCTGAACACCCTCGCGCACGCCATGGCCGTGGGGGCGAGCTGTGTGATCGGTGAGCGGTTCTCCGCCACGCGGTACTGGGAGCGGGTGGCGGAGGCCGGGGCGACCGTCGTCTATCTGCTGGGCGCGATGGTGCCCATGCTGCTGGCCCAGCCGCCGAGCGCCGGTGACCGTGCGCATCGGGCCTGGCGCGGGCTTTCCCCTGCCACTCCCGGCTCGGCGTGGGAGCCGTTTCGGGAGCGGTTCGGGGTGACGCTCGTCGACGGGTTCGGGTCGACGGAGACGAACCTCGTCATCGGGTCGACGCCCGAGGAGCAGCGGCCCGGTTACGTCGGTACCGTGCGCGACGGGTTCTGTGCGCGGGTGGTCGACGAGCGGCTCGATCCCGTCGCGGACGGGGTCGCCGGTGAGCTGGTGGTCCGTAGCGCGCACGAATTCGCCTTCTGCACCGGGTACTTGGGGGAGCCCGAGCCCGGACCCACCGCGTGGCGGCGCACCGGTGACCGGGTGGTGCGGGAGGCCGACGGGTGGTTCCGGTTCGTCGACCGGATCAAGGACGTGATCCGGCGGCGCGGGGAGAACATCTCCTCGCAGGAGGTGGAGGCCGCTGTCCGCTCGCATCCGGCGGTCGCCGATGCGGCCGCTTTTCCGGTGCCCTCGGAGCTGGCCGAGGACGAGGTCATGGTCGCGGTCGTCTCCCGGCCGGGTCAGGTGCTGGACCCGCTGGACCTCGTACGGCACTGCGGGGACGAGCTGCCTGCCTTCGCGGTGCCGCGCTACATCGACACCGTGCGTGAGCTCCCGCTCACCGAGACCGGCAAGGTTCGCAAGGGCGTACTGCGCGAACGTGGGGTCACCCCCACCACCTGGGACCGCTCCACATCACCCACCCCGGCACGACATCAAACTTGAACCGTTTGTTTTCTTGAATCACTCGTGTTTATGGCTGTAGGTTGAGCTCCATGACCGCATCCCAGCCACCGACCACCGCCGAGGAGCTGCGCGGTGCCGGCCTGCGGGTGACGGCAGCCCGCGTCGCGCTGCTGGAGACCGTTCGGCACGGCGACCACCTCGATGTCGAGGCGGTCGCGTCCGGGGTCCGTGAGCGCGTAGGACACATATCGCTCCAGGCCGTGTACGACGCTCTCCACGCGCTGACCTCGGCCGGACTCATACGCCGTATCGAACCGGCAGGCAGTCCCGCCCGCTTCGAAGGACGCGTCGGCGACAACCACCACCACCTCATGTGCAGGTCGTGCGGTGTCGTCGCCGATGTCGACTGCGCGGTCGGCGAGGCACCCTGCCTGACCGCCGCCGACGACCAAGGCTTCTCGATCGACGAGGCCGAGGTCATCTACTGGGGTCTGTGCCCCGCCTGTACCGCGGTCCCCAGTTCCTGAGCCACGTGTTCCACCCCGTTTTGGAAGGATTCCCATGTCTGAGAACCACGACGCAATCGTCACGGACGCGAAGTCGGAGGACGCCGGGGGCTGCCCCGTCGCGCACGGGCGCGCCGCGCACCCCACCCAGGGTGGCGGTAACCGTCAGTGGTGGCCGGAGCGCCTCAACCTGAAGATCCTCGCCAAGGACCCGGTCGTCGCGAACCCGCTCGGCGGGGACTTCGACTACGCCGCGGCGTTCGGTGCCCTCGACCTGGCCGCCGTCAAACAGGACATCGCCGAGGTACTGACCACCTCGCAGGACTGGTGGCCGGCGGACTTCGGCAACTACGGCCCGCTGATGGTCCGTATGGCCTGGCACAGCGCCGGCACCTACCGCATCAGCGACGGCCGCGGCGGTGGCGGCCGCGGTCAGCAGCGCTTCGCGCCGCTGAACAGCTGGCCGGACAACGGCAACCTGGACAAGGCCCGCCGTCTGCTGTGGCCGGTCAAGAAGAAGTACGGCCAGTCCATCTCCTGGGCCGACCTCCTGATCCTCACGGGCAACGTGGCGCTGGAGACGATGGGCTTCGAGACCTTCGGCTTCGCCGGCGGCCGCGCCGACGTCTGGGAGGCCGACGAGGACGTCTACTGGGGTCCCGAGACCACCTGGCTCGACGACCAGCGCTACACCGGCGACCGCGAGCTGGAGAACCCGCTCGGCGCCGTCCAGATGGGCCTCATCTACGTCAACCCCGAGGGCCCCAACGGCAACCCGGACCCGCTGGCCTCGGCC
The DNA here is from genome assembly GCF_044457795.1 of Streptomyces sp. NPDC050528. Taxonomy (NCBI): domain Bacteria; kingdom Bacillati; phylum Actinomycetota; class Actinomycetes; order Kitasatosporales; family Streptomycetaceae; genus Streptomyces; species Streptomyces sp. NPDC050528. The sequence continues at coordinate 643,078 of NZ_JBITHH010000004.1, forward strand.
CGCGACATCCGTGAGACCTTCCGCCGGATGGCGATGAACGACGAGGAGACCGTCGCCCTCATCGCCGGTGGCCACACCTTCGGCAAGACCCACGGCGCCGGCCCGGCCGAGTCGGTCGGCGACGACCCCGAGGCCGCCCCGCTGGAGGCGCAGGGCCTCGGCTGGAAGTCCACCTACGGCACCGGCAAGGGCGGCGACGCGATCACCTCCGGCCTTGAGGTCACCTGGACCACCAAGCCCACCCAGTGGAGCAACGACTTCTTCGACATCCTCTTCGGCTACGAGTGGGAGCTGACCCAGAGCCCCGCCGGCGCCAACCAGTGGGTGGCCAAGGACGCCGAGGCGATCATCCCCGACGCCCACAGCGACGCCAAGAAGCTGCCCACGATGCTCACCACCGACCTCGCGCTCCGCTTCGACCCGATCTACGGCGAGATCTCGAAGCGCTTCCACGAGAACCCGGCGCAGTTCGCCGACGCCTTCTCCCGCGCGTGGTTCAAGCTGACCCACCGTGACCTGGGCCCGAAGTCCCTGTACCTCGGCCCGGAGGTCCCCGCGGAGACCCTGCTGTGGCAGGACCCGCTGCCGCAGGCCGAGGGCGAGGCCATCGACGCCGCCGACGTCACGGCCCTCAAGGCGAAGATCCTCGCCTCGGAGCTGACCGTCTCGCAGCTCGTGTCCACCGCGTGGGCGTCCGCCTCCACCTTCCGGGGCAGCGACAAGCGCGGCGGTGCCAACGGCGCCCGTATCCGCCTTGAGCCGCAGCGCGGCTGGGAGGCCAACGACCCCGACCAGCTCGCGTCTGTGCTGCGGGTCCTCGAAGGCATCCAGGCGGAGTTCAACTCCGGCGCCAAGAAGGTCTCCCTGGCCGACCTGATCGTCCTCGGTGGCGTAGCCGCGGTCGAGAAGGCCGCCAAGGACGGCGGCGTCGACGTGGAGGTCCCCTTCACGCCGGGCCGTGTCGACGCGACCGAGGAGCACACGGACGTCGAGTCGTTCGCCGCGCTGGAGCCGACCGTCGACGGTTTCCGCAACTACCTCGGCAAGGGCAACCGCCTTCCCGCCGAGTACCTGCTGCTCGACCGCGCCAACCTGCTCACGCTGAGCGCCCCCGAGCTGACCGTCCTCGTCGGCGGCCTGCGCGTCCTGGGCGCCAACCAGGGCCAGTCCACGCACGGTGTCCTCACGGACAAGGTCGGCACGCTGACCAACGACTTCTTCGTGAACCTGCTCGACCTGGGCACCACGTGGTCGTCGACCTCCGCGGACCAGCAGACCTTCGAGGCCCGTGACGCCTCCGGCGCGGTCAAGTGGACCGGCACCCGTGCTGACCTGGTCTTCGGCTCGAACTCCGAGCTGCGCGCGCTCGCCGAGGTCTACGCGAGCGACGACGCGAAGGAGAAGTTCGTGAAGGACTTCGTCGACGCGTGGGTCAAGGTCTCCAACCTGGACCGCTTCGACCTGATCTGAGCACTCCGCACCACCTGACGTCCGGGTCGGCCCTCGCGGGTCGGCCCGGACGTTTCTCATCTCCTGAACTCGCGGCACAGGCGTGCACGTTCGTCACATAAGCTCCTCCGCATGAACGAGGGGGAGCCCGACAGACGGGTCGTCGACGGCCGCTTCGAGCTGGAATCACGGCTCGGCGGCGGTGGCATGGGCACGGTGTGGCGCGCCCAGGACTTGCTGCTGCACCGCTATGTCGCGGTCAAGGAGGTCCGGCCGCCGGACATCGACCTCGCCGAGTACGACCCCGACGCGGCCGAGATGCTGCGCCAGCGGGTCCTGCGCGAGGCGCGTGCCCTGGCCCGGGTCGAGCACCCGAACGTGGTGACGATCCATCACATCGTCGACGAAGGTGTGGGCACCTACCCCTGGCTCGTCATGGAACTCGTCCAAGGCGGCTCGCTCGCCGACCGGTTGGCCCGTGGACCCATGGCCCCCGCCGAGGCCGCCCACCTCGGCATCGGCGTGCTCGACGCCCTCAACGCGGCGCACCAGGCGGGCGTCCAGCACCGCGACGTGAAGCCCGCCAACGTCCTGCTGCGCACCGACGGCCGCCCCGTCCTCACCGACTTCGGCATCGCCGCCATCCGCGACGCCACCGCCCTCACCGCCACCGGCTCGATCATCGGCACCCCCGACTACATGGCCCCGGAACGGGTCTCGGGCCAGAGCGGCGGTCCCGCCGCCGACCTGTGGTCGCTGGCGATGATGCTGTACGTCGCCGTCGAGGGCTACCACCCGCTCCAGCGCGGTACGACCCTGGCCACCCTGGCCGCCGTACTCCAGGAGGATGTGCCGCCACCGGTACGGGCCGGATCGCTGACGCCGGTGCTGTCCTGTGTGCTGGTCCGCGATCCCGAGACGCGGCCGGACGCCGGGACCGTCGGCCGGATGCTGGCCGCCGCCGCTGTACAACCCGAGGACCGCCGCCCCGAGACCACCTCGTACCGGCTCGCACCGCCGATGCCTCCGTCGCTGCCGCCCACCGACGGCATGCAGACGGCGAATCGGCGGCGGCGCCCGGCGAAGCGGAACCGGGGCATCGCCATCGCCTCCAGCGTCGTAGGCGTCCTGCTCATCGGCACGCTCGCCTGGAAGGTGCTGCCGGGCGGGAACGACAAGAACGACACGAGTACGTCCCCGGGGGCCACCGGTCAGACGCAGCAGCAGAGCACGCCCACCGTCTCGGCGACGCAGAGCAGCGCCGCCGTGAAGACCCAGGACATGCTCACCCCGGCCGGCATCCGGACCGCGATCAAGGCGTTCAAGGAGAAGACGGGCAGCGACCGCTTCGCCGACTTCTCCGTCTATCCGGGGTATGTCATCGCGGACGTGATGGTGAAGGGCAGCCAGACCAAGTACCAGAGCTACACCTACCGTTCCGGCACCGGGTTCGACCCGGACGGCAGCAAGGGGCTGCTGTCGGACGGTGAGGAGTCCGTGGACCTGGACACCTTCAACTGGGACGCCGTACCCGCGCTGTTGAAGACCGCGAAGAAGGAGCTGAAGGTCGACAAGCCGGCGAGCCAGTACCTGCTGCTCCGGCAACCGAACACCATCGAGGGCTCGTCGGCGGGCATGGCGATCTATCTGAGCGACGACTACGGCGCCGGTGGCTTTGTGGACGCCAACACCAAGGGCACCGTGACCAGGGTGGTGCGGTGACGGGTAGGTTCGGCCCGTGCCCACCTTGTTGATCGTGCATCACACCCCCTCGCCCAACTGTCAGGCGATGTTCGAGGCTGTCGTCTCGGGCGCTACGACACCGGAGATCGAGGACGTGCGCGTCGTACGGCGTGCCGCCCTGTCCGCGACCGTGTCGGACGTGCTGGCCGCCGACGGTTTTCTGCTGGGCACGCCCGCGAACCTCGGTTACATGTCCGGGGCGCTCAAGCATTTCTTCGACCAGATCTACTACCCGTGCCTGGACGAGACCCGGGGCCGGCCCTTCGGCTACTACGTGCACGGCGGGAACGACGTGACGGGAGCCGTGCGCGGCATCGACTCGATCACGACCGGGCTGGGCTGGCGGCGGGCCGCGGACCCGGTGACGCTGACCGGCGAGCCGGACAGGGGCGGCGTCGAGGCGTGCTGGGAACTCGGGGCGACGGTCGCCGCCGGACTGACGGGCTGAGCGGGGGGCGGCCCGGGCCAGGGGGCGCCACCCGTTTGGACCCCGAAGAGTGTCGTGACCCCCCGAAGCACCCTCAGCGTGGAGGGACATGCCCCTCTGAGTGACAGGAGTTCTTCATGAGGAAGCGTCTGACGGCCGCGGTGGGTCTGGCGGGTGCGGCGTTGCTGCTGTGCGCCGGTACGGCGAGCGCGGACCCGGAGCCTGTCGGTACCGCCAGCGACAGCCCGGGCGTGCTCTCCGGAAACGTCGTTCAGGTCCCGATCGACCTGGACCTCAACCTGTGCGGCAACTCCATCGACGTCATCGGTCTGCTGAACCCCGCGCTGGGCAACCACTGCGAGACCTCGGACTGACGAGCCGTGCCGTGAACGAGCCGTGGGCCCCGCGTCCGCGGCTCGTTCCGTGTGTCAGGAGACTTGTCGGGAGACGGGTCGGGGGTCGGGTCAGGGGACTTCGGGCAGCCGGTGCAGCGGAGTGCCGTGGGCCCAGCGCCGCAGGCGTGAGCCGTCGATGAGCTGGACGCCGCCCTGCCTGCGCGCCCACTGCACGTCCCGTCGGCTGAAGGTGCCCCGGTGGACGACGAGGCGGAGGTGCGGTCCGGAGCCGACCGAGCGGGCGGAGCGCGTCGGTGTGTCCTCGTCGGGCAGCGGTTCGGCGACCGGGCGGAAGGCCACCTCCAGACGTCGGCCGAGGCGGTCGCGGGCACGGACACGGGGCTGGCCCTGCGCGTCGGGCCGGGCGAGCGCCCGCCAGCCGTCCCGGCGCAGCATCCGGGACACGGCCAGGGCGAGCCCCTCAACATCCAGATCGGCGATCTCCTCGGGCGTGTAGTAGCCCAGGCGGCGACGGGCCAGCGGCTTGTTGTGCCGGACCGCGGCCGCCGTGATCACGGCGAGCAGGGCAAGGCCGGCGGCGAGGGCACCGGTACCGAGAGCGCGGTACGCCTCGGCGAGACCGGCCACGATCCCGCACACGACGAGGACCACCCCGACGAGCGCGGGCAGCACCTCGCGCAGTCCGGGGCCGTAGCGGCCCTGGGCGCGCAGCACGCGGATCGCCTCGCGCCTTCGTGAGCGCCAGGACCCGCGCTTCTCGTGCCTCCGCAGCCTCTGCGGCAACAGAGCCAACTCCCCCCACCCCCAAGCGCGTTGACGCCTGCGGTAGGGATACCCGCCCGATGTGGTCCGCGTGCGCGGGGACGGGAACCGGCCACCAAACCGGCCGAACTGTTTCGGCGGGCGACGTGACACTTCGGGCAGTGAACTCGTCCCTCCTGACCCCTGGCCCCAAGTACCTACCGCCCGGTATACAAGGCCAGTTGAACGAGAGACGACCGCATCGGGTGTGTCCCGTCGCACCGTCTCGTACCTGGGGAGGAACCTCATGAAGCGTGAGACGCATCCGGCCGCGACGGCGCATCACCGGGGCAGGACCGTGGCGGTCGCCGCAGCGGTCAGTGGCTGTGCCCTCGTCGTCGCGTCCGCGGCACCGGCGGCGGCCCACAACTCGGGCCACGGGCACGGCAGTTCCACTCAGTACGTGGCGCTCGGCGACTCCTACACCTCGGGCCCGTACATACCGACCCAGGTGGACGCCAACTGCGCCCGCTCCGACCACAATTACCCCTCGCTGGTGGCGGCGGACCGCAGAGGGACCGTGCTCAAGGACGTCAGCTGCAGCGGCGCGACGACCGCCGAGATGTGGAAGGCGCAGGGCACGAACGGGCCCCAACTCGACGCCGTGCAGCGGAACACGGACCTGGTGACCTTGCAGATCGGCGGCAACGACATCGGGTTCAGCACCATCATCGGCACCTGTGCCAAGCTCAGCGCCACCGACCTGACCGGCAACCCGTGCCAGCGCTACTACACCTCCTCCGGCGTCGACCAGTTGGCGCTGGCCGTCCTCAACACCGCGCCGAAGGTCACCAAGGTCCTCCGTGCGGTGCACAAGCAGGCACCCCACGCGCGCGTGGTCGTCGTCGGCTACCCGGACCTGCTGCCCGACGACGGCAGCGGCTGCTACCCCTCGGTGCCGTTCGCCGCCAAGGACTTCCCCTACCTCCGGGACACCGGCAAGCGCCTCAACCTGATGCTCCGTGTGGTGGCCGCGCTCAACGGCGCGGAGTACGTGGACACTTACGGCCCGACCGTCGGCCACGACATGTGCAAGGCACCGGCCGACCGCTGGATAGAGCCGCTCCAGCCCGCCTCCCCGGCGGCTCCGGCGCACCCCAACGCGAAGGGCGAGGCGGCCATGGCGGGCGCGGTGCTGAAGCAGCTGGACCGGCACCACCGGTACTGACGGACAGCGGCGGCCGGGGTTTTCCACAGGCGGAGGGGGTGTACTCGCTAAACGCGCCCCTGACGAGGAAAGATGGGGCCGTACGCGAAGTCGGTCGATACGGAGGAGCGGGCCACCATGGCACACGAGCGAGCGGGCGAACAGGCCCGCGCGGAAGATCTCGTCGACGTAGCCCGTCTGGTGACCGCGTACTACGCGCTGCACCCGGACCCCGCCGAGCCGGGGCAGCGCGTCGCGTTCGGCACCTCCGGGCACCGGGGCTCGTCCCTGGCGACCGCGTTCAACGAGGACCACATCGCGGCGACCAGCCAGGCCATCTGTGAGTACCGCGCGGACCAGGGCACCGACGGGCCGCTCTTCCTGGGGGCCGACACGCACGCGCTGTCGGAGCCCGCGAAGGTCACCGCGCTGGAGGTGTTCGCCGCCAACGAGGTCACGGTCCTCATCGACAGCGCGGACGGCTACACGCCCACCCCGGCGGTGTCCCACGCGATCCTCGCCCACAACCGCGGCCGCACCTCGGGCCTCGCGGACGGCGTGGTGGTCACCCCGTCCCACAACCCGCCCGCCGACGGCGGCTTCAAGTACAACCCGCCGAACGGCGGCCCGGCCGGTTCCGAGGCCACCTCCTGGATCCAGGACCGCGCCAACGACATCATCGCGGGCGGCCTGAAGGACGTCCGCCGCATCCCGTACACCCGCGCGCTCGCCGCCCCCGGCACGGGCCGCTACGACTTCCTCGGCACGTATGTCGCCGACCTGCCCAGCGTCCTCGACCTGGACGCGATCCGTACGGCGGGTGTGCGGATCGGCGCCGACCCGCTGGGCGGGGCGTCCGTCGCCTACTGGGGCCGGATCGCCGAGGAGCACCGGCTCGACCTGACCGTGGTCAACCCGCTCACGGACCCGACCTGGCGGTTCATGACGTTGGACTGGGACGGCAAGATCCGTATGGACTGCTCCTCGCCGTACGCGATGGCCTCGCTGATCGCGCAGCGGGACCGGTTCGACATCGCCACCGGCAACGACGCCGACTCCGACCGGCACGGGATCGTCACCCCGGACGCGGGGCTGATGAACCCGAACCACTACCTGGCCGCCGCGATCGCCTACCTCTACGCCCACCGCGAGCAGTGGCCCGCCGACGCGGGCGTGGGCAAGACGCTGGTTTCCTCGTCGATGATCGACCGGGTCGCCGCCGACCTCGGGCGCCGGCTCGTCGAGGTGCCCGTCGGCTTCAAGTGGTTCGTGGACGGACTGGTCGACGGCTCGCTCGGCTTCGGCGGCGAGGAGTCGGCCGGTGCCTCCTTCCTGCGCCGGGACGGCTCCGTGTGGACCACCGACAAGGACGGCATCATCCTGGCGCTGCTCGCCAGCGAGATCACCGCGGTCACCGGGAAGACGCCGTCCCAGCACTACAAGGCGCTCACGGACCGCTTCGGCTCGCCTGCCTACGCCCGGATCGACGCCCCGGCGTCGCGCGAGGAGAAGGCGCTCCTCTCCCAGCTCTCGCCCGCGCAGGTCACCGCCGACACCCTGGCCGGCGAGCCCGTCACCGGCGTCCTCACCGAGGCACCCGGCAACGGCGCGGCCCTCGGCGGCATCAAGGTGACCACCGCCAACGCCTGGTTCGCGGCGCGGCCCTCCGGCACCGAGGATGTCTACAAGATCTACGCCGAGTCCTTCCACGGCCCCGACCACCTCGGCCAGGTCCAGGAGGAGGCGAAGGCCGTGGTCGGAGCGGCGCTGGGCGGCTGACCCGGGCTGTCGGCCCCGGCGCCTCCTGTTGCCGGAATGAATGGCGGGACAGCAGGTGTTGGGCCGACACATGAGTCACGACGCAAGGTGGATGTGAGCCCCGTATGTCCTTCGAAACGACCGACTACATGGGGCAGACCTCGTGCGGGGAGGACTCGCACTCCCCGCTGCGCGACTTCCTGCGGACCGAGACCGGCAGCGCCGCCGTGCTGGTGGCGGCGGCGCTCGTCGCGCTCCTGTGGGCCAACGTCACACCATCGGCGTACGAGACGTTCTGGGAGACCCACCTCTCCGTGCGGCTCGGTTCGCACGGGGTCTCGCTCGATCTGCGCGAGTGGGTCAACAGCGGGCTGATGACGCTGTTCTTCCTCGTCGTCGGGCTGGAGGCGCGCCGCGAGTTCGACATGGGCGAGCTGCGCGAACGGCGGCGGCTGGCCCTGCCGATGGTCGCGGGCGCCAGCGGGATGCTCGTGCCGATCGCCATCTACCTGGCGATCAACAGCGGGCACGGGACGGCGAACGGCTGGGGCGCGGTGATGTCCACCGACACGGCGTTCGCGCTGGGCATGCTCGCCGTTGTCGGCCGTCACATGCCGCCCGGGCTGCGGGTCTTCCTCCTCACGATCACCGTCGTCGACGACTTCCTCGCGCTCGTGGTGATCGCCGTCTTCTACAGCGACCACATCGCCGTACCGGCCCTCGCGGTCGCCGTGGCCGCGTTCGCCGTCATCGTGGTGCTCCGGCGGTTCCGGGTGCGCCGGGGCCCGCTGTACGCGCTGCTCGGGCTGGTCGCCTGGGTCGCGCTGCTGAAGTCGGGCGTGGACCCCGTCGTCATCGGGCTCGCCATGGGGCTGATCACGTACGCCTATCCGGCGGGCCGCGACGACCTGGAGCGCGCGACCGGTCTGTTCCGGCTGTTCCGCGAGCAGCCCACACCCGAGCTGGAACGCGACGTACGCGCCGGGATCGCGGCGTCGATCTCCCCGAACGACCGTCTCCAGCGCATCTACCACCCGTGGGCCAGCTACGCCGTCGTCCCGCTGTTCGCGCTGGCCAATGCCGGGCTGCATCTCAGCGGGGAGCAACTGGCCAGGGCCTTCACCTCGCCCGTCGCGCTGGGCATCCTCATCGGGTACGTCGTCGGCAAGCCGCTCGGCATCGTCTCCTCGACCGCGCTGACCAGCGTCCTGTCCCGGGGCCGGATCCGTCCGCCGGTCGGCTGGGGCGCGGTGACCGCGGGCGGCACGCTGGCCGGCGTCGGCTTCACGGTCTCCCTGCTGATCGCGACCCTTGCCTTCGACGGGACCACCCTGGAGGACGCGAAGACGGGCATCCTCAGTGCCGTCATCGGCTCGTTCCTGGTCGGCCGGCTGGTCACGGGGGTGATCGGTCTGCTGCCGCCGCAGATCCGGCCCCGGGTGTTGTTCGGCAGGGCGGAGACCATCGTCGACCTGTCGGTCCCGGTCGACCCCGACCGCGATCACCTGCGCGGCCCGAGGCACGCCCCGGTGACCGTGGTGGAGTACGGCGACTACGAATGCCCGTACTGCGGGCAGGCCGAGCCGGTCGTGCGTGAGCTGCTTGGCTCCTTCGGGGACGAGGTGCGGTACGTGTGGCGGCACCTTCCGCTCGTCGACGTCCACGAGCACGCCCAGCTCGCCGCCGAGGCCGCGGAGGCCGCCGCATTGCAGGGCGCTTACTGGGAGATGCACGACCTGCTCATGAGCCACCAGGGCGCCCTGCGCTTCAAGGACCTGCGGGCCTACGCCGAACAGATCGGCCTGGACACCGCCCGCTTCGCCCGCGACATGCGGGCCCACGAGGGGGCGGGCCATGTCGCCGAGGACGTGGAGTCGGCCGACCTGAGCGGGGTCGCGGGCACGCCGACCTTCTTCGTGAACGGCCGTAGACACCATGGCGCGTACGACATCGAGAGTCTCTCGCAGGCGGTGCGGGCGGCTCGGGAGCGGGCGGCGGTGGTGGCGGCGTAGGCCGTCCCGGGCCGTAGGGACACCGCTCCGGTCGGCGGACAGAGCAGGGAATGGACCGAGGGGTACCGGTGTTGAGACGCATGTAGCTGACATGCTCGGGACAATCTCCCGGGATGTGGGCGGAAGGAGGTCCTCATGGCACGCACCACGAACCGTCGCGTCGTCACCCTGAAGTCGACGGCCGGAACCGGCGTCACCTACGTGACGCGCAAGAGCCGTCGCAACGACCCCGACCGGCTGGTCCTGCGCAAGTACGACCCGGTGGCGGGGGAGCACGTCGACTTCCGCGAGGAGCGTTGAGCCCGAGCGGAGCTGCTGTCCCTCGAACGAAGCAGAGCGGCCGTCCGGAAGTGGACGGCCTGAGGAAGGAAGCACCATGAGGTCTGGCATCCACCCCGTGTCCCGTCCGGTCGTCTTCCGCGACCGTGCGGCGGACACCGCGTTTCTCACCACCTCGACCGCGCAGTCGGCGCGCACGATCGAGTGGGCGGACGGGAACACCTACCCGCTGATCGACGTCGAGATCTCGTCGGCCAGCCACCCGTTCTACACCGGCAACACGCGCGTCGTGGACACCGCGGGCCGTGTGGAGCGCTTCGAGCGACGCTACGGGAGGCAGTCATGAAGGTCCGCAATTCCCTCCGCGCACTGAAGGCCAAGCCTGGCGCGCAGGTGGTGCGCCGTCGTGGCGTGACGTTCGTGATCAACAAGAAGGACCCGCGCTTCAAGGCCCGCCAGGGCTGACGCGGCGCGCACGACCGACGGACCGAACGGCCCGGCCCCGCTTCTCGCGGTGGCCGGGCCGTTGTCGTACGTCCTGTTTGTGCGTGTTTCCGAGGGAAGAAAATCCGTTCTTTATGCTTATAGCGGTATCAACCCCCTTGGAGTGGTCAATGTCCCGCAAGCACCCCATGGACGACGGTGACGAACTGCTGGCCAGACTCGGGACGCTGACCGCCCAGGCACGCGAGCGGGCGGAGCTCCAGCGCTCCCTGCTGGAACTGGCCGTCGCCCTGCAGCGCGGCATGCTGCCCGGGGACATGCCCATCACCCCCCGCTTCCACCTCGCGGTCAGGTACGCGCCCGCCAACCACGGCCTCAACGTGGGCGGCGACTGGTACGACGCGTTCACGATGCCCGACGGGCGCATAGGGCTGTCCATCGGCGACGTCCAGGGGCACAACATCGAGGCGGCCGCGTTCATGGGCCAGGTCAGGGTCGGCCTGCGGGCGCTGGCCTCCGTGACCAGCGAGCCCGGCGAACTCCTCTGCCTCACGAACGACCTGCTGCTCTCCCTCGGCACCGAACTCTTCGCGACCTGTACCTTCATGCGCCTGGACCCGATCACCGGGGTGCTGGAGAGCGCGCGGGCCGGACACATACCCTCCGTCTGGGCCACCGCCGACGGCCGCTCCGGCATCACCGACGACGAGGGCGGACCGCCCCTCGGCATCGTCGCCGGGCAGCGGTACCCGGTCACCGAGCACCGGCTCACCACCGGCGGCGTCTTCGTCCTGGTGACCGACGGCGTGGTGGAAGGTCCCTCGATGAGCGTCGACGAGGGCCTCGACCAGGTGATGCGCCTCGCCGGAGTAGCCGCCGTGGCGGGCATGGAGGCGAGCTCACTCGCGGCCGCCGTGATCAAGGGAGCCGAGCGTGTGGGGCACGAGGACGACGCGGCGGTACTGGTCGTGGGGCACGATGCGCCCGACATCGGGGCGTAGGGCCCGTCCGGCGGGGTGCGGCCCGGCTGTCGCTGACGTCGCTGACGGCGGTGGCATACGCCGAAGCCGCCACCGGAGCGCCTCGACCGTCTTACGGCCGCTCGCGCCGTGCCCCGCTCACAAGCACCGGTCGGATGCCGATTGCCTCCCGCGCGGCTTCACCCCGTGCCGCTCGCCTCGCCGACACGGCCCGGTCAGTGTCTGATGGCTGCTGTGGTGGGTTTCGATGATCTGCGGCGACCGGCCGGGTACGCCCTCCTGACGCTGGCCGTCGCCGGCAGCTACTTCGCCGCGGGGCGGCTCGGCCTGCTGCGGGAGCTCGTCGTCGAGGGCGCCGTGTTCACCCCCATCTGGCCGCCCACCGGCGTCGCGGTGGCCTGCCTGCTGATCTTCGGGCTGCGGGTGCTGCCCGGCATCGCCCTCGGCGTGCTCTTCGTGATCATGTCGATCACCTCGCTCCAGCCGACCGTGCTCGTCGTCCTGGCGGGCAACACCGTGGCGCCCGCCGTCGCCTGCCTCATGCTGCGCCGGGTGGGCTTCCGCACCGACCTCGGCCGGCTGCGTGACGGCCTCGCCCTGGTGTTCCTCGGCGCCCTGAGCGCGATGCTGATCAGCGCGACCTGCGGGGTCGGCATGCTGGTCGTCACCGACAAGCTGGCCGCGCACTCCTTCTGGCCGGTCTGGCTCGGCTGGTGGGTGGGCGACGCGATGGGCGTGCTGATCGTCACCCCGCTCCTGCTCATGCTGCGTACCGTGCGACTGCCCCTGGACCTGCACCGCTGGAAGGAGGCCCTGCTCCTCGCGGCCACCATCGGCGTGATCGTCCCCCTCGTCACCCACAACCACGTCAGCCTGCTGTTCCTGATCTATCCGCTGCTGATCTGGGCGGCGCTGCGGTTCCGGTTCGCCGGCAGCATGCTGTGCGCCCTGTTCGCCTCCGTCATGGCCACCATCGCGGCGACCCAGGAGACGGGCCCCTTCGCCGAGCTGACCCACGTCGAGGTCATGGTGAAACTCCAGGCCTTCAACGGCACGATGGCCCTCACCGCCCTGCTGCTGTCCTCGGTCATCACCGAGCAGCGCAACACCCGGCTCTCGGTGGAGAAGGCCTGCCAGGAACTGGCCGAGGTCCTCGAACACCTCACCGCGGGCGACCCCCGCCAGGGCGGCCGCCCCTGACCCGACGGTCAGGAGAGGCCCGGGTCGCCCCGTCTGCGCAGCACCAGCAGCGCGGTGTCGTCGCGGGGCGTGCCCGCCGTGTGGCGGCGCAGATCGCCGTAGACGGTGGCCGGCACGTCCGTCGGAGGGATGTCGCCCCAGGCCGCCGCCCGCTCCTCCAGGGGATAGAACACGCCGGCCGGATCGCGCGCCTCGGTGACCCCGTCCGTGCAGAGCAGCAGCGTGCCGTCCGACGGGAACGCGAACCATTCGACGGTACGAGGCTCAGGGGCCAGCGCGTCGAGGCCCAGCGGAACGCAGGGCTCCTGCCGCAGCACCGGCTCGGCTCGCTCCCCGTGCAGCAGTAGCGGCGCCACATGACCGCAGTTGATCGCCTGGACCTCCTCCTCGCCGTCGATGCCCAGCACGAGCGCCGTCACGAACCGCTCCCGCTCACCGGTCTGCGCCGCGAAGGAGTTGTGCCGCAGCACCGCCTCCTCCAGGGCGTCGACCACGGCGGTGAGCGTGGGCTCGGCCACGGCCGCCTCGCGGAAGGCGCCGAGCACGGCGAACGCGGCGCTGATCGCCTGGAGGCCCTTGCCCTGGACGTCGGCGATGAAGACCCGGCTGCCGTACGGCGAGGAGACGACCTCGTAGACGTCGCCGCCGACCCGGCTGTCCTCCTCCACCGGCTGGTAGAGGCCGTGGACCAGCAGCTGGTCGGTCATCAGGGGGAACGGGCGCAGGATCTGGCGCTGCAGGGCGGCCGCCGCCGAGCGCAGCCGGGCGATCTCGCCCTCCCAGCGGATCCGCTGCGCGGCCCGCGCCACGCTGAGGCCGTTGAACACCAGGGTGAAGGCGATGACGGCCGCGTCGGCGCCCGCCGTGCCCAGGGGAGTGTCGACGAGGGAGCCCGCGATGACGAGCGTCACCCAGACGGACGCCACCGTGGTCTGCCGTACGGTGCCGCGCCCGGCGATCAGCGCGGGCAGCACCACCAGAAAGGGGGCCGGCCGGGTGTCGCGGCCCAGCACGATACCGGTCGCCGCCACCACCAGGGTGACGACGACGAGCCAGAAGACCACCACGCCCCAGCGGAGCGGAGGCGTGGTCCGGTGCGTGGGGTCGGCCACGGTGGAACCGGCCGGATCTCTAGAGGTACGCACCGGCCCTCCCGTCGCCTTCGGTCGTCGGAACCCTCGCTGTCGCTTCCCACTCTTCAATATCAGCCCCACCTGTACCGACCGCGAGCTGCGGCAACAGCTCCGGCCGACCCGGGACTCACAGGACCCGCACAGGGGGGCTAGATTCCGATCCGTATGTTCGGCCGATGGTGGGGGAGTGGGGGAGCGTTGTTCATCTGGCGCACACTGCGGGGTGAATGGCAGGGCATTGTCGTCGATCCGGTACGACAGCTGCTGCGGCGCGGACTGATGGGGGTGTCCCTGGCGTTCGTCGCCGCCTTCGGCGTCATCTTCTTCCACGCGCTCGCGCAGCGGCCGGCCGGCGCCACGATCGTCCGGCAGCTCGGCGGAGTCCAGGGCGACCTGCCCCTGTGGCTCGCCCTGCTGCGCACCCCCATATCGCTGTACGTCCCCGCCCTGGACCTGCCCGTCTGGGCCGGCATCACCCAGCTGTTCCTCGCGTTCGCGCTGGCCGAGCTGGCCCTCGGCCGGGCCCGCACGCTCGCCGTCGCGTACGCGACCACGCTGGCCGGCACCCTCACGGTGCGCGTGATGCTCCTGATCGGGCCCGGCTGCGGCGGCATCGGGCTGCGCCCGGAGATCGGGCACGTCCTCGACACCGGGCCGTCCGCGGCGGTCGTAGGACTGTTCACGTATCTCGCCGTCGTGCGGCGAGCGCCCGTCGTGTTCGTCCTCACGGGTGGATCGATGGTGTGGGAGTCGATCGTGAAACCCAACCTGGCGGGCCGCGAACACCTGGTCGCGGTGGCCACCGCCGTCGTCCTGGGCGTGGTCCACGAGGTGCGCCACAAGCGGCCGACCGTCGCGACGCTGCTGCCGCAGTTCACGCCGGAGCAGCCGGTCAGGGCCGAGACGCGCTGCCCATCTCCGCGCTGAAGCCCGCCGGTTCGCTGTCGAACCCCCGCACCATCGGGCGGAACTCCCAGGCCCCGGAGGCGTCCTTGGTGAACTCGGCGACCGTCGCGGCGGTGGACCCGGCCACGCCCGCGAAGTCGTCCGACAGCAGTTCCTTGTACCCCTCCACGACCAGCGTTCTGGCGTGCGAGAGATCACCGAACGTCCTGGTCCCGCCGTTCTGGTGGATCGCCACCCCGACGACCACCCGGCCGAACGACGCGGCGAGACGGTCGAGTTCGAGGACCATCACCTCCATGTAGCCGTACCCCTGGCCGCTCTCGCTGTGCCGGCTCATGTTGATCGTGCCGTCCGGCGAGCGGCTCTCGGAGTTGACGACGTACACCGGGCGTCCGTGCGGGGCCTCGGCCGAGTAGGTCGCCGCGACGATGTCCAGATGGCGCGGCTGCTGCCCCCAAGGGCTCGGATCCCAGCGGAGCCGTACTTCGACCTTCCCCGCAACTGTGCTGACACTGCTCACTGAATGCCGCTCCCGAATCAGGCCATCACGGGACGATCCCCCGTATGGTCAAGTATCGCTCCCCGACGGCCTGTTGATGCCGCCCGAACGCACCCGACAAACCCGGGATCAGGCGCTCCGGATCGCGTCCACCAGCCCGGCGACGAGGTCCGCCCGCTCGGCCATCGACGCGACGAGCAGATACTCGTGGTCGGCATGGGCCCCGCCCCCGACCGCCCCCAGCCCGTCGAGCGTCGACACCCCCAGCGCCGCCGTGAAGTTCCCGTCGCTCCCGCCCCCGACCGCCCGCCCTTCGAGCCCGGGCAGCAACCGCCGCGCCACCGCGAACAGTTCGGCCGCGGCCGACTCGGGCATCGGCGGCCGCCCGACACTTCCTTCCACGGTGAGCACGGCCTCGTCGAGATGAGGGGCGAGGGCGGCGAACGCGGACTCGATCCGTTCCTTCTCCTCGGCCGATTCGACCCGCACGTCCACGACGACGGTCGCCCGCGCGGGGACGACATTGTCCAGCGTCCCGGCGGACGCGACGGTCGGCGTGACCGTCGTGCCGACCTCGGGCCGCGCCAACGCGGCGATGTCCAGCACCTGATGCGCCGCTTCCACCAGCGCGTTGACCCCGGCCGCGGGCTCCAGCCCCGCGTGCGAGGCCCGCCCTGCGACGGACACCTCGAACGTGCCGCATCCCTTACGGCCGGTCTTCACGCCCCCGCCGTCGGCGGCCCCCTCGACCACGAGCACGGCACCGCAGGCGAGGGCACGTTCCTCGATGAGCGCCCGGGAGGATCGGGAACCGACCTCTTCGTCGGCAGTCACCAGGATCTCGACACCGGAACGGTCCTCCAGCGCCGCCAGCCCATGGATCGCCTGCACCAGACCACCGAGCATGTCGAAGACCCCGGGTCCGGTCGCCCGACCGTCCTCGACCCGGAAGGGGCGGCGCGCGAGGGTGCCGAGCGGGAACACCGTGTCGTGATGCCCGAGGACCAGCACGCGGGGTGTGCCACCACCGGACCAGTGCACGTGCGGCCCGCCCTCGCTCTCGACGAGCACGGCCCGCCCGCCGAGCCGCCCCTCGATGACGGCGGCGACGGTCCCGGCCGACTTCCGCAGGGCGTCCAGGTCACGCGAGGGGGACTCGACCTCGACGAGGGTCCGGAGGTCGTCGAGCATCGCGTCGACGCTCACGGTGTTGGTGTTGTGCGTGGTCACGGAGAAAGGCTACGCGGGGACTCCGGGGCGGTGCACCGACAGCATCTGTACGGCCGCACAGCTGTCGCGAGCTGGTGCTTTCCGGAACAGCGGCCGTGCCGCGGGAACGGCGGTGCCGTCGCAAGGGTGGTTCTCGGTGAGCGCCGCCGAGGGGGGATCGGTCTCGGCGGGGCCGGGTGACGGCGGAGGACGTGACGTGAGAACACGTCGAGCGGCAACCGGCTCTCGGGCGTGTGCCCGGCGGCGCGGAGTTGGACGGGGTGGCGGTCACGAGCAACTACGGGCGAGGCGTGCTGTGCTCGTCCGCCGGCGGCCCCACCGAGGTGACTCCGACCGGCCTCAGTGATCGCCTGTGGCCAGCGGGAACGACGGGCCCTGAGCAGCCGTGATCGCGGTGAGCAGGCCCTCGGCCGCGTCGAAGGCGATCGCCCCGTCGAGCGGATTGGAGTAGATACGCGACCAGGTGATCAGTCCGGCTCGGATGCGGGCGAACATCACCATGTCGAAGGCGAACCGCTTCCCGGTGGCCAGGACGCGGCCGTGGAGACGGTAGTCGGCGACGACGAGTTCGGGATCGGTCGTCTCGTGCACCTGGACGGGGTCCACGGCCGTGAACTTCTGCAGCTTCGCCCCTTCTCGCAGGTGGGCCCGGAAGGCGTCCCGTCCCGGTTCCTGCACAGGTGCCCCGGGCGGCAGGTAGGGCATCTCGAAGACGGCGTCCTCGGTGAACAGGTCGGCCATCGCCTCGCTGGGACCGTCGGCGGTCAGACGGAGGAAATGCTGGACGACTTCACACGGTGCGGCAGCAGTCATGGGAGACTCCTCTCGACATAACCGGGGCGATGGCCCCGGTTGCGTGATGGAATATACGGGGCGCAGGCCCCGGTTATCAATACGCCAAACCCCCGTCCCTGGAGGGCACTTGACGACCGAGCGACAGCGCCCCTTGCGCGCCGACGCGCGCCGCAACCGGGAGCGCATCCTGCAAAGCGCTCGCACGGCCTTCGCCGCCGAGGGCCTCGCGGTCCCGCTGGACGAAATCGCCCGGCGGGCCGGGGTCGGGCCGGGCACGGTCCACCGGCACTTCCCCACCAAGGAGGCGCTGTTCGAGGCCGTCGTCCGCGAGCACCTGGAGCAGCTGACGCTCGACGCCCGCACCGCACTGGCCGACCCGGAGGCCGGGCCGGCATTCTTCGCCTTCCTCGCCCGGATGATCGCCGAGGCCGATGCGAAGCAGGACCTCACCGAGGCCATCACGGCGGCGGGCGGCCCCATGGGCACCGAGGCCGAGAAACAGGCGGCACAGCTGCGCGAGTTGTTCGGCGCCCTCCTGTCCCGCGCCCAGCAGGCCGGGACGGTGCGCGACGACGTGGACGCGGAGGACGTGCAGGCCATCGTCGTGGCCGCGCTGACGGCCGGCCGCCGACGCGGCACGCGTGAGAGGCCTGGGAAACTGGCGGAGATCGTCCTCGACTGCCTGCTCCCGTGCCACACCCGCACCGACGGGAGTACGGCCTGACGCGCCCGCTCGACGCACCGGAGATCACCGCACGTGCTGGAGAGGGCACGAGTCTCGCGGCTCAGGCCCGACGCGCTTACGTCCTGCGCGGCATGCGGCTGAACGCGTGGAACCGGCGCATGTCCGCCAGGAACCGCGACGGCATCACCTGCTACGGCTGCCAACCCAGGGCAACAACCGGGGCCGCGCCGACGTCTGTCCCGGTCACCCCAAGGCCGTGTTCCTACGTGAGGACGCCCTTCTCGAAGCGATCCAAGGGCCTACGCGCGAAATGCCACGAACTGGACGCCGAGCGGCTCACCGCCATCACCACCCTCGCGGAACTGCTGGCCGGCGCTCCTGATCAGCGCCTGATGCCGCCGACCGCACCCCTCCCCGAACGACGAAGGACCGGCCCGACGGCGAACGCGTCGAACCGGCCCAACGGCATTACTGCTACCCGGAGTTGATCAGTCCGTGCCGGACTCCATCGCCGCGCGGTCGAGGAGCGCGTCGTCCTCGGAGACCTCGCCGCGGGAGGCGATGGCCTCGGCGCCGCCCTCGGGCATGCTGCCGATGAGGCCGGTCGCGGCGGCCTGGGCGGCGCCGATCGCGGTGTTGCCGGTGCCGATGAGGCCGAGGCCGGCGTACTGCTCCAGCTTGGCGCGGGAGTCGGCGATGTCGAGGTTGCGCATGGTGAGCTGGCCGATGCGGTCGACGGGACCGAAGGCCGAGTCCTCGGTGCGCTCCATGGACAGCTTGTCCGGGTGGTAGCTGAACGCCGGGCCCGAGGTGTCGAGCAGCGAGTAGTCTTCGCCGCGCCGCAGTCGCAGGGTGACCTCACCGGTGATCGCCGAGCCGACCCAGCGCTGCAGGGACTCCCGGACCATCAGGGCCTGCGGGTCCAGCCAGCGGCCCTCGTACATCAGACGGCCGAGGCGCCGGCCCTCGTTGTGGTACTGGGCGACCGTGTCCTCGTTGTGGATCGCGTTCACGAGCCGCTCGTAGGCCGCGTGGAGCAGAGCCATGCCCGGGGCCTCGTAGATACCGCGGCTCTTCGCCTCGATGATCCGGTTCTCGATCTGGTCGGACATGCCCAGGCCGTGGCGGCCGCCGATCGCGTTGGCCTCCATCACCAGGTCTACGGGGGAGGAGAACTCCTTGCCGTTGATCGTCACCGGGCGGCCCTGGTCGAAGCCGATCGTCACGTCCTCGGTGACGATCTCGACCGACGGGTCCCAGAAGCGGACGCCCATGATCGGCTCGACCGTCTCCACACCCGTGTCCAGGTGCTCAAGCGTCTTCGCCTCGTGGGTGGCGCCCCAGATGTTGGCGTCGGTGGAGTACGCCTTCTCCGTGCTGTCGCGGTAGGGCAGCTCGTGCGCGAGCAGCCACTCCGACATCTCCTTGCGGCCGCCGAGCTCCGTCACGAAGTCCGCGTCCAGCCAGGGCTTGTAGATCCGCAGATGCGGGTTGGCCAGCAGGCCGTAGCGGTAGAACCGCTCGATGTCGTTGCCCTTGAAGGTCGAGCCGTCGCCCCAGATCTGGACGTCGTCCTCCAGCATCGCCCGGACCAGCAGCGTGCCGGTGACGGCACGGCCCAGCGGGGTGGTGTTGAAATAGGCGCGCCCGCCGGAGCGGATGTGGAACGCCCCGCAGGTCAGCGCGGCCAGGCCCTCCTCGACCAGCGCCGCACGGCAGTCGACCAGACGCGCGATCTCGGCGCCGTAGGCCTGCGCGCGGCCGGGCACCGAGGCGATGTCGGGCTCGTCGTACTGGCCGATGTCGGCGGTGTAGGTGCAGGGGACGGCACCCTTGTCGCGCATCCAGGCGACCGCGACGGAGGTGTCGAGTCCGCCCGAGAAGGCGATGCCGACGCGCTCGCCGGTGGGGAGGGAGGTGAGGACCTTAGACATGGGAAGATTATGCACCCTCGCGCATGGTCATGCAAAGTCCCCTCCTTTAACCCCTTCCGATACGCCGCTGCCGGGCACCCGTGACGCAGGAGGGCACCCGGCAGCAGCGGCAGTGGGACTGTGCTCAACACCCCGCCTTGTAGAAGTACTTGCTGATCGCGGGCTCGTTCATGTTCGCCTTGGTGATGGCGACCATGTTGGTGCCGATCGACTTCTGGACCGTCTTGCCCTCGAAGGCGGCGGCGAGCTGGTCGACGGCCTCCTTGCCGATCGCCGCCGGGTCCTGCGCGACCAGGACCTGGAGGGTGCCCGCCTTGAGCGAGGCGATCTCGTCCGGCTCGGCGTCGAACGCGGCGACCTGCACCTTGCCCTCCTTGCCCGCCTGCTTGAGACCGGTGGCTATGCCCTGACCGGTGTTGGTGTTGCCCGCGAACACGCCACCCAGGTCGGGGTGGGCCGCCAGCGTCGACTGGATCTGCGAGGCCGCGGTGGCCGGGAGGTCGTTGTCGTAGAGGGTGGGCAGCATCTTGATGTTCGGGTACTTCTTCATCTCCTCGGTGAAGCCCTTGATGCGGGCGTCGGTGGTGGAGACGCCGGGCTTGACGCTGATGACGATGGCCGAGCCCTTCTCGTTCATCAGCTTGGCGAGCGCGTCGGCCGCCACCCGGCCGCCCTTCTCGTTGTCGGACGAGATACGGGTGATGCCGATCGAGGAGTCGGAGACTGTGGTGTCCACCAGCGCGACCTTGGTCCCGGACGACTGGATCTGCTTGAGCGAGGGGGTGAGCGCGCTGGTGTCGACCGGCGAGATCAGCAGCCCGTCCGGCCGGGTCGCGGCCACCGAGTCGATGAGCGGGCGCTGGACCGACACGTCCCACTGGGCGGAGCCGTCGGCGCTGAATTCCATGCCCTTGGCCTTGGCCTCGGTCTGCGCCGCGCACGTCATGGTGATGTAGAAGGGGTCGCTCTTCACACCGGTGATCAGCCGGACCTTCTTGCCGGAAGCCCCTCCTTTCGACCCCGAACTGCCGCTGTCGCTCGACGAACTGCAGGCGGCGGCGCCGGTCAGGACCAGCACGGTGCCCGCGGCGACCAGTACTTTGCGTGAGATGCGGATGCTCGACATAAGGGTGTCCTCCTGGGTCATACGAGGGTTGGGGCGAAGGCTGCGGCGGGGGTCGGGGTCATGCGCGTTCCCGGGTCTTCCTGCGCATCTGGTCGATATAGACGGCGGCGACCAGGACGACACCGACGGCGACGTCCTGCCAGTACTGCTGAACGCCGATGACGATCAGCCCGGTGGTCAGCACCGCGGGGATGAAGACGCCGATCACCGTGCCGAGGACCGAACCCCGCCCGCCGAACAGGCTGGTACCGCCCAGGACCACCGCCGTGATCACCTTCAGGTTGTCGGTGGAGTGCCCGGCGATCGACGTCGTGCCGTACGACGCCAGCCACATCACCGCGCCGAGACCGGCGAGGAGGCCCATCAGGCCGTAGACCTTGATCAGGTGGCGGCCCACCGGGATGCCCGCGCGGCGGACGGCGGTCGGGTTGGAGCCGATGGCCAGGGTGTGGCTGCCGAACTTCGTGGCGCCGAGGACCGCGCCGAACAGGGCGGTGACGATCGCGGCGAGGATCACCATCCAGGGGATGCCGAGCAACTTGCCGAATCCCAGGCTGTTCTGGAGATGCGCGGCGGACGCGCCGGACGGGTCCTGGCCGCCGGTGGCGAGTTCGGCGATGCCCAGTGCAGCGCCCAGCCCGCCCAGGGTCACGATCAGCGGCGGCACCTTCCCGGTCGCCACCACCGCGCCCTGCAGAGCGCCCCAACCCGCGCCCACCGCAAGGGCGATGACGACACAGACCGCGACCGTGAACCAGCCGGCGGTGGGGCCGCCGTGGTGGATGTTGTACTCACCGGCGGCCACGGCCGCCAGCACCAGTACCGAGCCGATCGACAGGTCGATGCCCGCCGTGATGATCACGAACGTCATGCCGACGCCGAGCACCAGATAGATGGCCGCGTTCACGGCGATCTGCGTGATGTCGTACGTGGTGAAGAACTTGCCCGGCGCCGCGATCGTGAAGAACGCGACCAGCGCGACGAGGATGACGAACGTCCACAACTCGCTTATGCCGGCGGCCCGTCGGAGCCACGGGGGTATCGCCAGGCGTCCCTCCGCGGCCGGGGGCGGCTCCTGTGCCGGGGCGGCCGGCTTGATGTCCTGGCTGTTGGCGCTCATCGCCCGTCCTCCGCTTCCGTCGCGCCGGCCGGGTCGTGGTTCCCGTTCGGCGCGGGCTCGTCCAGCGATCCGGTCATGGCGCCGACGAGTTTCTCGATCGTGGCGTCGGCCGCGGTGAACGACGCGACCCGGCGGCCCAGCCGCAGTACTTCGATCCGGTCCGCCACCGACAGCACCTCGGGCATGTTGTGGCTGATGAGGACGACGCAGATGCCCCGGTCGGCGACCCTGCGGACGGTCTCCAGGACCCGGGCGCGCTGGACGACGCCCAGGGCGGCGGTCGGTTCGTCCATGAAGATGACCTTGTTGGCGAAGGCGACCGCGCGGGCTACGGCCACCGACTGCCGTTGCCCTCCTGACAACGTTGTCACAGGAGCCGTCACATCTTTCAGCTCCACGCCCAGTTCACCGAACGCCGCGATCGCCTCCCGGCGCATGGTGGGCCGGTCGAGCACGCCCAGTCGGCCGAGCAGGCCTCCGCGTACAAGTTCCCTGCCCAGATAGAGATTTGACGCCGCGTCAAGGTCCGGCGCCAGGGACAGATCCTGGTAGACGGTCTCGACTCCGTGCCGTTGCGCGTCCATCGGCCCCGTGAACCGGACCGGCGTCCCGTCCAGGCGCACCTCGCCCTCGTCCGGGGTGAGGACGCCGGAAAGTACGTTCACCAACGTCGACTTGCCGGCGCCGTTGTCACCGATCAGTGCGACGACCTCGCCGGCGTACGCCGTGAAGTCCGCGCCCGAGAGCGCCTGGACATGGC
Organism: Streptomyces sp. NPDC050528; assembly: GCF_044457795.1. Classification (NCBI taxonomy): domain Bacteria; kingdom Bacillati; phylum Actinomycetota; class Actinomycetes; order Kitasatosporales; family Streptomycetaceae; genus Streptomyces; species Streptomyces sp. NPDC050528. The sequence continues at coordinate 665,862 of NZ_JBITHH010000004.1, forward strand.
CGAAACGCTTGACCACACCGTGTGCCGCGAGAAGGGGTTCTCTTGCAGAGGCCATGTTGTGCCTTCTGGTTGGTATCGTTAACAGCTCGTCGATTCTGGGAGGCCCGTGGGTGGGCGTCAAGGGTCGTGAACGAACGGGGATTTGGGCGGACACCGTCGGCCCGCCGGACGGACTCGGGTCCGGTCGCGCTGGATGACCTCGGGAGGACGCGGCGTGACCAGTCGCCCCAGCAGTCCCAGTCGTCCCAGGATGAAAGACGTGGCCGCGGAAGCCGGCGTGAGCGTCATGACGGTGTCCCGGGTGGTCAACGGCGAGGCGGGCGTGGCACCCCTCACCGCCGCCCGCGTGGAGGCCGCCGTCCGCAAGCTGGGCTATCAACGCGACGACGTGGCACGGCAGTTGCGCCGTACGGACCGGTTGAGTCAGACCATCGGGCTGATGGTGGACAACGTTGCCGACCCCTTCATGGCCGCCGTCGCCTCGGCCACCGAAGACGTCGCCCACCGGCGCGGCAACATGGTCCTCATCGGCTCCAGCCGCGCCGACCCGCACCGCGAACGCGAAGTCATCGCGGCCTTCACCGCCCGCCGTGTCGACGGGCTGATCCTGACCCCGGTCGAGGGCAACCACCGCTTCCTGCGCTCGACGCAGGCGCGGGGCACGAAGATCGTGTGCGTGGACCGGGCGGCACCCGGCCTCGACGTGGACACCGTGGTGGTGGACAACTTCGGCGCGGTACGACAGGCCGTACGCCACCTCATCGCACACGGCCACCGCCGCATCTGCTACCTCGGCGACAAGCCGGAGATCTGGACCTTCGGCGAACGGCACCGCGGCTATCTGGCGGCCCTGAACGCCGCGGGCATCGACGCCGATCCGGCGCTCGTCCGGCACGGACTACGGTCCGGCGCGGACGCCGCCCGGGCCGTCACCGGGATCCTCTCCGCGCCGGAGCCGCCCACGGCCGTCCTCGCGGGCAACGAGGTCCTCGCGTTCGGCGTGCGGGCCGTGCTGCCCGCCGGCGTCGCGTTCATCGCCTTCGACGACTTCGCGCTGGCCGCGCAGCTGACGCCACCGGTCACGGTCATCGCGCAGGACCCGGTCGCCCTCGCGACGAGCGCCGCGCATCTGCTGTTCGCCCGCATCCACGGGGACACGTCACCGTCGCGCAGGGTCGTCATGCCGACCGAGCTGATCCCGCGCGGGTCGGGGGAGATCCCGGGCCCCGGTACGCCGTTCCCGCATCGGCGCTGAGTCCCGTCCCCCGTCCCGCGTACGGCATCGGTCGTTACGCGCGAGGCCGCTCGAAGGTGAGGAGCAGGCCCTCGACCGCGCCGGGACCTATGCGGCCCTTGACGTCGGCGGCGGTGATGGCCTTGAGGCCCCAGCCGTCCTCGGCGTGCTTGTTGAGGACCTTCTCCAGCTTGTCGCTGTCCAGCGCGTCGCCGATCAGCGACTCCCGGAAGCTGACGACCTTGTACTCGAACGTGTAGGCGTTGCTCATGCTGCGATGTCCTCCTGTGCGTGCGCACGGTGTGCGGTGGGCGGGGTCAGCCAATCACGAGGGGACGTTCCCGCGCAGGCCGGGGGTGGTTTCGTGGCACAGCTGTCAACTCGGCCCGGGGAATGGTGTGTTGTCCGGGCCGGGCGTCGGAGGCAGGCCCGCGGGTATGCCATGACCGCGCGCTGCGGCCGTCGTGTCACCCGGGACGCGGCGGGGCGGAGACGTAGCGTGACCGAGGCGTACACGAACGGATCCCGTGGAGGCGGCATGTGCTGGAGTGCGAAGGCCGACCTCGTGGCGGGCGCGGCGGTCGCCGCCGTAGGAGTGGCGTGCGTGGTCCGGGCGCGCAGGCGGACCGATCTTCCGATGGCCGCGCTGCCGTTGCTGCTCGGCGCGCATCAGATCGTGGAGTCGGCGGTGTGGGCGGCCGACGGGGGCTCGGGACCCGCCACCCTCGCGTGGGCCGTCATCGCCATGCCCCTGCTGGCGGTGTGGGTGCCGGTGGGCGTGTGGTGTGCCGCGTCCCGGCGGGCCCGGCCCCGGATCGGCGTACTGGTGGCGGTCGGCGCCGCGACCGCTGCGGCCCTCGCCCATGCCCTCGCCGTGCACCCCGTGACGGCCGAGATCCGCGGCCACACCCTCGGCTACGTCGTCGACCTTCCCTACGCCCAACTGGTCATCGCCGGCTACCTCGTGGCGACGATCGGCTCGCTGCTGCTGTCCGGTGAACGTGGGCTGGTGGTGCTGGGGATCCTGGTCACGGCCGGCGCGATGGTCTGCTGGACGCTGTGGGAGCTGGAGTTCGTCTCGACGTGGTGCGCGGTCGCCGCGATGTCCTCGGTGGTCCTCTTCTTCTGGGTGAACGGCCGCGACCGGGAGCCGGGGAGACGGCCCTACGTCAGTGCGGGGCGCGGCGGGTCCACAGGCTGAGGTCGCTGCTCGTGGCGACGGCGAGGGTCTGACCGGAGGGCGAGAAGCCCGCGGCGCGCAGCTCCGAGTAGTTCGCGTCGAAGACGTGCCACCACGTCTCTCCGGCCTGCCCCTTGTGGAAGCCGTGGCCCGTCGAGAGGAGCACCCGGTCGTGCGGCCACTCGGGGCTGACGACGTGCACGGTCCAGCCGTCGGACGTACCGCTGTGCAGACCGCCGCCGAAGAGACCGGCGATGCGCACCGGGACGCCCGCGACCGGTCCGAGGCCGGGGCACACGAGGTCCACGTCGTCGGGCATGCAGGTATCGGGGTCCCGGTCGCGGGCGATCTTCTCACCTGTGAACGCGTCGAAGAGGCCGTGACCGTCGTTCGAGACCACCATCGCGAGATCGTGCCCGGTGCCGGGATCGGTGGCGAAACCGATGCCGAGCAAGCCCCCGATGGGCGTCCTGTTGTCGAGCACCGGCCGCCAGGGCTCGGGCGCCGGCATGACGGGGGCGGCGAGACAGCGGTCGCGCAAGTTCTGCTGGTACTCGGTGAGCAAGGGGTGTCTCCTCGGTGCGGTCGGCGATGAGGATCCCTCAGGAGGACGGCGGGAGTCGAACCGAAGACGACGGGTGCCGCTGTGCGGGCCCCAAATCCCGGCGCGCGCCAAGTCGTTGGTGTCGGCAGGAGATGTCGGGTTGGATGGCTCCATGGAGCGCATAGACGCAGAGCTGTTCACTGACGGCGGGAACGACGCCGTGGTCCGCCTGCCCGGCCGCCGGTTGCCCGGCGTGCTCATCCAGGGCGACTCGCTGCACATCCTCCGCGGCGATGTCGCCGAGGTGGTGGAGGCCTGCGAGCGGGGTGACCTCGCCGAGGCGGGAGAGGCGGCGGGGCTGCTGCTAGCGGGGTTCGACGCGCTGCTGAGCCGCTACTCCGTGGCGTTGGAGGAGCACCGCATCAAGTTGCCCTACTGACGGGGGAGCCCTCGCTCACACCTCCCGGTGCTCGATCCCCAACAGGCTTGCCGCGGCCCGGAAGTCGGCCGTGTGGTGGCCCAGCGCCAGCGACCAGTGGTGGCCTACGCCCGTCGCGCTCCACGCGTCGACCCACTCGCCGGGGTCGCGGCCGAAGTCGACTCGGCTGGTGGTGTTGCCGATGGCGAGGTGCGGGCCGGGGACGACGGTGCCCTCGGACGTGATGAAGGAGAGGGTGCCGTCGGCGTCCTGGCCGACGCCGAGGAGGGTCACGGAACCGTGTTGGACGTCGAACTCCACGCTGACGCCCCAGCCGCGCTTGCCGTGGTAGACGCCCAGGCCGCGCAGGAGCGGGTCGCGGGCGCTCACCGCGAGGTGGGCGGGGCCGTCGTGGCCCATCTCCACCACGCCGGCCTCGAAGTCGAGGGCCTGGATCTCGGTGAAGGAGCCCCCTGCACCGATGCTCTGGGTCGCCAACTGGGCGAGGCTGGTGCGGAGTTCGTACTCGCCGGCCGCCGGTACGCCCCGGGCGGTGAGCAGGGAGGCGCCCAGGATCATGCCGGCGCCGAGCCGTTCGTGCAGCTCGCCGTCGAGTCCTCGGTGGTAGTAGGCGAGGGTGTCGAGGCCGAAGTCCTCGACGAGCCGGTCCAGGGCGACGGACACGGTCGCCCCCCAGGCGAAGTCCTCGTCGACCACGCTGTCGTCCACGGCGAAGATCCGCCGGGCGAGAGCCGTCCGCTCACGGGTCTCGGCCTCGCTCACCTTCTCCACCCGATGCCGTAGGTCGTCGAACTCCAACACCTCGACATGCGAGCCGAACGTCGCCGGGAGCAGCGTCAGATCGGTCGACACGTCGAGCATGCCGGGATACAGATGCCCCATCAGACCGTGCCGGGCATGGCGGAGCGAGGCCCGCACGTGTGCGGCCCGGATCCACTGCTCGATGCGCCGCCAGGCCGACTCCTGGCGCAGCCAGCCCGACACCGACCGGAAGGGGATGCCCGCCCGGCGGAAGACGTTGCCGACCTCGGGCACCGGGCACTGCCCGCAGTACGCGAGCCAGGCGCCCGTGTCGAAGGAGGCGTGGTCCATCCGCTCGGACGGCTGGAGGTCGATGACCAGGACGGGCGTGTGTGAGCGCTGGGCGATCGGCAGCACCATCGACGAGGTCAGGTACGTCGTCAGGAAGAGCACGATCAAGTCGCAGTCAGCGCGCCGCAGTTGCTCCGCCGCGACCGCTCCCTCCTGGGCGTCGGAGATGAAGCCGACGTCGGTCACCTCGGCATCCATCTGCTGGAAGCGCTCGGCGACGTACGCCGACGATTCCTTCAACTGCGGGAGCAGATCCGGGAATTGGGGCCAGTAGGCGCCGAGGCCGCCCGCCACGAGTCCGATCCGCGTGCGGCGCCGGGGCACTGGGGGGAGCAACTCGCGCAGGGCGGCGGCGCGTTCCTCGGTCAGGGTCGTGGGTTCGGTCGTTGCCATGGGGGTGTTCCTTCCGGGAACCGGAGGTGCGGCCGGGGTCCGGTGTTCGTACGGGGGAGCAGTGCGGTTCAGGTCCGGGCCACGCCCAAACTCGCGGGCGCCACGGCTGTGTTGGGGGAACGCCGGATGAGGACATGGATGACGTACACACCCGCGACCCCCGACGCCGCCATGCAGAGCGTGATCAGCCACAGCAGGAGCGACGCGCTGTAGTCCATCAGCGCGGGTGTCACGAAGGCGACGCCCGCGAAGACCCCGCGCGAGAGGGCGTAGGTGAGGCCCTGGGTGGTGCCGCGGGTGTCGGGAGGCAGGGTGAGCTGTGACCAGACCTTGTAACTGGCCTCCCCGGCAAAGGGGTTGGAGATCTGGTACAGCACGAAGAAGACCAGCATGCCGACCAGGGCGCCCGCCGTGAGGGAGGCGATACAGAAGGCCACGACCTGTACGACGGTGAAGACGTAGAACAGCCTGTCCCGCCAGGGGGTGTCGGCGACCCGGACGAAGACGAAGGTCAGGACCAGTGCGATCGGCAGGAAGGCCAGGTTGATACCGGTGGCCAGGCTCTGCGAGGCGCCGCTGACCGTGACCAGGAGGTAGGTGCCGAACTGGCCGAAGGTGTTGGCGCCGATGCCCCAGGTGACGTAGTAGACGAAGGTCGCGACCATCGGCAGCAGCGCGGCACGGTTCCACACGTTCTTGAGCTCGATGCCGCGCGGGGCGGCGAGCGCGGCCGCCTCCTCCCGCTGTGCCGCCTCGGACGGCTCGGCCAGCTCCAGCCGGGCGCGGAGCAGGAAGGTGGCCAGCGCGGCGATGATCAGATGACCGGTGATGATCCGCGCCCCGACCATGCCCGTGTCCGACAGGACGTAGCCGAGGAAGATCACGACGACGATGCCCGCCACCCACATGACCTGGGTGAACGACACGAGACGGGCCCGGCCGTCGGCGGGTGCGGCGTCCGAGACGACGGCCAGGGACGTCGGCAGGTCGGCGCCGGCGGCCAGTCCCGCGACGAGCACGCCGATGAAGAGGACGATGTCGTTCGGGGCGAGGGTGATGACGATCGCGCCGATCGCGTAGCAGAGGATGTCCAGGTTGTAGACGCGGCGGCGCCCGAACATGTCGGCGAGCCGGCCGCCGACGAGGGAGCCGACGGCGATGCAGCCGGTGACGATCGCGCTGATCGCCCCGGCCATCCACACGCCCATGTCGTAGTGGTCGCGGTAGATCGCCAGGTTGACGGCGATGCTGACGATGAGCGCGGCGTCGAGGTAGGAGGCCATGCCCGACAGGGCCGCGACCTTCCACAAGTGCCGTGGGATGGGCGGTTGTTCCGCGTGTTCCGGTGGGGACGGGAATCGGATCATGATGCGGCTCCTCGCGGCTCTGGGCCGGGGTCGCAGTGAATATAGGGTTCAAAAAACGTTCCAACAAGCCCTCTTGCACGTATCCGAAGCAATCTGCGCCAAGCAGGGCCCGCCTCCTTCCCGAGCCTCGGTTCCGGTGCCAACATCGCAGGTGGCGGACAACAGAGCCGACATAAAACGTTTTTTGATCCGTGAGGGTGACCGAGCCGCACCCGGAAGGACCAACACCGTGATCTCACCCGCGCTGCAGCAGCTCTTCGACGCCCCGCCCCGGGACTTCGGCCCCACCCCGCTGTGGTGGTGGTCGGGCGCCAAGGTCACCCGCGAGCAACTCGCCTGGCAGCTGCGCCGGTTCGCGGACGGCGGCGTCCACAACCTCGTCGTCATCAACCTGGCCCCGGCCGGCCCCGCCTTCGGCGCCCGCACCGACGACCCGCCGTGGTTCGGCGAGGAATGGTGGGCCCGCTTCACCGACACCTGCCGCATCGCCCGGGACATCGGCACCCGCCTGTGGTTCTACGACCAGATCGGCTTCTCCGGCGCCAACGTCCAGGGCACCGTCACCCGACACCACCCGGAAGCCGCCGGCCTCGCCCTGCGCTCCCGAAGGGCCACCGTCACCGGCGGGACGATCGAGCTGCGCGGAGCCGAAACCCTGGTCGCCGCCTACGACTTGGAGGGCCGCCGCCTGCCCATGGCCCCCGGCGTACCGGCCGCCGAGGGGACGGACGTACGGCTCGTCGTCGCCGTCCCCACCGCCTTCGACTACCTCGCCCCGCACGCCGTCGGACTGCTGCTGGACGCCGTGCACCACGAGTACGACCGGCGCGTCCCCGAGTACCTGGGCAACGTCATCGCGGGCAGCTTCCAGGACGAGCTGCCCGGCACGAACTCCTGGAGCCACCGCTTCCCCGAGGAGTTCCGGGCACGTCGCGGCTACGACCTCCTCGACCATCTCCCCGCCCTGTTCGGCCCGGTGACCGCCCGCGCGGCGAAGATCCGCGCCGACTACTACGCGGTCCGCGCCGAACTCACCGAAGAGGCCCTGTTCAAGCCCCTCGCCGCCTGGCACGACGAACGCGGGATGATCGTCGGCGCCGACCAGAGCCACCCCGCGCGGGCGGGCTTCCCGGCCCAGTCGACGCAGATCTACACCGACTACTTCCGCACCCACCGCTGGTACGGCGCCGCCGGCAGCGACCACCACGGCGACTCCAAGGTCCACTCCTCGATGGCCCACCTCTACGGCCACGAGCGGGTCTGGATCGAGGCGTTCCACTCCTCCGGCTGGGGCGGCACCCTGGCGGACACCTACGACTGGCTCCTGCCGTTCCTGCGCAGCGGCGCCAACTTGTACAACCCGCACGCCAGTTACTTCGGTACGGCAGGTGGCTGGTTCGAGTGGGCACCACCGTCCACCGACTGGCGCCAGCCCTACTGGCAGCAGTACCCGGCGTTCTCCCGCGCCGTCGCCCGGATCTGCTCGATCATGTCCTGGGGCACCTACAGCGCCGACGTCGCGGTCCTGCACCCCACCGCCACCATGCAGTCCCTCATCCCACTGGACGCCCCCGTCCAGCACTTCGGCGACGGCCGCCTCGGCGACGACCACGCCGACGTCGACGAGACCCAGCGCGACTACCTGGACCTGTGCGGCACGAACAACTGGCTTGCCCCGCACGTCGGTTCACTGGACCGCCACCGCATCGCCTTCGACATCGTCGACGACGCCTCCGTGCAGCGCGCCACGCTCGTCGAAGGAGCCCTGCGCGTCGCGGAGTTGACGTACCGCGCGGTGCTGCTTCCTTCGGCGAGCGTCCTGGAGGAGGAGACGGCACGCCGACTCACCCAACTCCTCGACGCGGGCGGCCGGGTGGTGGTCGTGGGTCGTGCGCCCGCGACGGCGGCGGGGCTGACCGGTGACGACTCCGTCGTCGCGGCACTGCTGAAACACCCGCGACTGGAGCGGGTGAGTGACGCCGAGGCGGGAGCGGCGGCGGTGGCCGACCTCGCCGGGCACGCGACCGGTGAGGTGCCACTGCTGGTCAGGAGAAGGGGAGTTGAGGCGGTCGCCCTGGTGACGGCAACCTTCCCCGACGCCCGCACGCTGCCGGGAGACGCCAACCACGAGGCAGACCCCACCCGTTACGCCGACCACTCGACCGTCACCGTGCACGCCCAGGTCACCGAGGCCGAGATCTGGAACCCGGCGACCGGCGCCCGCCGCCCGGCCCAAGTCACCGTCGCCGACGGCCGTTCGACCATCGAGGTGCCACTCGAAGGCGCCCCCGCCGTTCTCGTCGTGTGGCGCGAAGGTGCCACACAGACGCAGCGGACGGACGCGCCAACACCCGCGTCGGAGCAGGCGATTGATCTGTCGACCGGCTGGGAGGGCCGTCTGGTCCCCACCATGGACAACACCTGGGGAGACCTGGCACTGCCCGCCGGTTCGTCCGTCGCCGAACCGCAGATCTGGACGATGAGTTGGACCGAAACGGACGGCCCCGATCCGAACTGGGAGCAGACGCGGGCGACTTACGGCAATCGGGTCCGCGTCCTCCCACCGGTGCCGTCCGCCCAGGCCCCCGACCCGCTGGACGAGGCCTCTGTCGAACGGGTCCTCTCCGGTGAACTGCCCCTCTTCCCAACGGAGTTGGGATGGCGCTGTTCGCAGTACTCGTCGAGCCGAGGCATCCCGGACCCGGACGGTCTGCTCGGGAACAAGGGCATGGTGCCGGAGGAGTTCGTACGGGTCCCCGTGCCCGGCCCCGGAACGGTCGCCCGGGTCCGTTCGATCGTGGAGACGGACCACCGCGGCCCCGCCGATCTGCACATCGGCGCCGCTGCCAACAAGCGGGTGTGGTGGAACGGCGAGCGCCTGGACATCGGTAACGGGTATCTCGCCACCGCCCGCGTGGAGATCGGCCGGACCCGTAACGTCCTTGAATATGAGCTGGGCGACGCCCAGGACAGGCCGTTGCTGATTTCGGGCGCGGCCGGCACCCCCTTGGGCAGCTACTTCTGTCTGACCCACCCGGCGGGATTCGGGTCGCGCCCGCAGTTCATGTGCCTGCCTGGGGACGTACGGCCGCACGGCGGCGTGACCTATCGGGGGCGGCTGCACGGCCCTGGACAGGCGGTACTTGTCGTGGGTGCGGCGGTGGGCGTCACCGTGCTGCGCGACGGTGAGGTCGTCGCGCGGCAGGAGAAGGTGGAGTACTACGAGTCCGACTGGGGTGCGGTGCCGATGTTCTTCCGGCACCATCTCTCCCTCGGTGAAGGCGAACACGTGCTGGAGGTGGTGGCCGACGCCGTCCATCCACGCGAGGCGGTGTTCGTCGACTGCGTGGCTCGCGCGGACTCCAACGTGAACGTCCTGGTGAGCGGCGCCGGTTGGGAGGCGGAGACGGGGGAGTGGCGCGGTCGTACCGTTGAACACGAGGGCCGGTGGGGGGAGTTGCAGCACTGCTACGCGGCCGTACGACCGCACCCGTTGCCGGACACCGAGTGGCTCTCCGGCGCACCGGTGCTCGGCACCGCCGTATTGCCGCTGAGGTCCACGGACACCGTCCGCGAACGCGCCCAGCGTTTCCGCTTCACCGTGCCGCCGGGCACCGAATCGCTGGAGCTGCCAATGGAGTTGCCCGCGAGAGTGCGGGTCGGTGACGGTGCAGAGACGTGGCTGGACGGACAGTTCCTGACACTGGAGCAGCCGGTCCCGGAGCCGACGGAGGTCGAGGTCGTCACCGCGCCCACGGCCGTACTGCGGGGCGGCTCCGCCTGGCGTGGGTCGGTGCGTGTCCGTACGGTACCGGCACAACTACCTCTGGAGGACTGGCAGTTGTTCGGGTTGGGTGGCTGGAGCGGAGGTGTGACGTACTCGCGGGAGGTGGAAGTACCGGCCGGGCCGGACCCGGTGCTGGATCTCGGGCGAGTCCGCGGCAGCGTGTCGATCGCGCTCGACGGCGAGGCGGTCGGAGAGGCGTTCTGCCCTCCGTATCGGTTCGAACTCCTGGGCGCCGCAGGGAGGTTGGTGCGCATCGACGTGACCGTCAACAACACCCTGGCTCCCTATCTCGCCGAAGCCACCCCCACCGCCTGGGCCTTCCCGTCTCAACTCCCCTCGGGGCTGCTGGGACCGGTGACGCTACGGATTCGGGGCTGACAGGGGGCGAGTGGAGTCCCGTAGAACGAGGTCGGGCGCGAACACCCTTGTCTCGTGGGCGTGTTCGGCGCGGGCCTCGATCTCGTCGAGGAGCATGCCCACGGCCGCGCGGCCGAGTTCCTCGACGGGTTGCCGGACGGTCGTCAGGGTCGTACCGACGAAGCTCGCTATGTCGAGGTCGCCGTAGCCGACCACCTGGACTTCCTCGGGTATTCGTACGCCCCGTTCGCCGAGTCCTCGGCACAGGCCGGCGGCGAGGAAGTCGTTGGTGCAGAAGACGCCGTCGGGGAGTTCGTCGAGGGTGCGGGCGATCTCCAGGCCGTAGGCGACCGTCATCTCGTCGGCGACGACCTGGCGGACCCGTGCCTCGCGGCGGGTGCGGACGGCCTGGCGGGCGCCCTGGTAGCGGTCGGCGCACTGGACGATGCCGCGCTCGCCGTTGACGACGAGGATGTCGCGCGCCCCGCAGTCCAGGAGGTGCTGCACGGCGACCCGGCCGCCGGCGATGTCGTCGACGGAGACGGAACAGCCGTCCTGGGCCGACAGTGCTCGGTCGGCGAGGACGAGCGGGATGCCGCGTTCGCGGAGGCGGGTGAGTCGGGTGGGGTCGGCGCCGAGCGGGACGACGACCGCGCCCACGGCCCGCTGCTCGATCAGCATCGTGAAGTAGCCCTGTTCCCGCTCGGGGGCGTCGCCGCTGTCGCAGAGCACGAGGGAGTAGCCGTGGGCGTAGGCCGCGTCCGCCGCTCCCCGTGCGATGCGGGAGTAGAAGGAGTTCGCCACGTCGGGCAGGACCAGGCCGATCGAGGACGAGTGGCCGGTGCGCAGGCCCGCGGCTCCCGGATGGGGCACGTAGTCGAGTGCGGCGACCGCGTCGCGGACCCGTTCGGCGGTGCGGGCGTTGACGCGTTCGGGCCGGTTCAGGACGTTCGACACCGTGGAGACCGAGACTCCTGCGGCGGCTGCGACATCCTGAATACGGGCGGGGCGAACCTGAATGGCGTCCACCCCCTCGCTGTGACAGCCGTGCGACCAGGCACGACGCGGTTCTCATGGGCGGCGTCAGTCTACCCCGGTGGTGGTTGCAACGTTTTCTGCGGGGTGCCTTGGGGAAGGGTGCGCGCTGGCCAAACCTGCCTGTGATCAACAGGGTTAACATGGGGTTATGGCTGAGGGTTCCGGGGCTGATGCTCCGATGGAGGGCGACCGCCCGCTGAGGCGCGACGCCGCCCTCAACCGGGAGAAGATTCTGCGGGCCGCGCGGGAGGTCTTCGGGCAGCACGGGCTGAAGGTCACGCTCGACGATGTGGCCCGGCACGCGGGGGTCGGAGTCGGGACCGTGTATCGGCGCTTCCCGGACAAAGAGACCCTGGTGCGGGCCCTGTTCGAGCAGGATCTCGGGATCCGGCAGGCGTCGGCGGAGCGGGCGCTCGCTCATCCCGATCCCTGGGAAGGGTTCGTGGACTTCCTGATGGAGATGGGCGCCGACCTCGCCGAGAACCGTGGTCTGCAAGAAGTGATCATGCTGGGGAGCCACAGTTCCGAGCCCATCGAGACGGTGCGCGGCGGGATGCTCCCCTTCCTGGAGGCGCTGATCCAGCGGGCGCAGGAGAGCGGGGATCTGCGTGCGGAGATCACTCCCTCCGACATCCCCGTCGTGGTGCAAATGCTCAGTGCCGCCAGCCAGTTCACCCAGGGCAAGCGGCCCGACGTGTGGCGCCGCTATTTCGAGATCATCCTGAACGGCATCCGGCAGCGTCCCGACAACCCTCCGCTGACGACGCCGAGTCTGAGCAACGAGACGGTGGAGCAGGTGATGGGGCTGGTGCGGCCGGCCCCGGTGCGGGAGTAGCAGGCCCGCCGTACGGACAGACCTGCCACGCCTGTGTGTTTCAGGAGGTCGGCCCCCAGTCGGTGTCGCTGGGTGTGGCCGAACTCGGTGTCGTCAGAGGCAGGTTGACGAACGACGCGGCTTGCGGCGAGCGTTCGACGGTGTAGATGCCGCCGGCCAGGTTCGCCAGTTCCTGCGGGGTCGGCGCGACGGCGAAGTGGAAGTCGGCCGGCGGCTGGCTGTTGATGCTGATCCGGATCCGGTAACCGGCGGGAATCTTGGTGAAGTTGGACAGCAGGGAGATGTCGTAGCGGGTCGTCTGGCCTGGAGTCACCGGGCGCTGGGAGGCCTGCGTGAAGGGGTGACTGGGCTTGAGGAGGCTGCCGTTGTCGCCGTACCAGCTCTCCTGCGGGTCCAGGGCGCGTTGGCTGCCCAGGAGGATTCCGTCGGCCTGCTTGGTCACCGTCCCGTCCGGGGCGACGATGCTCAGCTTCGCCGACAGTTCGGTCTCCGGTGTCGTCGACTTGGCGTAGAGGGTGACGTCGGCCGGGCCGTTGAGCAAGGCTGCCTTGGTGAGCGGGGCGGTGGTGTACGTCAGGGTGTTGGCCGCGCTCGCCGCGCTCCAGGAGAGCGAGTCGCTGCCCTCGTCGGTCGGTTTGCCGGGGGTGAGGGAACCGTCGCCGAGGTAATAGGTGCGGGCGTCGGAGGACAGGGGCCAGGCGGCGCTGTCGACCCAGGTGTTCGCGCCGTTCTCGAACAGGTGCAGGGGAGTCGCGGTGTTGGCCATGCCGGTGGGCGCGTTCTTGAGCCAGGTGTCGAACCACTCCAGGCGGATGCCCTGCAGTGTCGCCTCGTTGACGTGCTCGCCGTGGGTCCAGGGGCCGACGATCGCCTGGTAGCGGCCGGTGACGGGGTCGTCCGACGCGATCGGATCGGTCAACGGCCGGTGGTAGTAGGCGTTTTGGGCCGACACGTAGGCGCCGAGGTTGCCGCCGGGGAAGAGGTCGTTCCAGCCGGCCTCGGTCAGCGCCGGGATGTTGTTGGCGACGATCTTCGGCACGAGCGTCTTCTGGACGTTCAGGGACTGCCAGTAGGCATCGTTGTACGAGCGTGAACCACCCGACGCCTGCTGGACGATGGTCACCGACTGCGGATCGGTGGCGGGGTCGTCCTCGGGGCCGCGCGGTTCGGCCTGGGCGATGCCGGCCACGAAGGGGGTGGGGATCCCGCCGTTGCCGGTCAGGTCGTTGTAGAAGTCCGAGTCGGTGCAGAACGGCGTGATGGCCTTGAGCGCGGAGTTCTTGCCCACGGCCGCCGCGGTGAACCACTGGTTCACCCCGAGGTAGGAGCAACCGTCCAGCCCCACCTTGCCGTTGGACCCCGACAGCGTGTGCGCCGCCCAGTCGACGAGGTCGGCTCCGTCCTTGCCCTGCCGGTCCCCGAACCAGTCGACCTGCCCGCCGGACTCGCCGGTGCCGCGGATCGCGGACGCCACGTAGATGTAGCCGCGCTGCACGAAGTACGTGCCGCTGTCCGCGGGATCGGAGCGCTGCGCGCCGTAGGGATTCTGGGTCAAGAGCACGGGGAACGGGCCCGACGCGCGGGCGCCGGTGCTCGGGTCGGTCGGATAGACGACCTCGACGGCGATCTTCACGCCGTCGTCCATCGTCACGGTGGTGTGGACGGGCGCGCTCGCCGCGTAACTCGCGGCGGGCGGCGTCCAGTTGACCGCGTGTGCGGGGAGCGCGGTGGCTGTCGTCTGGCCTGCCGCCACGAGGAGGAGCACCGCGGTGGCACTGCTCAGTACGGTGACTCTGTGGGGGGGTTTGATCCGGTCTGTTGCCTTGGGCTTTTTCATGCGGCTCCTTGAGACGGGTGGGGGGTTCGTCGTCATGCCGTCCGGGTCAGGCCGTCTGCGCGACGGCCTGGCTGCTGCGGTTCAGGGCGAAGAGCGGGAGCACGGCACGGCCCCGGATGTCGTTGGTCAGCTCCGCCAGGACCAGATAGAAGGCGACGGCGGCCAGCACGATCTCGACGTAACCCGCGGTCTTCAGCACCGAATCGCTCGGCACGCCCGCGCTCGAAGCGCCCAGGTAGGCGGTCACCAGCAGCACGATCGTCAGCGTCAGCAGGGTGAACGCGCTCACGATCACCGCGTTCGTGCCCAGGCTCGCGAGGCCGAAGACCAGCGTGACCACCAGCCAGCCGATGAGGAACAGTCCGAGCGACTGCATCACCGCGTGTCCGCCCGCGGCCGCCGAGGCCTCCGCCGACGCCCCGCCTGCCTTGGCCGCGGCCGCCGCCGCTCCCGCGATGTGCGGTGCCGCCCAGAACTCGATGACGGTGTAGCCGAGCCAGAACGCCCCGTACGCCGTCAGGAACGCGGCCGCGAAGGTCGCGCCGGACGCCAACGCGAAGAATCCCGCGACGAGTTGGACGATGCCGCCGTAGAAGAACGTGCCCGCCAGCACGATCGTGCCGTCGGCCGCGTCGATGATCCCGGCGGTGTGCAGGCCCAGGATGAGCGAGCACCACGCGAATCCGGCCGCCCCCACGGCTGTCGCGTGACCGATGTGTGAGGTGGTGACTGTCGGGACCGGCGGGCTCTGGGCATCGTGAAGCGACACTTCGGTCATGGTGATCAACCCTTCTGGAATGTCGACAGCGGGGGCGCTCGACCCGGGCCGTCAACCGAATGGTCGGTAGTTTGGGAACGCCCGGTTGGGGCTGTCAAGGGATCGAACCGAAGTGGAAAACGCCCTCGACGGCGTCTCGACGGCGACTTTCTACAGGCTGGTCGCGGTGCGAGGGCGGCTTCGGGGGCGGGTCATCGGGGTGCGGATCGCGGGCATCGTCCCTGGTGGGAAGGGGTGGCCGCCGTGCCGTCCGGAGTGGCCTCGCGGGCGGCGGGTGATCCTCCGGGAGGGCCGCGTCGCAGGGCTTCCCGGGCTGAAGAAAGTGGAGATATATTCTCCGAAACGCGGGTGGGGGTGCCCTCAGTGGAGATCGTTCTGGGGGAGCTGCCCGCGCAGACCGCCGAGAATCAGTCCGAGTCCGAACTCGAAGCGGTCGTCGAAGTTGAGGATCTCCTCGACGGGGGTGGAGAAGAGTTGGGGGTAGGTCTGGCTCGCGCCGGGGAACGTGAGCCGGTCGCGGGCGTCGTCGGTCAGGCCCTGCTGCTCCAGGGCTTCCCCGAGGACATAGCAGAAGAGGGTCGACGTGGCCCAGAGGGCGGCGACCCCGTTGAATCCCGCGCCCTGCATGACGCCGACGAGGCGTTCCGCGAGCGTCAGGCTGTGCCGCTTCGCGGCGTAGCTGCCGCCGACGATCCTGGCTCCCTCGCGCTGCGCCAGCAGGGCCTGCCGCAGCTGTCTGGCGAGACGGGTGACCTCGGCCTCCCAGTTGTGCTCGCGGCCGTCCGGTACGGCCTTCGCCAGGATCGCCTCGGCCATCTCGTCCAGGAGGGCCTGCTTGTTGCTGAACACCCGGTAGATGGCGGGCAGTTGAAGCTTGTTGGCGTCCGCGAGCCGGCGCATGGTGAGCGATTCCAGCCCGCCGTCGTCCACGATCCGGAGCGCGGCGGAAACCAGCGCTCGGGCGCGGGTCGCGGGCGGCGGGGGGCCCGGCTGTGCGGGTGGGGAAGCGTCATGACCCAGAGGCATGGTAACGATGTTATCGCCACTTTTGGGGAGTCGCGACGAGGAGAGCCGTGACTGCACGTGATGAGGAGCGGGGGAGCGGGGCCGCGACGGCCCGTGATGAACAATGGGGAGCGGAGCCGGTCGTGCCGCTCCAGCGGGTGCGCAACGCCGACCGGCCCCTAACGGTGTGGCGTGATCAGTCCTCGCTGTCCCCCAACAGCCTGCGCAGCCAGTCCAGTTGGGCGGCGAGCGCCGACTGTGACAGCCGTGCTTGCGGCGCGAAGCCGGCGAAGCTGTGGAAGCCGCCGGGCCAGACATGCAGTTCGGCCGAGCCGCCCGCCTGCCAGAGGCGGTCGGCATAGGTGACGACCTCGTCGCGGAAGGTCTCGGTACTGCCGACGTCCAGGAAGGCCGGCGGCAGGCCCGTGAGGTCCTCGGCGCGGGCGGGCGCGGCGTAGGGAGACACGTCCGGGCCGCCGCGCGATGCGCCCAACAGTGCCGTCCAGCCGGTCTCGTTGGCCGTACGGTCCCAGATGCCGACGCCGGTCATCTGGTGGCCGGACGGGGTGTCGTTGCGGTCGTCCAGCATGGGGCACATCAGCAACTGGCCGATGACGCGCGGGCCTTGGCGGTCGCGGCTCAGCAGGGCGAGTGCCGCGGCGAGTCCACCGCCCGCGCTGGTGCCCGCGATCACGATCCGCTCGGCGTCCGCACCGAGCTCCGCCGTGTGCTTCGCCGTCCAGACGAGCCCGGCGTACACGTCCTCGACCGGCGCCGGATGCGGATGCTCCGGAGCCAGCCGGTAGCCCACGGACACGACGACCGCGTCCAGTTCCTTCGCCCAGCCCAACGGCACGGTCACACCGGACCTGTTGTCGCCGATCACCATGCCGCCGCCGTGCACGTAGTAGACGACCGGGCGCGGATGCGGGGGCGTCGGCGTGGTGGGGCGGCAGATCAGGAGGGGGATGTCCGGCGCGTTCTCGGGCCCGGGTACGGTCCGCTGCTCGACGTCGAAGGCGCCGTCCATCGTGAAGTCGATCTCGGCGAGCGCGGCCGCCGCCGGACCGTTGCGGAGGCCGTCGATGTCCTCCAGGGCCAGACCGGGCGTGAGCACCTCCTTCAACGAGTCGAGAACGGCGGCGAGTTCGGGGTCGAACGGGGGCGGTGCCAGAGACATGACTTCTCCGTACGGGCGGTGGTAGACGTCGTACACGTCGTAGGTGTCGTGGACGTCGTGGGCAAAGGGAAGGGACGGTGGCCGCGGGTGGTCCCGGCTGCCGTCGCGTCAGAGGGTCGCGACGACTTCGATCTCGACCAGGAAGCCGTCCGCGTAAAGGGTCGCGACGCCAACTGCCGTGCTCGCGGGCGGAGTTGGATGACCCTTGCGGGCCGCGGCGATGATCGCGGTCAGCTCGGCGGCGCGGTCGGTCGTGTAACCCACCAGGTAGATCGTCTCCTTGACGATCTTCTCGCGGGAGGAGCCGGCCGCGCGGAGCGCCGCTTCGACGTTGTCGTAGGCCTGTTCGAACTGGGCGGCGAGGTCGTCGCCGCCCACGAGCCGGCCGTCCTTGTCCCAGGCGACCTGGCCCGAGGTGTACACGAGCCCGAGTTCGGGCACGGCGACGGCGTGGGAGAGGATGCCCGGCAGCGGGGGAAGCTCCGGGGGATTGACGCAACTGACCGTCATGATCGGCCCTTTCGAGGGTGCGGGGTAGAGAGGTGAGGGGTGGGGAGTTGTGGCGCGGGGAGGTGCGCCGCGGGGGTTAGGCCGCTTCGAGATGCCGTGAGTAGTCGTCGAGCGTGAACGCGTTCGACCTGTTGATCTGGCTCCTGATCAGAACGTCCTTGCCGGGTACGCGACTTGCCAGGCGGACGAGGTTGTTGCGGAACGCGATGCCGTACGAAGTGCGGGGCGTCATCGTCTTCCCCGAGTCGGGGGCCGACCGCTGGATCTGCCCGATCCACGGGCGCAGTTTCCGCTCGTACCGGGCGAACGCACCCGTGATGTCCCCTGGCGTGCCCGCCAGTTCACCGGCGAGGACGTACGCGCCGACCATGGCGATCGTGGCGCCGTGGCCCGACAGGGGTGAGGCGCTGTAGGCGGCGTCTCCGACCTGGCCGATGCGTCCGGCCGACCACTTGGGCAGCGTGACCTGGCTGCAGGTGTCGAAGTAGAAGTCGGGTGCCGTGTCGAGTTGGGAGAGGAGCGCGGCCGCCTCCCAACCCATGCCGGACGCGCGGGCCTTGACGATGCGCATCTGGGCGTCGACGTCACGCCAGTCGTAGGACGGGGCGCCGGCGCGGAAGCTGAAGAACGCCATCGCCTTCGTGTTGCCGAGGATGGACCGCATGCCGATGGTTCTGCCGGGTTCGCTGTAGGCGACGGTCCAGTCCTTGATGCCGATGTGGTTCCGGGCCGTCCAGAAGGAGATGTAAGTCCCCAGGTGGTGCAGGTGGTTGGCTTCCGGGCCGAAGAGTGACTCGCGCAGTTCGGAGTGGAGGCCGTCGGCGCCGACGACGACGTCGAACGATTCGGCGGGCGCGGTCGCGAACTCGACGTGGACCTTCGTACCGTCGTCGCGCGTCGAGGTGATGCGGTCACCGAACCGGTAGTCGACCCGGTCCCGCGACTGGTCGTGGAGCACTCTCGACAGGGTGCCGCGCAGAATCTCGATCTCGGCGACCGGTCCGTCACCGCCGAACTGATCCGCCCGGAGCGCTCCCTTCGTACGTCCTCGGGCGTCCACGAAGGAGAGGCCGAAGTTGGCCTCGCGCTCGGAGCGGACCTCGGTGTCGACGCCCATCCGGCGCAGGGCCTCTCTCGACACCCCGCGCAGATCGACCAGTTGGCCGCCGGTGCGCAGCTCGGGCCGGCGCTCCACGACGGTGACGTCCGCGCCGTACTTGGCCAGCCACAGTGCCAGTGCGGGCCCGGCGATGCTCGCGCCGGAGATCAGAACCTTGAGTCGCCCCATGGGTTGCCTCGCTTCACCGAAGGGTGTGACCCCCATGTGTTAACAGCGTTATCGCCGACGGTAGCGTTAACGTTGTTACCGTGTCAACGAGGCAAGATCGTCCCTACTGGGCGGCCCGGCCTGTGGTCTCCGCGGGAGCGGGGTCGGTGGCCTTCTGCGACTCCGACGGGACGAAGAAGGCGAGGACGAGGGGGACGGTGCTGAGGCCGAAGATCCACCAGAACGTGCTTGAGAATGCCGCGAGTTGGTCTGTCGTTGTCGTCGCGCCGTCGAGCAGATGCTGCAGGATCACGGCGACGACCGCGACGCCGAAGGGCGCGCCCACCCGTTGGACGACGCTGAACGCCGCGCTGCCTCGGGGCGTCTCGGCATGGCTCAGGCCCGCGAGAGCGAGCGTCATCACCGGGAACGTGGTGGCGGCGAAGCCGAGACCCTGGGCGAACTGCGCGGCGAGCAGCACTGTCGTACCGCCGTGCGTGTCCGCGAGGGCGAACGGCACGGTGCCGATCATGGTCAGCGCCACTCCGGCGGCGATGACGAAGCGGCTGTCGATCCGGGCGGCGACGTTGCGCACGGCCACGACGAAGAAGATCGTGCCGAGCCCCTGCGTGATGAGCAGCAGACCCGTGTGCAGGACCGAATCGCCGCGAACCTGCTGGTAGAAGAGGGGAAGCAGGAACGACAACGCGTAGGTCGAGAACCCGCCCGCGAACGTGATGACGCTCCCCAGGCCGAAGCCGCGCCGCGCGAACATGCGCACGTCGATGAGGGCGGGCCGCCGGGCGCGCAGCGAGTGGCCGGTGAACGCGGCGAGCAGTGCGGCGCCGACGAGGAGCGGGAGCCAGGCCGTCGCGGCCGCGAAGCCGTCCTCGCCGGATATCCCGCTGATGCCGTAGGCGACGGCGACGACGCCGGGCGTGAGCAGGAGGAAGCCGGGGGCGTCGAGTCGGTGGCCGCGCTCGCCCGGGGTCGCGGGCAGCAGGATCCGGCCGAGCACGAGTGCGGCGAGGCAGACCGGCACGTTCACGAGGAACAGCCAGTGCCAACTCAGTGACTGGACGATGGCGCCGCCGAGCACCGAACCGAGGACCGGACCGAGCAGACCGGGCAGCGCGACGGCCGCCGTGGCCTTGTGGATGCGGTCCGGGCCGGCCGCCCGCGTGACGATGGAGAGCGTGATCGGCATGACCATGCCCCCGCCGATGCCCTGCAGCACCCGGAAGGCGATGAGCGCGGGCAGCGAACCCGCGAGTCCGCACAGGAGCGAGCCGCCGAGAAAGGCGCCCACGGCGCACATCCAGGCGTTGCGCGCACCGAACCGTTCGGACAGCCACCCGCTCACCGGGATCACCGACACGAACGCCAACAGGTAGCCCGTGGCGACCCATTGGGTCCGGGCGACCGAGGCATGGAACACCGACTGCAGATGGTCGAGGGCGATGTTGACGATCGTCGTGTCGAGGAGCGTCGTGAACACGCCGAGGGCGAGGACGAGGCTGATGAGGTTCAGCCGGCGATCGGGCACGGGTGTCTCGGCCTGTGAGGCCGTCACTGTCGAGGACATGGCGCGGACACTACACCGTGCAGTGTAGTTGGTACACCGACCGGTGTAGGGTTGCCCCGGAGGTGCTGATGGGCGCGGTGGGCACGGAGAAGACGGTGCGTGAGGGGTCCCTGGAGAAGCGGACGGCGATCCTCGCGGCCGCACGGGAACTGTTCGTGCACCAGGGAGTGGACCGCGTCAGCATGGACGCCATCGCCGCCCGGGCGGCGGTGTCCAAGCGCACGGTGTACGACTACTTCGGCGACAAGCGGCGCCTCTTCCTGGCCATCCTCACGGACGTGTCCCAGTCGCTGCTGGACACCGTGCGCAGCGCGCTCGACGAGCACCTCCCGGAGGATGCGCGGATCACGACGGTGCCCCAACTGGAGCAGGCGCTCACGGAGTTGGCGATCGACCTCGGCACGTCGATCGTCGGCTCGGCCGACTACGCCGCCGGGTTCGCCCTCGTCGCCCAGGAGCGCCTACGGACGCCGACCACCCGGGACGACATCGCGACGGGGGTGGTGGAGGAGGTGTTCGCGGAACGTCTGGCCCACTTCGCCGACGCCGGACTCCTGGACACCGACGACCCGCGTCTGGCGGGCGACCACTTCTTCGCCCTGACCGTCCTGCTGGCCTACGACCGCCAACCGGTGCCCACCAACCCCGACCCGGAACGAGTCCGTCAGACCATGATCGACGGGGCCCACGCATTCATCCGCGCGTACGCCGTGCGCTAGGAGTGCGCGGTGGCGTGATCACTGGGCGTTCTCGCCGGAGTGCGCCTGCTCGCCGTCGGCGTTGGCGCTCGGTTCGTCCGTGTCCGGTGCGGCCGTCCCCGCGTCGGGACCCGTCATGGTTCCGGTGCGCAGCTGCTCCGCGGCCCAGTGGGCCCACTCCTGCTCCAACACCCGTTGCCGGATGCCGTGTTCGAGGACGAGCCTGCCGCACACGGTGAGCATGTCCTTGTCCCACTCCTCCGTGTCGCGGAGGGCGACCAGGGTGTCGTGCTCCTTCGCCGAGGCCTCCGCGTGGTCGAGGAGCCGCTGCACCGCTTCCTCTCTCGGCAGCAGCCCGAGGAAGAAGGTCTGCAGAAGCATCGGGTTGCGCTGCGGCCTGCTCTCCCGGTTCTCGGTGAGCCAGCGCACCGTCTCCGCGCGCCCTTCGGGAGTGAGCGAGTACTGCTTGCGTCCCCGGGGGCCCTCCTCCGTGACCTTGATCAGGCCCGTCGCGTCCAGCTTGGTCAGCTCGCCGTAGATCTGGCTCTGCTTGGCCGGCCAGACGTAGCCGAGCGAGGTGTCGAACATTTTCAGCAGGTCGTAGCCGCTGCCGGGGCGGAAGACGAGGAGGCCCAGGAGGGCGTTGCGGAGGCTCATGCCCACCAGCCTAACGCCTGTCACTCCAATATTGACAGGTCGAAAACTACCCATGC
The DNA here is from genome assembly GCF_044457795.1 of Streptomyces sp. NPDC050528. Lineage (NCBI taxonomy): Bacteria > Bacillati > Actinomycetota > Actinomycetes > Kitasatosporales > Streptomycetaceae > Streptomyces > Streptomyces sp. NPDC050528. The sequence continues at coordinate 687,701 of NZ_JBITHH010000004.1, forward strand.
GGATTCTGTGTGCCCGCGAAGGGGGCCGCGTGGAGGGCGGGCGCGGTCGTAGGGGTTTGCGCAGGTGGGGCCCGTTCGGGCCGTCGGGGACGGTCGGGCGGCGGACTTTCGTTCAATATTCCATTCTTGACATGTTGATTGCGGAGCATCTAGCTTCCACCTGTCAAAATTGGAACATCGAGTGGTGAGGAAGTTCAACGTGGGCATCATGGGCTATTTGCGCGGTTTCTATCCATGGATCGCGGCAGGATTCGTCTCCGCCGTCGACTGGCGCTGGGGCGCGGTGGCCGGCGTCGTCGTCGGCGTCCTGCTGCTGCTCCAGGACCGGCGGCGGGGAGTGGCGATGGACGCGATGGTGCTGGAGATCAGCACCATCATCTACTTCGTCATCATCGGGGCGATCGCCTTCAGTTCGCCCGACTCGTCGATCCAGGACCACAGCGACGTCATCTCGTTCGTCTGGCTCGCCGGGACGGCCTGGGGCAGCATGGCGCTCCGCAGCCCCTTCACGCTCGGGATCGCCCGTCGGCAGGCGCCCGAGGAGTACTGGGACACCCCGGGCTTCCTCGCCGTCAACAACCACATCACGGCCGCCTGGGGATCCGGGTTCACGTTCATCGCCGTCGTCCTGGCCATCGGCAACGCGACCGACGCCCCCGCCTGGGTCGGCATCACCGCCCATGTCGTCGGCCTCGTCGCTCCCGCGGTCTTCACCTCGGTCTACCCCAAGCGTGTCCAGGCGCGCCTCGAAGCCATGCAAGCGGCGCAAGCCTGACCAGCTACCCCAAGGACTTCCCCATGAGTACGGACAAGACCCCACCGCCTCCGCACCTGGCGGGCAACTTCGCCCCGGTCCCCGACGAGATCACCGTCACCGAACTCGCGGTGACCGGAGCGATCCCGCCGGAACTCACCGGCTGGTATCTGCGCAACGGCCCCAACCCGCACGAGGCCGCCTCGGCCCACTGGTTCACCGGCGACGGCATGGTGCACGGCGTCCGCCTCGACGCCGGCAGGGCCACCTCGTACCGCAACCGCTGGGTCCGCACCCCCACCCTCGCCACCGGCGAACAGGTCTACGGCCGGGACGGCGAAATGAACCTCGCCGCGGGCGTCGCCAACACCCACGTCGTCCGGCACGCGGGCCGCACCCTCGCCCTCGTCGAGACGTCCTTCCCACAGGAGTTGAGCTGCGAACCCGGACGCGAACTCGACACGGTCGGGCCCTACGACTTCGACGGCCGCCTGCGCACCCCGATGACCGCCCACCCCAAGACCTGCCCGGTGACTGGTGAGTTGCACTTCTACGGCTACGGCGGGCTCGCGGCGCCGTACCTCACCTACCACCGTGCCGACGCCGACGGCGAGTTGACGGTCAGCCGGCCGATCGACGTCCCGGCGCACACGATGATGCACGACTTCTACCTCACCAGGAACCATGTCGTCTTCATGGACCTGCCCGCCGTGTTCAGCATCGAGCGGGCCATGGATCCGAACGGCGGCATGCCGTACGTCTGGTCCGACACCTACGGAGCCAGGCTCGGCGTCCTGCGCAGGGACGACCCGCACGGCGACATCCGCTGGTTCGACATCGACCCCTGTTATGTCTTCCACACCCTCAACTCCTTTGAGGAGAACGACGGTCAGCGCCTCGTCCTGCTCGGCATGCGCTACCCGTCGCTGCGGGACGGTGCCACCGTGGCGACGGCGGCACACCTGTGGCGGTGGACGATAGATCTCACGACCGGGGCGCTCAGTGAGGAGCAACTGGACGACCACCCTGGGGAGTTCCCCCGCATCGACGACCGACTCGCGGGCCTGCCCGCCGACTTCGGCCACGCCACCGCGGCGCCTGTCCCGGAACTCCCGCAGTACGACCCGAACGAGTCGCGTGCCGCGATCCACCGGTACGACCTCCGCAAGTCGAGCGTCGCCAGCCACTACTTCGCGCCGGGACGCTTCCCGGGCGAGGCGGCCTTCGCCCCCGCCGACGACCGGGCGGGCGGCCCCGGCTGGCTCATGACGTATGTCTACGACGCCTCGACCGACCGCAGCGACCTGGTCATCCTCGACGCCGACAACCTCACCCAGGAGCCGGTGGCCACCATCCATCTGCCCCGGCGGGTACCCGCCGGATTCCACGGCAGTTGGCTCGCGGACGCCTGACCCGCCGCACCCTGCCGAAGCCGTGAACGCTGAGCCGTCCTCCGGACCCGAGCCTTCCGGGCTCGGAGGACGGCTCTCGCCAGGGTGCCCAGAACAGCCGTAACCAGGTGTCGAAAGGGACGCACGATGGGGGATGTCGCGGGGGCGGCACGCGGAGAGGACGTGGCGCTGACGCGTGCGGCGCAATCGGGTGAAGTCGCCGCGCTGGGGCTGCTGTTGGAACGACACCGGGCCGGGATGCGCGCCGTCGCGGTGAGCATTCTGGGCCCGGGGGCGGACGCCGACGACGTGATGCAGGACGCGGCGCTCACGGCGCTGCTGCGCATCGGGGACGTCCGTGATCCGGAGGCGGTGGGCGCGTGGCTGAGGATGATCGTGCGCAACGCCGCCCGGCTGGTGCTGAGGGAGTCGGCCGTGGTCCGGCCGGTGGGTGAACTGCCGCTCCCGTCAACGCACTTGGGCCCGGAGCAGTGGCTGGAGCGGAACGCGTTGCGCGACTGGGTGTGGGAGGCCCTGGCGGAACTCACGCCGGCGTTGCGCATGCCGTTGGTGCTCCGTTACTTCGCCACCGGGATCACCTCGTACGAACGGATAGCGGAGGTGTGCGGGGTGCCGGTCGGCACCGTGCGCAGCCGACTGAGCCAAGGACGGACCAAGTTGGCGGAAGCCCTCGCCGTCACGGCGGACGCACCGCACGGCGATGCCGCACAACACGTCCGCGCCAGCCGCGTCGAGGCCCGTGAACTGCTGGCGACGGAAGGAGGCAATGGGCTTCGGCCGAGCCCTCGCCCCGGTCAGGACCGGATCACTGTTCTGCGCTGAACTCCCCGAAGTAATGGCCCAGTTCGATGTCCGGGACCAGCGCGGGGTGCGTCGGCCGCCAACCCGTACGCTGCCGCGTCAGCGCGCTCGACGCCGGGTTGTCGAGCGCGACCAGTGGGGCGAGGAAACCGGCGAAGTGCCGGCTAGCCTCGTCGGGGGTCAGACTGACGGCGGGGACCTTCAACTGTCTGCCGATGGCCTGCGCGATGGCCCGGAACGGCACGCCCTCCTCGGCGACCGCGTGCAGGGGCGTACCGGCCGGCGCGGATTCCAGGGCCAGCCGGTACAGGGTCGCCGCATCCCGGCGGTGCACGGCCGGCCACCGGTTGGACCCGTCGCCGACGAAGGCGGACACGCCGGTGCTACGAGCGACTCCGACGAGCGTCGAGATGAACCCGCGCGCGTCTCCCGGGCCGTGCACGGTCGGGGCCAGCCGTACCGAGGACGAACGCACACCGCGCTCGCCCGCGGCCAGGACGGACAGCTCGACCTGGAGCCGTAGGGCTGTGACGGGGTTGGGGAGGGTGGGGGTCTCTTCGGTGAGCAGCTGTCCCGGTGTGCGGCCGATGACGCCGGAAGTGACCACGAAGGGCTTGCCCGTGCCCTCCAGCTCGGCGGCGATCGCCTCCACCGCGTTCAGTTCGGCCTTCGCGCGGGCGGCCGGGTCGGTGGTTTCGGAGATGTGCTGGTTCGCGGCGTAGACGACACCGTCCGCCGCCGCGGCTCCGGCGCGCAGGCTGTCGGCGTCGTCGATGTCGCCGCGGTGCACGTCGATGCCGGAGCGTGTCAGGGCGTCGGCGGACGGGTCCGAGCGGGCCAGGCCGAGGACCTGGTGCCCCGCGTCGAGGAGTTCGCGGACGACGGCGGAGCCGATGTAACCGGTCGCGCCCGCAACGAAAACACGCACAGTGGAGATCCCCCGGGTCGGTTCGAGTCGACCCGGCGGCACCTGGCGACGGGCTCACGCACCACGCTAGGAAGGGCTCGCGCGGGTGTCCAAGTCCTGTGTCGCATAGGGCGATGCGCGGCAGGCATGACCTCAGGTGGGGGCCCGATGACGGGCGCTTCGGAGGTGAACGGCAGCGGCGCCAGGACCCGTACCCCCGGATCCTGGCGCCGCACTGTCCGCCGAGTTGCCTCCCAACCAGGCGGCAGGACCGGTCAGTTGATGGTGTAACTGTCTCCGTAGACCTTCCAGTTCAGCGGTGTGTTGAGGTCGAAGTTGCCGTTGCGGAGGAAGACGCGCTGTTCGGTGTCGACGCGGGTCGTGTCGCTGTGGGCCTCTTCCTGCTTCATGGCCCAGACGCGTGCGTCGAGGAAGGCGTTGAGGTACGTCGTCTCGTTGCCGCCCTGGGCCGGCGGCTTGGCCGAACGCAGGGCGCGGGCGCGGATGTTGCGGAAGCTGGTGGGGTCGTCGCCGTCGCCGTGCATGACGATGGCGTCGTAGTACGTGAACTGGCCCAGCACGCGCAGCCCGTCGGTCTTGCCCTGGCTGACGGCGGGGTTGAAGTACACGCGATCGCGCTCGTCGTTCTGTGCCTGCTGGAACACCGTGTCCTGGGCCGCCGTGCGCCAGTCCTTGGGGAAGTTCGGGTCGAGCCCGGAGTGCGAGTCGGAGCCGTTGACGTTGCGGAGCGCGGGGAGGTACTTCGCGAGGACGTTGCCGGGCTTGCGGTCCGCGTAGAGCTGGACCAGGTCGAGCATGTCGCCGGTGCCGGAGCAGAAGCCGATGATGCCGGCGGTGTAGCCGCGGCCGTCACCTATGTCCTCGATGTACTTGTACTGCGCCTTCCAGTCGAGCGAGGAGTTCTCCGCGCTCGACACCAGCTTCATGGCGATCTCCTTCTTCGCCGGGTCGTCGAGGCCGGTGGCCTTGGCCGAGGGGGCTGCCGAGGCCTGCGGAGCGCGCAGCAGAGGTGCTGCCGCGAGCGACACGCCGATGAGCGCGAGGAGCGTCCGACGCGAGGGGCTCGTCGGCTCGGAGGTCGCAGCGTCGTGGAACGGGTGGACCACGGGGACTCCAAAGGGTGGTGGGGGGTGGGGAGTTGGTCGTACCGCCGAACTGATAGGAAAGTTAACTATCAGAGGTTCGGCGCCGAAGGCACCCACCTGGAGTCAAATTCGTAGCTATGAACGAGAGTCGCCTGTCCGTGCGAGGGCGATGCTTGACGGTTTGCCCACTCTTGTCGCCCCGGCCACTTCGGCGACGCGTGAACTCCAGTCGTCGCGTGGTCAGTTCACCGATTGGTGCGGTCGGTCGAGTATCGATCACCGGGGTGCCGGGGTGCGTGCCCCTGGCAGGGGCAGGCTGTGCGCGGTCGGCGGCTCCAGACTCGGAGCCCGCACCACCACTCCTAGCGACGACGAAGAGGGAACCACCATGCCCACGCTCTACACCACCGAGGCCCTGTCGACCGGCGACGGCCGCAACGGCGAAGTCCGTTCCGTCGACGGCGTGTTGGACGAACTCCTCGCCGTCCCGAAGGAGATGGGCGGCCCCGGCGGCGACAGGACCAACCCCGAGCAGCTCTTCGCCGCCGGATACGCCGCCTGCTTCCACAACGGACTGCGCCTCATCGCGGGCGAGCAGGGCGTCCAGGTGGGCGCCTCCACCGTCCGGTCGGAGGTCAGCCTGCTCACCCGGGACGCCGGCGGCTTCACCCTCGCCGTGTCGCTCACCGCGCACCTGCCCGGCCTGGAGCAGTCCACCGCCGAGCAGCTGGTGAAGGCCACGCACGAGGTGTGCCCGTACTCCAACGCCACCCGGGGCAACATCGAGGTCACTCTCAACACCACGGTGTAGTACGGGACTTGAGGCCCCGCGCTCTGTAAGGGTGCGGGGCCTTCGGGCTGTCCGTCGTGCCCGGACGAGAGCGGCCCCGTGGTCTGCCCGGTACTCCCGTATTTCGCGGATGTTGCGCGAAGTCTTGACGTGCCCTGTCGCGTTGCGTAGATATGACTGCGCAGTCATGACAGCGCAGTCATAGACCGGAGTCGGGCTAGGATGCGGCTGCCGGAGATCGGGAGACACCATGACACCAGTGGCAGGACGTGGGGCGGGAGCCGCGCCGCGCAGCGTGGACGTGGCACGCCTCGCGGGCGTGTCGCAGAAGACGGTGTCCCGGGTCATGAACGACGAGCCGTACGTCTCCGAGGACGTACGCCGTCGTGTCCTCGCGGCGGCCGGGGAACTCGGCTACCGCTCCAACAACGCGGCCCGCGCGCTCGCCTCCGGACGTACCCGGTCCATCGGCGTCGTCACGCTCGGCACCGCTCTGTACGGTCCCGCCTCGCTGCTCATGGGTGTCGAACGGGCCGTACGGGACACCGGCTACGCACTCCGTGTCGTCAACACGATGGAGGGCGAGTCGGCGGGTATCGCCGGCGCCGTCGATTCGCTCCTGGACCAGGGCGTGGACGGCATCGTCATCTCCGAGCCGATCGACGAGGAGGGTGGGGCGGAGTTGTCGGCGCGGGTCGATGTGCCGGTGCTTGTTCTCGGTGCGCCGCCGCCGTTCGCCGCGCCGCATGTCGTGACCGGTGGGATCGTCTCCGGGCAGATGGCGCGGGCCGCTACCGAGCATCTGTTGGAGCTGGGGCACGCCACGGTTCATCATCTGGCGGGGCCTCAGCGGTGGTACTCGGCGCGGGATCGGCTCGACGGGTGGCGTGCGGCGCTCGCCGCGCACGGGCGGGTGGAGCCTCCGGTTGTCGAGGGGGACTGGTCTGCCGCGTCCGGCTATGCGGCCGGGCTTGAACTTGGCGTCGATTCCACCGTTACCGCGGTGTTCGCCGCCAATGACGACATGGCGATCGGGTTGATTCGGGCGCTTTCGGAAGCGGGGCGGCGGGTTCCGGAGGATGTCAGTGTGGTCGGGTTCGACGACACGCCGGTTGCCGCGTATGTGACTCCGCCGTTGACGACTGTGCGGCAGCCGTTCGATGCGATGGCGCAGGGGGGTTTGAAGTTGCTGGTGCATGCGATTGAGAACCCTGGGTCGGATCCGTTGCCGATGATTGATCCGCCGGTTGAGCTTGTTGTTCGGGCGTCTTCGGCGGCGCCGCGCTAGTTGCTTCTGGGTCCGCCGTTTTTTGTCTGCGGGCCGGTGGGGGCTGGTCGCGCAGTTCCCCGCGCCCCTGAAGGGGCGCTCACCTCGCGCAAGTTTCAGCACGCCGTTGGTCGGTGTGCCGGTCACCCATACCCTCTCTCGGGAGTTCATCATGTCCGGACCCTTCTTCAACTCGCCCTCGTCCCTTAGTCGTCGGAGTTTCCTCGTTGCCGCCGGTGCGGTGTCGTTGGCCGCCTGTGGTGGGGGTGGTGGCGGTACGAGTGGCTCGTCGAGCAAGCCGGTCAGTCAGGCCGATATCGACAAGGCGATGACGACGCCGACCCAACTGACGTTCTGGACCTGGGTTCCGAACATCGACAAGGAGGTCGCGCTCTTCGAGAAGAAGTACCCGGCCGTCAAGGTCAAGGTCGTCAACGCCGGTCAGGGGACGCCTCAGTACACCAAACTGCGGACCGCGCTGAAGGCGAACAGCGGTGCGCCGGACATGGTGCAGATCGAGTTCCAGGCGATCCCGACGTTCACCATCACCGACAGTCTGCTGGATCTGCGTCCCTACGGCGCCTCCGCGCTCAAGTCGACCTTCGTGGACTGGACTTGGGGCCAGGTCAGCGGCAGCGGTGGGGAGATCTGGGCGATACCGCAGGACACCGGGCCGATGGGCATGCTGTACCGCAAGGACATCTTCGACCAGCACGGCATCCAAGTCCCCACCACCTGGGACGAGTTCGCGGCCGCCGCCCGCAAGCTGCACAAGGCCGACCCGGACGTCTACCTCACCAACCTCGCCGCCAACCAAGTCGCCGCCTGGCACGGCCTGTTGTGGCAGGCGGGCGGCAAGCCGTACGTCACCTCCGGCAAGAGCGACATCACCGTCAGCGTCGACGACGCGGTCTCGAAGAAACTCGGTGATTACTGGGGGACGCTCGCCAAGGACGGTGTGATCGGCGTGGAGCCCGACTTCACCGATGCCTGGTACGCGGCTCTCAACAAGGGGAAGTACGCGACCTGGTTGACCGGTGCGTGGGGGCCTGCCTTCCTGTCCGGCTCGGCCAAGGCCACCTCCGGGAAGTGGCGCGCGGCTCCGCTCCCGCAGTGGGACGCGGCCAAGCCCAGTGCGGGCAACTGGGGCGGCTCCACCACCGCCGTCATCCGCTCCACCAAGAACCCCATCCAGGCAGCGGTGTTCGCGCAGTTCCTCAACAGCGATCCCGCCAGCGCCAAGATGTTCGCCACCGAGCAGTTCTTCTTCCCGGCGACCAAGTCCCTTCTGTCCGAGGCGAGTTTCCTCGCCGACGCGCCCGCCTTCTACGGCGGCCAGAAGGTCAACCAGGTCTTCGCCGACATCAGCGCCCAGGTCGACCCCGCCTTCCAGTGGCCGCCGTTCCTCGACCGGGTGGCCACGGACTGGACCGAGACCGTCGGCAAGTCCCTCGCCGACAAGACCGACACCGTCCGCGCGCTCGGCTCCTGGCAGTCGCGCATCACGACCTTCGCCAAGAGCCAGGGCTTCACGGTCAAGGGAGGCTGACGATGGCCACCACAGCCCCCGCTCGTACGGAATCCCCGCCCCGGCGACGCCAACTCGGTTCTGCGGGCGTCCTGTTCATCGCCCCGTTCATGGTCCTGTTCCTGCTGCTCTTCCTCGCCCCGCTCGGCTACGCCGCCTACCTGAGCCTCTTCCAGGAGAAGCTCATCGGTGGCTCGACATTCGTCGGCCTCGACAACTACGTCACCGCCCTCAAGGACCCCCAACTCCTCAAGGGACTGGGCCGAGTTGCCCTGTTCTTCGTCATCCAGGTCCCCGTGATGCTGCTGCTCGCCCTGTGCTTCGCCCTCGCGCTGGACAGCGGCCTGCTACGGCTCGCCCGGGTGATCCGCCTCGGCGTCTTCGTCCCGTACGCCGTCCCGAGCGTGATCGCCACCCTGATGTGGGGCTACCTCTACGGTCCCGACTTCGGCCCCTTCGCCCAGATCAGCCACGACCTCCATCTGCCGGCCCCGCACTTCCTCACCGACGGCTGGATGCTCGGCAGCCTCGCGAACATCGTCACCTGGGAGTTCGTCGGCTACAACATGATCATCCTGTACGCCGCGCTGCGCACCGTCCCCGCCGAGCTGTACGAGGCGGCGGCCATGGACGGCGCCGGCGCCTGGCGGATCGCCTGGTCCATCAAACTCCCGGCGCTGCGACCGGCGTTGACCCTCACCCTGCTGTTCTCGGTGATCGGCAGCTTCCAGCTCTTCAACGAACCGAAGCTGCTCATGAGCGTCGCCCCGGACGTCATCGACAGCTCCTACACCGCCAACCTCTACGCCTACTCCGTCGCCTTCATCAGCCAGCAGACCAACTACGCGGCCACGGTCTCCTTCATCCTCGGACTGGTCATCGTGATCGTGTCGTACGCCTTCCTGCTCACCGCGAACCGAAGGAGGACCGCATGACCACCGTCACGTCCGCCGCCTCAACAGCCGTACCCGTGAAGCGAGTTGACGCCGGGGACCGTGCGCCGCGCCGATCGCCGACCCGCCGCCGCAGCACCCCGCTCACCATCGCCATGCTGGCCGTCCTGGCGTACTTCCTGCTGCCCCTCTTCTGGCTGCTGATCGCCTCGACCAAAAGCACCCAGGACCTGTTCAACAGCTTCGGCCTGTGGTTCTCGCACGCCCCGCAACTCCTGTCGAACATCAAGGCCACCTTCACCCAGGACGACGGCGTGTTCGGCCGCTGGCTGCTCAACACCGTCCTCTACGCCGGGGCGAGCGCGCTCGGCGCCGCGCTGCTCGCGGCGGCGGCCGGCTACGGCTTCGCGAAGTACCGCTTCCGCGGTCACGGCGCCGCGTTCAATCTGGTCCTCGGCGCCATCATGATCCCGACCACCGCGCTGGCGATCCCCACCTACCTGCTCTTCGCCAAGGCGGGCCTGGTGAACACCCCTTGGGCCGTCATTCTGCCCTCCCTCATCAGCCCGTTCGGCCTCTACCTCATGCGGATCTACGCCGAGGACGCCGTCCCCGACAGCCTCATCGAGGCCGCCCGCATGGACGGCGCCGGAGAGTTCCGGATCTTCTGCACGATCGGGCTACGGCTGCTCGCCCCCGGCCTGGTGACGGTCGTCCTCTTCACGCTCGTCGCCACCTGGAACAACTACTTCCTGCCGCTGATCATGCTCAACGACCCGAGCCTGTACCCCATCACGGTCGGGCTCTCCTCCTGGGCCGCCCAGGCGCAGAACGGCGGCGCCGGAGCCAGCAGCGACATGCTCGCCCTCGTCGTGACCGGCTCCCTGATCTCGATCATCCCGCTCGTCCTGGCCTTCCTGCTGCTCCAGCGGTACTGGCAGAGCGGCCTGGCCACCGGCGGCGTCAAGCAGTAACCCCCACAGCAACTCCCCCCCCCAACACCCACTGCTTTCCGGAGGTTTGTCCATGGCGGATCTGCCCGCCCGCGTTCTGTTCGGTGCCGCCTACTACCACGAGTACCACCCCGCGTACGGCCCGGACGTACGGCCCGACGAGCAGCTCAAGACCGACCTCGACCTCATGGCCCAGGCGCACTTCACCGTCATCCGGATCGGCGAGTCGGTCTGGTCGACCTGGGAACCGGAGAACGGCCGCTTCCAACTCGACTGGCTGCAACCGGTGTTGGACGGCGCCCACGAACGCGGCATCTCCGTCATCCTCGGCACCCCCACCTACGCCGTACCGCCGTGGCTGGCCCGCCAGTACCCGGAGATCACCGGCGAGCGGCGCACCGGCGAGCGCATCGGCTGGGGCGCCCGGCAGGAAGTCGACTTCACCCACCCGGCGTTCCGCTTCCACGCCGAGCGGATCATCCGGAAGGTCGTAGCCCGCTACGCCGAGCACCCCGCCGTGATCGGCTTCCAGGTCGACAACGAACCGGGTCTGGAGCTGTTCCACAACCACGGTGTCTTTCAGCGTTTCGTCGACCACCTGCGCGAGAAGTACGGCGACGTCGAGACGCTCAACCGTGAGTGGGGGCTGGTCTATTGGTCCCACCGGCTGTCCACGTGGGCCGACCTGTGGACCCCGGACGGCAACGTCCAGCCCCAATACGACGTCGCCTGGCGGGAGTTCCAGGCCCACCAGTGCACCGAGTTCATCGGCTGGCAGGCCGACATCGTCCGCGAGTACGCGCGCCCCGAGCACTTCGTCACGACCTGTATCTCCTACACCCGCCCGGCAGTCGAGGACGACGAGCTCACCGACCGCCTCGACATCGCCACCGGCAACCCGTACTACGACATGCAGGACGGCCTGCTCCTGCCCGACCCGGCCCCGGACACCCACGAACAGAAGTGGAAGACCACCGGCGTCTGGTCGCTCTACCAGACCGCCGACTGGATGTTCTCCTCCCGCCAGGAGCCGTTCCTGGTCACCGAGACCAACGCCAACTCCATCGGCATGGCCTGGGACAACCGCCCCGCCTACGACGGCCAGTGGCGCCAGGCGGCCTGGGCCCTCGTCGGCCGCGGCGCCCGCATGATCGAGTACTGGCAGTGGCAGACCCTGCGCTTCGGCGCCGAGACGTACTGGGGCGGAGTCCTCCCGCACAGCGGCCGCCCGGGCCGTACCTACGCCGAACTCGCCCGGCTGGGCGAGGAGTTCGAGGCCGTGGGCCCCCTCGTCGCCGGTCTCCAACCGGACGCCGACATCACGATCGTCTACTCCACCCCCAGCAAGTGGCTGATGCAGAAGCACCCGCCCCTCGCGACCCCGGACGGCGAACTGGACCCCGCCGCCTACCACCGCATCCTCGACCCCTTCTACCGCGGCGCCTTCGACGCCGGACGGCAGGTGCGAGTCGTCCACGCCCGCCAACTCCACGACCCGCGTGGGGAACGGGACGGTATGGCCCCGGAGGAAGCCGCCCGCCGCCACCCCGTTCTCGTCGTCCCCGCCCTGTACCTGGCCGACGACACCACGCTCGACTGGTTCGCCGCCTACGCGCAGGCCGGCGGCCATCTGGTCCTCGGCCCCCGCACCGGCTACGCCGACCACGAGGCACGCGCCCGGCATGAACCGGCCCCCGCCCGCCTCACCGACGCGGCGGGAGTGTCGTACGACGAATTCAGCAACCTCACGCAGGCCGTGCCCGTGCGACCCGTACCCGGCGGCCCGCTCGCGCTGCCGGAGACCGCGACGGCGACGCACTGGGCGGACGGGCTGACCGTCGCCGACGCCGAGGTCCTCGCGACGTACGAGCACCCGCACTTCGGGCGTTGGCCCGCTGTGACCACCCGCCGTCATGGCGAGGGGCGGGTCACCTACGTCGGCACCGTGCCCGGCCGTGATCTCGCGCGGGCGCTGGCCGAGTGGCTGGCGCCGGCCGCCCGGAGCGGGTGGGGCGATCTGCCCGCGTCCGTCACGGCGACGACCGGTACCTCGCCCGACGGCCGGCGCGTGCACATCGTCCACAACTGGAGCTGGGAGCCCGCCCGTTCGGCGGTTCCGGTCGATCTCGCGGATGCCCTGGACGGGACGGCCCTCCCCGCGGGCGCGGTGCTGGAGCTGGGCCCGTGGGACGTACGCGTACTCGTTTCCCCGATCGATGCCAAGGAGTAGCTGTGCGAAGAAGCAGAGCGGTGAAGGCGCTGGGTACGTTCGTCGGGGCGGCGGCGATGCTCGCGGTGCCCATGGCCACCGGTGCGCAGGCGTACAACCCGACGGGCGGCATCCTCTATCAGCTCGGCAACGAACCGTGCTTGAAGGGGCGGGGCAATTGCGCCGTCTACCCGAAGTCGGCCCAACTGCCCAGCGGGCGGCTGGTCGCGTCGTTCGAGAAGTCCACCGTCGTGTCCGCCACCGGAAGTGCCGACGGGCAGACGCTCCCGGTCTACAAGAGCGACGACCACGGCACGAGCTGGCAGCCGCTGTCGGAGGTCAAGGCTCCCGCGTATCTCTCCAAGGACCCCAAGTACGCGAAGTACACCAGCAATTGGACCAACCCCTACCTCTACGCACTTCCGCAGAACGTCGGACAGCTGAAGCGAGGCACGCTGCTCCTCGCGAGTGTCGTGTCGGGGGACGACGCGTACTACAAGGAACACAAGGCGGCCGACCCCAACTGGACGCCCTCCAACGACGGTGACCGCAGCGACCTCGCCATCGCGCTGTACTCCAGCACCGACGGCGGCGCGTCCTGGAAGGTCGTCAACGTCATCGCGACCGGCGGCTGGCAGGGCGGCAGCGCGGGCGCGATCGGGCAGAACGTCGCCGCGGCCAACACGCACCAGCAGGTCGACCCCGTCTGGGAGCCGTACTTGATGGTCTACAAGGGCCAACTCGTCTGCTACTACTCCGACGAGAACGACTACACCGGCTTCGACGCGACCACCGGTGCCCTGACACTCGACCCCGCCAACGACACCGCCACGGACTCGCACGGGCAGATCCTCGCCCACCGCACCTGGAACGGCCGCAGCGCCCAGTGGAGCGGCCCCGTCGTCGATGTCGCCGGACTGACCCAGTCCATGGGTGACGGCAAGACCGAGATCGGTGGCGGACGGCCGGGCATGACGAACGTCGTGCGGACCACGGACGGCAAGTGGCTGCTCACGTACGAGTACTGGGGCGGCGGAGCCAACGTCCGTTACTTGCTCGCTGACAACCCGCTTGATTTCTACCGGAGTTCGGTGACCGGTGGTGCCGTCACCTCGCTGCCGGTCGACACCGGATCCCGTGCGCTCGCGACGGGCGGCAGTCCGGTCGTCATCAGGCTGCCCGGGGGAGGCCTGGCCTACAACGCGGCCGGCAGCGGCAACGTCTGGGTCAACAAGAGCGGCCGTAGCGACGGGGTTTGGACGGAGTACCAGACCACCTCGCGGGCCGGATACAGCCGCGATCTGCAGTACGTCGACGGCACCGGACGGATCGCGATCCTCAACAACCAGGGCACCTCGACGATCGCCTATGCCGAGGTCGATCTCGGACGGTCGAAGGGCGCCTACTACCGGTTGGTGAACCGGAAGACCGGCCAGGTGATCGGTACCGGCGGGAAGACGAACGACGCGAACATCGGCAATGGGAACGTCCCCGATGTCGTCCTGGAGGCCCGGGGTTCCGCCGCGAACCCGGACACCCAGTACTGGCACGTGACGACCGAACCCAACGGTGGCGTAACGCTGTTGAACAAGTCGGGCGGCCGGGCGGCGGCGATCTGGACCGGCAACGCGACGGTCGGCCAGCGGATCGGACAGTGGGTCGACAACAGTGCCACCGGCAGCTGGAACCTGGTGAAGAGCGGTGACGGGTTCTATCGCTTGCAGTCGGTCAAGAACACGAGCCTGTACCTGACCGGTGCCTCCGACGGAGCGCCGCTGACCCTGCAGAACACGGCGGCGGACGGTTCGCAGGAGTGGAAGCTCGTACGGTAGGGCGGTGGACGGGCCGGCCGGCTTCCGGGGTGAACTGCCGGTCGGCCCACTACCGTTGGGGACATGAGGGTTCGTCACAAGGCGCGGGTCGTGCTGCTCGACGACGGTCATCTGGTGGTCCTGAAGCGGGGCTGGCCCGGCGGCGATCCGTACTGCACGACCGTCGGCGGGAGCGTCGAGCCCGAGGACGCGGACCTCGAAGCGGCCCTGCGCCGCGAGGCGTTGGAGGAGATCGGTGCCACGATCGGTCCCGCCACGGAGTTCCTGACCCTGACCGAACCGCGCGGCACGAGTACCGTCGTCCAGCACTACTTCCTCGCCGATCTGGTGGCCATGGACCTGGACCTCCGTCACGGTCCCGAACTCGACGACCCCGACACGGGCCTCTTCGAACCGGTCCGGGTCGCGTTGAACCGTCCGGCCGTCGCGGCCCTCAACCTCCAGCCCGCCGAGCTGGCCGACTACGTGCTCGCGCATGTGGAGACCTGGGGCGCCTGACCATCGCACGGCGGTCACAACACCTTGAGCTCGGTGAGGAGTTGGAGGGTGTCGGTGTTGACCCAGTACTCCACGAACCTGCCGTCGCGCATCCGGAGCGTGTCGGTGCCGGTGAACGTGACCACCGTCCCGGGCTCGGCCTTGGCGCCGGGGAAGCCGCCGGCGTAGGTGCCGGTCACCGTCCACCGTATGGACGCGTAACGGCCGTCGATCAGCGGGGCGACCTGCTCGGTGAAGCGGAGATCGGGGAAGGCGGCGCGAGTCTGCTCGATCCACGCGACCAGCCCGTCGACTCCCCGGATGGAGCTGCCGTCGCCGCCGTCCAGGAGCGCGGCGTGGACGCGGAAGGCGGGGGAGATGATGCCCGGCGCCCGGTCGTAATCGCCGTTCCAGAGCCGGAGCCAGTCGTCGAGCATCGCCTTGGGCTTGTGCGCGCCATCGTGGTGGCTCTGGACGGTCGTGATCGCTGTCGTGGAGGGGGACTTGGGTGACGCGTCCGAGGCGCTCGCGGTCACGACCGTGCAGAGCAGGGCGGCGAGCGCCGCCGGGACGAGGAGTCGGGCGCGGGGACGTCGGGTGGTGCGGGCGGGCGGGACGGTGGTCACGGCGGGTCCTTCCGGGAGGAGTGGGGGTGAGGGGAGGGCGGGGCGCGTCACGGTGTCAGGACGACCTTGCCGGCGACCGTGCCGGACTCGGCCAGGCGCAGGGCGTCCGAGACGCGGGCGAGCGGGAGTTGGGCGGCGATCTGGGCGTTGACCTCACCGCGCTCGAGGGCCGCGAAGACCTGGGTGAGGTCGGCGCTGAGCTGGGCGCGGAACTTGTTCTTGTTCAGGGCGCGCCCGGCCCAGACGTTGAAGAAGTAGGCGTGACGGCCGTTCGGCAGCGCGTTCCACGTCCAGACTCGGCCGAGGATCTTGAGCACCGGCAGCTGCTTGGAGCCCTCGTCGTCACGGGTGGAGGCGCTGCCGTAGGAGACGAGGGTGCCGCCGGGGGCGAGGAGGTGCCAGGACCGGACGACGCTGGGGCCGCCGATGTGGTCGAAGACGGCGTCCACGCCGCGCGGGGAGAGCTCGCGGACGCGGGCCGTGAGGTCGGGGGCACGGTAGTCGATGGGCTCGACACCCTGCTCGCGGAGTGCGTCGTGGTGGCGCGGGGACGCCGTGCCGATCACGTTCACCCCTGCGGCATGGGCGAGTTGGACCAGGACGGTGCCGACCCCGCCGTTCGCGCCGTGCACCAGGATCGTCTGGCCGGCGCGGACGCGGGCCTTGCGGTGCAGCATCTGCCAGGCCGTGATGCCGTTGACGACGACCGTCTCGGCCTCGGCCGCGCCTATCCCCTCGGGCACCGGCACCACGTCGGCCGCGTCGACCAGCACATGGCTGGCCCAGCCGCCGACCTTGACCAGCGCGGCGACCCGGGTACCGGCCAGGCCCGGATCGACACCGGCGCCGGTGCTCTGGACGGTGCCGACCAGGTCGTAGCCGGGGACGAAGGGGAACGGGGGCTGGTCGTAGTACTTCCCGCGCCGCATCTGCTGTTCGGCGAAGGAGACCCCGGTCGCCTCCATCCGGATCACGACCTGTCCGGGGCCCGCGACGGGCACTGCTCCGTGCCGGACCTCCAGGCCCTCCGGCTCCACCTTGCCCGGCAGGACTACCTCGACGAGTGCCTCGGTGGTGTTGTCCACGTGGTTCGTGTTGTCGGTGTTGTTCATGGTGACCTCCACTGCGATCCGTTGCGAGCTAGGAGCTTTCGTGTTCGTTATAAGTTGTAACTCACGCGAGAGGGGGTCGTCAATAGCGACCGTGATAGCTTCTAACTGAAGCGTGAGCATGTAGTCGAGCGGGAGTGGAAGGCGGCCGGTCATGGCGGAAGCGGGCACGAAGACCCCACGCGAGCGGTATCGCGACCAGGTCCGCGCGGAGGTCAAGGAACACGCGCGGGAACAGATCGCCACGGCGGGCGCCTCCGCCCTCTCCCTCAACGCGATCGCCAAGCGGATGGGCATGAGCGGACCCGCCCTCTACCGCTACTTCGCCAGCCGCGACGACCTGATCACCGAACTCATCCGGGACGCGTACCGCAGCCTCGCCGACACCTTCCGCGCGGCCGCCGCCTCCGGCGCCGACCTGCCCGGACTGGCCCACGCCCTGCGCGACTGGGCCCTCGCCGACCCGCAGCGCTACTTCCTCATCTACGGCACACCCGTCCCCGGCTACCACGCGCCCGACGACGTCACCGGGATAGCGTCCGAGATCATGGCGGCCCTGCTGGACGCGAGCACGGAGCTGCCCGTGGACGGCCCCACGACCCCGTTCGAAGTCGACCTGCAAGCCCACCGGCACTGGGCCGGCGACCATCCCGCCCCGCCCGCGGCCCTCCACCGCGCCCTGACCTTCTGGACCCGCCTGCACGGCGTGCTGTCCCTGGAACTCGCGGGCCACTTCACGGGGATGGGGTTCGACCCGGCGATGTTCTTCGACTCGGAACTGGCCGTGCTGGCGGACGACACACAGGGAGCGTCATGACCGACTTCGACCCGTTCACCGACCTGCTCGACCCGCCGATGTACGTCGTCACCGCCGAGGCCGCCGGTGAGCGGGCCGGCTGCCTGGTGGGGTTCGGCTCGCAATGTTCGATCCGGCCCGCCCGATTCGTGGTCTGGCTGTCCAGGGCCAACCGGACGTTCCGGGTGGCCGAGCGCGCCGAGCGGCTCACGGTGCATCTGCTCCGCCGTGACCAGGACCGGTTGGCCCGGCTCTTCGGGGGCGAGACCGGCGACCGTACCGACAAGTTCGCGGACGTCCCGTGGCACTCGGGGCCGGGCGGGTCTCCCGTCCTCGACGAGGCGCCGGCCTGGTTCGTCGGGCGCGTGGAGAGCCGGATCGACGGCGGCGACCATGTCGGGTTCCTGCTCGCCCCGGAGTCGGTGGAGAACGGAGAGGGCGGCCACGCCGCGGTGCTGTCGCTGAAGGACGCGCTCGACATCGACATCACCCCGGGCCACCCCGCGAACTGACCGTCAAAGACGGGGTGTTGGTCGCCGACGGCAGCCAGGAGAACCCCGGGCGCAGCATTGCGATCTCGCTCAGCCGGCGGAGGCTCCGCCACCCGTGCCCGCCATCTGGCCCGCCACATACCGGAATTGGGGCCCTCGGCGGCGCCCGAAACGGGGTCGTGCGCGGCTTCGGCGGGCTCTCGTACGCACTCCGGGTGCGGTGCGTGACTGTCGTGTCGTCGGCTTCCCGGTACTCCTTCACCCGCCTGTCTGTGGCCTCGCCGAAAAGCCTCTGACCTGGTGTTTTTCCTGGTTCCGCCTAGGCTGGGGCCAACTGTCGAACGCCATGGGAGGGGTCTTCGTGAGCGCGGAAGGCATGCGGTACGACGCCACGCACATCGAGGTACTGGAGGGCGTGGAAGCCGTTCGGAAGCGGCCCGGGATGTACGTCGGCTCGACCGGTCAACGCGGGCTGTACCACCTCGTGTTGGACGTCGTCGACCGGGCCGTGAGCGAGGTCCTGGCGGGCCGCGCCCGCTCCGTCGACGTGACGCTCACGGCCGACGGCGGGGTGCGGGTCGCCGACGACGGGGCGGGAGGTGATGAGCCCTACAGCCCGGACCTCGAAGCGCAGTTGACCAGTTTCCGTGTCGGTCCGGGCCCCGTCGGCCGACGCACCGCGGTCATTGCCTTCCTCAACCTGGGGCTCTTCGTCGCCAACGCCCTGTCGAGCCGGCTGACGGCCGAGGTGCGGGGCGAGGGGACCCGATGGGTCAAGGAGTACGCGCGCGGTGTCGAGGTCGAACAGCCCGACACCGAGGGGCCGTTGACCGGTGGCGTGGGTTCGGCGACCGGAACAGGGACGACCATCTCCTTCTGGCCCGACACCGAGATCTTCGAGACGACATGGTGCTCGTTCCCCGTGCTGGCGGAGCGCTTCCGTCAACTGGCCTTCCTCAACCGTGGCTTGGCCATCTCACTGACCGACGAACGCCCGGCGGACGGAGTACGCGCGGTGCTGTACCGATTCCCGGACGGAGTACGGGACTTCGTGGCCGCCCTCGACGCGGAGACGGGGACGGCCCTCCAGCCGGACGTCTTCGGCTTCGAGCACGAGGACGAGGCAATGGCGGGGACAATGGAGGTGGCCTTGCTGTGGGGACGCTCCCGCAGGACACAGATACGCGGCTTCGCCAACAGCCTGGCCACTCACGAGGGCGGCACGCATGTCGACGGCTTTCGCGACGGAGTGGTGGCGGCGGTCACCGCGTTCGCACGGGAACGGGAGTTGGCGGCCGCGTCCGACCTCGATGCCTGCGCCGACCGTGTCGTCGAGGGCCTCACGGCAGTCGTCTCGGTGAAGCTCGACCAGCCCGAATACCTCGGCGCCACCCGCACGTTGCTGGGCAATCCCACCGTGCGGGTCCGTGTCGCGGAGGCCGTCCGGGAGCACCTCGGCACATGGTTCGAGGAACGGCCGGAGCGGGCCGCGGACATCGTCGCCGGGATCGTACGAGACATCGGCCAGGACTGACACCCGGGGGTGGTTCGTCCGGAACAACTCGGCTGCCCGAGCCGGACATCAGTCCCCGCACCGGCTCAACCCAGCGCCTGCAACAGGGAGTTGACGTAGGCGTCCAGTCGCTCCTCCACAGCCCGCGTCGTCAGCTCAACTCTCCCCGCCTCCCGCCACGGCCGAGCCACCGGCTCCACACCGGACGCGAACGCCAGCGCGTCCAGCAACCGCCAGTACAACCGCTCGCCCGCAGTGGCGGCCAGCACCCCGCCGGCCTCCTCGTACGCCTCGGCGAACCGCAGACCCCAGTCCGGGCCGTGGAGCAGCGCGAGGTTGGTGGAGCAGTGCGCCACATCCAGGTCCGCCGGCCCCCAGGAGGTCTGAACCCAGTCGACGACACCGGTGACACGGAGACCCGCCTCGTCGTGGGACGGCCCGTCGAACAGCACGTTGCCGGGATGGAAATCCCGGTGCAGGAACCGTCCCTCGTACCGGGGCGCGGGCTTGCGGATCACGTCGGTCGCCGCGGCCCAGGCCACCGCGTCGGCGCCGTGCGGAGGGACGACGGCGTCGGCGGTCGTCCACGCCTGGTACTCCTTGGGCCGGTCGGCGGGGCGCAGTCCGTGGATCGCCACGAGTTGCCGGGCCAGCAGGGGGACCCGCACCGCCAGTCCCTCGTCGGCGAGGACGGTCCGGCCCGGCAGATGGGTCATGAGAAGCGAGGGGTACTCGCAGTGCGCGGCGCTGTCATCCACCGCGACCGGTCCGGGAGCCGGTACGTCGGTCTCCGCGAGCAGGGCGAGGGCGTCGGCCTCGCGGTTCAGCATGTCCTGGGCGCGCTCCACGAAGTACGGGTCGACGAAGGTCCGCAGCACCAGGTCACGGCTGCCTCCGTGCCGCGTACCGATGGTCAGCCGCCGCATCTCGGCGGTGATGCCACCGTGCAACTCCTCGACTCCGACGACCCGTTCGCCGACCTCCAGATGCCAGCTCACCCAGGCCAGGGTCAACGGCCGTACAGCCCCCGCCACTTCGTCGTGCGTCATCGCGCCACCCCTTCATCCTGTCGTGCTGTTCCTACCGTTCCTAGGGCAGCGGCAGCGACCGCAGGATGTGATGGACCATCGTCTCGATGACGACGTAGTCCGGGTCGCCTCCCGGCAGGAGGAAAGCCGGGTACGCGCTGGCCACGGTCTCTGGGTAGGCCGGCGATGTGCGTGGTGCGGCATCACCTTTCGCGTGCGGTCCGGCGCGCAGGTCGATGCTGATCATGTGATCCCGGGTGGCGCGGTCGTTGCGGGGGGTGAAGGTCAGGAATCGCCCGCCGACCAGGTCGGCTTGCTCCGTGGTCGTGGAGTAACTCCACAGTTTCTTCGGGTGGTCGAGGTCGTAGGCGTTCCAGTCCCCGTCGCTGGAATCCTCTGGACTGACCTCGAAGAGCATCAGCACACCGTCGGCCGAGATCAGAGAGCGTTCGGGTTTGTCGTCGGTGGCCTTGGCGGTGGGGAGCGGTCGGAGGTCGCCCGGGTCGAGACGGCGGAGGGGCGGGAAGGTGTCCGCGGTCGTGTACGCGATGCCTGAACAGACGAGGTAGTGGCCACCGGTGACGAGGTGCGGGCACTCGGTGCCGGAGGGCGTGCTCGCGAGCGTCGCGCCGGTACGGGCGGCGCGTGCCGTGACCTTCGAGGAGTCGGTCGTGTAGACGCGCCCGCCGAACGCGGCCGGGCTCTCGTACCGGTCGGCGTCGACGGTCTTGTGCCACAGCGTCGTACCGTCGGACGCCCGGTAGGCGCCGAGCGCGACCTTCGCCTCGCGGTCGAAACTGCTCCACGCGTCGAGCGCGTAGACGATCCCGTCCGCCGCGACGAACTGGGTGTACACGCGGTCGGCGGGCAGTCGGTGGGACCAGGCCGCCTTGCCGGTGCGCAGGTTGGCGGCGCGCAGGGTGCGGCCGCCGCTGGTCACCGCGCGTTCGTCGGCCTTGTCCACGACGAGTCCGAGGTTCTTGCCGGTGGTGGTCGTGGGCACGGTCCAGCTGACCGCGCCGTCGGACCGGGAGCGTCCGACGAAACCGTCCGCACCGGTGGAGCACACGACCTGGTGGGCCGTGGCACCGCAGACCTGTACGCCCTCCGGACCGGAGAGGTCCTGGGTCCAGACACGCCATGAGTCCTGGCCGCCGTCGGACGCCTGCGCCGTCGCGGCGGTTGAAGCGGCGGAGGTCGACGCGGAGGAGTGCGCGGACGCGGTGGTCGTCGTACGCCCCGTCTCGGTGGACCGCGCGTCCCCGGAGCTCGAACAGCCGACCACCATCACCCCGACCAGCGCGGCACCCACCACCCCGCATACCAGTCGAACCCGTCGCATCGGCCGCCCCCGTCGTAAAGCACCCATGCTTTCAGACGCCGCGTCGCACGCACCACGTCAATACACACCCGGTCGGCGAAGGCGACACGCGGCGGAGTGATGACCCGACCGGCTGGTCCTCGGACCCGGACGGTGTGGCGGCACGGCAGGTGGGGCCGGGTTGGGGACACTCGCGGTCCGGCGCCGAGCGGGCGGCGGATCCCCTGTCTGGCTGGAGAAACGTGGTGCGACTTCCCCTGTTCCGGGCCGTGCTGGCGGCCTCGGTGCTCGTGGCGTCCGGAGCGGCCGCCGCGCCGGTCCGGGCCGACGGGACGTCCCGGCCCCGGGCCGTCGACGATCTCGCGCGGTACGTCAACCCGTTCGTCGGCACCGCCCCCGGCGGCCCCGACTTCGGCCACGGCGGCGGCGCGGGCAACACCTTCCCGGGCGCCTCGGCACCGCTCGGCGGGGTGCAGTGGAGCCCCGACACGGTGACGTACCAGCACGGCGGCTACTCCTACGGCGACAACCGCATCCGCGGCTTCAGCCTCGCCCACATCTCCGGAGCGGGCTGCGCCGCCTACGGCAACGTCCCCTTCATGCCCACCCAGGAGACCGCACCGCCGGCCTACGCCACGTTCTCGCACGCCAACGAGCAGGCGGCGCCCGGCAGTTACCACGTCACCTTCGACAACGGCATCGGCACCGACCTCACCACCACCCAGCGCTCGGGCATCGCCCGCTTCACCTACTCGGCGAACGACACCCGCCCCGCCGCCGTGAGCATCGACGCGGCCAAGGCGTTCACCGCGGCCACGGGATCGGTCGACATCGGCGCCAACACACTCTCCGGGTACAGCGACAGCGGTGCCTTCTGCAAGTCCAAGAACCGCTACCGGCTCTACTTCCACGCGACCTTCGACCAGCCTTTCGCCCAGGCCTCCCACCCCGACGGCAAGGCGGGCTCGGCCATGGTCACCTTCGCCCCCGGCGTGCGCACGGTGACCGCCCGGGTCGGCGTCTCCTTCGTCGACGTGGAGGGCGCCCGCCGCAACGCGCTGAACGAGCAGAAGGCACAGTCGTACGACACGATCCGGCAGGACGTGCGCGACGACTGGAACGGGTGGCTGAACCGGATCACCGTCGGCGGTGGTACGGACGCGCAGCGCCGCGTCTTCTACACCGCGCTCTACCACG
Source organism: Streptomyces sp. NPDC050528 (assembly GCF_044457795.1). Lineage (NCBI taxonomy): Bacteria > Bacillati > Actinomycetota > Actinomycetes > Kitasatosporales > Streptomycetaceae > Streptomyces > Streptomyces sp. NPDC050528. Next base: position 710,711 of record NZ_JBITHH010000004.1, read on the forward strand.
CCCTCCTGCACCCCAGCGTCTTCAGCGACACCGACGGCCGCTACACCGGCATGGACGGCCTCGTCCACCGCACCCAGGCCGGGCACGTCCAGTACGCGAACTTCTCCGGCTGGGACGTCTACCGCTGCCAGGTCCAGCTCCTGGCACTGCTCGCCCCGCGCGAGGCCTCCGACATCGCACAGTCCGTCCTCAACCAGGGCCTCCAGGCAGGGTACTTCGACCGCTGGACCCTCGCGAACGGCGGCAGCGGCGTCATGGTCGGCGACCCGCTGCCCGCCATCGCGTCCGCGATCCACGCCTTCGGCGGCACCGACTTCGACGCAAGCACCCTGCTGCGTACGGCTCTTGCGGACCGCCAGGACAACCGCCAGCGCCCCGGACACGAGCAGTACGACTCTCTCGGCTACGTCCCCGCCGGCACCAAGGGCGTCTGGGGCTCGGTCTCCACCACCCTCGAATACGCCGTCGCCGACTACGCGCTCGCCCAACTCGCCCACCGGATCGGTGACTTGACGTCCTACGACACCCTGCTGCGGGCCTCCGGGAACTGGCGCAACCTCTTCAACCCCGCCACCGGCTACCTCCAGCCCCGCGCCGCCGACGGCACCTGGCCCGCCTTCACCCCGGCCCAGAAGACGGAGTACGTGGAGGGCAACGCGGCCCAGTACACGTGGATGGTTCCGCAGGATCTGCCCGGCCTGTTCGCGGCGATGGGCGGGGACGCAGCCGTCACCGCCCGCCTCGACACCTTCTTCACCAACCTCAACGCGGGCGCCGGTGAGCCGTACGCCTACCTGGGCAACGAGCCCTCGTTCGGGACTCCTTGGGCCTACGCCTCCGTCGGCCACGCCGACCGTGCAGGGGCGGTCACGCACCGCGCCCTGTCCACGCTGTTCACCGACGCCCCTGGCGGACTCGTCGGCAACGACGACCTCGGCGCCATGTCGTCCTGGGCGGTGTGGGCGAGCCTCGGCCTGTACCCGGAGGTCCCCGGCACCGACCAACTCGTCCGCACAGAGCCCCTGTTCACCACCGCCACCGTCCACCGGGGCAACGGCGCCTCGCTCACGGTTGGCGCCGGGTCGCGCAGGCACTCACGTCGCTAGCGGGGTCCGTACGGGACGGGCCGCCGGTCCGGGCGCGGCCGTGACCTCGGTCGGTTTCAGCGCACCGTGCGGCCCGTCGCACTCCACCACCACGCGGATCGGCGCGCCGCACTCGGTGTGCCGTACGTCGAGAACCGGCCCCTCGGGGTCGGCGGCGTACGTCTCGCCCCACTGCCGCAGCGCCATGAGGATCGGCCACAGATCGCGGCCCTTGCTCGTCAGCCGGTACTCGTGCCGGGTGCGGCTCCCCGCCTGCTGGTAGGGCACCGTCGTCAGGATGCCGGCCGCCACCAGCTTGCGGAGCCGGTCGGCCAGCACCGCGTCCGAGAGCCCGATATGGCGCCGGAAGTCGTCGAAGCGCCGGACTCTGATGAACGCGTCCCGCAGGATCAGCAGGGTCCACTTCTCGCCGACGAGATCGAGCGTGCTCTGGACCGGGCAGTTCTCCGTGCTCACGTCGAGCCATTCCATGCGGCCAGCGTAGCCACCTGGCTCTGTCATTGACAGTCAGCTGCGGGCGGATCTAGCTTCTTTTCAGGAAGCCAGCTGGGAGGTAGCGCCGTATGGGACGGTCACGCACGTACGAGTGGGAGGACCCGGGGGTCTCGGCAGCCGCCGTAGGACAGTCCACGGGGCTGGAATTCCTGCGGGAGCTGATCGGTGGGCGGCTGCCCGCGCCGCCCATCGGGGCCACGCTGAACTTCACGCTCGACGAGGTGGAGCACGGGCATGCGGTGTTCTCGCTGATACCGGGGGAGGAGCACTACAACCCCATCGGCAGCGTGCACGGTGGGGTCTACGCCACGCTGCTCGACTCCGCGGCCGGGTGTGCGGTGCAGTCCACGTTGCCGCAGGGCATGGGGTATACCTCGCTCGACCTGACCGTGAAGTTCCTGCGCCCGATCACGGCCGACACCGGGCGCGTCCGCGCCGTAGGGACCGTGCTGAACGGTGGACGGCGTACCGCGCTCGCCCAGGCCGAACTGTTCGACGAGAAGGACCGGTTGCTCGCGCACGCCACGAGCAGCTGCCTGCTCTTTCCCGTCCCGGGTGTCTGACCCCGGAACGGCGGAAATCCGCCTGTCCCCCGCGCAGGCGGATCCGTACCGTCAACTCCCTTGATCCATACGGTCGCAGGCGCTGCCGGAACGCTGTGCATTCTGCCGGGTGGCGTGGCCGTGGTGGTATGGGGAGAAGTACGTACGTGGGTACGTAGGTACGTGGACGTGACACACGCGGGATCGTGAGGGCGTATGACGGGCGGGCCGGCCGGGGCGTACGAACGCATGCTGGCGGTGGCGGTGGCGGCGCTGCACGAACGGGAACCCGAGCGGTTGTGGCCGTTGGTCGCGGCTGCCCTGCCGGAGGTGTGCGGGGGCGAGGCGCTGATCTACAAGCTCGGTGAGTGGACGGACCGGAGTGGCTCGATGGGGCTGTCGCCCGGCGCCGCGGCGCACTTCGGGCGGATCGACGACGAGGCGATGGCGGTGCTGCGGCGGGGATATCCCTTCGCGGACCACTACGCCAGGGCCGGTGCCGTCCGGCGACCCGGGACCGCGCATCGGATGGCCGGGAAAGGGTGGGCGCGGAGTCGCACCGCGGGGACGATCAGCCGCTTGATGGACGCGGATCACGTTCTGGCGATACCTCTGCCCGGTACGACGACTCCGGTGACCGGTTGCCTGGTGTACCGCGCGGGTGCGGACTTCACCGAGGACCAGGTGCGGGCCGCCGAGGAGTTGCAGCCGCTGTTGGCCGGGGTGGAGCAGCAGCGGCAACTCCTCGAACGGTGGCGTGCGATGGCGGCACCGGCCGAGGCGGCGGAGGTACCGGGGGACTCCCGGCTCACGCCTCGCCAGGTCACTGTCCTGCTGCTCCTCGCGGATGCGCTCACGGCGTCGGCCATTGCTCACCGGCTGGGCATCTCCGTCCGTACGGTCCATAAGCACGTCGAGAGTTTGTATCGGAAGCTGGGTACGCGGGATCGGGTGAGTACGGTGCTTCGGGCGCAGGAGATCGGGCTTTTGCCGCGGCGGGCGGGGCGCTGAGGCTGCGGGGCGGTGCTTCGGGGCTTTGGGTCGGCTCGTGGGTGCGGGTCGGTGGGGGCTGGTCGCGCAGTTCCCCGCGCCCCTAGGGGGTTTGGGTGTGGCGGTGTTCGAGGGGTGCGCCTGCGTGGCTGAGCCGTATATGGATGCAGGCCCGCGTCCCTAGGGGGTCTGGTTGTGCGCGGCGGAGCCGCATGTCGGCACCGCGCCGCGCGCTGCGGAGCAGCGATCTCGACTCGTGCAGCCGTCGGCATCCGCGTTGGATCGGACATCGACCCCCCGCCCACTGCCCCGAACCCCCTCGATGTCCGATGATCGTCCTGGACACCCGGGGCCCCGCGGCCCGTACACGGCATCGACAGGAGCTCACTTCCGTGGTTTACGACATCACCGCCCTGCGCGCCCTGTTTCCCGCTCTGAGTGGTGGGACCGCTCACTTCGACGGGCCCGGTGGCACGCAGACGCCCCGGCCTGTCATCGAGGCCATTACCCGGGCGCTGGCTAATCCGCTCTCGAACCGTGGGCAGGTGACCGTGGGGGAGCGCAACGCCGACGCGATCGTCACCGGGGCTCGTGAGGCCATGGCCGATCTGCTCGGGGCGGAGGCTTCGGGGATCGTGTTCGGGCGTAGCGCCACGCAGCTCACCTACGACTTCTCCCGTACCCTCGCCGCGAGTTGGGCGCCCGGAGACAAGGTCGTCGTCACCCGGCTCGACCACGATGCCAACATCCGGCCTTGGGTACAGGCGGCCGAGCGTGTTGGCGCAACCGTGCGGTGGGCCGACTTCGACCCCGCTACCGGTGAACTGACCCTGGACCACCTCCGCGCCGTTCTGTCCGAGCGGACCCGGCTGGTTGCCGTCACCGCCGCCTCCAACCTGATCGGGACCCGTCCCGCGGTCACCGAGATGTCCCGTCTGGTGCATGAGATGGGCGCCCTGTTCTGGGTCGACGGTGTCCACTACACCGCGCATGCCCTGGTCGACATCGACCGACTCGGCGCGGACTTCTTCGTCTGTTCGCCGTACAAGTTCCTCGGCCCGCACCACGGTGTCCTTGCCGCTCGCCCCGCATTGCTGGAAACCCTGCGGCCGGACAAGCTTCTTCCGTCCTCCGACGCGGTTCCCGAACGCTTCGAACTCGGCACGCTGCCCTACGAGTTGCTCGCCGGCACGAGTACCGCCGTGGACGTCCTCGCCGGGCTGGACTCGGACGCCACCGGTAGCCGGCGCGAGCGGCTGGCCGTGAGTCTCGCCGCGCTCCACCGGCACGAGGAGACCCTGCGCACGCTCATCGACCACGGGCTCGCCGAGTTGGAGGGGGTCATCGTCCACTCGAAGGCCGTCGATCGTACGCCCACCGTGCTCCTGACCCTGGATGAATCGTTCGGCGCGCAGGGTACGCAGGAGGCCTCCCGGTTCCTGGCGGAACGTGACGTACACGCGCCGGCCGGTTCCTTCTACGCCATCGAAGCCTCGCGACGGCTGGGGCTGGGCGACTCCGGTGGGCTGCGCATCGGCCTCGCGCCCTACACCGGCACCGACGACGTCGACCGGCTTCTGAACGGGCTCGCTCTGTTCTTGAAGCAGGCGTCCCGCTGATGGCCTGCGTCCTCAAGTCGCCTTCTTAGTAGGAGAGTTGAGGCGCGCTATACGTGCTTGCCCGACAGTCGTTCCACGCCCCGCAGCAGTGCCGAATGGTCCAGGGCGCCGTCTCCGTTCGCGCGGGCCGACGCCATCAACTGGGCGGTGAGGGCGCCCAGGGGGAGGACGGCGCCGATGGCGCGGGCCGCGTCGGTGACGATGGTCATGTCCTTGTGGTGGAGGTCGATGCGGAAGCCGGGCTTGAAGTCGTGGTTCAGCATGGCGTCCTTCTTGCGGGTCAGGACGGTGGAGCCCGCCAGGCCTCCGCCCAGGACCTCCAGGGCGGAGGGGAGGTCGGCGCCCGACTTCTCCAGGAAGACGACCGCCTCCGCGAGGGCCTGGATGTTGGCCGCGACGATGAGCTGGTTGGCGGCCTTCACCGTCTGGCCCGCGCCGTGCGGGCCCACGTGGACGACGGTCGTGCCGAGGGCGCGGAAGACCGGCTCGGCGTCGGTGAAGTCGGCGCTCTCGCCGCCGACCATGATGGACAGCACGGCGTCCACCGCACCCGCCTCGCCACCGGACACCGGGGCGTCCAGGACCCGTACGCCCTTGGCCCGGCCCGCCTCGGCTACGGCGACCGCTGTGCGCGGGCCGATGCTGCTCATGTCGATGAGGAGACTGCCCGGGCGGGCGTGCGCCAGGACGCCGTCCGGGGCGAGCACGACCTCCGTGACCTCCGCGTCCGCGGGGAGCATCGTGATCACCACGTCCGCAGCGCCGACCGCCAACGCGATGTTGTCCGCTCCCTGGCCTCCCGCCTCGACTAGGCGGTCCACCGCCGGGCGGCTCCGGTTGTATCCGATCACGGTGTGACCGGCCCGGACGAGGTTCGCGGCCATGGGGGAGCCCATGATGCCGAGGCCGATGAAGGCGATGGTGCGGGGCTGGACGGCTGACGTGGCCATGGTGGGGTGCGCTTCCTTCTGGTCGTCGGCGTGCGGGGCGAGAGGGGCGGGTGTTGCGGCAGCGTGCACGATCCGCCCGCGTCGAGCGTAGTGGCGGTACGGATGATGGAAAAAAGATGTGTCCAATGACGGGATAATGATGGATTCCACCCCTTCAACAATGCCCTGCGACGCACCTACCGTTGCGCCCATGTAAACGGCCTGGCCGGCGGCTGATCAGTACGTCTCGGCTGATCAGTACGTCTTTCGGTCATGACGGCTCCTGGAGGGAGAAGGCAATGGCGCCTGCGGAACTACTCATCGGCAGCCGGTGGCAGGCATCGGCGGGGGAGGGACGGACCCGGGAGGTCACGTCGCCCTTCGACGGCTCCACCGTCGGCACGGTCGGGGTGGCCGGTCCCGAGGACGTCGAGCGGGCTCTCGTCGCGGCGGAGCTCGGCGCCGCGATCTGGCGGCGGACGCCGGCCCACGAGCGCATGACGATCCTGCTGCGCGCGGCGGAACTCGCCGACCAGCGCGCCGAGAAGATCGCGCGGACCATCAGCGCCGAGTCGGGCAAGACCATCACCGAGGCCACCGGCGAGGCCTCCCGCTCCGGCGACCTGATCCGTCTCGCGGCCTTCGAGGGCACCCAGCTCTACGGCGAGACCCTGCCGTTGGACGCCAACCGCGGCACCGGCCAGGACAAGGTCGGATTCACCCTGCGCCAGCCGTGCGGTGTCGTCGTGGCCATCACGCCGTTCAACTACCCGGCCCTGCTCGTGCTCCACAAACTCGCCCCCGCGCTCGCGGCGGGCAACGCCGTCGTCCTCAAGCCGGCCACCTCCACGCCGTTGACCGCGTTGGCCCTCGCCGAGTGCTTCGTGGACGCCGGCCTTCCCGAGGGCGTGCTCTCGGTGCTCGTCGGCTCCGGCGGTGTGCTGGGCGACCTCCTCGTCACCGACCCCCGGGTACGGAAGATCTCCTTCACCGGTTCCACCGCGACCGGCGAGCACATCGCACGCGTCGCCGGGGTGAAGAAGCTCTCCCTCGAACTGGGCGCCTCCTGCCCGGTCGTCGTCCTGCCCGACGCCGACCTCGAACTGGCAGCCAGCGCCGTCGCGTTGGGCGGTTACGTCAACGCCGGGCAGGTGTGCATCTCCGTCCAGCGCGTGATCACGCACCCGTCGATCACCGGCGACTTCCTCGACGCGCTCGTGCCGAAGGTCAAGGCCATCACGACCGGCGACCCGTCGTCCCCCGACACGACCATGGGCTCGCTCATCACGACCGCCGAGGCGGAACGCGTGGAGCGCGCCATCGCCCAGGCCGGTGCCGACGGCGCCCGCATCCTGACCGGCGGCGAGCGCGACGGGACCGTGGTGTCCCCGGCCGTCGTGGCCGACGTCGACCCCAACTCCCCGTTCAGCCAGCAGGAGTTGTTCGGCCCCGCCGTCGCCGTCAGCTCGGCCGCCGACTGGGAGTCCGCCATCGCCCAGGCCAACGGCACCGACTACGGCCTCGGCGCCGGCATCTTCACTTCCGACATCGCGGGCGCGGTCCGTGCCATCCGGGAGATGGACGCCGGCTCGGTCCACATCAACTGGACGCCCCTGTGGCGCGCCGACCTGATGCCGTACGGCGGCCTGAAGGGCAGCGGCTACGGCAAGGAAGGCCCCCGCGCCGCCGTCAGTGAGATGACCGAGGTCAAGACCATCGTGCTGCACGGCCGCCCCTGGTGATCCCGTCGCGTCCCCGTACATCCCCGCACTCAGGAGCCGACTCATGACCGACCGGACGCAACAGGGCACGGTGCGCCTCACCGTCGCCCAGGCCGTCGTCACCTACCTCTCCCGCCAGTACTCCGTGGCCGACGGCGAGCGCCGCCGCCTCGTACCGGCCGCGCTCGGCATCTTCGGGCACGGCAACGTGGCCGGACTCGGCCAGGCCCTCGACCAGCTCAGCGACCAACTCCCGTTCGTCCAGGGCCGGAACGAGCAGGCGCTGGTCCACATCGCGACCGCCTACGCCAAGGCCACCAAGCGGCACTCCACCCTCGCGGTGACCGCCTCGATCGGCCCCGGCGCGCTCAACATGGTCACCGGCGCGGGCCTCGCCACCGTCAACCGGCTGCCCGTCCTGCTGCTGCCCGGCGACACCTACGCAACGCGCCACCAGGGCCCGGTACTTCAGCAGCTCCAGCACCCGATCGAGGCCGACGCCTCGGTGAACGACGCCTTCCGGCCCGTCTCCCGCTTCTTCGACCGCATCACCCGCCCCGAGCAGCTGCTGACGGCTCTCCCCGCGGCGATGCGCGCCCTCACCGACGTCGACACCGGCGCGGTCGTCGTCTCGCTCCCGCAGGACATCCAGTCCCACGCCTACGACTACCCGGTCGCGTTCTTCGCCGAGCACGACTGGCCGATCCGCCGCCCCGCACCGGACGCCGACGAGGTCGCCGTGGTCGCGCGCCTGCTCGCCGAGGCGGAGAAACCGCTGATCATCGCCGGTGGCGGGGTAGTGTACTCCGGTGCCACCGAGGAGCTGGAGGCTCTCGCCGACGCGGCTGGCGTCCCCGTCGTCGAGACGTTCGCGGGCAAGGGCGCCGTCCAGCGCCGCGCCTGGTGGCAGCTCGGCGGCATCGGCCTCGAAGGCACCCCGGCGGTCAACACCCTTGCCCGGGAAGCCGACTTCGTGCTCACCGTCGGCTCGCGGCTGACCGACTTCGCGACCGCCTCGCACTCCGTCTTCCAGAACCCGGACGTGCGCTTCGCCAGCATCAACGTCAACGTGCACGACGCGGGCCGCCTCGGCGCGACCGGCATCGTCGCCGACGCCAAGCGCGCCCTCGCCGCGCTGGCAGAGGCCGTACAGGCCAACGGCACGACCACGTCCGAGAGTTGGCAGGGCAAGGTGCGCACCCTGGACGAGCGGTGGCAGGCGGAACGCATCGCCGCGCTCGACCCGGACACCGCCTTCGACTTCAGCGCGCTGCCGGACGACTCCGACGTCGTACGGGGCACCGAAGCCGCCCTGACCCAGGGCCAGTTGATCGGTCTGCTCCAGGAGCACGCGCGGGCCGGAGACACGATCATCGCCGCCGCCGGTGGCCCGCCCGGTGACCTGCAGAAGGTGTGGGACGCCACCGAAGGGCGGTTCGCGCACCTGGAGTTCGGGTTCTCCTGCATGGGCTACGAGCTGCCCGCCGCGATCGGTGTGCGCTTCGCGCAGCCGGACGCGTCGAAGCGCGTGCTGTCCCTGCTCGGCGACGGCACCTTCCTGATGGCGCCGACCGAGCTGGTCACGGCCGCCCAGGAGCGACTCCCAATCACGATCGTGATCCCGGAGAACCACGGCTACCAGGTCATCCACCGGCTCCAAATGGGCCGCAACGGGCGGGAGTTCGGCAACGAGTTCCGCTACCGCGACGGCAGCCTGGGGATCGGCTCGGGCAAGCCCGCGCGTCTGGAGGGCGACTACCTCCAGGTCGACCTCGTGAAAACGGCGGAAGGCCTGGGTGCCCGCGCCCTCCGCGCCACGACCACCGCCGAGGTGCGCGCCGCGCTCGCCGACACCCGGGACCACGACGGCCCGGTCGTCCTGGTCGTCCCCGTGATCCCGCACGCCGACCTCCCCGGCGCCGGTGTCTGGTGGGACGTGGCCCCGGCCGAGGTCTCCGAGCAGGAAGCCGTCGCGCAACTCCGCGACGAGTACGAAGAGGGTCTCGCGTCCCAGAGGTGGTACGGATGAGCAACTCACCCTTGGACCATGGGCGGCTGCGCGCCCGACTCGCCGCCGGCGAGGCCACGTTGGGCACCTTCGTCGGCACCGCCTCCCCGGTCTCCGCCGAGGTGTGCGCCGCCGCCGGTGCCGACTGGCTGCTGCTCGACCTCGAACACGGCGCGGGCGGCGAAGAACAGGCTCGCTACGTCTTCCCGATCGCGGCGTCCTACGGCGTCCCGACCGTCGTCCGCGTGGAGTCCGCGGCCCGCATCCGCATCGGCCGCGTCCTCGACCTGGGCGCCGCCGGCATCATGCTGCCGCGCCTCGACACGGCGGCCGAAGTCGCCGAAGCGCTACGGCACTTGAGGTACCCGCCCACGGGTGACCGGGGTGTGGCCACGTACAACCGTGCCTGCCGCTTCGGGCTCGACTCCGGCGCGCTGGACCGCGAGGGCGAGATCCTCGGCGTGGTCCAGATCGAGTCGGCGAGTTCCCTGTCCGAGGTCGAGGCGATCGCGGCGCTGGACGGCGTCGACGTCCTGTTCGTCGGCCCGCGCGACCTCAGTCACGACCTCGGTGTGCCCGGCGAGTTCGACGCGCCGGTCTACCGCGAGGCCCTGGAGCGCGTCCGCAAAGCCGCCGCCGCGCACGGCAAGGCCTGTGGACTGCTCGTCCCCGACGGGGCGGCGGCCGCCGCGAAACGGGCCGAGGGGTGGACGTTCATCGGCATCGGCTCGGACGCGACGCTGCTCGCGGCGGCGCTGTCCGCTGCGCTCGGCCAGGCCCGGGGGTAGAGGTTGAGGCCGGCTGTGTCGTTATGCGGCTGCGCCGCAGGGCGGTGAGCGTCGTCTTTCGTCCGGCGCGCCGTCGTGGCTGGTCGCGCCGTTCCCCGCGCCCCTGGGGCGTGCGCCCCAAGGGCGCGCCCGCCCCACTTCATGAAGGCTGCTTGGCACCGTCAGGAGACAGCAATGAACCCCAACACCCCGGGCGCCGCCCGTGAGATCGGCGTCGGACTGATCAGTGTCGGCTGGATGGGCAAGCTGCACAGCCGCGCCTACCAGGCCCTCCCGTCCGTCTACCCCGAGCTGGGCATCAAGCCCCGCCTCGTCCACGCCGCCGATACGGCCGAGGACCGCGCCGCGTACGCCCGTGACGTCCTCGGCTACGAGCGGGCGGGCACTGACTACCGTGCCGTTCTCGACGACCCCGAGGTCGAGGTCGTCTCCGTCTGCGCGCCCAATCTCCTGCACCACGAGATAGGGATCGCCGCCGCCAAGGCCGGCAAGCCGTTTTGGATCGAGAAGCCCGTCGGGCGCGGTGCCGAGGAGACCGCCGAGGTCGCCTCGGCAGCCCGCGCGGCCGGGGTCGTCACCTCCATCGGTTACAACTACCGCCACGCCCCCGCCGTCGAGCGCGCCCGCGAGCTGATCGCCGAGGGCCGCCTGGGCCGTATCACCAACGTCCGCGCCACCTTCTTCTCCGGCTACGCCTCCGAGCCCAAGGGCGCCTTGTCCTGGCGGTTCAAGCGGGACCTGGCCGGACACGGCGCGCTCGGTGACCTGCTGAGCCATGTCGTGGACCTGGTCAGCTATGTCGTCGCCCCGATCGACGAGGTCTCCGCCCTCACCAGCACCGTCTACACCGAGCGCCCGATCCTGCCCATGGGCTCGGGCACGCACTTCGCGGTGATCGAGGACGGCGAGCTGGCGCCCGTGGAGAACGACGACTACAGCGCCGCCCTCGTCCGCTTCCACGGCGGAGCGGTCGGCACGCTGGAGGCGTCCCGCATCATCGTCGGCCCGCAGTGCGGCATCGGCTTCGAGATCTACGGCACCGACGGCTCGGTCACCTGGAACTTCGAGCGCATGAACGAACTGCGCGTCGCCCTGGACCGCAGCGGCCCCCAGCAGGGCTACACCACCGTCCTCGGCAACGGCCACATGGGCGACTACGCCAGCTTCCAGCCGGGCCCGGGCAACAGCATGGGCTACGACGACCTCAAGGTGATCGAGGCCAAGAAGTTCCTCGCCGCCGTCGCCGGCATCGAGCACAACAACTCGACGATCGAGGACGCGCACGCCGTCGCCGAGGTCATCGCGGCCGCGGCGGCCTCCGCACAGAACGGTGCCTGGCAGCCGGTGCCCGCCGTGCCGGGCGCCAACTTCGGTCATCCGGTGCGGAGTTGATCGTATGAGCGAGCATGTGGTGGTGGCCCTCGGGCCCGTCGACACCGACACCGTGGGCCCCGTCCTGGGGGAACGGGTCCGGTTCGTCACCGACCCCACGCCCGACGATCTCGCGGTCGCCGAGGGCGCCATCGTCCGCGCCGACCGCCGCGTCGACGAGGACTTCCTACGGCGCGCCCCGCGCCTGCGGGTCATCGCCCGCACCGGGGTCGGCGTGGACCTCGTCGACGTCGAGAGTGCCTCCGCGCGGGGCATCCCCGTGGTCATCACCCCGAACAGCGGCAGCCGGGCCGTCGCCGAGGGCGTCTTCGCCATGGCCCTGCACCTCACCAAGCGCCTCAAGCCGCTCACCGAGCTGGTGCGCGACGGCCAGTGGGCCCGGCGCAACACCGTCCCGGTCGGCGACCTGGACGGCGCCACCCTGGGCATCGTCGGTTACGGCCGCATCGGCCGCCGGGTCGGCGAACTCGCCGCCGCCTTCGGGATGCGCACGCTGGCCTACGACCCGTTCAGCCCGCCGCCGGCCGAGCTGGCCCGCACCGATCTCGGTGAACTTGCCGAGGCGAGCGACGTGTTGACCCTGCACGCCCCGCTCGTGGAGGAGACCCGGCACCTCGTGGACGAGCGGCTGCTCGCCCGCGTCAAGCCGGGCGCGATCCTGATCAACTGCGGGCGCGGCGGCCTGCTCGACCCGGATGCCACCCTGGCGGCACTGGAATCGGGGCGGCTGTCGGGCGTAGGACTGGATGTGTTCGATCCGGAACCCGCCCTCTACCATCCGTTGTTCGATCACCCCGACGTGGTTCTCACCCCTCATCTGATGGGTATGACGCGCCGGGCGATGACCTTGACCTTCGTCGACGCCGCCCGCGGTGTCGCCGACATCCTCGCGGGGCGGCCGCCGGCCGCAGTCGCCAACCCCGACTGGAACCTCAGAAAGGCCACAGCATGACCACCACCCCCCTGAACAGGATCGCCGGTGCCCCCATCTCCTGGGGTGTGTGCGAAGTGCCCGGCTGGGGCTACCAGTTGACGCCCGAGCGGGTCCTGAACGAGATGCGCGAGGTCGGCCTCGCCGCCACCGAGTTCGGCCCCGAGGGCTTCCTGCCCAGCGCGCCGGACGCCATGGCCCGCACCCTCGCCGACCACGACCTGCACGCCGTCGGCGGCTTCACCCCGCTGCTGCTGCACGTGCCCGGACACGACCCGCTGCCCGAGGCCGAACAGCTCCTCGCGGGCTACGACGCCTCCAAGGCCGAGGTGCTCGTCCTGTCGGCCGTCACCGGCCAGGACGGCTACGACTCCCGCCCCGAACTCGACGCCGACGGCTGGAAGTTGCTGCTCTCCAACCTCGACCGGCTCGCCTCGCTGGCCGCCGAGCGCGGGGTGCGCGCCGTCCTGCACCCGCACGTCGGCACGATGATCGAGAACGGCGACGAGGTCCGCCGCGTTCTGGAGCACTCGGCGATCTCGCTCTGTCTCGACACCGGCCACCTCCTCATCGGCGGCACCGACCCGGCCGAGCTGACCCGCCAGGCGCCCGAGCGCATCGCCCACACGCACATGAAGGACGTGGACGCCTCCCTCGCCGCCAAGGTCCAGGACGGCAAGCTCAGCTACACCGACGCCGTGCGCAAGGGCATGTACCGGCCGCTGGGCGCGGGCGACGTGGACGTCGAGGCCATCGTGACCCACCTCAGCGCGCGCGGCTACGACGGCTGGTACGTCCTCGAACAGGACACCATCCTCACCGAGGAGCCCAAGGCGAAGGGCCCGGTCGAGGACGTGTGGGCCAGCGCGGAGCACCTGCGCTCGGTGCTGCGCGGCGTCGCGTAGTCGTATACGGGGCCTGATGCGTTTTTGATGGCTTCTGAGGGATTGACCGATGCGTGACGGCCATCCCAAAATGCCGGAGCGATCGGGTTCCGCCTCTTTTCCGAACGTGAGGAATCCAGGAAACAGAAATGACCGCTGACCAATTTCTGGCCACTTGTTGGACCACGGCGGGCGACACCGCTCCCGACGAGGAGGACCTGCGCAGTCCACTGAATCTGAGGGAGCGGGTGGAAGCGGCGCGGGACGCCGGATTCACCGCCTTCGGGCTGCTGTACGCGGACCTGGTGGAGGCCGAGCGCGAGTACGGGATCGCCGGGATCCGGTCGCTCTTCGCGGACAACGGGATCGACCACGTCGAGCTCGAACTCCTCACCGACTGGTGGGCCGACGGACCCCGGCGGGCCGCGTCGGACACCGTCCGCACCGGCATGCTCAGAGCCATCGAGGCACTCGGCGCCCGCACCTTCAAGATCGGCCCCGACGTCGCGGACGAACCCTGGGAACTCGACGTCTGGGCCAAGGAGTTCGCCGTACTGGCCGCCCAGGCCGACGGCGTGGGCGCCCGCCTCGGGGTCGAGCCCCTGCCCTGGTCGAACCTCAAGACCGTGCACGACGGGCTACGGCTCGTCGAGGCCGCCGGTCATCCGGCGGGCGGGCTCATCATCGACGTCTGGCACGTCGAGCGCGCCCACACGCCGCCGGCCGAACTGGCGGACGTACCCGGGTCACGGATCGTCGGCGTGGAGCTGAACGACGCCCACAGTGACGTCGTCGGCACGCTCTTCGAGGACACCGTGCATCGCCGACTCCTGTGCGGAGAGGGCTCGTTCGACCTGCCGGGGATCGTCGCCGCGCTCCGGACGGCCGGTTTCCGCGGCCCCTGGGGCGTGGAGATCCTCTCCGACACGCACCGTGCGCTGCCGGTGCGGGAGGCCGCCGCGGCGGCTTATCGGAGTGCCGCGGCGCTCGTGAACTGAAAAGGCCACAGGGGTGGCGGGAGCGAAACCACGGTCGCTCCCGTCGCCCCTGTTTTCATTTCCAATTCGATGTACGGGACACGCTTTTGGCGGCCGTCAAGCAATTGTTCAGACATCTTGTCGTGATGGATAAATGATGTCATTACAAGCGTTGACCTCAGGGTGGCGTGACGGTTCTATCTCGTCATAGGCAACAGCCGTGTTAACGGCATGTGATCCGCGGTCTTCGCACGATCAGCCGCCCTTTCCCCTGTAGCACAGTGAGGTGCCGGAAAGATGGACCGTACATCCCACCCCCGCTCCCGCAGAATCCTCCCCGTCGTCGCGGCGGCGGCGACGGCCGCACTGCTTGTGGCCGGCTGCTCCAGCAGCTCCGGAGGCAAGCAGTCCACCGAGAGCGGCAGCGGTGTCTCGGCAGGCAAGGCCACCACGCCCCGCATGACGATCGCGATGATCACGCATGCGGCCCCCGGTGACACGTTCTGGGACACGATCCGCAAGGGCGCCCAGGCCGCGGCCGCCAAGGACAACGTCAAGCTCGTGTACTCCAGCGACCCCAACGGCCCGAACCAGTCGAACCTGGTGCAGAACGCGATCGACCAGAAGGTCGACGGCATCGCGCTCACCCTCGCCAAGCCCGACGCCATGAAGAACGTCGTCGCCACGGCAGAGAAGGCCGGCATCCCCGTCGTCGGCTTCAACACCGGCGTGCAGGACTGGAAGAAGCAGGGCCTGCTGGAGTACTTCGGCCAGGACGAGAGCATCGCCGGTGAGGCGTTCGGCCGGAAGCTCAACTCGGTCGGCGCCAAGCACACCATCTGCGTGATCATGGAGCAGGGCCAGGTCGCCCTGGAGGCCCGCTGCGCCGGCGTCAAGAAGACCTTCACCGGCAAGACCGACATCCTCTACGTCAACGGCACGGACATGCCGTCGGTGAAGTCGACGATCACGGCCAAGCTCACGCAGGACAAGACCATCGACTACGTGACGACACTCGGCGCCCCGTTCGCGATGACCGCCATCCAGTCCATCGCCGATGCCGGCAGCAAGGCCAAGCTCGCCACCTTCGACCTCAACAAGGACGCGGTCGGCGCCATCAAGGCCGGCAAGATCCAGTGGGCCGTCGACCAGCAGCCGTACCTCCAGGGCTACTTGGCGGTCGACTCGCTGTGGCTCTACAAGACGAACGGCAACTACAGCGGCGGCGGCCAGGAGCCCGTGCTGACCGGCCCGGCCTTCGTCGACAAGACGAACGTCGCCAAGGTGGCCGAGTTCGCCGCCAAGGGAACCAGGTGACACCCATGACTCAGCTCACGGCTCCGGCGACGGGCTCCCCGTCGCCGGCTCCGCCGGTCCTCGAAGCGGACGGACGGACCTCCGAAAGGGCCTTGCCGCTACGGCTGTTGGCGCGTCCCGAGGTGGGTGTCTTCCTCGGTGCGGCCGCGGTGTACGTGTTCTTCCTGATCGCCGCTCCGCCGGTGCG